>JBCNOY010000022.1:0-88282 GCA_039593615.1 Enterobacterales bacterium | reverse complement strand
CTGTCCTGACAGTAAAAACCCCGGCCTGCCGGGGTTTTTTATTGTCTTCAGTATGGCGTCAGCCCTTTCTCCTGCATCACGCTGCGCGCCTTGTCGCTCTGCAGGTATTTCACGAACTTCGCCGCGGCCTGCTGCTGCTGGCTGCTGCGCGTGATCACCGCAGCGTACAGCGTATCCTGCTGTGCCGCCGGCGGAATCAGTCCCACGATAGTAATACCTTTCACCGCCTTCAGCTCGCTGTTCTGCTGGAAGCCCAGCTCGGCTTTGCCCTGCGCGACCGCCTCACCCACCGGCGTGGCCGGAATCACAGTGATCTTCGCCGCCGTTTTCGGGCCCAGCTGCAGCTTATCCAGCATCTTGCTCTGAATATATTTGCCGCTGGCGCTGTCAGACACGGCGATACTTGAGGCGGAGGTCAGCACCTGTTTGAACTTCGCGACCGTACTGATATCCGGCGGCGTGGTGCCCTGCTTCACCGCCATGGCGATGTACGAGTGCGCCAGCACCTGATGGCTGGCGCTATCCACCCATTTGGCCTGCTCCAGCGGCTTGATGGCGTAATCCACCATCACCAGCACGTCGGCGCTTTCATGGCGTTTGAGGCGATTAGGAATCGCCTGCGGCGTATCACCCATCGACGGCGCCGCTTCCAGCTCAATGCTGTCACCGCTCTGCTGCTGATAATCCTGCTTCAGGCTTTCAATTACCGGGTACATACCGCCGGAACTGAATACCTTCAGCGTTGCGGCCTGGACGCCCGGTTGCGCCGCCAGCAGCAGTGCCGCCAGAACCATGGTGCGTTGCTTCATCTCCCTGCTCCTTTTTTTGCGTGGAGCATCCGGTGTAGCCAGAAAAAAAACGATGAACAACGTTATTACCTGATGAAACAGAGCCAGCTCACGCCTTATTCTGTAACCAATCATGAAGCTGGCGATAAGCAGCAACCATCTCCTCAAGCGAAGCGCGGTTTAATCCGCTGGGATTGGGCAGCACCCATAAACGAGTTTCGCCCAGCAACTGCGGCTGCTCGCCCCACGCCACGTTGCGCTGACGAAACGCCTTCTGAAACGCATCCTTACCCAGCACCGCCAGCGCGCGCGGCTGATAGCGCAGCACCTTTTCCTGCAGACGCGCGCCGCCGTCACGCAGCTCCGCGCCCGCCAGCTCGCTGGCCTGAATGGTGGGGCGCTCAACCAGCATGGTGATGCCGCAGCCGGTCTCCAGCAGCCGCTGTTCCTGCTCCGGCAGCAGCTGTTCGCGGGTAAATCCGGCCTGATGGATGACCTTCCAGAAGCGGTTGCCGGGATGCGCAAAGTGAAAGCCGGTATGCGCCGAGGATTTGCCCGGATTGATGCCGCAAAACAGCACCTGCAAATCGGGTGCGATGATGTCGCGGATGTCGTGATCGCTCATGCTGTCACCAGCCCGGCGCGCAGTTTAACTGCCTGACGCGTCACCTCCAGCATCTGGCGCGCTTCCGCTTCATCGGTGCAGGCGCGCGCCAGCGCCAGCGCACCGACCATTTCGGCCTGCATGCTGCTGGCGATGCTTTCCGCCTGCGCATGTCCCAGCTGCTGCAGCGCCTGCACCAGCTGCCGCCGCACCGCTTCGCGCTTCGCCGAAAACAGCGCCCGCGCATCCGGCGGTAAATGCGCCACTTCGCTGACCAGCGCCGCTATCGGACAGCCCTCGCCCGGCGCGCCACAGTGCTGGTCCGACAGATAGCGGTCGATCCACTGGTTCAACCGTTCAGCCGGATCCTCTATCGCCAGCACGGCGGCAAAACGCTGCGCCGAGTCGGCAAACATCTCGCTAATCACCGCTTCGACCAGCGCTTCACGCGAGGCAAAGTGCGCATAAAACCCACCGTGCGTCAGGCCAACGCGCTTCATCAGCGCTGCCACGCCAATGCCTTCGGTGCCGCATTCGCGCATCACCACCGCCGCTTCTTCCAGAATGCGCTGCCGCGTGCGCGCCTTATGGCTTAGCTTTTCCATCGGTTGTTACCCTGCTCATCGTTAATGGCAATCAGTGTAATTATTACGATCGTCATATTCCAGCTTGACGATATATATGATGGTCGTCATATTATCAGCACACCAATATGACGATCATCATACAGAGGGCTTTTCCATGTCACACCAACTGGCTTTAATCACCGGCTCTTCCAGCGGTATCGGCGCAACTTACGCAAAACAGCTGGCCGCACGCGGCAACGACCTGATTCTGGTGGCGCGCGATGCTGCACGTCTGAGCGCGCTGGCGCAGTCGCTGCACGAAGCGCACGGCGTAGAAGTCAGCGTGCTGGCTGCGGACCTGACACGCCATGAGGATCTGGCGCGTATTGATAGCGAGCTGCGGAACAATTCGCTTATTACCACGCTGATCAACAATGCGGGCATGACGGTGGAAGGCGAGTTTATCGACGCCAGCATCGACCAGACGCGAACCATGCTGGCACTGAACGTGGTGGCGCTGACGCAGCTTTCTCACACGGCCGCACAGGTTTTCCGCAGCCGCAACGCGGGCACCATCGTGAACGTGGCGTCGGTACTGGCGCTGGTTAACGAGCAGGCAAACGGGGCCTACAATGCGACGAAAGCTTTTGTGCTCTCGCTGACGCGGAATATGCAGCGTGAGCTGGCGGGCCACAACGTACGCGTGCAGGCGCTGCTGCCGGGCCTGACGCGCACCGAGATCTTTCAGCGCACCGGGCGCTCGGTGGATGAACTGCCGGCAGAGATGGTGATGGAGGTCGACGACTTAGTCGCCGCCGCGCTGCGCGGTCTGGATGACGGCGAAGCGATCACTATCCCTTCGGTGGAAGATATGGGCCTGTGGCAAAGCTTTGAGCAGGCGCGCGGCGCCATCCTGCCGTTTATCTCGCTGAATAAGCCCGCCTCTCGCTATCGCTGAACCTGCGCATCCGGAGACAAGGCAGCAGCAAGCCTTGTCTCAAAAACGCGACAGCAGTGGGCGCTTATTGCCCGCTTCTGCCAGGGTTGCGGGATTTTTTGCTGTGAGATCAAGGACTCAGTGATTGCGGGAATTTTCACCAACCGATTGAGCAACGCTGGATCGCCCCACCGAGATACTTTATAATCCCCGCTCCGCTGGCCCCTTAGCTCAGTGGTTAGAGCAGGCGACTCATAATCGCTTGGTCGCTGGTTCAAACCCAGCAGGGGCCACCAAATTTATGTTTACGTAAGTCACGTAAGCCGTAATCGTCTTAAGATTCTTAGTTATATTATAAGTTCAAGACTGCAAAGAGTCTGTCCTCGCAAGCATTAAATCGTGGTAGTCAACTAATGGATCATCAGCGTTTATCCCAATGATCAGACATTCTTTATAACGATCATCATCTAAAGCGTTCTGAGCTGCAACACTAAACATATTGTGTCGTTCATGCTTATTTTCAGATTTATACACGACTATAGCTAAAATACTTTCTATATCCTTAGGGGGTTGATAAATTAGAGTATTAACATGCTTTTTTTTCCAGTTACGCTTGACAATTTTTTTTAGCTCAGAAATCTGTTTATCAACTTCTATCATGTTCTCAGCAGGCAAGCTACTGAGAATCAGTCCAATTTCACTCCAACCTTTCTGTCCTTTTTTTTCCAACTTTAAAAATACATTTTTAAAAAAAGCTGGATATACTATACGAGGTTTAGGCACTTTGATACCGATTTCATTCGACATGTAATAACGATCTATGTTTGATGAATTTCCGCTGATACTAAGCAGGGCTTTGGAATTAATGACTTCTGGTGGAAAATGAAGATGATTTTTGATAAATGCACCAAGATAATCAAGCTCATCGCCTAATATTCTATTATCTTTCTCTAACTGAGAACGCCTCCTAAAATAGTGAAGAATATCAATTGGGTGCTCAAGTATGTCAAATATTGTCTCGAAATCACCTAGATTTAGTGAAGGACAAGGGACAAATTCATCGGGTAGCCAGCCGGTATATTTGAATTGCAAAAGGTCGGATTGGAGAGTGGCAAAGTCCTCTAGAGACACTGATATCCTAAATATCTGGCGAATGCTGGATATATCAAAAGGTAGCTTTAGTTTTTGTGCCATGCGACCCTGTGGATTATTCTGAGCCTCAATAATGACTGTCTCAAATCGATGGGATTGCAAATTTGGGGCTATTAGAATATCTCGTAAATGATTGCGTACCCTACCAGGGGCACCTCTTAATGCAGGCGCAGATATTTTATGAGATTTAGCCTCAACAATTAACATAAGTGAGTCAATGATAGCAATTAAATCTGTCTCATACACACGATTTTCGTATTCCCACTTAACTCCAGCATACACCTCTGTTTCCGAAAAACTCTTTTTAACTATCTCTTCAATTTTCTTCTCAAGGAATGCAGATCGTCTTTCTTTGAGCCGTTCACCAGCAACATCTTCAATTAGGCTGTCAAATGTATTGAATGCAAAACTGAAAATAATCTCAGGCATAAAACAATAAAAGTCATTTCCCTCACGATATATAGGTTTTGACCATACAGGGTTGCTCAAGAAAAAAAACTCCCTATTCTGACCACTCAACTCTCCGCGCGCCAATGAGAAGTAATTTAGGATGTTAAATAATTTTTCGTGGCCACATTTAAGTTTTACTACTAATTCTTCGGGTTGAATTAAATAGGCATACTGAGCAAAGTAATCGTAATGCGCTAAGCAAAGCGATAATACATGGTTGTGACTAAGCTGGTGGACATCTAAACCTCCAATCATTTCTTCAGCCTCTGAAGCCGGCAATCCCAACATAGAAAAATAGGCTTTCACCAATTTCACTGGATTATTTATGCGGGCAACTGGGCGCATTCTATCAAACCAATCATTTAATTTTCTCTGATTTTCATCTGCCAGAAATGAAAAAAGATCGACTACAAGAGAAAAGCTGAAACCGTGTTTTTTTTCTAACAGACTATCTAGAGGAGCATATAACTCTCTTATTATTCTGATCTGCTGCGTGTGAAACCCCCAATTTCTTACAGCCTGTGTATGAATACGAAGTTTCTCCATTATAGCTCTGATGCTTTTTTCTTCCTTATCCTCTGAAAGATAAACTGGATCGAAACGGCTGAAAGGATAATGAGCAGCCGCGCTCTCTAACTGATCAACGGCCTCCTGAATGATTAACGGATTAGGAACAATTGAATCACCAAAAACCTCTGATTTAGGTGTTGCTATTACAAGAGCTTGAAGTAGCTCTGCCTGATGACGACCTAACTGTCCTGTTGGCTCTGTTGAAAAAATCCCCTGGGACCCAACATTAACCGCTAAAGCATTCCGTGTAATTACGGTCATCAAAAACAATGGATCATATTCTTTAAGTATTGATTGAATTTTTTCCATATTTTTAGGAAACTCAGTTCGCGCACGTTCGCCCATTTCGATAACCATGCGCTCACGCTCTGCCAAACTAATATCGGCGAGATTATTCTCAAGCATCCGATAGACGTAGCCACCGTCATCTATTGTTTCCAGAACTTTATGTGCCGGGTTACCAGATTTGCGTACTGGTTTGCTCTTTTTTTTAATTTGGCGCTTTAATTTACTGTTTCTGCTCAAGTGACTTCCCTTCTCATCTCAAATTATTCAAAATCCCCTATCTTACGCATTGTAAGAAGATGTTGAACTACTTGAACTCCCACCATTTATCTCTACACATGATCTTATCTCACGCCATCATTTGCTTATGCAACTCTTTTTTATAATTTCCTATAAAGTGAGAAGTAACACGCTGAAATATACACTACACTTTTGTTATTAGTTAGGCAATAATAAATAAAAATATTCATTTAGTTAAAAATCACACTTTTAATTTTTGCATCATGAGAGTCATAATTGCGTAGATCAGTGCTGCAATGCGAGATTTATTAATATGTAAACTTCAACCAATCCCAGAAAATTAAGCCCACAAAAAGTTTGACACTTTTTATATTAAGGCGAACCAATGTGCTTTCTTGACTCAATGTTTTTTTCACTATTAATAAATCATCATCTTCACGTCAAAGAAATAATTATACAACTCCGTTTTTAAACCTATAAGGGATTAAATATTATTGTATGATTGTAGCTTCAACTTATCTTTCACGATAATTTATTTATTTCAATGGTGATATTTATCCCAACATCGCAAAAATTCAATCCATCTTCTCGCCTGCAATCTGAAACACCAATCTTACCAGCCAACCAGACTCATACAGTTGTTGTGTCACCAACCACCTCTTACAAACAACCACACCCAGATTCTCCCTCGCTAAGCCTGCATGAAGCCTCAACTCCCGACAGGCCCACACATTTTGTACGTCAGGCACAATACATCCCAGTGACTGCCAGTTGCTTATTTGCTAACATAACCACTCAAAACCTATTCATATATCTATTCACAAACCTATTCAAACACATGTCATTACGTTCGAAAAACATACGTCAGCTTCTCTTTAGCGGGACGATGAAAGGAAGGCAACTCATTGAAAAAATGAGTATAAGCCAGCCTACGCTTTCCCGTGCGATTAGAGAACTGGGTGATGACATCGTCAAAATCGGGGCGGGTCCATCTATTCAATATGCTCTGCGGGATACGTTTCGCGGATTCCGCTCGGCCCCGATTTATCGTGTTACCGATGAAGGGCAAATCAAACCTCTCGGCGAGCTGATTCCGGTTCGTCCAGAGGGATTTGTGATGGTGCAGGCGGACCACAAAAGCTTTCACAGTGACGGGCTGCCGTGGTGGCTGTTTGACATGCGACCACAGGGCTATCTCGGCAGAGCGTATGCCTCGACTTATGCCATCGGGCTCGGTCTGCCGGCAAATCCCGAACAATGGGCGGACGCAGATGTCGTCAGAGCGCTGCTGGCGCAAGGTCATGATGCGATCGGCAACCTGCTGATCGGCGAGCAGGCGCGCAGCCGTTTTCTGGAAATGCCCGAACCGACTCCCGTGGAGCGCGCGACAGCGTATCCCGAACTGGCGCGGGCTGCGGGCGCTGGTGAGGTGCCGGGCTCATCTGCGGGTGGCGAGCAGCCAAAATTCTGCACCTATAGCGAACGCGGTCATGTGCTGGTGAAATTCACCGCAGCAGATGACAACCCAGTCAGCGAACGCTGGCGCGATCTGCTGATGGCTGAACATCTGGCCCTGAAAGTGCTGGGTGTTGAGACCGACGTGTTTGATATTGCAGGGCAGCGCTTCCTCGAAATCCCTCGCTTCGATCGGGTGGGCAAAATGGGCCGTATTGGCGTGTTTTCGCTGCGCGCGCTTGATGCGGAGTTTGTCGGCAATGCCAGCGCAAGCTGGCCGGTCCTCGTCAAGCAGCTTGTAGCGGAAAAGTGTGTCCATTCTGAGGCCGCTAATAGCACGGCCCGGCTTTGGGCATTCGGCATGCTGATCGGCAATACCGACATGCACGCCGGTAACCTGTCATTCATCAGTCGCCATGGCCGTCCTTATCACCTCGCGCCAGCTTATGACATTCTGCCGATGGGCTTTGCGCCCAGAGCGGGCGGCGCCATCGTGAATACGCTGCGGCCAGCGTCACTGCCGGAAGTGGTCAGCAGCGATACATGGCGGGAAGCGCTGGCTCTGGCGGAGGAATTTTTGTCTCTGGCGAACAGTTGCGATGGTTTCTCAGCGCGTTTTGCGCCGTGCCTCGCCGCGTTACAACAGCATCTGGATGAGGCCCGAGCACGCATCGCCCGACTCGGCTAAGCGCTTTTCATTATTGATTATTCCCTCAAAGCTGCATCACTGAAACCGGCGGCGACCAACCGCCTCGCATCCGATTTTCACCTTCGCAACTTTGCAAAAGTAAAACGATCGGTTTACTTTTTAAGGTATGCGTAAAAAACAACATATCCTGAACGCTGCCGAGCGGCTGTTCTACAACAATGGTTTTCATGCCACCAGCACCGATTACATTTGCCGTGAGGCGAAGGTCTCCACGCGTACGCTCTATCAGCACTTTCCGTCGCGCGAGCGGTTAACTGCCGCGGTGATGACAGCGCGCCGGCAGCGCTTTGCCGATTTATTGTCACAGCCAGACGATCCGGCAGCCATCAGCCAGCTGTTTTCAGTGCTGGAACAGTGGATGCGGGCGGAGGGATCGCTGGGCTGCTTTTTTGCCAAAGCGTACGGCGAGTATGCGGAGCTGGATGCTGAGCTGGCGGCGCAGGCGCTGGATTATCGCTACTGGCAGCGCGGCTACATCCGTGCCTGCCTGGCGCACTCGCACAGAAATGCGCCGTCAGCGCTGGCCGATGCCATCTGGATACTGTTTGAAGGGGCGATTATGGCCGGGTTGATTGACGGTCCGCAGGCCGCGGTCACTGCGCGTCTGGCGGCTGAGCAACTGATGGCGAATACGTCATGAAAGCCTCACTCCGCCTGACGCTGAGCGGCTTCATGCTGATCGCCGTGACCTACGGACTGGCGCGTTTTGCCTGGGGAATGATGATGCCGCAGGTGGCGCAGCAGATCAGCCTCAGCCCGCGCGCATCGGGCATGCTGGCCGCCTGCAGCTATCTGGCTTACTGCCTGGCCACGCCCGGCGCCACGCTGCTGCTGGCGCGCTGGGGCGTGCGCAGCACCGCCATGCTGGCAGCGCTGACGGCCATGCTCGGCTTACTGCTGCTGGCCGCTGCCGGCAGCACATGGCTGATTGCCGGTGGGCTGTTTATCGCCGGTCTCGGTGCCGGACTGGCTTCCCCGGCGCTCGCCAGTGCCGTGAGCCGGCAACTCGACGCGTCGCGGCAAACCGCCGCTAACACGCTCATTAACGCTGGCACCGGCGCGGGCATTATTGTGTCAGTGCCCATTTTCATGCTGGTGCCCGGCGGCTGGCGCGCAGCCTGCTGCTGTTTTGCCGTGCTGGCGTTAATCAGCCTGCTGCTGGCACGCTATTGCCTGCCCGCCGGGCGTGCCGATCCACAGAGATCGCCGGTTGGCTGGCGCGATCGGCTGCACAACCATGCGCTGCAGCGGGTGATCATCATCGCTTTTCTTAGCGGTGTCGCCAGCGCGGCGTGGTGGTGTTTTGGACCGGATGTGTTACGCCAGCACAGCCTCCTGAACGAGGGCCAGGCCAGTATGCTGTGGCTGGTTAGCGGCGCGGCCGGCATTCTCGGCGCACTGACCGGCCCGCTGGCACGCTGCATCGGTATGCGTCAGGTGTACTGGCTGGCGCAGCTGGCGATGGCCGCACCACTGCTGTTGCTGGCGGCGCTCACCCACTTTAGCTACTGGCTGGTACCGGCGGCGGCACTGTGCGGCGCGGGATACGTCACGCTGTCGGGTATTCTGCTGGTTGCGGGTGCCGCCGCCACGCCACAAAATGCGGCCTCTGGCGTGGCGGCGGCGTTTCTGACGCTGGCGATTGGGCAAATTGTCGGGGCGATACTCTTTGCGCAAATCTACAGCAGCAGCGCCGCTGCGGCACTGCTGCTGTTCGCTGCCATCCCGGTTGCGCTGCTGTTTCTGATACCGGCTAACCCGCCACAGCGCGCTGACGCTTAACGTCCGGTGGTGAGCCAGCGGCTGAGGATGCCGGCACTGGAGTAGCCGCGAATGATCGCCGCGTAGCTGTCAAAGCGATTGCTCACTTCGCTTACCTGGTTGTTATACAGATCGCTCTCGGCGCTCAGGACATCCAACAGCGAGCGGCGTCCGAGGTGATACCACTGATCGAAAAAGTCTTTGCGGATGCGGTCAGACTCGACGATCAGACTCTTATACAGCGCGGCGCGATCGGCCATCGAATGTGCATCCTGGCTGGCAGCGCGCACGCGATTCTCCAGATCGCGCCGCTGCTCCTGCACCTGCTGACGACTGGCTTCGGCGCGTTTAATCGCCGCAATCTCCTGCGCGTTGGTTGAACCACCGCGGAACAGGCCCCAGCTAACGTTGATTCCGGTTTGCCACGCCTGCTGGCGACCGAGCTGATCCTCACGCGTGCTTTTGGTTACCGTCCAGTTGAGTTTTGGCAGGCCGGAAGCTTTAATCGCCTCCGCTTCTTTAAACCCCGCTCGCGTTTCCGCATTGGCGCGCAGGATCAGCGGATGATAATCCAGGCTGGCCAGCTGACGATTGAGATCGCCAAAATTCATCGCCCAGCGATCGCTGGCTGGCAGCGTCACGCGACTATTGCCCATCAGGCGGTTTAGCGTGATTTCGACATCGCGCGCGCGCGACTCGGCATTCTCCAGATAACTCTGCGCCTGCAGCAATCGGCCTTTGGCCTGCGTCAGCTCGCTGCGACGACCGGTATCTGACTGCACAATGCCGCTCAGCATGGTAGTCAGTTCGGTCATGCGCGCCACGTACTGCTGGCTGATGGCAATGATCCGCTGCTGCTTGTTCCACTCAATCAGCGCGTTGCTGACCTGCATCGCCAGCTCTTCACGCTGCGCCTGCGCCGCCTGCTGCGCCGAGGTCACGCGCTCTTCGCGGCTCTCGATGGTGCGGCTGGTCTGACCGAAATCAATCAGGTTGGTCGCCATCGACACGCCGAGCGCCGGCACGTTGCTCTGACTACCGTCGCTTTTTACCCCGCCACCAAACTCTTTGGTCGCCGAACTGGCGCTGACATCCAGCTGCGGCCAGCGCTGCCCTTTCGCCTCATCCACACTGGCGGCGGCGGCATCGGTCTGCGCCACGGACGATTTCAGTGCCGGGCTGATGCGCCAGGTGATACGTGCGGCCGAGAGGAATTTCTGCCGCAGCTCGGATTCAGCCACCGTTTCATCTACCGCACCGCTCAGGCTGACCGGTGAACGCGCCACGGCGGCATCGGCGGCAGTGGTTCTGGTTTCCGCTACTGGCGGACTGACATAACTGAACTCGCTCTGTGCTTTTACTTCTGCTTCATTCACCGGCACCGGCGCAGGCTGCTGTGGGTTGAAAGTGCGTACCGATTTCAGCAGCGGATTCGTCTGCCTGGGTTCCGGCTGGCGCTGCTCCTCCGTCAGAAAACCGCCGCCCTGTACCGGCTGTACCGGCGGCGGGGCAATCGGCGTTGCTGGTGCAGGTGCAGGTGCCGGCTGAGCGCGTGGCGCGGCGACCGGTGGCGCAACCGGCGCGACCTGAGGTTGCGTAAACATCGCTTGCGGTGCCGGCGCGGTTGCAAAGCGCTGGGCAGGCGCAACGGGCACGCGCTGTACCGGCGCGCTGCGTACCGGTGCCGCAACGGGGGCGGCCGGGCGATGTCCGCTCATCTCGGCAAACATCATCAGTTCACTGGTCGAATCGGCCATTACGCTGATGGCCGGGGCCATCATGACCGTAATGCAACCGGCAAGCAAAGAGAGGCGCCGCGCCGCTGCGCGACGGTGCATATTATTATTTTTCATGGTTATTAACGCTCGCGGAAGGCTTCTTTCGCCTTGAGTACCGGCTTCAGCAGGTAATCAAGGATGGTTTTCTCGCCGGTGCGGATTTCCACCGTGCGCCACCATGCCGGGAATGATCGGCAGATCTTTGTTGCCTGCGTGCAGCGTGCTTTTATCGGTGAGGATCAACACGCGGTAATAAGTGTCATCCGGGCGGCCGGAAGCGGCTTTCTGATCGTCTTTCAGCGTATCCGGACTGATGTATTCCACGTGGCCATCCAGTCCGCCATAGATAGCGAAGTCATAGGCGGTGATCTTGACCATCGCCGGCTGCCCCGGACGCAGGAAGGCGACATCCGACGGACGGATTTTGCCTTCCACCAGCAGTTGATCTTCCAGCGGCACGATTTCGAGAATGTGCTCACCGGGCTGAATGACGCCGCCGATGGTGTTCACGCGCACGTTTTTCACCGTGCCGCAGACCGGCGCCATAACGCTGGTGCGCCGACAGCACATCCGCGGCGGCCAACCAGGGTCTCGTTGGTCTGCGCGAGCTCCAGCTCCAGCTTCGTCAGCTCGGAATTCGCATCGGCCTGGTAGCGATTGCGGCGCTCGACCATCTGCGATTTCAACTCGTTCGCCGGGCGCTTCATGCGCAGCAACTCGACGTCGGACATCAAGCCCTTCGCCGCCAGCGGCTCGGCCAGCTCGATTTCCCGCATCGACAGGGCGTAGCTGCGTTCCAGCGCGGCGATGGACTCGTCGAGTGCGCGCCTGCGCGAGTCATAGGCCTTGGTTTCCTGCGCCACCACCGCGGGCTCGCCGCGGACTTCACCTGCGCGTCAAACGCCAGCGGCTGCGAAAAGGCCTCCGCGCGCAGCCGCGCCATGCGGCGCCTTCAGCCCCACCACCTTGCGAATAAGCCTCGCGGTAGCTGGTTTGCGCGCGGGTCGGGTCGATCTTCAGCAGCATCTGGCCTTTCCGGTTGACCATCGTGCCCTCGCGCACGTTCATCTCTTCCAGGATGCCGCCTTCGAGGCTCTGGATCACCTGCTCGCGGCTGCGCGAAATGACTGTGGCCTCGCCCTTGGTGATCTCCTCCACCCGCGCATAGTTCGCCCAGGTGAGACCGATGCCAATCACCGCGATGATGATCCACATCACCAGTTTCGATCCCGGCGTGGTTTGCGACAGCAGGGACGCCTGCACGTCATTCATGAATTCGGCATCCGCAGCGGAGAGATTTTTGCTGCGGCTGCGCCATTTGCGCATTGAACCTTCGAATCATGCTGCGGCCCTCCATCTGCTCGTTCGGCGACGGCGGGCTCTGGACGCTTGCCCGAACCGCATCGTTCACGCCGGCGGCGGGCCGTGCACGCGCCGCCTGCTCATACCGCCCTGACGCATGACGCGCGCTGGAATCGGGCGTTACCTTCTGCCTTCCAGCGCGGCCAGCACCTGATCTTTCGGGCCATCCGCCACGATCCGGCCATCCTCGACCACCACGATGCGCTCGACCAGCGCCAGCATCGACGGCCGGTGCGTGACCACCACCAGCGTCTGCCCTTGCGTGGCGCGAGCGAGATGCGCGAGGAACTGGCTTCCTCGGTCTGCGTGTCCATCGCGCTGGTGGGTTCGTCGAACAGCAGCAGTTGGGGCCGGCCGAGCAGCGTGCGCGCCAGCGACACCAGTTGCCGCTGTCCGCCGGACAGGCCCGCGCCACCCTCGCCGATCGGCAGGTTCACGCCCCTCGGGTGCCGGGCCGCCACCTCGTCGAGCCCCGTCAGCTTCAGCACGCGCAGCAACTCCCTCGCGGTGGCGTCGGGCCGCCCGATCATCACGTTCTGGCGCAGCGAGCCATAGAACAGGCGCACGTCCTGCCCGACGTAGCCGACCGCGCGCCGCCAATCGGCCGGATCGATCTGCTCGACCGCGAGCCCGCCGAGGGAGATCGCACCCTGGGCCGGCATGTACAGGCGCCCCATCATGCGCAACAGGGTGGATTTGCCGCTGCCGATGCGCCCGAGCACGGCCACGCGCTCGCCGGGATCGATGGCCAGGGGGATTCCCTTGAGGATCTCGGGATTGGGCTGCATCGGCGGCGCCGGATAGGCGAAGCGACAGCGCCTTGAGGGAGATCTCGCCGCGTCAGCGGGAGGATCGGCCAGGTAGTTTCGCGGCTCGGATCGCGCTCGGACGGCATTTCCATCAGGCGGTTCAGCGACTCGAAGGCCGCCTTGGCCTGCTGGAAGCGCAGCGCCAGTCCCATCACCGCATTGAGCGGCCCGGTGGCACGGCTGGCCAGCATCACCGAGGCGATCAGGGAACCCTTGGTGAGGCGTCCTTCGGTGATCAGGTAGACCCCCGCGACGATCAACACGACCGTCTGCACCTGCTGCAGGAACGGCACGATCGTCAGTCGCCAGCGCGAGGACAGCGTCTTGGCTGCGCTGCGAGGTGGCCGCCTGCATCGCGCTGAAGGTTTCCCAGCGCCTCTGCATGTAGCCCTTCGCCGCCGACGGCCTTCAGCGTCTCCAGGCCTTCGATCGACTCGATCAGCACACCCTGCTTGAGCGAGGCCTCGCGCAGGTTTTCCTTCATCGCGCGCGCGAGCGGCCACTGCATGGCCACGCTGATGCCGACGATGATCGGGATCATCATCGTCGGGATCATCAGCCGAGCGGCCCGCCCACCGCGAAGATCACGCCGGCGAACATCAGCACGAAGGGCAGGTCGGTGACGGCCGACAAGGTGGCCGAGGTGGCGAAATCACGCACGGATTCAAACTCGCGCAGTTGGTTCGCGAACGAGCCGGAGGACTGCGGCCGGTGCTCCATCCGGATCGACAAGGCCTTGCGGAACAACATGCTGCCCATCACCAGGTCCGCCTTCTTGCCGGCCGCGTCGATCAGGTGGGCGCGCGTATGACGCGAGATACCCTCGAACACCATCGCGATCACCACGCCGATCGCCAGCGACCAGAGCGTGATGAAGGCCTGGTTCGGCACCACGCGGTCGTAGACGTTCATGGTGAAGAAGATGCTGGACGCCAGGGCCAGCACGTTGATCAGCACGGCGCCGATGCCCGCGCTGTAGTAGAAGCGGCGATAGCGCCACAGAGTGCTGAACAGCCAGTGACCTTTAACTTCCGGCAGCATTTCGCTGGCGCGCTCATCCAGTACCGCCGCCGGTTTCGCCATCACCGCAAAGCCGGCGTAAATCTCGTTGAGCTCCGCCAGGCTCATCTCCACCGCTTTATCACTCACCTCCGGCATTATCAGCTGGAAGCGCAGCTCGCGCTGATTTTCCTCATTGGTGTGAATGCGCCGCGACAGCACAATGCTGCCGCCGCCGTTCTGCCGCAGCAGAATCATCGGCATCAGCTGCTCCGGCAGATCCTGCAGGCGGCGTTCAACCATGCCGCCAGTAATGCCAGCGTTCTCCAGAGCGGTCATCGCCTGCGACGGCGACAGCAGCGTCGCTTTTGGCAGGCCGGCGACCAGCGCCTCTTCACTCTTCTCGCGTTTGTAGTGTTTGCAAATCCACGCCACGCTTTTTAACAGCGTGTCATCCACGGTGGTTTCGATACGAGCAACAGAACGCGCATCCTGCTCCACGGCATTCTGCTTCTGGTCCATCATTTCCCGACTCCTGTAAACCTGACAAAAAACGGTGGACGCATCGTCCACCGCAGACTTTTCTTTGAATTGGGAAAATTCTGACAGAAGGCAGCTTTCAGGCCGTCCAGGACTTGTCTCAAACGGTGGAGAATATTTATGAATAAAGCGGGCAAAGCCCGATTGAATGCGGTCTGGCGACCGATCGATTGCAGAATAATCGCGGCGCTGTTGAGCGCTGTCCTGGGCGTGTTATCTTAGCTGCTCGCTTTACTGCAACCGGACAAAGAGCAATGGCAAAACAGCGGGTAGGTATCGTATTTGGCGGCAAGTCGGCCGAACATGAAGTGTCGTTACAGTCGGCCAAAAATATTCTTGAGGCGATCGATAAAAACAAATACGACGTGGTGCTGCTGGGGATCGACAAACAGGGCGAGTGGCATCTCAATGACGCTTCAGGCTTTCTGCTCAACGCCGACAATCCGGCGCTGATTGCCCTGAACCGCTCCGGTGAAAACGTGGCGCTGGTGCCCGGCAGCCGCGCGGAGCAGCTGATTACGCGGCAGCAGGCGCAGCCGCTGTCGCAGCTGGATGTCATCTTCCCGATTGTGCACGGCACGCTGGGCGAAGATGGCTCGCTGCAGGGACTGCTGCGCATGGCCAATCTGCCGTTTGTCGGGTCGGACGTACTGGGCTCCGCGGTCAGCATGGACAAAGATTTCACCAAACGCCTGCTGCGCGATGCCGGCCTGAAAGTGGCGCCGTGGCTGAGCGTCACCCAGGCGCAGCGCGCGGCGCTGGATGTGCAGGCGGTGATCGCACGCTTTGGCCTGCCGCTGTTTATCAAGCCAGCCAATCAGGGTTCATCCGTTGGGGTGAGCAAAGTGACGCAGCCGGACGAATTCGACGCGGCGCTGGATCTGGCGTTCCGCTTTGACCGCAAAGTCCTGATTGAACAGGGCATCAGCGGCCGTGAGATTGAGTGCGCGGTGCTGGGTAACGAGGCGCCAGAAGCCAGCCCGTGCGGTGAAATTGTGGTGCACGACGCCTTCTACTCGTACGACACCAAATATATCAGCGAGAGCGGCGCGCAGGTGGTGGTACCGGCTGACATCAGTGCGGAAGCCAGCGAGGCCATTCGGGCAGTAGCGATTACTGCGTTCCAGGCGCTGGAGTGCTTTGGCATGGCGCGCGTTGATGTATTCCTCACCGAAACGGGCGACATTATTGTCAACGAAGTGAATACCTTACCCGGCTTCACCAACATCAGCATGTATCCCAAACTGTGGCAGGCGGCCGGCCTGAGCTACAGCGATCTGATTACCCGCCTGATTGAGCTGGCGCAGCAGCGTCATCAGCAATCCAGCCAGCTGAAAAGCAGCGTATAACCTGCGATGGCGTGGCTCAGGCCACGTCATGCGCCATGCTGCGTGGCGCGATTGCCGGTGAGGTCTGATTGCGGCCGTTGCGCTTGGCAACGTAAAGGTGTTTATCCGCCGCCGACACCAGCCGGTTGATTACCCCCGGCCATTCACGTTCGTTAACCGCACCGCCGCGCGCCAGGCCGAGGCTGACCGTCACGGTCACGGTGTTGCCCTGAATCCAGAACTTCTCTTTCACCATTGCCTGACGAATCACTTCGGCCAGCTGAAACAGCTGGCTGTGAGTGTAATCAAACACCACCACCACAAACTCTTCGCCGCCAAAGCGGCACACCAGGCCGCGACTGCCAACCACGTGCTGAATACGGCGCGCCATTTCCTCCAGCACGCCATCGCCGGCATCATGGCCGAAATTGTCATTAATGGCTTTAAAGTAGTCGACATCCAGCATAATCACGCCGGCTTCACGCTGCAGGGAAAACGGCTGCTGGCGCAGGTTTTCATACAGGCCGGAGCGCGACAGTAGCTGGGTGAGAAAATCGTAATTGGCGCGCAATGCCAGGCGATGGTTAAGCTGGCGAATGGCGTCCATGCTCACCGCCACCAGCAGCGGGCTGAGCGCTACGGTGGCCACGCCGAGCCGTGCGGAAGTGAGATGGCTGATGGGCAGCAGCGAATCATCGCCCTGAATATTCATCACGCCGTGCGAGACCAGCACGATCTCGGTGATGCCGGTGAACAGAATCACCAGGCTGGTGATCGGAATCGGCAGAACAATGGCACACCAGATCAGCGCCGGTACCGGGAAGGTCAGACTGCCCGCGCCACCAATCAGCGCCCCCACCGTGAGCGACAGCGCCACGGCGAGCAGCGGCAGCAGCCTGGCCGGGTGAATTAGCATCCGCAGCGGCACGCTGCGCAGCGGACGCGTCAGCATCACCGGCAGCAGCATCAGCGAGGTGGAGAACTGCTCGCTGAACCAGTCGGCCCACGCCACCACAAAGCGCGCGTTGAAGTCGATATCCTGCGCCCACGCCCCCCAGGTGGCGCAGGCTGCCGCGCCGAGCAGGCACGCCGGAAAGATGCGCATGGCGTTGAACACCTGGCTGTTTGCGGTTGGCGATTGCAGATGCTTAATCAGCATGCTCACTGACACCAGGATAAACAGGATATTGGCAAAATTAATCGTCACCGCTGGCAGTGCCCAGCCGGAAAAAACCGTATCGTTGAAAATCATGGCGGCAAAACACACCAGATAACTGGAAGTGGTGTGTAAAAACGGGTTGCGCACCATCAACCCGGCGATAAGGGCATTCACCGGCCAGAACAGGGAAAACTCTTCGGGAATACGCAGGTGGCTGCCAACAAAGCAGAAGAACAGCGTAATAAGACACAGCGAAAGAGCATTCTTTTTAACATTATTCTCTTCAAACAGCTTAACGCGCATACGTCTGAACCCTGTAACCTGAAATCGCTGCCATCCGTCGCTGGCATCAGCAATCATTTAACCTGAAAAATCCGTGCGATAATTCGCTAATTAAACCGGTGTTCGTCGCCCTGCTCTGCGACTGAGCGGCGCTCACTCTGCCATGAAAGCCAGAGACGAGCTACCAGCTACCAGCCCCGCCAAAAGGGAGTGAAGCAGGCAGGCGCTGTGAGCGGCAATTATGCCGTATAAATAAAAAAATCGGATATCCGGGATATCCGATTCTGGCGAAAAAAACTGCATGACTGTGCGCGGGAACGTTATTTCACCGCCACCGGCCACTGGCTCAACCGGATGCCGCGCTCACCGGCGCTATCCCCGAAATCCTGCAGCACCGCTTTCACGTCCGGATCCATATACTCGGCGTTATCGTGATCGACAATCACCACGCTATTTTCCGGGATCTCCGCCAGCAGCCCCTGCAACTTCGGGTTGTGCATAAAGGTCAGGTTTTGCTGAAAGCGCAGCACGTAATGGTCGTCATAGCGGGTAAGCTGCAGCGCGTTGCGGTGGCTTTGGTAGATGCTGCACAGAATCTGCGTCGCGATACCGATACCAATCCCGGCCAGCATGCCAAACACAATGATGCCGCCGATGGTGGCAAGAAACGGCACGTACTGCTGCGCGCCCATGCGAATCTGTTCGACGAACAGGCGCGGCGTTGCCAGCTTATAGCCGGTATACAGCAGCACTGCGGCCAGACTGGCGAGCGGAATTGCGTTAAGCAGAGCGCTGAACCACAAGCCACAAATCAGCAGCAGCACGCCATGCAGCAGAATCGACAGTTTGGTTTGGGCACCCACGCTGACGTTGACCGAACTGCGCACAATCACCGCAGTAATGGGCATCGCACCGAGCAAGCCGGCGGTCAGGTTACCGATGCCCTGCGCGAACATCTCTTTATTCGGTGACGGCGCCGGGTGCTGCGGACGCAGTTTTTTCAGCGCCTCCTGGCTGAGCAGCGTTTCAAGGCTGGCCACCAGCGCCAGCGTAATCGCTACCACCCACACCGACGGATTCTGCCACGCCAGCCGGTCAGGGGTTTCCAGCTCCGCTACCAGCGCCGACATACTGTCAAACGCCGGCAGTACGATACGCGGCAGGCCTTCGCCGAGGCTGGGAAACAGGCGATCGCCCAACACCGTGGCGAGGCAGCCAAACAGCACCGCCACCAGCGGGCCGGGCATCCAGCTCAGCGCTTTAACCGCTTTGATCGCGGGCGTGGTCCACAGCCACAGAATCAGCAGCCCGCAACCGGCCACCAGCATCGCGCTGAGCGAAAACTCCCCGCTGACCAGCGACTGCAGACCGGCATCGCTCGCTGCGCCCAGCGCCACCGGAATCTGCTGCATAATCAACAGCAGGCCAATGGCCGCCAGCATCCCTTTGATGACGCTACCTGGCACCAGCGAGATAAAACGACCGGCGCGCAGCAGGCCGAGCATGCACTGCAGCACGCCAGCCAGAATCAGCGCGGTGAGAAACGCGGAAAAGCTGCCGAGCGTCTGGATTGAGGCCACAACAATGGTCACCAGCCCCGCCGCCGGGCCGCTCACGGCAAAGCGCGAGGGACTGAGCGCGGTAACCAGCAGACCGCCGATCACCCCGGTGAGCAGACCGGCAAAGGGCGGCAGACCGCTGGCCTGCGCGATGCCCAGACACAGTGGCAGCGCCACCAGAAACACCACCAGACCAGCAGGAATATCCTGACGAAGCGTTTGCAGATTCATGATGAGGATTCCTCTGACGATTGCTGAATTAACTCTTTCAGATGGCCGGACTGCAGGTCATACACGCAGCCAAATACATCCAGTTGCTGTCCGGCCTGCCACGCCTGTTGCACCGGCTCGCAGCGCACCAGCTGGCTAAACTGGGCGATAACATTGGCTTCAACCAGCCGGTTAAGCTTGCTGCTCTCCTCTTCCTGCGCGGGACTGGCGTGATACGCCACTAATCCCTGCTGCAACGCGCGGCGCAGCGCGGCAATGCGCCGGGCAAGCGCCGAATCCTCCTGCGCTAACGGGCTGGCAGGCAGACCCAGCGCCGCCTGCACGCCGCCGCAGCCGTAGTGACCGCACAGCACAATGCGCTCGACGCCGAGATAAAAAATCGCGTACTGCAGCACGCTGATAAAGTTGTCATCATCGGGTAGTACCATATTGGCGATATTGCGGTGCACGAATAGCTCGCCCGGATGCGAGCCGGTCAGCACTTCTGCCGGTACGCGACTGTCGGAACAGCCAATCCACAGGGAGTGGGGTTTCTGCTGATGCAGATATTGTTCAAAGTAATCTGGATTACGCTCGCGGCGCTGGAGTGCCCAACTGCGATTTTTCGCTAATAAGGGTTTAAGGGTCGTCACAATTATCTTCTCTCTGTATCCGCAAATAGCGCTTCCGGGCAAATAAACGCATGGCGCAGCACGGTTTTAGCGTTCTGTGGCAGGTGTATACGGCGCTTTCTCACAGAAATTGGTTATAGACGCTTATGAATTTATTTGCACCAGGAATATTTCAGTCAGGCAGAAGCAGCGACCTTATGTAAAATAAGTGTCAGCAAATGTCATGGCAAAGTAAGTTAATGCAAGTGACGCAATCAGGGAGGGTTCCATTAAAAATCAATATAATCAGCTTATTAAAATTAATTTTTAAAACGCATTTCGGATGCACTGACAAATATATACACGTAAAACTTTTGCGCCTTTACGCTGGTATGGTGGATTACACTCTGCTCGCTGAGAAAAATCCTAATTACTAAATTTATGAATAGTGATATTCGCTGGTTTTAACGTTATTCGCGATGATATTTCACTGAAGGCGGCGGAAGGATTAAGTAAGAGATCGGGAAAATGATAAGCAGAATAATAATTACAAAGAAACGTAAATATCACTGGCGCTAACCGCCTGCGATAAGCGCCCGCCAGGGCAGGCGCTATTTCGCTTGACGAATTATTTACCGTTCCAGGCTTTCATGCGGGATTCACGCACCTGCAGTTGCTGTTCCGGGGTTAACTTATTGTAGTTTTCAGCCATGCCGCTCTCCCAGTCGCCGTACAGTGGATTTGGCAGCACAATGAACTGGGTGCCAAAACGCTGATGGTTGAGCGTGACAAACTGCTGGCGCTGCGCGTTACCCTGATGCCAGGTGGCGCCGCCGAAGTCATTCAGGTTATCGCCGATATACAGCACCACGTTGTAGCCGGCATTTTTAATTGCGTCGAAACGCGCCTGTTTATTGGAGTTACCGGTGCTGAGACGCACGGTTTTGTCGCTTACGCCGCTGAAGCCCAGCTTGTTGAGATTATCGACCGTAGCCGCGTAGTCTTTCTGATCGCGGTTCGAGACGTAGAACATGGTGCCGCCGTGGCTATTCACGTAGTTGGCAAATTCGACGGCACCGGGCACCGCGGTCGCCTGACGCGCCTGCGTCCACGCTGACCAGGTTTTACCGGAGAACGGCTGGCCGTTTTTTGCCTGCCACGCGCTGTAAGCGCTGTTATCGATCATGGTTTCATCCAGATCAACAATCACCGCTTTGGGTTTGCCGGTAAGCGAAGGAGCGTTATCAAACGCCATGCGTGCCGTGTTGAACGCCTGCCAGCTCAGCGCCTGATACTCGCCAGACTGCTGGAACCAGTTGACTGCCAGCACCGACTGCTGACCAAGTTGCTGCTGAGCCTGCTGTTTTTGCGGTTGGGCACAGCCGGTGAGCGTCAGGGCAATCAGGCCCGCCGCGGCCAGCCAGGTGGTGTTTTTCATCATGTCGTCCTTAAGTGATTATGGTCAGTTTTTGTAAAGCTTTAAAAATGTAGCAGTTAACGTAAGCTGTGGGCAGAGGAAAACCGGGGTCAGGTCACAGGAGACACTTATGGATAATCGCGGGCCGCGCTCAGCGCTGCTGGAGAGTCAACGCTGGCTGGAGTATGCCTTTCAGCCTGCCGGTCAGCCGGCACCGGCCGCTGCGGCCTACGGACAGCAGCGGCACAGCGCAAAAGTGGTGCTGGCCGGGCAAAACCGGCCGCCGAAAAGTTGTGAATCCGATGGGGTGATCAGTGACGATCATCAGCCGGTTGCGGTTTACACCGCTGACTGTCTGCCGGTGCTGTTTGCCGATGTGAAAACGCATCAGGTGGCGGCGGTGCATGCCGGCTTGCAGGGTACGCTCGGCGGCGTGCTGAGCAGTGCCCTCGATCAGCTGCTGGCGGGTGGCGCGACACCGGCATCCCTGCTGGTGGCGATCGGTCCGGCGATCGGCCCGTGCTGCTATGAACTGGGCGTTGATCGCATCGCACAGATGCAGCAGCGCCCGGACCTGCCAGCGCTAAGCTGGTCACAGCAACAGCCGCATAATCCGCAGGCAATCCGACCTCAGGCACAGGCGCATCATCAGGGAGTATGGTTTGATTTGCCTCAGCTGGCGCGGGACCTGCTGTTACAGCGCGGCATTCCGGCGGGGCAGATTGATCGCGTGGCGGTGTGTACTTATTGCATGGCGGAGGCGGGTTCGAGCTATCGCTATAACACCCATTTTGACAGCGGCTATCAGTCACGTTTCTCGTGGATTCGCCGCCGCGCGTAAGCACGCTTCACCTCCCTGTGAAGCGCGGGCGTTAGTGAATGATGGCGTTGAGCGCCAGCACACCGGCGAGGCCGAGGATGGAGATCAGCGTTTCCATTACCGTCCAGGTTTTCAGCGTTTCAACCACGCTCAGGTTGAAATAGCCTTTGAACAGCCAGAAACCCGGATCGTTCACGTGCGAGGCGATCACGCTGCCTGAACCGACCGCCAGCACCATCAGCGCCGGATCGGTATGGGTAGCGGCAATGATCGGTGTCACGATGCCGGCGGTGGTGATCGCCGCGACCGTGGCCGATCCCAGCGCGATGCGCAGCATTGCCGCCACCGTCCAGCACATCAGCAGCGGTGACAGCGACGATCCTTTCATCAGTTCGGCGATGTAATTACCGACACCGCTATCCACCAGCACCTGCTTAAAGGCGCCGCCGCCGGCAATGATAAAGACGATCATGGCGATGGCGGCAATCGAATCGCCACACATATCCATCACCTGCTCCATTTTGCGCCCGTTGCGCAGACCGAGGGTGAACACCGCAATTACCACGGCGATAAACAGCGCCACCGCCGGGTTGCCGATAAATTCAAAGAACTGGCGCAGCGCATTCTCTTTCGGCATCGTCAGTTCGCAGACTGCCGCAATCGCCATCAGCACCACCGGAATCACTGCAGCAAAGATGCTGATAAAGAAGCCCGGCATCTCCTCTTCGGTGAAAATTTTAGGGTTATACAGCCCTTCCGGCGGCGACTTTTCGAAGCTTTTGAGGAATTTTGAGAAGATCGGGCCGGCAATGATCACCGTCGGGATGGTAATGATTAAGCCGTACAGCAGCGTGGTGCCGAGATTGGCACCAAAGATGGTGGCAATGGCGGTTGGGCCGGGATGCGGCGGCAGGAAGCAGTGCGTCACCGACAGCGCTGCCACCATCGGCACGCCGACGTACAGCAGCGGCAGTCCGGCCGCCGCAACGATGGTGAACACCAGCGGCAGCAACAGTACGAAGCCGACTTCGTAGAACATCGCCAGACCGACGATCAGTCCGGTGACCACCAGCGCCCACTGCAGCCGCTGTTTACCGAACGCGGCAATCAGCGTGGTGGCCACCCGCTGGGCAGCGCCGGTATCGGACACCAGCCGCCCAAGCATGGCACCAAAGCCGAGGATCATCGCCAGGCCACCGAGCGTGGAACCAATGCCTTTCTGAATCGAGGCCATCACATTGAGCGTCGTCATGCCTTCGGCGATACCTACCACCGCCGAGACAAACACCAACGCAATGAAGCCATTGACCTTGAAGACAATCATCAGAACCAGCAGCAGTATCACACCCAGCACAATTATGGTTATTGGCATTTTTTATTATCCTTAGGAAGACAGAGGGGTGTTTAAGGTTTAGGCGCGCGCCGGCAATTACGCCAGCCGCGCCACGCCATTACACGGCGACGCGCATACCGCCATCAACAAACAGCAGATGGCCATTGACGAAATCAGATGCGCCCGACGCCAGGAACACCGCCGCGCCAATCAGCTCTTCCGGCTTGCCCCAGCGTGCGGCCGGCGTGCGTTGGGTCAGCCAGGCGGTGAAGGCCGGATCGTCGGCCAGCGCCTGCGTCATCTCGGTTTTGAAATAGCCTGGCGCAATGCCGTTAACCTGAATATTGTGGCGCGCCAGCTCCACGCACATGCCGCGCGTCAGCATTTTCACCGCGCCCTTGGAGGCGGCATACGGCGTGATGGTGTCGCGGCCCAGTTCGCTCTGCATCGAGCCGATGTTGATGATTTTTCCGCGCTGACGCTGCACCATTCTTTTCGCCACGGTTTGTGACACCAGAAACACCGCTGTCTGGTTGACGGCAATCACGTCGTTCCAGTCCTGCTCGGGAAACTCAAGAAACGGCCGGCGGCGCTGAATGCCGGCATTGTTCACCAGGATATCAATCGCGCCCCACTGACTTTCAATCTCCTCCACCGCTTGCTGAACCTGCGCCGACTGCGTGACGTCAAAGGCCTTCGCCCGTGCGTGATAACCCAGCTCGCGCAGTTTCGCCGCGCCCTGCTCTGCGCCGCCCTCGGTGGTGGCGTTGATGATCACCTCCGCGCCCGCCTCCGCCAGACCGCGCGCCAGCAGAAAACCGATGCCGCGCGCCGAACCGGTGAGCAGCACACGCTTGCCCGCCAGGGAAAATAGCTGACTCATACTGACTCCTTAAAACGTTAACTGGACTTTCGCCGCCCGGGTTTTATCACCGGCAAACTGCAGCGCCGCGTCGATATCCTGTAAGTCATACTCGCCGCTGAACAGCGGCAGCGGATTGACCACGCCGCCTGCCAGCCAGTCAACCGCCGTGTTGAATTCGTGGGTGAAACGGAAAGAACCGACCAGATTGATCTCTTTGGCGATCAGCGTCATCAGCGGGAAATCCGGAATCGTACCGCCCATGCCAACCTGTACCAGCGTGCCTTTGGCGCATACCACGTCGAGACAGCGCTGCAGCGAAGACGGATGGCCGGAAGCCTCGAAAGCGACATCGAAGAAGCCTTTATCTGCAAGGTAAGGCGTGAAATCACCGTTAGCCGCGTGGATCACCCCGGTCGCGCCCATCTGCTGCGCCAGGCTGAGCGAGCGTTCGCTGATATCGCTGCAAATAATCTCGGCAGCTCCGCGGGCTTTGGCAGCGGCGGCAATCAGACAGCCAATCGGCCCGACGCCGGAAATGAACACGGTTTTGCCGCTCAGATCGCCCGCCTGCTGCGTGGCGTGGATGCACACGGCCAGCGGTTCAGCAAACACCATTACGCTGTCATCGGCCTCCTGCGGAAACGGCACACACTGCGCGCTATCGACCACTTTGTATTGCGTGAAGCCGCCATCCACGTGTGGCAGATACATGGCGCTGCCGAAAAAGCGCATTGAAGTGCAATGATTTTGCTGCTCGCGCAGGCAGTATTTACAGCTGCCGCACGGCTTTGAGGGATTGACCGCCACTTTTTGATTGGGCTGGAGCTGCGGATCGTCGCTCTCCACCACGTAGCCGATCACTTCATGGCCGAGGATCATCGGCATCTTCACTTCAAAGCTGCCGACTTTACCTTCCTGATAGTAGTGCAGATCGGACCCGCAGATGCCGCCGCGCGTGATGCGCACCAGCGTGCCGGTGCCGTCCCACTGCACCTGCTGCTGTGCGACGCTGACCTGTTTTTTGCCGGTAATGACGCAGGATTGCGTTTCAATGTTCATTCTAGCCCCTTCAGTGCTGTAGCAATGGGGGCTATCACAGCGGGATACGGCCGGCGAAACTGTGACGAACATCACTCAAAACGATGTTACAAAACGGCTGTTACCGGGAACGTGATGCAGAGAGGCGGAAAAGCAGACGGCGGCCATTCCTGACCGCCTTAAAGAAGGATTAGCTGCCCGACATCAGGTCGTGGCTGTATTTGAACAATTCCGAATCCGAGCGCAGGCCGAGCTTTTTCAGCGCCGACTGCTTTTGTCCGCTCACGGTTTTGCGGCTGCGTTTAAACTTCACGGCAATTTGCGACACGCTGAGCCCATCCAGAAAACAGCGCACCACTTCTACTTCGCGCGGACTGAGGGTTTTGACCTTCTCGTACATATTGCCTTTGCTGGAGAGATCGAGGTTTTCGTTGATGGCGTCTTCATTCATCACGTAGAGGTTTTCCACCTCGTACGCCACTTCCTGCGACAGGAATAGCCGCCCCTGCGCCACCTGGCGAATCGCCTGGACGATCTCCTGCATATTGTGGCTTTTTCCAATAAAGCCCTTAACGCCGGCGCTCAGCACCATTTTGACAATCGCCGGACTCTCCATGGACGATGAGATCAATATCTTTTGCTGCGGATAGTGATTTCGCAGCTGTTTCACCAGGGCCAGGCCATCCAGTTCCCGCTCGCCCAGCAAAAAATCCAGCACCAGCACATCCACCGTGGTGCTGCGCAGCTGACTAAACAGTTCATTACTTGAAGACCAGGTCCCGACCAGATGAATATCGGGTTCGTGTTTCAGGCATAACTCGAAAACGGTACGAACCATCGGGTGATCATCAAGGACAGCGACACGCACCTGTTTATTATGTGCATATACCATTCTTTTATTCCTTTATTACAGTCTCAATTTTGTCCAGTACTGATAACCACACCAGTGAAAATGACCTGAAAGTATGCGCTGACCGCTGCCGGGAAAATCGCCTGCAACGGTTTAAACCAAACGTCACCAGGTTAACAAAAATTAGAATTTTGCTTACGCGTTTAACTTATTACCGCTAATTAAAAGGTAGTTTTACCGGATGAATGGACAGCAGCGGTGAGCGGCCCCGGAAAAACTGCGAAAATTCTGACGTAACTCTGTGAAAGGACCACATAAGAATTGTCTTGAAAGGTCATTTTATGGATAAACCGTTGAAATATTTGAAATCAAAGCAAAAGCAATATCTAAAAAAATCATGAATGTTAATAATAAGTTAAACATTCGAGAATGGTCGCAAAATATCCTTAATGCGGCATTAGATCAGGCAGGCGGGAAAAATCTCTTTATACTCCTTTTCCCTTATCGGCATTAATGACTTTATTTTCTTCAGGAACGCACGGTGTTTAATCCTGTTAATTTCATCCGTCTGGCGGGCGTGGTCCTGTTTATTTTTTTTGGCGGCGCGCTGCAGGCGCAGGTCAAACCATTGCAGCTTTTAGCGCGTTACGATACCGCCCAGCCCGCGCTGCAGCTGGCGGAGCCCATCTCTTCTGCCTTTCGAAATAAAGTAATTAAAGTCGCGGTGGCCGGTAAAGCACAGCCACCGATATATATGGATACCGATACGCGCCGCTTCGAAGGCCTGAGCGCCGACTACCTGTCGCTGATTCAAAGCATGCTGGAGACCAGCATTGAGCTTTATCACTTCCCCAGTCATAGCGCCGCGCAGCAGGCGGTACTGCAAGGCGAAATGCATATGCTGGCGATTTACGTCGCCCAGCCGTCGTCACAGTCGCAGCCGCTGCTGGCCAGCGCCCCGTGGATGCTGGATTACAGCGTGATGGGACTAAAGACCGACAGCGACCTTTTTCTCAATAACGGCATGCCCGAGCAAATCGCCTGGTCAGGCACGCCGCTGCAGCGCCAGTACCTGGAAGAGACATACGAAAACGCGCAGCTGGTGCGTTTCCCGGGCTACTATGATGCCGTCGCCGCCACCGTTTATGGCCAGACGGCGCGCGTCTGGGGAAATGCGGCGACGCTGACGCACCTCAACCGCTATCTGTTTGCCAACGCGCTTACTATTCTGGCCGATGAGCATACGATTCCGCTCAACGTCGGTTTCGGCATCAGTCCGCTGTATCCTGCGCTGGCCGACGCCATCAACCAGGCGCTGCCGCAGATTCCGCTGTCTATCCGCATGCAGATTGCCAAACGCTGGCAACTCGATCCCCATCATGTACTGCAACGTAATCCGCTGGCGTTGACCGCCGACGAAGAGCAGTGGCTGCAAAACAACATTCACATCGAGACCACCTTGCCGCTGGCGCAGGCACCGCTCAGCAGCCGGACGCCAGCAGAACAGTTTCGCGGTATGGCGCCGGACGTGCTGGAGCTGATCACCAGCCAGACCGGCCTGAATTTTGTAGCGCACGCCAGTCATGAACACCCCGGCGGACGTCCTTTGCCAAAGCTGTTTCCGCTGGAAATTCTGGAGCCACAGTTCGAAGCACAACCGGCTCTGATTACGCGTCCGTGGCTGGTATCGCATTGGGTGATCATTCGCAATCAGCAGCCGGGAAACATTATGGCGCGCGACACCTTTCCGTTTGGTTCGGCGCTGATGCTAAAAAATTCGCTAATGAAAAGCTGGCTGCAGGAGCACTATCCGCACCTGTCGGTCAGCGATACCGATCGTCCGCTGGATGCGCTGCGCCAGCTGCTGGCGCGCAAGGTCGATGCGGTGATCGTGCCGAAAATTTTTGCCGACTACCATCTGCGCAACCATTTTGGCAGCGGGCTGATCGTCGAGGGTACACTGGGCGCCGATCCCGCGCGCTTTGTGATGCGCGTTGAGCCCGGCAATGAGACGCTGATCAGTATTCTCGATAAAGCGCTGCTGGCCATCCCACCGGAAACCCTGTTTAAGCTGATGGCGCAGTGGCGTCAGGCGGAACCGCCGTTTCTCAGCGGCTCGTGGCAGAACTATAAGCAAACGATTCTGCTGATTGTTTCGGTATCGCTGGGATTGATTCTGCTGATCCTGCTGTGGAACCACCATCTGCGCAAAGTGATTCAGCAGCGTATGCAGGCTGAGAATGCGCTGAAAAATCAGCTCAATTTTACCCACACGCTGTTTAATGACTCGCCGGTGGCGATGTACATTCGCGATAAGCAAACGCGGCTGGTGGATTGTAATAATGCCTATCTGCGCTTTTTGCACATCAAACGCGACGAGGTGATTGGCAAACGACTGTCGGACGTGTTCAACACCAATAACGCCAGCATTCACACTATCGAAGATGGTTACCAGCAGACGCTGCTGGATGGTGAAGCGGTAATGCGCGACGTCCAGCTGATGTTTGGCCAGCAGGCCTTCCATCTGTACCACTGGACGCTGCCGTTTCGCGATCGGCTGGGGGAAGTTGCCGGGGTGATCGGCGGCTGGGTCGATGTTACCGAGCGTAACGCGCTGCTGCAGGAGCTGCAGCTGGCCAAGGACACCGCAGACAAAGCCAACCGCTCCAAAAGTGAGTTTCTCGCCAGCATGAGTCATGAGATCCGCACGCCGCTGCACGCCATCATTGGTCTGCTGGAGCTGGAAACCCGCTCGCAGCCGTGTGAGACGCTGTCCGAAAATATTCGCGTCGCCTACAGCTCGGCGCGCGCGCTGCTGTCGCTGATCGGTGATATCCTCGATCTGTCGAAGATCGAATCAGGCCAGTATCAACCCACGCCGGAAACCGTCTATCTGCCGGATGTGATCGATCAGGCGGTGACGCTGTTCCGCAACAAGGCCGAAAGCAAAGGGATCGATCTGCGCGTAGAAATGGACATCGCGGCCTACTGGGTACAAACCGATCCGCTGATGATCAACCAGATCCTGTCTAACCTGTTGAGTAACGCCATTAAATTTACCGATCGCGGCAGCGTAACCGTGGTGCTGATGCAGGGGATTGGCCAGGAAGAAGAAGGTTGTGAGTTCGTCATAGAAGTGAGTGATGACGGCTGCGGCATGACCGAGGAGCAGCAGCAGGCGATCTTTGAGCCATTTGTCCAGGTCGGTGAACGTCAGCAGCAGCAGATTGGCACCGGTCTTGGCCTGAGCATCTGCCGCAATCTGGCAGAGCTGCTGGATGGCGAACTGATTGTGGAGAGTACGCCAGGTGAAGGATCGGTGTTCTCCTTCTACTTCCGCGCGCCGGCCGGCGAACCGCGCGATCAAACCCAACCGCATCTGTCACAGCCGCTGGTCACCGATAAACTGTCAGTGCTGGTGATTGATGATCATGCGCCCAATCGTCTGCTGCTGGGCAAACAGCTGGAGCTGGCGGGCCATCAGGTGGTGGTGAGCGAAAGCGCCGTCGAAGCGCTGAAGCTGTGGCAGCAGGATCCGCTGCGCTTTGACCTGATCATTACCGACTGCAATATGCCCGGCATGAACGGGTTTGAATTTGCCCAGGCGCTGCGCCAGCATGAACGCCACCATCATCTGCCGCCGATCACGCTATACGGCCTGACCGCCTCCGCCGAGCAGCACATCATGCAGCGCTGCCTGCAGGCTGGCATGAACGACTGTCTGTTTAAGCCGCTGAATCTGGATACGCTGCTGGCACAAATCACCCACTGTCCGCGCCGCACGCCAAACGCGCCTGACAGCGAGGCAGCCGTGACCGGGCAACCTGCTACTGACACCGCCGCTGCCGCGCTGCCGGCACCTGCGGCGGTTCCGACTTTTGCGCCGCTGCTGATGCAGCTGGCTGAGCGCGATCCCGCCAGCTGCATCACCCTGCTGGAAAGTATTCGCACCAGCCACGATGAATTGCTGGCGGCGCTGCAGCAAACCACTGATGCTCACGCGCTGTCACAGCTTGGCCATAAGCTGAAAGGCGGTGCCAGTATTCTTAACGCCAGCGCGCTGATGGAGCTGGGGCGCAAGCTGGAGAAACACCAGCAGGAAGGACACGATGTCGCGCAGCTGATTGCCGCCATCGCGTGCGAGATAAACACCGTCAATGAAACATTAATTATCTTTGAACAATATCGGCTGAAAAATCAGCAGGTTTTATAAAAACATAATCTTATCAAGACATTTCTCGGTTCGCCGGGATAAGCCGCCAGACATAATGTCCGCCAGCGCCATCATATCGGTGTCGTTAAAGGGAGATCTATGTTTAATGCAAAAATTCTCATCGTTGATGAGCATCGCCTTGTTGCGGCTGGGGTGCAGGCTTTATTATTAATGAATGGCTTTAATTGTGTCACTACAGCAAACACAATTAATGATGGTATTGACGATGTTATTCATCAGCACATCGACATCCTGATTTTAGATCCTGATTTCAAAGAGAAAAATGGCATCGCCTTTTTACGTGATATCGTAAAATCTAAAACCTGGATGAAAGTCATTCTGCTCAGTCAGAGCAGTAACAATCACCTGCTTATACAATCGCTTAGTCAGGGCGCTAACGGCTTCGTGTCGAAATACGATCCGATTCAGACGCTGATCGCCGCCATTGGCTGCGTATTTAACAATGTAAATTATCTGCCCGGTGATATTCTTGACCGGCGCCAGCGCTATGTTAATGAACAGGATATGCTGTCGCGCCTGACCGAGCGGGAAACGCTTATTTTACGTCAGCTGGCGCAGGGAAAATCCAATAAAATCATTGCCTGTGAATTAGGATTAAATAACAAAACTATCAGTACTTATAAAACTAAAATTTTTCAAAAGCTCGAATCAAAGAATCTGGTCGATATTATTGAACTGGCACGGCGAAACGGTGCCTGCTGAAGCCAAAATCAAGACCAGTCTTGCGGATTAATTCGACTGAGGCATGGCATCATCACCTCGTCCTCACCCGGGATTGTTACAGAGATTGAGTCATACAGGAATTTATAACCACAGAGCTAATTTATTAGCCCAATCTTCATGCCATTACAGGGCGCGCAGGTTTCTTCCCGTGCCTGGCGAAAGTGGTCCGATACTTTCGTCTGCGACTTGCCGCCCTGCTTTTTTTTGATGTTTCTCACAGGCTGAGCGCCGCAAATTTCCAGCCCGCACTTTTCCCGCTAGAGTTCACTCATCCGACCACTCACTGAGTAAGTGATCATGACTGAGCGTTATCCGCATCTGTTTGCCCCGCTGGATCTGGGCTTTACGCAACTGAAAAACCGTTTCCTGATGGGCTCAATGCACACCGGTCTGGAAGAGCATGCTGATGGCGCTCAGCGCCTCGCTGCCTTTTACGCCGAGCGCGCCCGGGAAGGCGTTGCGCTGATTGTGACCGGCGGCATCGCGCCCAATGCGCAGGGCGTGGTGGCGCAGGGCGGCGCCATGCTGACAGACGAAACGCAGTGCGGCTGGCACCGCCAGATAACCGATGCGGTACATGCTCAGGGGGGCAAAATTGCGCTGCAGATCCTGCACGCCGGGCGCTACAGTTATCAGCGCGATCTGGTGGCGCCCTCGGCGCTACAGGCGCCCATCAACCCGTTTACACCGCAGGCACTGAGCGAAGCGCAGATTGAACAAACCATCGCGGATTTCGCGCGCTGCGCCCGGCTGGCGCAGCAGGCCGGTTACGACGGTGTCGAAATCATGGGTTCGGAAGGCTACCTGATTAATCAGTTCCTGGTCGCCCATACCAATCAGCGCGACGACGGCTGGGGCGGCGATGTGGCGCGGCGGCAGCGCTTTGCACTGGAAGTGACGCAGGCGGTGCGCGCCGCCGTCGGTGATGCCTTTATTATTATTTTTCGCCTGTCGATGCTCGACCTGGTGAATAACGGCAGCTCGCTGCAGGAGACGCTGCAGCTTGCCACGGCGCTGGAGCAGCGCGGCGTGACGCTGTTCAACAGCGGCATTGGCTGGCATGAAGCACGCATTCCCACCATTGCCACCTGCGTGCCGCGTGCCGGTTTCGCCTGGGTCACGCAGCATCTGCGCCAGCACGTCAGCGTACCGGTTATCGCTACCAACCGTATCAATCATCCTCAGGTAGCGGAGGAGATTGTGCGCGACGGTATTGCCGACATGGTGTCGATGGCGCGGCCATTTCTTGCCGATGCCGCGTTTGTCAGCAAAGCGCAGGCGGGCCAGCCCGACGCCATCAATACCTGCATCGCCTGTAATCAGGCCTGTCTCGATCAAATCTTTGCCGGCAAGGTCACTTCCTGCCTGGTCAATCCGCGCGCCTGTCATGAAACGCTGATGCCGGTCATCGCCGCCGCGCAGCCAAAACGGCTGGCGGTGGTAGGTGCCGGTCCGGCCGGTATGGCGTTCGCGCTGCAGGCGGCGCAGCGCGGCCATCACGTCACCCTGTACGAAGCCGATGCGCAGATTGGCGGCCAGTTTAATATCGCCCGCCAGATCCCCGGCAAGGCGGAGTTCAGCGAAACGCTGCGCTATTTCCGCCATCAGCTGGCAGCCGCAGGCGTTGCGCTGTGCCTGAATCATCGCGTCAGCGCCGACGAACTGGAACAGGCGGATGAAGTTATCATCGCGACCGGCATCACACCGCGCCAGCTGGCGATTCCGGGCATCGATCACCCCAGCGTACTGAGCTATCTCGAGGTGATACGCGACAAAAAACCGGTTGGCCAGCGCGTGGCGATTATCGGTGCCGGCGGCATTGGTTTTGACACCGCGGAGTTTCTGCTGCAGCACGCCGATCGCGAGGAAGACTTCTACCAAAGCTGGGGCATCGATCGCAGCCTGCAGGCGCGCGGCGGTTTAGTGCGTCCACAGCCGACTCCTGCCGATCGCCAGATCTGGCTGCTGCAGCGTAAATCCGGCAAGCCGGGCGCCGGGCTGGCGAAAACCACCGGCTGGATCCATCGCGCCAGCCTGCAGGTGCACGGCGTGCAGATGTGGGGCGATGTGGAGTATCTGAAGATTGATAATGACGGGCTACACCTGCGCCATCAGGGGGAAGCGCTGACGCTGGCGGTAGATAACATCGTGATTTGCGCCGGTCAGGAACCGCTGCGTACGCTGGCGCAGGCGCTGACCGCACGCGGCAAAGCCGTGCGGCTGATCGGCGGCGCCGACGTCGCGCAGGAGCTGGATGCACGGCGCGCCATTGCTCAGGCCACTGAGCTGGCGCTCAGCCTGTGATTAACGCAGCTTGACCGAACGCAGCACCACAAATTTGGCGTTAGAGGCCACCAGCTCGCAGTTGCCAAACAGCTTCTTCATTTTCTGATGATAGCCAAGGTGGCGGTTGCCGACGATGCGCAGCTCGCCGCCATATTGCAGGCAGCGTTTGGCGTCACGTAGCATCTGCCATGCCAAGTGGTCGGTCACCGCGTGCTGCTGATGGAACGGCGGATTGCACAGCACCGCATGCAATCGGTCCGACGGAAAACCGCTCAGCACGTTGTTAACCCGAAACTGGCAGCGTGCCAGATCCTGTGGCCGGTTCAGCTCAACGTTAAGCTGGCTGGAAGCCACCGCCATGTAAGATTCATCGACGAACAGCACCTCGGCCTGCGGATTCTGTTCCAGCGCCTGCAGGCCGATCACGCCGTTTCCGCAGCCGAGATCGACGATTTCGCCTTCAATATTGTGCGGCAGGTGTTGCAGAAAGAAGCGCGCGCCAATATCCAGCGCGGCACGGGCGAACACATTGGCGTGGTTGTGGATGTGATACGGCGTCTCGTCGAGCGGCCACACGGTGGTCGCCGGCACGTCCGCCAGCGCCGGGGCGCTGAAATGGCTGTAAATCAGACGCGCTTTTTTCCACGCCAGTGAGGTTTTGCTCTCACCGAGAATGCGTTCAAACAGCTGCAGCGTGGAATTATGGATATCTTTGGCTTTACCGGCCGCCAGAATCAGGGTATCCGGCGTGACGACCGTCCGCAGCGCGCGCAGCTGGTGCTCAAGCAGCGCCAGCGCTTTGGGCAGCTTAATCAGTACCGCCGCCGGGGCAGCCGGCAACGGCGCCAGGCTATCAAGAAAGTGTACCGACGCTTCATCCAGACCGTTGAGACGCAGATTCTGCCGGGCGGCCTGCTGGCTGAGCCACGAGTCGCTGACGTGCCAGATTTCCCGATCGTTCAGCCCACAGGTCAGCGCGCCAAAGCTGTCATTGAATACCAGCACCGGGCCTGCCGGCAGCGCCTGCTGCAGCAAATATTCATCTGCGGCGTCCCACGCCTGTAGCGGGCTCTCTTCGCGCATCGGCGGGAAGCGCTGAAGCGTCAGCGTGCGATCGGTCAGTTCAAGTTGGCTCATGGAATCTCCGGCGTGGTACACTTTGCGCGATTTTCGCCCTGAAAAGGGGGCGCAGTATACTGTCTTTCGTCGGGAATCCCAATGTCATTAATCTATCTGCAGGGTTACCCTGAAAACATCCTCGAACAGGTGCAAGTGCTGATTGATAATCAGCGATTAGCCGCCTTTTTGCAGCAGCGCTATCCCGATACACACGACGTCGTCAGCGACCGCGCGCTTTATGACTACACGCAGGCGCTGAAAAACCGCTATATGCGCAGCGCGCCGCCGGTGAGCAAGGTCATCTGGGATAATAAAATCAAAGTGATGAAGCATGCGCTTGGCCTGCACACCGCCATTTCCCGCGTGCAGGGCGGTAACCTGAAAGCCAAGGCCGAAATTCGCATCTCGACCTTTTTCCGTCTCGCGCCGGAACCCTTTCTGCGCATGATCGTGGTGCACGAACTGGCGCACCTGAAAGAGAAAGATCACAACAAAGCCTTTTATCAGCTGTGCTGCCACATGGAACCGGACTACCACCAGCTGGAGTTCGACGCGCGCCTGTGGATGACCGAACAGGCGCTGCGCGGCAACGCGGCCTAAAGAAACTCCTGCGCTTTCTGAATCAGACTGGTTTTGGTCAATGCGCCGAGGAAGCGACGCTCCTGCGCATTATTCAGCACCGGTAAACGCTCCAGCGTCACGCGCGCAAACGCCTCCCAGCCTTCACGCATGCTCTGGTGCTGGTAAATGCAGGGGAAATTATCATCCATCACGCTGCTGACCGGTGAATCCAGCGTGATCTCCTGTGCCAGCACTTTGCGTGAAATGTCATGAATTGATACCACACCAAGAAACTGACCGGCCTGATTAATGACGTAGACGTAGCGCTCGCGCTTGAGCGAACTCACCGCCAGCGCCTGCCCGACCGATTCCGCCGGCTGCAGCGCCGCGCCGGGGATGATCAGCTGATCAACCCGCATATTATCAAAATCATATTTCGCTTCTGAGCGATTAAGGTGATGGCTTACCACCGGATAGGTGCTGGCGGACTGCAGCCGGTAGACCAGCATTGACGCCAGCACCGAGGCGATCATCAGTGGGAACAGCAGGCTGCTGTTAAGCGTCATCTCCAGCACCATCAGCATCGCCATCAGCGGCGCCTGACTGACCGCCGCCAGCACCGCCGCCATGCCCACCGCCGCATACAGCAGCGTATTGCCCACCGGCAGATGCAGCAGCACGCCAGTCTGCGCCAGCGCCACGCCGAGCAGCGCACCAATCAATAATGAGGGCGTGAACAGGCCGCCTACCGCGTTGGAGCCAACCGAGAGCGTGGTCGCCAGCATTTTCAGCACCAGCAGGCCGAGTAAACCGGCCAGCAGATAGTTGCCTTCAATGATTTTCACGATCACTTCATAGCCGTTACCGAGGATATCGGTGGAGATCAGCGCCAGTAAGCCAACCGCAAAGCCGCCTGCGCCCAGCCTGAGCGGCAGCGAGCGCACGTGGCTGAACAACGCTTTGCTGCGCGCAATCAGCTTGATTAACAGCCAGCCCGCCACGCCCGCAGCAAACCCAATGATTACCGTCATCAGCAGGCTGGTGAGATCCATTTGAAATAGCGTGTCGGAGAGCGGATAGAGTGCGCTGCGAAAGCCCAGTGACCACATGGTCATTACCGCCACAGCCGAGGCGATAATCAGCGGAATCAGCCGCTGTAGCGCAGAGATACCAAACGCAATTTCCGCGACAAAAATCGCCGACGCCAGCGGGGCGTGATACACCGACGACAGACCGGCGGCGGCCGCCATCGCGACGATGTCACTGTTGCGCATATTGAGGGACGCTGGCAGCCAGCGCCCCAGCAGGCTGCCGCTCAGTGCCGACAGCTGCACCATCGGCCCCTCTTTACCAATCGACGCCCCGCTGCCGATACTGGCAATCGACGACAGCGCGCGAAACAGCGAGGTTTTGGTGGGCACCGCATCCAGCCGCGCGTTAATCACTTCAAGGTAATCGGTTTTCACCGTCTCCTGCTGCTCAATCGCCACCGCGTAGCGCAGGAACCAGCCGGCCAGCAGCCCGCCCGCCCCCACCAGCATCGGCCAGAAGATCCACGGCCAGACGTGCATCGCGACCGTGATTTCGCTGTCGCTGTGAAACAGCAAATGATTGATGAGATCGATGATGCCGCGAAACGCCAGCGTGACCAGCGAGGCCACCAGGCCCACCGGAATGGCGATCAGCAGTGTGGTCCAGTTCAGTGCGTGTTTGCTTCCGCTCACCCGGCGTCCCCGCATGTCGGTTAAAAAAGGGTTTAGCATCATCATATTGGAATGCGGATCGCAGGATCAAATTTCGCCTGCCTGCGCCGCCAGGGAACATGCTACTCTGCCGCTTTCAGAGTGCAGGAGAACCAGCCGTGATACGTTTCGCAGTCATTGGGAACGAACTGGATCACGCGCCAGTTCGTCGACGCCGCCCACGAAACCGGCAAACTGAAACTTACCGCAGTCTATTCCCGCAGCCTTGAGCAGGCGCAGAGTTTTGCCAACGATTACCTCGTTGAGCATCTCTTCACCTCGCTTGATGAGATGGCGCAAAGTGACGCCATTGACGCGGTCTATATCGCCAGCCCGAACTCCCTGCACTTCCCGCAAACGAAGCTGTTCCTCAGCCATAAAAAGCATGTGATTTGCGAGAAGCCGCTGGCGTCGAACATTCGATGAAGTCGAAGCGGCCATTGCGCTTGCCCGCGAAAACCAGGTGGTGCTGTTCGAAGCCTTCAAAACCGCCAGCCTGCCGAACTTCCTGCTGCTGCAGCAGTCCCTGCCGAAGGTGGGCAAAGTGCGTAAAGCCTTTATCAACTACTGCCAGTACTCGTCGCGCTACCAGCGCTATCTCGACGGCGAGAACCCGAACACCTTTAACCCGGCCGTTCTCTAACGGCTCGATTATGGATATCGGCTTCTACTGCCTGGCCTCTGCCGTGGCCCTGTGGGGCGAGCCGCACGGCGTGACGGCCACCGCCAGCCTGCTGGAGAGTGGCGTGGATGCGCACGGTGTCGCGGTGCTGGATTACGGTGATTTCAGCGTGACGCTGCAGCACTCCAAGGTGAGCGACTCTGTCCTGCCGAGCGAAATTCAGGGCGAAGCGGGCTCGCTGGTTATCGAGAAGATCTCCGAGTGCCAGAAGGTGAGCTTTGTACCGCGCGGCGGCAAAGCCCAGGAGCTGACGCAGCCTCAGCATATTAACACTATGCTCTATGAGGCAGAGGTCTTCGCCCGTCTGGTGGAAGACAACGAAGTGAATCACCCAGGCCTTGCGGTGAGCTGCACCACGGCGAAGCTGCAAACGGAGATCCGCCGTCAGACCGGCGTGGTGTTCCCGGCAGACGGCGTGAGCGCGGAAGTTATCGCGTAAAGCTGTGTAATGAAACGGCGCAGACCATTGACGAAACCAATGGTCTGACATATTTTGTTACCTGCAAAGGGGAGTAACTTCTTCGTCGGTGGATCGTCATTACGATGCGTGCAATACCGCATCCGGTCGCCGGGCAACCCTCGTGGTTGTAAGTGAGACCTTGCCGGAAGGCGAGGTCTATGCATAAAAAGCTAACGGCTATCGTCTTCTGACCATGGCCGTTTTTGTTTTTTATGTGTAAGGAAAATAGTATGCATTCTGTCGGCACTCCCATGTTGTGGGGCGGATTCGCGGTTGTCGTGCTCATCATGCTGGCGATCGACCTCTTTTTACAGGGGCGTCGCGGCGCGCACGGCATGACCATGAAACAGGCTGCGGCCTGGTCGCTGGTGTGGGTCACCCTCTCCCTGCTCTTCTGTGCCGCCTTCTGGTGGTATCTGGCCTCGACCGAAGGCCGCGCGGTGGCCGATCCTCAGGCGCTCGCCTTCCTCACCGGCTATCTGATTGAAAAAGCCCTGGCGGTCGATAACGTCTTTGTCTGGCTGATGCTGTTCAGCTACTTCGCCGTGCCGGCGGCCCTGCAGCGCCGCGTGCTGGTCTACGGCGTGCTGGGCGCGATTGTCCTGCGTACCATCATGATCTTCGCCGGCAGCTGGCTGATCACCCAGTTCGAATGGCTGCTGTACGTCTTCGGCGCGTTCCTGCTGTTCACCGGGGTCAAAATGGCGCTGGCGAAAGAGGACGGCGCTGCGATTGGCGATCGCCCGCTGGTGAAGTGGATCCGCGGGCATCTGCGCATGACCGACAAGATTGAGAGCGAGCACTTCTTCGTGCGCAAGAACGGCCTGCTGTTTGCCACCCCGCTGCTGCTGGTGCTGATTCTGGTTGAGCTGAGCGATGTGATTTTCGCCGTGGACAGCATTCCGGCCATCTTTGCGGTGACCACCGACCCGTTCATCGTCCTGACCTCTAACCTGTTCGCCATCCTCGGCCTGCGCGCCATGTACTTCCTGCTGGCAGGCGCGGCGGAGCGCTTCTCGATGCTGAAGTACGGCCTGTCGGTGATCCTGGTGTTTATCGGTATCAAGATGCTGATCGTCGATTTCTACCACATCCCGATCGCCATTTCGCTCGGCGTGGTGTTTGGCATTCTGATCGTGACGCTGATTATCAATACCTGGGTTAACCGCCAGCACGATAAGAAAGCAGCAGCTCACGATAAGTGCGTTCTGCACGGTGGCGCTAATCGCCCCTGCTTTGTTTCGCACGAAGCGCCAACCTTCGGCCGTTTCATATCGCGGCCACCCCACTTTCTGTAATCAATAGTTTCAAAAAACGATCGACGCGCACACGTAAAATCCAGCATTTTACGCTTCCCTCCGCAGACGCTTTCCCTTATACTCGACCAGGCAAACATTTACTTACATCCGGACATAAACGTGCACTAAGTGTGAGCTCATACCGGGATGAAAAGACCGCAATTTGACTCAGGAATAATCTCTCACACAATGACGACCCAACGGCTGGGTGCGCGCCTGTCGCGCGGCAGCCTTGTTAAGCAAATACTGGTTGGACTGGTGCTCGGCGTCGCGCTGGCACTGATCTCAAAACCTGCCGCCGAGGCCACGGGCCTGCTCGGCGCACTGTTCGTCGGCGCACTGAAAGCGGTCGCGCCGGTTCTGGTTCTGATGCTGGTGATGGCCTCAATCGCCAACCACCAGCAGGGGCAAAAAACCAATATTCGCCCGATTCTGTTGCTGTATCTGCTGGGGACCTTCTCGGCGGCGCTGACCGCGGTTGTCGTGAGCTTTATCTTCCCGTCCACGCTGCAACTGACCACCGGCGCGACCGACATTACGCCGCCGGCCGGCATTGTTGAGGTGATGCACGGCCTGCTGATGAGCATGGTCGCCAACCCGATCCATGCGCTGATTAACGCGAACTACATCGGGATCCTGGTGTGGGCCGTTGGTCTGGGCTTCGCGCTGCGCCACGCCAACCACGACCACGAAAAACCTGGTCAACGATCTGTCCCACGCCGTGACCTTTATGGTGACGCTGGTGATCCGCTTTGCGCCGATTGGTATTTTTGGCCTGGTGGCATCCACGCTGGCAACCACCGGTTTCGGCGCGCTGTGGGGCTACGCGCAGCTGCTGCTGGTGCTGATTGGCTGTATGCTGCTGGTGGCGCTGGTGATCAACCCGCTGCTGGTGTTTCTGCAGATCCGCCGCAACCCGTATCCGCTGGTGCTGACCTGCCTGCGCGAAAGCGGCGTGACCGCCTTCTTCACCCGCAGCTCGGCGGCCAACATTCCGGTCAACATGGCGCTGTGCGAAGAAGCTGAATCTGGACCGCGATACCTACTCCGTATCCATCCCGCTGGGCGCGACCGTCAACATGGCGGGCGCGGCCATCACCATCACCGTGCTGACGCTGGCGGCGGTGCATACGCTGGGTATTCCGGTGGATCTGCCAACCGCGCTGCTGCTGAGCGTGGTGGCCTCGCTGTGTGCCTGCGGCGCATCCGGCGTGGCGGGCGGTTCCCTGCTGCTGATCCCGCTGGCATGTAATATGTTCGGCATCCCGAACGAGATGGCGATGCAGGTGGTTGCGGTCGGCTTTATCATCGGCGTGCTGCAGGATTCCGGCGAAACCGCGCTCAACTCCTCCACCGACGTGCTGTTTACCGCCGCGGCCTGCCAGGCGGAAGAAGGAACGTTTAGCAAACAAGAACGAACCGCGCCGCGAGGTTAAAAAAACCCGGTGCCGAACGGCTAACGCCACCGGTTGCCAGCGCTTTAACGGCGCTGCCGCTCCACCGATTAAAGCGTCACACCACTCTTAAAGATCGCCAGCTCGCGGAAATCGTTCTTCTCGTTGCAGGTCTGCCTGCCGTTGGCAAATTCCACAATAGCGTCCACGAACTCCGTCAGCAGCTGCGGCATCGCCTTTGCCGTGGATCAGCTGCCCGGCATCAAAATCGATCCAGTGCTTTTTCTTCGCCGCCAGCTCGCTGTTGGTGGCGATTTTCACCGTCGGCACAAAACCGCCGTACGGCGTGCCGCGACCGGTGCTGAACAGCACCATATGGCAGCCGGCTCCCGCCAGCGCGCTGGTGGCGACCGCATCGTTACCCGGCGCGCTCAGCAGGTTCAGACCGTGCGTTTTCAGGCGCTCGCCGTAGCGCAGCACGTCAACCACCTGGCTCGCGCCCGCTTTCTGGGTGCAGCCGAGGGATTTCTCTTCCAGCGTGGTGATCCCGCCCGCCTTGTTGCCCGGCGACGGGTTCTCATAAATCGGCTGATTGTGGGCAATGAAGTACTGTTTGAAGTCGTTCACCATGGTGACGGTTTTCTCAAACGTCTCCTCGTCGCGGCAGTGGCTCATCAGAATACGTTCCGCGCCGAACATCTCCGGCACTTCGGTCAGCACCGTGGTGCCGCCGTTGGCGATCACATAGTCCGAGAAGCGACCCAGCATCGGGTTGGCGGTGATGCCGGACAGGCCGTCAGACCCGCCGCACTCCAGCCCAAACTTCAGCTCGCTCAGCTTGCCCGGCTCGCGCCTGTCGTGGCGCATCACGTTATACAGCTGATGAAGCTGCTCAACGCCCGCTTCCACTTCGTCATCCTGGTGCTGACACACCATAAAATGCACGCGCTCAGGAGTCAAACTCGCCCAGCGTGTCGCGGAAGGCATCCACCTGGTTGTTCTCGCAGCCCAGGCCAATCACCAGCACCGCGCCCGCGTTGGGGTGACGCACCATGTTTTGCAGCATGGTGCGGGTGTTGATGTGGTCGTCCCCCAGCTGGGAGCAGCCGTAGGTGTGGCTGAACAGATGCACGCCGTCGGTGCCTTCGGCGTCGGTCTCTTTCAGGAAGCGCGTCTGGATCTGACGCGCAATCCCGTTCACGCAGCCGACGGTCGGGAGGATCCACAGCTCGTTGCGGATCCCCACCTCGCCGCTGGCGCGGCGGTAGATCTGCACCTCACGATCCGCCGCCTGCGCGTGGCCCCAGGTAAATCAGGTTGATAGCTGTACTCGTCCAGATCGCTCAGATTGGTGCGCGCGTTGCTGGAGTGAATCAGCTCGCCGACGGCGATCGGCTGAGTGGCATGGGCAATCGGCAACCCATACTTAATCACCTGCTCGCCACTGTTGAGCGGTTGCAGCGCAAACTTGTGGCCGCGCCCGATATCCTGCTGCAGCGTAATCCGCTGTTCTGCGACGATAACCTGGGTGCCGGCCGCCAGATCCTGCAGCGCGACGGCGACGTTGTCGCGTGAATGTATTTTGATTGCCTGTTGCATCGCGTTATCTCAGTTGGCTAAGGGCCGTCCGCATGCCGTGGACGAGAATGTTGTTTAGCTGCTGGCTGACCGCCGTAACCAGACCGGGCCGCTGGGTTAAATCTTCGCCCCAGTGCTGCGCGTCGCTCAGTACGTCGCTCACCAGCTGCTGCGGGGTGAGTTGATCGGTGAGGACCGCCGGCCACAGTCGGGCAAAACGCTGCAGCCAGTGCGCGTCATCCTGCAGCGGCCACTGCCGGTCATCCTGCTGGCCGCGATAAAACGCCAGCAGCGCGGCAAAGGCAAAGATGAGGCGCGGCGGCCAATCGCCACCCTGCTGCTGCGCCTGCAACAGCGTTGGCAGCAGGCGCGTACGGAATTTGGTCATGCCGTTGAGCGCAATCGCCAGCAGCGCATGGTGAATAAACGGATTGCGAAAGCGGCGTTGCACCGCATCCGCATAGGCGTGCAGCTCGGCGCGCGTCAAATCCAGCGTCGGGATCACCTCTTCGCGCAGCAGGGCGTCGACAAAAGCGGCCAGCTGCGCATCGTTCATTGCCTCGCCCACGCTCGCCAGCCCGGCCTGAAACGCTACCGGCACCAGCGCAGTGTGCGCCCCGTTGAGGATCGCCACCTTCTGCGCTTTGTACGGCGTGATGTCATCCACCCGCCTGACGGCAGGTGCCAGCGCCGTCAGCTGCAGCTCGTGCATCAGCATATCCGGTCCCTGAAGCACCAGCTGGTAGTCGCGCTCCCCGGCCACCAGATAGCGGTCGTCATAGCCCAGTTGCGCTGCAATCTGTGCGCCATCCGGCGGATAGCCGCTGACAATGCGATCCACCAGCGTGTTGTAAAAGGCGCAGTGCTGCGTCACCCACTGCATAAAGGCCGCTGGCAGCTGCCACTGCTGGCAATAACGCAGCACTAATGCGCGCAGCGTGTCGCCGTTATGGTCGATCAGCTCACACGGCACGATCAGCCAGCCTTTATCGGCGGCACCGGCAAAGTGCTGATAACGCGCCCACAACAGCTGCGTCAGTTTGCCGGGAAACGACGACGCAGGTTGATCCTCCAGCCGATCCTGTTCGGCATACGCGATGCCGGCCTCGGTGGTGTTGGAGAACACAAAACGCATCTGCGGCGCGCGTGCCAGAGCCAGGAATTCATCGAACTGCTGATAAGGCTGGATTTCACGATTAAGGCTGCGGATCAGCCGGGTTTCACTGAGCGGTTGCCCCGCTTCATTCAGGCCGCGCAGCAGCGTGGTGTAGAGGCCATCCTGCTGATTGAGCGTCTCCGTCTGCATCCGGTTGCGCGGTCGCACCACCACCACGCCGGCATCGGTGCCCTGATGTTCATTGAGCCAGTCGAGCTGCCAGTCGATAAAGGCACGCAAAAAGTTGCCTTCGCCGAACTGGATCACGCGTTCGCTATAGCGTGCGCCGGGGAAATCGCGGCGGTTGAGTCGCAACATGTCGCTTCCTTGAAGATGAAATCGGTCAGCTAATGCGCAAAAGTTATCATACCAATTTCAGCGACAGGGAGATTTGTTTGCCAACTGCGTCACATTATCCATCATTGCCATACGGCGAAAGCCGGCGTACCACTGATTTTCATCAACTTAAGTATATGTATATTCTATTAATTAAAGATAAAACCTGAGCAGGCGCGCAGGTTCTTAACTTGCCAGATGGTATAACAGCTTCAGCGCTTTGCGACATCGCAGGGTAAGTGGTATAACAACTTACCGTCTTTCACAGAACCGAAAAATCATGGACCTGAACGAATCCCGCCGCCTCTACCAGCAACTCGCCAGCGAACTCAAGCAGCGCATCGAAGCGGGCAGTTATGCCGTGGGGGCAAAGTTACCGGCAGAGCGGATGATTGCGGAGGCGCACCAGGTGAGCCGCACCGTGGTGCGGGAAGCGATCATCATGCTGGAGGTGGAAGGCTACGTCGAGGTGCGCAAAGGGTCCGGCATTCATGTGATCAGCGACCAGCCACAACCGCGCGACAGCGCCGCCGATCAGCTGGAGTTTGCCAGCTATGGCCCCTTTGAACTGCTGCAGGCGCGCCAGTTGATTGAGAGCAATGTCGCCGAATTTGCCGCCACGCAGATCCGTCCACAGGACATCGTGGCGCTGCTGGCGATTCAGGAAAAAGCCCGGCAGGAAGATCACGCGCGCGATTCGACATGGGATATGGAGTTTCACGTGCGCATTGCCCAGGCCACCCAAAACAGCGCGCTGGCTGCTATCGTAGAGAAAATGTGGCGGCACCGGCTGCATAATCCTTACTGGCTCAAGCTGCACGAGCACATTGACGCACGCCATATCACCAGCTGGTGCGACGATCACGATCAGATCCTAAAAGCGCTGATGCGCAAAGATCCTTACGCCGCCAAACTGGCGATGTGGCAGCATCTGGAAAATACTAAACAGATGCTGTTCGACGCCACCGCCGATGATTTCGAGTTCAACGTTGACCGCTACATGTTTGCAGAAAATCCGGTGATCCTGCCCTGAAGCCGCAATGGCAGAAACGCTGCATTTTCAGGCTAAAAAGTCAGTTAATCTGCAATAGTGTCAGCTCGTGTAAAGCTCCTTTTGACCATCTGCGTCAAAAGGTAAAACTCCTGTGCGACCGCGACTTTACACTGTCTGAATCCCGCGATTTTTGTTACAGTTATCGCCCTTTTCTTACCCTTTGCGACAGGGCTATAAAAAGTCGCTGATTTAACAATCAATTCTGGATGGATCCGGAAATCCTGCTCAGGTGGCATACCTAAAATGTATAACTTAACCCGCCTGCGCCTAAGCCCCTCACGGGCACGTTTAACAATGATGTTCAGGAATGATTGATGGATATTTTGCAAGCATTGCTGCATGCCCTGTGGCAGCAGGATTACGAAATGCTCTCCGACCCCACGCTGGTGTGGGCGATTTATGGCGTGTTGTTCATGATTCTGTTTCTCGAAAATGGCCTGCTGCCCGCCGCGTTTCTGCCCGGTGATAGTCTGCTGATTCTGGTCGGCGTGCTGATCGCGAAAGGCACCATGAGTTTCCCGCTGACCCTGCTGGTGCTGACCACCGGTGCCAGCCTCGGCTGCTGGGTCAGTTACATTCAGGGCCGCTGGCTTGGCAATACGCCGACGGTGCAGAAATGGCTCTCCCATCTGCCCGCGCAGTATCATCAGCGCGCCCACAGTCTGTTCCACCGCCACGGCTTGTCTGCGCTGCTGATTGGCCGCTTTATCGCGTTTGTCCGTACCCTGCTGCCGACCATTGCCGGCCTCTCTGGCCTGAGCAATGCCCGCTTCCAGTTCTTTAACTGGATGAGCGGCTTCCTGTGGGTGCTGATTCTTACCGTGCTCGGCTTTGCGCTGGGGAAAACCCCCATTTTCCGCCGCTATGAAGATGAGCTGATGTTCTGCCTGATGCTGCTGCCGCTGGTGCTGCTGGTCATCGGTCTGGTGGGTTCACTGGTAGTGCTATGGCGTAAACGTCAGGCGGGTCAGAACGGGAAGTCACAGTAATGACAGGGTTGCGTAATTTCCCCAGGCGTTTACTCCCCTGGCTGTGCGCTGGCGTGCTGGCGCTGCTGGCTATCGGCATTGTGCCCAAACTGATGCAGCATGAAACGGTGGTGAAGATCCGCGTGGCACACAGTGGCACCAATCTGCCGGACGGCTTTTATCTCTACCAGCAGCTTTCGGCGCAGGGCGTGCGGATTAAAAGTATTACCTCAGCAGGCGATGCGCTGGTCATTCATTTTGAGAATGAAGAGCAGAGCCTGGCCGCGCAGAAAGTACTGCGCCGCCTGCTGCCACAGGGCTTTGTCGTGGCGGCGGGTCCGCAGGCGTCACAGCAGGTGGTGGACGCTAATCGCCTCACCTATAGCTGATCCCCGCCGTCGGGTTCACCGCCCGGCGGCACCTCAATCCTCGCTATCCCCGCGTGTTTTTTGAATTTTTTCGTCTGCTGTCTATTCTTAAGTAAGCGCGAGCAGACGACAAGCTGGGATGCCCCTCCTGTCCGGTTTGCGACAGGTCGTCAACAATGGAAGGTAAAAACCTGATGAAACAACAACTACTGCTGGGTGCGATTCTTTTCTCTCTCTCGGGTTCACTGCTGGCAGCGGAATCGCTGTGTCAGCAAAAACAGCAGGATATTCAGCGCGAAATTGAGATGGCGAAACAGCACGACAACCAGCGCCGGGTCACCGGACTGGAACGCGCGCTGACTGAAGTCCGCGCTAACTGCACTGACGAGAAACTGAAATCCGCCCACGCTGAACGCATTGAAGCCCAGCAGCATAAAGTAGCTGAGCGCGAGCGCGAACTGCAGCAGGATCGCCAGGAAGGCAAAGACCAGGAGAAGATCGGTAAGCGCGAACGGAAGCTGGAAGAGGCACGCCAGGAGCTGAAAAAGCTGCAGGCCGAGCCTTATTAATCGGACTTAAATAAATGATGTAATGGAGAACACCATGGCTAAAGACACCACATCCGAACATCTGCGTGCGGAACTGAAAAACCTTGCCGACACCCTGGAAGAAGTGCTGAGCAGCTCGGCTGATAAGTCGAAAAGCGAGCTGGACAAACTGCGTCACAAAGCACGCGGTGCCATTGAGAGTTCACGCGAGCGGCTGGGCGAATCCGGCGAACGCATCGCGCAGACCACACGTGAAGCGGCGGAGAAAGCGGACGTCTACGTGCGTGAAAATCCGTGGCACGGCGTGGGTATCGGCGCAGCAGTCGGCGTGCTGATCGGCATCCTGATTTCACGTCGTTGATATGAGCGAGAATCAGAGCCACGGCCCAGGCAAAGGGGTCTTCAATGTAGGTCAGCGCGTGGTGACAACGCTGGTTGGCATGGTCGAGACACGCGTGCGGCTGGCCGTTGCCGAGCTGGAAGAGGAAAAGGCCAATCTGATCCAGATGCTGATGATGATAGGTCTGACCATGCTGTTTGCCGCTTTTGGACTGATGAGCCTGATGGTGCTGATTATCTGGGCCGTGGATGCGCAGTACCGGCTGAAGGCGATTGCCATCACCACCGGCGTGCTATTTGCGCTGGCGCTGATTTTTGGTTTATGGACGTTGCGTAAATCCCGGCAGTCCACGCTGTTGCGCCACACGCGTAAAGAGCTGGACACCGATCGCACCTTACTCGAGGAGCATCGCTCGTGAGTAAGCGTCTGAAACGTGAAGCACGCATTCATGAATTGCTTAATCAGATACAGCAGCAGCGGCTGGATCTCAGCGCTGCCCGCCGCGACTGGCTGGAAAGCACCGCGCAGTACGATCGCGGCTGGCTGACGTTTCTCAGCCTGCGCCGCTATCTGGCGATTGGCAGCAGCGCGCTCGCCATCTGGTCGATCCGCAGCCCCAACCGCATCATGCGCTGGGCCAAACGCGGAATCGGTCTGTGGAGCACCTGGCGCATGATCAAATCGGCGATGCCGCCACGCTAACTTCCCCACCTTAAACCGGATCGAAAAGGTTCGGTTTTCCTCTTTCAGAATTCCTGAATAACATCGACAGTTTATCTCGCTTACAACTATTGCTGCGCGCGACTATCATCTCCCTCCATCAGCCCGACGAACTGTTTAACGCGGTTTAGCGGGAAAATAACCCGGCAGGCCAACAACCTGCGCCAAAAACCTTGTTGGAGTAAATGATGAAAAAATTAGAAGATGCAGGCCTGCTGCTGGCACGCGTATTAATGACCATCCTGTTTATTACTGCCGGCTGGGGAAAAATCACCGGTTATGCAGGCACCCAACAGTATATGGAAGCCATGGGCGTGCCGGGGTTCCTGCTGCCGCTGACCATTCTGCTTGAGTTCGGCGGCGGCCTGGCGATTCTGTTCGGCTTCCTGACCCGCACCACCGCGCTGTTCACCGCCGGCTTCACCCTGCTGACCGCGTTCATCTTCCACAGCAACTTTGCGGAAGGCGTGAACCCGCTGATGTTCATGAAAAACCTGACCATCGCCGGTGGCTTCCTGGTGCTGGGCTCTGGTACTGGTCCGGGCGCCTACAGCATCGACCGCTCTGATTCGTCAGCGCTTTATGCCAGCAACCGCACGCTAAGCACACAAGCCGTGCAACAGCACATATACTGAATAGCAGGGGCGGGGATTTTCCTCGCCCCGTTTTTTGCTATCAGAAGGAGGAAGCAAAATGGGACAACTGATTGACGGTGTCTGGCATGACACCTGGTATGATACCAAATCCACCGGTGGGCGCTTCAAACGCTCTGTTCGCAGTCTGGCGTAACTGGATCACGGCAGACGGCAGCGCCGGGCCAACCGGGGAAGGCGGCTTCGCCGCCGAGAGAGATCGTTACCATCTCTACGTTTCGCTGGCCTGCCCGTGGGCGCACCGCACCCTGCTGATGCGTCAGCTGAAAGGGCTCGAAGCGATGATTTCGGTTTCAGTGGTGCACCCGCTGATGCTGGAAAACGGCTGGACGTTTGACGATGATTTCCCCGCCGCGACCGGCGATTCGCTGTATCAGAACGAATTCCTCTATCAGCTCTATCTGCACGCCGATCCGCACTACAGCGGGCGCGTGACCGTGCCGGTGCTGTGGGATAAAAAGCAGCAGACGATTGTCAGTAATGAATCCGCGGAAATCATCCGCATGTTCAACAGCGCGTTTGACGCGCAGGGCGCCCGCGCCGGGGATTACTACCCGCCCGAACTGCGTGACAAGATCGACGAGCTGAACGGCTGGATTTACGACAACGTCAACAACGGCGTCTACAAAAGCGGATTTGCCACGTCACAGTCGGCCTATGATGAAGCCGTAACCGCGCTGTTCCATTCGCTGGAACGGCTGGAGCAGATCCTGGGGCAGCATCGCTATCTGACCGGCGATCGCCTGACCGAAGCCGATCTTCGCCTGTGGACCACGCTGGTGCGCTTTGATCCGGTCTACGTCACCCACTTTAAGTGCGATAAACACCGCATCAGCGATTACCTGAACCTGTACGGTTTCCTGCGCGATATTTACCAGATGCCGGGCATTGCGGATACGGTGAACCTGCCGCACATCCGCAATCACTACTTCCGCAGCCACAAGACCATCAATCCGAACGGCGTTATTTCGCTGGGACCGGCTTTTGACTGGGATGAGCCGCACGGCCGCGGTTAACGGCTGGCTTACGCATGCCTGCCCTTCTCTCCCGCCATTGGGAAAGGAAGGCAGGCAGTATCGCGCTGCCTCAGGCAAATTTAATCAACACCATCCCGGCCAGCAGCAGTGCCACGCCCAGCCAGCCGCGGGTGTTCAGGCGTTGCCCGAACAGAATCCAGCCTGCCGCTACGGTAGCCACCAGACCGAAACCGCCCCACAAGGCGTAGGCCACCGAGAGATCGATCCCCTTCACTGCCTGCGACAGGGCGCTAAATGCCGCCAGGACAGCCACCAGCGATACCACGCCATACAGCGGACGACGGAAGCCGTTGGCGTATTTCAGCGCGATGTTCGCCACAATTTCCAGCACGATGGCCAGCGCCAGCCAGGCCAGATGCACGACGTTAAGCGTGGTCATGACGCAGCTCCTTACGGCTGAATGTCCCTGCTTTGATCAGCGCGATACCCGCGATCAGCGTGATCAAACCCGCCGCCTTCATTACTGACAGCGCTTCGTCAAACAGCATCACGCTGAACAGGGTGATAAACAGAATACCGACGCCTTCCCACATGGCATAAGCCACGCCAAGGGCAATACGTTTAACGGCAAAGGTGAGGAAAATGTATGACAGGGCGATCATCAACAGCATAAAAATATAGCCGGCGCTGCCGCCATTGACGCTGGCCCATTTCATTGACACGGTGCCCGTAATTTCGGCAGCAATCGCTAACGCTAATAAAATCCAGTACAGCATGATTTCTCTCCTGTGAGAAATAAACGCCATCCACGCGCAAACCGCAGCGTGATAGCTGAAAAAGATAAAAAGTTAAGAAGGAGAGAAAAAACTACAGCGCGAAGCGCCAGTGCCGATCGCTTAGTGAGCAGGAGAAAACGCAGGTGGGTGAATAGGTTAATACGTAAAGTGTAACGAAATGGTTATCCATAATTTTACAACTTATCCACGTTGTTGCTTTTCCCGGTGTGGATGAAAAATTGTCCTCAGTAGTTGAACACGCGCCTATTCTGGCACAGGGAAAAGAATATTTTTGCGGATTTGCGTTTCTTTACGCAGGGAAAGGGGGGTTTTGTGTGGTTTTCTGGCTTCGTACGGTTTTCTGCCCTCACCCTAACCCTCTCCCACGGGGAGAGGGAATAGTTTGCTGCGGTCTTGCAGGGCGAGCACTCAACTCGCCACACGCACAATCGGTCCCTTCTCCCGCCTGCGGGAGAAGATTAGGATGAGGGACAGCACGCACCACACCCCCAAAAACAAAACGCCCGCAGATTTTCACCTGCGGGCGCTCATTAAAAAAGTCGAAACTGACCGATAAGCCGGGTTCTGTCGTGGACAGTCATTCCTCTAGGCCAGCAATCGCTCACTGGCTCAAGCAGCCTACCCGGGTTCAGTACGGGCCGTACCATGTGAACCCCTATTTGGCCTTGCTCCGGGTGGAGTTTACCGTGCCACGGACTGTTGCCAGCCGCGCGGTGCGCTCTTACCGCACCCTTTCACCCTTACCTGATCCCGCTTGCGCGGGCCATCGGCGGTTTGCTCTCTGTTGCACTGGTCGTAGGCTTGCGCCTCCCAGGCGTTACCTGGCACCCTGCCCTATGGAGCCCGGACTTTCCTCCCCTCTGCCCGTCTCCCCCGAAAGGGACGACAACGAAGCGGCGACTGTCTGGTCAGCTTCGGCGCGGGATAGTAGCGTCGCGGCGGCGGCAGGTCAACCGCTTTACGGCTGTTGCTGCTCCAGCGCATACTTATACAGCGCATTTTTCTTCACGCCGTGAATTTCCGCCGCCAGCGCCGCCGCCTTTTTCAGCGGCAGTTCCGCCTGCAGCAGCGCCAGCGTGCGCAGCGCCTCGGCCGGCAGCGCATCTTCCTGCGCTTTGTGGCCTTCGACAATCAGCACCATCTCACCCTTGCGGCGGTTTTCATCTTCCTTCACCCACGCCAGCAGTTCGCCCACCGGCGCGCCGTGGATGGTTTCCCAGGTTTTGGTCAGCTCGCGCGCCAGCACCACGTAGCGCCCCTCGCCCCAGACGGTGACCATATCCTGCAGGCTTTCCAGCAGGCGGTGAGTGGATTCGTAGAAAATCAGCGTGCGCGGTTCCTCCGCCAGCGCCATCAGCGCATCGCGGCGCCCTTTGGTTTTGGCCGGCAGGAAGCCTTCATAGCAGAAACGGTCGGACGGCAGGCCCGCGGCGCTCAACGCGGCAATCGCGGCGCAGGGGCCCGGCAGAGGCACCACGCGAATACCGGCTTCGCGGCAGGGACGCACCAGGTGATAGCCCGGATCGTTGATCAGCGGCGTGCCGGCATCGGAGACCAGCGCAATGTTCTGGCCCTCTTTCAGCTTCGCCACCAGCGTTTCGGCTTTTTGCTGCTCGTTGTGGTCGTGCAGAGCGAACAGACGGGCGTTAATCGCGAAATGTTGCAGCAGCAAGCCGGTGTGGCGGGTATCTTCCGCAGCAATTAAATCAACAGCTTGCAGTACGGTCAGCGCACGTTGGGTAATATCAGACAAATTCCCGATAGGAGTAGGTACAATATAAAGCTGGCCCTGAGAATTCTCTGCCGTTTCGTGTTGTTTCATTGTTTCATCCGTATTGCCGATTTAATATTGAGCATCGTGTAAAAAACATCACTGGATACAGTATGCTACCGTTCAAAAGTCGTTCGTCAAAAAAGCCGGACGCGCAGCGTCCCTGTTCTTCGCCTGGCGGCCCCCTGATCCTGGCAGGCTGTGGCGGCCAGGCGACCCCAGCAAACCACCCGCGCCAACCTGCAGGGTGCTGCTCAGGGCCGATTCTGGCTATTATCTGCAGCAGATGCAGCAAAGTTCAGATGATAGCAAGACCAACTGGCAATTACTCGCCATTCGTGCACTGCTGAAAGAGGGTAAAACCCAGCAGGCAAGCGAAACAGCTCAACCAGCTGCCACAGCAGCTCTCTGACGTACAACAGCAGGAACTGCTGCTGCTGCGCGCCCAGCTGCAAATTGCCCGGCAGGATTTCAACGGTGCTCAGCAGCTGCTGGGACAGATAAAAGCCGCTGACCTGTCGCAGGATCAGCAGGTGCGCTACTACGCGCTGCAGATTGCCGCTGCGCAAAATCGTCCGTCGCTGGCGCTGCTGCGCGCCTATATTGCTCAGGAGCCGCTGCTGAAAGGCGCCGATAAGCAGAACAATATTGATGCCACCTGGCAGGCGCTGGCGTCGATGACGCAGGATCAGGCGCAACAGCGCTGGTGATCAACGCCGATGAAAACGTCCTGCAGGGCTGGCTGGATCTGCTGCAGATGTGGTTTAACAACCGCAGCGATCCTAAGATGCTGAAAGCCGGCATTACCGACTGGCAGACGCGCTACCCGCAAAACCCGGGCGCGAAAATGCTGCCGACCCAGCTGAGCCAGGTGCAGAACTTTAAACCTGCCTCGACCAGCAAAATCGCCCTGCTGCTGCCGCTCAACGGCCAGGCGGAGGTGTTCGCCCGCGCCATTCAGCAGGGCTTTGAAGCGGCGAAAAACGGCGTGCCATGACGGCGCCGGCAGCCCCGTGCCGCGCACCGGCCAGGCAGCGATGCCAGCGCCTGCCACCGCAACAGCCCGACCAGCCACGGCCAAGCGCCACGCTAAGGGCACGATGCCAACGCGGTAGTCAGCTCCGGCGACGCCGCCGAGCACAGCACGCCGCCTCAGACAGCGCACAGCCGCAGCAGCCCGCCGCACAGCCAGCTGCTCCGCCGCAGCCCACCGTGGCACCAGCTAGCGCCACACCGGCGCTGAATTGAAAATCTACGATACCAGCTCGCAGCCGCTGGACCAGGTGCTGCAGCAGGTGCAGCAGGATGGCGCGAGCATCGTGGTCGGTCCGCTGCTGAAAAACAACGTGGAAGAGTGAACAGCCACACCACGCTGAACGTGCTGGCGCTCAACCAGCCGGAGCAGGTCCAGAACCGGGCCAATATCTGCTACTTCGCGCTCTCTCCGGAAGATGAAGCCCGCGATGCCGCGCGCCATATCCGGGAGCAGGGCAAGCGCCAGCCGCTGCTGCTGATGCCGCGCAGCGCGCTGGGCGATCGCGTGGCCAATGCCTTTGCCGATGAGTGGCAGAAGCTGGGCGGCGGCGTGGTACTGCAGCAGAAATTCGGTTCCGTCTCTGAACTGCGCCAGAGGCCTCAACGGCGGCGCCGGTATCGCACTGACCGGCACGCCTATTGAGCGGTAGCCGAGCCTGCCACAGCAGCAGGGCGTGACGATTGGCGGCCTGACGATCCCTGCACCGCCAACCGACGCCGCACCTGAGTAGCGCCAGCGAGCGGCGGCAGCGTGGATGCGGCCTATATCGTTGCCACGCCGCAGGAGATCGCCTTTATCAAACCGATGATTGCGATGCGTAACGGCAGCCAGAGCGGCGCAACGCTGTACGCCAGCTCGCGCAGCGCGCAGGGCGGTGCCGGCCCGGATTTCCGTCTGGAAATGGAAGGCCTGCAGTTCAGCGAAATCCCGATGCTGGCCGGCGCCAACCCAGGCCTGATGCAGCAGGCGCTGCGCGCAGTGTGTAACAACGACTACTCGCTGGCGCGCCTGTATGCGATGGGGGTGGATGCCTGGACGCTGGCGAACCACTTTACCCAGATGCGTCAGGTGCCGGGCTTCGAGCTTAACGGCAACACCGGCGATCTGACCGCCGACTCAGGATTGCGTGATCAACAGGAAGTTATCATGGCTCAAATACCAGCAGGGGCAAATCGTCCCGGCCAGTTAAGCCGCAAAGCAGACCGGCGATGCGTGGGAGTTAAAGGCGCGTCGCTGGCTTGAAGGCAAAGGACTGCATTTTATCGCCGCCAACGTCCGCGGGCGCGGCGGCGAAATCGACCTGATCATGCGCGACGGTCAGGGTGTTTGTAGAAGTGCGCTTTCGACAGTCGTCACGTTTTGGCGGTGCTGCCGCCAGCGTGACGCTCGCCAAACAACATAAATTATTACAGACTGCCCACTTGTGGCTTGCCCGCCATAATGGGAGTTTTGATACTGTGGATTGCCGGTTCGATGTGATAGCCTTCACCGGAAATGAGATCGAATGGCTTAAAAACGCTTTTGGCGAAGACGCATAATTAAGATTTAAAAGGGATAACGTGCTCGAAAGAATTAAAGTGTGCTTTACCGAAAGCATCCAGACCCAGATTGCCGCGGCGGAAGCCCTGCCGGATGCCATTTCCCGCGCCGCGATGACGCTGGTGCAATCCCTGCTTAACGGCAACAAAATCCTCTGTTGTGGCAACGGCACCTCGGCCGCCAACGCACAGCATTTTGCTGCCAGCATGATCAACCGTTTTGAAACAGAACGCCCCAGTTTACCTGCCATTGCACTTAATACCGATAATGTGGTCTTAACGGCGATTGCTAACGATCGTCTGCATGACGAAATTTACGCCAAGCAGGTGCGCGCGCTCGGTCACGCCGGCGATGTGCTGCTGGCCATCTCCACGCGCGGCAACAGCCGGGATATTGTCAAAGCCGTTGAAGCCGCCGTCACCCGCGATATGACCATCGTCGCGCTAACCGGCTATGACGGCGGCGAGCTGGCGGGTCTGCTCGGGCCGCAGGATGTGGAAATCCGCATTCCGTCTCACCGCAGCGCGCGCATTCAGGAAATGCATATGCTGACGGTGAACTGCTTATGCGATCTGATCGATAACACGCTTATTCCCCCACCAGGATGATTAAGGAGTTCATATGAAGGCATTGAACGCCCCACTCGCAGTCATTCTGTTCACCGCCTTGCTGCTGCAGGGCTGTATCGCTGCGCCCGTTGTCGTCGGCAGCGCCGCCGTCGGCACCAAAACCGCCACCGATCCGCGCACCGTGGGGACCCAGGTGGATGACGGTACGCTGGAGCTGCGCGTCAACAGTGCGCTGTCGAAAGACGAACAGATCAAGAAAGAGGCGCGTATCAACGTGACGGCTTATCAGGGCAAAGTGCTGCTGACCGGCCAGGCGCCGAATAACGCCGATCTCGCCTCGCGCGCGAAACAGATTGCCATGGGCGTTGAAGGCACGACAGAGGTGTTTAACGAAATGCGTCAGGGCAAGCCAAGTGGCCTGGGCGACGGCTTCTTCCGATACCTGGATCACCACCAAAGTGCGTTCGCAGCTGCTGGGCAGCGATCAGGTGAAATCCTCCAACGTGAAGGTGACCACCGAAAACGGCGAAGTGTTCCTGCTGGGTCTGGTCACCCAACAGGAAGGGAAGGCGGCGGCGGATATCGCCAGCCGGGTGAGCGGCGTGAAGCACGTCACCACCGCCTTTACCATTCTGAAATAATGCCACAGGCGGCCAGCAGGGCCGCCTTTTTTACACCGGAATATCAATCACCAGCGCACGCAGCGGCGTTTCCGCCTGCAGCGTAATCTGCGCCTCTTCACTGACAAACGCCCCATCGCCACAGCGCAGCTGCTCCTGATGCGCACTGCTGGCCCGTACCTCAAGCGCACCGTGAATCGACTGCAAATAGGCGCGCGGTCCGTGCAGCGCCAGGCTGTACTGCTCGCCCGGTGCCAGCGTGACCTGATGTACCCACACCTGCTGGCGCAGCTGCAAACTGCCGTCCGCGCCATCCGGTGACGCAATCAGCACATGGGTTTGCTGCGGCAGCGCGCGTTAATCTAACTTCTGCAGCAGCGGATTTTCCCGCTCCGGGCAGGCGGCCAGCCACAGCTGCATGCGCGTCAGCGGGCGATCCTTGCTGATATTGTGTTCGCTGTAATTGACGCCCTGGCGGGCCGACAGCAGCATCGCTTCGCCCTCGCGCGCCACCAGGTGATTGCCCTCGCTGTCGCGGTATTCCGCCTCGCCCTGCAGGATCAGGTTCAGGATATCCACTTTCGGATAGGTGCGCGGCTGGAAGGACGCACCCGGCGCCAGCACTTCCTGATTCAGCACGCGCAGCGAAGCGTAACCCATCAGTTTGGGGTCAAAGTAGTGTCCAAAGGAAAAGGTGTAGCGGGCCTGCAGCCAACCGAAATCGGCTTGGCCGCACTGCGGACGCGCAGCGGGTTGTCATCATGCTTTACCTCCGACGCACTGCGGTGAGAATCCACCACAGGCTTTATACGTAAACAATGGTAAAGGTATGGACGCTGCATTGTTAGCCAGATATTCTGCCCGGTATGTTCAAATTTACTGAATGAGAACGAGATGGCTAAAGAGAGAGCATTAACGCTGGAAGCGTTTCGCGTGATGGATGCGATTGACCGGCGCGGCAGCTTTGCCGCTGCGGCCGATGAGCTGGGGCGCGTTCCGTCTGCGCTGAGCTACACCATGCAGAAGCTGGAAGAAGAGCTGGATGTGGTGCTGTTTGACCGCTCCGGCCATCGAACCAAATTCACCAACGTCGGGCGAATGCTGCTGGAGCGCGGCCGCGTGCTGCTGGAAGCGGCGGATAAACTCACCACCGATGCCGAAGCGCTGGCGCGCGGCTGGGAAACCCATCTGACGCTAGTCACCGAAGCGCTGGTGCCGACCGAAGCTGCTGTTCCCGCTGGTGGAGAGGCTGGCGGCGAAAGCCAATACGCAGCTGTCGATCATCACCGAAGTGCTGGCGGGCGCGTGGGAGCGTCTGGAGCAGGGCCGCGCGGATATCGTGATCGCGCCGGATATGCACTTTCGCTCCTCCTCGGAAATCAACTCGCGCAAGCTCTACAGCGTAATGAACGTGTATGTTGCCGCCCCGGATCACCCGATTCATCAGGAGCCGGAGCCGCTGTCTGAGGTCACGCGCGTGAAGTATCGCGGCGTGGCGGTGGCGGATACCGCGCGCGAACGTCCGGTATTGACGGTGCAGCTGCTGGATAAACAGCCGCGTCTGACGGTGAGCACGCATGGAAGATAAACGCCAGGCGCTGCTGGCCGGTCTCGGCGTGGCGACCATGCCCTATCCGTTGGTGGAAAAAGATATTGCCGAAGGCCGGCTGCGGGTTGTCAGCCCGGAGTATACCCGCGAGGTGGATATCATTATGGCGTGGCGTCGCGACAGCATGGGTGAAGCCAAAGCCTGGTGCCTGCGTGAAATTCCGAAACTGCTGGCGAAACGCGGCTGATTTTGTGGGCTGGCGGCGTTTCGCCCTCACCGCAGCCCTCACCGCAGCCCTCACCCCAGCCCTCACCCCAGCCCTCACCCCAGCCCTCTCCCGCACGCGGGAGAGGGAGCCGTCCGGGCATGGTTTGAGGGCCAGAATTCAGTTAATCCACCGGGCGCTGAGGATCAGTGCCTGAACTCACTCACCGCTGGATCGGTCCCCTCGCCCGCTTGCGGGAGAGGGTTAGGGTGAGGGGAAAACCGCACCCATCCCCCATCACAACCGGCTCAGACAATCCATCGCCACCGCTTTAAAGCTGACGAAATCAGCGCAGTCGCGCAATCTTGTCACCGCCCTTTCGCGCAGGAAGGTGACAAACAGATCGTAAATCGCCATCGCCTCCTCGTATTCACGCTTACTGATCGCCAGCAGAAAAATCACCGAAGCCGTCTCATCGCCCCAGCTCACGCCGTGCGGTGCCAGCACGGTGTAAACCACGGTTTTTTTAGCCAGTAATCCCAGCGAGTGCGGCAGCGCGATCCCTTCGCCCAGCATGGTACTGACAATCGCTTCACGCTCTTCGACCGAAGGATAAAAATCAGCATCGACATAGCCCTCCGCCTCAAGCCGATCGCACAGCAGGCGGAACAGCGCCGACTGGCTCATCGGCCGGTCAAGCACCATGAAATGCTGCGCGTCGAAGTACTTCTCCAGCATGTACGGCCGGGTGCGATCCACCAGCACCAGTTTGCCGAGCTGTTCCAGCTGAAACTCCGTAGGGAACGGCGACATCATCACTACCGGCTTGTTCTTCTCGCTGAGCCGCGCGGTTGAAATAACAAAATCTTCATCAATGTGCGCACGCACTTCGTAGTCACGCTGCGACAGACGCGCCGTCACCACCAGCTGCGGGTATTTGCGCAGCAGCAGCGCCTCGATCATGCGCAGCGTAGAGTTGCCGCTGTCGCAAACCAGCAACACCTGCGGGTGTCGCTGATAGCCGACATCGTAATGCCGCTCCAGCCCGACGCCGATGTGCAGCACCAGAAAGCCAATCTCGTTTTCGCTGATGGTATACGGCGTGTATTTGCCCCAGCTGGAGACCGCCGCCAGCGTCACATCGTAGGCCATCGGATAGTGCTGCTTGATGTTATCCAACAGCGGATTGGGGATGTTGATCTGATAGCGCACGCGGGTGATCATGGTTTTAATGTGCGTGAGCAGATCGGCGCGCAGCTGCTCATCCTGCTGCAGCCGGTAGTTGTAATGGGTGTTGATGTAGTTAAGCAGGTAATCCACCAGCGCATCCGCGTCATCGGCGTTGATGGTGCTGGGGGCCAGCGCCTGAATCTGCCGCGCCGCAATATTAACGCGCAGCCAGTTCTCTTCGGCCTGCGAGATGCCTTTGCCCACCAGCGGACGCATCAGATTAACCAGATCGTGCGCCGCCTCGCGTATCTCCTCGCCGACATCCTCCGCGCCGGGATCGCTGAGCGGGAAGCCTTCGCTGATGCGACGCACAGCCACCGCGCAGTAAATCAGCAGATAGCGCTCGCCTTCATCGCTCAGCCGGATGGCATGCTGCGTGAAACACTGCGCCAGCAGCGGCTGCAGCTGCGCCAGCATGCCGCTGTGCAGCGCCTCGACCGTCAGCAGCGGGCTGTCCGGCGTCTGCTGGTCGATTTGCCACAGCAGATCGGTCAGGCAGGTGCGAATCGCCGCCTCGCTGCCAAACAGTTTCATACCGTAGCGCGGCTTGGTTTCGATGTTGAGATGATAGCGGCCCAGCCACTCGCGCACTTCCGCCATGTCACTCTGCAGCGTGGCGCGGCTGACGAACCACTCTTCCGACAGATCTTCCAGCTTGAGCGAATACGCGGCGGTGAGAAAGCGGCTCAGCAAATAGCGCACCCGATCCTGCGAGGTGCGCGGCACCCGCAGCGGTGCCGCACTCTCCTGCTGCAGGCGGCCGAAGCGCACCGCGTCGTCGATTTTTAGCTGATAGCCCGCGCCGCGCGCCAGCACGAACTGAGCGCCGTGCTGTTCCAGCAGCGCATTGAGCGCGGTGATGTCGGTGCGCACCGTGCGCGTTGAAACGGAAAAACGCCGCGCCAGCTCATCCTGTGGCAGCGTTTCGCTTTGCAGCGCCGCGAAGAGTTGAGCTAAACGCTGATTGGGAAATCTCACGGAGCCTCACCTGTTACTCATTTGTTACAGCAGTTTCTTGCACGTTGCCAGAAGCTGACACACATCGTCAATGCGCGTATCGCCGCTGGCTTTGTCGATAATCGAGCTGTAGATATGCGGGATGATTTTGCTCACGCCCGCGTCGAGGGCGATCTGCAGGATCTCCTCATAGTTTTCCAGATCGATACCTCCGGTCGGCTCCAGCCAGAAGTCATGGCGGGCACAGGCTTCCGCCACCGCTTGGTACTCGTCACGGCACTTCAGGCCGCCCATCGGGAAGTATTTGATCGAGCTGCCGCCCAAATCTTTCAGCAGGGCAATCGCGGTTTCAACCGGCACGATGCCGTCCGGCGCCTGGCTGCTCAGCGGGCCGGTGGAGATTTTCACCATGCCCGGCGGTGCCGGTCGGCGAGACCAGACCGTTAACCACAGTGTCGTTCTGTCCCAGCAGCGCGCGGCTGGTGGCCACGCCGGTAAAGACCTGGTTGACGTGCTGCGGCTGCACCTGACGGGAGATTTCGCTGACCATCGCCGACTGGTTCGGATCGCCCGCGCCCAGGCCGACGGAGAGCGCGTTATCAATCAGCGCCGCGTACTCGCGCATATCGGCAACCGCGCTCGCCACGTCCGGGTAATTTTTGGAGAGCACGCCCACCAGCACGTGACCTTCCGCCGCCTCGTAGATGGCGCTGGCGTTGGGCTTTGACCCCGCCAGCACGTTCAGGCACAGACGCGGTCACGGTAAAAGTTGGGGGTCAGTTTCATGCGTGTTTCTCCTGTCCTAACACTTCGCTAATGCGGCGGTAAACACGATGTTCAGCTGATCAGCGTTCACGCTGCGCACATCCGCTTCGATAATGCCTTCGTTGGCCTTGTAGCCACGGAAGTAGATGGCGTATTCGCCCTGTTTCAGCGCCGCCACCAGGTCGCCCGTGCCGACGCCCGTTGCGGCTTCGTCAAACTTGATCTCGGCGCGGGCGATGTCGCGTCCGGCGCTGTCCCAGACCACGCGCGCGGTCACGCCGTTCAGGGTGTTGAGCGCCTCGATAAACGGCGTCATCTTCGCCACCATCTCGGCCCCGCTCTCTTTGGTGGCCGTCAGATAGTGTTCGATGGCGCAGGTCAGGCCAAGAATGCCCTCTTTGCCCACCTTCATGGCGCGGCCAATGCCCGCCGTCTGGCGTTTCACCCACTCAACGTACTGGGTTTTGCCGATCACCAGCCCGCTGGTTGGCCCTTCGATCGCCTTCGCGCCGCTGTAGATCACCAGATCGGCCCCCGAGCTGGTAGTAGCACTGCAGATCTTCTTCCGCCGCGGCATCGACGATCAGCGGCAGATCGTGTTTACGCGCGACCACCGCCGCCTGCTCGACGCTGAGCATGCTTTTCTGCACGCAGTGGTGCGATTTGATGTAGAGGATCGCCGCCGTGCGCGGCGTGATCGCCGCCGCCAGCTGATCGGCGGAGCATTCGTTGGCGTAGCCCGCCTCCACCAGCCTTCCCGCCGCCCAGCGCCACCATGGTGCCCACCGGCGCGCCAAAGTTCACGTTGTGGCCTTTCGGCAGGACGATTTCGTTGTTCTCAATCGGCGTGACGTGCAGGTTTTCCAGCAGCCAGTCGCTGTCTTTGACCAGCACCGCCGCCACGGACTGGGCAATGCCCGCCGACGCGCAGGAGACGACCGTCGCCCCTTCCACGTCCAGCAGCTTCGCGATGTATTCCCCGGTTTTATTGACCAGATCCTTCATCTCGAAATAGTGATTCATGCCGTCCATCGCCGCCTGCACCACTTCCGGGCGCGGCGTGGAGACGCCCAGCGCGGTCATGCGGCCGGAGGTGTTGATCACCTGCTTTAAATGGTACTTCTCATAAATCGAAGGCATGTTCCGCGCTCCCTTGTTCGGTCAGATAGCCCTTGCCCGCGCGGATCGCGGCCAGCGGCACCAGAATGTGTTCAGCCTGCAGGCTGTCGTTTTCGGCATCCGTCAGCACCGTCGGCTGGCGCTTTGAGGTAAACAGCGTCAGGTCGGCGTCGAGACCCGGCTGAATGCGGCCTTTGCGCGCCAGGCGCAGGCCGTCGGCGGCGTTCGCCGTCACGCAGGCAATCACCTGCGGCAGCGACATGCCGATGGCGAGAGAATTTCGACATCACGTTTGCCAGGCTGTGCCACCGGGCCGTTGATGCGGTTGCGGCAGTAGATATCGGAGCTGATGGTGTGCGGCAGAATGCCCAGCGCGATCGCCTGGCGCGTCCACCTCAAAGCTGAAGCTGGCGGTGCCGTGCCCCACATCCAGACGCACGCCGCGCGCCAGGGCCCAGCTGAACCGGGCGCGTTCAGCTCGCCCGAGGGCGTCAGAATGCGGTTCGGTTTGCCGTTGTAGCAGTGGGTAATGATGTCGCCGGAAGTCAGCAGCTCGGCGATTTCGTCGAGGTTCGGCGGGTTGTTGCCGATGTGCACCATCAGCGGCAGGTCGCCGTTCTCTTTCTGAATCGCTTTGGCGCGCTCCAGCGGCGTGATGCCGTTGTCACCGACCACGCTGCTGCTCATGCGCGCCTTCAGGCCGACGATAAAATCAGGGTGGCGCTTCACCGCCTGCTTCACCGCGTCGGCGTCAATATTCGCCATATTGGCCAGCTCGTTCTGGGCAATCAGCCCCACGCGGGAGATGTTCAGCAGGGCAAACACCTCGGTGGAGGCCCTGCGGGTGATCTCATAGAAATCGTCCACGTCGTCGGCGCCGGTGCTGCCCGCGTCCACCACGGTGGTGACGCCGGTGGCAACGCCCACGCTGTCGGGTTCGTCGTGGTAAATCGGGGAGTTCGGGTAGCAGTGTACGTGGGAGTCAATCCAGCCTGCGCTGACGAACACGTCGCCGTTCAGCTCAACCGTTTTATGCGCGGGGCGCGTCAATCTCGCCCAGCGCCGCGATTTTCCCGTCCTGAATGGCGATATCGGTCAGGGTATCGTCGGCGAGGCGCGCACGGCGCAGGAGTAAATCAAACATGAGGATCCCCAGTTACAGAGCGGGCATGCCGTAGCGGCGCCAGCGCGATAAAGCGCGCCGCTACGGGGTTGGCAGGCATCGCGCTTAAAGCGAAACCGGGAAGATCGCCAGCCCAGCAGCATCGCGCCGAGGATCGCGCCGCCGGTAATCGGCTTCTGCCAGAGGTAGAACAGCAGCGCACCCACCAGCGAACCGACGCCGATAGGAATGGAGGCGGTCATGGCGCTGAGGATAATCAGCGGCCCGAGGAAGCGGCCGGAGGCGTTGCCCGCGCCCATCATCACGTCTGCGCCGTAGGTGGAGTTGCTCTGGTTGATGGTGAACTTACGCGCCAGGATGATGACGTAGCCAATCGCCAGACCAATCACCAGGCCGGTGATCAGCGAAGCAATGAAGTTGGTCACCGGGAACATGATCCCCGCGCCCAGCAGCAGCGCCGGTACGCCGAGGCCTACGCCGGTCTGGATCGCCCCGCCGATGTCGAGAATACCGACCAGCGACCCTTCGATAATACGGGCGAACAGGAAGCTCGCGCCAAACGCCGCCACCGCGCCGTAAACGCCGGTATCAATACCCGCTTTCAGCATCGCCACGAAGGCCACTTCGTTAAACGCGCCGATGCCGTAGAGGTAGTACATGTGCGTCCCGGCGAAAACGCCGGAGGAGAGCAGGCCAACGAAGATCGGGAACGACCAGTCGGCATACCAAAAACCTTTATTCTGTTCCATTTAGAGGCTCCTGTTATTTACCGCTGAGCGAGTTGTGGATCATGTCGAGCCAGTTCGGCACGGTCAGATGGAAGGATTCGATCATCTTCATGTCGAAGCCGCGGAAGAAGCCGCTCAGCACGAAGAGCAGGACGATCGCCGCCATCATCACTTTGGTGACGTGGTTCCAGCCGCTCTCTTCCACGCCTTTCCCGATCAGGATCCCCAGCACCAGGCCCGGTACGGCGTTGCCCATAATCAGCTGCGCCGCGCCGCCGAAGATGGTGGCCCAGAAGCCCGATTTTTTACCCGCATCGATGGCTGCCAGCCAGAAGATCACCGGCATCACGGTGTTCACCAGCAGGTTCGCCGCCGGCACCAGCACCTTCACGGCGGTGACCTGAAGCGCAGCAGGAACGGAGGAGGCGGTCAGGTTAAGGAAGGTCACGACGATCATGCCGATCACGCCGCAGGCAATCGCCATTTTGCGGGGATCGTGCAGCGTTTCGCCGACGTTACGGTTTTTGATCATCAGTGCAGCCGCACCCCAGTTCGGGATGATGCGGTGGTCAACGTCCTGTGTGAAAGCCCCTGCGGCCACGGAAGAGGCCCAGGCGTTAAAGAAGAAGCCTAACCCAAAGGAGAAGTGGGACGCCGGATCGCCTTCGCAGGAGTTCAGTTCGCCCAACGTACGAAACGCGCCCATACCCTGAGTGGTAGGCGCATGGAACATGCGTGCAGCCCCCGCGCCAACACCGACGCCAACCAGGCCGCCAATGATGAGCGATTTTATTAATATAATTAAGAACATCAGTCTGCCCTTTTATGAATAATCAGCGTTGCGTGACGAAATCCACCTGGTCGAGATTGATGGCGGTCACGTTGACGGTCACATCCAGCTCCACGCTGTAGGTGCGTCTTTCCCGGCGCAGAAAGAAGAACAGAAACGCTTCTTTACGCACCGCTTCTTGCGCCTGAACGACCTGCACATCCTGTGGCTCAATACGCAGTAAAATATGCGGTGAGGCTTTCATCACCGCGGCCTGAACGTGGTTGAGCGCATCGGCAAAGGCGCGCGCTTTGGCGTCGCCTTTTCCCTTCACCCTCACCGTGGTTGTGAACTGTTCTTTCATGCTTATGCGCCGTATTTTTTCTGCCACGCCTGCACCAGACGCTCGCCCAGCTCTTCTTTATCCATAAAGCCAAAGCCCAGCACGTTGCAGCCTTCGTTGATGGCGGTCACGCCCTCTTCCACGGAACGCATGCCGTATTTGGCTTTGTAGCCATATTTGGTCTGCGCGGTGATGGCACCCGCGCCGCCGCTGCCGCAGAAGGAGATGCCGAAGGTGGCGTTTTCCGCTTTCATCACGTCGCCCAGCTTCATGTCCGCCGCCACGCCCGGCACGACCACCGCGCGTCCACCTGCTTTTTCCACGCCGGCAGCCACTTTCTGACCTTTACCCAGACGATCGCCAATCACTACTGTAATCTGTTCCATGTGTTGCTCCTTAAAGGTTTTCTTTCGCGACTTCGAAGTGCACGGACAGCAGCCAGGCTTCTTCATCAGGAAGATTGCCAAACTGCGCGACCACTTCACGGGCCAGCCGCATTGAATCCGGTGAAATTTCGTCAAACAGCTCGGCTTCCACCTCCGGCAGCGGCTCGCCGGTCACGGACCGGTGCGCCATGGCGCGCACATGGGAGGTCAGCATCTGCTGCTGTACCGCATTGGGGATGAATGTGGTGCCAGCAGGGCATACAGCTGCCGCAGCATTTGATTCATCACCTTATCCGCCAGCGCCTGAATTGCCTCCGGCGTGCTCGGTTTCAGCGGGACAGCATCACTCCTCACCTTGTTACTCCTGTTTACAGCGGACAATGTCAGATAATTCGCGTTGAGAAGAAATTACGCTGTCCGCCTGGCGGTGTGGAGACGCAACATTTCCACCTCAAAGTGGAAATCCCACGGGCGACTGTGCGCCAGATCGCACGATGCACGAACTATGCGAGATTGCTCACGAAATGCGTGAAATGAGGTAAAAAGCGGGATAAAAACGGTGGAATGACGCGAAGCCGCGGCAGGAATAAGGCCAGCCTGCAGGCTGGCCCGGTTTATCAGCGGAATTTCTTATGGTTGGCGTTACGGATATCTTCCAGTTTCTTCGCTTCGGTTTTCGCCTCGTCCAGCTTGTTAGCCTGCGCCAGCTGGTCGACAACGTCGATCTGGGCAATCAGTGAGTCCAGACCGGCGTGGTAATCTTTGATCTCTGCGCTGTCTGCCGCTTTGCTTTCCAGCTTTGGCGGCGTCGCTTTTTGGGCATCCAGCGCCGCTTCACGCATTTTGGTCAGCGCGTCTTTCATTTCCGCCGCATTGTCAGAGGTTTTCTTAACCACCCTCAGCCCGTCTTTCACCGAGTATCCATATCCTGCTCCAGGTCAGCCGCGAACAGGCTGGCTGAAGAGAACAGCAACGACAAAGACAACATAGCAATCACATGCTTACGCATAACGTTTTCCTTTAATTATTATCAGGCGAAAAAAAAGCAGCCGCTGTGGGCTGCTTTCATCAAGCGATGTCTTTATTGTCCGGCGATTTTCATTTCCGGCAGTAGTACAGAACCACACTGTATATTGCTGCGTGTTTCAATATCGTTACCGACCGTAACGATATTGCGCCACATATCCTTCAGGTTGCCGGCGATGGTAATTTCGCTCACCGGATACTGGATTTCACCGTTTTCCACCCAGAAGCCCGCCGCACCGCGCGAGTAGTCTCCGGTGATGCCGCTGACGCCCTGGCCCATCAGCTCGGTGACCACCAGACCGGTGCCCATCTCCTTCAACATCTGCTCAAAGTTGAGGCCCTGTCCGGCAATGCGCCAGTTGTGAATGCCGCCCGCGTGCCCGGTGCTTTTCAGCCCCAGCTTGCGCGCCGAGTAGTTGGTCAGCAGCCACTGGGTCAGCACGCCGTCTTTGACGATGTCGCGACGCTTCGGTGCGCACGCCTTCGCTGTCGAACGGCGTGGAGGCCAGCCCTTTCAGCAGGTGCGGATGCTCTTCGATGGTCAGCCATTCCGGCAGGATCTGCTTGCCCAGCGAGTCGAGCAGGAAGGTCGATTTACGGTAAACGGAGCCGCCCGCAGATCGCGCCCACCAGATGGCCAAACAGACCGGTCGCCACTTCATTGGCAAAAATCACCGGCGCTTTCATGGTGGAGAGTTTACGCGGCGACAGGCGAGACAGCGTGCGTTCGGCACACTCTTTACCCACCCACTCTGGAGACTGCAAGTCCCCCAGCGCGCGGCCAATGGTGTAGGCGTAGTCGCGCTCCATGTCACCGTTCTCTTCGGCGATGACGCAGCTGGAGAGCGAGTGGCGGGTAGAGCAGTAGCCCTGCAGCATGCCGTGGCTGTTGCCAAAGACTTTGATGCCGTAGTGGCTGTTGAAGCTGCCGCCTTCGGTATTGGTGATGCGCTTGTCGGCCTGCAGGGAAGCCTGCTCGGCGCGCGCGGCCAGTTCAATGGCTTCGTCCGGGGTCACTTCCGCCGGGTGGAAAAGATCGAGATCCGGCGCGTCAAACGCCAGCAGATCTTTATCCGCCACGCCGGCGTATGCGCAGGGATCCGGCGAGGTGTAGCGGGCGATATCCAGCGCCGCCTGCACCGTACGGGCAATGGCATCCGGGCTGAGATCGGTGGATGACGCACTGCCTTTGCGATTCTGGTGATACACCGTGATCCCCAGCGCGCCATCGCTGTTGAATTCGACATTCTCCACTTCGCCATAGCGGGTACTCACGCTGATGCCGGTGGTTTTGCTGACCGCCACTTCGGCGCCATCTGATTTTTCTGAAGCAAGCATCAGCGCGGTGGAGACGGCTTCTTCCAGAATCTTACGCTGCGCTTCAACTTGTGAGGTTACTTTCATCGCAAATGCCATACTGTAAGAGAGAGTTATCTGAAGTCTAACAGAGAACCGTTTTTCAGTGCGCGTCTTAACTGGTAACATTAGCCTCTTTTTTTAAGGAGCCTGACATGACTAAGCAGCCCGAAGACTGGCTCGACGACGTTCCCGGTGATGACATCGAAGACGAAGATGATGAGATCATCTGGGTCAGTAAAAGTGAAATTAAACGTGACGCCGAAGAGTTAAAACAGCTTGGCGCGGAAATGGTAGAACTGGGGAAAAACGCGCTGGATAAGATCCCGCTCGACCAGGATCTGCGTGATGCCATTGAACTGGCACAGAAAATCAAAAAAGAAGGCCGTCGTCGCCAGCTTCAGCTTATCGGGAAAATGCTGCGTCAGCGCGACGTCGATCCGATCCGCCAGGCGCTGGACAAGCTGAAAAACCGCCACAACCAGCAGGTTGCGCTGTTCCACAAGCTGGAGCAGATCCGCGATCGTCTGATTGAACAGGGTGATGACGCCGTACCGGAAGTGCTGAACCTGTGGCCGGATGCCGACCGCCAGCAGCTGCGTTCCTTGATCCGCAACGCGAAGAAAGAGAAAGAAGGGAATAAGCCGCCGAAGTCTGCGCGCCTGATTTTCCAGTATCTGCGCGAGCTGTCTGAGAGCGTAAGTCCGCTGCGGACGGTTGCCCCGCCCTCACCCCAACCCTCTCCCGGAGGGGGGAGAGGGGAAGAAAGTACAGTAGGCCCGGTAGAAGCAGGGCGAAGCGCGAACACCGGGCTTAGGTAGCGCGGGGGCGGGGCGCGGTGTCCGCCCCGGCGGCCGCTTCCCGCTTGCGGGAGAGGCGGGTGGGGCGACGCCTCTCGGCCCGGGCCGGCCTGCCGGCCACGCTTTCTTCGCCAGACCGTCCAGCAGCTTCTGATGGATCCCACCAAAACCGCCGTTGCTCATCACCAGAATATGGTCGCCCGGCTGAGCGGCTTTCACCACCATATCCGCGAGCGCATCCACATCCGCGCTCCAGTGTGCCGGCTGAATGCAGGCATCGGCCACTTCCGCGACCTGCCACGGAATATGCTGCGGCTGCAGCAGGAAGACTTCATCGGCACGTCCTAACGACGGCGCGAGATCGTCTTTGCAGATGCCCATCTTCATGGTGTTCGAGCGCGGTTCCAGCACCGCCAGAATGCGCGCGGTACCGCCGACTTTGCCACGCAGGGCGGCAAGCGTGGCCAGAATGGCCGTTGGGTGGTGCGCGAAATCGTCATACACGGTGACGCCGTGGGCTTCACCGCGCAGTTCCAGACGGCGGCGGGCATTGATAAACGAGCCCAGCGCATTCGCCGCATCCGCAGGCTGAACGCCCACGTGACGCGCTGCGGCAATCGCCATCAGGCCGTTGTGCATATTGTGTTCGCCCACCAGGCCCCACTTCACCTCACCCACTTTTTCACCGTCGAGCAGCACTTCCCACTCGGAGGCATCGGCATTGAGTTTCTTCGCCTGCCAGTGGCCCTGCTCGCCCACCAGCTCCTGCTCGCTCCAGCAGCCCATCGCCATCGTCTGCTTCAGGTTGATGTCGTTTTCCGGCAGGATGATGCGCCCCTGGCCCGGAACAATGCGCACCAGGTGGTGGAACTGTTTCTGGATCGCTTTCAGATCGTCAAAAATATCCGCGTGGTCAAACTCAAGGTTGTTGAGGATCAGCGTGCGCGGGCAGTAATGCACGAACTTGGAGCGCTTGTCGAAGAACGCGCAGTCATACTCGTCGGCTTCGATCACGAAGAACGGGCTGTCCCCCAGGCGCGCAGAAACGTCGAAGTTGCCCGGTACGCCGCCGATGACGAAGCCCGGCTTGTAGCCGCAGGCTTCGAGGATCCAGGTCGCCATGCCGGCGGTGGTGGTTTTGCCGTGGGTACCGGCAACGGCAACCACCCAGCGGTCGCGCAGGACGAAGTCATGCAGCCACTGCGGGCCGGACATGAACGGAATATTGCGTTCCAGTACCGCCTCCACGCACGGGTTGCCGCGGGTCATGGCGTTGCCAATGATCACCAGATCCGGCTCGGGATCCAGCTGGCTGGCATCGTAGCCCTGAATTAAAGCGATGCCCTGTTTCTCCAGAAGTGTGCTCATTGGCGGATACACATTGGCGTCCGAACCTGTCACCTCATGGCCCAGCGAGCGCGCCAGCATTGCCAGTCCGCCCATGAAAGTGCCACAAATCCCCAATATATGAATGCGCATACGTCACTATCCTTCTTCAATGTGGCGCACATTTTACTCACATGTCAGCGGGTGTGAAACGCATTTCAGGAAAATCCGTATCCTGCTGGCGCGATTCACCTCTGCGCTACTATTTGAATATTTGTTAAGATTGTTGGGCTTTAGTCGTTTTAGTGAACATACAATCGCTCTACTCACAAAGATGCAGGGAAAGTGTTATGAAAACGTTAGGTGAATTTATTGTCGAAAAGCAGCACGAGTTCTCTCATGCTACCGGTGAACTCACTGCTTTGCTGTCGGCAATAAAGCTGGGCGCTAAGATCATCCACCGTGATATCAACAAGGCCGGTCTGGTCGATATCCTGGGTGCCAGCGGTGCCGAGAACGTTCAGGGCGAGGTTCAGCAGAAAAGCTCGATCTGTTCGCAAATGAAAAACTGAAAGCTGCACTGCGCGCGCGCGACATCGTTGCGGGTATCGCCTCCGAAGAAGAAGATGAAATTGTTGTTTTCGAAGGGTGTGAACACGCGAAATACGTTGTTCTGATGGATCCGCTCGACGGCTCCTCCAACATCGACGTTAACGTTTCTGTCGGTACCATTTTCTCCATCTACCGCCGCGTCACGCCTGTTGGCACGCCGGTGACCGAAGAAGATTTCCTGCAGCCGGGCATTAATCAGGTTGCTGCCGGTTACGTGGTTTATGGCTCCTCCACCATGCTGGTGTACACCACCGGGTGCGGAGTGCACGCCTTTACGTACGATCCATCACTGGGCGTTTTCTGTCTGAGCCAGGAACGCATGCGCTTCCCGGAGAAGGGCAACACCTACTCCATCAACGAAGGCAACTACATCCGCTTCCCGAACGGCGTGAAGAAGTACATCAAATTCTGCCAGGAAGAAGATAAAGCGACGCAGCGCCCTTACACGTCCCGCTATATTGGCTCTCTGGTCGCGGATTTCCACCGTAACCTGCTGAAAGGCGGCATCTACCTCTACCCAAGCACCGCCAGCCACCCGGACGGGAAGCTGCGTCTGCTGTACGAATGCAACCCGATGGCGTTCCTCGCCGAACAGGCGGGCGGCAAGGCGAGCGACGGTAAAGAGCGTATTCTGGATATCGTGCCGGAAAGCCTTCACCAGCGCCGTTCATTCTTCGTCGGCAACAACCACATGGTTGAAGACGTTGAACGTTTTATCCGTGAGTACCCGGACGAACATCAGGCGTAAGTAAGCGGGCATTTAAAATGCCTGCGTGTGATGCCTGCCAGTAAATGATTTTCGGTCGCCATTAATGGCGACCCTACAGGTTGATGGCACGGTTTATGTTGGGTGCGCATTTATGCGCACCGCGTAAATTACCGCGTTATCTTCTCCCGCGTCGCCATCCATCAGGGCGAACGCAGGCAACGTTACCGGTCATCCCTGACCCCGCCCTGATTATGCTGTCGCCACGCGGAACTGTGCCATAGATGCCTGCAACTGCTGCGACTGCGCTTCCAGCGACTGCGTAGCGGCACTGGCCTGCTCCACCAGCGCGGCGTTTTGCTGCGCGGCTTCATCCATCTGCGTCACCGCCTGATTGACCTGCTCAATGCCGCGGCTCTGCTCTTCCGAGGCGATGGAGATCTCTTTCATTAGCGCGGTCACCCGCATCACTTCACTGGAGATCTCATCCATGGTTTCGCCGGCGCGCGTGGCCATGTCGCTGCCCTCTTTGACCCGCGTCTGTGATTCGCTGATCAACTCACGAATCTCTTTGGCGGCGCTGGCGCTGCGCCCGGCCAGGGTGCGCACTTCGCTGGCCACCACGGCAAAACCGCGCCCCTGCTCACCGGCACGCGCCGCTTCCACCGCGGCGTTGAGCGCCAGGATGTTGGTCTGGAACGCAATGCCGTCGATCACGCTGAGAATATCGGCGATCCGATCGGAGCTGTGGGTGATCTCACGCATCTTCTCCATCACGTAGCACACCACTTCCGCACCGCGATCGGCGGTATCGGACACGCTACTGGCCAGCTGATTGGCCTGCTGCGCGTTGCTGGCGTTAAGCCGGACGGTAGCCGTGAGCTGCTCCATGCTGGCGGCAGTCTGCTCCAGCGAGGCCGCCGACTCTTCCGTGCGCTGCGACAGATGCACCGTGCCCGCGGACAGTTCGCGGCTGCCGACGTCAATCTGCAGGCTGGCTTCACGCACCTGGCTGACCGAGTTGCGCAGCGCCAGCTGCATTCCCGTCAGCGCCTGGTTCAGACGGCCGATTTCGTTATTGGCCGCTGCCGGCAGCGGCTGCGACAGATCGCCGGCTGCAATCTGCTCCAGATGCTGGATTGCCCCGTCCAGCGGACGCAGCAGCGCGCGGCGCAGCAGCAGCCAGGCCAGTGCAATCAGCAACAGGGTCAGCGCGACGGCGACGCCAATCATGATCTTCATCTGCAGTTCATTGTGCGCCGCTGCCGCCAGACGTGCGGCAGAGACTTCGTCGGCATACAGGCTGAAGTCGTTCACTGCCTTCGAATAGTTAGCCGCCAGCTGCGACAGGTTGCCTTCCAGCACCTGGTAATACTCATCGGTATACTGCTTTTGCAGCGCATCCATCATGGGTGCCATGGCACCTTTCTGATACGCGTTGAACGCGGCCGCGACCGCATCGGCGAGGCTTTTGCCCTGCGCGGTGACGGTACCGGCATCAATAAACGCGGTCAGATGGCGTTGCGAGCTGGCGACATCTGCCTGCGCCTGTTTGGTGACGGTCGCACCCTCGTCCAGCAGGCCGATTTCGATTTTGCGCACCGCCAGCGCGGCGCTGGCGCGGGCGCGCATCAGATCGGCGTTGCTCTGATACAGGCTGTTGAGTTCAATGCCCTGAATACGGTTGATGGCGTCAAGTGACTGGTTGCCGGAATTGATGGCGTAGATGCCCATACCGCTCACTGCCAGCAGCAGCAGCGTCATAAAGGCCAGAAGAGAGAGTAAAGCCGTGCGTATAGATAGCTGTGTGATCATGATAATTCCCGTGCGCTTTAAAAAAGGGAGAATCCAGTAGCCCTAAAACGGAGAGATTATCGGCAGTGACCGGGGGAAACTTTATCCTTCATTGATGGTCAACCTGATTACGATCATCTACGCTTCAGATTTCCTGAAGTTCGTAGCGCTAAAAGCAAGGAATGTAACGATGAAAAAATGGCTTCCGCTTGCCTGTCTGTTCGCGTCCAGTGTGGCAATGGCACAGCAAAACCCTATCGATCAGCAGCTCAATCAATGCCTGAATAAAGAGTCCAGCACCGCCGGCATGTCGCAGTGCTACAGCACGGCCAATAAGGCGTGGGACAAAGAGATGAATGCGCAATATAGCCAGCTGATGAAGAAATTAACCGGTGAGCCCAAAGACAAACTGCGCAATGCGCAGCGCGCCTGGCTGGCCTACCGTGATAGCTGGACCGATGCCAGCCGCAGCTATTTCCTCAGCAGTCAGGGCTCCATGGCGGCGCTGTCAGTGGGCGCGCAGGGCGTCAGTCTGGTGCGCAACCAGGCACTGATGCTGCAATCAATCAACAAAGGCAGTTGCGCCAATCCTGATGATTGTTGATAAATGGGGGCGTTAAACACGCTTAGCGCTGGCCACGGTCAGCGCGCCCATTATTCACGGAGAAACCATGGCTGCCTACGCCTCGACCCTCATTCTTATCTGCCTCGCCATCCTGAGCTACTTCGTCCACAACAGCGCCGTCACCATTTCGATTCTCATCCTGCTGGTGATTAAGCTCACGCCGCTGGCACAGTTCTTTCCCTACGTCGAAAAGCAGGGCATTCAGATTGGTATCATTATCCTCACCGTGGCCGTCATGGCACCGCTGGCGAGCGGCACGCTGCCGGCCTCGTCGCTGCTGAAATCCTTTGCTAACTGGCAATCCATTGTGGCGATTATTGTTGGCGTGTTCGTTGCCTGGCTCGGCGGTCGCGGCGTCAGTTTAATGAGCGTGCAGCCGTCGGTGATTGGCGGCTTGCTGATTGGCACGGTGATTGGTGTGGCGTTCTTTCGCGGCGTGCCGGTCGGGCCGCTAATCGCCGCAGGGATTGTGTCGCTGTTTGTCACCACGAAGTAGCCTGCTAGACCATTCCGAAACGCCAAAAAGGGGGCATACTTTCAGAGTCAGTTGGCTATAATAGCCGCCACTCAACTTACGACTAATGAAGGAAACCCACATGAGTTTGAACCTGGTCCCTGCTGGTAAAGACCTGCCAGAAGACATCTACGTAGTTATCGAAATCCCGGCCAACGCCGATCCGATCAAATACGAAGTGGACAAAGAGACCGGCGCCCTGTTCGTAGACCGTTTCATGTCTACCGCGATGTTCTATCCGTGCAACTACGGTTACATCAACCACACCCTGTCTCTGGACGGTGACCCGGTTGACGTGCTGGTCCCAACCCCATACCCGCTGCAGCCAGGCTCCGTGATCCGCTGCCGTCCGGTTGGCGTGCTGAAAATGACCGACGAATCCGGTGAAGATGCCAAACTGGTTGCGGTACCGCACACCAAGCTGAGCAAAGAGTACGATCACATCAAAGATGTGAACGACCTGCCAGAACTGCTGAAAGCGCAGATCACTCACTTCTTCGAGCACTACAAAGACCTCGAAAAAGGCAAGTGGGTTAAAGTTGACGGCTGGGACAACGCAGAAGCAGCGAAAGCGGAAATCATCGCCTCTTTCGAACGCGCTGCTAAGAAGTAATTCTTACTGCTGATTGATGAAAGCCCCGCATGTCGGGGCTTTTTTGTGGCGGCGCGCCGCTGGGCCTACAGTGAACATGTAGGCCGGGTAAGCGCAGCGCCACCCGGCAAAAGGCGTAAAAAAACAACGCCACCTCACGGTGGCGTTGTTTTTTTCAGTACTGGTCTCTGTCTAACCAGTTACCGCTTACAATCCGCGTTAACCCTTCGACCGGACGCTGGTAGACATACATCCACGCGCTTCCGTACGGCGTCTGGATCAACTGGCGTGCGTATTCACCGCCCCTGGTGCGCAAGGCATCAAGTTCGGCAAGCGTCGCGTTATCAATACGATAAACTTCACCCTGTACTGTTCCTTCGCCCGGAACCGCGCCTGGATAGTGGCCCAGGCTGTACAACTGGTAGTTCTCGATATTGTAATTCCCCAGCAGCAGGGCATTGGTCATCCAGTGACTGTTGCCTTGCTTGGTTCGTAAACTGCCGTAGACAAATATTCGCATTGCTAAAACTCAAACTGATAGAGCAAATCTAGTGCCTGGTCGAGACCAGACACCGCTTCCAGATACAGCTTAGGCATCAGGCGATAACGCAACGTGAGCGTTGCCAGTGAGTCAAAAATGCCCACACCATATTTTACCTGCAGACCCGGCAGTACATAGCCGCTGACCACCACCTGCGAGGAGTCGCCCACCCCCTGAGTGTCCAGCGCCAGATTGCTTACGCCGAACGTCTCGCCGATTTTACCCACAACCTGACCACTTTGTGCAACCCCCAGGCCCACTAACATCGAGGTCATGGCGGTGCTGTCGCCACCGCTGCTGCCAGACCCTGTCCGCGCAGCAGATAAGAGAGGGCTTCCTGCTGCGACATCGCCGGGTCGGAGAAGATCTCCGCCTTCGGCTCGTCGGCCAGACCGGTGACGCGCACCCCGGCGATCACATCGTCCTCGGTGGCTTCCGGGTTACGAATCGCCTCGATGTTCAGCAGCGGCTGATCCGGCGGACCGGAGAACAGCAGCTCGCCTTTACGCACAATCAGATCCTGACCATAGGCGTGGAAACGCCCTGAAGGGATATTGATCTGCCCGTTCAGGCCCAGCCCTTTTCTTATCCTGCACCACCTTCAGGTCGCCCTTCAGGCGCGCTTTCAGGCCAAAGGCGTCCAGCCGCACGTCGTTGCCGACGTGGATCATCAGATTGCTGTTGATCGGGATCGACGCGGTCTTCGGTTGAATCGGCTTCAGCTGGTCGTCCAGCATCACCTCGTCGGAAGAGACGCCCACCGCGCTTTCCGGCACCTCCTGCACCACGATGCGCGCCCACGGAACGTCGACCTTGCCGTCGAGCGTGAACAGCTGCTTGGCGTGGCTTCAAACACCACATCCGGCGAGACGTCCAGGCGCACCATCGGCGGCACGGTCACGCGCAGCTTGTCGCCCTTCGCGGCAATGCGCGCGCGCCAGTTATCGAGCTGGCTCCAGTCCGCGTCGCCGCTCAGGTTGATTTGCCCCTGCTGCGTCAGTACCGAGCCGCTCAGCGTCGAGCTCATGCCGTTGAAATTCACCAGGTCGAGATCTGGCGCGGAGTGCATATCGAACGGCATAAAGTTGCCATCCACATCCACATCGCTCAGCCCCAGCTGCCCGAACAGCTGCGGGCTTGCTGCAGCGCTGCCGCCCAGGCGCAGGTTGGCGTTCAGCATGCCCGCCGCGCTTTCGCCCTTCATCAGCGCAAATCGGGTTGACCATCGCCAGGTTGAAGTTGCGGATGTTGACGTTGCCGCCCAGATTACGCCGTCCCTGCGGATCGGTAATCTGGACCTTGCCGCTCGAAACTGACCGTTGTTGGCGTGAGGTGAATCAGCCAGTCGAGCTGCGCGCGTCCATTACGCAGCGCCGCATTCAGGTTCAGGGTATCGAAGGCCACCGGCAGGCGCGGCATTCCCCTGCACATCCTGCACCACTTTTACGCCGTTCCCGGTAAGCGTCACCGTTCCCGCCTCCGGCAGCGCGCCGCTCGGTGGTGTCCCAGCTCACGTCGCGCCTCACCGCTGAACACGCCGCTCAGCTGGGTGGCATCGGGCCGAGGAACGGCTTCAGCATCGCCAGATCGAAGCGGTTGAGCACCACGCTGGCCTGGCCGCTCTGGCCGGCATCGATGGTCTGCGGCACGCACAGCTCCGCGTTCGGGTTCTGCCAGCAGTGCGGCCCGATGCTGATCTTCTGCTCGGTGTTCAGGTAGTCCAGCGCGATGGCGCGCGTCAGGCGCCATTCGCCCGACCGGCGTATCGAAACGGGTGTTGTTCAGCGTCCCTTTCCAGCGCTGCTGCTGTGCGGTCGAAGCTGCCGGTCAGCGCCAGCTGGCCGGAGACCGGCTCGCCCTGCACGTTCAGCTGCAGCTGGTGCTGCTTCTCGTTGCCTTTGGCGTCGAGGGTCACCAGGCTGATGTTCACGTCCGGCTGAGAAATACGCTCCACGCGCAGGTTCAGGTTACCGCCGATCTGATCGGTGGATTTCACATCCCCTTCCACGCGTGACGCGGCGGATCCGCAGCTCCTGCCAGCGCAGGCCGCTGGCGGTAATATCCGCCAGCAGCTGCGGCGCCTGCAGCGTGCCGCGCACCTTCACGGTGCCCTTTGGCGGCGCCGCCCAGGCCCGGCAGCGCGTTATCCAGATGCGGCGCGTCGATGGTGGCGTCCAGGTTCCAGCTCTTTCACCCCCAGCTCGCCTTTGATATCCGTCGAGATGGTTGCGCCCCAGCGCGATGTCAATGCCGGGGATTTTCCACTGCAGGTAGCTGTTGCCTTTCACCGAGCCTTCAACGTTTCACCTTGTTCTGCTTCACGTTGCCGGTGAGCTTCAGCTCCGGCACGTCCATCTGCCAGCTGCCGCCGTACAGGCTGCCGCGCGTGGTGATCTGGCCATCCAGCTTCGACGGCCAGTCCGGCACCTCTTTGGCGGTGTTGATGCCCGTCAGCGTCAGCTCGCCGCGCCAGCTGATCGCCTGCTGCCAGTCGAGCAGCGCGGTCAGCTCGGTTTTGCCCTCCAGCGCCGCGACGGTCAGCTTATCGAGGTTGACCTGCTGCTCGTTGCCTTTACCGTCCAGCGTGATGGTCGCCGGCGGCACGCCCTGCCCCTTCACCGCGGTGCGGAACGAGAGCGTGTAGTCGGTCATCTTGCCGCTCAGCTTCAGCTTCAGGTCATCGGCCTGGAACTGCTTTTCGCCGGTGAACGGCCAGGAAAGCTGCTTGCTGACAACCTCAAGATTGAGCGGCAGCCCGGCTTCCGCCAGCTGCGCGTGCGGCGTACCAGCTGGGCACGCCACCGGGCCGGACAGGTTCAGCGCCACCTTCAGCTCGTCACGCAGCCCACCGCCGACGTTCAGCTTCACCTTCTCGCCCTTCAGCGGATCGATATTCAGCGCGCTGTTGAGGGTAATATCCACCGGCCAGTTATCCGCGCAGCCGGGCATTGCCGCTGGCGTTGATCTGCCCCTGCGGCGAGTCGATATCCAGGGTGTCCAGCTTCATATGCCGGTCGGTAGTTTTGGCCTTCAGCAGCAGACGCGTAATCCGCCAGGTCGGTATCGCCGGTCAGGCGCAGCTGCTCGCCTTTGAACTCCTCAATGTTGAGGTTCAGCGGCAGGTGCACGTCGGTCATTTCCGGCAGCAGCGGTTTGTCAAACAGCGCTTTCCAGCGTTTCGCCCAGCGGCTTCTCTTCCGGCTGCGGGTTCTGGATCTTCGGCTCCACCACCTCTTCCTGCGCCACGTCCGCCACCTTCGGCAGCGCGATCAGCAAGCCCTGCGATATGGGTGGGCTTGAGCGTCAGGGTGAGGTTTTTCTCCTGCCAGCGCAGGCCGGAGGTGAAATCCATCACGGACACGGTGGTGTCGTCGATTTTGATATTGACGTTATCCAGCGCCACCCGATAAAGCGCGATCGGGTACGGCGTGGAGAGATTCAGCGGGCCGCTCTCCTCTTCTCGGCGGCGGCGCACTGGCGGGCGTCATTTTTTTGCTGTCGACCACCACGCTGACATCCTGCAGCGAGAGATCGCTTGACGCACAGCGAGGCGTGCTTATAGCAGGCAGCCCAGGTTGAGCGCCAGATGGAACTGCCCGGCGTTCACCGCTCACGCCCGGCATCTGATACTTCACGCCCTTCAGCGTCAGATCGCGCCAGCCGCCCGTCACCTGGCCAATCTCCAGCCCCGGCACCCAGCGGTTCGCGGCGTTAAACAGCAGATGCAGCCCGGTCGTCGTTCCCACCAGAAACGCCACGCTGCCCAGCAGCAGCAGCACAAAAATACCAGATACCGAGACGAGGCTATCTTCTTCCATAAACTCATAATTCAGGCCCCAGACCGATGTAAAACTGTAATCCGTGTTCATTGTCGTCGCCGACCGGGCGCGGCGAAATCGAGCTTGATCGGCCCCACCGGCGACTGCCAGCGCACGCCCACGCCCGCGCCGGTTTTAAAGTCGCTGCGGCGGATATCGTTCACCGCTTCACCGCCGTCAACGAACATGGCGCCCCACCATTTGCCGGTCACGTTGTACTGGTACTCCAGCGAGCCGGTCGCCAGCTTTGACGCACCGGTCAGCTTGCCCTTTTCGTCATCTCGCGGCGAGATGGCTTTGTACTTGTACCCGCGAATGCTGCGGTCGCCCCCGGCGAAGAAGCGCAGATCCGGCGGCACGCGGTCGAAGTCGCCGGTTTCAATCCAGCCGAGATTGCCGCGCGCCACAAAGCGGTGCTTGTCGTACAGCGTGCGGATCCAGACGTTTTGCGCCTGCAAGATCAGCGAGAAGTCCACGTCGGAGCCCCAGGCGGTGTTGGACAAATCGATGGAGTAGCGCTGCTGAGTCGCCCCAGGTCGGCATCAGGCCGCCGCGCGAGCGGGTGCGGTTGATCCTCACGCCCGGATAAAGCAGCATGGTGGTGTTGGTGACGTTGGCCTGGGTAAAGTGGTCGAGGCTCCAGCGCAGGTTAATCGCGCGCTGCCAGCCGCTGGAGAGATCCCAGTTGCGCGAGACCGCAAGCGTGGTGGAGTCCGGCTTGGTGTCGTTCAGATCGGTGCGTTTAAAGCCGCCCTGCAGAAGGTAATACTGCTCCAGCGGGTTTTTCAGCAGCGGCATTTTGTAGCTGAGATCCAGCTGCTGCTCCGGCGCAGAGAGGCTCAGGCTGGTGGTCAGGCTGTGGCCGTAAGAGTTGATCCACGGCTTTTTCCACGTGGCTTTCACCCGCGGGCCGACGTCCGTGGAGTAACCGACACCGGTTTCGATGGTGTTCTCCGTGCGCGGCGACACCACGCCATGCAGCGGCAACACCTTGGTCTTGCGTGCTTATCAAATTCCGGTGCGACCACCACGGAGTTAAACCAGCCGGTGGCGGAGAGGCGACGGTTCAGCTCCGCCAGATCGCCCGACTGGTAGTAATCCCCTTTTTTGAAACGGCACGAGGTTTTGCAGATACTCTTCACGAATTTGCGAACCTTCAAACGTCACCTCGCCAAAGCGGTAACGCTCGCCGCTGTCGTAGTCGATATCCCAGAAGGCCTGGTGGCGATCGAGCGCGACGCCAAGCTGGCTTTTAATGAACTGGCTGTCAAAGTAGCCTTTGCGCAGCGCCACGCTGGTGAGAGCCTTTGAAACTGTCATACTTGCCGTGGTTGAGGATCGCTCGCCGATGGTCGGCCGGTCCTTCTTTACCAGCGCCAGGTAGTCCTCATCGGTCTTCGCGCCGCCTTCCAGCACGATGTTGGCGCCGGCGATCCGCACCGGTTCGCCCGCGGTGACGCGGGCAATCAGCACCGGACGCGCCATCCTGCGGCGGTGCCGGGCGTGATTCAAAGTCGATGGGCGGCTCGTAATAGCCCAGCGCGCGCAGCCCTTCGCGGATCGCCTCATCCACGCGCGCCTGGAAACGTCCGTCGTGCGACGACCTCATCACTGCGGATAGTCGACAACGCGCGCCCGCACGTTTTTCTGTAACTCCCCGGTCAGGCCTTCCAGCTGCAGTCGCACTTTGGCTGCCTCAACAGCAGGTGCGGCAAGCAGCAGGCTGGCCAAGCAATAAGCATGAAATCGCGGCACGCGTACTCCTGTTAATAATGCCTGCCCCTATTCCGCAGGGGCGTTAACTCTGGTGGAAAGGGTATCACCACACCTTGCATACCCATCAGCATAGCCGCTCTTTTTTGCGAGCGGCTGCGTAAACACGGCCGCTAAGCCAAATCGACTGCTATTGTCGGTAAATGTGCGTACCGATACAACAACGAAGCCGCGCTTCTGCGCACCGCCAGCCGCCACTCGGATTAATCCGAGCCGGCCAATCACGCCGCTGGCGGCAGCAATAGCGCTGCTGCTATAATCAGCGACCAGCAGGCCTCGCCTGCACGCATTTCTGCCCCGACGTTAACGTGACTTTGTCGAACTGGCGCAGACATTTTTGGCACGGATAGCCCTGTTTGACGGGTAAGGCTACCGGACTGGGTACGCCTCGGCGTTCGCGCTGCCCCGCAGGCCAAAACCGACCCTGACAAGTGATCTAACCCCCCCCCCAACTGGATCTATTATGCTAGACAGCCTGCTTGTCATTCTTTTTCTGATCGCGGTCAGTGCATTTTTCTCGATATCCGAGATCTCGCTGGCCGCGTCCCGTAAAATCAAACTGAAGCTGCTTGCCGATGAAGGCAACATCAACGCGCACCGCATTCTGAAAATGCAGGAAAACCCCGGCATGTTCTTCACCGTGGTGCAGATTGGCCTGAACGCGGTCGCCATTCTCGGCGGTATCGTGGGCGATGCGGCGTTTTCCCCGGCGTTTTACAGCCTGTTTGACCAGTTTATGTCCGCCGTTGAACTGGCCGAACAGCTGAGCTTTATCCTCTCCTTCTCGCTGGTGACCGGCCTGTTTATCCTCTTCGCCGACCTGACCCCGAAACGCATCGGTATGATTGCGCCAGAAGCCGTGGCTTTGCGTATCATCAACCCGATGCGCTTCTGCCTGTTCGTGTTCCGCCCGCTGGTGTGGTTCTTCAACGGCCTGGCCAACGTCATCTTCCGCATCTTTAAGCTGCCGATGGTGCGTAAAGACGACATCACCTCTGACGACATTTATGCGGTCGTGGAAGCCGGCGCGCTGGCCGGGGTGCTGCGCAAGCAGGAACACGAGCTAATTGAGAACGTGTTCGAACTGGAATCCCGTACCGTACCGTCTTCCATGACGGGCCGTGAAAGCATTATCTGGTTCGATTTACATGAAGATGAGCAGAGCCTGAAGAACAAAGTGGCGCAGCATCCACACTCTAAGTTCCTGGTCTGTAATGAAGATATCGACCACATCATCGGTTACGTCGACTCCAAAGACCTGCTGAACCGCGTGCTGGCGAACCAGAGCCTGGCGCTGAACAGCGGCGTGCAGATCCGCAATACCCTGATTGTGCCGGACACCCTGACGCTCTCAGAAGCGCTGGAAAGTTTCAAAACCGCCGGGGAAGACTTCGCGGTGATCATGAACGAATACGCGCTGGTGGTGGGTATTATCACCCTTAACGACGTGATGACCACGCTGATGGGCGACCTGGTAGGCCAGGGGCTGGAAGAGCAGATTGTTCCGCGTGACGATAATTCATGGCTGATTGATGGCGGCACGCCGATTGAAGACGTGATGCGCGTGCTGGATATCGACGAGTTCCCGCAGTCCGGCAACTACGAGACCATCGGCGGCTTTATGATGTTTATGCTGCGTAAGATCCCGAAACGCACCGACTCGGTGAAGTTCTCCGGCTACAAGTTTGAGGTGGTGGATATTGATAACTACCGCATCGACCAGCTGCTGGTGACGCGCATCGACAACAAACCGACGGTGCTGAACGTGCCGAAGACCCGTACGCCGGAAGAGCGAAGAGAAGGCCTGCCGGCGTAACAGTATCCTGCCGTCCCACAAACATCAACGGCTCCCATCGGGAGCCGTCTTTTTATCTACTACTACTGCATAGCACGTTGGTTAAGCCATCTCAGTTTGCAGACGCATAACCTGACGGTTGACTTCGGACATCACAGACAGGTGCTGTTTGTCCTTCACTTTCGGGACAAGGATTTTGCCCTTATCAAACTCAAAAGCGCCAACATCCTTGATATACAACCGTCCACGGAACAGGATCTTCACGTACTTCGCCACCTGAAGCGGGTTGTAGCGTTGGAAAATTTTCATTCTTGTATCTCCTGCGAATCATACGCTCTTGCGGTGCCACAATCGGCCCGACTGTCCTGAGCGCAAATTTTAATGCCCAATGACTATAGACCAGAACTACGGTGTTACCCAGTGTGCATAAGTTTATTTACCGTTTGATTACAATTATTCAGAATAATCTTTGCAAAGCGTGACTGAGCGCAGTATAAGCCGTCGTTTTTTCATGGATATGTGCGTTCACCCGCAAACTGGCATCGGGATTGCGGGAAAACCACATTGATCGCACTTATCATTAAAAGCGTATGACCAAGTGGTCGGATCACCTGCAAACAATAAGGAAACGCCATGACCCTACGTAATATCCTTGCAGCAGCCTGCCTGCTGCTGCCCCTGTGGGCTTCCGCTCACAACATTGAAAAAGGACAACGTGTACCGCCAGTCGGCATTGCTGACCGGGGAGAATTGATTCTCGACAATGATAAGTTTAGCTACAAACCCTGGAATAGCGCGCAGCTCGCGGGCAAAGTGAGAGTTGTACAACATATTGCCGGTCGTACATCCGCAAAAGAGAAAAATGCCAGCCTGGTGGAAGCGATCAAAGCCGCAAAACTCCCCCACGACCGCTACCAGACCACCACGATCGTGAATACCGATGATGCCATTCCGGGCTCCGGGATGTTTGTGCGCAGCAGCCTTGAGAGCAATAAAAAGCTCTACCCGTGGTCGCAGTTTATCGTCGACAGCAACGGCATCACGCGCAAGGCCTGGCAGCTGGAGGAAGAGAGCTCCGCGATTATCGTGCTGGATAAAGAAGGTCGCGTGCAGTGGGCGAAAGACGGGGCGCTGACCCAGGAAGAGGTGCAGCAGGTTGTCGACCTGCTGCATAAGCTGCTGGCTCAGAATAGCGAGACGCGGAAGCCGGGGTTGAGGAAGGATTCGCGCGGGGTGTAGTCCAGCGGCTTGCCCTGCCAGTCATGAACATGCGCCCCGGCGGCCACCGCCACCGCATGCCCTGCGGCGGTATCCCAGACGTTGGTCGGCCCGAAGCGCGGATAGAGCTGCGCCTTGCCTTCCGCCACCAGGCAGAACTTCAGCGATGAGCCAATCGCGGTGGTCTGGTGTTCACCCAGCTGCTGCAGATACTCCTTCAGCTCGTCGTCGCTGTGCGAGCGGCTAACCACCACCAGCGGCGGACGCGCATCGCGCACCTGGATCTGCTTGCGCACGCCGCACTCTTCTTTCCACGCCTTGCCTTCTGCGCGCAGAGTACATCACCTTCATTACCGGCGCGTAGACCACGCCCAGCACCGCTTTCCCCTTCTCAATCAGGGCGATATTGACGGTGAATTCACCGTTGCGCTTGATGAACTCTTTGGTGCCGTCCAGCGGATCGACCAGCCAGTAGCGCTGCCAGTGCTGGCGTTCGTCCCAGCCTTGCGGCGCTTCTTCTGACAGGACGGGGATGTCCGGCGTTAAGGCCTGTAACCCTTTCAGGATCACCTTATGCGCCGCAATATCTGCCGCCGTGACCGGAGAGTCGTCCGCTTTGCTGACGACCTCCATAGGTTTAACAACCGTCATACACCTGCATGATGGCATCTCCCGCATCCCGTGCGAGCTGACAAATTTTATCTAGCATTTTCCACCTCATTTCGGCTGATGCTGCCGCTGAAACCCCGGCAGCCCGTCTCCAGATATTTTAGCAGCTGCGCTGTGACAGCCGCAGCTACGCGTATTCGCTTTGATTATCAATATCATAGTTCGGTCGTGGCGGCTATGGCGCAATGCTGAATGGCAGGCACTTCCGGTTTCAGCTTACGTTTTTCAGGCAAGAGGCAAATTCCCGTAAGCCCCACTCACAAATATGAAATGATAACTCGTCATAGTTATTACATACTCTCCTTTGTGAGGCCGCATTAAATCGAAAAAGGAGCACGCCTCTGATGATTAAGTTTAGTGCAACGCTTCTGGCGACGCTGATTGCGGCCAGCGTGCAGGCGGCGACGGTAGATTTACGTATTCTGGAAACGACCGATCTGCACAGCAACATGATGGACTTCGATTACTACAAAGATACCCCGACGGAAAAATTCGGACTGGTGCGCACGGCAAGTCTGATCAATGCCGGCGCGTGGCGAAGTGAAAAACAGCGTGCTGGTGGATAACGGCGACCTCATTCAGGGCAGCCCGCTCGGCGATTACATGGCGACCAAGGGGCTGAAAAAGGGCGAGATCCATCCGGTCTATAAAGCGATGAATACCCTGGACTATGCCGTCGGCAACCTCGGCAACCATGAATTCAACTACGGTCTGACATACCTGCACGACGCGCTGGCCGGTGCGAAATTCCCGTACGTTAACGCCAATATCATCGACGTTAAGACCCAAAAGCCGCTCTTTACCCCTTACCTGATTAAAGAGACCGAGGTTGTCGATCGGGACGGCAAAAAGCAGACGCTGAACATCGGCTATATCGGTTTTGTCCCGCCGCAGATCATGACGTGGGATAAAGCCAACCTCGACGGTAAAGTGACCGTTAACGACATCACCGAAACCGCGCGCAAATACGTGCCGGAAATGCGTGAAAAAGGCGCCGATCTGGTGGTCGTTGTCGCCCACTCGGGTCTCTCCGGCGACCCGTACCAGGCCATGGCGGAAAACTCCGTTTACTACCTGAGTGAGGTTCCGGGCGTCGATGCCATCCTGTTCGGCCACGCCCACGCGGTCTTCCCGGGCAAAGACTTCGCCAGCATCAAAGGCGCGGATATCGAGAAGGGCACGCTCAACGGCGTGCCGTCGGTGATGCCGGGCATGTGGGGCGACCATCTCGGCGTGGTGGATCTGGTGCTGAATAACGACGGCGGCAGCTGGAAGGTGACGCAGTCAAAAGCCGAAGCGCGCCCGATTTACGACGCGGCGGCGAAAAAATCACTGGCGGCGGAAGATAAAAAACTGGTCGACGTGCTGAAGCACGATCACGACGCCACGCGCGAATTCGTCAGCAAGCCGATCGGCAAATCCGCCGACAACATGTACAGCTTCCTGGCGCTGGTGCAGGACGATCCGACCGTGCAGGTCGTCAACATGGCGCAGAAAGCCTACGCCGAACACTTTGTTCAGGGCGATCCGGATCTGGCGAAACTGCCGGTGCTGTCGGCCGCGGCGCCGTTCAAAGTGGGCGGGCGTAAGAACGATCCGGCCAGCTATGTTGAGGTGGAAAAAGGCCAGCTCACCTTCCGTAACGCCGCCGATCTCTATCTCTACCCGAATACGCTGGTGGTGGTTAAAGCCACCGGCGAAAGGAGGTGAAAGAGTGGCTGGAGTGCTCTGCCGGACAGTTTAACCAGATTGACCCGCGCAACAGCGTAAGCCGCAGTCGCTGATTAACTGGGACGGCTTCCGCACCTACAACTTCGACGTGATCGACGGCGTGAACTACCAGATTGACGTCACCCAGCCGGCGAAATATGACGGCGAGTGTCAGGCGATCAACCCGCAGGCGGAGCGCATTAAAAACCTGACCTTCAACGGCAAGCCGATCGATCCGAATGCCACCTTCCTGGTGGCCACCAATAACTACCGCGCCTACGGCGGTAAGTTTGCCGGTACGGGCGATAGCAACCACATCGCCTTTGCTTCGCCGGATGAGAACCGCTCGGTGCTGGCGGCCTGGATCAGCGCCGAAACCCAGCACCCACGGCGCGGTGCATCCGCAGGCGGATAACAACTGGCGTCTGGCACCGATCCACAGCGCAACGCCGCTGGATATCCGCTTTGAGACCGCGCCGTCGGACAAAGCCACGCAGTTTATCAAAGAGCACGCTCAATATCCGATGACCGCCGAGGGCAATGACCGCATCGGGCTTTGCAATCTGGCAGGTGGATTTACAGAAGCAGGCAGAGAAGAAGTAGTGACCGCGGGCGCCAGACACGGCGCCCGCTGTTGGGATTACAGGATTTCCAGCAGCTCGACGTCGAAGACCAGGGTGCTGAATGGCGGGATGGACGCGCCAGCGCCACGCTCGCCGTAGGCCAGGTTGTGCGGGATAGTCAGCTCCCATTTGGAACCGACCGGCATCAGGGTCAGCGCTTCGATCCAGCCTGCGATCACGCCGCTGACCGGGAATTCAGCCGGTTGGCCGCGCGCGACGGAGCTATCGAACACGGTGCCGTCAATCAGCTTACCGGTGTAGTGCACGCGCACGCGATCCTGACGGGATGGGATCGGGCCATCGCCCTGGGTGATGACGCAGAACTGCAGGCCGGATTCGGTGCAGCGTCACGCCTTCACGCTGTGCGTTCTCCTCCAGGAACTTCTGGCCTTCAGCCGCCATCGCTTCGACGCGCTCACGACGCACGCCGTCGGCACGCTCGTGGATTTCACGCAGCGCACGGTGCACCACGTCAACCGGAACCGCCGGGGCATTCCCTTCCAGCGCGTCGCGCAGGCCCGCCAGCAAAGCTTCCGGTTGCAAACCTTCCAGCCCGGACTCTTGCAGCTGCTGGCCGACCTGTAAACCAATCCCGTAACTTGCTTGCGCTTCAACGCTGTCAAAAGAAGGGGTTGTCATCTTGTTTCCTTAATCCCGGAGAAAATAGAACCGGCAGCATAACAGCGCAGGCGGCTGGCGTAAAATCTCGCGCGCCGCGGATGACATTTCCCGGAGAAAAAGAAACAATAACCTTCTGTTAACGCCCGCAGCCGCAAACCGCGGCTCTGCCGCTCAGCTGCCTTTCGCTTCAATCAGTTAGCGGACTATACTGAAAGCAGGATATCGGGCAGGCGAGGCGCTTGCCGCGCCCGCTTTGCCCATACTACGCCGTAGAACAAGAGAGCATCCATGGGCCAAATCGCCCCACGACGTCGCAGGACGCGCGCACCGCGTACCTTATTTTCCCGGTTGCAACGCTGGCTGCCTGACAGGCGCGTCACGACCGCCAGCGAGGAGGAGCGAAAGAATGGCTATCTGAAACCACCGTCGGCCACGTCAAAATACAGCCGCTCAAAGTGCTGCAGCGCATCTGGCATCTGCTGGATAACGTACGCTGGATGGATCCGCTGCCGCCGCTGCACCGACGCGGTATCGTTATTGCCCTGCTGGTGATGCTGCTGGCGTTTCTCTGGCCTGCCAGCACACCGCAGTATCCGGTGGAACGTCCGGCGGAGAGCAGCGGCAAAGAGGTGCCGATGCAGGCGGAAATCTACGATAACAATGCGCAGCCGCCGCAGAATACGACGCCAAAGAGTGATGCCCAGGGCGAGTGGCACAGCTATACCGTGGCCTCGGGCCAGACGCTGGCGCAGCTGTTCCGTGACCACAACCTGCCGCCGACAGACGTGTATGCCATGGCGAAGGTGGAAGGTGCGGGTAAGCCGCTCAGTAACCTGCAGAATGGCCAGATGGTGCAGATTCGCCAGAATGCCAGTGGGGTGGTGACAGGGTTAACGATTGATACCGGAAATGGACAACAGGTGCTGTTTACCCGCCAGCCAGACGGCAGTTTTATCAGGGCACGTTAAGGACTGGGTCTGTAA
>JBCNOY010000021.1:0-49173 GCA_039593615.1 Enterobacterales bacterium | reverse complement strand
TTATAGGTTGCGAATCACCCAAAAGATGAAACACACCTCTGAATGCAGCTGAAAAATTGACGCGTAATCATACTGACCTCGCCGGGGAAACTCAAGCGCACAATTCATCAAATTGTCGCTGTCGTGCCAGGCGGGGACACCTTTTGTGCTAAGGATTGAGATTCAGCAGGTTAATCAGAGATTGTTCAAAATCCCTGAACGAGGCGTTCAGCACGACGATCTGGCGTCGTACTGGTGAAGAACTAAACTCTCTACAGGCGCAACGGTTTGGCTTAATCAGCGCGCCTGAGAGTGAAATCCCTGGAGTGAGGAGTCGATTATGAAAGCTGTCATTATCGCCACTTTACTGGGTCTCTTCCTGTCTACCCCCGCTCTTGCCAGCTCCGCTGACCAGGCGCTGCAGATGAGAAGTAACAGCAGCAAAGCGGCTTCAGGCTATGTCTACGTTAACCGGCTGGATGCGCCAGGCGGTAACCCGGTCAGCGCGAACACCAGCGCCGCCGAACGCTTGTCGTCACAACTGTAGTCCGGCCTGTTATCCCGGGCTGGCGTGCTCCGCGCCGCCAGCCCGTTCCGTTTACAAATGATGTTTAAAGAAACTGACCAGCGCGGTGAGCGCTGGCGGCGTGATTTTGTGCCCAATCTGCTTTTCCGCCAGAAAGGTGAGCTGGCTGTCGAGCTGCGCCTCGCGCAACGCCTTTTCCAGCCGTACCGTTTCGGCAAACGGTACGACTTCATCCGCTTCACCGTGCCATAACAGCAGCGGCCGGTTAGCCAGCTGCGCCAGCTGCTGACAGGGATCGTAGGCCGCCAGCGGGGCCAGCCGCGCCTGTAACGCCGCTTTTTGCTCTGGCGTGTGCGCCACCAGCGGCGGGAACAGCGTCTGACTGAGCTGCATGAAGTAGCCGGAGCCCATCAGACAGGCAACGCTGTGCAGGTGTGGATAGCGTGCCATCGCGCCCAGCGCGGTCATCCCGCCCATTGAGGCGCCGGCAATAGCGAAACGCTCATCTGCCACCCAATCGTTGTCGCGCAGCGCCGCTTCCAGCAGCGGTACTTCATCGATGTTCTGGCGCAAAATCTCCCAGAAGTGCGTCATGCGCGCGTCGGTATCACCGTTGTAGCGCGCGCCGTGCATCTCTGCATCCGGCATCACCACGCGGAAACCGGCCTGCGCCAGCGCCACGGCAAAGTAGCTGTACACCTCTTTCGACGAGGTAAATCCGTGATAAAACAGGATGGTGGGTAAGCGCGCCAGCCGCTGTCCGGCCGGTGCCGCGTGAATACACTCAATGCCCGCCAGGTTCTCCGTTGCCAACTCAATCATACCGTCTCCGTTGAGAATGATTATCACTGGTCTCAGTGTACGTGCTGCCGGCCAAAACGCGAGCCACATCACATTTATTTCGATTAATTTCTGCCCTAAACATTTACCGCATTTTGCCGTTGATCCTGTACCCCTCCAGTTATTTATTAAAGGTACTTTATGAAGCGTCTCTCTCTCAGCGCCATGAGTCTCGGAATTAAGCTGTCTGTATTGACGTCTTTCAGTGTGGCAATCGTGCTGTTTGCCCTGACGTTAACGCTCAGCCATAACGCCGCGCGCCAGCTGGAGCAGCTGGCTGTCGACGATATGCAAAACCAGGTGCTCGGCATTAATGAAATGGCCACGATGTTTAACGCGACCTTATCGGAAGAAGTGGCGAACTATACCCGGCTGTTTCAGAGCTTTTTACCCAAGCGATTCAGCCGTGACGACAGCTCACGTATTCAGGTGGGATCGTTCAGCACGCCGACGCTGCGTGCCGGGCTGAAAACCCTCAACCTCGATCAGATCGCCGTGGACGATTTTCTCGATCGTACCGGTGCAGTCTCCACCATTTTTGTGCGCGACGGCGAGGATTACATTCGCATCGCGACCTCACTGAAGAAAGAGGATGGCAGCCGCGCGGTGGGCACCCAGCTTGATCGCAGCAGCGCGGCGTGGCGCAGCGTGAATAAGGGCGAAGTGTATCGCGGCCTGGCGACGCTGTTCGGCCATCGCTATATCACCCAATACCAGCCGGTGCAGGACGACAGCGGCGCAGTGATCGCCATTCTGTTTGTTGGCGTGCAGATTGATAAACAGTACGCGCTGATGCGGGAGAAAGTGCTGGCGCGACGTCTCGGCGACAGCGGCAGCTTCTTCGTGCTGAACGGCACGCCGGGCAGCGCACAGGGCCAGTATCTGTTTGCCCGTCAGTCCGAAGGCAAGCTGCCGGACTGGGATCGCAGCGTACAGCAGCAGATCCTGACGCAGCCGCACGGCCTGCTGGAGATCGCGCATCAGGGCGAAACCCGCCTGCTGGCGTGGCAGCAACTGCCGGGCTGGAACTGGATTATCGCCGGTGAAGTCAGCCGCGCCAGCCTGCTGGCACCGATCACCCACAGCCGCAATCTGTTCATGCTGATTGGCCTGGCGCTGGTGCTCGCCTTTGCCATTGGCTTTGTGCTGTATAGCCGGCGCGCCATTACCCGGCCGCTGCAGCAGGTGATCCATCTGGCCGAGCAGTACGCGGCGGGTAATCTGCAGGCGCACCTCGACTCAGCGCGCCGCGACGAGATCGGCCAGCTGGTGAGCGCGATTAACGGCATCGGCGACGGCCTGGAGAAAGTGGTAGGCCAGGTACGCGCCGCCGCGCGTGAGATCAGCGACGGCACCGACACCATTGCGGCCAGCAGTTCCAGCATCAGCGAGCAGATTGGCCGCCAGGCGAGCAGCGTCGAAGAGACCTCGGCCAGCATGGAGCAGTTTGGCGCAACCGTGGCGCAAACCGCCGCTAACGTGCGTCAGGCGATGGCGCTGGTCGGTGAAGCCGCCAGCACCGTCAGCCAGGGCGGCAGCACCGTGGCGCGCTCGGTAGAGACCATGGCGGAGATTCGCATTGCCTCGCAGAGCATCGCCGACATTACCCACGTGATCGAGTCGATTGCCTTCCAGACCAATATTCTGGCGCTCAACGCTGCGGTTGAGGCGGCGCGCGCCGGTGAGCACGGCAAAGGCTTCGCGGTCGTCGCTGCGGAAGTACGTGCACTGGCGCAGCGCAGCGCCAATGCGGCGAAGGAGATTGACGGGCTGATTGCCAGTTCGATCGACAAAGTGGCCGCCGGCCATGCGCTCTCGGAACAAACGCGTGACGCCATGAGCCATATTGTCAGCCATATCGAACAGGTGAAAACCCTGATGGGGGAAATCAATATCGCTGCCCAGGAGCAGGCTGCTGGCATTGGTCAGGTCAATCTGGCGATGAACCACATCAGCCATGCGACCCATCAGAGCAGCGACATGATTAACCAGTCCGAGCACACGGCGCAGCACCTGAGTCAGAAAGGCCATCATCTGACCCAGTTGGTGAGTATTTTCCGCCTCAACGACTGATGAGCCGGGGCAGATGGCTTACACTTGAGTCATCTGCCTGTTTTCCGGAGCCACCATGCGTACGCTTATTCTGCTGCTGGGCCTGCTGCTAAGCGGCTGTGCCGCACTGCACACCACGCCACAACCCCCGCCAGCGCCCACCACTCAGGCGCAGGAGATCACCCGCGCGCAAAGCTATGGCCTGCCGAAGCTTGGCACCGTCAGCGCCCATTCACGCGGCTCGCCGGATGATGTGCAGCGTGCGATCGCTGCACGCGCCAATCAGAGCGGTGCGGTTTACTATCAGATCCTGATGGTCGATGAGACCACCATGCCTGGCTTCTGGTATGCCACCGCCATTCTGTACGGCGCGCCCTCAGGCGGCAGTAGCACGCTGCAGTAAGCGTGCGTTCAGATCATCACTCAGCGCCTGCGCCGGGCGCGATGAGAGATAACGCGCGCACCAGCTGTCTGCCAGCGGCGGTTCTGCCGCTTTCAGCAGCACCGCGGCACTCGCCAGCCGAATCAGCATGTCGCTAACCTGCCGTGCCTGCTCTTCGCGCAGGTTGCCGAGCTGTAGCCGCAGCTGACGCCAGCAGCGATCGAAGTGGCGATTGCTGCCCTTCACCGCATCAAACTCATCCTGCAACATGCTAAGCACCTCTGCATGCCGCCCCAGTACACGCAGCACATCCAGGCACATGATGTTGCCGGAACCTTCCCAGATGCTGTTCACCGGCATCTCGCGATACAGGCGCGGCAGCTCGCTCTCTTCGCAGTAGCCGATACCGCCCAGCACCTCCATCGCCTCGGCGACAAACGGCATGCCCTGGCGACAGATGCTGTATTTGGCCGCCGGGGTCAGCAGGCGGCTGTAGATCAGTTCGCCCTCATTGCTGCGGCGTTGACCAGGCGCGGGCCAGCCGGAACAGCAACGCGGTATGCCCTTCCAGCCGCAGCGCCATGCGCGCCAAAACCTGGCGCATCAGCGGTTGTTCGATCAAGAGCTTGCCGAACGCCTGCCGCTGCAGCGCATGATACAGCGCCACCGACAGCGCGCGGCGCATCAGGCCGTGGCTGCCAAGCGCGCAGTCAAAACGGGTCAGGCCGCCCATCTTCAGGATCTGCCGCACGCCGTCGCCCTCATCCCCCAACAGCCAGCCGGTGGCGTCCTGAAACTCCACTTCGCTGCTGGCGTTGGAGCGGTTGCCCAGCTTGTCTTTCAATCGCTCCAGGCGAATGGCGTTGCGGCTGCCGTCCGGCAAAATGCGCGGCAGGAAGAAACAGGACAACCCGCCTTCGGCCTGCGCCAGCACCAGGTGCGCATCGCTCTGCGGCACCGAGAAGAACCACTTGTGCCCCACCAGCCGGTAGGCTTCGCCCGGCCCGCGCGCGCCGAGCGGCGCGGCGGTAGTGGTATTGCTCAAAACGTCGGAACCACCCTGCTTCTCCGTCATGCCCATGCCGATCAGCAGGCCGCGCTTCTGGCCGCCCGGCAGATGATGCGCATCATAACGATTCGCTCAGCAGCGGCGTGCCAGTCGGCGTAGGGAACTCGGCCGGCAACGCCTGCAGCAACAGTGGCGTGGCGCCGAAGGTCATGGTCACCGGGCACAGCGTGCCGGCCTCGACCTGCGCATGCAGCATAAAGCGCGCGGCGCGCGCCACGAAGGAACCGATGCGCGCATCCTCCTGCCAGGGCAGGTTGTGCACCCGGTTGGCGATCAGCCCCTGCATCAGGATATGCCAGGCGGGGTGAAAGCGAACGTCGTCCAGCCGCTGGCCGGTGGCGTCGTAGCGCAGCAGCTCCGGCGGGTTGGCGTTGGCCAGGCGGCCCAGCTCCAGCGACTCCTGGGTGCCAAGCTGCTGGCCCAGCGAAGCCAATACCTCGGCGTCCCAGCCGCCCTGCTCGCGCTGCAACGCTTCGCGCAGCGGTGTATCGGAGAGAAACAGGTTGCTGTTGCCCAGCGGCTTGGGTTGGTTAAAAACGGTGTGCGTAGTCCAGACCATGAGAGTGTCCTCTCCTGAGAAAAGCCCGTACTGATGTGGCTATAAGTATGGTCGGCGCAGAGGATGTCTGCAGTTAAGCCGGGATACAAGCTGAGGTGAATTTGCGGCGGCCCCCGTCAGGAGGATCAGCCGGCGCTGACGCACCGCTTCAAACAGGCAGATGCCGGTGGCAACCGACACGTTCAGGGAAGAGACGCTGCCCGCCATCGGGATGCTGATCAGCTCGTCGCAGTGCTCGCGGGTCAGACGACGCATGCCTTCGCCTTCCGCCCCCATCACCAGCGCCAGACGGCCGGTCATTTTGCTCTGGTACAGCGTATGATCCGCTTCACCGGCGGTACCGACGATCCAGATGTTCTCTTCCTGCAGCAGACGCATGGTGCGCGCCAGGTTGGTCACGCGGATCAGCGGAACGTTTTCCGCCGCGCCGCAGGCCACTTTCTTCGCCGTGGCGTTCAGCTGCGCGGAACGGTCTTTCGGCACGATCACCGCATGCACGCCCGCCGCATCGGCGCTGCGCAGGCACGCGCCGAGGTTGTGCGGATCGGTAACGCCATCGAGGATCAGGAGGAATGGATTATCCAGCCCAGCGATCAGATCCGGCAGATCGTTTTCCTGATACTGACGACCCGGCTTCACGCGGGCAATGATGCCCTGGTGCACCGCCGCCTTCGACCTTTTTCATCCAGGAACTGGCGGTTCGCCAGCTGGATCACCACGCCCTGCGCTTCCAGCGCGTGGATCAGCGGCATCAGACGTTTATCTTCACGCCCTTTCAGAATAAACACTTCCTGAAAACGCTCCGGTGCGCGCTCGAGAAGGGCCTGCACCGCGTGGATGCCGTAAATCATTTCACTCATTACTTGCTCAGTTGGATGGATCTCGTAATACAGTACATTTCCCCTCTCCCCGTTGGGGCGCAGCCGGCGATAACAGGGCTGAGCAAGGTGCGTCAGCGCTGACGCACCTGGCCGCGGCGGGTGAAGAGGCCATTAGGCTCCGCCTGGCCTTCTTCTTGGCCGCGCGCTTCGCTTTGGTGGCGGCCGCGATTTTCTGCGTTTTCGCGGAAGGTTTCTTCGCTGAACGGGCTTCTTTCTTCGCCGCCTTCGGCTTCTGCTTCTTCTCGCCGCGGAAGGCGCTGTCCGGCTCGAAGTTGACCGCCGTTCCGACCCGCCTCGCGACGCCGCTTCGCCGCGTGCGCTTTGCCGTTCCACGCTTTTTGCGCGCCTCGCGCTCGGTTTTGCCGACGTTACGCGGCGCGCGCTCGCTGGAGATCAGGCTGAAGTCGATTTTACGGTCGTCCATATTCACGGCCTCAACCTTCACTTCCACACGGTCGCCCAGACGATAGGTCTGGCCGCCAGATTCGCCAATCAGACGCTGGCCGACCTGGTCGAAGCGGTAGTAGTCGTTATCCAGCGTGGAGACGTGCACCAGACCGTCGATGAACAGATCGTTCAGACGAACAAAGAAGCCAAAGCCGGTCACGCTGGCGATCACGCCTTTGAAGACGTTACCCACCTGATCCTGCATAAAGTCACACTTCAGCCAGTCCGCCACGTCGCGGGTGGCTTCATCGGCACGGCGTTCGGTCATCGAGCAGTGCTGACCCAGCTGCAGCATCTCTTCCATCGAATAGTGGTAGCCACCGGTTTCGGTGGTGTTCCCTTTATGTCCCTGCTCCTGCGCCAGCAGATACTTGATCGCACGGTGCAGAGAGAGGTCCGGATAACGACGGATCGGCGAGGTAAAGTGGGCGTAAGACTGCAGCGCCAGGCCGAAGTGACCGCGGTTTTCCGGATCGTAAATCGCCTGCTTCATCGAGCGCAGCAGCATCGTTTGCAGCATTTCTGCATCAGGACGATCGGCAATCGATTCCAGCAGCTCGGCATAATCGCGCGGCTCCGGCTTGTTGCCGCCCGGCAGCTCCAGGCCCAGCTCGGCCAGCACGGAGCGGAACGCGGTGATGGCTTCCGTCGACGGTTTATCGTGAATACGGAACAGCGCCGGCTCTTTGGCTTTCTCGACGAAGCGCGCCGCCGAGATGTTGGCCAGAATCATGCACTCTTCGATCAGCTTGTGCGCATCGTTACGCTGGGTCTGCTCGATACGCTCAATGCGGCGCTCGGCGTTGAAGATGAACTTCGCTTCTTCGCTCTCAAACGAGATCCCGCCGCGCTCTTCGCGCGCCTGATCCAGCACTTTGTAGAGGTTATGCAGCTCTTCGATGTGCTTGACCAGCGGCGCGTACTGTTCGCGCAGCTCCTGGTCGCCCTGCAGCATGTGCCACACCTTGGTATAGGTCAGACGCGCATGCGAGCTCATCACCGCTTCGTAGAACTTGTAGCCGGTTAGACCGCCCTTTGGTGGAGATGGTCATCTCGCACACCATACACAGGCGATCAACCTGCGGGTTCAGGGAGCACAGGCCGTTGGAGAGCACTTCCGGCAGCATCGGCACCACCTGCGACGGGAAGTAGACCGAGGTGCCGCGGCTGCGCGCTTCGTTATCCAGCGGGGTGCCGGGACGCACATAGTAGCTGACGTCGGCAATCGCCACCCACAGGCGCCAGCCGCCGCCGCGTTTTTTCTCGCAGTAGACGGCGTCATCGAAGTCGCGAGCGTCTTCACCGTCGATGGTGACCAGCGGCAGGTAGCGCAGATCCACGCGGCCCTCTTTGGCCGCTTCCGGCACCTGCTCTTTCAGTCTGGCAATCTGCTTTCTCAACCGCTTTCGGCCAGATGTACGGAATTTCATGGGTGCGCAGCGCCATATCAACGGCCATGCCGGTGCCCATGTTGTCGCCGAGCACTTCGACGATTTTACCGACCGCTTTGGTGCGGCGGGTTGGGCGCTGGGTGAGTTCCACCACCACCACAAAGCCCATGCGCGCGCCCATCGCCTCTTCCGGTGGGATCAGGATGTCGAAGCTCAGACGGCTGTCGTCCGGCACCACGAAGCCCACGCCCGCATCGGTGAAGTAGCGGCCGACAATCTGGCTGGTTTTTCGGCACCAGCACGCGCACCACGCGCGCTTCGCGGCGCCCTTTGCGGTCGGCGCCCCGCGGCCTGCGCCAGGATCTCGTCGCCGTGGATGCACATTTTCATCTGTTCAGCTGAGAGGTACAGATCGTCTTTACGGCCTTCCACGCGCAGGAAGCCGTAGCCATCGCGGTGGCCAATCACCGTGCCTCGCAGCAGATCCAGGCGTTCCGGCAGCGCGTAGCACTGGCGGCGGGTAAAGACCAGCTGCCCGTCACGCTCCATGGCGCGCAGGCGGCGGCGCAGCGCTTCAAGTTGCTCTTCACCTTCAATGTTTAATTCAACGGCAAGTTCTTCACGATTGGCGGGTTTTTCGCGTTTTGTTAAGTGTTCAATGATGAACTCGCGGCTGGGAATAGGATTCGCGTATTTTTCGGCTTCGCGTTCCTGGAAAGGATCGTGTGACATGTCGGTTCCTCCGTTGTCAGCTCCGGTGGAAATTTTCTTCATTCCACCAGCAATAATTTATAAAGCGGTTGATTCTCTTCAACCAAATCGGCCAGCGTGTAGTTATCCAGTTCCATGAGAAAACTTTGCACGGCCTTAGAAAGCGCCTGTTTCAGGCGGCAAGCGGGAGTGATGTGGCAGAACTCGCTGCTGCAGTTCACCAGAGACAGCGGCTCCAGTTCACGTACCACATCGCCAACACGAATACTCTGTGCCGGTTTACCAAGACGGATCCCACCATTCTTCCCGCGGACGGCAGCAACGTATCCGGCACGACTAAGTTGATTGATTATTTTGACCATATGATTACGGGATACGCCGTAGACCTCTGTGACTTCAGAGATACTGGTCATCTTTCCATCCGGCAACGACGCCATGTAGATCAGCGCGCGTAAGCCGTAATCGGTAAAACTTGTTAACTGCACATCAACCTCAGGAAAAAGGGAAATCGCGGACAAACCGCAGAGATATTCATTAATGATGATAAACCAGCCAGATAGTTAGCGGCTAATTTATTTGACAGACGGGGCGAAACCAGCAGGAAAAAATGAAGTGAGCGGACGTCGGAGGAGCAGGATAAACGAAGGCCGGGACAGTGTCCCCGCAGGCCAGCAGTCACGAAGATTATGCGTCGAACGGGTCGCGCAGGATCATCGTTTCAGTACGATCCGGGCCGGTAGAAATAATATCGATCGGCACTCCGGTCAGTTCTTCAATACGCTTGATGTAATTCAGCGCCGCCTGCGGCAGGCCGCTTCGCTCTTTCACACCAAAAGTGGTCTCAGACCAGCCCGGCATGGTTTCGTAGATTGGCTCGATGCCTTCCCAGTCGTCAGCAGCCAGCGGAGTGGTGGTCACTTCGCGGCCATCCGGCATACGGTAGCCTACGCAGATTTTCACTTCTTTCAGGCCGTCCAGTACGTCCAGCTTGGTCAGGCAGAAGCCAGACAGGGAGTTGATCTGCACTGCACGACGCACCGCAACCGCATCCAGCCAGCCGGTACGACGACGACGGCCGGTGGTCGCGCCAAACTCGTTACCCTGCTTGCACAGGAACTCGCCGGTTTCATCAAACAGTTCGGTCGGGAATGGACCCGCACCCACGCGAGTGGAGTACGCTTTGATGATGCCCAGCACGTAATCCACATAACGTGGCCCCAGGCCAGAGCCGGTCGCCACGCCACCTGCCGTGGTGTTAGAGGACGTAACGTACGGATAGGTACCGTGGTCGATGTCCAGCAGCGTACCCTGCGCACCTTCGAACATGACGAAATCGCCACGCTTGCGCGCCTGGTCCAGCAGATCGGATACATCAACAACCATACCGGTCAGAATGTCTGCAATCGCCATGACGTCATCCAGCACTTTCTGGTAGTCAACAGCGTCAGCTTTGTAGAAGTTCACCAGCTGGAAGTTGTGATATTCCATCACTTCTTTCAGCTTTTCAGCGAAGGTCGCTTTGTCGAAGAGATCGCCCACGCGCAGACCGCGACGTGCAACTTTATCTTCGTAAGCCGGGCCGATACCACGACCGGTGGTGCCGATCGCTTTCGCGCCACGCGCTTTCTCACGCGCTACGTCCAGCGCCACGTGATAATCCAGGATCAGCGGGCAGGCTTCGGAGAGCAGCAGACGCTCACGAACAGGGATACCACGGTCTTCCAGACCTTTCATCTCTTTCATCAGCGCCGCTGGAGACAGCACAACGCCGTTACCGATGATGCTGGTGACGTTTTCGCGAAGAATGCCTGATGGAATAAGATGGAGGACGGTTTTTTCACCGTTGATTACGAGAGTATGGCCTGCGTTGTGACCGCCCTGGTAGCGCACAACATATTTAGCCCGTTCAGTCAGAAGATCAACAATCTTCCCTTTACCTTCGTCACCCCATTGGGTGCCCAGTACGACGACGTTGTTACCCATTTTTTTCAAAATCACCGTTTGCTTAAAAATGGATTCTACCATCGCATTTTCAGATATTCAGCACTTTTTGCATACGATTGCGCGAGCCGAGACGCGCAGACACAAATGACGCCGGCGGCAGCGCGCCTACTTTTTGATCAGCCAATCGTTTTCCTCAACATGTAGTAGATCACGATGCCCGCAACCACAAGACCGCCGCCAAAACGACGCAAAATATTATCCGGCAGTTGGCTCATCGTGGCGATCATTCGACGCCAGGCGCGTGAAAGAGCATCGGTCCCAGACCTTCCAGCACCAGGACCAAAGCCAGCGCGAGCCAGATCGTTGAATTCATTCTGTTTTCCCTATAAAAAAAGACCGAACCGACACTCCGTGTCGGCCCTCAAGGTTTTAACCTAACTCAAACGAGCCTGAGTTTATCGCGTTGCGTTAGTCGGCGTCTTCATATAACGGAAGAAATCGCTGTCCGGGCTGAGCACCATCACGTCCTGGTTGCTCTGGAAGCTATTCTCGTAGGCACGCAGGCTGCGGATAAAGGCATAGAAGTCCGGATCCTGGCTGAAGGCATCAGCGAACAGCTTGGCCGCTTCGGCATCGCCTTCACCGCGCAGGATACGGCCCTGACGCTCAGATTCCGCCAGCGTCTTGGTCACTTCGTAGTCCGCGCTGGCACGCAGCTTCTCCGCCTCTTCCTGGCCCTGTGAACGGTGACGACGGGCTACCGCTTCACGCTCGGCGCGCATACGGTTGTAAATCGCCTCGGACACTTCTGCCGGCAGGTTGATCTGCTTGATACGCACGTCGACCACTTCGATACCCAGCGCCGCCATACTGTTCGGGTTGATCACCGGCACTTTACCGTTGGTTTCAGCGCCTGAACGCGTTCAGCCGCTTTGGCAATCGCATCGTCAGCTGCTGGCGTTGAAACTTCATCTTCAGTGCCCGCGGTGCCGGAGTTCAGCGCATCGCGAACTTCCAGGGTCAGACGGCCACGGGAGTCGGTCACGATGTCTTTCACATCCAGACGACCAATTTCGGAACGCAGACGGTCAGAGAACTTACGTTTCAGCAGCACTTCCGCCTGAGAAACGTCACCGCCGCCGGTCGCCAGGTAGTAACGGCTGAAATCGCTGATGCGCCACTTGATATAGGAGTCAACGATCAGGTCTTTCTTCTCTTTGGTCACGAAACGATCGGCCTGGTTATCCATGGTCTGGATACGCGCATCCAGCGTTTTCACGGACTCGATGAACGGCACCTTGAAGTGCAGGCCCGGTTCATACACCAGCGGCTTGTTTTCGCCGTCGCGCAGAACCTTGCCGAAGCGCAGCACGATCCCGCGCTCGCCTTCTTTCACCACAAAGATCGAGGTGTAAAGCACGACCAGTACGATGACGATGATCGCAATAACTGACTTACGCATCGTTATTCCCCCTGACGCTGGTAGTCGTTACGCTGCGCGTTAGCACGGCGTTGGTCCATAATGCTCACCGGACCGGTACCGGAGAGAAGGCGTTGTGGCCGCGGCCGGCATGCTGCCCGGTGACGAGGCGGCAGACGCAGCAGGTTGGCATTGTTCGGACCGCTCTGTGCCGCCGGTCGCGCTGGCCGCCACGCAGCATCTGATCCAGCGGCAGCACCATCAGGTTTTTGCCTTTACTGTCGTTAACCAACACTTTGCGGGTATGGCTCAGCACTTTTTCCATGGTTTCGATATAGAGACGCTCACGGGTAATTTCCGGCGCGGCTTTGTATTCCGGCAGGAGCTTCGCAAAGCGCGCCACTTCACCCTGCGCTTCCAGGATGGTCTGGGTCTTATACGCGCGCGCCTCTTCCAGAATACGCTGCGCCTGACCGTTAGCACGCGGCTGAACTTCGTTGGTGTAGGCTTCCGCTTCACGGATGTACTGCTGCTCGTTTTCACGCGCGGCAATCGCATCGTCAAACGCGGCTTTCACCTCTTCCGGCGGACGCGCCGCCTGGAAGTTGACGTCCAGCAGGGTAATACCCATGTTGTACGGACGAATGGTCTCTTCCAGCTCACGCTGGGTATCGCTACGAATAACGGTACGACCTTCGGTCAGGATGCGGTCCATGGTGTATTTGACCGATCACACCGCGCAGGGCGCTGTCGGTCGCCTGACGCAGGCTGTCATCGGCGCTGGTCACGCTAAACAGGTAACGCTCAGGATCGGTCACGCGGTACTGCACGTTCATCTCAACGCGCACCACGTTTTCGTCAGAGGTCAGCATCACGCCGGAGGCCGCCAGTTCACGGACGGATTCCACGTTCACCGCAGGCACGTCGTCGATGAAGGTCGGCTTCCAGTTCAGGCCCGGCTCAACCAGATGGCTGAACTTGCCGAAACGCGTCACGACGCCGCGTTCGGCTTCTTTAATGGTGTAGAACCCGCTGGCAGCCCAGATGACCACTGCCGCCACGGCAACAATGCCAACCAGTCGGCCACCGCTGCCCGGACCAGCTGCCGCTGCCGCCGTTATCCGCTCTGACCAGAACCTTTTCCACCGCCCAGACCACCAAGCTTTTTGCTCAGTTTGCGGAAGATATCATCCAGATCCGGCGGCCCCTGATCGCGACCACCTTTGTTGCCATTTCCCCCAGAGTTGCCGCCTTGGTTATTGCTGCTTCCCCACGGGTCGCGGTCCTGTCCGTTATTACCGGGCTGATTCCACGCCATGTATATGCTCCATATATTGTATATAAGTTTACCCTGCCACGTGCCGGGCACGTCTTGGGGTAAATGATTTCAAGCGCATACCCCTTTCTGATCAGACGATATAGTCGACCAGCGCAGGTTCTTGTTTACAGAGGCGACGCCAGTCAACGATCGGCATACGCACCTGCATCCCCACGCTGCCGTCATCCTCCATCCACTCTTTTTCTATCGCCTGAAGCTGATAAAACCGGCTGCGCAGCCTGCCTTCCTGTGGCGGCAGTCGCAGCGTGTGCTGAGCTACCTCACCGGAAAGACGTTCTGTCAAAGCCTGGAAAAGCAGTGGCACACCAATACCGGTCTGGGCAGAAAGCCAGACCCGAATCGGTTTGTTCTCTTCATCTCGGTCGATACGCGGCTCAAAATCGTCCAGCATATCGATCTTGTTCATGACCAACAGCGTTGGGATCTCGTGGGCGTCGATCTCTTCGAGCACCACGTTCACCGCGTCGATGTTCTCCTGCACGCGCACATCTGCGGCATCAATCACGTGCAGCAGCAGCGTCGCCTGTCGCGTCTCCTGCAGGGTGGCTTTAAACGCCGCCACCAGGTCATGCGGCAGGTGGCGGATAAAGCCTACGGTATCCGCCAGCACCGTTTCACCGACGTCTGCCACGTCAATACGGCGCAGCGTAGGGTCCAGGGTCGCAAACAGCTGGTCCGCGGCATACACCTGGGCCGCGGTTATCTGGTTAAACAGGGTGGATTTACCGGCGTTGGTATAGCCCACCAGCGACACCGTCGGGATGTCGGCTTTCGTTCGCGCCCGACGTCCCTGCTCACGCTGTTTCTCTACACGTTCCAGACGTGAAAGGATCTGGGTAATTCGGCCACGCAGCAAACGACGGTCGGTTTCGAGCTGGGTTTCACCCGGGCCGCGCAAACCAATCCCGCCTTTTTGTCTTTCAAGGTGTGTCCAGCCACGCACCAGACGCGTTGCCAGATGGCGCAGCTGCGCCAGCTCAACCTGCAGTTTCCCTTCGTGGGTACGTGCACGCTGAGCAAAAATATCTAAAATCAAACCCGTGCGATCGATAACACGGCATTCGCAAAGGGCTTCCAGGTTGCGCTCCTGGGCTGGAGACAGCGCATGATCAAACAACACGACTGACGCGCCGGTTGCTTTTACGGCATCCGCAATTTCGACTGCTTTACCTTCACCAACAAAATACTTTGGGTGCGGCGCTTTACGGCTACCGGTAATCACCTGCATTGCTTCGACACCGGCGGAAGAGACCAGAGATTCAAACTCCTGGAGGTCTTCCATATCTTTGTCTTGCGAAAAATAGATGTGTACCAGCACCGCCTGCTCACCGGCATCATAACGGTCAAACAAGCGTAAACCTCTCTAAAAAGATCAGCGGGGAACGCAGGATCCCTGGCTCCCCGTGTGGATAACAGTGCGAAACCTTATTCGGTCTCGTCGCTGTCCTGCGCCGGCGTTGAAGAACCCTGCGCGCTGCTGCCATGATGGTAGTTACTACCAGTGCCGCCGCCAGCGTTATTGCTGTGATGAGATACCGGACGGGACGGAACAACAGTAGAAATAGCGTGCTTGTAGACCATCTGACTGACCGTGTTTTTCAACAGAATCACGAACTGATCGAAAGACTCAATCTGACCTTGCAGCTTAATACCATTCACCAAATAAATAGAAACTGGAACACGTTCCCGACGCAATGCGTTCAGGAACGGATCTTGTAAAGATTGCCCCTTAGCCATTCTATCTTTTCCTTATATGCTTGTTTTGTACTTAGAACCCTGCGATTCTGAAAAATTGCGCACGATACGTCTCAATTGTACACATTCAGTGAGCGATATCACCAACAACCTCAATCACGTCGTTTAACGCCTGTTGTGGTTTTTCACTGTCTAACCAGTGAACGCCCCGTCCCAACCGCGCAACCAGGTGATCTGGCGCTTCGCTAACTGTCTCGTGGCGCAAATACCTCGATAAACCATTTCATCGTATGAAATCTCACCTTCAAGATACGACCACATCTGGCGGTATCCCACACAACGAATGGAAGGCATGTCCGTATGCAAATCTCCACGGGCAAAAAGCGCCCGCACTTCTGCTTCAAAACCTGAAGCTAACATCTGATGAAAACGCTGCTCGATTCGCTGATGGAGCAGTTCACGGCTCGCCGGGGCGATGGCGAACTGATGCACCTGATACGGCAGAGCGTCTCCTGACGTTTGCGTCAGTTCCGTTAAAGTTTTACCCGAAATGAAAAAAACTTCCAGTGCCCGGGAAAGCCTTTGCGGATCATTTGGATGAATCCGCGCTGCCGGCAACCGGATCAATCTCCGCCAGTTGCTGATGCAAAACGTCCCAACCCTGCTCTGCCGCCTGCTGCTCAATTTTCGCTCTTACTTCCGGATCCGCGGATGGCAGAGGTGACAACCCCTCCAGCAACGCCTTGAAATAGAGCATGGTTCCGCCAACCAACAGCGGTATACGCCCCGCCGCCGTTATCTCGGCCATCTCGGCTAAGGCATCCCGGCGAAAATCCGCTGCGGAGTAAGCCTGAGCCGGGTCGAGAATATCCAGCAAACGGTGCGGTGCCGCACGCAGCTCTTCTGCGTCAGGCTTCGCCGTGCCGATGTCCATCCCCCGATAGATGAGGGCGGAGTCGACGCTAATCAACTCTACAGGCAAAACTTTACGCAACTCAATGGCTAGCGCCGTCTTGCCGGAGGCCGTCGGCCCCATTAAAAAAATTGCCTTAGGCAGGCTCGCCTTACTTCAGTTCAATCATGTTTCAGGGCGTTCATCGCCGTTTGTAACTCAACAGGTTGTAATAAACCACCCGGCGGCGTTTTCACCAGATGCGGACAGAGGCGTTCCACCTCCGCCAGCACGCTAATCGCCTGCGACGTGATTCCACGGTGAGTGTTCGCTTGCCGGATCGCGCGGCGCGCCAGCCACTGGGCGATGTTCGCGGCAGCAGAAACGCTGTTTGCTGCCGGCCAGGTAGCCTATCAGTTCAGGAATCAAGTTTTGTAAATTTTGTTGGCGTAAGGGTAAAGGCACTGCACGAATTGTCACATGTTGTGGTTCGAGCACAGTTTCAATCCCCATCTGCGCTCAGCAGCGCCATGCCTGCGCACGCTGCAATCACGCTTGACTCTTCGTGAGAGGATTTTCAGGCGAACCGGAATCAACAGCGGCTGCGCACAGGCGGCATTTTCGCCCGGCGTGAGCTGCACCTGTTTGAGCCAGCGTTCAGCCACCGGCAGTGCCAGAAGCATCAATTTGCCGTCACGCTCAAGCAGCGCCATATCCGGCGCGATAATCGTCAGCACCCGGCCAAAACTCTGCCTATGGCCGCTCGCCAGCGGCGCTTCCGCTGCGGGTTTCGCCGGGCGTGGCGCGGGCGCGGGACTTCAGCGGCCGGTGCGCCTGACGTCTCCGCCGCCGGCGTTTCCAGCAGCTTGCCGATAAAACGCGCCCTTCTCGCTTCTTGATACGCCCGGCTGGGCATTCGGCTGCCACTGGCCGCCCGTTGACGCCAGATGCCGCACTGCCGAGGAATAGCGCTGCGCGCACGCGGTTCACGCGCGACGGCTGGCTCCGCAAAATGGTTGCCGCCGGCGGCGACGCGGTTTTCCGGCTGCCGACTGCGGCGGCGGCTCGTTCGGCATGGGCCAGCTGCAATTCGGCGCTGCGACTGGCGCTGCAGCACGCTCAGTCACGCCCTGATAGATAAAATCATGCACCAGCCGCGACTGATGGAAACGCACCTCATGCTTGGCGGGATGAACGTTCACATCCACCTGATGCGGGTCGATCTCCAGATAAAGCACGAAAGCGGGCTGCTGATCGGCCCCCAGCTTGTCTTCACAGGCCTGGCGAATGGCGTGATTGATGAGCCGGTCGCGCATCATGCGGCCGTTGACGTAGCAATACTGGATCTCCGCAAACGCAGCGCTGCTCGCGTTCGGATCGGCTACCCAGCCGCGCAGCGCCAGATCGCCGTGCTGCCACTCAATGGCCAGCGCCTGTTCCAGAAACGGCGTCCCGCAGATGGCGCCCAGACGGCGCTCTTTCTGTCCACCTTCTGCCGCCACCGCGCGATACTGGCGCATCACCTTGCCGTTGTGGCTGAGGTTGATGGTGACATCGAAACGCGCCAGCGCGATGCGGCGGATCACCTCGTCGATATGGCCGAACTCGGTCTTCTCGGTACGCATGAACTTGCGGCGGGCCGGGGTGTTGTAGAACAGATCCAGCACTTCCAGCGTGGTGCCGACAGGGTGCGCCGCGGGTTTGACCGTCACCTCCATATCGCGCCCTTCGGCGTAGGCCTGCCAGGCTTCCTGCTGTTCGGCGGTACGGGAGGTCAGCGTTAAACGCGAAACCGAGCTGATACTGGCCAGCGCTTCGCCGCGAAAACCGAGGCTGATAATCGCCTCCAGGTCGTCCAGAGAGGCGATTTTACTGGTGGCGTGACGGGCCAGCGCCAGCGCCAGCTCGTCTTTTTCAATGCCGCAGCCGTTGTCGCGAATGCGGATAAGCTTCGCGCCACCGCGTTCGATATCGATATCGATGCGCGTCGCGCCCGCATCAAGGCTGTTTTCCACCAGCTCCTTCACCACCGACGCAGGGCGTTCAACCACCTCACCGGCGGCGATCTGGTTCGCGAGCTGCGGCGGTAAAACCTGAATCGGCATGAAGTTATCCTTAGGTATGGGCTGCGCGCAGCCCCTCATCAGGTTGCGGAATGGTCAGATTGCCCCAGCGGCGCGACGTCCGACTTCAGATTATTGACCCGTTTCAGATCGCCGACGCTGACCCCATAGCGAGAAGCGATGGAGGAGAGCGTATCCCCGCGGGCCACTTTGTGCCGCGCCGGACGGCTGGCCGCGACGGTGGTGACGGCGGCGGTTTTCCCCGCCGGCACCTTCAGGCGTTGCCCCACCCACACGCCGTCTTTTTTCAGTTTGTTCAGATCCCGCAGCGCCGCCATGGTGGTGCCGTAGCTGTCGGCGATGCCGGACAGCGTTTCCGCCCGCTTCACGGTCTGACGCTGGTCGCACCGGTGACGCACGTGCCGGTGGCCGGTTGCTGGCGACGCTAACCGCTGGTGCGCGATCCAGCGGCCGGTTTTCCACCTTTGGGTCGGCTTGCAGCGGATGCGCCAGGAAATAGTTACGCAGACCGTTATAAATCGCTTCGGCAATCTTCTCCTGATACGCGCTCGCTGCCCAGCAGACGCTCTTCCCCGCTGTTACTGATAAAGCCGGTTTCCACCAGGAGGGACGGGATATCCGGCGAGCGCAGCACGCCGAGGCTGGCATGTTCCGGCCGGCGCTTGTGCAGCGCTCCGACGCTCTGCAGCTGCTGCAGTACGTTCATGGCGACATCATACCCGACGCGCTGAGAATGGCCGAACTGTAAATCCAGCACCGCCTGGCTGAGATAGGGGTCTGACTGGCTGTTCGCCAGCAGATCGCCCGCGCCGCCCAGCAGTTCAGACTGCTTCTCATGCTGTTCCAGCCAGTTGGCCATTTCGCTGTTGGCGCGACGGTTCGACAGCACCCAGACCGAGGCCCCGGTGGCGCCGTTACGGTTTGGCGCGGCGTCGGCGTGGATGGAGACCAGCAAGTTGGCGTTCTGCTTACGCGCCACGTCGGAACGCCCCATCACCGAAATAAAGTAGTCGCCGTCGCGCGTCAGCACCGGTTTGAACATCGGGTCGTCATTCAGCAGCGCACGCAGCTTACGCGCAATGGCGATGGTGACATTCTTTTCTTTCAGCCCGCTCGGGCCAATCGCGCCCGGATCCTGGCCGCCGTGGCCCGCATCAATCGCCACGATCACCGCATCATTACGGCTGACAGCACCGCCCGCCGGACGCGTCACCGTGGTGTTGCTGCTGGTTGCCGCAGTGATGCGATCGTTCTGCGATTTAAACGGATTACCCGGCAGCGTCGTAGGCGCGGTCGCTCCGGCGCCACGCACCGCGTATCACCGGTGCCGCCGCGGTGCTGCGTCTGGCCGGCGATGGCCGTGCCGCATTGATGGTAAAGACCACGCGGTAACAGCATCGCCCCGTTGTGCTGCTTCACTGGCGCGTTCGTTTTTGCCGCGCTTTCGGGTCAGATCGACCACCAGGCGTAACGACTGGCTATCCTGCGGCGTACCCGAACGGATACTTTTCACCAGGTTGTTGCCGCTGAACTGCAGCGGCAGTCCCTGGATCACGCCTGTCTGTTTGATATCCAGCGCCACGCTGTCGCTGTCTGGCTGTGAAAACGCCATACTCAGGATCGCCCATAAAGCTGAACGTGATCCGGGCCTGGCTTTCGCCGTTCGAGACCTGAATATCTGAGAGGTTGTGCGCCCCGGCCAGCGCCGACGCCAGCCAGAACAGCCACAGCACGGCGGACAGCCAACAACACAACCTTAAATTTTTCAACGCGAGACATCATCCCGGCTCATCCCTGCCCTGCATGAACCGGCTCGCCCAGCAGCGTCAGTAAGGAACTGCCTGATGAGGCGAATCCGCACTGATGTCCGCTGCCCGCGCCCTGGCCGACTGGTAATCTAAGTGAATTTCGACATCCGGGTCAGGCAGCACACCCGCACCTTGTTGCGGCCACTCCACCAGGCAGATGGCGTCGTTGGCAAAATAATCACGGATCCCCATAAATTCCAGCTCCTCAGGATCCGCAAGGCGGTAGAGATCGAAGTGGTACACCATGAGATTTTCAAGGGTGATAGGGTTCCACCAGCGTGTAGGTTGGGCTTTTGACATTCCCCTGATGCCCTAACGCCTGCAAAAAACCCCGGCTGAAGGTGGTTTTACCCGCACCCAGATCGCCATACAGATAAATGACGGTCGCGCCGCTGCAAACGCCTGGGCCACTTGCGCAGTGCCCAGATTCAGAGTCGCTGGCTCATCAGGTAAAGGAATAACTCGGGTTATTCATCATAAATTTCTAGTTGCATCACATCCGGGTTAACAACACGCCGCAGCGTGCAAAAAAGATCGGTGGCCAGCATACCGCGTGTACCGTAACGCGCAGCCAGTTTATCCGCCGCGACGCCGTGGGCCACGCAGCCCGCACAGGCTGCATCATAAAGGGGAAGTTTCTGTCCCAGCAATGCGCCGATGATGCCGGACAGCACATCGCCCATGCCGCCGCTCGCCATGCCCGCATTTCCGGCATCAATAATGCCCTGTCGCCCCTCGTCGCATGGCAACCACCGTTCCTGCGCCTTTCAGCACCACCACGCCGCCGTAACGTTTTACCAGACGCTGAGCAGAAAGTAAGCGATCGCTTTCAATTTCTGCCACGCTGCAGTTAAGCAGCCGCGCGGCTTCGCCGGGGTGCGGCGTCAGAATGCGATTGTGACGCTTATCGGGATTTATTGCCAGAAGGTTCAGCGCGTCGGCATCCCACAGCATCGGTTTACGAAAATTCTCGACCTTTTGCAGGGCCTGTTTACCCCATGCCTGCTGCCCAAGCCCGGGGCCAATCACCACCACATCCGCCCATTCCAGGCTTTCCTCCAGCGTCGAGCGTAAGCTCATGGCCTGCACCATCAGCTCCGGTCGGGCTGGTGATGATCGGCGCAATATTCTCAATGCGAGTGAGCACTCGCACTAATCCGGCACCGCTGCGCAGCGCCGCTTCCGCCGGTCATGCGAATCGCACCTGCCGTACCGCGGTCGCCGCCCACACACCAGCCTGCCGTGATCGCCCTTATGCGAGGTGGGCCGGCGCGGCGGCAGCCAGCGCGGCAACTCCGCTGCCAAAACGCGTAAGCGATGAATCTGGCGCAGGCTTCCGCCGAGCCAGACGCGTCCAGCCCCAGCGCATCGCGCAGATGCAGCACGCCGACGACGTCCCGCGCTTTGCCGGTCAGTAACCCCGGCTTGAGGGCGATGAAGGTCACCGTATGTGCCGCCTCGACCGCCGCCCCCGGCGTCGCGCCGGTTTGTGCCATCAGGCCAGAGGGAATATCCAGGGCGACCACCGGCGCGGAGTGCGCAGTTGATCTGTTCGATCAGCGACTGCAATAAGGCGCGGCAGGCGCGCGATTCAGCCCGGTGCCCAGCAGCCCATCAACAATCAGATCAACATCCTCTGGCCAGACGATATCAGGCGCATGAATCACACCGCCTGCGTTCAGCCATGCCTCCCGCGCCGCGCTGGCCTCTTCCGGCAGCGGTTTATCACTTTCAAGAGCCAGCAAGGTCACGCGGAGACCCGCAGCCACCGCCAGACGGGCAACGACGTAGCCATCGCCGCCGTTGTTGCCGTGCCCGCACAGAATCAGCCAGTGGGCGGCCTGCGGCGAAGCGCTGCGGGCAACGTCAAACCGCCGCCTGACCGGCGCGCTGCATCAGTTCATACAGGGTAATCCCGAGGCTATCGGCGGCCTCGCGCTCCAGTTGCGGCATGGCCAATCCGCAGGCCAGACGGAGTGTGGTATACTTGCGTGGTTTTTCTTCACCGTATGGTCCGTCATGTCACAGCCCCTCGATCTCAATGAATTAGCGCAACAAATAAAACAGTGGGGTGCTGAACTTGGCTTCCAGCAGGTGGGCATTACCGATACCGACCTTAGCGCCAGCGAGCCGAAACTGCAGGCCTGGCTGGACAAACAATACCACGGCGAAATGGAGTGGATGGCGCGTCACGGCATGATGCGCGCCCGTCCCCACGAGCTTTTGCCGGGCACGCTGCGCGTCATCAGCGTGCGCATGAACTACCTGCCCGCCAACGCGGCCTTTGCCCGCACGCTAAAAAACCCCTCGCTGGGTTACGTCAGCCGGTACGCGCTGGGACGTGATTACCATAAGCTGTTGCGTAACCGTCTAAAAAAACTCGGGGAAACTATTCAGCAGCACTGTGTTTCGCTGAATTTTAGACCCTTTGTCGATTCCGCGCCTATTCTTGAGCGCCCGATGGCCGAAAAAGCCGGGCTTGGCTGGACAGGTAAGCACTCACTTATCCTCAGCCGCGACGCCGGATCGTTCTTTTTCCTCGGCGAACTGCTGATCGATCTACCGCTGCCGGTGGATGAGCCGCAGGAAGAGCAGTGCGGCCGCTGCGTGGCCTGCATGACCATCTGCCCGACCGGCGCCATCGTCGAGCCTTACACCGTTGATGCGCGCCGCTGCATCTCCTACCTGACCATCGAACTGGAAGGCGCCATTCCGGAAGAGTTCCGGCCGCTGATCGGCAACCGCATCTACGGCTGCGACGACTGCCAGCTGATCTGCCCGTGGAACCGCTATTCGCAGCTTACCGACGAAGAGGATTTCAGCCCGCGCAAGGCGCTGCATGCGCCGCAGCTGATTGAGCTGTTCGCCTGGACCGAAGCCTGGTTCCTGAAAGTCACGGAAGGTTCGGCCATTCGCCGTATCGGCCATCTGCGCTGGCTGCGCAATGTCGCCGTGGCGCTGGGCAATGCGCCCTGGGATGAAGCGAATATCCGGGCGCTTGAAAGCCGTCGAGGTGAGCACCCACTTCTTGATGAACACATAGAATGGGCGATTGCGCAGCAGATAGAGAAGCGTAATGCCAGCGCGGTCGAGGTGCAGCTACCGAAGAAACAGCGTCTGGTGCGGGTGATTGAAAAAGGGCTTCCGCGGGATGCCTGATGAGCACGCGCGGCTATTTGCTATTCCACACGCCTGTGAATAAAATTAAAACCCCAAACTCAACTGACGTCTGGGATCGTTCCAAATTCGTCAAAAAGTGATCTCAATAACATTTTGAAATAACAATTTTATACAATAAAAAACATAGAGTTAAAAAGATACTATTCACCCTGTAAACATTTAACCTGATTCGGATTCGGTTGCGCGCAGGCGGCTTTGTCCAGAGCCTGTGGATAACTCTGTTCACAAGAGTATTTCAGAGACAATAGAAAACGCCCCCAGCGACGCTTTCGGGCGCTGTGGATAACCTGTAGATGTACCAGGGCGTGCAAAACGAACAAAAGACCCGCGCCGGAAAACGCGCAGCGTTGGATGTCTGATTGTGCCGGGAAATAACTTTAGTGAATATGAAGAATTTGGAGCGGGAAACGAGACTCGAACTCGCGACCCCGACCTTGGCAAGGTCGTGCTCTACCAACTGAGCTATTCCCGCATAATCTTCGTATTTTAGTCTGCCACGGCGTTGGCTGCCTCGCCACCAGCCCCCCCCCCTCAATCTGTTTGCCGGCATCCGTCACACAACCCGACTAAATCCGTGATTTGGATGGCGTACTGCAACAGATTCTGGAGCGGGAAACGAGACTCGAACTCGCGACCCCGACCTTGGCAAGGTCGTGCTCTACCAACTGAGCTATTCCCGCATAATCTTCGTCTTTCATTGCGCTGCGGCTTTAACGGCCTGGACGCAGTTGAAATCCTGTGATCCGAAGCATTACTTTGTGCAAATTTTGGAGCGGGAAACGAGACTCGAACTCGCGACCCCGACCTTGGCAAGGTCGTGCTCTACCAACTGAGCTATTCCCGCATCATGATCTTCAATCTGCTGCGTTGACTGCCTTACGCAACACCTCCATTGTACTTTTGCTGCTCCGTAACGTGTAAATTCTCCATCGGTACGGGATGCGCATTATACGAGAAATCCTTTTTGCTGCAAGCCCCCTGAAAGCAAATTTTTCCGAATTTAGGTTCAAATGCTTATTTAATCGGCAAGCTGAACAATTTAAACAAAAAAAACCTGCGCACCCAAGCGCTTGCGATTTCAACAGCTTAATAAAGTGTTCGCGGTAGTAGGCCAGCTCGGCCACGGACTCGCGGATATCGTCCAGCGCCTGATGCGTCCCCTGCTTTTTAAAGCCGTCGAGGATTTCCGGCTTCCAGCGACGCGCCAGCTCTTTCAGCGTGCTGACATCCAGATAGCGGTAGTGGAAGTAAGCCTCCAGCTCCGGCATGTACTTAAACAGGAAACGACGATCCTGGCCGATGCTGTTGCCACAGATCGGCGATTTGCCCGCCGGAACCCACTGTTTCAGGAACTCAATCGTCGCCAGCTCCGCCGCACGATCGTCCATGCTGGCTGGCCTTCACGCGCTCCACCAGCCCGCTGCCGGTGTGGGTACGCACGTTCCACTCATCCATCAACGCCAGCTGCTCGTCGGACTGATGCACCGCAATCGTACCGGCCCTTCCGCCAGGATGTTCAGGTTGGCGTCCGTCACCAGGGTGGCGATCTCAATAATGCGATCGCGCTCGGGATCCAGCCCGGTCATTTCCAGATCGATCCAAATCAGGTTGTTTTCATCCGCGCTCATGTTATTTTCCACCCTTCTCGCATAACCGGCAGTTAGCAGGTTAACTAGTATTAATTAGAGTGTATCATAGAGGTTTTGCCCCCTACGGGCGACCAGGAGCCAGTGCGATTGAGTAAAAATAAACTCTCCAAAGGGCAGCAGCGCCGCGTAAACGCCAACCACCAGCGCCGTCTTAAAACCACTTCGGAGAAGCCGGATTACGACGACAACCTGTTTGGCGAAGCAACAGAAGGCGTAGTCATCAGCCGTTTCGGCATGCACGCCGATGTGGAATCCGCCGACGGCGAGGTGCACCGCTGCAACATCCGCCGCACCATTCGTTCGCTGGTCACCGGCGACCGCGTGGTCTGGCGCGCCGGGTAAAGAGGCGGCCGAAAAGCGGACGGCAAAGGTATCGTTGAAGCGGTGCACGAGCGCACGTCGGTGCTGACGCGCCCCGATTTCTACGACGGCGTAAAACCGATTGCCGCCAACATTAACCAGATCGTTATCGTATCGGCGATTCTGCCCGAACTGTCGCTCAACATTATCGACCGATATCTGGTCGCCTGCGAAACGCTGCAGGTTGAGCCGCTGATCGTGCTGAACAAAATCGATCTGCTGGATGACGACGGAATGGCCTTCGTCAATGAGCAGATGGATATCTATCGCAAGATTGGCTACCGCGTGCTGATGGTCTCCAGCCACACCAAAGATGGCCTGAAGCCGCTGGAAGAGGCGCTGACCGACCGCATCAGCATCTTTGCGGGCCAGTCCGGCGTGGGCAAATCGAGCCTGCTGAACAACCTGCTTGGCCTCCAGCAAGAGATCCTGACCAACGATGTGTCTGACGTCTCGGGCCTGGGCCAGCACACCACCACCGCCTCGCGCCTGTATCACTTCCCGCACGGCGGCGATGTGATCGACTCCCCGGGCGTGCGCGAGTTCGGTTTGTGGCATCTGGAGCCGGAACAAATCTTTACCCACGGATTTGTCGAATTCCATGATTATTTAGGCGCTTGCAAATACCGCGACTGCAAACACGATAACGACCCCGGCTGCGCCATCCGCGAAGCGGTTGAGAAAGGCGAAATTGCGGAAACCCGCTTCGAGAACTACCACCGTATTCTGGAGAGCATGGCGCAGGTAAAAACGCGTAAAAACTTTTCCGCCAGCGAAGATTAACGGGTACAACGGCACATTCGCCAACTGACCGGAGCGCCCGCTAAAATCCGCCCCCTTTTTTCAGGTTCCGGCGGCTTAACGCCGGATCAGGAACGACAAAACAATGGCCTGGAGGCTACCTTGTTAAACGCATTTAAACTTTCGCTTCAATACATTCTGCCTAAAACTGTGGCTCACTCGCCTGGCGGGCTGGGGCGCAAGCAAACGCGCAGGCTGGCTGACCAAACTGGTCATCGACCTTTTCGTAAAATACTACAAGGTCGATATGAAAGAGGCGCAGAAGCCGGACACCGCCAGCTACCGCACCTTCAACGATTTCTTCGTGCGCCCGCTGCGCGACGACGTGCGCCCGCTGAACACCGATCCTAACGTGCTGGTGATGCCCGCAGACGGCGTGATCAGCCAGCTGGGTAACATCGAAGACGACAAAATCCTGCAGGCCAAAGGCCACAACTACAGCCTGGAAGCGCTGCTGGCGGGTAACTACCTGATGGCGGATCTGTTCCGCAACGGTACGTTTGCCACCACCTATCTGTCACCGCGCGACTACCACCGCGTGCACATGCCGTGTAACGGCATCCTGCGCGAAATGATTTACGTGCCGGGCGATCTGTTCTCCGTGAACCACCTGACCGCGCAGAACGTGCCTAACCTGTTTGCCCGTAACGAGCGCGTGATCTGCCTGTTCGATACCGAATTCGGCCCGATGGCGCAGATTCTGGTCGGCGCGACCATCGTCGGCAGCATCGAAACCGTCTGGGCCGGCACCATCACGCCACCGCGCGAAGGCGTGATCAAACGCTGGACCTGGCCTGCCGGTGAAGCGGAAGGCGCGGTGGCCCTGCTGAAAGGCCAGGAGATGGGCCGCTTCAAGCTGGGCTCCACCGTGATCAACCTGTTTGCGCCGGGCAAAGTGAAGCTGGCTGAACAGCTTGAAAGCCGCCGAAAGCAAAACCCGCCTGGGTCAGCCGCTGGCTATCGCCCTCGCCGCAGACACGACGACAGCGCTCCGCTGGTTGACGACAAAAAAGACGAAGGCTAACAACAGAAGGATCGCTGACGTGCGCCCGATTATCGTTCTACTGATGGCCTGGTGCCTCAGCATGGGGGCGTACGCAGCGACAGCCCCCGACGCCAAACAGATAACCCAGGAACTGGAGCAGGCAAAAGCGGCCAAACCCGCTCAGCCAGAGACCGTCGAGTCGCTCCAGGCCGCCCTGAACGCGCTTGAGGAGCGGAAAGGCTCGCTTGAGCGCGCTCAGCAGTATCAGCAGGTTATCGACAACTTCCCGCGGCTGGCGCGCGACGCTGCGTCAGCAAATCGCCACGCTGACGGACCGCAGCAAGACCGTGCCGCAGCAAGCGATGAGCAATGCCGAGCTGAATCAGGAGATCCTGCAGGTCAGCAGCCAGCTGCTGGAAAAGAGCCGCCTGGCGCAGCAGGAGCAGGAGCGCGCGCGCGAAATCAGCGATTCCCTGAGCCAGCTTCCGCAGCAGCAGACCGACGCCCGCCGCGCCATGACCGAAAGCGAACGGCGCGCACAGGGCGTGGCGCGCAGCCGCAATACGCCGCAGGCACAGGCCCAAAATCTGGGCCTGCAGGCAGAATCGGCTCGCCTGAAAGCCCTGGTCGATGAGCTGGAGCTGGCGCAGCTTTCCGCCAATAACCGCCAGGAGCTGGCGCGGATGCGCTCCGAACTCGCTCAGAAGCAGAGCGAGCAGCTGGATGCCTATCTTCAGGCCCTGCGCAACCAGCTCAACAGCCAGCGCCAGCGCGAAGCGGAACGGGCGCTGGAAAGTACCGAGCTGCTGGCGGAAAACAGCGACAACCTGCCTGCCGGCATCGTCGAGCAGTTCAGGGTCAACCGCGAGCTTTCGGCCGCGCTGAATCAGCAGGCGCAGCGTATGGATCTGGTGGCCTCGCAGCAGCGTCAGGCCACCAATCAGACCCTGCAGGTTCGCCAGGCGCTGAACACCCTGCGCGAGCAGTCCCAGTGGCTCGGGTCGTCAAACCTGCTGGGCGAAGCGCTGCGCGCCCAGGTCGCGCGCCTGCCGGAAATGCCCAAACCGCAGCAGCTGGATACCGAAATGGCCCAGCTGCGCGTTCAGCGCCTGCATTTTGAAGATCTTCTCAACAAACAGCCGCAAATCCGCCAGATCCGTCAGGCTGACGGACAGCCTCTGACCAGCGAGCAAAACCGCATTCTGGAAGCCCAGCTGCGTACCCAGCGTGAACTGCTGAACTCTCTGCTTCCCAGGGCGGCGATACGCTGATTCTGGAGCTGACCAAGCTGAAGGTGTCCAACAGCCAGCTGGAAGATGCGCTGAAAGAGGTGAACGAGGCGACGCACCGCTATCTCTTCTGGACGGCCGACGTGCGTCCGATGACCTTCTCGTGGCCAATTGAGATTGTCCAGGATCTGCGCCGCCTGATGTCGCTGGATACCCTCAGCCAGCTGGGCAAAGCGCCGGCGGATGATGCTCACCAGCAAAGAGACCATTTTCCCGCTGCTGGGGGCGTTGATTCTGGTGGGCTTCAGCATTTACTCGCGCAGACATTTCACCCGCTTCCTGGAGCGTTCCAGCCCCGGGTGGGGAAGGTCACCCAGGATCACTTCTGGCTGACGCTGCGCACCGTATTCTGGTCGATTCTTGTCGCCTCCCCGCTGCCGGTGCTGTGGGCCACGCTCGGCTATGGCCTGCAGGAAGCCTGGCCCTATCCGCTCGCGGTAGCGATTGGCGATGGCGTCACCGCCACGGTGCCGCTGCTGTGGGTGGTGATGATTTGCGCCACCTTCGCCCGCCCCAATGGCCTGTTTATCGCCCACTTTGGCTGGCCGCGTAATCGCGTGTTGCGCGCGCCATGCGTTACTACCTGATGAGCATCGGGCTGATTGTGCCGCTGATTATGGCGCTGATCATGTTCGATAATCTCAACGATCCGCGAATTCTCCGGCTCGCTGGGCCGCCTCTGCTTTATGCTGATATGCGGGGCGCTGGCCATCGTCACGCTCAGCCTGAAACGCGCGGGTATTCCGCTCTATCTGGATAAAACCGGCAGCGGCGACAACATGTTCAACCGGCTGCTCTGGAACCTGCTGCTCAGCGCACCGCTGCTGGCGGTGCTGGCCGCCGCGGTGGGCTACCTGGCCACCGCGCAGGCGCTGCTGGCGCGTCTGGAAACCTCGGTGGCCATCTGGTTCCTGCTGCTGGTGGTGTACCACATGATCCGCCGCTGGATGCTGATTCAGCGCCGCCGCCTGGCGTTTGATCGCGCCAAGCATCGCCGGGCGGAGATCCTCGCCCAGCGCGCGCGCGGCGAAGAGGAAAAAGAGCAGCAGTCTGCCGTCAGCACCGATACCGTGGAAGTCCGACGAGGCGGATGAGGTGGATCTGGATGCCATCAGCGCCCAGTCGCTGCGGCTGGTGCGCTCGATCCTGATGCTGATTGCGCTGCTGTCGGTGATCGTGCTGTGGTCGGAGATCCACTCCGCGTTTGGCTTCCTGGAGAACATCTCGCTGTGGGATGTGACCTCCACGGTGCAGGGCGTTGAAAGCCTGGAGCCGATTACCCTAGGCGCGGTGCTGATTGCCATTCTGGTGCTGATCATCACCACCCAGCTGGTGCGCAACCTCCCGGCGCTGCTGGAGCTGGCGCTGCTGCAGCATCTGGATTTAACGCCCGGCACCGGCTACGCCATCACCACCATTACCAAATATCTGCTGATGCTGTTTGGCGGGCTGGTTGGCTTCTCGATGATCGGCATTGAGTGGTCGAAACTGCAGTGGCTGGTCGCCGCGCTCGGCGTCTGGGTCTGGGCTTTGGCATGCAGGAGATCTTCGCCAACTTCATCTCCGGCCTGATCATTCTGTTCGAGAAACCGATCCGTATTGGCGATACCGTGACGATCCGCGATCTGACCGGCAGCATCACGAAGATCAACACCCGCGCCACCACCATCAGCGACTGGGATCGCAAAGAGATCATCGTGCCGAACAAGGCGTTTATTACCGAGCAGTTCATCAACTGGTCGCTGTCGGACTCCGTTACCCGCGTGGTGCTGACCGTACCGGCACCGGCCGACGCCAACAGCGAAGAGGTGACCCAGATCCTCTAATCACCGCCGCCGAACGCTGCTCGCTGGTGCTCGATAACCCGGCGCCGGAAGTGTTCCTGGTGGATCTGCAGCAGGGGATCCAGATTTTCGAGCTGCGTATCTACGCCGCCGAGATGGGGCACCGTATGCCGCTGCGCCATGAGATCCACCAGCTGATTCTGGCGGGCTTCCGCGAGCACGGTATTGATATGCCGTTCCCGCCGTTCCAGATGCGTCTGGAAACGCTGGACGGACGCAAAACGCCCGCCAGCAACGGTTCGACTGCCAGCCGGACCTTCAAATCCGGTGGCCTGTAAAACAAAACGCCCGGCATGCGCCGGGCGTTTTTTCTTTACGCGCGGGTTACTTCACAAACTCTTCGCCCTGCGCGATATCTTTTTTCAGCGTCTCCAGCATGCCGTTGAGCGCCTGCTGTTCGAAATCACTGAGCGGCCCGAGCGGACGGCGTTCGGCGATACCATTTTTGCCCAGCAGCAGCGGCTGCGAGAAGAAGCGCGCGTACTCGCCGTCGCCTTCCACATAGGCGCATTCAACAACATTGGCTTCGCCCTGCAGTGCACGAACCAGCGACAGACCAAAGCGCGCAGCCGCCTGGCCCATCGACAGCGTCGCCGACCCGCCACCGGCTTTGGCTTCCACCACTTCGGTACCGGCATTCTGAATGCGTTTAGTCAGGTCGGCGATCTCCTGCTCGCTGAAGCTGACGCCTTTAACCTGCGACAGCAGCGGCAGAATGGTCACGCCTGAATGCCCGCCGACCACCGGCACTTCAATCTCCGTAGGCTGTTTGCCCTTCAGGGCAGCGACAAAGGTGTTGGCGCGAATCACATCCAGCGTCGAGACGCCAAACAGCCGGTTTTTATCGTACACACCGGCTTTTTTCAGCACTTCGGCGGCAATCGCCACCGTGGTATTTACCGGGTTAGTGATGACGCCAATCAGCGCTTTTGGCGCGGTGGTCGCCACCTGTTCAATCAGGTTACGCACGATACCGGCGTTGACGTTAAACAGATCGGCGCGGTCCATGCCAGGTTTGCGTGCCACACCGGCCGAGATCAGCACCACATCGGCGCCGTGCAGAGCCGGCGTGGCATCTTCGCCACTGAACCCTTCGACTTTCACGGCAGTAGGAATGTGGCTGAGATCAACCGCGACGCCTGGTGTCACCGGGGCAATGTCATACAGTGAGAGGGCTGAACCTGCGGGTAATTGGGTCTTGAGCAGCAGAGCGAGTGCCTGGCCAATACCACCAGCTGCACCGAGAACGGCAACTTTCATCCTGAACTCCTTATTAAGGTGGGGCAGAGATATGCCGGAAATCCATCAGGTTACGAGTTTAATCAACTTCTCAGGCGATAGCGACACACCTGTCGCGCAATAACATTACGCCGCAATCGGCTCCCGAGACATCTCCACTTCAGAAGTCGCCTGAATGATCCAGTCGCAGCCAGAAGACTATGGACGGCAATGATCATCGTTTTGTTGTTACCACTTCAATAATATAACAACTTTGCAACCTTCGCTTTGCGCGCCAGCGCGCGATTTTGGTGCAGGATAAAACTCTGTTATCATGCCCGCCCCACACGCGCATGCCGTGAATTCACGCATCCGCTTATTGCATAAAAATTCATCTAAATGCATAATAATTTATCTGCGACGGGCCTGTTGCCTGCTGCAACCCTCTTTTATTGGTAGCTTATGCGAAACCCATCTAAACAAGACGATCTGATAAAGGCGTTCAAAGCCTTACTGAAAGAAGAAAAGTTCAGCTCTCAGGGCGAAATTGTCCAGGCGCTGCAGGAAGACGGCTTCGGCAACATCAACCAGTCAAAAGTTTCTCGTATGCTGACCAAGTTTGGCGCGGTGCGTACGCGTAACGCCAAAATGGAGATGGTGTATTGCCTGCCTGCCGAACTCGGCGTGCCGACCACCACCAGCCCGCTGAAGAATCTGGTGCTGGATATCGACTATAACGATGCCGTGGTGGTGATTCACACCAGCCCGGGCGCAGCCCAGCTGATCGCCCGCCTGCTCGACTCCCTCGGCAAAGCCGAAGGCATTCTCGGCACCATCGCCGGTGACGACACCATCTTTATTACGCCAGCGCGCGCCTTTACGGTGAAGCAGCTGTATGACGCCGTGCTGGTGTTATTCGAACAGGAACTATAAAACCCTGTCTGTTACCGGCGGTTCACCTGCCGGTAACCTTGCCTGCCCGCCCACGTTTCTCCCGCTGTTTTATCGCCAACACCTTACAAAATAACCGCTTAGCCATATTCCGCCGGGTTCTCAATGCGGGGAACTATTGGTACGACCTTTTCGCCTGCTTAACCCTTTGCGCTATTTTACGCTGCTTTACAATTAGTGCTTAGCGGTTATCTCTTGCTTTTAGCGCGCAGCCAGCTTGATCAACCACATTGTTTCGCACAAAAAGATAATTTGATGCAGATCATTGTTTTTGCATGAAAATACACCCTCCTGGTTAATATCCAGGCGGTTTTAATAACTTTGCGTTATAAAAATGTGCCATAAGGATAAAGAATTACAACCAATCATTATTAGCGGGATATTAATTTCATGGGTGATTAGATCTATACTTCTTTTCGTGATGCAAATCACACGAAATCAAAAAGAGAAAAACAGAAGACGAGGAAAAATACCATGAACGTTAAAACTACTATCGCCACCCTGAGTGTTCTATCTGCCCTGTCATTTGGTGCTTTCGCCGCAGATTCTATCAATGCCGAACAGGCAGCGAACCTGCAGCCGGTCGGCACCATTAGCGTCAGCGGCATTGGCGGCTCACCGATGGATATCCATCAGCAGCTGAACGCCAAAGCTGAAGCGCAAGGTGCTAAAGCCTATCGCGTTGTTGAGGCTTATAACGACAACAGCTACCACGCAACCGCGGAACTTTATAAATAAGTTTGCCGGAACAAGATGCAGTGTGAACGGCGACCCGTTTGAGAGGCGTTTGCCTCTCAGGTTGCCCACCCCATTTCAGGAGAGTGAATCATGAAAACCAAATTATCTATTGCTGTACTGAGTCTGGCCTCCGTTCTGTCTTTTGGCGCCAGTGCTGCCACCCTGGTAACCAACACCCAGGCAGAAAATCTGCAGCCGCTGAATCAGACCATTAGCGTGAGCGGCGTCGATGGCGACCAGACCAATATCCGTCAGGAACTGTCCCAGAAAGCCGATGCTCAGGGTGCCAGCCATTACCGCATCATTGAGAACAATCAGGACAACACCTTCCACGTGACGGCTGAACTGTACAAATAAACTTTAACTATCGATCCGGCGTTATGCAGTCGCCGGGAGAAGATCGACGACCCGCTTACCCTCTTCGTGCCGCAGGTTGTTGATTCTAATGAGGAGACGAATTATGAAAATCAAAACAACCATCGCAACCGCTACGCTGCTTTCTCTGTTCGCTTTTGGCGCTTCGGCTGCCCAACTGGTAACGGATGAATCCGCGCAGAATCTGCAATCTACCGGCCAGACTATTACCGTTAGCGGAACAGGCGGCTCACCTATGGATTACCGCGCTCAGCTTTCTCAGAAAGCCGATGAGCAGGGTGCCAGCGCGTATAAAGTGATTGAAGCGCGCACCGGTGACAGCTATCACCTGACTGCAGAGCTGTACAAATAATTCCTCGTCAATTCTGACGAACCCTTTGGCCCCGCCTGCCGGGGCCCTTTTTGGTTGTGCTACTGAACATTAAAGCGGAGCTGGCCTTCCAGCTCCTCTTCTGCCTCATCGAATAGCAATATCAGCGCACCATAGCGGCGTTTCTGCCCTTTCCCCAGATTGATGAACGCAATTTCCAGCGGCAGCGGGATCTGCTCGCCGATGATCATTTCCCACAGATCGTCCAGATCGTGAATGGTGCGATCCGCCAGCGCGAAACGTTCGCAAAACTGACGGTAGAAATGAGCCTGATCGACGATTTCATTGAAATCGAAACGCTCGGTTCTCATGGTGACATCCTCTCGCTACGCCAGACCGCCGAGGTGCAGGGTTTTCACTTCCAGATACTCTTCCAGGCCCAGCACGGAGCCCTCACGTCCCAGACCGGACTCTTTCACGCCGCCAAACGGCCCCAGCTCGGTGGAGACGGCGCACTCGTTAATGCCAATCATCCCGCTCTCGATGGCCTGCGAAACGCGGAACACCCGCTGCGAGATTCTGGGTATAGAAGTAAGCCGCCAGCCCATAGGGCGTGTTGTTGGCGCGCTGGATAACTTCATCTTCCGAGGTGAAACGGAAGCATGCCGCCACCGGGCCAAACGTCTCTTCTTCTGCCAGCTTCATGCCTTCATGGCAGTCGCCCAGCACGGTTGGCATCCAGAAATTCCCGCCAAGCGGATGGGGCTTACCCCCCAGCCAGCACGGTTTCCCGCCCTTGCCCAGCGGCATCGTCGACATGCTCACGCACCTTGTCGACCGCAGAAGGTTCAATCAGCGGCCCGACGACCACGCCCTCCTCAAGACCATTGCCCACCTTCAGCGCCTTCACCGCATCGGCAAGTTTATTCACAAATTTGTCGTAGACGGTTTCCTGAATATAAAAACGGTTCACGCTGACGCAGACCTGCCCGGCATTGCGGAACTTGTTGGCGATCGCCCCCTTCACCGCCGCGTCGATGTCGGCATCCTCAAAAACGATATACGGGGCATTGCCCCCCAGCTCCATCGAGACTTTCTTCATGGTTTCGGCGGCGTTACGCACCAGCGTTTTGCCGACGGAGGTCGAACCGGTAAAGGAGATTTTACGCACCTCGCGGCTTGCCATAATCGCATCGCTGATTTCATGCGTATTCCCGGCCACGGCGTTGAGCACGCCGTCGGGCACGCCGGCCTGTTTTGCCAGCGTAAGCAGCGCAAAGGCGCTGAGCGGGGTGTTATTGGCCGGTTTGATCACCCCGGTACACCCTGCCGCCAGCGCCGGGCCCAGCTTGCGGGTGAGCATGGCCATCGGGAAGTTCCACGGCGTGATGGCCGCGACCACGCCAATCGGTTCACGGGTCGCCAGAATGCGCGAGCCGGGTTTGATCGGCGGGATAATTTCACCGTTGGCGCGCTTGGCCTCTTCGGCAAACCACTGAATAAAGCTGGCGGCGTACTCCACTTCGCCCTCGGCTTCTTTCAGGGGTTTGCCCTGCTCGGTGGTCATTAACTGCCCGAGCCAGCTTTTATTCTCAATGATCAGTTCGTACCAGCGATAAAGAATTCGCCGAGCGCTCTTTCGCGGTTTTGGCACGCCAGGCCGGAAAGGCGCGCTGCGCCGCGGCAATAGCCTCTTCGGTTTGTGCTTTACCCGCTTTCGCGACCTTCGCGATGACCTCGCCGGTGGCGGGATTGAGGACATCAAAGGTGGTGTCCGGCGGTTTGCCAGATGCCGTCAGAGAAGATAGCCGGTCTGGAAAAGTTCGTGTTGCCTGAAGGGAACGTGGTCATCGTGTATTCCCTTCCTGTCAGTAAGCATCCTGTCAGGAAAGTATAGATGGCAATAATCGGGCAATGAGGGTCAGCGTGGCATCAGGCCAGCCGCTGCGCCAGGCAGCGGCCAGTTTCAGATTTGGATGAGGGCATTCTGGTAGCGATGCAGCATAAACACCAGCCGTCCTACCGGCTCGGTCACCTGGGCGGTGCCGCCCAGTGCTTCAGCTTCTCCTGATAGATATCCAGCTCTTCAAGCAGCTGCGTAAAGTAGCGACGCCGTTTGTCATCGCTGCTGGCGGAAAGCACGTGGTCGGCGGTACGACGCAGCTGGCGGTGCAAGGCCGACAGATCGTCGTTGATCGGCACCGGCGCGTTACGCAGACGCTGGTGCGCAATGATCATGGTTAGCGCCAGCCGGAACTTCGCGATATCGCCCGGGAACTTGTTCAGCAGTAAAAACAGCTGCTGGTAGAGCGCGGGCAGATGGTTCTCTTTACGGCGCGCGGTGATTGGTTGTCATCGACGACACGGCAGCCGACACAAACTGGTTCAACAGCACGCGGCCCGTTCTTGCCTGCGAGTTATCCCGAACCAGCAGAATCACCATCATTGCCAGGAAACAGCCCACCAGCTGACCTAACGCGCTGTCGAGGAACTGGCTGAAATGGAAGGTCATCGGGTTATCGAGCACGATGATGTTAATCGTACTCGCCAGCGCCCCCAGCGATCCCAGGCGCCGCTTTTGCACTTCAATGCCGATAAAGAACGCCATTACCGCCAGGCTAATACAGAGCAGCAGCATGCTCTGCTGCGTCGACGGGATGATGACCAGAAAGTAGAGCGCGCCTATCGGCAGGGCGGCAATGGTGCCGTACAAGAAATCGATGGCGACCATACGCGGATTAGGCAGACGCATCGCCAGTGCGGTCACGACGGCAATCATCACCATCGCGCCGCTGCCGGACGTCCAGCCCGTCCACAGCCAGAACAGCGTGCCGAGCATGCAGGCAAGCGTCGTACGCCAGAAGTTGACCATGGCGTGATGGCGCTCGGCGGATTCCGCCTTGATCACCACTTCCCCCTGCAGCACCTCTTCTTCCGCCGCGCTGATTTTGGTGTTACCAATCACGCCGCGTTTCAGCAGCAGGTAGCGCGTCGCAGCGCCGACCCAGGTGTAGATCGTTACCGGCGTGTCGCGCTCCCCGGTCCAGGCAATCACCCGGCGCATACGCTTAAGCTGCTTATGCACGTCCTGCACGGTTTCCACCGGCTCGGCAAACAGTTCGCGGAACGTGTCGGTGACCGCTTCCGGGCGGGTGTTCTGAATCAGATAGGTTTCACATGCTTGGGTAATCAGCGTCAGAGAGACGGTGTTGAGGGCTTTCAGACGACGATTCGCGCGAGCCCAGCGCGAGGACTCCATATTAAGGTTGCTGCGCATTCCTTCCAGCGCCTGCGTACGGCGTACCAGCCCGCTCCAGGCTTTATCAACCTCTTCGCTGTCGCCGTGCTTAATGCAGAGCTGCATCAGCTGGTACTGGGCAACAATCAGCGCGTCAAGCTCACGGTCGACTTCCTGCTTGATGGAGCGCGGGGAGAACAGCAGGTCCGCGACAATCGCACTCACGATACCAATGACAATTTCGCTGCACCGCTCCACCGCAAACTGCGGAGCCAGCAGCGGCTCGGACTGGATGGTGATGATAACAATCAGCGCGGTATAGCCCGCCAGCCCCCAGGCGTAGGAGTTCTCCACTTTCACCAGAGACGAGATCCAGGTGCAAAAGCCCGCCCAGATACAGCACACCATCAGCATCAGCAGCGGCGTGCGGATCATCAGAATAATAATGGTGAGCGCCGCGATACAGCCGATAAACGTCCCGATAATACGCAGCATCCCGCGATAGCGGATCGCGCCTGAATAGGGTTCGCCACCCGCGGCAAAGGCCGGGCCCGCCGCGACAATCGCGGCGGTCAGCACCGCCCAGCGCGGGGTTTCAAGCTGGAAGTGAAAGCCAACAAACAGCGCCAGCACCATGGCAAAGGCCAGCTTCACGGCGAAGCGCAAATGCTGGCTGGCGATCGAAAACATGCCCCATAGCGATTAACCAAACTCGCGCAGGCGGTGGGCGATTTTACGGAAGAACGAGTCCTGGCTGGCATCCCGATCTTTTTCACCGGTAATCACCACCGTCGCGGTGGTACCCGCAGGCCACAGGTTGCCCGGCTGTTCGTCCAGGCGGATACGCACCGGCACGCGCTGGGCCAGACGCACCCACTCGAGGTTGGAGTCCACCGTTGCCATCCCTTTGCTGTCGATGCTGCTGCTGGAGTTGGTCACCCCAGCGGCGACGCTGTCGACGGTGCCTTTCAGCACCGCGTTGCTGCCCAGCGGCGTGATTTCCGCCCGGTAGCCCGGACGCACGCCTTCCAGCTTGGTCTCTTCCATATAGGCCAGCACGTAGAAGGAGTTCTGTTTCACCAGCGCCACGGCGGTTGAGCCGCGGGTAATAAATTCCCCGGCATAGACGTTAAGGTTGGTCACCCAGCCATCGGACGGCGCGCGGATCACGGTGCGCTCCAGATCGAGCTTCGCCAGATCGCGCGTTGCCTGCGCTTTCGCCAGCTGGTGCAGCACGGTTTGCAGCACGTTGTTGGACTGGTCAATCTCTTCACGGGACATTGCCTGAACGCCCAGCTGGTTACGGCGGCCAGCTTCACGGCGTTTCTCCGCAGCCAGCGCCTGGTAATAGGCCACGTCCGCTTCCGCCTCTTCCAGCGCTTTCTGGTAACGAGGCTGGTCGATGGTGAACAGAACCTGATCTTTTTTCACCAGTTGGTTATCGTGTACGTTGACCGCCGTGATAAGACCGGCCACGTCAGGGGCGATCGCCACCACATCGGCGCTGAAGCGTGCATCACGCGTCCACGGTGATTCGGTGTAATAGACCCAGGCGCGGAAAATAGCGATGAAGGCGAGGATAACCAGCGCGTAATGGCAGTGCGGGAGATTTTTCTTGTTAGCGTTTTCACATCAACCTCAGACAAACATGCGCGATATCAGGTAAAACAGGCAGCAATACAGCGCGGTATTGAACAATGCAGGGTGCCAGACGAAATCGTAGATCCCGGTAGGGACCAGCACCTTGCGCACCAGCCAGAAGATCGCCAGTGATAAAAGAAGTTCGAAAAATATCGGTGGGAACGACAGACCGAACACCACGATTACGGGAAACAGACTCATTTCGGTTCCTTAGTTCGACCTTGCCGGATTGCACCGATACCTGCCCTCATGCCCTCTGGCACGTCGGGTTGATGATAGTGGGATGACGGATAATCTGATGACAACATTCAGGCCGCGTTGAGCTAATCATAGCGTATCATCGGGTAAACACTGCCGTGTTCAGGTTCGGTGAAGAGACCCAGCGTGCGTATATTAACGTAACTGTTATGCTGTTATCTATAATATGTGATCTAAATCACTTTTAAGCCAGAGTGAACAATGGAACGATTAAAACGCATGTCGGTCTTCGCCAAAGTGGTTGAATTGGGCTCATTTACCGCCGCCGCACGCCAGCTGCAGATGAGCGTCTCATCCATCAGCCAGACGGTGGCCAAACTGGAAGATGAGCTGCAGGTCAAGCTGCTCAACCGCAGCACCCGCAGCCTGGGGCTGACGGAAGCCGGCAAAATTTACTATCAGGGCTGTCGCCGTATGCTGCTTGAAGTGCAGGATGTTCACGAACAGCTCTACGCCTTCAACAACACGCCCATCGGCACGCTGCGCATCGGCTGTTCTTCAACCATGGCGCAAAATGTTCTCGCTGCCATGACGGCGGAGATGCTGAAAGAGTACCCGGGGCTGACCGTTAATCTGGTGACGGGCATCCCGGCGCCGGATCTGATTGCCGACGGGCTGGACGTGGTGATCCGCGTCGGCGCACTGCAGGATTCCAGCCTGTTCTCGCGACGGCTGGGCAGCATGCCGATGGTCGTCTGCGCCTCGAAAAGCTATCTGGCGCAGTACGGCGTTCCGGAGAAACCCGCCGATCTCACCAACCACTCGTGGCTGGAGTACAGCGTGCGGCCCGATAATGAATTCGAGCTGATTGCCCCGGAAGGAATTTCTACCAAACTGCTGCCGGAAGGGCGGTTTGTCACTAACGATCCGATGACCATTTCGCGCTGGCTGGTGGCCGGGGCCGGGATCGCCTACGTGCCGTTAATGTGGGTGATCAACGAGATCAACAGCGGCGTGCTGGAGATCCTCTTCCCGCGCTACCAGTCCGATCCGCGTCCGGTGTACGCCCTGTATACCGAAAAAGACAAACTCCCGCTCAAGGTGCAGGTGTGTATTAACTATCTGACCGAGTATTTTGTTGACGTAGCAGAGCTGTTTCAGGGGATGCGGGGAAGAAGGAAAGAATAGGTTTTGTAATTCAAGACACCTCTCCCGGTTTGGGAGAGGGTTAGAGTGACGGGAAAACTTACGCCGTGCCGCCCACCGTCAGGTTGTCCACTTTCAGCGTTGGCTGGCCCACGCCAACCGGCAGGCTCTGGCCCTCTTTACCGCAGACGCCCACGCCGTTATCCAGCTTCAGATCGTTACCGACCATGGAGATCTGCTGCATGGCTTCAATGCCGGAGCCAATCAGCGTCGCGCCTTTCACCGCTTTGGTGACTTTGCCCTTCTCGATCAGGTACGCTTCGGAGGTGGAGAAGACAAACTTGCCGGAGGTGATGTCCACCTGGCCGCCGCCAAAGTTTGGCGCATAGATACCGTAATCAACGGACTCGATAATCTCCTGCGGCGTCGATTTGCCCGCCAGCATATAGGTGTTGGTCATGCGCGGCATCGGCAGGTGCGCGTAGGATTCGCGACGGCCGTTGCCCGTCGGCGCCACGCCCATCAGGCGCGCGTTGAGCTTGTCCTGCATGTAGCCTTTCAGCACGCCGTTTTCGATCAGCACGTTGTACTGGCCCGGCGTGCCTTCATCGTCGATCGCCAGCGAACCGCGCCGCCCGAGCATGGTGCCGTCATCCACCACGGTGCACAGCTCGGAGGCGACCAGCTGGCCCATCTGACCGCTGAACACGGAGGTCCCGCGACGGTTGAAGTCGCCTTCCAGACCGTGGCCCACCGCCTCGTGCAGCAGCACGCCCGGCCAGCCCGCGCCCAGCACCACCGGCAGCGTGCCCGCCGGCGCCGCGACGGCATACAGGTTCACCAGCGCCATGCGCACGGCTTCTTTCGCCCACGCATCAGCGCGCGCTTCACCGTCAACGTCGCCCAGGAACCAGTCATAGCCGAAACGACCGCCGCCGCCGCTGGAGCCGCGCTCGCGTTTGCCATCCTCTTCCACCTGCACGCTGATGGAGAGACGCACCAGCGGGCGAACATCCGCCGCCAGCGTACCGTCGGTTGCCGCCACCAGAATCAGCTCATACACGCCGCTCAGGCTGGCAGTAACTTCCTGCACGCGTTTGTCGGCCGCGCGGGCCACTTTATCCACGCGACGCAGGATATCCAGCTTCTCTTCACGGCTCATGCTCTGCAGCGGATCGATCGGCGGGTACAGCGCACGGTTAAGCACTCGCGCAGAGCGCGTGCGCTTTCACCGTTGCCCTGCATCACGCACAATGGTGCGCGCCGCCTGCGCGCTCTGCTCAAGTGCGGTGAGGCTAATCTGATCGGCATAGGCAAAACCGGTTTTCTCGCCGCTGACGGCGCGGACGCCGACGCCCTGGTCGATATTGTAAGAGCCATCTTTAATGATGCTGTCTTCTAAAACCCAGGATTCGTGATAGCTCGACTGGAAATAGAGATCGCCGTAGTCGAGACGGCGTTCGGTCAGTTGACCAAGAATGGAGAACAGGTCCTGATGACTCAGGCCGTTCGCTGCGAGCAAATGTTCACTTACCAGGTTCAGACTCATCGTATTGCTACTCGTTCGTTGCCGCCCGTGGCGGTATAAAGATCGTATTTATTGAGAGTGAGGCAATTACCTGCCCACGTCAAATCATTGCTTTGCATCTTTGCGCGGCTGGCGCAGCACCTCGTTAATCTGCGGTTTATCGACCGGACCGGTAATGCGGTAGCGCAGAATGGAGACCTTGCTCCACAGCGGCCCCAGCACTTTGCTGGCGGCAAACACCGCCGCGCCGACAATCGGGTTCACCACAAAGGCCGCCGCCACGCCCACGCTCGCGGAAATTTCCGGTGCCACCACGGCTTCCATATCCAGTTCGCGGCCGCACAAGGTTAACGGAGCCTTTCATGGCGATATCCGCTTCCAGGCCATCCACCAGCGTATCGTCCGTGTGCAGAACGCCGTCTTTGATCCACGCCGTGCTGCGGATGGAATCAAAGTAGAAACCTTCGCTGAAGGTATCGCTGAAATCGAAGCGCAGCTTGCGCAGCAGCGCATCAAAGCTCAGCAGGCGCAGGATCTGCCCGGCGCGCCCCGTGCTCACGTCGGCGATCTCACCTTTGCCGAAGTGGGTTTTCAGAATGCCGTTCAGCGAGGCCTCATCCGGCTTCCACGGTGCGTCGCGCCAGTGAAGGTCATAATCAACTTCAAACGACGCATCGCGCAGCGGCGTGCTCATGCCAAACAAGTTGGCTGCGCATCATTGATATTTTTGCCGCTCAGGCTGCCTTTTAACGAGGTGCGCTGCTCGCCCGCTTTGTTCACCCATTCACCCGCGACATTGAGCTTCGAGCTGCCGGTGTCGACGCTGCCGTTAGTGAGTGCTAACGTCTCTCCCTGCGGCTGGAGCCTGGCCTGGATGTGGCCGAACTTCTGGCCGCGCAGCCAGCACTCAGCGCAGTTGAGCTGCAGCGCTGGCCAGCTGCGGAAATCAATGCCGCTGTCCCCGCTGAACGGCGAGGAGGCCTTGCCCGCTTCACCGTCACTCCATTGCGGATTGTAATAAAGATAGCTCAGGTCGATTTGCCACGGCGCGTGTTGTGCGGTTCGCAGGCTGCCGCGCGCTTCGCGGCTCTCCAGCTGCAGCTGCGTACTGCCGCCCGCGCCCTGGGTCACCGTGGCATTAACATCGTGCCACTGCTGGCCGCCGAGCGTCAGGGCCGGAGTGCGCAACGTCACATCGCCCGGCAGCAGTGCGCCGCCGAGGTCCGTCTCGCCCTGCGCATTGCGTGAACCCGTCGTGCCGGTCATCAGCCCCAGCCACTGCTTCGCCGTCCAGCGCCGGCAGATTCAGCACCATCCACGCGCCGGTCCGGCAGCGGCGGCGTGCTTTCGGCATCATTCAGCCAGATACCGCGATCGACGCGCAGCTGCGGCTCCAGCAGCCAGCGGCTGTTGAAGCGATGGTGCTCACGTACGCTACCGCTGAGGTTAAAACTGTGCAAATCGCCGCTGGCATTAATGGCGATGGGCAGTGCCTCACCGGCTTCTTTATCCAGCGGTGGAGGTAAGTGACTGCTCACTGTCTTGCCGTCACCGTTAATATCAACCTTGTAGCGCGCCCCACCCTGATGCGGCAGCGTGATGTCGACATTGCCCTGCCACGCCAGACTGCCGCCCAGCTTACTGCTTATACTGGCGGGCAGCATGGCCAGTTTTGCCGGCTGCCAGTCACCCTTCAGTTTGACGTTAACGCCAAAATCTTGTAGTCGGGATTGCCTTCCCTCGTGCGTGGTGAAGTGACCGCACGCCGGTGGGCTGCCCGAACCAGGTGGCCGACAGCGGGTCGCTCTGCAGGTTACCGTTGTCGAAGCGGAAACGTCCGCTCAGGTTTTTCAGCGTGCTGTTAAGCGGCTTAATGAGCAGGCTGTTGTTATTCAGCACCACGTCGCCGGTGGCGTGCACCAGTTCCCCGTCCAGCGGGATATCGAGATGTAAGCGACCACTGACATCACCGCCAATCTGCAGCTGCTCCAGCGCCGCCCCCAGCGAATCGTGCAACGGCGTCTGCATGAAGTAGTCGTGCACGTCGCTGCCCGCGCCTGCTAAATCGGCGTCAATCAGCAGCTTCTCTTTCAGGTAATCCGGGATCACCGCGCTGATATTTTTGCCCGCCACCTTGCCCAACCGGGTTTGCGGCGCATGCATCCACAGCCCCTCGTTGGCGAAGTCGAGGTCGATCGCCAAATCGGTCAGCGCCGGCCAGCCCGGTTGGAACTGGAAGGTGGCGTGGCGCAGCGGCACGAAGACTTCAAACTGCCCTTCGTTTTTACGGTACGGGAAGTGCTGCGGATCGCCGGAATAAATCAGCGTGGCGTTATCCACCTGGCCGCCCTGAATGGCGCCGCTCAGGTAGTCCACCAGATGCTTGCCCATCAGCGGTTCAGGGAAATAGCGCCAGGCGTCAGCGCCGTCGGTGACGCGGATCCCCGCCAGAATGTTCAGCCACGGATCGCCCTTGGCCGGCTGCTGATAGCGGAAATCGCCGCGCGCCCACAGCGACTTCGCCTTCACGTCCAGCTGCTGGCCATCCAGCGTCAGGCCGTTGCCATCGCGCAGCCAGTTAAGCACCGCCGCGTGCCCTGCTGAATCTCCAACGGCGCACGGAACATATCGCCGTAAGGCACTTCCGCCTGGCCCATCTGCACATCCAGCTGTCCGTGGTTCAGACTGCCGCTGGCGCTGCCGCTCAGATTGCTGATGCCCGGCAGCAGCTGCCAATGCTGCCACGCCAGATCGCGCCAGCGCGCCTGGAAACGGGTCTTTTCCGGCTGCGCCAGCGGAATGTCCAGCGCCAGCGCGTCCATCATTCCCGCGCGGCTGCAGCGCCCGCCAGTTGTCCAGCAGCGTCCGGGCGAGAGCTGGCGCAAACGAGGCGGCACCAGCGGTGCCAGACGCTGCAGATCGAGCCGGGTGGCGCGCACCCGCACTTCCGCTGCACTGTTCGCGCCGATCATCTGTTTATCTTCCGGCATCCACAGCAGGGCGATATGGCCGGCATCCCACGGCCACGGCCCGTCGGTGATCAGGCGGGTATGCGGCACCGTCAAGCTGCCAGCCCTTTCCCTGGTAGCGCGCCACATGCGCGGTCAGGTTATCCACGTGCAGCTGGTGCTCACCCTGCTCGCCGCCGGTATCCCAGCTTGCGCCGCCTTCTGCTTGAGCAACGCAGATATCGCCTGCTGGCAAATCTCGCCGTTGCGCAGGTTCACCCAGGCCGCCAGGCTGAAGCGCGCGCTTTGCAGGCTGGTATTATCACGCAGCCAGCGGCCAAGCCACGGCTTCACGTCCACATCATCGGCCTGCAGCCAGACTTTGCCGTTGTTTAACAGGCCGTCATCGTCGCGCCAGATCCATACGCACCTGCATCACGCCGTGCTGGCCGTTCAGGCTTGAGAGATTGACCTGCCCCTCGGCGCGGTGACGATCCTTACCGTTGAGCCAGGTCAGCTGCGGGATCGCCAGTTCGGCGCGCTGGCCGGAAAGCGTAAGAAAGCTGACTTCGCTGTCGCGCAGATCGAAATGATCGAACTGGCGGAGGAAAAGATCGCTGAAGCGGTTGGCTTCAAGACCCTGACCGCTATCGCCGCCCAGACAGCGGCGTATTGGTCAGAAACTGGAGCTGATAAAAGGTGAGATCGCGAAACTGCCAGCGCAGATGCAGCAGGCTTTGCCAGACGTCCAGCGCCAGGGTCACGCGTTTGATTTTCAGGTAGCCGCCATCTTTCAGGCTGGCGTTGATATCCCGGACATCGAGCGTCGGGCCAAAATTCTGCCAGTTAGCGCTGAAATTCACTGGCATCGATGGTCACGCCGCTGACGCGCGATAGGGCTTTTCGCCAGCAGCTGCGGACGCCAGCTGTCCAGATGCGGTAAAACGAGGCGTAGCCCGCTCACGAGCAACGCGACAATCACGACCAGCGTTGCCCCTGTAAGCAATAAAATCCCCGGCAATCGCCTCACGCATCTCTCCTTGTCAGCATTCGTCACGCAGCGTACTGCGACTTACATCATGACGACGTCAAACTGCTCCTGGTTATAGAGCGGTTCAATTTGTACTTTTACCTGTTTGCCGACAAAGATTTCCACTTCCGCCAGCGCGTGCGACTCTTCGCCTTTCAGCGCTTCAGCCACCGCAGGGGAAGCATAGACCAGGAAGCGATCGGAGTCGTAGGCATGATGGACGCGCACAATTTCACGCATGATCTCGTAGCAGACGGTTTCAACCGTCTTTACCGTTCCGCGTCCATGGCAGGTTGGGCATTCATTACACAGCACATGCTCCACGCTTTCGCGGGTACGCTTACGCGTCATTTCCACCAGCCCCAGCTGGGAGAAGCCGTTGATGCTGGTTTTCACGCGATCTTTACTCAGCGCCTGCTCCAGCGAGTGCAGCACGCGGCGGCGATGGTCTTCATTACTCATATCGATGAAGTCGATGATGATAATGCCGCCCAGATTGCGCAGACGAAGCTGGCGCGCAATCGCCTGCGTGGCTTCGATGTTGGTGTTGAAGATGGTGTCATCGAGGTTGCGATGGCCGACAAACGCGCCGGTGTTGATATCGACGGTGGTCATCGCTTCGGTCTGATCGATGATCAGATAGCCGCCGGACTTCAGCTCAACCTTACGCTCCAGCGCACGCTGGATCTCGTTTTCCACATCATAGAGATCGAAGATCGGCTGACGGCCGGTGTAGTGCTCCAGCAGGCCTGGCATCTCCGGGATGTATTCGCCGGTAAACTCCAGCAGCAGATCGTACGTCAGGCGCGAGTCCACGCGGATGCGGTCCAGCTGCGCGTCGGCAAAATCACGCAGGACGCGCTGCGCCAGCGCCAGCTCACCGTAGAGCTGGTAGCGGGTCTGGTTGCGCTTCTTACGCTCCATCACTTTGGTCCAGACGCGCTTCAGGTAAGCCGCATCCGACGCCAGGTCTTCTTCGCTGATCCCTTCCGCGGCGGTACGGATGATAAAACCGCCCTGCTCATCGCAGTAGGCGCTGACCACCGTTTTCAGACGCTCGCGCTCGGCTTCGCTCTCAATACGCTGTGAAACGCCCACGTGCGACGCGCCCGGCATAAAGACCAGATAGCGGGAAGGCAGCGTGATGTCGGTGGTCAGGCGGGCGCCTTTGGTACCGAGCGGATCTTTCACCACCTGCACCATCAGATCCTGTCCCTGACGCACCAGCTCAGAGATGTCGCGCACGGCAAAGTTCTTCTGCTCTTCGCCCGCGACGCATTCGGTGTGCGGCATGATATCGGAGGCGTGTAGAAACGCCGCCTTATCCAGTCCAATATCTACAAAAGCCGCCTGCATACCCGGTAGTACACGACTGACACGACCTTTGTAGATATTGCCTACTATTCCGCGCCGCGCTTCACGCTCAATATGAATTTCCTGAAGAATGCCACCATCAATATAGGCCACACGGGTTTCCGATGGCGTTACGTTTACCAACAATTCAGCCGTCATAATTATCCCTTCCCTCACGCAGTGAGTTAAAATTGCTCAGCAACTCATACGTTTCCACCAGCGGTAAGCCGACTACGGCGTGATAGCTGCCATTAATCTTCCTGACAAAACAGCCACCCAGCCCCTGAATACCGTATGCACCTGCTTTATCCATCGGTTCACCGCTGGCAATATAAGCGGCGATGTCGTCGTCGGTAAGTACTCTGAAGGTCACTTCCGTCACCACCAGGCAGTCCAGCACGTGCTGGCGATCGGCCAGCGCGACGGCCGTCATCACCTGATGCGTTTGTCCGGACAGCTTGCGCAGCATGCGCGCTGCATGATCGGCGTCGTGCGGTTTCTCCAGCACTTCACCGTTCAGGATAACGATGGTATCTGCCCCCAGCACAGGGAGATCGCGTGGCACACTGGCCACGCCCGCCTGCGCTTTCTCCCGCGCCAGACGTGACACGTACTGTTGAGCACTTTCGCCCTCAGCACGTTTTTCTTCAATGCCGGTCACGATGCGTTCAAAAGAGACCCCTAGCTGCGTCAGGAGTTCCTGACGGCGCGGGGAGCCGGAAGCGAGATACAAAGACGTCATAGAAACCTTTTATTGCACAGCAAACTGCTGGCGAACCTTACGCATCAGCAGGAATAACCATGGCCAGAGCACACCGTTTACTACACTACTCCAGAACACTTCCGGTCGGAAAGAGACGTTGATCACTAAAAACTCTGCCCAGAAAACAACGATATCCGCAGCGAGCGACAATAGCATCACCACCAGGGCCTGTTGCCAGAGCGCAAGGTTACGAAAGAGCTGGAATTTGAGTGCGACGAGGTACGCAATAATGCTCATGGACAAGGCGCGTACGCCAAGCGTTGAGCCGCTAATGAGATCCAGTATGGCACCCATCACAAAACCTGTGCCAACATTTACGCGGTGCGGCAGGGCCAGGATCCAGTAGAGCAAAATGAGCAATACCCAGTTTGGCCGGAAAACGAGAATGTCATCCGGCCAGGGCATGATTTGCAGCAACAGTGCAATGAGAAACGAGAGCCAGATGACCCAGCGCCCCTGGCTACGATAGCTTGCCACAATGCTGCCCTCCGCGAAGAGGTTCGCCGGATTAGTGCGAACGGCTGGTGGCGGCGGGCTGCGGCGGCCCCATCTGCCGTTGCCGGCACCATGGCGGGCGCAGGCGGCCCCATGGAGTCCGCAGGCGGGAGAACCTGCGGCATCATCTGCATCAGGCGTTCATTGGCCACGCGATGCACCTCTTCCGGCGTCATCGGGTTGGCGCCGTTACGATCGGCGCCCCACAGCAGCAGCAGATAGCGCAGACGCTGCAGACCGGCGGTTGGACGCGCCTGAATCACGGTATAGGCACGCTGCGTATCCAGCTTCACCGAAGAGACCACCGCAACCGGATAGCCTTCAGGGAAGCGGCCGCCCAGACCGGAGGTCACCAGCACGTCGCCCACGCGGATATCCGTGTTGGCCGGCAGGTGTTCCAGCTGCAGATCGTCGGTACAGCCGTTACCGGCGGCAATCACGCGGATGTCGTTGCGCAGCACCTGGATCGGCAGCGCATGCGTGGCATCGCAAATCAGCAGCACGCGGCTGGTCAGTTTGCCCCACCGCCACCACCTGGCCCACGACGCCTTTATCGCTGATCACCGGCTGGCCTTCATACACGCCGTTCACGCTCCCTTTGTCGATCACCACCTGATCGCTGTAAGGGTCGTTCACGGTGGAGATCACCTGGGTGACCATTTTCTGCTCATCCTGACGCAGCGGCGAGCCGAGCAGTTCACGCAGACGCGCGTTTTCCTGCTTGTATTGCCCCAGCATCAGCAGTTCGCTGTTTTTCAGCAACAGTTCCTGACGCAATGCCCGGTTTTCGAGCTCGAGTTGGTCGCGCGAAGACAGCGTTTGAGAAACGGAGTCGAGCAGTTCACGGGGACCATTGGAAATAAAGTAGAAAGGACTGACGGCGGTATCCATGTACGTTCGGATCTGGCTGAACGTACCGAGGCGGCTATCGGCAATAATGACCCCAAGCGCCACCAGAACCGCCAGAATGAGGCGAAACTGTAGCGATGGGCCACGGCTAAAAATTGGCTTCATAGGCTATGCGTATTCCTCGACGTCAGAGAAGAAGCGTGAGGAGCACCCCCCCCGACGGCGCGCACCCGCGCAATTTGACCACCCTCTCAACCGGGGGAAC
>JBCNOY010000020.1:0-10790 GCA_039593615.1 Enterobacterales bacterium | reverse complement strand
AATCAGGCTGAATAATTTTTCGCGGCGGTGCTGCCGTCCGACACCGGCGTTAAACGGCGCTAAGCTGCCGCTCTAAACGCAAATTCACCCGCCGGTCCGCACGAAACGGTGAATTCCGATCATAAAATCTAACATATTCCCGGATTGCCGCCGATCGCAAGCACGGCTGCGCACGGCATAAAGGCGAAAAATAGCCCGCCTGCATGCCGTCAATCTGTGGCTGACGCAGCTAAAACACGGTAACGTTGCGAATATTTCTTACGCCCCACGTTGATCTGTTCACCGGCAGCGAAGGGGCAAAAAAGTCGCCCTGCCCGCCCTGGACACCCCGCCCTGCCAGCGTCTGCCACTCCGCGCGCGTGCGTACGCCGGCGGCAAACACTTTGGTGGGCGTGGCCTTACACACTTCCAGCAGGCTCTGCACGAACAGCTGATTTTCTGTACGGCGCTCATCGATATTCCGAACCAGCCCCGGATGGAGCTTGATCATCTCAATCTGGAACGGCTTGATATAGGACGTACTGACCACCGTTAAACCCGCTTTGGACACCGCGAGGCGACAGCCCAACGCGGTCAGCATACGGAAAACCGGCACTAAACGATTGATGTGTTGACAAACATCCGCCTCAGCAAGTTCAAATAAAAATCGTTTTCTTTGCGATTTACTGCACTGCAGCAGCAATTTTTGCAACCAGCGCTGGAACGGCCGTTGCAGCAGCGAATCGATATTCACCGGCAGCGCCAGCGTTTCATCCGGCCAGACCTCCGACAGCGCCGCAATACGCATGACCAGCTGGCGATCCTAACTCTCCGCCATGCCAAGCTGCAGCACCAGCGGCATGAACTCTGCCGACACCACCTCTTTATCGCCGTCGAACACGCGCGCCAGCATTTCACGGTGATGCACTTTGCCGTCCAGCAGTCACCGCCGGTTTCTGATACAGACGCGGGCCGCCGCGGGTCAGTACCTTTTCCAGCAGCGTGCGCCAGCGCACGCTGCCGCGCCCCTTCTCCAGCGTATTGCCCTCGCCCACCGACCAGTTGTTGCCGCCCTGCAGCGCCGCGTGGCGCGTGGCCTGTTCCGCATTATCCATCACCTGCTCCGCCGATTGGCCGCTGCGCCAGGCGCTGATGCCAATGTGGATCAGGTCATCGCGATCCACCATGCGCATCGGCAGGCAAGGCATCCACCGCGTTGATCAGCTGTGTCGGCGATGCTGTCGGCCTCTTTCAGGGTGCGATGCGGCAACAGTACGGCAAAGTCGCTGCGGAAATAGCGCGCCAGCAGCGCCCCGGGGTAGCGCATCACGAAGGTGGAGAGCAGGTTGACCAGGTCGAACAGGTATTCATCGACCAGCGTCGGCCCGAGGGTTTCGCGCAGCGTGTCGAAGTCGGGCAGCCGCACCATCATCACCACACCGTGTGTGCCAACGTCTTCCTGGTCTTCCAGCAGCGTGGCCAGCTGATTATCGAAGAACAGGCGATTATTCAGGCCGGTTTTGGCGTCCTGCGCGGCAAAGGTGCGGATTAAGGTGTCGATACGCAGACGCTGCTCACCGGCTTCCTGTAAATCCCCCAGCAGCAGATCGATAGCGCGGCTGGCTTTCGGCGGCCATTCGGCGATGGTATCGCTGCGCGGCGCGCGCTCGCCAGCCAGAATACGTTCCGCGCGCGCCTCCAGCCGCTCCATATGCTGCCAGCGGCGGTTAAGCCAGCGGTGCGTCATCACCAGCAGTGCCGACATGATCGCCACCACCGTCAGCAGGATAATCAGCGTGTAGGCACCGGTGAACGAGCGGAACCAGGTTTTGGCGGGATCGAGCACCACCACGCGCAGCGCCATGCCCGGCGCGTGCACCAGCGGCACATCCAGTTGAATGAAACGGTTGGGCTCGTCTTCCAGCATCGGATTTTCATGGCGCGCGAGGCGGAACAGCACGGTATCATCGTGATGCAGTTCCAGCTGTTCGGCATTGATGACAGGCATCAGGCGCGTCAGCCACTGCGTCAGTTCCTGCGGTGACTGGTTTGCCAGCGCTTTATCGACTTCCGTCGCCAGCGTCTGTACACGGTTCTCTACGCGCTGCTGCGACAGCCAGATAAAACTAAAAGCGCAGCCTACCAGCATCAGTAACATCGCCAGTAAGCTTAATAAGGTAATAAACGCAGAAAACTTGGTTGTTAATCGCATCCCTGTGCCTGTATCACTGCGGTTTATGACCCAAAAACCCACCCAAAAACCCCAAAAAAAAAAAAAAAAAAACGCCCCTTTTCCTTTATAAAAAATTGGCCCCTTATAATAAAAATAAAAAAAAAAAAATAATACAACCAAAAAAAAAAAAAAAAAAAAAAGAAAAAAAAGAAAAAGCGGGCACCGTTAATTGAAAAAAAAAACGAACAAACACTGGCTCAAATCAAAATATCGCCAGCCCACGGTTCGCGCCAGCCGCGCTGGTGCAAACCTGAGCAAATTATCACAATTACCGATCCAAATCAGCGCCCGCCCGGCGCCGGGTTTCGCCACCCTGCGGCGCGAGTATAACGTCAAAGTGTGAAGCGCTGGCTTCCGGGGCGGCTTTTTCGTCCTATTCTCAACAGAACGCACCGGCCAGGAAATTTCACATTTTGCCAGCGAAAGTGGCGCCTGCCGGGCTAGCGCCTGTTGATTCATGCCCGTTAGCTGCAGTTGGCGGGAATCGATTTGCCGGAGAACGCCATGAAGCGCACGCACATCCTTACCGAAGCCGATGTTACGCCGGAAAGCATTTTTAATCTGCGCCGCCGCCAGGTGTTGAAAGCGCTGGGGCTAGGCGCTGCCGCGGCCAGCCTGCCCGGCGGCGCACAGGCCGATGTGCTGAGCTGGTTTAAGGGCAATGACAGGCCGCCGGCGCCTGCCGGACGCGATCTGCAGTTCAGCAAACCGGCCCAGTGGCAGGCGCACCTGGCGCTGACGCCGGAAGATAAAGTCACCGGCTACAACAACTTCTACGAATTTGGTCTCGACAAAGCCGATCCTGCCGCCAACGCCGGCAGGCTGAAAACCGATCCGTGGAAACTGCGCATTGATGGCGAAGTGGCGAAACCTATGACGCTGGATCATCACGATCTGAGACCACCCGCTTCCCGCTGGAAGAGCGTATCTACCGCATGCGCTGCGTCGAAGCCTGGTCGATGGTGGTGCCCTGGATCGGCTTCCCGCTGCATAAACTGCTGGCGCTGGTTGAGCCCACCAGCAACGCCAAATATGTCGCCTTCCAGACGCGCTACGCGCCGGAGGAGATGCCCGGACAAAAAGATCGGTTTATCGGCGGCGGGCTGGAATATCCCTATGTGGAAGGGTTGCGGCTGGATGAGGCGATGCATCCGCTGACGCTGCTGACCGTCGGCGTGTACGGCAAAGCGCTTCCGCCGCAAAACGGCGCGCCGATTCGTCTGACCGTACCGTGGAAATACGGCTTCAAAGGCATTAAATCGATCGTCAGCATTAAGCTGACGCGCGATCGGCCGCCGACCACCTGGAACCAGATCCGCGCCGCGCCGGACGAGTACGGTTTCTACGCCAACGTGAACCCGCATGTGGATCACCCGCGCTGGTCGCAGGCGACCGAGCGCTTTATCGGTTCCGGCGGCGCGCTGGACGTGAAACGCCAGCCGACGCTGCTGTTTAACGGCTATGCGGATGAAGTGGCCTCGCTGTATCGCGGCCTCGATTTACGGGAGAACTTCTGAGTGCGTTTAACGGCAAAACAGATTACCTGGCTGAAAGTGCTGCTGCATCTGGCCGGGTTGCTTCCTTTTATATGGCTGTTCTGGGCCGCCAGCCAGGGGCTCTTTAGCGCCGATCCGGCCAAGGATATCCAGCATTTTACCGGCCGGATGGCGCTGAAATTGCTGCTGGCCACGCTGCTGGTCTCCCCGCTGGCGCGCTACGCTAAACAGCCACTATTGATCCGCACCCGTCGGCTGCTAGGGCTGTGGTGTTTTGCCTGGGCGACGCTGCATCTCACCAGCTATGCCCTGCTGGAGCTGGGAATTAACAATCTGGCACTGCTTGGCCGCGAACTGGTGACGCGCCCTTATCTGACGCTGGGTATCGTGAGCTGGGTGATTTTACTGGCGTTAGCGCTGACCTCCACGCAGCGCAATATGCGCAGCGAAAACTGGGCAGGCGCTGGCAAATGCTGCACAACTTCGTCTATCTGGTCGCGATCCTCGCCCCCATTCACTACCTGTGGTCGGTGAAGATCCTTTCCCCGCAGCCGTTCCTGTACGCACTGCTGGCGCCGTGGCGCTTTTAGCATGGCGTTACAAGAAGTTCCCCGCCAACTGGTGCGCCGATAATCCCCGCAAGTGTCTCGTCTTTCCCGCGCGAGATTCCCTGTTAACCGCAAAGGTGTCGCCTTCGGACCTAGCGGGTTGGGGATAATCTTCCCTGATAAGACCAGTATTTAGCTGCTAAATGCTACGAAATCGTTATAATGTGCGACCTTGGTTCGCCTGACAGCGGTTTTAAGCCTCTGAAAAGGTGACAAATGCAAGGTATATCGTGGTATTTTCTACCCGATGGTACTGATTGCAGGAGATAGCAGCACAATGGCGGATAAGTTTCACATTTTGCTTTTGAACGGACCCAACCTGAACATGCTGGGAACCCGTGAGCCAGAGAAGTACGGCAGCACGACGCTGAGCGCAGATTGTTAACCGTCTGGGACGGAAGCAGGCCGACACAGCACCATGTGAAATTCCCTGAGTCATTTTCAGTCGAATGCGGAGTACGCAATCATCGACCGTATTCATCAGGCTAAAGACAATGTGGACTACATCCTGATCAATCCGGCCGCGTTTACGCATACCAGCGTTGCGATGCGCGATGCGCTGCTGGCGGTGAGTATCCCGTTTATCGAGATCCACCTGAGTAACGTGCACGCCCGCGAGCCGTTCCGCCATCACTCCTATCTGTCCGATATCGCTGCTGGCGTTATCTGTGGACTGGGCGCCGACGGCTATTCATACGCTTTACAGACAGCGGTAAAACGCCTGTCACAATCACACTAAACAAGAGTACGGAACCCACTCATGGATATTCGTAAAATTAAAAAACTGATCGAGCTGGTTGAAGAATCAGGCATCTCCGAACTGGAAATCTCTGAAGGCGAAGAGTCGGTTCGCATCAGCCGTGCACCGGCCAATGTCGGTTACCCGGTGATGCAGCAGGCTTATGCTGCGCCGGCTCGCAGCAGCCTGCGCTGGCTGCCGCCGTTGCACCAGCAGCCTGAAGCCGCCCTGCCGCTGCAGCAGAAATCAGTGGCCACATCGTACGTTCGCCAATGGTTGGTACCTTCTACCGCACCCCGAGCCCGGACGCGAAAGCGTTCGTCGAAGTGGGCCAGAAAGTCAACGTAGGCGATACCCTGTGCATCGTTGAAGCCATGAAAATGATGAACCAGATCGAAGCGGACAAATCCGGCGTTGTGAAAGCGATCCTGGTGGAAAGTGGCCAGCCGGTTGAATTTGACGAGCCGCTGGTCGTCATCGAGTAACGAGGCGAACCATGCTGGATAAAATTGTTATCGCCAACCGCGGCGAGATCGCGCTGCGCATTCTGCGTGCCTGTAAAGAACTGGGCATCAAGACCGTCGCGGTGCACTCCACCGCGGACCGCGATCTGAAACACGTGCTGCTGGCGGACGAGACGGTCTGCATCGGCCCGGCGCCGTCCGTAAAAAGCTATCTGAACATCCCGGCGATCATCTCCGCCGCCGAAATCACCGGCGCCGTGGCGATCCACCCGGGCTACGGCTTCCTCTCCGAGAACGCCGACTTCGCCGAGCAGGTTGAACGCTCCGGCTTCATCTTCATCGGCCCGAAAGCCGACACCATCCGCCTGATGGGCGACAAAGTGTCCGCGATCAACGCCATGAAGAAAGCCGGCGTGCCGACCGTACCGGGCTCTGACGGCCCGCTGACCGACGACATGGATAAAAACCGTGCTCATCGCCAAACGCATCGGCTATCCGGTGATCATCAAGGCCTCCGGCGGCGGCGGCGGTCGCGGTATGCGCGTTGTGCGCAGCGACGAAGACCTGGAGCAGTCCATCAACATGACCAAAGCGGAAGCCAAAGCGGCTTTCAGCAACGACATGGTGTACATGGAAAAATACCTGGAAAATCCACGCCACATCGAGATTCAGGTGCTGGCCGACGGTCAGGGCAACGCCATCTATCTGGCCGAGCGCGACTGCTCCATGCAGCGCCGCCACCAGAAAGTGGTCGAAGAAGCGCCGGCACCGGGCATCACCCCGGAACTGCGTCGCTACATCGGCGAGCGCTGCGCCAAAGCCTGTGTCGATATCGGCTATCGCGGTGCGGGTACCTTCGAGTTCCTGTACGAAAACGGCGAGTTCTACTTCATCGAAATGAACACCCGTATTCAGGTGGAGCACCCGGTTACCGAAATGATCACCGGCGTTGACCTGATCAAAGAGCAGCTGCGCATCGCTGCCGGTCAGCCGCTGTCCATCAAGCAGGAAGAAGTGGTGGTCCACGGCCATGCGGTGGAGTGCCGTATCAACGCCGAAGACCCGAACACCTTCCTGCCGAGCCCGGGCAAGATCACGCGCTTCCACGCGCCGGGCGGTTTTGGCGTGCGCTGGGAATCGCATATCTACGCCGGTTACACCGTACCGCCGTACTATGACTCCATGATCGGCAAGCTGATCACCTACGGCGAAAACCGTGACGTGGCGATTGCCCGCATGAAGAACGCCCTGGAGGAGCTGATCATCGACGGTATCAAAACCAACGTTGATCTGCAGATGCGCATCATGAACGACGAGAACTTCCAGCATGGTGGAACCAACATCCACTATCTGGAGAAGAAACTCGGTCTGCACGAGAAATAAGCGCAGCGCACGCAGCAATGCGAAAGGCCGGATAACACCGGCCTTTTTCATTTCTGTTGCCCCTTTGAGGTTTCATCATGGAAAAAAAAACCCCCCTTTCTTCATCCACAAGGGACAAAAAATGGACAAACGTTTTGTTCAGGCCCATAAAGAAGCGCGCTGGGCGCTGTGGCTGACCCTTCTCTATCTCGCTGCCCTGGGGAGTGTCCGCTTACCTCGGCGGCACAGCACTAGCGGTTTCACCGGCCTGCCGCACTGGTTTGAAATGGCCTGCCTGCTGGTGCCGCTGCTGTTCATCGGCCTGTGCTGGCTGATGGTGCGCTTTATCTTCCGCGATATTCCGCTGGAGGACCGCGATGCAAACTGAAATCATCCTGCCGCTGGTCGCCTACCTGCTGCTGGTGTTCGGCCTGTCGGTGTATGCCAACAGCCGCCGCCAGAGCGGGAACGTTCCTGAGCGAATATTTCCTCGGCAGCCGCTCGATGGGCGGCTTTGTGCTGGCGATGACGCTGACCGCCACCTACATCAGCGCCAGTTCGTTTATCGGCGGGCCGGGCGCCGCCTATAAATACGGCCTGGGCTGGGTGCTGCTGGCGATGATCCAGGTGCCCGCGGTCTGGCTGTCGCTGGGCATGCTGGGCAAAAAATTCGCCATCCTGGCGCGCCGCTACAACGCCATTACCCTCAATGACATGCTGTATGGCCGCTACCAAAGCCGCCTGCTGGTGTGGCTGGCCAGCCTCAGCCTGCTGGTGGCCTTCGTCGGCGCCATGACGGTGCAGTTTATCGGCGGCGCCCGCCTGCTGGAAACGGCCGCCGGTATTCCGTACGAGACCGGGCTGCTGATCTTCGGCATCACCATTGCGCTGTACACCGCGTTTGGCGGCTTCCGCGCCAGCGTGCTGAACGACACGATGCAGGGCATGGTGATGCTGATCGGCACCCTGCTGCTGCTGGTCGGCGTCATCCACGCCGCCGGCGGACTGGACAGCGCGGTGCACAAGCTGCAGCAGATCGATCCGAAACTGGTGTCGCCCGCAGGGCGCCGGCAACGTCATCAGATCCCTCAGCCTTTATACCTCACTTCGTTCTGGGTGCTGGTGTGCTTTGGGGTGATCGGCCTGCCGCACACCGCCGTGCGCTGTATCTCCTACAAAGACAGCAAAGCGGTGCATCGCGGCATTATGATCGGCACCGTCGTGGTGGCGCTGCTGATGTTGGGCATGCATCTGGCCGGCGCGCTCGGCCGCGCCGTGTTGCCGGATCTCACGGTCCCCGATCAGGTGATCCCGACGCTGATGGTCACCGTGCTGCCGCCGTAGGCCGCCGGGTTGTTCCTTGCTGCGCCGATGGCGGCCATCATGTCGAACGATCAACGCGCAGCTGCTGCAAGCTTCCGCCACCATCATCAAAGATCTCTACCTGGGCGTACCGCGCCGCAGCAGAGCGAAAACGAGCCGCGTCTGATAAAGCGCATCTCCGGCCGACCATCACCCTTGATGCTGGGCCTGCTGATGCTGCTGGCGGCATGGCGTCCGCCGGAGATGATCATCTGGCTCAACCTGCTGGCGTTTGGCGGGCTGGAAGCGGTATTCCTGTGGCCGCTGGTGTTGGGGCTGTACTGGGAGCGCGCCAATGCGGCGGGCGCGCTGAGCGGCATGATTGTCGGCGGTGTGCTGTACGCCGTCCTCGCAACGTTTAAGATTCAGTACCTGGGCTTCCATCCGATTGTGCCTTCGTTACTGCTAAGTTTACTGGCGTTTGTGGTGGGGAACCGGTTCGGTCAGCCCGTCCCACAGCCCGCTATGATTTCTACTGATAAATAAAGAGTTTTGCCATGCCGTGGATCCAACTCAAACTGAACACCACCGGCGCTAACGCCGAGGAACTGAGCGATGCGCTGATGGAAGCCGGCGCGGTCTCTATCACCTTCCAGGACACGCACGACACCCCGGTGTTTGAACCCCTGCCGGGCGAAACCCGCCTGTGGGGCGATACCGACGTTATCGGCCTGTTTGACGCGGAAACCGACATGGCCGAGGTGGTCGCGATTCTGGAACAGCACCCTCTGCTGGGCGCGGGTTTCCGCCACAAAATCGAACAGCTGGAAGACAAAGACTGGGAACGCGAGTGGATGGATAACTTCCACCCGATGCGCTTCGGCGAACGCCTGTGGATCTGCCCGAGCTGGCGCGACGTGCCGGATCCGAACGCGGTCAACGTGATGCTCGATCCGGGCCTGGCGTTTGGTACCGGCACCCATCCGACCACGTCGCTGTGCCTGCAGTGGCTGGATGGTCTCGATCTGGACGGCAAAACGGTGATCGACTTCGGCTGTGGTTCCGGGATCCTGGCGATCGCCGCCCTGAAACTGGGTGCAGCAAAAGCCATCGGGATCGATATCGATCCGCAGGCGATTCAGGCCAGCCGCGACAACGCCGAGCGTAACGGCGTTTCCGATCGTCTGGAGCTGTATCTGCCGGATGACCAGCCAGAGGACCTGAAGGCCGATGTGGTGGTCGCCAACATCCTGGCCGGCCCGCTGCGCGAGCTGGCGCCGCTAATCAGCGTGCTGCCCTGAAGGCCGGCGGTCATCTGGGGCTGTCCGGCGTCCTGGCCAGCCAGGCGGACAGCGTGTGCGAAGCCTACGCCGATCTCTTCACGCTCGACCCGGTGGTGGAGAAAGAAGAGTGGTGCCGCATCACCGGCTGCGCCGCTAAACGACGAATAGGCCAAGGCAAGGCCTGGCGTGGCCACGATTTTATCTCCCCTCGCCTGAGACCTGTCTCAAATCCCCGCCAGCCCCGTTTTCCTGCCGTTTCTTTACATTGAAATCAGTAGACTGCTTCACCAGGCGATAGCGCTATCCCTGTTAACCGTGCCGTGCGCGGCACATAACATTGATATATCGCTTAGTGAATAAATGATGATGAAAAGCAAACACACACTGATCGCTCTGCTGCTGGCAGTAGCGCCTTCAGCTTTGCGTCACGTTCAGGCTGCCGCCTGGGATTATGCTCAGCCACAGCAGTGGGGTGACCTGTCCCCTGATTTTCACGTCTGCAAGCAGGGCGTGAATCAGTCGCCGATTGATATTCGCCAGGCGCTGCATGCCAATCTCCCCCCGCTAACGCTGGAACTGCAGGCGCGCCAGGCCGCCATTGTTAACAACGGCCACACCGTGCAGATCAACCTGCAGCAGGGCGATACGCTGACGCTGGACGGCGAGACCTTCACGCTGAAGCAGTTCCACTTCCATACCCCGAGCGAAAACCTGATCGACGGCAAACGCTATCCGCTTGAGGGCCACTTTGTATTCAGTGACGAGCAGCAGCAGCTGGCGGTCATCGGGGTGATGTTCGAAGCCGGTGCGGCAAATCCGGTACTGACGACGCTGCTGGATACGCTGCCGGCGCAGGTCAATCAGCCAGCTACGCTGCAGCAGGATGTCGATATTACGCCACTGCTGCCCGCCGATCGCCGTTACTACCGCTTCAGCGGTTCACTCACCACGCCACCGTGCAGTGAAGGCGTGCGCTGGCTGGTGATGAAGCAACCGGTAACGGCTTCCGCACAGCAGCTGCAGGCCTTCAGCGCGGTGCTGGGTGAATCACGATAACAGCCGCCCGGTGCAGCCGCTGAATGGCCGGCTGGTGGTCGAATAACGAAATACTCACCAAACGTAAATAAAGCGTTCACTTTTCAATCAAATCACCGCCATTTCTCTTGCCGATTCGCGGAAGTGGCGGTTTTTATGTTGTGATTCAGCGCATATTTTTGGAAAAACTTTTGCTCACAAAATCAGCCTACTTTCCGCTAACATACTGAATTTAAATCAAGTAATATTATCAATACCCCGCTGCTAGCGCCATTTCCCTGATCTACAA
>JBCNOY010000002.1:0-658778 GCA_039593615.1 Enterobacterales bacterium | reverse complement strand
TCGATTGGATGAGAGAAGGTCTGACAATGCACAATTCGCTCTTTAACTTGCCCGTGGTGACGCAGATCACCCCTTACCTGTCGCAGCGTCAGATGGGTGAATTGCCGATTCTGGTGATCAGCCATCCGAAAGTGCGCGCCGCCATTGCCCTGCAGGGCGCGCATCTGCTGGCCTGGCAGCCGGCCGGTCAGCAGCCCGTCATCTGGCTCAGCGGCAAGACCCCGTTCGTCAACGGCAAGGCCATCCGCGGCGGCGTGCCGGTCTGCTGGCCGTGGTTTGGCCCGGCAGGCCTGAACCTGCGCACGGTTTTGCCCGTAATCAGCCCTGGACGCTGACGGCGCACGATGAAGAACGAAGATGCGGTCATGCTGACGTTCACGCTGGAAAGTAATACACAAACGAAAAAACTGTGGCCGCACGACTTCACGCTGCTGGCGCGCTTTCGCATTGCTGAACACTGTGAGATTGAGCTGGAAGCCTGGGGCGATTATGAAGCCACGGCCGCGCTGCACAGCTATTTTCAGGTGGCAGACATTGCGCAGGTTGAAGTCAGCGGGCCTGGGCGACCGCCTATATCGATAAGGTGCAGGACAATGCCATCGGTAGCGCAGCGGACGGTAAACAAACCTATCCCGATCGGGTTGATCGCATTCATACCGCAGCGGAAGACTGCAGCGTGATTCACGATCGCGCCGGTAAGCGCCAGATTGAAGTCTATCACCATTATCAAAGTGACGTTGTCACCTGGAACCCCGGTCCGGCGCTGTCCTGCAGCATGGCCGATATGCCTAATGATGGTTATAAAACGATGGTGTGCGTGGAGACGGCGCGGATTAACAAACCGATGAAAAGTGCCGGAGAAACCCCTGCCCGCCTTGGCGTCACGCTGAGAATCCGCAATAAGTAATGCTGAACGGCGCGTGCGCGCCGTTTACACCACATCCAGCGCCAGTTTGTGCTGCGGCGGCGGAAAAGCGCGATCCAGCAGCGCAAGCTCATCGCTGGTCAGGGGGATATTCAGGGCCGCCGCATTCTCCTGCACATGCGCCACGCTGCCCGCCTTGGGAATGGCCATTACGCCCGGCTGGCGAATCACCCAGCTCAGCAGCAACTGAGCGATGCTGATGCCCTTCTGTTGTGCAATCTGCCGCAGAGTCGCATCGTCAAACAGCGCCTGACGCAGCCGTCCGGCCTGCGCCAGCGGACAGTAAGCCATGACGGGCGTATGGTGCTGCTGACAAAGCGGAAGTAGATCGAATTCAATACCGCGCGAAGCCAGATGGTACAGCACCTGATTAGTCGCGCAGCCCATCCCTCCGGCTTCACTCCACAGCTCCTGCAGATCGTCGCTATCAAAATTGGAGACGCCCCAGTGGCGGATTTTACCCTGCTGCTGCAGCGTTTGCATGGCGCGCACGGTCTCTTCCAGCGGAACATTACCGCGCCAGTGCAACAGATAAAGATCGAGATAGTCCGTCTGCAGACGGCGCAGACTGCGCTCACAGGCGTCAATCGCATCGATCTCACCGGCGTTCCACGGGTAAACTTTTGATACCAGCCAGGCTTGATCGCGCCGTCCGCGCAGCGCTGCGCCGACCACCTCTTCCGCGCCGCCTTCGGCATACATCTCAGCGGTATCGATCAGTTTCAGTCCGGCGTCCAGTCCAGCCTGCAGCGCAGCGATTTCCTGCGCCCGCTGTGCCGGATTTTCGCCCATATACCAGGTGCCCTGGCCGATAGCCGGTAACGACGTATCGTCGTTAAACTGAATCGTCTTCATCTCACCTCCTGTTGCGCCATTATGGGGCGCAATATTGGTGCAAGGTAACAAAAACGCCTCATTATGAGGCGTTCGTGCGGTCATCAGAAGCTGTAGCTGACGCCGGTCCACAGCGTAAACTGACCGTCTTTATCCACCATCGGACTGTCTTTAATTTCACTGGCGAAGCGGGTGTAACGGCCTGACAGGGTGGCGTTCCAGCTCTCGCTGATCTGGTAGCTGGCGTTCATCTCGACGTAAGGCGACCAGCTGTCGTCCGGGTGATAGCGATCGATGCCGGTACGCGCGCTTTCGTGGCCGGAAACGCCGTAGTAATAGCGGTTTTGGTTGGCACTGTTCCACATTGCGCCAATGCCCGGTGTCAGGCTGAACGCGCCGAAATCAAAGCGGTACAGGTAGGTCAGGTCCCAGATCATGCCGTTGCTGTTATTCAGCACATCGCCCAGCAGCGCGGTACGCACAATTCCCCAGTCAGCAACGTGACGATAAGTCGCGCCGGCCATCAGCGTCATGCGACGCTTGTCCAGCCCTTTCATATCGCCCAGATCGTTATCTTTCGGGTCATACTGCTGCGGCGAGCCCAGCAGCGTTAAGACAGCTGATTCTGCGGGTCTTTCCACAGGTAATAACCGCCCTGCAGGCTGCGGAACCAAAAGTTTTCCCCCTCATAATTGATGACCGGGATCGGCAGATAACGGTCCTGGCCGCCGCGGTACGGCGACTGGGCATAAATAACCGAAGCCCCAAGTGACACGGGTTCAGCGTAAGTGCTGAACGCCGCAAAATAGCAAGGACACATCAGAGCAAGCGCTTTAAGTTTGAAATGGTTCACAATTTATTCATTCCATTAATATAACAATCACACGCAGAGTCTAACCAAATTTTGCCACTGGTTTAACTTTTAATGTTGATTTCCTTTTTATCCTGTCAGAAGTGTCTGAGACGCAGCGCACCTGTTGCCGCAAGGGCGTGACGGCCTTAGCGCTTATGAGACTTTGTTATTGATATATCGCTAAATAAGGAGAAAAGACGGAGCAATTTTTCTGATTGCCTTCTACAGTAAAAGTAAGACGAGAATTTTTTGTACGAGCAGAGTAACCATAAGAATTGTGAATCCCGATAAAAAATCGTCAGGTTGGCATACGGGTTGCTGTACTCAAGAGAATTCTCATCTTTCGGGAGCTGCAAGAGCATCTTATCACGCTCTCTTTACCTGTGCTAAAAAACGAAAGGACGGCATGCCATGAATATATTCGATCACTATCGCCAGCGCTATGAAGCTGCCAAGGACGAAGAGTTCACACTGCAGGAGTTTCTTACCATCTGTCGGCAAGATCGCAGTGCCTATGCCAACGCGGCAGAACGGCTATTGATGGCTATCGGTGAGCCTGAGATGGTTGACACTGCCCTGGAGCCCCGGCTTTCCCGTCTCTTTTCGAACCGGGTGATCGCCCGCTACCCGGCGTTTGAAGAGTTCTATGGCATGGAAGAGGCCATCGAACAGATTGTCTCCTACCTGAAACATGCCGCTCAGGGTCTGGAAGAGAAGAAACAGATCCTCTATCTGCTCGGCCCGGTGGGCGGCGGTAAATCCTCGCTGGCGGAACGGCTGAAAGCGCTGATGCAGCGCGTGCCCATCTATGTGCTGAGCGCCAACGGCGAACGCAGCCCGGTCAACGACCATCCGCTGTGCCTGTTCAATCCGCAGGAAGATGCCCAGATCCTGGATAAAGAGTACGGCATCCCGCGTCGCTACCTCGGCACCATCATGTCGCCGTGGGCGGCCAAACGCCTGCACGAATTTGGCGGCGACATCACCAAGTTCCGCGTGGTGAAAGTCTGGCCGTCGATCCTGGAACAGATCGCCATCGCCAAAACCGAACCGGGTGATGAGAACAACCAGGACATCTCCGCGCTGGTCGGTAAAGTGGATATCCGCAAGCTGGAAAACCACGCGCAAAACGATCCGGATGCCTACGGTTACTCGGGCGCGCTGTGCCGGGCCAACCAGGGGATGATGGAATTCGTCGAGATGTTCAAAGCACCGATCAAGGTGCTGCATCCGCTGCTGACGGCGACCCAGGAAGGCAACTACAACGGCACCGAAGGCATCTCCGCCCTGCCGTTTAACGGCATCATTCTCGCCCACTCGAACGAATCGGAATGGGTGACCTTCCGTAACAACAAGAACAACGAGGCCTTCCTCGACCGCGTGTACATCGTCAAGGTGCCTTACTGCCTGCGCGTCTCCGAAGAGATCAAAATTTACGAGAAACTGCTCAACCACAGTGAGCTGGCGCATCGCGCCCTGCGCGCCGGGCACGCTGGAAACGCTGGCGCGCTTCTCGATGCTGTCGCGCCTGAAAGAGCCGGAAAACTCCAGCATCTACTCGAAAATGCGCGTCTATGACGGTGAAAGCCTGAAGGATACCGATCCGAAAGCGAAGTCGTACCAGGAGTACCGCGACTACGCCGGGGTCGATGAAGGGATGAACGGCCTGTCCACGCGTTTCGCCTTTAAGATCCTCTCCCGCGTGTTTAACTTCGACCATGCGGAAGTGGCGGCCAACCCGGTGCACCTGTTCTACGTGCTGGAGCAGCAGATCGAGCGCGAGCAGTTCCCGCAGGAGCAGGCCGAGAAGCTACCTGGAGTTCCTGAAAGGCTACCTGATCCCGAAATACGCCGAGTTCATCGGCAAAGAGATCCAGACGGCCTACCTGGAATCCTACTCAGAGTACGGGCAGAACATTTTCGACCGCTATGTCACTTACGCGGACTTCTGGATCCAGGATCAGGAGTACCGCGACCCGGATACCGGCCAGCTGTTTGACCGTGAATCCCTGAACGCGGAGCTGGAAAAGATCGAGAAGCCGGCCGGGATCAGCAACCCGAAAGACTTCCGTAACGAGATCGTGAACTTCGTGCTGCGCGCCCGCGCGCATAACAACGGCCGCAACCCGAACTGGACCAGCTACGAGAAGCTGCGCACGGTGATCGAGAAGAAAATGTTCTCCAATACCGAAGAGCTGCTGCCGGTGATCTCGTTCAACGCCAAAACCTCAACCGATGAGCAGAAAAAACACGACGACTTTGTCGACCGTATGATGGAAAAAGGCTACACCCGCAAGCAGGTCCGCCTGCTCTGCGAATGGTATCTGCGCGTGCGTAAATCGTCATAATCGACAGCGGTAAGCTACGCGGCATCCACATGCCGCCTGAGGAGGCCGGACCCGTTCCGGCCTGGCTCACATGCGAGTATGGGGAATTTATGACCTGGTTCATTGACCGGCGTCTTAACGGCAAAAACAAGAGCACGGTGAACCGCCAGCGCTTCTTGCGTCGTTATAAAGCGCAAATTAAACAGTCGATCTCCGAGGCCATCAACAAACGCTCGGTGACCGACGTCGACAGCGGCGAGTCTGTCTCCATCCCCACCGACGATATCAGCGAACCGATGTTTCATCAGGGGCGCGGCGGCATGCGCCATCGCGTGCATCCGGGTAACGACCACTTCGTGCAGAACGACCGAATTGAGCGCCCTCAGGGCGGCGGTGGCGGTTCAGGAAGCGGCCAGGGCAAGGCCAGCCAGGACGGTGAAGGTCAGGACGAATTCGTCTTCCAGATTTCGAAAGATGAATATCTCGATCTGCTGTTCGAGGACCTGGCGCTGCCGAACCTGAAAAAAAATCAGCATCGTCAGCTTAATGAATATAAAACCCACCGCGCGGGCTATACCGCCAACGGCGTGCCCGCCAACATCAGCGTCGTGCGATCGCTGCAAAACTCGCTGGCGCGACGAACCGCCATGACGGCCGGCAAACGGCGCGAGCTGCGCGAGCTGGAAGCCAGCCTGAAGGTGGTGGAAAACACGGAACCGGCGCAACTGCTGGAAGAGGAGCGCCTGCGTAAAGAGATTGCAGAACTGCGGGCGAAGATCGAACGGGTGCCGTTTATCGACACCTTCGACCTGCGCTACAAAAACTACGAAAAACGCCCTGAACCCTCCAGCCAGGCGGTGATGTTCTGCCTGATGGACGTGTCCGGCTCGATGGATCAGGCCACCAAAGATATGGCGAAACGTTTTTATATCCTGCTCTATCTGTTCCTGAGCCGAACCTATAAAAACGTGGAGGTGGTCTATATCCGCCACCACACCCAGGCGAAAGAGGTGGATGAACATGAGTTCTTCTACTCGCAGGAGACCGGCGGCACCATCGTCTCCAGCGCGCTGAAGCTGATGGATGAAGTGGTCAAAGAGCGTTACGACCCGGCGCAGTGGAATATCTATGCCGCGCAGGCGTCGGACGGCGATAACTGGGCCGACGACTCACCGCTGTGTCACGAGATCCTGGCGAAGAAAATTCTGCCGGTGGTGCGTTACTACAGCTATATCGAAATCACCCGTCGCGCGCACCAGACCCTGTGGCGCGAGTATGAGCATCTGCAGGCGATGTTCGATAACTTCGCCATGCAGCATATCCGCGACCAGGATGATATTTATCCGGTATTCCGGGAGCTGTTTCCATAAACAGGTCGCTGAAGCCTGAGTTTACCAGCCGGTCACCGACCGGCTTTTTCTTTACCCCGCCCGGCTTAACCCCTTTGAAAACCCTGCTGTTTTTCTGTGCGGATTTAACCTTCTATGGGATAGCGCGCCACAGAATGAAAAAATGTGCAATTAACCGCTGACAAGCTATTGATAAGGCATTATCTTTTCACCTTGTCTGTGTGAATTGCCCGCAATTTGCTTTTTTATGCCCCGCCGCAGGAGAACGCCGTTGAATGCCAGCATGATTTACAGTTTGTTCATTATTGGTTCCGTGCTGGTCGCAGCAAGTATTCTGCTGAGTTCCTTCTCGTCGCGTCTCGGTATCCCAATTCTGGTGATCTTCCTGGCGCTGGGGATGCTGACCGGCGTGGACGGCATCGGCGGCATTGCTTTTGATAACTACCCGGTGGCCTATCTGGTGTCCAACCTGGCGCTGGCCATCATTCTGCTCGACGGCGGCATGCGCACCAAGGCCAGCTCGTTCAAGGTGGCGCTTGGTCCGGCGCTGTCGCTGGCCACCGTTGGCGTGATGATTACCGCCGGCCTCACCGGTCTGGCTGCCGCCTGGCTGTTTAAGCTCGATCTGATGCAGGGCTTCCTGATTGGCGCCATTATCGGCTCGACCGACGCCGCAGCGGTGTTTTCACTGCTGGGCGACAAAGGGCTTAACGAGCGCGTCAGTTCCACGCTGGAGATTGAATCAGGCAGCAACGATCCAATGGCGGTGTTTCTTACCATTACGCTGATCGACATGATCCAGCAGGGGCAAAGCGGCCTGAGCTGGATGTTTGTGGTGCATCTGGTCCAGCAGTTCGGCCTGGGCATTGTGCTCGGACTGGGCGGCGGCTGGGCGCTGCAGCAACTGATCAACCGCATCAGCCTGGCACAAGGGCTCTATCCGCTGCTGGCGCTGAGCGGCGGCATCATTGTGTTTGCCCTGACCACGGTGATGGAGGGCAGCGGCATTCTGGCGGTCTATCTGTGTGGTTTTCTGCTGGGCAACAGCCCGATTCGTAACCGCCACGGCATTCTGCAGACTTTCGACGGCATGGCCTGGCTGAGCCAGATTGGTATGTTTATCGTGCTTGGCCTGCTGGTGACGCCGTCTGATCTGTGGCATATCGCGCTTCCGGCGATGATTCTCTCGCTGTGGCTGATTCTGGTGGCACGTCCGCTGTCGATTCTGGTCGGGCTGCTGCCGTTTAAAGGCTTTACCGGACGTGAACGCATCTTTATCAGCTGGGTAGGCCTGCGCGGTGCGGTGCCGATTATCCTCGCGGTGTTCCCGATGATGGCCGGGCTGGAGAATTCTAAACTCTACTTCAATATCGCCTTCTTCGTGGTTCTGGTATCTCTGATGCTGCAGGGCACGTCGCTGGGCTATGCCGCTAAACGGGCTAAGGTGGTGGTCCCGCCGACCGCTTCGCCCATCAGCCGCGTCGGGCTGGATATCCATCCGGAAAATCCGTGGGAGCAGTTCGTTTATCAGCTCAGCGCCGACAAATGGTGCGTCGGCGCCGCGCTGCGCGATTTGCAAATGCCGCCCGAAACGCGCATTGCCGCCCTGTTCCGCGATAACGCGCTGATGCACCCCAACGGCAATACGCGTCTGAAAGAGGGTGACGTGCTGTGCGTTATTGGCCGTGAGCGCGATTTGCCGGCGCTGGGCAAAATGTTCAGCCAGACGCCGCCGGTGGCGCTGGATCAGCGCTTCTTTGGTGACTTTATCCTTGATGCCGAGGCGCGCCTGCGCGATGTCGCGCAGATCTATGGCCTCGAGCTTGATGAAGAGACTAACGATCAGCAGTCGCTCGGCCAGTTGATTATGGGGCTGCTCGGCAGCACGCCGGTGGTGGGAGATCAGGTCGAGTGGAACCAGCTGACGTGGACAGTGGCGGAAAAAGAGGATAACCAAATCGTCAAAATCGGGGTGCGCGTGCGGGAAGAGAAGGAATAATCCGAGGCCGTATCGCTCGTAAACTGCGTGTCAGCGTCTATGATCACTATTCCACCCAGCAAACGGGAGAAGATGATGGGACACGTGGTGAAGATTGGTCGTTACGAGATCGTCGATGCAGTAATGGATGTGGAGAAGCTGAATACCGTCGGCATCCCCTGCCATACCAACCCCGGCCTGAGTTATCAGCTCGACGGCTGGGATCATGAAACCAGCGTACCGGCGTGGATTGATGGCGAACCGGTCGATCTGCAGATCTGCCACTATGACAAGCAGCAAGACCGCTGGGTATTGAAAAAACCGGCCTGATATTTTCCTCACCGCCATTCACTTTGACTGGCGGTCATTCCGAAAAGTAGTCTTAAAATAGTCTGTTATTTCATGGCACCTTTTACTTTTAATATTATTTTTCAACAGATTAGGCGGTTTACACTTTAATCAAATATTGTTTTTTCAGACTCTTTCCATATTAACTCTGTCAAATAACTCCTGCATACTCTTAAACGTTGCTGCAGCTTTTCGTGACGTAAATCACGTCTCAAACGGCCCTTTCCATGCAGCGCTTATGGCAGCACTGACTCATATCTCGCTGAATATTATTTTATTTCTGCTTTCAGCGGACGACTCCTGAGCGCGTACTTGATTCTGGTCAGGCCATCTTTTACTTAAGAAAAGAGAGCAGGTTTTATGGCAAGTACATTGGTAATGAACGATGCAACCCGCTCGTGGAGCGGACTGCGCAAAAATCTCATCGCGAAAGTGGCACTCAGCTTTTCGGATTTAATTGCACTGAACCTGGCATTATTTTTATCCGCGGCCACCGTCCAGGGTATTTGGGGAGAACTGGACAGTTTTATTCCGCCGCAGCAAATTGAATACCGCTTTGTCGCACAGTTAGGTCTGTCAGTGCTGTGCACAGCCTGGTTCTGGGTGCGTATGCGCCACTACACCTACCGCAAACCGTTCTGGTTTGAGCTGAAAGAAATCGTCAAAACGCTGTTTGTGTTTTCGCTGCTGGATCTGGCGCTGATTGCCTTTTCCAAATGGGACTTCTCGCGCATGGTGTGGGTATTTAGCTGGACCTATGCTCTGCTGCTGCTGCCGCTAATGCGCGCCGGCGTGAAGCGTGCCATCAACCGCGCTGGCCAGTGGCAAAAAGAGACCATTATCATCGGCTCCGGTAAGAACGCCATGGAAGCCTACGCGGCGCTGCAGAGCGAGGAGATTCTGGGCTATAACGTGCAGGCGTTTATCTCGCTGGATGATGAGCCTCATCAGGAAAGTGTTAACGGCGTGCCGGTTATTACCTGGAAAGACATCAACTGGCAAACCATGGACCGTGACAACACGCAATTTATCGTCGCCACCGAATTTGAACAGCAGGTGGTGCGCGATAAATGGCTGAAGTTTCTGTCCAAGATGAAATGCCGCTCAATTTCGGTTATCCCTACGCTGCGCGGTGTGCCGCTGTATGGCACCGATATGTCGTTTATCTTCAGCCATGAAGTGATGATCCTGCGCGTCAGTAACAACCTGGCGAAACGCTCCTCGCGTTTCCTCAAACGCACCTTCGACGTGGTGGTTGCCTCGCTGCTGCTGCTGTTTCTTGCCCCGGTATTCGGTCTGCTGTGCTGGATGGTGAAGCGCGATGGCGGCAATGCCATTTACGGCCACGAACGCGTCGGGCAGGATGGCGTGAAGTTTAAGTGCCTGAAGTTCCGTTCAATGGTGACCAACTCGCAGGAAGTGCTGCAGAATCTGCTGGCCACCAGTGCCGAAGCGCGCGCTGAGTGGGATCGTGATTTCAAACTGAAGAACGATCCGCGCATCACCAAAATCGGTGGCTTCCTGCGTAAGACCAGCCTGGATGAACTGCCCCAGCTGTGGAACGTGATTCGTGGCGAAATGAGTCTGGTGGGACCGCGTCCGGTGATTGAAGCTGAGCTGGAACGCTACGCCGGCGATGTCGACTACTATCTGATGGCCAAACCGGGCATGACCGGTCTGTGGCAGGTCAGCGGGCGTAACGATATCGACTACGACACGCGCGTCTATTTTGACTCCTGGTACGTGAAGAACTGGGCGCTGTGGACCGACATCGCCATTCTGTTTAAAACCGCTGGCGTGGTGCTGCGCCGCGACGGTGCTTACTGATACCCTCGACGCGATGTCTGCGCTGTGCCGGCAGACATCGCCTTTTCGTTTTAGCCCTTTCTTTTTGGTCGCAGACTCATTACCCTTCTCGCCTGTTTAACAGGACGTTACTGGTTCGTAATGCAAAAGTTTACCCTACTCCTTTTGAGCCTGGTGCTGCTGGCACCGCTGGGCATCGATCTCTACCTCCCCACGCTGCCGCAGATTGCCGACGGTCTTAACAGCCCGGTCAGTCTGATCCAGACCACCATTCCGCTGTTTTTGCTGGTAATGGGTATCGGTCAGCTGGTTACCGGTCCGCTGGTGGATAATTTTGGCCGTAAGCCGATCGCGCTGATCGGCCTCGCGCTTTACATCATCGGCAGCGCAGTGGCTGCAACCGCCACCGTCTGGCCGGTGTTCTTCCTGGCGCGCCTGATTCAGGGCTGCGCGGTATGCTGTAGCGCGGTGGTGGCATTTAGCGGCGTGCGCGATCGGCTGAGCGGCGATGCCGCGGCGCGCGCTTATGGTTTCCTCAATGGCGCGCTGAACATCGTGCCGGCGCTGGCACCGCTGCTCGGCGGTATTCTGGCGGAAGCCTATGGCTGGCGTGCGCCCTTCTGGTTCCTGTGCGGCTATGCGCTGGTGATTACCATTATTGTGGTGGTTGCACTGCCTGAAACGCGTCCGGCGGACACGCTGCGCGTTAACGGGCTGCCGCTGGCGCAGTATGCTGCCATCGCCCGGCAGCCGCGCTTTCTCGCTTTCGCCTTTGCCAACGCGGGCGCGCTCGGCATGGTGCTGACCTACGTTTCGCTGGCACCGCACGTGTTGATGACCGAAGGTGGCCTGACGCCGCTGCAATTCTCCTTTGCCTTTGGCGCCAACGGTTTCTGGATCATGCTGGTGAGTGCCTTCGTCAATAAAACCATTCGTAAAGCGGGCCGCCCGTTTTGTCTCGCCATGGGGTTTGTCACCATGCTACTCGGTGCGCTGCTGCTGGTGGCGGGGATGACGCTGTTACCTGCGGCCTGGCAAACCCACTGGTCGCTGTACATGATTCCGGTGGCGATCTCGGTAGCCGGCCTGGCCTTCACCGTCGGTCCGGCCACCAGTTATGCGCTGGAGCCGTATCAGCAGCAGGCGGGTGTGGCAGCGGCGCTGCAGGGATTTATCCAGATGGCGGGCGGTGCAGGTGGCAGCCTGGCGATGGTGGCGCTGCCGGTGGCGGAGAAATCAGCGTTAGCGCTGATGATGCTGGTGGGTGCAGCGCTGGCGCTGATCGCCTGGCGCTGCAGTAAGAACATGCGTGGTACAGTGACGGCGCTTAACTAAGCGTGACCGGGACGCGCGGCGCCAGTGCACACATCAGTTCGTACCCTACCGTGCCTGCTGCGGCCGCCACGTCATCAATTTTGATTTCGTTACCCCACAGCTCAACCGGCGAACCGATGCCCGCCTGCGGGCATGGCGTCAGGTCAACGGCCAGCATATCCATTGATATGGTGCCCACCGTTCCCGTGCGAACCCCATCGACCCAGACCGGCGTGCCGGTCGGCGCAATGCGCGGGTAGCCGTCGGCATAGCCGCCCGCCACGATACCAATCCGCTGCTCGCCCTTTGCCCGGTAGCGGCTACCGTAGCCCACCGTGTCGCCGGCCTTCAGCGTTCTGCACGCCAATGATTTCGCTGCGCAGGGTCATTACCGGCTTCAGGCCGCTGTTGGCGATATCCTGCCACTGGCCCGAGGGCGACGCGCCGTACAGAACGATCCCCGGACGCACCCAGTTATAGTGCGCCTCGGGATGCCAGAGCGTGGCCGCCGAGTTGGACAGCGAGCGCGGACAGTCCAGCCCTTCTGCCGCCTGCTCAATGCGGACCATGGCATCGGCAATGCCGTCCGGTTTTTCCGCGTCGGCAAAATGCGCCATCAGCGTCATTTCACCCACGTTCTTCAGCGCGCGCAGCTGCTGCCAGACCGTATGCACCCGCTCAGGCTGGAAGCCCAGGCGGTTCATGCCGCTGTTCACCTTGAGATAGATATCCAGCGGCGCGTGGAGCTTCGCATCCTGAATCGCCTTAATCTGCCAGTTGCTGTGAACGCTGGTGGTCAGCCGGTACTTATCCAGCAGCGGCAGATCGTCGGCGTGGAAGAAGCCCTCCAGCAGCAGAATGGGCCCTTTCCAGCCGCGCTCGCGCAGCAGAATGGCCTCTTCCAGATTCAGTAGCGCAAAGCCATCGGTGGCGCTCAGCGCGCTCCAGATACGGTCAATGCCGTGGCCGTAGGCATTCGCTTTCACCACCGACCAGACGCGCGCGCCAGGTGCCGCCCGACGAACAATCTGCAGATTATCCTTCAGGGCCTGCAGGTTCAGCTGGGAGCCAGAACAGGACGGGACATGACAACTCCTTAGTTATGCGCGCCGTGCAGGTGCTGTGGACGCGACGGCGTAAACCCCGATTGATAGCGCAGCGGCGCTTAAATCGTCAAACGGAATGGCCGGCGTGCGTCCGGAAATCAGGTCGCTCAGCAGCTGGCCCGAGCCACAGGCCATCGTCCAGCCCAGCGTGCCGTGTCCGGTGTTGGGCCACAGGTTTTTGAACGGCGTGCGGCCCACAATCGGCGTGCCGTCCGGCGTCATCGGACGCAGGCCGGTCCAGAACGTCGCCTGCTCGACAAAGCCGCCGCGCGGGAAGAGATCGCCCACCACCATCTCCAGCGTTTCACGACGCGGCTGTTTCAGCAGCTCGGTGTTGAAGCCGACGATCTCCGCCATGCCGCCTACGCGGATGCGGTTATCGAAGCGGGTAATGGCGATTTTGTAGGTTTCATCCAGAATGGTCGAAACCGGCGCGCCGCTCTCCTCTTTTACCGGAATGGTCAGCGAGTAGCCTTTCAGCGGGTAGACCGGAATATCGAGAATGCCCTTCAGCATGGCGGTGGAGTACGAGCCAAACGCCATGACGTAGGCATCGGCTTTGATCACCTCTTCGCCGCACTTCACGCCGTAAATTCTTTCCCCTTCCGACAGCAGCTTGTCGACAGAGGTGTTAAAGCGGAACTTCACCCCCGCCTGCTCGCACATCTGCGCCAGACGCTGCGTAAAGAGCTGGCAGTCGCCGGTTTCGTCGTTCGGCAGGCGCAGGCCGCCCGTCAGCTTGTGCGCCACTTCCGCCAGCGCCGGTTCAACCTGAGCCAAGCTGGCTGGCTTCCAGCAGCTGGTACGGTACGCCGGCATCTTCCAGCACGGCGATATCGCGGGTGGCATTTTCGTACTGTTGCTGCGTGCGGAACAGCTGCAGCGTGCCGCCCTGACGGCCTTCGTACTCAATGCCGGTCGCCGCGCGCAGCGCCTTCAGGCAGTCGCGGCTGTATTCCGCCAGGCGCACCATGCGCCCTTTGTTCTCCATGTAGTGGCGGGTGTCGCAGTTGCGCAGCATCTGCCACATCCACTTCAGCTGGAACTGCGTGCCGTCAAGGCGGATGGCCAGCGGCGCGTGGCGCTGGAACATCCATTTAATCGCCTTCAGCGGAACGCCCGGCGCCGCCCACGGTGCCGCATAGCCGGGAGAGATCTGCCCGGCGTTCGCCGCGCTGGTTTCCAGCGCCGGGCCGGACTCACGATCGATAACGGTGACGTCATGTCCCGCCTGACTTAAATACCAGGCGCTGGTTACCCCAACGACACCACTTCCCAGTATGACAACACGCATAGCCACTCCATTATGTGCAAAAGAACAATCTTCTAATTACAGATTGATAACCTAGTTGAAAATATTATTCAACATACGACCTTTATTTAATGGTGTTACTTACCTCACACTGAACATCATGCGATCGCGCCAAAATCAGAGTCCCCGCTGCGCCTTAAAAGCGTTAACCAGCGAATTATTATGCGAAAGGCAGAGCATCTCACTTTTTTCAGGAGAAAGCGCCGCAGTCATATCGCGCGCTTATAAACAGGATTTAATGCTGCAATTTATCACTCAGATAACACATAACCTTATTAGCTACCAAAGCACGCCTATTATGATGATTTTGTACCAAAAGAATTCGATTGAGTTCCCGCATCGGATAAGCGACAGTGGACTATCATTGAAGTGTTCGCTCAGTTTTTTGGGCTGTCTTTCTCAGGATGAAGCCTTAAACGATCGTGACAGAGACACTCTGGCCGCCGCGCACAACAGAGGGCGCGCTAATGGCTACTATTGATTCCCTGAACAAGGACAACACACGTCTGAGCGATGGACCCGACTGGACCTTCGAGCTGCTGGATGTTTACCTCGCCGAGATCGACCGGGTCGCAAAAAGCTATCGCCTGGATACCTACCCCCATCAGATTGAAGTCATCACCTCCGAGCAGATGATGGACGCCTACTCCAGCGTCGGGATGCCGATCAACTATCCCCACTGGTCGTTCGGCAAGAAATTCATCGAAACCGAGCAGCGCTATAAGCACGGCCAGCAGGGGCTGGCGTACGAGATCGTCATCAACTCCAATCCCTGTATCGCCTATCTGATGGAAGAGAACACCATGACCATGCAGGCGCTGGTGATGGCGCACGCCTGCTACGGGCACAACTCTTTCTTCAAGAACAACTACCTGTTCCGCAGCTGGACCGATGCCAGCTCGATCGTCGATTACCTGATCTTCGCCCGTAAATACATTACCGACTGCGAAGAGCGCTACGGCGTGGACGAGGTGGAAAAGCTGCTCGACTCCTGCCACGCGCTGATGAACTACGGCGTGGACCGCTACAAACGTCCGCAGAAAATCTCCCTGCAGGAGGAGAAAGCGCGGCAGAAAAGCCGCGAAGAGTATCTGCAGAGCCAGGTGAACACGCTGTGGCGCACCCTGCCGAAGCGTGAGGAGGAAAAAACGATCGCCGAAGCGCGTCGCTATCCGTCCGAGCCGCAGGAAAACCTGCTCTATTTTATGGAGAAGAACGCGCCGCTGCTGGAGCCGTGGCAGCGTGAGGTCCTGCGCATCGTGCGCAAGGTCAGCCAGTATTTCTACCCGCAAAAGCAGACCCAGGTGATGAACGAAGGCTGGGCGACCTTCTGGCACTACACCATCCTCAACCACCTGTACGACGAGGGCAAAGTGACCGAGCGGCTTCATGATGGAGTTCCTGCACAGCCACACCAACGTGGTGTACCAGCCGCCCTACAACAGCCCGTGGTACAGCGGCATCAACCCGTATGCGCTGGGCTTTGCCATGTTCCAGGACATCAAGCGCATCTGCCAGTCGCCAACGGAAGAAGACCGCTACTGGTTCCCGGATATCGCCGGCTCTGACTGGCTGGAAACGCTGCACTTCGCCATGCGCGACTTTAAGGATGAGAGCTTCATCAGCCAGTTTCTGTCGCCGAAGATCATGCGTGATTTCCGCTTCTTCACCGTGCTGGACGACGATCGCAACAACTATCTGGAGATCGCCGCAATCCATAACGAGGAGGGATACCGTGAGATCCGCTCTCGCCTGTCGTCGCAGTACAACCTGAGCAACCTTGAACCGAATATTCAGGTCTGGAACGTGGATTTGCGCGGTGACCGCTCCCTGACGCTGCGCTATATCCCGCAGAATCGCGCGCCGCTGGATAAAGGGCGTCACGAGGTGCTGAAGCATGTGCATCGCCTGTGGGGCTTTGACGTGCAGCTGGAGCAGCAGAATGAAGATGGCAGCGTGGAGCTGCTGGAACGCTGCCCGGCGCGCGGACCAGCGCTTTAAACAAAATCTCCATGCTCAGGGACGAGCATTTATCATCCGCGTGAGCCCTAACCACAGAAACCCCCACGACAGTCAGTATCCGCTGATGCGGCGGGCTATTCGCAGCGCTGAGGCTTTTACGTTGCGCCAGGAGATTCCCGCGGGGAGGCGGGAATCAGGCCGGGCCGGTCAGGAAGACCGATACCGGCCGGTCCGTCAGGCGCAACGTGAACGCCGAAGGTACCGCGTAAGCGGCGCGAGGAGCAGCCCGGCAGCAGCGGATACTGGCTGTCCGGGACAGGAACCCTCGTACGAAACGTTTTTACGCTTTTAACGGGTCTTACTCGCTCAAATCGCCCGGCAGCGTTTTCTGCATACGGTGCCAGATTTCACCGCTGCGGCGGCCGTAGCGGCGCACCCCTCTCGAAAATCTGATCCTGCGTCGGCTGTTTGCCACACAGATCCGCTCAGCTGATGGTAAAAGCCCAGCGCCAGGCTACGCGCTTCCGGATTGGAGAAGTAGTGGCGGCCAATGCGGGTGTACAGCCCTTTCATACCGTTGAGGATCAGGCCGTACACCGGGTTGCCGGAGGCAAACGCCAGGCCGCGAAACACGTTGTAATCGAGGGTGGCAAAGGCATCGGCGTGATCTTCCCTACGCTCGCGCTGGCCAGCACCGCAAGCGCGTCTTCCGGATGCTGACGGAAAGCGCGACGGAATAAAGATCGTCGCGATGTTGGTGCGAACGGAGAGCAGATTATCAATGAGCTGCGGCACGCTTTCATGGTCGAGACGCGCCAGCGTTTCGAGAATGTTCAGCCCGGACGTTTCCCAGAAATTGTTCACTTTCGTGGGTTTGCCGTGCTGAATCGTCAACCAGCCATCGCGCGCCAGCCGCTGCAGCACTTCACGCAGCGTGGTGCGAGTGACGCCAATCAGTTCAGAGAGTTCGCGTTCAGCCGGAAGAATCGATCCCGGCGGAAAACGATTATTCCAGATGCTTTCAATGATGTACTCTTCCGCGAAACCCGCCGGGCTCTGCGCCTTAATGACCATAGCATTTCCATTTCTCATTGCTTTGCTTTGTCAAATAGGGACTCATCATACCAGAGGGGTCATAGCGGAAATAGCCTGCCAGCGGATTAAAAGCGCGCGCTGGCGCAAAATTCAGCCGCTGCGCAGCGAAAAAAGCCGTGGGTTACGCTGCGCTTGCGTGGGGAACAAACCAGAATCTATCAATATTTTGATGCCGTGTGCTAAAAGCCACGATTTTTTGGCGTGGATCAGGGATAAGTCATTTTTATACATGATTTTTTCCGCCTGCCTGGCTGGCACGGGTACGCTTTTGGTTTACACTGCGATGCATTAACGGCTACGGGAAATGATTATGTTGAGATTTTTAAACCAGTGCTCCCGCGGTCGCGGAGCGTGGTTGTTAATGGCCCTGACCGCCTTTGCGCTGGAAATGGTGGCGCTGTGGTTCCAGCACGTGATGGGACTGAAACCTTGCGTACTCTGTATTTATGAACGCTGCGCGCTGTTCGGCATTATGGGCGCGGGCCTGGTGGGCGCAATTGCGCCGAAATCGCCGCTTCGCTACGCCGCTATCGCCATCTGGCTCTACAGCGCCTGGAAAGGGATTGAACTCTCCTGGCAGCACACCATGATGCAGCTGCATCCGTCACCGTTTATGACCTGCGATTTTGCCGCCCGCTTCCCGAGCTGGCTGCCGCTGGACAAATGGCTGCCGCAGGTGTTTGTTGCATCCGGTGACTGCTCCGTTCGCCAGTGGGAATTCCTGACGCTGGAGATGCCGCAGTGGCTGGTGGGCATTTTTGCCGCCTACTTCGTCGTGGCGCTGCTGGTGCTGATCGCTCAGCCGTTCAAACCGAAGAAACGCGATCTGTTTGGTCGCTAACCTCGCCAGTCAAAATACGTCTCAGACAAAACAGGCAGCCGCGGCTGCCTGTTGCGTTATCAGCCGTTACGATCCGGCCGGTTCATGATGTGGTCTTCCCAGTCACGCACCTCGACTCTTTCACCGCAATGTGGCGCACGGAGATACGCTCGCCGTGCATCGCCGCTTTTGAACCGGTCAGCAGCGGATGCCAGGCCGGCAGCGTTTTCCCCTCCCGCCAGCAGGCGATACGCGCAGGTATGCGGCAGCCATTCAAAGGTGGGCAGATTATCCCGGGTTAACTTGATGCAGTCCGGCTCAAACTCGAAGCGGCGCTCATAGTTGCGGCACTGGCAGGTTTTAATGTTGAGCTGCTTGCAGGCAACGTTGGTGAAGTAGATTTCGTCGGTGTCTTCATCCATCAGCTTATGCAGGCAGCACTGACCACAGCCGTCGCACAACGATTCCCACTCCGCGTCAGTCATGTCGTCGAGAGTTTTGCTTTGCCAGAAAGGGATGTCGTTCATCAGGATGTCCACACGTCAAAAGAAAGCGCACCTTATAACCAGCTTCTGGCATGCGGTGATGCAAGTCCCCCCCTTCAAAAAGAAATTCCCCCCCTTTTAAGGCGCAAAATTACCTTACAGCACGCGGGTCGCTGGAATTCAGCGACAGGCCGTTAAAACCGACCTCCAGCTCATCGCCGCCAGCGCAGCGGGCCAACGCCTTCCGGCGTGCCGGTCAGGATCACATCACCCGCTTTCAGGGTAAAGAAGCGGCTCATGTAGGCGATCAGCGGCACAATCTTATGGATCATGTCTGCCGTGGTGCCCTGCTGGCGGACTTCACCGTTAATCTTCAGGCTGAGCGGCGTATCCTGCGGATCGCCGGTAAATTCGCTCACCGGCACAAACGCCGAGATCGGGCAGGAATTATCAAACCCTTTGGCTTTTTCCCACGGCTGCCCGGCTTTCTTCATTTTGCCCTGCAGATCGCGCAGCGTCAGATCCAGCGCCACGCCGTATCCGGCAATCGCTTTCTGAACATGCTCTTCGGAGGCCTGGCGCAGCGTCGCGCCAATCAGCACGGCCAGTTCAACTTCGTGATGCACCGAGCCAAACCCCTGCGGCAGCGCCAGCGGCTGGCGGATATCGCACAGCGCCGTTTCAGGCTTGATAAACAGCACCGGCTCTTCTGGCGTGGCGCTGCCCATCTCCTGAATATGTTTTGCATAGTTGCTGCCCACGCAAACCACTTTGCTGACGGGATAATCCAGTAATGCACCCTGCCAGTTATGATGTTGATACATGGTCGACCCCTAAACGGTTGACTGTGTTAGTGCCACCCGCTGAGCGAAAAATGACTCATCAGCCGCCGGAACGTGGCAGGCTGCTGAGCACTATATTGGTTTATCGCGGCGCACGTGACGGAAAGCGGCAAAAGCCGTTCCCCGGTTCATCAGGTCCGCCGCTTAAGACAACGATTATTGCCCACAAAGGGAGGGGCAAAAGCGGCAGACGGAAAAACAGTTGAATCTGAATTAAACTTTTTTACCCTGTCGCCTCAAGATGCTGTTTTAATAAATTCTCCGGTGGCGGCGGAAGCTGTAAATAATAGCCCTGCTCGGCTAATGCCGTTTTCACTTTATCCAGATCGGCATTCACCAGTTTTTTGCGACCATCAAGCGGCAGCAGCATCGCCAGCTGCGGTCGGCCAAAGCTCTTCATTAATTCTTCCGGCACGCGTGAAAAATCGTCTTTCTTTTCGACATAAAGATAAGTCTGGTCGCGTTGCGGGTACTTCTGTAGATCACACAAAACATATTTTTACTCTGAATTAATGGGTGGTTGCTTGCCTCAATATACTCCTGACTATAACATGCCTGATACTCTTCGGAATATCGCAGCGAGTGGTTGCGGTTAATAGCAAATTGAGTAAGGCCAGGATGTCAAACACGCCCATCGAGCTTAAAGGCAGTAGCTTCACCTTATCAGTGGTTCATTTGCATGATGCAAAACCCGAGGTTATTCGTCAGGCGTTAGAAGACAAAATCGCCCAGGCTCCCGCTTTTCTGAAGCACGCCCCTGTTGTTATCAACGTCAGCGGTCTTGAGGCGCCGGTTAACTGGAAGCTTCTCCAGCAGGCCGTCTCCTCCACCGGACTGCGTATTGTGGGCATCAGCGGCTGCAAAGATACTGAACTGAAAGCGGAAATCGACCGTGCGGGGCTGCCGCTTCTGACAGAGGGCAAAGAGAACCGCAAACGCGCTGATGCGCCCGCGCCGGAGCCGGAAGCGGTCGCGCCGCCGGTCAGCGTAACCGGCCCAGCAAAACGCGAATGATTGATATGCCGGTTCGTTCCGGTCAGCGCATTTATGCACCAAACTGTGATCTGATTGTTACCAGCCACGTCAGCGCTGGCGCTGAGCTGATTGCAGATGGCAATATTCACGTATACGGTATGATGCGTGGACGCGCGCTGGCGGGTGCCAGTGGCGATCGAGACGCACAAATATTTTGTACTCACCTGACGGCGGAGCTGGTGTCCATCGCAGGTGAATATTGGCTGAGCGACAAGATCCCGGCCGAATTTTATGGCAAAGCGGCGCGCCTGCTTCTGGCAGACGACGCGTTGACCGTTCAACCGTTGAATTGATCCCTTTTTAACAAGGAATTTCTATGGCACGCATTATTGTTGTTACTTCGGGTAAAGGGGGCGTTGGCAAGACCACCTCCAGCGCGGCCATCGCTACTGGTTTGGCCCAGAAGGGCAAGAAAACCGTCGTTATCGATTTCGATATCGGCCTGCGTAACCTCGACCTCATCATGGGATGCGAGCGTCGCGTCGTGTATGACTTCGTGAACGTCATTCAGGGCGATGCCACGCTGAACCAGGCGCTGATTAAAGACAAGCGCACCGAGAACCTCTACATTCTCCCGGCCTCTCAGACGCGTGACAAAGACGCCCTGACCCGCGAAGGGGTGGAAAAGGTGCTCGACGAGCTGAAAAAAATGGAGTTCGACTTCATCGTCTGCGACTCCCCGGCCGGCATCGAAACCGGTGCGCTGATGGCGCTCTACTTCGCTGATGAAGCGATCATCACCACCAACCCGGAAGTTTCATCCGTGCGTGACTCAGACCGCATTCTCGGCATCCTCGCCTCCAAATCCCGTCGTGCGGAAAATGGCGAAGAGCCGATTAAAGAACACCTGCTGCTGACCCGCTACAACCCGGGCCGCGTGAACACGTGGCGACATGCTGAGCATGGAAGACGTGCTGGAGATCCTGCGCATTAAGCTGGTGGGCGTGATCCCGGAAGATCAGTCCGTGCTGCGCGCCTCTAACCAGGGTGAGCCAGTGATCCTGGATACAAAGGCAGATGCCGGTAAAGCTTACGCCGATACCGTTGACCGTCTGCTGGGAGAAGAACGTCCTTTCCGCTTCATTGAAGAAGAGAAGAAAGGTTTCCTCAAACGCCTGTTCGGAGGATAAGTTATGGCATTACTGGACTTTTTTCTCTCGCGGAAAAAGAACACCGCCAACATCGCAAAAGAACGGCTGCAAATTATCGTTGCGGAGCGTCGTCGTAGCGACGCCGAGCCTCACTACCTGCCGCAGCTGAAGCGCGACATCCTGGAAGTGATCTGTAAGTACGTGCAGATTGACCCGGAGATGGTGACGGTGCAGCTGGAACAAAAAGACGGGGATATTTCGATTCTGGAGCTGAACGTGACGCTCCCGGAAGCGGAAGAGTCGCGTGCCCTAAATGATTTCGTAGCCCCCAACCCCCCCCCCCCCGGCCGGAATATTCCTGATTTTCCCCGGGCATATTTATTATCGCAGGGGAAAACCTTCCGCTTAATATGCAGCGTGTGCTAATAATCTTTTCAGTCGATCCCGGCCATCAATACCTCACCGCGCCAGCCCGCCATCATTTCCGGCACGCCATTCTGCGGCTTCAGCTTCCAGTGCCAGTTCAGCAGCTGGTTAATCTGACGACGTGAGGCGAGCAGTTCCGCTGACATTGTAACCGGTCTGCTCGCCTGCCACCTGGCTGCACCAGCGCTTTGATATCTTTAAACGCTTTGCGATAGCCCGGCATGTCCATCAGGTTCAGCAGCGGTTCCGGCAATGCGTCCTCTTCCGGCAGCCTGCGCTTTTGCGACCAGCGCCAGCAGCGTTTTGCCGTGGAAACGGATCTCACTGCCCGAAAGGCCGATGCTGTCCAGCTCGCCCAGGCTGCCCGGCATATAGCGCGCCACCGCCCAGAGGTTCTCTTCGCGCACCACAAAGTTAACCGCCAGATCGCGCTCGCGCGCTTTACGCAAGCGCCAGTCTGCCAGCAGCTGCAGGCATGCCAGCTGACGCGTACGCAGCTGCCAGGCGTTGCTGATGTCGCGCCAGGCCTCTTCCGGGTCCACCACTTCCTGACGGCGCTGCATCATCAGGCGACACTCATCCAGCGCCGCCGGGAGCCATCCGGAGGCTTCCGCCTCTTTCCGCCATCAGCTGTCCGGCGATCGGCAGCAGGTAAAACACGTCAGCCGCCGCATACTCCACTGGCGCTCGGTAAGCGGACGCGCCAGCCAGTCGGTACGGGATTCGCTTTTATCCAGCGTCAGGCCCGTATACTCCTCCACCATGGCGGCAAAGCCCCATGAGAGCGGACGACCGCTGAACGCCGCGAGGATCTGCGTATCAATCAGCGGCTGCGGCATGATGCCAAAGGTATGCAGAAAGACTTCCAGATCTTCACTGCCTGCATGCAGGTATTTCGTCACGGCGGTATCGAGCAGCAGGTCGCGCATCGGCGTCCAGTCGGTAATGCCGAGAGGGTCGATCAGCGACACGTTGTTTACCGTCGTACATCTGAATCAGACCCAGCTGCGGATAGTAGGTCCGGGTACGGACAAACTCGGTATCCAGGGCAATGGCAGGAAAGTCGCGCGTCACTTCGCACAGCGAAGCCAGCTCGTCGTTGGTCGTGATCATCTGGTAATTCAAATCGGATTCTCTTTCTCGTTGCGCCAAACTTCGCACAGCGCTCCATGTTAAAAGCAATAAAAACGCCGGCTAACCTTTACCGGCGTTAAGCGCTGAGCGATTCAGCGTGAAGCTCTTATTGGCCTTATTGTCTACGCTTGGCGCTTCGCTTCGTCACGCAATTCTCGTCGTAATATCTTCCCGACGTTGGATTTCGGCAGCTCATCGCGGAATTCCACCAGCTTCGGCACTTTATAGCCCGTCAGCTGACGACGACAAAACGTTACCAGCGCTTCCTCGGTGAGAGAAGGATCTTTCTTGACCACAAATATCTTCACCGCTTCACCGCTGCTGCCGGAAGGCACGCCGACCGCGGCCACTTCGAGTACGCCGGCGTGCTGCATGACCACGTCTTCGATTTCATTCGGATAGACGTTGAAGCCGGAGACCAGGATCATATCTTTCTTGCGATCGACAATGCGCAGGAAGCCCTCGTCGTCCATCACCGCGATATCACCGGTATGCAGCCAGCCGTCTTTGATGATTTCGTCGGTGGCATCCGGACGCTGCCAGTAGCCCAGCATCACCTGCGGCCCTTTGACGCACAGCTCACCCGGCTCGCCCGGCGGCACTTCGTTATCGTTATCATCGACCAGTTTCGCTTCAGTCGAAGGAACCGGCAGACCAATGCTTCCGCTGTGGTAGTCGATATCATGCGGGTTAACGCTCACCAGCGGCGCGCATTCCGTCAGGCCATAGCCCTCCAGCAGATACTGGCCGGTGAGTTTCACCCAGCGCTCGGCCACCGCCTGCTGCACCGGCATACCGCCGCCCGCAGAGAGATGCAGCGTGGAGAAGTCCAGCTGCTGGAACTCTTCATTGTTCAGCAGCGCGTTGAACAAGGTATTTACCCCGGTCATGGCGGTGAACGGGATATTTGCCAGCTCTTTCACCAGCCCCGGAATATCGCGCGGGTTGGTGATCAGCACGTTCTGACCCGCCCAGTTCAATAAACAGCAGGCAGTTCATGGTCAGCGCGAAAATGTGATACAGCGGCAGCGCCGTGACCACCAGCTCTTTGCCGGGGTGCAGCAGCGGCCCGTAGGTGGCGTTGACCTGCTCCAGGTTCGCCAGCATGTTGCGGTGGGTCAGCATCGCGCCTTTCGCCACGCCGGTGGTACCACCGGTATACTGCAGAAAGGCCAGATCTTCTGAGACCACTTCCGGCTTGACGTACTGCATCCGATAGCCCGCATGCAGCGCGCGGCGGAAGGAGATAGCGTCCGGCAGGTGGTATTTTGGCACCAGACGTTTGACGTATTTGACGACAAAGTTAACCAGCGTGCCTTTGGCGGTAGAGAGCTGATCGCCCATGCGCGTCAGGATGACGTGTTTCACCTGGGTTTTGTCGACCACTTTTTCCAGCGTATGGGCAAAGTTGGAGACAATGACAATCGCACCGGCGCCGCTGTCGTTCAGCTGATGCTCCAGCTCGCGCGGGGTATACAGCGGGTTGACGTTGACGACGATCATCCCGGCACGCAGGATGCCGAACAGCGCCACCGGGTATTGCAGCAGGTTCGGCATCATCAGCGCGACGCGATCGCCCTTTTGCAGCCCCAGCCCTTCCTGCAGATACGCCGCAAACGCCCGGCTGCGCTCCTCCAGCTTACGGAACGTCATCACCTCGCCCATATTCACGAAGGCGGGCTGGTCCGCGTAGCGCCTTACGGAGTGTTCAAAAAATTCCACCAGGGATTGATAACGGTCAGGGTTGATCTCCGCAGGAACATCTGCGGGATAACGGTTAAGCCAAACCTTCTTCAATGCATCACCTCTGAAATGAGTGTTCGTCGTCATCACAACCCCGATAATAAACAGTTTGTTAACATTATATTAACTCAGCGTACCAGTTTATTAATTGTTCAGATTTAAGGTTGCGAAGCGCGTCACTCTTTTTTTTCGTTTTATCGTTATTCACAGCCACAAAAAACACACGAGCCCGTTCGGCTGAGCACCGCTGGCCGGTCCGCCTTTATTCAGCATAAAACAAGTAAGTCTACTCAGTAACGATCGTCTGTACCTGTGCAGGTCCCGGGTTATACCAGCCCCAGCCCGGGTAGCCGGAGCGATAGGGATGCGGACCCACCACATCCACGGATCGATCGGCTGCGGCGGCATAATCACCTGCTGGGCCAGCCGCCAGCGTTTATACCCGTTGACCTGCATGGTCATAAATTTATACGGCGTGTCTGCCGATTTTGCCCTGCACGGCGCCGGTAATCGGCCCGACGACGGTCACCAGCTGTCCGAGAAAATCGACCGGATCGAGGAACCCGCTGACGTCCGCATAGATACGCCCGCGGGAGGCCTCACCCAGTACAGGCCGCGCCGCTGTCCAGCGGAACGGGTGGCGATCTCCAGACGGGTTTTCCCCTGCTGAGTTTGGTCACGTCAACGACCTTACCGCCAAAGCGCGCTTCCTGGCCGACGTACAGCTCAGGCGCATTCATCACCCGAACCAGATCCTGCTGTGGCGTCGGGCTGCTGCCCTTAATCGCATCAGGAACGGAAACGCATCCGCTCAGTGCTATGGCAACCGCGCCCTGGCATAACCAGCAGCGCCAGAGCATACCTTTACGACTGAACCGCCATGATGCGACTCCTCCTCTTAGTTCTCCGTTAGTACTGATGCGCAATTCACTTGCGTGCGCCTCGCGGCCCGGAAGTTTCTTCCACGCGACGGTGTTTCGCAAATAAACCGGTTCCGCGTGTTCAACGGCCACGGTTTTGCCTGCTGCGAGCAGCTGGCTGGCAATCGGAAGCATATCTTCCGCAGCCGGCAGCAGCATGTTGCCGTCCACCAGCGTCAACCCGGTGTCGTTCGCCATCTCCGGCCACGCCGGCCAGCCGGTGCCGACGGTCGCCCACTCGCCGGACAGCTGCTTCAGTCGTTCTGTCACCGCTTCCGGCTTAAGCACGGCTTCCGTCTCTTCGCCGTGCCACACGCCCTGCTCGTCACGCGTGTATTCGGCCCAGTAGACTTCGCCCATGCGGGCATCAATCGCGGCCAGGACGCGCGTTGCCCCGGTCATGCGCCATGCGCCCTGCGCCATGGTGGCCAGGGTAGAGACGCCAATCATCGGCAGTTCGGCGCCCAGCGCCAGGCCCTGCGCAATGCCAATCCCGATGCGCACGCCCGTAAAGCTGCCGGGGCCGCGGCCAAAGGCCAGCGCGTCGAGGTCGGTTAAGGAGGTGTTGCCCTGGGTTAAAATGGCTTTTACCAGGGGCAGAATGCGTTGGGTGTGTTCCCGTGGGCACTCTTCGAAATGGGCAGAAACAGCACCGTCGTTCAACAGGGCGACAGAGCAAGCCTCTGTCGCGGTATCAATAGCCAGAATTCGCATCGGTCGTCGCGATCGTCCAGAGTCAATCACAAATGGCGCGCATCTTAGCACACCCCCGGGACAAATTACTCCGCCTGCTCTGGCAGGAAACGCACAAGAAGTCAACCGCGCGCTGTATATCCCGCGTGCGCGGCGCGGGCGGCAGGCTGGCAAGGAACAGTCGCGCCATAAGGACGCATCACCAGCCGGTTATCGCAAATGACCAGCACGCCGCGGTCGTCGGTGCGTCGCGGATCAAACGCCCTACCCCCTGCTTCAGCGTAATGACCGCATCCGGCAGTTGCACCTCGTCGAACGGATCGCCGCCGCGCAGACGGCAATCTTCCATGCGCGCCTTCAGCAGCGGATCGTCCGGCGAGGTAAACGGCAGCTTATCGATGATCACCAGCGACAGCGTATCGCCGCGCACGTCCACCCCTTCCCAGAAGCTGCTGGTTGCCACCAGCAGGGCATTACCGGCGCTCACGAAACTGCTGCAGCAGCTGGCCTTTGCTGGTTTCGCCCTGCAGCAGCACCGGCAGGGTCATCGTGGCGCGGAACTGCTCGGCGAGGTCGCGCATCATGGCGTGCGAGGTGCAGAGCATAAAACAGCGGCCGTTGTTGGCCTCGATCATTGGCTTCAGCATCGCCGCCAGCTGACGCGCCGCCCGGCTGGTTGGGCAGCGGCAAATTGCGCGGCACGCAGAGCAGCGCCTGCTTTTCGTAATCGAACGGGCTGGGCAGGAGCAGCGATTCCGCCTGCTCAATGCCGAGACGCTCGGTGAAGTGATGCAGATCGTCATTCACCGACAGGGTTGCCGAGGTAAAGATCCAGCTGCCCGGCTTCTGCGCCATCACCTCTTTGAATTTATCCGCCACCGTCAGCGGCGTCAGCGCCAGGGTAAAGTGGCGCGAAGGTGCATTCGTACCAGTAGCTGTAACCCGGCTGGTTAATCTCTTTCAGCCGTTTGAGCCGCCCGCGATAGAGCGTGGCGCGCTCGAAGGCGGCATCCAGCAGCGCGGAGCGGCCCAGCGACAGTTTTGCCACGTCGTAGCAGAGCTCCAGCGCATCATCGAGCAGCAGCAGCGCGCGCTGGATGTTTTTGTCCGCCAGCAGCTCGCGCAGGTTACCGCGATAGCCCGGCTCGCCGAGCTGTCAGACGGAAATCCTGCGCGCTCTGCGCCAGACGGTCGGCGCACTTCTGCAGCTGCTGGGTATCTTTGAGTTCGGTGCGGTAAGCAATGGTGAAATCTTTCGCCAGATCCTGCAGCTGGCGGCTGGAGAGCGACTGACCAAAATACTGGCTGGCGATGTCCGGCAGCTGGTGGGCTTCGTCGAAGATCATCACGTCCGCCTCCGGGATCAGCTCACCAAAGCCGCCGTCCTTGACCACCATATCCGCGAGAAACAGATGATGGTTCACCACCACCACATCCGCATCCATCGCCGTTTTGCGCGCTTTCACCACGAAGCAGTCTTTATACAGCGGGCAGTCGCTGCCGAGGCAGTTGTCGTTGGTGCTGGTCACCAGCGGCCAGGCGGGAGAGTCTTCCGGCACGCTCGCGCAGGTGCTGATATCGCCCTCTTCGGTCTGGTTCGCCCAGGCGCGCAGGATAATCACGTCGCTCAGGGTTTGCACCGGCAGGTCGCCGCCCGCCAGCGCCTGCTGCTCAAGACGTTCCAGGCAGAGATAGTTGGAGCGCCCTTTCAGCAGGGCCGTACGGCCGTTGAATTCCAGCGCGTTGGCCACGGTGGGCAAATCGCGGCTGTAGAGCTGATCCTGCAGCGCCTTCGAACCGGTGGAAATAATCACCTTCTTCTTCGCCCGCAGCGCCGGCGCAAGGTAAGCATAGGTTTTACCCGTGCCGGTACCGGCTTCGACCACCAGCGGCTGAGCCTTATCGATGGCGCGTGCAACGGCGTGCGCCATCTGGCGCTGAGGCTCACGGGGTTTGAAGCCGGGGATAGCCTGCGCTAATTGACCTTCAGGGGAAAAATCGTCTGCCACGGTGCTCTCTCACTGTATTTTTGCACAGGGATTATGTCAGCCCATCCACTCATGTGCCACCCCAAATAGTGACGACGGATGAACAATATGGCAGTCTTGCCGCCTGACGACGAAAAATAACGAGGAAACGTTTATGACAATTGTGCGCATTGATGCCGAAGCCCGCTGGTCTGATGTGGTGATCCATAACCAGACGCTCTACTACACCGGCGTCCCGGCTAACCTGGACGCGGATGCGTTCGAGCAGACGGCCAATACCCTGGCGCAGATTGACGCGGTGCTGGAAAAACAGGGCAGCGACAAATCCCATTCTGGATGCGACGATTTTCCTGGCAAACAAAGATGACTTCGCGGCGATGAACAAAGCCTGGGACGCGTGGGTGGTGGCGGGTCACGCGCCTGTACGCTGCACCGTACAGGCCACGCTGATGAAGCCGGAATACAAGGTAGAGATCAAGATTATCGCGGCGGTGTAAGCCCGATCACTCTTCATCTTCATCCTCGAAACGCGCCACGATCCGCTCGCCGGTATGCGTGGCGCGCAGTTCTTCCGCCACCTGGGAAATCGCCTGTCCGCTGCTCATCCCCTGGGACATCAGTTCCTGAATTCGCTCAACCGCTTTCTGCTGCTGTTCATGGCTCAGAGAAGGTAAACCTGCAAACATCGTCAACTCCTGCTAAATTATTCGCGCTAATTATTTCACGCTGCACAAACCGGTGCCAGCAGCAAAAAGCATATGCCAGACTCAACGCGCCTCCGCTGCTCCACTGATATTACCCCACGAACGTGGACCCTGGCGCTACAGAACGCCGCTGATACACTTTTCACCGGTTTGCCCGCCTGAGCCATCTTCCGTTTGCGATGCTGCTGCACTCCGGCCATGCGGACCATCCCTATAGCCGCTTCGATATTCTGGTCGCCGATCCGCTAACCACGATGAAGACGCGCGGTGACAAACCGCCATCGACGACGGCACCGGCATAGCCGTACAGCGATCCGCTGCAGCTGCTGCAGCAACAGCCTTAACGCGCCAATGGGCTTATCTGCCACGCCGCGACCCAACCCGGATCTTCCTTTTCAGGGGGGCGCGCTGGGCCTGTTTGGCTACGATTTGGGTCGCCGTTTCGAAACGCTGCCGGAGCATGCGCAGGCTGATATTCCCCTGCCAGACATGGCCGTGGGGCTGTATGACTGGGCGTTAATTGTCGATCACCAGAAAAAAACGGTTTCCCTGCTGAGCCATCGTGACGTGCAGGCGCGTCTGGCCGTGGCTGCAGGCGCAAGCGGCCTGCCCCGCAGCCGCAGGACGCTTTACCGGCTGACCTCCGGCTGGCGCTCCAATATGAGCGCCGCGGAGATATGCCGAAAAATTCGCGCGCGTTCAGGCGTATCTGCAAAGCGGCGACTGCTACCAGGTTAACCTCGCCCAGCGCTTCCAGGCGACCTATCGGGGAGATGAGTGGCAGGCGTTTACCCGTCTTAATGCCAGCAATAAGGCGCCGTTCAGCGCCTTTGTGCGTCTGGAACAGGGGGCGATCCTCAGCCTGTCGCCGGAGCGTTTTATTCATCTCGTCTGCAGCCGCAGCAGATTGAAACCCGCCCGATTAAAGGCACGCTGCCGCGCCTTGCCGATCCCGACGCCGATCGCCAGCAGGCGGAAAAACTGGCCGCCTCGCCGAAAAAGACCGCGCCGAAAACCTGATGATTGTCGATCTGATGCGTAACGACATTGGCCGCGTGGCCGAGCCGGGCAGCGTCCGCGTGCCGGAACTGTTTGTCGTTGAGCCTTTCCCGGCGGTGCATCACCTGGTCAGCACCATTACCGCGCGGCTGCCTGACTCGCGCACCGCCAGCGATCTGCTGCGCGCCGCGTTTCCCCGGCGGCTCCATCACCGGCGCGCCCAAGGTGCGCGCGATGGAGATCATTGATGAGCTGGAACCGCAGCGCCGCAATGCCTGGTGCGGCAGCATCGGCTATATCAGCCTGTGCGGCACGCATGGATACCAGCATTACCATTCGCACGCTGACCGCCTGTAACGGAAACCTTTACTGTTCGGCCGGGGGCGGTATTGTTGCCGACAGCCAGGTCGATGCGGAATATCAGGAAACCTTTGATAAAGTTAACCGTATCCTGAAACAACTGGAGTAATCACGGGTGGAAAAAGAGAATCTGACGCTGGATGACTTTTTATCTCGCTTTCAGCTACTACCCCCGCAGGTCAACCGCGAAGCGCTGAATCAACGTCAGGCGGCCGTGCTGATCCCGGTCGTGCGTCGCGCGCAGCCGGGCCTGCTGCTCACCCAGCGTTCCGCCCATTTACGCAAGCACGCGGGTCAGGTCGCTTTTCCGGGGGGCGCGGTAGACACTCCGACGCCTCGCTGATTGCCGCCGCGCTGCGCGAAGCGCAGGAAGAGGTGGCCATTCCACCGGAGGCCGGTGGGGGTCATCGGCGTGCTGCCGCCCGTCGACAGCGTCACCGGTTTTCAGGTCACGCCGGTGGTCGGCATTATCCCGCCGGGCCTGCAGTATCACGCCAGCGTCGATGAAGTCTCCGCGGTGTTTGAAATGCCGCTGGATGAAGCCCTCCGACTGAGTCGTTATCACCCGCTGGATATTCAGCGTCGCGGGCATGACCATCGGGTCTGGTTGTCCTGGTATCAGCATTATTTTGTCTGGGGCATGACGGCGGGCATTATTCGTGAGCTGGCGTTGCAAATCGGCCTGAAGCCTTGATACTTACATTCCATCCCATTTCACCCTGTTCTGCCGAAAACATTGCGATCCCGTTCAGCATCGGGCGATTAGCAAAACTATTATCCGTCGTTAACCATTAGTTTAATTCATGTGAATAGTTAAGCCGAGGTCGGTGTTCCCTCTTACACTATGCGCAGTTATAACATCGTTACTGGAACCCCGGTAACCCTGTCAGGAGTGTGAAAGTGATTAGTATATTCGACATGTTCAAAGTGGGAATTGGCCCCTCGTCTTCCCATACTGTTGGCCCGATGAAGGCCGGTAAACAGTTCGTCGATGATCTGGTCGAAAAAGGATTGCTGGAAAGCGTTACCCGCGTCGCCGTGGATGTTTACGGCTCGCTGTCATTAACCGGTAAAGGCCACCACACCGATATCGCCATTATTATGGGTCTGGCAGGCAATAAGCCGGACACCGTCGATATTGATGCCATCCCGGCATTTATCCGCGACGTGGAAACACGCGGCCGCCTGCTGCTGGCAAACGGCCAGCAGGAAGTCGATTTCCCGCAGGATGACGGCATGCGTCTTCCGCAGCGACAACCTGCCGCTGCATGAAAACGGCATGACCATTCACGCTTAGAGCGGTGAAAAAGAGATTTACAGCAAAACGTACTACTCCATCGGCGGTGGCTTCATCGTGGATGAAGAGCATTTTGGCAAAGACAGCGTCGGCGACGTCAGCGTACCGTACCCGTTCAAATCGGCGACCGAGATGCTGGGTTACTGCAAAGAGACCGGCCTGTCCCTGTCCGGCATGGTGATGCAGAACGAACTGGCGCTGCACAGCAAAAAAGAGATTGAAGACTATTTTGCCAACGTCTGGCAAACCATGCGCGCCTGTATCGATCGCGGGATGAACACCGAAGGCGTGCTGCCGGGTCCGCTGCGCGTGCCGCGCCGGGCCTCCGCGCTGCGCCGTATGCTGGTGACCACGGACAAACTCTCCAACGATCCGATGAACGTGGTCGACTGGGTGAACATGTTTGCGCTGGCGGTGAACGAAGAGAACGCCGCCGGTGGCCGCGTGGTGACGGCGCCAACCAACGGCGCCTGCGGCATCGTGCCGGCGGTGCTGGCCTATTACGATCACTTTATTGAGCCCGTGACGCCGGATATCTATATCCGCTACTTCCTGGCGGCAGGCGCCATCGGCGCGCTGTACAAAATGAACGCCTCCATTTCCGGTGCGGAAGTGGGCTGTCAGGGTGAAGTGGGCGTGGCCTGCTCCATGGCGGCGGCCGGTCTGGCAGAGCTGCTGGGCGCCAGCCCGGAGCAGGTCTGCGTGGCGGCGGAAATCGGTATGGAACATAACCTCGGTCTGACCTGCGATCCGGTCGCGGGCCAGGTGCAGGTGCCGTGCATTGAGCGTAACGCGATTGCCTCGGTGAAAGCCATCAACGCCTCACGGATGGCGATGCGCCGCACCAGCGAACCTCGCGTATCGCTGGATAAGGTGATTGAAACCATGTACGAAACCGGCAAAGACATGAACGCCAAATACCGCGAGACGTCCCGCGGCGGCCTGGCCATCAAGGTGCAGTGCGACTGACCGGCAACGTCGCGTTTCGCTGCTGACAATTGCAGCGATCGGCCATTATTTCTGCAATGGCCTCTACCTCCGCGTTATCAAACCAGATACATTATTTTTGCGCGCGACCTCTACCGGTCGCGCGATTTTTTAGTGCCGCTTTTTTTCTCCAGCCGCGCTAAATTTGGCCGCCGCCATGCCGATAACCTTCACGTTAATTTGGCCTCATTCTTTGTCTTAGCAAGGTGGTTACTGATGCTCCTTCCCCAGCAATTTGTGGGTCAATTTCGCCGTAAGCGCCTGCTTATTGCGTTGGTGATCGCGTCGCTGGTTCTCATTCTTACGCTGACTTTTCGCTACATCGAAGAGAAGTCACGCATTGAGCAGCAGTCCCTCAACTTTGCCACCCGCGCGATTGAGCGCTTTGACCGCATGTTTTCGCCGCTGGACGTCTCCGCCAACAACACGCTGGGGCTGGTGGGCGTGCCCTGCACGCAGGTGCGCTATCCGCTGATTGAGAAGATCGCCGCGCTGCAAACCGTGCGTACCGTGCTGCTGGTGCAGGACGATACCATCTACTGTTCGAGTATTTATGGTCCGCGCCACATCTCGTTCAGCCAGACCTATCCCGAGCTGGCGATCAACAACCAGCGCATGATGCTGTCCACCGACGACTACCTGCTGAAAGGTTCGCCGGTGCTGCTGCTGTGGACGCCAAAGTCGCTGGATAACCAGGACGGCCTGCTGCAGATCATCAACATTGAACTGATGACCAACTATCTGCTGGAGCCGCAGCTGCCGTGGGTGGAGCGCGCGATCTTTAACGTAGGCGGACAGAGCCTCGAATACGGTAATCCGCTGATCGAGCATACCGTGCCGTCCGATGACGAAGTGGCGTACGATCAGGCCTCGCTGCGTTATCCCTACAGCATTACGCTGTACGGTCCCTCTCCGGCGCGGCTGGCGCTCAATACCCTGCCCGCCCAGCTGCCGCTGGCGCTGATGCTCAGCCTGCTGCTGGGCTATCTCGCCTGGCTGGCGACGGCAAACCGGATGAGCTTTACGTGGGAGATCGATATGGGCATTGCGGCGCGGGAATTTGAGCTTTTCTGCCAGCCGCTGGTGAATGCCCGCACCCAGGCGTGCGCTGGCGTTGAGATCCTGCTGCGCTGGAATAACCCCCGTCAGGGTTGGATCACCCCGGAGGTGTTTATCCCTCTGGCAGAAGAACATAACCAGATTGTCCCCCTGACCCGCTATGTCATCGCCGAAACGGTGCGCCAGATAGGCTACTTCCCATCCAGCGCCCAGCCTTCCACATCGCCATTAACGTCGCCGCCAGCCACTTCAAAACGCCATCGCCTGTATTGTTGCAGGACCTGCAGCGTCTACTGGTGGCCCGCCAATCCCCTGCCGCAACTGGTGATGGAGCTCACGGAACGGGATGCGCTGCTGGACGCGGATTATCGCATCGTGCGCGAACTGCATCGCAAAGGGGTGAAGCTGGCCATCGACGATTTTGGCACCGGCAACAGCTCGCTGTCCTACCTGAAAAACCTGCATCCGGACGTCCTGAAAATCGATCAGGCCTTTACCGCCGCCATTGGCACCGATGCGGTCAACGCCACGGTGACGGACATGATCATTGCGCTGGCGCAGCGGCTGAATATCGAGCTGGTTGCGGAGGGGGTGGAAACGGAGGAGCAGGCGCACTATCTGCGCCCACGCGGCGTTCCAGTCCTGCAGGGCTTTTTCTATGCGCGGCCGATGCCGATTGAGGACTTTCCGCAATGGCTGGCGCCCCCCAGCGAATCAACGGCGCAGCTGGGCGCCTGATGCCGGACGACATCAGGCGTCGCCCTCTTCCTCGTCGTGGTGCGGCTTGTCTTTAATAACGCGCACCAGATCAACACGATAGTCGGTGGCTTCGACAATCTGGTAATGTGCAGCGGTGGCAGCTCGATCATCTCGCCCGCCACGCGGCATCTGCCCGTTCTGCGGCGATCACCAGACCGGCAACGGTCGCGATGTCTTCTTCATCCGGATCGACCAGCTCATGGTGGTCCAGCAGCTGCTGCAGCGAGTGCAGATCGGTTCCGCCCTTCACCAGCCAGCCGTCGCCATCCGCCACGATTTCCGGCGTTTCGTCTTCATCCGGGAATTCACCGGCAATCGCTTCCAGCACGTCCAGCGGCGTCACCAGCCCCTGCACCACGCCAAACTCGTTGGTGACGATAACAAAGCTACCGCGAGCGCGACGCAGCACCCCCAGCAGGTTGATCGGATCCAGCGTTTCCGGCACCACAATCGCCGGCGTGCTGCGCAGCGAAGCGGCGACGTCAACACCCTCTTCCAGCGCCACCAGCATCTCTTTCGCGCGCACCACGCCGATGATCTCATCCAGCTCACCACGACACACCGGGAACAGGCTGTGCGGTGAAGAGAGCAGCTGCTGGCGAATTTCATCCACGCTCAGGTTAGCATCGACCCAGCTGATCTCCCCGCGCGGCGTCATGATGCCGCGCAGCGAACGGGAGGCCAGAGAGAGCACGCCGTTAATCATGTAGCGCTCTTCTTCCACAAACGCTTCCTCCCGGCACCGGAACCGGCAGTTGAGGCTTCTTCGGTATCCGCCGGCTGCGTTCACGCTGACGACGACCGCCCATCAGGCGCAGAATGGCATCTGCGGTACGGGCGCGCAGCGGCTGATTCGACTGATGCTTGATAAAGTTACGGCGCGCAATCTGGTTGAACAGCTCAATCAGGATCGAGAAGCCAATCGCGGCGTACAGGTAGCCTTTCGGAATATGGAAACCAAAGCCTTCCGCCACCAGGCTCAGACCAATCATCAGCAGGAAGCTCAGACACAGCACCACCACCGTCGGATGCTGGTTGACGAAGCGCGTCAGCGGTTTCGACGCCAGCAGCATCACCGCCATCGCAATAACCACCGCCGCCATCATCACCGGCAGATGGTTCACCATACCGACGGCGGTGATCACCGCATCCAGCGAGAAGACCGCATCCAGCACCACGATCTGCAGCACCACCACCCAGAAGCTGGCATAGCCTTTACCGTGCCCATCATCATGCTGACGGTTTTCCAGCCGCTCGTGAAGCTCCGTCGTCGCTTTGAACAGCAGGAATATCCCCCCGATCAGCAGGATTAAATCACGGCCGGAGAAGGTGAAATCCCTGACGGAGAACAGCGGTTTGGTCAGCGTGACCATCCAGGAGATCACCGAGAGCAGGCCCAGTCGCATGACCAGCGCCAGCGACAGACCAATCAGGCGCGCTTTATCACGCTGTTTTGGCGGCAGCTTGTCGGCAAGGATGGCGATAAACACCAGGTTATCAATGCCGAGAACGATCTCCAGCACCACCAGCGTGAGCAATCCCGCCCAGATTGAGGGGTCCATTAAAAATTCCATGACAATCGACTCCTGCTAAAGGTGGAATGCGCGAAACGCCCCCGACTGAGCCTGCGCCGGAAGGCGAGACGAGAGAGCGTTAACGGATGAGGCAACACCGGCAGGTGTCAGGGTGCGCGCTGAGCAGCGCGGGGAACAAGTGAAGCTGACGTCGGTGACGGTCCATATAGTGGGCTGTAGCCCTATACTCCTGAATAATTAAACGGAAAGCTAAAGATATCAGATTACATCAGGGACAAAGCGTGCTTTAGCAAAAATTTTCGTACCGCGGTTTGCAAATTACTGCGACACAGCGGCAAGACAACTGCCATAAAAATGCCCGTTGCCGCCGGTAACGCGTGGCTAAATTACGGATCTTCATCACATAAATTATTTTTTCACTATCTAAAATAATTCGCGGAAGTCTTAGTGCTGTATCGCGGAATGTTTTGGGCCTTTTCCTGATGACTTTCTTCAATTTAGGCCCGGGCGATCCACAGAAAATAACAACGGTAATTCTCAATGATTCCCGGCCATGGTCGGGAACTCTCATGCGAAAGGAGGTAGCAAGTGACCATTGCTATTGTCATAGGCACACATGGTTGGGCTGCTGAACAGCTGCTGAAAACGGCAGAGATGCTGTTGGGCGAGCAGGAAAACGTCGGCTGGATCGATTTCGTTCCCGGTGAAAATGCCGAAACGCTGATCGAAAAATACAACGCGCAGCTCGCGAAGCTGGATACCAGCAAAGGCGTGCTGTTTCTCGTTGATACATGGGGCGGCAGCCCGTTCAACGCCGCCAGCCGCATTGTCGTCGATAAAGAGAACTATGAAGTTGTCGCCGGGGTCAACATTCCCATGCTGGTGGAAACCCTCATGGCGCGCGACGACAACCCGTCGCCTCGATGAGCTGGTGGCACTGGCCGTTGAAACCGGCCGCGAAGGGCGTGAAAGCGCTGAAAACCGGTTGAAAAACCGCCCCTGCGCCCGCAGCCGGCAGCACCCGCCCCGAAAGCCGCTGCCCCGCCGCAGAAACCGATGGGCCCGAACGATTACATGGTGATCGGCCTTGCGCGTATTGATGACCGCTTGATCCACGGCCAGGTCGCCACGCGCTGGACCAAAGAGACCAACGTCACGACGCATTATCGTGGTCAGCGATGAAGTGGCCGCCGATACCGTACGTAAAACCCTGCTGACTCAGGTTGCCCCTCCGGGCGTTACCGCGCACGTCGTGGATGTCGCCAAGATGATCCGCGTATACAACAACCCGAAATATGCGGGCGAACGCGTGATGCTCCTGTTCACTAACCCGACAGACGTTGAGCGCATTGTTGAAGGCGGCGTGAAAATCACCTCCGTTAACATTGGTGGTATGGCATTCCGTCAGGGCAAAACGCAGGTCAACAACGCCGTTTCAGTCGATGAGAAAGATATCGAAGCATTCAACAAGCTGAATGAACGCGGTATCGAGCTGGAAGTCCGTAAGGTTTCCACCGACCCGAAACTGAAAATGATGGATTTGATCGCCAAAGTCAATGCCTGATTCGCCTGTGCCTGCGCGCGTGGGCAAAAAGTTCTGATCTTGCTGTAGGAGAAGTGCAATGGAGATTACCACTCTTCAGATTGTGCTGGTGTTCGTGGTCGCATGTATTGCGGGTATGGGATCCGTACTTGATGAATTTCAGTTCCACCGTCCGCTGGTGGCCTGTACGCTGATTGGGGCCGTTCTGGGTGATATGAAAACCGGTATCATCATCGGTGGTACCCTGGAAATGATCGCCCTGGGCTGGATGAACATCGGTGCGGCGGTTGCGCCCGATGCCGCGCTGGCCTCCATCATTTCGACCGTTCTGGTCATTGCCGGCGGCCAGAGCGTCGGTGCCGGTATCGCCCTGGCCATCCCGCTGGCAGCCGCAGGCCAGGTGCTGACCATCATCGTTCGTACCATCACCGTTGCCTTCCAGCACGCGGCGGATAAGGCGGCCGAAAACGGCAACCTGACGGCCCTGTCATGGATCCACGTCTCTTCCCTGTTCCTGCAGGCGATGCGTATCGCCATCCCGGCGGTTATCGTCGCGATCTCTGTCGGTACCAGTGAAGTACAGAGCATGCTGAACGCCATTCCGGAAGTGGTCACCAGCGGTCTGAACATCGCGGGCGGCATGATCGTGGTGGTCGGTTATGCGATGGTCATCAACATGATGCGCGCAGGCTACCTGATGCCGTTCTTCTACCTCGGCTTCGTGACCGCCGCCTTCACCAACTTCAACCTGGTGGCGCTGGGCGTGATCGGTGCGGTGATGGCGATTCTCTACATCCAGCTCAGCCCGAAATACAACCGCGTCGCGGGTGCCCCAGCGCAGGCTGCTGGTAACAACGATCTCGATAACGAACTGGACTAACAGGTGAGCGAAATGGTTGATATGACAAAAACTACCACCGAGAAAAAACTCACTCCGGGTGATATTCGTGGCGTGTTCATCCGTTCTAACCTGTTTCAGGGTTCATGGAACTTCGAACGTATGCAGGCGCTGGGTTTCTGCTTCTCCATGGTACCGGCGATCAAACGCCTGTATCCGGAAAACAACGACGCGCGCCGTCAGGCGATCAAGCGTCACCTGGAATTCTTCAACACCCATCCTTACGTGGCGGCGCCGGTGCTGGGCGTAACGCTGGCGATGGAAGAGCAGCGTGCCAACGGCGCGGAGATCGACGATGGTGCCATCAACGGTATCAAAGTCGGTCTGATGGGTCCGCTGGCCGGCGTCGGTGACCCGATCTTCTGGGGCACCGTGCGTCCGGTCTTCGCGGCACTGGGTGCCGGTATCGCGATGAGCGGCAGCCTGCTTGGGCCGCTGCTGTTCTTCATCCTGTTCAACGCCGTGCGCCTGCTGACCCGCTACTACGGCGTGGCCTACGGCTACCGTAAAGGGGTGGACATCGTTAAGGACATGGGCGGCGGCTTCCTGCAAAAACTGACTGAGGGGGCGTCAATCCTCGGCCTGTTTGTCATGGGCGCGCTGGTCAACAAGTGGACGCACGTGAACATCCCGCTGGTGGTATCGACCATCACCGACCAGACCGGTCAGACCACGCGTCACCACCGTGCAGACGATTCTGGACCAGCTGATGCCGGGCCTGGTGCCGCTGCTGTTGACCTTCGCCTGTATGTGGCTGCTGCGCAAGAAAGTGAACCCGCTGTGGATCATCGTTGGCTTCTTCGTCATCGGTATCTTTGGCTACCTGGATCGGCCTGCTGGGTCTGTAATCTCACCGCCGGGAGTCAGACTCCCGGCGTTTTTTGAACGGCGTGACCTGAGCGCCAACGCTGAGGTCACTTCGGTTGAGGAAGAAGCCTGTATGTCACTGACTGACGCCCTGATTGCCCTGCTGATCGCCGCTCTCGCCCTGTTTGCGATTTACGACGATGTCATCCTGCCCCGCCGCAATGGACCGACCCGACTGCGCGTCACCCTGCGCCGCCGCCATAAAATCGACAGCGGCATCTTTATCGTGCTGCTACTGATTCTGCTGTGGAACAACGTCAGCCATCATGGCCCGCAGCTCACCACCACTTTGCTGATGGTGCTGTGCTTTATGGCTATCTGGCTGTTCTGGATCCGCAGCCCGCGGCTGCTGATGAAAAATGACGGCCTGTTTTTCGCCAGCGTGTGGATCGATTACCGGCGTATTCAGAGTATGAACCTGTCAGAGGATGGCATTCTGGTGATGCAGCTGGAGCAGCGTCGCCTGCTGATTGCGGTGAAACAGCTCGACGACCTGGAGAAAATCTACCATACGCTGGTGGAGGCGCGTTAAACGCGCTGCCACAGCGTCAGGGTGAAATCCGCGTCACAGCTGAAGGTGGCGCTGGAGGCCAGCTGCTGCCACACCGCTTCACGCGCACGCCAGGCAAAGGGGGTCATCTGCAGCAGGCTCACCGCTTCCGCCCCGTTCAGCGTCATCGTGTAGTGAAGGTTTTGCTGATCGATCTGCTCAAATCCCGCATAGTTTTTCTCTTCCGCCGTATGCAGCTGCACTTCGCGATAGATCAACGCCTTAAACTGCTGCAGATGGTGCGGCCCCGGCGTCACCGTCAGCAAATAGCCGCCAGGCCTGATGACGCGGCTCAGCTCTTGCTCGTTACAGGGCGCGTAAATGCGCACGATGGCGTCCAGTGAACTATCGGCAAACGGCAGGCGCTGGCTGGAGGCGACACAAAAGTTAACCGCGCGATAGCGCTTTGCCGCCATGCGCACCGCGGCTTTGGCCACATCCAGACCGTACAGCTGGCTGTCGGGCAACGCGGCAGCCAGGGCGGCGGTGTAATAGCCTTCGCCACAGCCGATATCCAGCAGCTGCGTGGGCCGGTTCGTGAGCGGCTGAGCCAGACGCTGCGCCACCCGATCGCGCAGCGGCTGATAGTGTCCGGCATCCAGAAAGGCCCGGCGCGCCTGAAGCATCTCTGCGCTGTCGCCCGGTTCCCGTGAACCTTTGTGCTGCACCGGCAGCAGGTTGACGTACCCCTCCTTCGCCCGATCGAACTGATGACCGGACGCACAGCGATAACTGCTGGCGTGCAGGTGCAAAGCGAGGTGGCAAAGTGGGCAAATCAACGACATAGATAACTCCGGGTTAGCGATTCGCGGCGCAGTTTACCCTGATCATCCGGTAACAGAAAGGATAAAGAAAAGCCCCGCTCATTGAGCAGGGCTTTTAAGATTCGATTCAGCGGTGCATGACACCGAGCCTGAGTGCGAAATCAGATAGCAGTAACGTTAACTGCAGCCGGGCCTTTCTGGCCGTCCTGAATTTCAAACTCAACGTTCTGGCCTTCAGCCAGGGTTTTGAAGCCGTTACCCTGGATTGCAGAGAAGTGTACGAACACGTCTTTGCTGCCGTCAGCAGGAGTAATGAAACCAAAACCTTTAGACTCGTTGAACCACTTAACTTGACCTTTAATCTTTGCCATTTTGCAAAATTCCTTAGAGTGTTTATATTGCCCGCAGGCAGTCTTACAGAGAAACCAGAGACATTACTGCATGAGGCACTAATATAAGGTTCGGCAGAGAAGCGGTATTCAACGACAACGTCTTTACTCAGAACTTCTTTACTGAAAATGCCACACATAAACAGAACTGTACCTCGTTTGACCCAGATTCGTTATCACATATCCGCTAATTAATGGCAAGCCATTTTTAAACAGTGATCGACATGCCGCACATAATTGCCTGAAACCGGCAGCGAAAGGTGGATAACGTTATTGACAGCAACGCCTCAACGTGTGCAAAAAAAGTCTATGCGTCAGTATAGTTAGCGCCAGACTCGCGTTTCGTCAAGCGCAGCGGTAAACGCTGCTGTTTCACATTTAAACCGAATAAGTTTAGGCAAAAAATATTGCATTAATATGGCACAGATAAGCTATTTCACTGGCCGTTGTGCAATAAGCGACATAACTGCGCAGCGCTCAAATCTTGTACAATAAATTGCTGGCAGTACAAGTTAAAAATAGTTTTGCACCAAAATCAGGAAAATATAATCGCCGTTGCCCCAAATATAGGCAGACTGCACGCTGGCATTTATCTCATTTTTTTCTAAACACCCAACAATTAAATGTTAAAAAAACGCGGAAGCCGCTGGCATTTAACAAAAATGGCTTAGGATAAATCTTAATCGTAATTCATCAGGCTGCGGCTCTCGCCAATTCGCCATGGGGTAAAAGGCGCATCGACCTCGCCCGCCTGCAGCAATGCTTGCGCCAGCACCGTCGGCGGATCGTCAAGCGACTCGTCCGCCAGCTCAAATACGCCCCAGTGAATCGGAATCGCCAGCGGTCGCCCTATCTGCTGCCAGAGCTGTACTGCCTGATCCGGGTCCATGTGCTGGCCGCGCATGAACCATTTTGGTGCATAGGCACCTATCGGCAACGCAGCCAGATTAAATGGCCCCAGACGCTGCGCGATGGCAAAGAGATTATCGCTGTAGCCGCTATCGCCGGAGAACCAGAAATTGAGCTGCGCATTACGCACTACCCAGCCGCACCACAGCGACCGGTTGCGATCCCAGAAGGTGCGCATGCTCCAGTGGCGCGCGGGAACGGCTGTGAAGCTGATATCGTCCAGTTGCACCTGCTGCCACCAGTCCAGTTCGGTGACGGTGCGCACGCCACGCCGGCGACACCAGTCGGCCATCCCCAGCGGCACCAGAAAGTGCGCGGCAGGAAAGCGGCGGGCGATGCGTTTCACCGTAGGCCGATCAAGGTGGTCGTAATGGTTATGCGAGATCAGCACATAATCAAGATGCGGCAGCTGCGCCACGCTGAGCGGCGCCGGGGTTTTACGCTGCGGCCCGGCAAACGGCAGCGGCGAAGCGCGTGTCGACAGCGCCGGGTCGATCAGAATATAGCGCTGATTGAGACGCAGCAGCAGCGCGGCATGGCCCAGCCACCAGACACGGTCATCTTCACCGCTCAGGTCGGCCTGCTGGCACCAGCTGGTGGTAAAGGCCGCATAGCCGGACTGCGGTGGCAGCGGCAGATTCTGCTGCTTACGCTCGCGCCGCCAGCGCTGTAGATCGCCAGGCTGACGCAACTCCTCTTCCGGGTTACGAAAGCCGTGCGGCGTATGATGGGCCAGCGAAGCGTCATACCAGGGATTTTGCCAGGCCATGGCCTCTCCGTTGTGTGCTTAACGTTCCGGGATCAGGCGAATAAAGTCGCGCTTGTCCCCGGTATCCTGCTCATCCTGCGCTTTTTCGGCCACCGGCTGCGCCTCAGCGATACGGCGCAGTAGCGCGTTCTGTTTCTTTTGCTCTTCCAGCAGCGCTTCCAGCAGCTGAAGCTGTTCACTGGCGCGCACGCTGGCCCGGTTAACAAAAAACCAGGCAATAAAGGCCACAACCACAATGATGGCCAGCACGCCATAGTTAAACAGCGGACCGGTACTGGCGGCTAATTCGTTCATAACTGCATCAATCCTCAAACATCATTCAGGTACATCGCCGCTGATTCTACTCGTTGCGTGCGGAAAAGATATGGTGGCGGAGATAAAGCAGATTATCCCGCCTGCGTGCCGCTTTCAGTTATCTCTGATCGATCCGGCGAGAAAAGCGAGGCATGCTGCTACTATAGAGTTCGCAGCAATGCGGGAACAGCTGCGTTATGTAACACAAGGAGATAAAAATGAAACTACTGATTCGTGCGGTGATGGTGCTGGCTGTCTTGTGGCTGGCGATGCTGTTTACCGGCTACGGCGTGTTAACCGGCAGCAATAAAAACGCAGCCGGGCTGGGCTTACAGTGCAGCTACCTGACCGCGCGCGGCATGATTACCGCACAGTATCTGCACACCGACAGCGGCATTGTTGGCGTTACCGATTGTCCACTGTTGAAGAAAAGCGGCGAAGTGGTCGACAACTAAGTTAAGCCGCCTGCCGGGCTGCGCGTCAGCCCGGCAGGATTCAGAACGGGTAGTCGTGATAACCCATCTGTTCAGAAATCTTACGTGCGGCAGTGTGCAGAATAGCCACATACTCATGCAGACGCTCTTCGGAGAAGCGTAAGGTTGGGAAGGAGATACTCAAGCCCGCGATCACCACGCCAAAGCGGTCAAACACCGGAACGCCGATGCAGCGCAGCCCCTCTTCCTGCTCTTCGTTATCTTCGCCATATCCCTGCTCGCGCACGCGATCCAGCACCGTCAGCAGCGCATCCGTGCTGGTGATGGTTCGTGAGCGGTGCTGCGCCGGAATTCCACGCCTTCACGCAGGATCTGCTTCACCTCCTCGCGATCGCGCCACGCCAGCAGAACTTTACCAATGGCGGTACTGTAGAGCGGGTTGCGGCGACCAATGCGCGAATACATGCGCAGATTGTACATGGAGTCAATTTTATGGATGTAAACGATGCTGTCTTCATCCAGCGCGCCGAGATGGATGGTCTCTTTGGTCAGGCGAGAGAGTTCACGCATCTGAATATCGGCGCTGCGGATCAGGTCAACATTTTGTAGCGCACGCGCACCCAGTTCAAACAGCTTAAGCGTCAGAGAATATTTTTCAGATTCGCCTTCCTGCGCAACGTAGCCCAGCGATTTCATGGTTTGCAAAAAGCGATAGACGGTGCTTTTTGACATCATCACGCGCTGCGACAGCTCGGTAATACCTATTTCACGCTCTTCTCCGAGCGCCTGCAAAATGCCAAACACCTTCAGCACGGAAGAAACAGAATCTGGCTGTTTATCCAAATCCGCAATAGCCATTTACCACCTCATAGCGAGTGTTTTATAAAAATCAGAACCGGTTTTTATTATAAGTTCCCGTCATGTCACCTGCAATGACACATCCACTTCGTAATTCTTACAAATGTGCGACATTAATCGCGGCTGAAATATCAGTGCAGAAAATAGATTAGCATGAGAATAATTTCACGCTTAACTGTTACATTACTCCCTGAATTTTTATGAATAAATCCTACCCTGTCTCCGGATGGCCTGCCATTACCCCAGCGGTATGGCGCAATAGCGACCATCATTATCGGTATCTCAATGGCCGTCCTTGACGGCGCGATTGCAAACGTTGCCCTGCCAACCATCGCCAGCGACCTGCACGCCTCTCCCGCCAGTTCGATATGGATTGTTAACGCCTATCAGATTGCGATTGTGGTGTCCCTGCTCTCGTTCTCTTTCCTCGGCGATATGTTCGGCTACCGCCGGGTATATCAGTGCGGCCTGGTGGTTTTCACCTTCACCTCCCTGCTCTGCGCCCTTTCAGATTCACTGCATACCCTGACGCTTGCGCGCATTGCGCAGGGTTTTGGCGGCGCGGCGCTCATGAGCGTAAACACGGCGCTGATCCGCTTAATTTATCCGCAGCGTCATCTGGGGCGCGGAATGGGGATAAACTCGTTTATTGTCGCCGTCTCTTCTGCCGCCGGGCCAACCATTGCGGCGGCGATCCTCTCCGTTGCGTCATGGCAATGGCTGTTCGCCATTAACGTGCCGCTGGGTATCGTCGCCATCTTTTTTGCTCTGCGCTTTCTTCCCGCTAACGGCTCCAAAAGCAGCATGCCGCGCTTCGACGTGGCAAGTGCGGTGATGAATGCCCTGACCTTCGGACTGCTGATTACGGCGCTAAGCGGCTTTGCCCAGGGACAATCTCTGATGCTTACCGCCGCGGAGCTCATCGCCCTGCTGGCGATCGGCTTCTTCTTTGTACGCCGCCAGCTCACCCTGCCAGTTCCTTTGCTGCCCGTTGACCTGCTGCGTATTCCCCTCTTTTCGCTCTCCATCTGCACGTCTGTCTGCTCGTTCTGCGCCCAGATGCTGGCTCTGGTCTCCCTGCCCTTCTTTCTGCAGAGCGTAGTTGGCCGTTCAGAAGTGGAAACCGGGCTGCTGCTCACCCCCTGGCCGCTGGCGACGATGGTGATGGCACCGCTGGCAGGTTATTTAATTGAACGCGTTCATGCCGGTTTATTGGGCGCTTTGGGGCTGACGGTGATGGCGACAGGCCTTTTCGCGTTAGCATTGTTGCCCTCGTCGCCTTCGGATCTGGACATCATCTGGCGCATGATCCTCTGCGGTGCAGGGTTTGGCCTGTTCCAGTCCCCCAATAATCACACCATTATCACCTCAGCGCCGCGGCATCGCAGCGGTGGGGCAAGCGGTATGCTGGGAACCGCGCGTCTGCTGGGCCAAAGCAGCGGTGCGGCACTGGTCGCCCTGATGTTTAACCTTGCCGGACAAAACGGTAACCACCTTGCGCTCCTCACCGCAGGCGCCCTTGCCACCCTCGCGGCGGTCGTCAGTGGCCTGCGGGTGACCCAGCCCAGGGTTCAGGCATAAAAAAAGCCGGGCGGAGTGTTCTCCCGCCCGGCTTTTTGTGTTTTGTTGCGTTACTTCAGGTATTCCCCACTGCGCAGCGCTTCAATACGCTTATCCAGCGGCGGGTGAGACATAAACAGCTCGCTCAGCGATTTAGATTTACCGTTAATGCAGAAGGCCATCATGCTGTTCGCTTCCTGCGGCTCGTAGCTGGTTTTCAGACGCTGCAGCGCGGCAATCATCTTCTCACGACCAACCAGCTTCGCAGAGCCGGCATCGGCGTGGAATTCACGGTGACGGGAGAACCACATGGTGATGATGCTGGCCAGAATACCGAATACCAGTTCCAGAACCATCGAAACGGCGAAGTAGATCAGCGGGTTGCCGTTGCTCTCTTCACCTTCGTCGCGGTTGCCGCCCATAAAGCCTGCCGCAATCTGCGCCAGAATACGGGAGATGAAGATCACGAAGGTGTTCACCACGCCCTGAATCAGGGTCATGGTCACCATGTCACCGTTGGCGATATGGCTGATTTCGTGGGCAATAACCGCTTCGGCTTCGTCACGGCTCATGTTCTGCAGCAATCCGGTGCTGACGGCAACCAGTGACGCATCGCGACGGGCGCCCGTGGCGAAAGCGTTGATGTCCGGGGCATGATAAATCGCCACCTGCGGCATGGCGATCCCGGCCTGACGGGATTGCTGAGCCACCGTGTTCATCAGCCACTGTTCCATATCGTTACGCGGTTGTTCAATAACCTCACCACCTACCGATTTCAGTGCCATCCACTTCGACATCAGCAGGGAGATGAACGAGCCACCAAAACCAAACAGCAGCGCCATAATCAACAGACCCTGAACGCTGCTCGACTGAATTCCTGTCAGGCTTAGCACGAGCCCGAAAACCACCATGACCGCCAGGTTGGTGAGCAGGAAGAGCGCGATTCGCATCATAATTTTCTTTTTACCTCAGTTTAACAAAACGCACTATGCGATTACCCACATCGTATGGGTATTGCGGCTATTTTCAAGCATCCGGCGGGCGTAAGTCACCAGAAAGACACAACTTTACACAATTGAAAATCTGACTGACGGAAGGATAAAGTACAAAAAGAAACAGGCACAATGTCTTGTGCCTGTTGGGAGGTTATTTTGCCGGAGCGGGCTGTACGGCAGGTTTCTCTTTTTCCTGATTCGCCAGGTCGAGAGCGATATGCACCGTCTCGTCCAGATACGGATCCGGCTCCTGGTAATCTTTTGGCAGATCGTCCAGTTTCTTCAGCAGCGGCTTGCCTTCACGCTTGAAGCGATCGTTGATACGCGCCAGGCGGGTTGCATCGTCTTCGTTGTTCTCTTTCTCACGCTGTGCGTAGTTCAGAGAAACGATATTCCGCTTATCTTTCAGGGCATTGAACCGTGCAATGTCCTTCATGATGTACTGGAACTCCGGATCTTTCGCGATGCGGTCGTTATGCGCTTTCAGCAGTTCAGGGCCAAATTGCGTCATATCACCCGCTTTCACGTAGGTCGCGGCATTGATGCTGTCCCACGGCAACGCGTTATCTTCAAACTTCTCGCCGGTTTCCGTCTCCTGGGTGCCAGTCGGCATGATGATGTCCGGCGTGACGCCCTTACGCTGCGTACTGCCGCCGTTCACGCGGTAGAATTTCTGAATGGTGTACTGAACCGAGCCCAGCGCAGGCCATTCCGGACGCAGCATCTGATCGTAAATACGGTTCAGAGAGCGGTACTGCTGAACGGTGCCTTTACCGAAGGTCGGTTCGCCGACGATCAGCGCGCGGCCGTAATCCTGCATCGCCGCGGCAAAGATCTCAGACGCGGAGGCGCTGAAGCGGTCAACCAGCACCACCAGCGGGCCTTTGTAGTAGACCACGCCGTCGTTGTCCGCAGTCTTCACGCACTTTACCGTTGTTATCGCGCACCTGCACCACCGGGCCAGACGGAATGAACAGGCCGGAGAGCGAAACCGCTTCCGTCAGCGCCCCGCCGCCGTTACTGCGCAGGTCGATGATGATGCTGCTGACGTTCTGCTTTTCCAGCTTCTGCAGCTGAACTTTCACATCGTCAGTCAGCCCGACGTAGAAGCCCGGAATATCCAGGACGCCCACCTTCTCTTTACCCACGGTTTTCACGGACATTTTCACCGCGCGGTCTTCCAGACGGATACGCTCGCGGGTCAGGGTAACGATACGGGTTTTGGTGCCCTTTCCGGCTGGCAGGATTTCCAGGCGCACCTTGCTGCCTTTCGGCCCTTTGATCAGCGCCACCACGTCATCAAGACGCCAGCCGATCACGTCGACCATGTTCTGCCCGGCTGGCCCACACCCACAATGCGATCGCCTACGCTAATCGCTTTGCTTTTGGCCGCCGGGCCACCCGCCACCATCGAGTTGATCACCGTGTAATCATCGTCCATCTGCAGCACCGCGCCGATACCTTCCAGCGACAGGCTCATTTCGGTATTGAACTGCTCGGTGTTGCGCGGTGAGAGATAGTTGGTGTGCGGATCGATTTCGTGCGCAAAGGCGGTCATGGCCAGCGGGAAGACATCTTCGCTGTTGGTCTGCGCCAGGCGACGAATGGCAAATTTGTAACGACGCGTCAGCGTGTCACGGATCTCTTTTTCGTCTTTCCCGGTGAGCTTCAGGCTCAGCTCGTCATACTTAACTTTGCCGTCCCACAGCGCATTCAGCTCGGCTTCATCTTTCGGCCACGGCGCTTTGCTGCGATCCAGATTGAAGGTGTCGTTGCCGGTGAAGTCCATCGGACGTTCCAGCACTTTCAGCGCGTACTGATAGCGTTCGAAGCGGCGCTTTTGCGACAGGTTGTAGAGATCGTAGAACAGATCCAGCTTGCCTGAACGCAACTCGTCACCCACCTCGGTTTTCGCTTAGCGAACTGCGCCACATCGCTGGCCAGCAACACGTTATGGCTGTAATCCAGCAAGTTCAGATAGCGGTCAAAGATTTTGGCCGAAAAGGCCTGATCGAGATCGAACTGACGATAGTGCGAGCGGGTGAAACGTGAGGTCACGCGCTCGCTCACCGTCGCGTGCTGCGTCTCTTCCTTGAGTACCGGAATTTGATCAACACGCGTGATATCGTCCACTGCAAAAGCGTGACCTGTTATAGCAAACAGGCCCGCCAGCGCGGTGAGCTTAAAAAAAGTGTTCATGCCAGGCTTGGCCTCCGTTTCAGAACAACAAGTGTTCTGCGCGTACAATCATTGACATACCAGAAGTCAGCTGTACACGAACGCCATCTTTGGTGATTTCCAGTACGGTGGCGTCCATAGCATTGTTACCCGCTTTTACCTTCAGTGCCTGACCCACGCTCAGGGCGTTAATGTCAGAAACCGGCGTATGGCCCGCGGCCTGGACGCGGAGCAGCCTGACGCTCACCGGCCGCAGCACGCGGTGCCTGTGGACGTGGCTTACGCGGTGCGTCACCCTCCGCCGCTTTACGGGCAGCAGGCTTGCGCGGACGACGCTCAGCGGTCTCGTTCCTGGCGCGGCGCCCGCGCGTTCGCGTTTTTTCGCTTGCTGTTCTGCGCGTTGTGCCTGAACGCGCGCTTTGGCTTCTTCCAGCTGCTTGCGCGCATGCTCAACGTGCTGCTCGTCCAGCTCACCGCACGGGTTGCCGTCGAGATCGACGCGGGTCGCGCCAGCTTTGATACCGTACAGGTAACGCCAGCTCGAAGTATAAAGACGTAAGGCGGAACGCAGCTGAGTTTTGCTGAGGTTCATTTCCCCCTCAACGCGCTCCACCAGATCCTGAAAAATACCGACTTTCAGGGGACGAGCTTCACCTTCCGCGCTGAAGCACTGCGGGAAACGCTCGGCCAGAAATGCGATAACTTCTTTACTGCTATTCAACTTAGGTTGATTTTCCATGAAATTTCCTGATTACAACGGACGTTGCCAACAAGCGCAGGCATGAACAGGCGTCATTATAATGACGCCATCAGTAAATGCTACGTTATCCGTTGATTATCCTGCGACGCTCAGCACAAGAAATTTTGATCAAATCGGTCGCCTGCGGTTCGCCAGTACGTTTCGCACAAAGCCCGCTCGCCACCACGCTCCCAGCCCCGCTTCATCCTCGGTTTCGAAGCGACTGAAGACCGTACTGTCGATATCCAGAACGCCAATAATCTGATTTTTGACCACCAGCGGCAGAACGATTTCAGAATTACTGGCGGCATCACAGGCAATGTGTCCCGTCAAACGCATGAACGTCTTCCACACGCTGGACCTGATTCTCCGCCACCGCCGTGCCGCATACGCCACGCCCTACCGGGATACGCACGCAGGCCAGTTTGCCCTGGAACGGACCAAGCACCAGCGTTTCACCTTCCAGAAGGTAAAAGCCGGCCCAGTTCACGTCAGAGAGACGTTCAAACAGCAATGCGCTAGTATTTGCCAGAGTGGCTAAGAAGCTGGTCTCACCCGCCATCAATGCCTTAAAATCGCGGTTCAGATCCGCGTAGAATTCTGTTTTGTTCATTATTCAACCATGAAACATCAGCTCTGTCAATGACAAAGTTGCCACTCAGCCTATTAAAATAAGCATTAAATGCGCTCATGCTCAAGATGAATCCGTTTGTTAGTTACTATACCCTTAGCACGCTATGCTTGAGACTATTCTCGTACCATAGATTGATGCAGACAGACGAGCTCTGCTCCGCATGCCGGTAACTGTAACGAACAATGGGCCCCTTGCGTCAAGATGAAAATTCACGTCCATACGGTACGCCAAGACTCTTGCCTCGTGCACATTATCAGCGTTGCCCCCAGTGCGATACGCTTTTTATGTTGCCGAAGATGAAATCGCACCAAAGTGCCTTCTTGTCCCCGCTGCGACGCCAAAATTCGCGATGGTCGCGACTGGTCGTTGACCCGCCTCGCCGCCATGGCCGTCACCATGCTGCTGCTGATGCCCTTCGCCTGGAGCGAACCGCTGCTGAAACTCTACCTGCTTGGCGTGCGCATTGACGCCAACGTGCTGCAGGGTATCTGGCAGATGACCCGTCAGGGCGATCCCATTACCGCCGCCATGGTGCTGTTCTGCACCGTTGGCGCGCCGCTGGTGCTGGTTGCCGCCATTGCCTATCTCTGGTTTGGCAATATTCTCGGCATGAACCTGCGCCCGGTGCTGCTGATGCTGGAGAAGCTCAAAGAGTGGGTCATGCTGGATATCTATCTGGTCGGCGTGGCGGTGGCGTCCATAAAGGTGCAGGATTACGCCTTTCTGCAGCCCGGCATCGGGCTCTTCGCTTTCATCTGTCTGGTGTTGCTGAGCATCCTGACGCTGATCCACCTGAACGTGGAGCAGCTCTGGGAGCGTTTTTACCCTCAGCGCCCCGCCACGCGCCCGATGAAAATCTGCGCGTCTGTCTGGGATGCCACTATACCGGCTTGCCCGACGCGCGCGGACGCTGCCCGCGGTGCCACATTCCGTTGCGACTGCGGCGCAACAACAGCCTGCAAAAATGCTGGGCGGCGCTGATCGCCTCCCTGGTGTTGCTGATCCCGGCCAACCTGCTGCCGATTTCCATCATTTACGTGAATGGCGGGCGTCAGGAGGATACTATCCTCTCCGGGATTATCTCCCTTGCGCACAGCAACGTCGGGGTGGCGGCGATCGTCTTTATTGCCAGTATCCTGGTTCCCTTTACCAAAGTGGTGGTGATGATTACCCTGCTCATCAGCATTCACTTTAAGTGTGAACAAGGTTTACGGACCCGCATTCGTCTGCTGCGATTCGTCACCTGGATTGGCCGCTGGTCGATGCTGGATCTGTTCGTGATTTCGCTGATGATGTCGCTGATCAATCGCGACCAGCTACTTGCTTTTACAATGGGACCCGCCGCGTTTTATTTCGGCTCGGCGGTGATATTGACTATTCTTGCTGTGGAATGGCTGGATAGCCGCTTACTTTGGGATGCACATGAGTCAGGAAACCCCCGCTTCGCCGACTGAAGCGAGAATTAAAACAAAACGCCGCATTTCGCCATTCTGGTTGCTGCCCGTCATCGCCCTGATGATTGCAGGCTGGCTTATCTGGACGAGCTATGAAGATCGCGGCAGTACCGTCACCATCGATTTCCAGACCGCCGACGGCATCGTCGCCGGGCGCACGCCCGTTCGCTTCCAGGGCGTTGAGGTCGGCACGGTGCAGGACATTCCTCCCTGAAAAGGGCTGAACAAGATTCAGGTGGGGGGTCAGCATTAAATCTGACATGCAGGATGCGCTGCGCAGCGAAACGCAGTTCTGGCTGGTGACGCCCAAAGCCTCGCTGGCCGGCGTCTCCGGGCTGGATGCGCTGGTGGGCGGCAACTATATCGGCATGATGCCCGGCAAAGGCGAGCCGCAGGATCACTTTGCCGCGCTGGATACCCAGCCGAAATACCGCCTCAACAACGGCGATTTGATGATTCATCTGCACGCGCCGGATCTCGGCTCGCTGAACAGCGGCTCGCTGGTCTATTTCCGCAAAATCCCGGTCGGCCGCGTGTACGACTACACCATCAACCCCAATAAACAGGGCGTCACCATCGACGTGCTGATCGAGCGTCGCTTCACCAATCTGGTGAAAAAAGGCAGCCGCTTCTGGAACGTCTCCGGCGTGGATGCCGATCTCAGCCTGAGCGGCGCGAAAGTGAAGCTGGAGAGCCTGGCCGCGCTGGTGAACGGCGCCATTGCCTTTGACTCCCCGGAAAACGGCCAAGCCAGGCCAACGGCTGATGAGACCTATCAGCTGTATACGCCGATCTGGCGCACAGCCAGCGCGGCGTGCTGATCACCGCTCGACCTGCCCAACGGCGACAAGGGCTGAAAGCCGGTTCAGCACGCCGCTGATGTATCAGGGGCTGCAGGTCGGTCAGCTCACCAAAATGACGCTCAACCCGGGCGGCTCGGTCACCGGCGAAATGACGGTCGATCCGAGCGTGGTCGATCTCCTGCGCGAGAAAACGCGCATCGAAATGCGCAGTCCAAAGCTCTCTCTCAACGATACCAGCCTCAGCACGCTGCTGACCGGCAATACGTTTGAGCTGATCCCGGGCGAAGGTGAGCCCAGCAACAGCTTCGTGATTGCTCCAGCGGAGAAAAGCTCTGTTGCAAAAGCCGGGCGTGGTGACGGTTCACGCTGAATGCGCCAGAAAGCTACGGCATCGAAGCCGGGCAGCCGTTGATTTTACACGGCGTGCAGGTCGGTCAGGTGCTGGAGCGCAAGCTGGACGCAAACGGCGTCAGCTTTGTCGTTCCCGCCGCCATCGATCCGCAATATAGCGACCTGGTGCACGGTGACAGTAAATTCGTGGTGAACAGTCGCGTCGACGTGAAAGTGGGTCTGGACGGCGTGGAGTTTCTCGGTGCCAGCGCCAGCGAATGGGTCAACGGCGGCATCCGCATTTTGCCGGGCGATAAAGGCCCCGTGCGCGACAGCTATCCGCTGTATGCCAACCTGGAGAAAGCGGTTGAAAACAGCCTGAGCGATCTGCCCACCACCACGCTGACGCTGAGCGCCGACACCCTGCCGGACGTACAGGCCGGTTCGGTGGTGCTGTATCGCAAGTTTGAAGTCGGGGAAGTGATCACCGTTCGCCCGCGCGCCGACGCGTTTGATATCGAACTGCATATCAAGCCGGAGTACCGCAAGCTGCTGACCCGCCAAACAGCGTCTTCTGGGCCGAAGGCGGCGCGAAAGTGCAGCTTAACGGCAACGGGCTGACCGTGCAGGCCTCTCCGCTGTCCCGCGCGCTGAAAGGCGCCATCAGCTTCGATAACCTGAGCGGTGCGGGCGCGAATCTGCGCAAGGGCGATAAGCGTATTCTCTTCCCGTCCGAAACCGCCGCCCGCGCGGTGGGGGGGCAGATTACCCTGCACGCGTTTGATGCCGGCAAGCTGGCGGAAGGCATGCCCATCCGCTATCTGGGCATTGATATCGGGCAGATCCAGAAGCTGACGCTGATCCCCGCGTAACGAACGAGGTGCAGGCCACCGCCGTGCTTTACCCGGAATATGTGCAGACCTTTGCCCGCACGGGTACGCGCTTCTCGGTGGTCACGCCGCAGATCTCGGCCGCAGGCGTTGAGCATCTCGATACCATTTTGCAGCCGTACATCAACGTGGAGCCAGGCCAGGGCAATGCCCGTCGTGATTTCGAGCTGCAGGAAGCCACGATCACCGACTCGCGCTACCTTGGCGGCCTGAGCATCGTGGTGGAAGTGCCGGAAGCGGGCTCGCTGAACATCGGCACGCCGGTGCTGTTCCGCGGTATTGAAGTAGGTACGGTCACGGGCCTGACGCTGGGTACGCTCTCCGACCGCGTAATGGTGGCGTTGCGCATCAGCAAGAACGCTATCAGCATCTGGTGCGTAACAACTCGGTATTCTGGCTGGCATCCGGCTATACGCTGGACTTTGGCCTGACGGGCGGCGTGGTGAAAACCGGCACCTTCAACCAGTTCATTCGCGGCGGTATTGCGTTTGCCACGCCGCCGGGAACGCCGCTGGCGCCGAAAGCGCAGCCGGGTAAACACTTCCTGCTGCTGGAAAGCGAACCGAAAGAGTGGCGCGAATGGGGCACCGCCCTTCCGCGCCAACTAAGATAACGGGCAGCCTGCGGGCTGCCCGACTTATTTGCGTCAGGGATATTGCGCACGGCTGTACCTGAGCCTTTCTCGGCGTTACACTGCGCACCTGAACTTTTCCCTGTGGTGTGCCCGTGGCTCAAAACTCCGTATTTCTTCCTGAACAATTCCTGGCGCAGATGCGCGAGGCGCTTCCTTCTCACCTGTCGTTAGACGATTTTATCGCCGCCTGCCAGCGTCCGCTGCGCCGCAGTATTCGCGTCAACACGCTGAAAATCAGCGTCGAGGATTTTCTGGCGCTGGTCGCGCCCTACGGCTGGCAGCTGACGCCGGTACCGTGGTGCGCGGAAGGGTTCTGGATCGAGCGCGATGACGAAGCGCTGCCGCTGGGCAGCACCGCTGAACACCTGAGCGGCCTGTTCTATATTCAGGAAGCCAGCTCAATGCTGCCGGTCAGCTGCCCTGTTTGCCGATGGCAACGCGCCTGATGCCCGCCAGCGCGTGATGGATGTGGCCGCGGCGCCCGGCTCCAAAACCACGCAAATTGCCGCGCGGATGGGCAATCAGGGCGCGATCCTCGCCAACGAATTTTCCGCCAGCCGCGTGAAAGTGCTGCATGCCAATATCAGCCGCTGCGGCATCAGCAATGTTGCCCTGACCCACTTCGACGGCCGCGTGTTTGGCGCCGCCCTGCCGGAAGCGCTTCGACGCCATTCTGCTGGATGCCCCCTGCTCCGGCGAAGGCGTGGTGCGTAAAGATCCGGATGCGTTAAAGAACTGGTCCGTGGAAAGCACCTTGAGATCGCCGCCACGCAGCGCGAACTGATCGAGAGCGCTTTTCACGCGCTGCGCCCGGGCGGCACGCTGGTTTATTCCACCTGCACGCTCAATAGCGGCGATCGAAAACGAGCAGGTGGTCTGCGCTGTGCTGCAGCAGCGCTATCCGCAGGCGCTGGAAATTGTGCCGCTCAACGATCTGTTCGCTCGGTGCCGAACGCGCGCTGACGCCGGAAGGGTTCCTGCACGTGTTCCCGCAGATTTACGACTGCGAAGGCTTTTTTGTCGCCCGTCTGCGTAAAACGGCGCGCCGTGGCGGCCGTTGCCGGCGCCGACCTACAAAGTGGGCAAATTCCCCTTCACGCCCGCTCAGCCGGCAAACAGAGAGGCGCCCCAGGTCGCGCAACGGCCGCCGCACACGCCGTCGGCCTTCACCTGGGGCGATGACAGCCGGCTGTGGGAGCGCGACAAGGAGCTCTGGCTGTTCCCGGCCGAGCTGGACCCGCTGGTCGGCAAAGTGCGCTTCTCGCGTATCGGCCTCAAGCTGGCGGAACGTTTCCCGAAAGGTTTCCGCTGGCAGCACGAGGCGGCGATCGCGCTGGCCGGCACCGGCGGCAAAACGCATTTCGAGCTGGACGCCGCGCTGGCGCAAGAGTGGTATCACGGCCGCGATATTTACCCGGAGCACGCCGCCCGCGCGCGATGAAGTGCATTGTCACCTACCAGGGGCAGCCGCTGGGCCTGGCGAAACGCGTCGGAAGCCGCATCAAAAACAGCTATCCGCGCGAACTGGTGCGCGACGGGCGGCTGTTCCGCTAACACGCATTACTGCAACTGCACCAGCGTCAGCCGGTTGCCAAATACCGCGCCGGTATCAATATAATGCTGATTCGCGGCGTTAAGCGGCTGCTCCAGCGGCGTATGGCCAAAGTAGAACGCACTGGCACCGGCGATCGGCTGCGAGCGGCCGCGCTGATGGCGAGCGAGCCGGTCGCGGCTCCAGACGACCTGATGCCAGTCGACATCCTGTCCCAGTGCATAGGCACTGGCAGGATAGTCGGCATGAGCAATGACGATGACGCGCTCCTCAAATTGCAGATGTAAAATCAGCGGCAGATCGGCACAGCGCTTCAGCGCATGACGCGCGGCAATCAGCCGCGCACCGCTCAGCTGCCAGAACCAGTCCCCGCCGTTCATCATCCACAGCATCGGATCGTCGCCCTGCAGCGCATCGAGCGCCATCTGCTCGTGATTACCGCGCACGCAGCGGAACCACGGCTCTTCCAGCAGTTGCAGACAGCCGAGGCTGTCCGGCCCGCGGTCGATTAAATCCCCGACCGATAGCAGCAGATCCTGTTGCCGATCAAAGCCCTGCCGCAGCAGCTGCGCATCAAGCTGCGCGCGGCAGCCGTGCAAATCACCGACCACCCAAATATTGCGCCAGTTATTTGCACGCAGCGTCTGATAAAACATGTAATCTGCCCCGGTTGACTGGAAGTTTAGTAAACCCGGCATAAAGTATAGTCCGGTGAGGGGTAGCCGCGGAGGCATCAGCGTGAGCAGTCGGAAACAGTTTGTTGGCATCCTGGTGATGATTTTTATTGGCAGCCTGCTGCTGCTGGAGTCGCTCGCGCGCCTGGTGCATCTGCTTTTTGTTGGGTGAGCGGTGTTTCATGCCGCGCTAAACGCTACACTCCTTTGCGTATCACTGAAAGGAGTCTCCATGAGTCAGAATATCTACGATAATCCCGATTTTTTTGCTGGCTACGCCACCCTGCCGCGTTCGGTCAACGGACTGGACGGCGCGCCCGAGTGGCCCGCGCTGCGGGCAATGCTGCCTGAGCTGCGTGACCAGCGCGTGCTGGATTTGGGCTGCGGCTACGGCTGGTTTTGTCGTTACGCGCAGCAGCAAGGCGCGCGTGAAGTTGTGGGGCTGGATGTGTCAGAAAAAATGCTGGCGCAGGCCGCTGCCATGACCGATCGGCCCGGCATAACTTATCAGCGCGCTGATCTCGAAACCCTGCAGCTCAGCAGCACTTTTGACGTGGTGTACAGTTCACTGGCGCTGCACTATCTCAGCCATATCGACGCCCTGTTTGCCACGATCTTTCATGCGTTACGTCCCGGCGGCGCGCTGGTGTTTTCATGCGAGCACCCGATTTATACCGCTCCGCGTCAGCAGGAGTGGATCATTGATGATGTCGGGCAGCGCAGCTGGCCAGTCAATCAGTATCAGCAGGAAGGTGAACGGGTCAGCAACTGGTTTGCTGCCGGCGTGAAGAAGCAGCACCGCAAACTGGCAACGTGGATCAATGCGCTGATTGCCGCCGGTCTGGTGATTGAACGGCTGGATGAGTGGGGTCCGGATGTACAGCAGGTAGTGGAGAATCCGGCGCTGGAAGAGGAGCGCGAGCGTCCGATGCTGTTTTTGCTGGCGGCGCGCAGGCCGCTGTAAGGTTTTCAGCAGTGGCTGCATCCTGCAGCCCTGTGAAAATTCCCCCCGGCGCTTATCTCCGGCACTCAATCAAGGTGTTAGCTCTGTAAGGGACGGCACCTACTGTAACGCTTAAGATTATTCCGAACAAGTTAAATGATATTAACTATCATTCTCAACTATTGATCTGACGCGCTGTTAATGCCCGTTGCGTTTGTGTCGCTTCTGTCTGCTAAATCTCACAGGAGCCCGCATGATCACTGACTACACCTTTAACTATCTGGATGGCCTGGATGTGCACTATCGTTATAAACCGGCCAGTCTGGATAATCAGCATCTGTTGATTGTCATGTCCGGGTTTAACCTGCCCGATCCTACCGTGTATGATTTTACTTTGCTGGAGCACATCCGCGCAGCCGTATTATGGATCAAAGACGATTTCAACGGTTTGCCAGCGTATTACCTGTGTAACAATCTTCAGTTCAACATCGAGCACGGCGTCAGTCAGCTCATCCGGGCGGTGATTGAGCTAACCCAACCTTCTGACGTGACCATTCTCGGCGCGTCGAAAGGCGGCAGTGCAGCGCTCTACTTCGGTATTCGCCACAACATCAGAAACATTATTACTGCAGTACCACAGTTTTTTCTCGGTGACTATGCAAGCCAGATTTGGCCCAGTGTGGGTAAAGCGATGATGGGCGAGATAAGCCCGGCTGCGGTCGCGTTGCTAAATAAATACCTGCCCAATGCCCTGCGTCGCGATCGCCAGACGCAGAAAAATATTTATCTGTTTACAGCACTGGCCGATCATCAGCGCGAGCAGGAAGTGTTACCGCACCTCGGGCTGCTGGAAAAATACAGTAATTTCAATCTGATTGAATCGTCATCACCCTGTATCACGCAACATAATGAGGTGACCCGCTATAACCTCAACCTGATTCTGGCGCTGATATATCAGCTGGAGCAGAATATCACCCCGCGCTGGGGCCATATTCGCAACGGCAGCAGTTGGTAACGGCGCAGCTAAAAATCATAGGTTGGCTATGACGAATCCCGGCTAACGCGTGATTAAAAAGATCGCCAGCATAAAACCGATAAACAAACCGGCAAAGGTCAGCAAACCGGTGCGCGGCGTTTTGGCCTGACCGACAATCGCGCCGATAAAAATGCTCAGAATGGTGAGCGTGCCAATCATTACCCAGAGAAGATAGTGTGTATTTGCTGCCATGCGAAATCCTGTTAAGCGGCCATCAATCAATGCGCCCTGTTATACCATTTTTCGCTATGGCTGGCTGCTGCAAATATCCGCTGCGTTGCGCTCAGCATGACGATGCATCGCATGTGACAACGTCACTTTCGTATTATCTCACGCAATGTTATCACGCTTAATAAATGCGCTAATTGAGCAAATAAAGTCCGGCAACAAGGGTACCGACGGAAATAATATGGAATAGCTCAGTCATGGTAGCGACCTCAATTTAATGCCTGTACGACTCAGTCAAGAACAGCATCTGGCGTTCGTCAAATCATCACCGCCTGCAATAAGCGCAGCCGATGGCATAAATACCAATCGATGCTTAACTGAATACGTACCCATAAGACAGGAGGAAAGCCATGAGCCAGTCTGCATTAGCCACCTACCTTGCGTTAAGCGACGAGGACCTCAATGAGATGGGCATCCATCCGGACACGCTGTTCGAAGCGCAGCCCGACGATAACGGCGCCGCCGGTTACTATTTCAACGTACCGGACACCACGCCGCAGCGCGTGCTGGGGCAAAAACGCTGGTCGCTGGGCGATCGCATCGACATTCCGGCCAGCGTGCTAAATAACGATTCAGCGTAACGGCTCCCGGGATGCGCGATCCTGTGCCAGGCTTAAGTCATTGTGGAATGTTGCAATTAAGAGGGAATGATTATGATGAAAAAAACGGTACTGGCGTCACTGCTGATGGTGTTTAGTCTGGGCGCTATCGCTGAACAGGGCGGCTTTGAGGGCGGTAAAACCCCGCCGCCGCAGAAACAACAGGACGCCGGTTATAAAGGGTCTGAAGACACCGGCCAGACGCATATCGAACAGATTCGGGATTTTCGTCAGGGCGGCTATGTCACGCTGGAAGGTTATATCGTTAAAAAGTTAAGCGGTGATAATTATCAGTTTCGCGACAGCACCGGCACCATCACCATTAAAGCCGCTGCCGATACCTTCAAAGGCAAAACCTATAACGCTGAAGATCAGGTACGGGTAAGCGGCAAAGTGTATGGCCGGGGCGAGAATACCCGTGTTGATGTTGCACGTATCGAAGAACCTTAATGCATTATTCTCCGGTCCGCCGTCGCGTGTGCGGCGGACATTATCTTTCCATTCGCAGGAAATCATCGCATGAAGAGCCTGTTTGCCAGTCTGTTAATCCTTTCCACCCTGACCGCGTTAGCTGGCTGTCAGCAACCTGAACGGCCAATTGGCCCGGACGGACGCCCTAATGTCCCTGCAGAACAACCGGTGCCCGGCGGCCCAATGAGTAAGGGGCCGGTAGGTCAGCCGCAGGCCTGACCGCAGAAGAAATCAGCAATATCTCTTTATAAGAAACCGGCATCAGAGGAAAAAAACCTCCCGCAGGAGGTTTATCACCTAGATCGGTTTCTGCCCATCGTCTTCGCCGGTGTCATCATCGTCATCAAGCGGCTCTTCACCGGGCACCTGAGCATCATCAGGCAGCGGAGTGACATCATCGGGTCGTTCTGACATAAGCACCTCCATACCCCACATTGGGTAATAACTATTTTAGTTGCGTTATCCTTCAGCCCGGCGGGTTTATCACGCATCTGTGAATTAAGCGTAAGAAGTAAATTAGTTATGGGTTAACGCTTTGCTTATCGCCTGCCCTCGGCTAACGCGATAAACAAAAAAGGCCACCCGAAGGTGACCAATAATAGGGTACTCGCTGCGTTAGTCATCAGGTGTGGTTATTAATTTATTTCGCCACATGAATAACACAACTGAATTAATTCGCTTCTTTCATCACATACAACGACGAGGGGAAGGCAACCATAATCGACTTACAAAAAATACATTTTGCACCGAGTGGATTTTGCCTGTTCCTGTCAAAAACGGACTGGCGATATTGAGAGCCCTGACATTGTGGGCATCTCATAGCATTAATTACCCTAATAATCAGAGACCTGTAACGTTAACAGCTGACGGACCTTTAGGGCCGTTTTCTACAGAGAATTCAACTTTCTGACCGTCATCGAGTGAACGGAAGTCAGTTCCCTGAATGGCAGAGAAATGGACGAAAACGTCTTTGCTGCCGTCTTCCGGAGAAATGAAGCCGAAACCTTTCTCAGCGTTGAACCATTTTACTGTACCGAGCATTTTATTTGACATGTTTATACCTTGATAATGAGCCATATGGCATTAGAGGCTGAACCGCAGCGACACATCAGAACCTGAGATAAAACTCAAAGAGAAAGGCACAGGAAAGGCGCTAACACAGATGAGAGATACAAAACGAACTAACTATGGGACTGTCTGCTTATCAGACCGGAGATGCATTAACGCACGTCTGGCGGGTAAACACAAGGGCTAAATAAATTTAATGGCCAATTAAAGACGTAACGAAACGGTGAATCCTCCGCGCTTAAAGTTTTAAGTGGATAGAATCTGTCACTATTTTAATCTCTGAAAGCCTCAGGCATTTAAACTAACTATTTTGCTGCGGCCACGACTGCCATTTCGCCAGGTAAAGAGTAAGCCGAAAAAGAGACAAAAAAAGACCCAATAATATTAGCCACTTTGATAATCAATGAGTTACATGAAAAAGTGGCGATGAAATGGCGATAGCCAAATCACGCATTAAGTAGAATGAGACGAGCTATCTCGTCTCATTTACAATGATGCTCAGAATTTGTCCAAATATTCTTCTAGTTCGCTCTTACTGACTTTAAGAGTTGAAGCCGTTAAATCTAGTCCGTTATTGTGCCCAATTACAGCCCTCTTTCTCCCTCCTTTATTATCTAATTCCCAGTCGAGAAATTCACGCACTGGAATACCCCACTCTTTATTTATTGCTTCAGCCACATAATGTATCAATGTGCTTTGAGAATAGTAGTCTTGTCGTACGCCGGGCCAGAAATCAAGGTCATTAAATCCTGAGTATGGATTATCAAGGAAAGATCTTATTGTATCACTTATCGAAATTACATTTTCTTTAATCTTAATATCACCATTCATAGCTTCTCGCAAGGAACGAAGCTCATAACTTGAAACAAGATAAATCGTTTCATGTTCTCTGAGTAATTTCCCAAACGCGTCTCTGTTTAAGGGTGTATCTGCAGATTTGGCAAACACCATATCGCCTATATCAATTTGCATTGAGGAACACAACTCAGAGAGTCTAATGTAAACAACTTGATTCTCTTCATTTTTTTTCAAAAGAGTGATTTGATTTTTCACCCAAGCTTTAAAATCATCTTTAGGTATTAAAGGGTATGCTAAGTCTCGTGATGCTTTATAGGTTTCTGATAATAACAACCCTATGAAGTCATTAACTTCATTTGTTCTATATCCCCCAACTGTAAGCATACCATCATACTCAACACCAAATCTTCGTACGTCTCCATTCGCAGGTGCTAAAAAACCTCGACCTAAAACCTGACCATTAGATTCAATCAACGTCGTATTCTCGGAAAGCCTCAAGATATTACTATAAGATTCCTCGTCAATTTCATAATTCTCCACAAGATATTCATAATCTAATACTCTATTCACAAAATCCTGATTGGATATAGTTTTCCAATCATTTGCCTTAATAACAATCTTATTGACATCGTTTATTTTATCTTGCACATGCAAATCAACATCTGACGCAGGAAACATTAACCTTATTAAATCTGCTATACTGTCAAAATTATAGCGATAAGTTCTACTCAGTAACTTTGATAGATATTCTTCTGACTTGAGATAGACTCTTATTCTAGTACCGCCGTCTCGTATATATTCATTTTCACTTGCACTTTTGAGAAGCGGCCGACTTAGATCACCTCTATTAAAAGCCAATATTTTTGTACTCTGTCTTGCTTCCTCATAGCGCCTAGAGGTAACAGTTACATCATAACCCCACATAAATACAGAAAAGAAACCCACACCGAACTTTCCTGTTGATCTATAACCTTTACTTTGAAGTCCAGGCAGTTCATCATGCATCAGTGCTGAATTCCAGAATGAAGTTCCAAAGTCAAGAAATGGACCTGAAAGCACTCGTGAGGACATTCCTACACCGTTATCCTCTACTTCAATATATATTCCACTTTCATCTTTATTTAAACGTATATTAACTCTACCGAAGTCATCATCTTCGCACTCTAGTAATCGCCTGGCACGAATAGCATCACAAGCGTTTTGAACTAATTCTCTTAGTGGAACCAGTAAATTTTCACCATAGAGTTGCGAACCACCTAAATTTTCTACCAACTGAGTGATATTACCGACATGTATTTTTGTATCAACTGGTTCCCAACCTGTAGTAGGGATTAATCTTTCAATAGAACGAAGGTGGTCAATACCAGCAACACCCTTGGCATCAAATCGAGGCCTATTGTTAGAGTGCAGAAGAGAATCAACAAGATACAATTCATTATCAATCATCCTTAAAGTATCGATGCATAGCCACCAACTAGCAGCATCCTGCATACTAAAAGGCGACTTGGATGTATAAACTAATTTTTCTCTTTCAATTCTTGGCTGATATAATCTTTGCTGAAAGGTCCAATGTTCAGCTGAGTATTTATTTAACTCTCTAATTTTTCTCAAAAAAGCAGGAGCTCTTCTGGAATCAATATGACTTGCATCTGCAGCTCTTATAATGCATGCTAGTTTCAAAGAGTCCACATCCCACTCATTAGGCATGTTTGCCGAAGCTCCCAATTTTGATGGAAACTTCGAGACTAATTCACTTGAATCCCACCAGTGACTGTGAGCTATTTTTCCAATAACAGCACCATAATCAAACCTTAATTGACTGTTATCAATTAAGTGTTCTTTATCTCCACTATTTCCCCAACTTGCAAATGCAAGCTTCTCTGCATGTTGCGCATGAAGCTTCCTTAAAACTATTTCAATAACCTGTTTTTCATCTACAACACCATCATTAAACTGGCTTAGATATGAGTATGTATCACTCCAGATCACCTCTTCTTTTAATGCGTTTATGCCTCTTGGATAAGCTGCTAACCCCATACCTAGATCATGGATAAGAAATGCACATCCTAGAACAAATGACTCAGCCGGATTAATATAAAAATCTTTGCCGCAGATTATTGATGCCATCTCCCATAGGGCATCGATATGAGTTATGTCATGGACAGTATATTCTGGAAGATCACGATGAATTTCTGATGCAAGCAATTGTGCTTTTTCACGGAAGTGTTCTAAATTTACTCTAAAAAAATCCCGCTCCGCACTATACTTATCATCCTCTATTCTTTTTGATAACGACATTTGCCATAATGATGAATTTTCATATCCAGCCATCTCAATCTCCATATTTAATAATCTAAATTAAAATCACAGCCCATGAAATAATACTCACATCTTAAGCACTTCTAGAATTCATTATAATACCCGCAATTTACATTCATAAAAATAAAAAGCAATCAACCTTTGATGAATACATTTAATCAATAGTAATAAATTCAAATCCTATGAACTTTGTGTAAGTCAAGGTTCAAAAAATTTGGTTCATATTTTTATAATCAAACTTATTATATGTAAAAATAATCTATCTTCCAAGTGAAAATCAAATCAATTTTTTAAAGTGGTTTACATTTAGACTTTTTGTTCTAATCTCTGCATGAAAATTTATGCAGATTATCTAGCTAAAAGCCAATGCAACCATAAACTTCATTACCACTCATGCGACTTTTTCCACTATAACTTAGTTCAGATGGACCTAAAAAAATTCATAGCCTCAACACTGCTGATAAAAGGCTCACCAATTAAGTCATGCCATATTTCCCCTGATCATTAAACACACTAATCAATTCGTAACTTCAGCTTCCAAATTAACTTTCTGTTAATCAAAAATTATATAAATTATCGTCTTCTGATAATGAAAATATGAACGGTATCTGTACTAATTGCAGTTTAGCCCAGTAATAGATGATTTTTATAGGAAGAATTATAATCAAACTAATCTCAGTTAGTACCGGATTCCAAATGAAAGTTTTAAATCTTTCGATAAATACATTCCGGACTTACTTACCTCACTGGATTTCACGCAACCCAACAAAAATGTTCCTAAGTTCATCTATTTGGTGCCTTATCGCTACATCCCAAGCCTGATAGTTTGTTACCATGACCGACTAGCAACCAAGCGAGCGTACCACCTTTACGCTTGAAATACCGAACAAGACGGTGATCTTCAGTGCAGCTTCGTGATATCGTCCAAAGATATCATATACTCACTCCGACAACAGTTAGTAAATGAACATATAACCTAACTTCAGCAATTGGATGCTAGACCGAAAATGCATTTTAACTCAGGTAGACTTGCCAGCCATTAGGCGCGGAGACCACGGAATACATGATGTTTAATATCTGAATTTTAAGGCTTCCCGTCTCTGGTCTATCGTCACTTTCGGCTTGAACTCACTTTAGTGCTGCCTTCCCACGATGGCTTCTGAGTGCAGTTTCATGAGGCGTATGTTCTACACTTAATGCGACTTGGGCTACTTCGCCCATGTTATTTCTATGTTGCCAAAATTATTTCTTCAGGTGTATTCAGATATATAAAGTGGCTTCTGAAATGGCGCACTCAAGCAAAGCCTCTTTGCAGTAACCCCGCTTTTGACTTCGCGCCAAATGCCACTCATCTATCCGTCTGAAAAAAATAGTCTTATGAGGATGCCCTCGTATTATTAGTGAAAACACTACTAACCTTGAGGCGCGTAAGCAAAAAGGCAGATAAATTGATAAATAGCCATACAATTCATATGATTAAAAAAAGACCGAATACGATTCCTGTATTCGGTCCAGGGAAATGGCTCTTGGGAGAGAGCCGTGCGCTAAAAGTTGGCATTTTTGCAGGCGAGGACGCCTTGCCTTTTAAAGGTAGACCAGCATCGGTGATTTTCCAGCCAGCGGGCTTCGCCGCCGTCAAAAGCTGCCAACTCTGTGATCGGGCTGGCACTAACGGCTGGCAGGCGCAGCGGCAAAATGTGCGCTACGCCTGAAAATGCAGGGATTATTTACCGCACAGTTGCTGGGCGCGATCAACGATCGGCTGCAGGCTCATCTTTTGTCCCGGATGCGCTTTATCGGCGGCAAGGATGGTATCGATGGACTGCAATGTGCCCTGCCCGGCATTGCCGCGCGCCAGCGCTTTATCATTGAGCGGATACTGCAGCAATGTGCTGGGGTTGATGGCAAACAGCGCGCCATCTTTCTCGCAGGTCAGCATCACCTCTTCACGGGTGAACGGCCACTTATCTTTGCCCATTTCAAAACGGCTGACGGTGATAATCTGCCCGGCGAACGCCTGGCTGCACAACGTCATCAGTAACCCAGCTGGAATCAGTTTCTTCAGCAAAATCTCGACCTCATCTCATCTTTTAACAGATTCAGGCCGGCGACAGCGTAGCAAACACGCTTACCAGCCCGATAACAATCAACGCCAGCAGCAGCTCGAGCTGCGTCAGACGGATAAAAAGTTTCGGTGCCCGGCTGGCGGCCAGGCGAAAACGCGGCACCAGCAGATAGCGATTAAGCAGCGCAATCAGCACCATCAGTGCCACCAGCAACGCTTTGCTCACCAGCAGCTCGCTCCACAGCGTGGCGGTCCAGTTGAGCGGCGTACCGGCAATCAGCAGGCTGTTGACCGTGCCGGTAACAATCGCCAGCGCCACGGCCAGATGACCATAGCGTGAAAAGCGCATCATGCTGCGAATGGCATCGGTGCGCCAGGCAATGTTACGCGCCTCGCGCATCAATAGCAGTAGCGGCAGCAGACCACCGGCCCAGAAGGCGGCCGCGATCAGGTGCAGCGCATGATTCCCCTGCTGCAGCAGTCCCGGCATGCCGTCGCGCATCGCCGCATGGCCGACGCCCGCCAGCGCCACCAGCTGCAACAGCGCAGTCGCCAGTAACGCCTGCTGGCGCAAATTACCCCGCAGGCGCAGCGCCAGCGTGCTGAGCAGGGCAAACAGGATAACCCAGCGCCACACCGCGCCGAAGCGCGTGCCCAGCACCGCCAGCCAGACGTCGATGCTGGCGATACTGCGCCAGTCGCCGCTCATCAGCCCGGTCTGCGCCGCCAGCATCAACAGCGCACTGAGTAAACTCAGCACGGCGCTGTATCCCATCAGCCGCCGCCAGCGCTGTGCCAGCACCGGTCGGTAGCGCGCCGGCGCCAGCAGCGCGGTATAAAATGCACTGCCGGTCAGCAGAAACAGCGCCAGAAAATGCAGCGCCCGCAGGCCGATCCATAACGCGCTAAGACTCATTACTTCACGCTGAAGCTGTAACTACCTTTGGTTTTGTGGCCGTCCACTGACAGCACGTGCCAGTTGACCTGATACTGGCCCGACGCCAGTGGCTGGGCGATCGGCACAATCAGCTGATCGTGCTGCTGCGGATTCAGCTGGGCTTTCTCCAGCGCCACCGGTTGTTGCTGCGCGTTGATCATTTCCACGCCGCTGAATGCCGGTTCAATATCTTCGGTGAATGTCAGGGTGAGTTGCTGCGGCGCGCGCTCCACCACGGCGTTGTCCGCCGGCACCGGGGCTTTCAGGTGGGCATGTGCCAGAGCCAGCTGGCTGAAGCCCAGCGTCGCGCCCGCCAGCAGTAGCGCGATAACGCGCCTGGATGCAGTTTTCATCATCACGTATTCCCTTTTAACTGCGGCACTGCGCCGCAAATGTGGCAGCAGGATACGCCGCTGCTTTTAGGCTGTCGAGACTTGCGGTGCGATCCAATTCCCTTGATCCAGCAGGGCGAAACCATTATTTTTGCCCCTGTTTATCAGGAGAAAAGCATGAGCCAAAACCTTGCCCTGCTGTCGCAGGAAGAGAAAGACAAAGTAAACGTCGATCTCGCCGCCGCTGGCGTGGCGTTTAAAGAGCGCTATAACATGCCGGTGATCGCCGAGATGGTGGAGCGCGAGCAGCCGGAAGCGCTGCGCGACTGGTTCCGTCAGCGCCTGATGGCCTATCGCCAGGCATCGCTCAGTCTCTCCCGCCTGCCCTACGAACCTAAGCAGAAATAATTTATGTTACGCGTAATCGATACCGAAACCTGCGGCCTGCAGGGCGGCGTGGTGGAAGTGGCCTCGGTGGACGTGGTTGACGGCAAGATCGTCAATCCGATGAGCCATCTGGTCTGCCCCGATCGGCCCATCAGTCCTCAGGCGATGGCGATCCACCGCATCACCGAAGCCATGGTGGTAGGCAAACCGACCATCGAAGAGGCGATTGGCCGCTATCACGGTAGCCCGCACTATGTGGCGCATAACGCCAGCTTTGACCGCCGCGTGCTGCCTGACGATGCCGGGCGAATGGATCTGCACCATGAAGCTGGCGCGCCGTCTCTGGCCGGGCATTAAATACAGCAATCAGGCGCTGCGCCACAGCCTCAAACTTGAGGTGTCGCCGCCGGATGATCTGCACCCGCACCGCGCGCTGTACGACTGCTATATCACCGCCGCGCTGCTGATCCGCATTATGGAAACCTCCGGCTGGAGCGCCAGCGAGATGGTGAGTCGCTGCCAGCCGGCGCCGGTCAGCGACGAGGTGTTTCCGTTTGGTAAGTATCGCGGTCAGAGCATCGGCAGCATCGCGCGTAAAGATCCGGGCTATTTGCGCTGGGTACTGGAAAACGTACGTGATTTGCGCGCGCCGCTGCGGCAGACGCTGCGCAAATACGTTAAGGACACTCAGTAATCGCTGCGTGGCGGCAGCGTGCCCTGCGCCAGGGCAATCAGGAAAGCGAACTCCAGCGCCACGCCTTCATAGGATTTAAAACGTCCTGATTTGCCGCCGTGGCCGGAATCCATATCGGTGCAGAGTAACAGCAGCGCATCGTTGGTGCGCAGCTCACGCAGCTTTGCCACCCACTTCGCCGGCTCCCAGTACTGCACCTGCGAATCATGCAGCCCGGTGGTGACCAGCATGTGCGGATACGCCTGCGCCGTCACGTTGTCATACGGGCTGTACTGGCGGATGTAGCGATAGAATTCCGCCTGCTCCGGATTGCCCCACTCATCAAACTCACCGGTGGTCAGCGGAATAGATTCATCGAGCATGGTGGTGACCACATCGACAAACGGCACCTGAGCGATAACGCCGTGAAACAGCTGCGGGGCCATATTCAGCACGCCGCCCATCAGCAAGCCTCCGGCGCTGCCGCCCATCGCGTACAGCTGCTGCGGGTTGCCGTAGCCTTTCGCTACCAGCGCTTCAGTGACATCAATGAAGTCGGTGAAGCTGTTCATTTTATGTTGCAGCCGGCCATCGTCATACCACTGCTGGCCCAGCTCGCCGCCGCCGCGCACGTGGATAATCGCGTAGATGAAACCGCGCTCCAGCAAACTGATGCGGCTGGTGCCGAAGCTGGCCTCCATGCTGCTGCCATACGCGCCGTAGCCGTACACCAGCAGCGGATTGGCGCCGCGCTGAAAGTGTTTGCGGTGATAAACCAGTGAGACCGGCACTTCCGTGCCGTCGCGCACCGTGATCCACAGGTGTTCACTTTTGTAGTCGGCAGAGTCAAAGCCCGGCACCGGGGTTTGCTTGAGAATGCGCCGCTCGCCGGTATCCATGTTCAGTTCAAACAGCGTAGTCGGCGTGGTCATCGACGAGTAGCCGTAACGCAAGCGAGTCACTTTCCGGCGTGGGGTTGTAGGCCAGCCAGGTGACATAGGCCGGATCGTCAAACGCAATACCGTAACTTTCACCGCTCGCCCAGTTAATCTGTCGCAGCGTGTTAACCCCGCGCTGACGCTCTTCCACCACCAGCCAGTTACGAAACAGCTGGAAATCTTCCATCACCACGTGGTCGCGCGGCGGAATCAGGGTTTGCCAGCGATCTTCTGCCAGCCACGCGCTGCGGTACAGGCCGAAATTTTTGCCGTCGCGGTTGGAGCGAATGAAGAACTGGTGATCGTAATGATCGATGCTGTATTCATGATCGCGCCGCCGCGGACAAAACACTTGCGGCTGTGCGTCCGGATATTCCGCGTCAATCAGCAGAATTTCACTGGTAGTTGTGCTGAACAGCGCGATCAGGATGAAGTGTTCCGAGGTGGTTTTATGCACGCTGAGGTGGAAAGACTCATCCTGCTCTTCATACACCAGCTGATCTTCCGACTGCGGATGCCCCAGTTCGTGACGCCACACCTGATAAGGCAGCAGCGTTTTCGGATGCTTGCGTACGTAGTAGAGGGTGCGTGAGTCGTTGGCCCACGCCACGCTGGAGGACGCGTCGCGCAGCACCTCCGGATACCAGTTGCCGCTGTCGAGGTTACGAAAACGGATGCCGTACTGGCGGCGCGACAGAAAATCTTCCGCCAGCGCCATCACCTGGTTATCCGGGCTGATATCCAGCGTGCCCATGGTGTAAAAATCACTGTGGGCGGCGCGCTGGTTGCCATCCAACAGCAGCTGCCACGGCTGGCTCGGCGGGCGCATCCACCGGCTGGCGGAAATAGGCTGCGTACTCATTGCCGGCTTCGTAACGGCTCTGGTAGCGATAGCCGCGTTTTACGTACGGTACCGAGTGGTCCTGTGCCGGCAGCCGATCGATGATCTCTTTCAGTACCCGATCCTGCAGCGCATCCTGCGAGGCCATCATCGCTTTACCGTAGCGGTTTTCCGCCTCCAGATAAGCCAGTACCTCGGGGTTTTGCCGGTCATCATCACGCAGCCAGAAATAGTTATCGGTACGCGTTTCGCCGTGTAACGTCATGTGGTGGGGGATTTTTTTCGCTTGCGGCTGATTCATTACAGAGTTTCTCCCTGAAAGACGACATCCTGCAAGCGTGGCACTTCTGGCAGAGGAAGCCAAGCCGGAAACGCACGCGAAGTGTAACCGGAGGCCGCCGCAACCGCCTCCGGCGTGACTCAGGCCGCTTTTTCCGCCGCGATGTCGCGCTGAATACCGTCGCGCACGTCCTGAGGAATTTTTAGCGCATCGCCGAGCGCGGAGAGGTAGCTGCGTTCCATGAAATGATCGACATCGATCGCCGCACAGCTAAGGAAATAGAGCTCAAGTGCTTCCTCTTCGTTTTTCACGTCGGCGGCCAGCCACTGCGGATCGAGCGGACGGTTCATTGCCTGCTGAATCAGCGCTTCCGCCTGCGCACCGTAACCGGCCTGATGGATATTCTGCTCGATGGCCGTGCGCTCGCAATCGTCAATGTGCCCGTCGCTTTTCGCAGCAAACACCAGCGCGGTTACCAGTCGCTCCGCGCGCTGGTCGAGCGGCGTCTGCAACTGGCCAAACGCAGGCTCATCCTGATGGGTTTCCCGCACGCGCTGCTTGTATTTATTCCACAGCACCGCGCCTGCCGCCGCCCCGCCGCCGACCAGCAGCGCGGTGCCGCCGTATTTGGTTAACAGCTTGCGCGACGATTTGCTGGCAACCAGTAAACCCGCCAGGCCACCCAGCGCGCCGGGGGCCAGCATATCGCTCAGGCCGCCTGATTTGCCGTCACCGCCCTTCTTTGCCAGAACCGAATGAATTTGCTGCAGCCAGTTACTCATCGTTTAACTCCTGTTTAAGTTTCCGCTCACTATGCTGCCGCACGCTGTGTCAGTTAACGTCAGAGCCGGCAAAGTATGGCAAAGCCAGACGTGCGCAATGCGTGAGTACGCAAACGTTTTCGTTTATACTGCGCGCGCATTTTGACTGCTAAGGTGAAATTATGACGACTCTCGGAACCGCGCTGCGACCTGCCGCAACGCGTGTCATGCTGTTAGGTTCAGGTGAATTGGGCAAAGAGGTGGCGCTGGAGTGTCAGCGTCTCGGGGTGGAAGTGATCGCTGTCGATCGCTATGCCGATGCCCCGGCGATGCACGTTGCGCATCGCAGCCACGTCATTAACATGCTGGACGGTGACGCACTGGCGGCGCTGATTGCGCAGGAGCAGCCCCACTTTGTGGTGCCGGAAATTGAAGCCATCGCCACCGAAAAACTGCTGGAGCTGGAAGCGCAGGGGCAAAAAGTGGTGCCGACGGCCCGTGCTGCACGTCTGACCATGAACCGCGAAGGCATTCGCCGTCTGGCGGCAGAAGAGCTGGCGTTACCGACCTCAACCTATCAGTTTGCGGATAGCAAAGCGCGTTTCGTCGCGGCCGCGCACGAGATCGGTTTTCCCTGCATCGTGAAACCGGTAATGAGCTCCTCCGGTAAAGGCCAGAGCTTCATTCGCGAAGCCAGCCAGCTGGATCACGCCTGGGATTACGCGCAGCAAGGCGGACGCGCGGGCGCGGGCCGGGTGATCGTCGAGGGCGTCGTGAAGTTCGATTTTGAAATCACCCTGCTGACCATCAGCGCGGTGGACGGCATCCATTTCTGCGCGCCAATTGGTCACCGTCAGGAAGACGGTGATTATCGTGAATCCTGGCAGCCACAGCAGATGAGCGAACTGGCCCTGCAGCGCGCGCAGGACATCGCCGCTAACGTGGTGAAAGCGCTCGGCGGTTACGGCCTGTTTGGCGTGGAGCTGTTTGTGTGCGGCGACGAGGTGGTATTTAGCGAAGTCTCTCCGCGTCCGCACGATACCGGTATGGTGACGCTGATTTCGCAGGATCTCTCTGAGTTCGCGCTGCACGTGCGCGCCTTCCTCGGCCTGCCGATTGGCGGCATTCGCCAGTATGGACCGGCTGCTTCGGCGGTGATCCTGCCCCAGCTCGATAGCCACAACGTGCAGTTTGTGAATGTGGAAGCCGCACTTGGTGCCGGTTTGCAGCTGCGTCTGTTTGGTAAGCCGGAAATCGCCGGGCAGCGCCGTCTGGGTGTCGCGCTGGCGACCGGTGACAGCACCGATGATGCCGTGGCCCGCGCCATTGCCAGCGCCGCAGCCGTGCAGGTTCAGGGCTGATTGCCCGGGTGGTGACGCAGCGCCATCACCACCCGCAAAATTTGACCGCTGCCGCGTTGCAGTTACGCGGCAGCGCTATTCGCGATCAACGGGGTGAAGCCGCACCTGCCACAGCCTCACGCGCCAGCTGCGTAATACGATCCCAGTCGGCGCTCTCCAGCGCATCGTTTGGCACCAGCCACGAGCCGCCAATACACAGCACGCTTTTCAGCGCCAGATAGTCACGATAGTTGGCCGGGGAAATACCGCCGGTCGGGCAGAAACGCACCTGCGGGAATGGACCACCAATCGCCGCCAGCGCTTTGACGCCACCGTTAGCCTCTGCCGGGAAGAACTTGAACTCGCGCAAACCATAATCCATGCCGACCATCAGTTCCGACACGGTGCTGATGCCCGGAATCAGCGGCACCGGACCTTCCACCGCCGCCTTGAGCAGTGGCTCAGTGAGCCCCGGGCTAATGACAAACTGCGCGCCGGCGTCGGTCACTTCTTTCAGCTGCTGGGTATTGATCACCGTGCCGGCACCCACAATCGCTTCCGGGACTTCTTTGATCATTGCCCGCAGCGCATCCATCGCCACCGGCGTGCGCAGCGTCACTTCCAGCACGCGCACGCCACCTGCGACCAGCGCTTTGGCCATCGGCACCGCATGTTCCAGCTTGTTGACGACAATCACCGGCACAACCGGGCCGGTAGTCAGAATCTGTTCCGCACTCGTTTTCCAGTTCTTCATTACGTTTCCTCAGGAGAGACAGCCCGACGCGCGGTCACGCTGTCAGAAAGAGAGCCCTACCATACAAGATCGGCCGGACGGACGTCTATTGGATATCATCAATTTTTGAAACCGCGGTTCATTTTGGTGATGACCTGTATCCGCTCGCAAGTTGAGCCTGATGCCTGCGTCTGCAGTTTTAACCCAGCACCAGTGAGACAACCGCTAAAACAATTAACAAAAACACCAGTGCACTGACCAGAGCCATACCAGCCACGATGGCATGGAACGTCAGAGTGGCACCTGCGAAAAACAGCGCGCCGTAAACACTCCAGCGGCTCTCTTTGCGCATACCACCAAACGCGGCCAGCAGCAGGGCAATAGCCGCCAGCACGACATCCGTAATGGTAAGCAGCCCATCGATGTCCATCTTGCTGGCTTTCGATGTAGAGCTTTGCACGTTCTCCCCTTTTAGTCCGGCAAGAACACCTTTCTTCACTGCGGCAACCTGTTCTGCTACCACCTGCTCAATTGAGGGACGATGTTGGAACGGGCCGATAGTAAAGTGAACTGCAACCAGCATGAATGCTATGGCCCCCAGCAGCATACCGACAGAACTCCATTTATTGCGCAATAGCGTTTCCATACGTTTCCTTAGCATTATCATTTGCGCATCATTGCGCACCATTCTGTAGGGTTGCCATTAATGGCGACCAGGATAAACCCTGCTGACTGAAAACAAAACGCCCCATGGCTAGCAGCGCAGGGGCGTTATCATGAATCACTCAGTCAGCGATGCAGGAGCGGTTACTCAAACTCGTTCCAGGAGCGGCCATCGCGGGTGATCATCGCCACCGAGGCGACCGGTCCCCAGGTACCCGCCTGATACGGTTTTGGCGCATCCTGATCGGCAGCCCAGGCTTCGGTGATGGAGTCGACCCATTTCCAGGCCTCTTCCACTTCATCGCGACGCACGAACAGCGCCTGAATACCGCGCATGGTTTCCAGCAGCAGACGCTCGTAAGCATCGGCCAGGTGCGTCTGGTTGAAGGTTTCGGAGTAGCTCAGATCCAGCTTGGTGGTCTGCAGGTTGTGTTTATGATCCAGGCCCGGCACTTTGTTCAGGATCTGGATATCCACGCCCTCGTCCGGCTGCAGACGAATGGTCAGTTTATTTTGCGGCAGTTCCTGCCAGGACTCTTTGAACAGGTTCAATTCCGGGTTCTTAAAGTAGACAACCACTTCGGAACATTTGGCCGGCAGACGCTTACCGGTGCGCAGGTAGAACGGAACACCCGCCCAGCGCCAGTCGTCGATGTCCACGCGGATCGCCACGAACGTCTCGGTGTTGCTGGACTTGTTAGCGCCCTCTTCTTCCAGGTAGCCCGGCACTTTTTTGCCCTGCGCAAACCCGGCGGTGTACTGGCCGCGAACGGTCTTCTCACGCACGTTGGAGCGGTCGATGCGGCGCAGTGACTTCAGCACTTTAACTTTTGCGTCACGGATGCTGTCAGCCGTCAGGTCAGACGGTGGAGACATGGCAATCATGCACAGAATCTGCAGCAGGTGGTTCTGGATCATGTCGCGCATCTGACCGGCCTGGTCAAAGTAACCCCAGCGGCCTTCAATCCCCACCTCTTCCGCCACGGTGATTTCCACGTGGTCGATGGTGCGGTTGTCCCAGTTATTCACAAACAGGGAGTTAGCAAAACGCAGCGCCAGCAGGTTCAGTACCGTCTCTTTACCGAGATAGTGGTCGATACGGTAGACCTGGCACTCTTCAAAGAACTCGCCCACCTGGTCGTTGATTTCGCGCGAGGTTGCCAGCGACGTACCCAGCGGCTTCTCCATCACGACGCGCGCCGGTTTGGCGTTCAGTTTGGCTTCGCCCAGGCCTTTGCAGATGGCGCCGAAGGTGCTTGGCGGCATGGCGAAATAGTTAATGGTGACACGGTTTTTCTGATCCAGCATCGCGCCTAAGCGGGTAAACGCGCTGACGTCATTAACGTCCAGGTTGCAGAAATCGAGACGTCCACTCAGGGTATCCCACAAACTTTCATCAATTTTTTCCTTCATGAAAGTTTCGAGCGCCTCGCGGACGACTTTGGTATAAGCGTCCTTGTCCCAGTCGGCGCGCCCTACACCCAGGATACGGGTATCCGGATGAATTTGGCCCGCTTTCTCCAGTTGATACAGGGAAGGCAGCAATTTTCGGCGTGCAAGATCGCCTTTCGCGCCGAAAATGACCAGGTCACATGCCTGGGCTGTTTGCGTTACCGCCATGTCATTCTCCTCAGTTGCAGGATCACCCGGCCTGAGCGTCCTATCTGCCAGGTCCTCAGTTGTAATTTTATTACAATGCACTGTACTGCTTTTACGGCGATTCCAGGACAACCCTTAGCGCTGATCGGTCGCGTGCGATACCGCTGATTTTCCTGCACCGCTTCGGGTCGTATTTAGACGTCTTGCGAAGTGACGCAACAACGCGCCTTTTTCTGTTTCGCAACAGGTTTGTCAGAGCGAAAACCCGACACCGATCAAGTAATGAAAAAAACAAACACAATTACATCTTGTCCGCCGCTTCGTACCCTCAATGGCTAACACACAAGGGGTAATATCGGCTAAATCGAATCACGATTTCATCAATTTATGAAATCGTTTACACCCATGAGCATCCTGTTAACATGAACATGCTGGAAAAAATCCAGTTTCAACTGGAACACCTTAGCAAATCCGAGCGAAAAGTGGCCGAGGTCATTCTCGCCTCTCCCGCTCAGGCGATTCATTCAAGCATCGCCGCTCTGGCACAGGAAGCGGGTGTCAGCGAACCGACGGTCAACCGCTTTTGCCGCAGCCTGGAAACGCGCGGCTTTCCTGATTTTAAACTGCATCTGGCACAAAGTCTGGCTAACGGCACCCCTTATGTTAATCGTAATGTGGATGAAGACGACAGCGTTGATGCCTATACCGCGAAAATTTTTGAGTCGGCCATGGCTTCGCTCGACCACGTCCGTCAGTCACTGGACATGAGCTCCGTGAATCGCGCGGTGGAGGCATTGACCCAGGCGCAAAGCGAAGATGGCGTTCTTTGGTCTCGGCTCGTCGGCGGCCGTGGCGCATGACGCCATGAACAAATTTTTCCGCTTTAACGTCCCGGTGATTTATTCCGATGACATTGTGCTGCAACGCATGAGCTGTATGAATTGCAGTGAAGATGACGTCGTGGTACTGATTTCGCATACCGGCCGCACCAAGAGTCAGGTAGAGCTGGCGCAGCTGGCCCGTGAAAACGATGCCATGGTGATTGCCCTCACCACGGCAGGCACGCCGCTGGCGCGTGAGGCAACGCTGGCGATCACCCTCGATGTGCCGGAAGACACCGACATTTATATGCCGATGGTTTCCCGCCTGGCCCAGCTCACCGTGATTGACGTGCTGGCGACCGGTTTTACCTTGCGCCGGGGGGCCGCAAAATTCCGGGATAACTTGAAGCGGGTCAAAGAAGCGCTGAAAGAATCGCGTTTTGATAAAGAATTGCTTATATTCAGGATAGTTATCGACAAGTGCACAGCAACTAGTTGATAATTAAGACGTCAAAACGAATAATCACGCATGTCGAGTCGACATCCCCACAGCAATCAGTCCGCCTCGCCCGCTGCCATATAGCAGATGAAGGCCGATTCAATGTTCACGCAACACCAAAGTTGTTTCAGTCAACGGAGTATTACATGTCCAGAAGGCTTCGCAGAACCAAGATCGTAACCACCTTAGGCCCGGCCACCGATCGCGATAACAATCTCGAAAAAATTATCGCCGCCGGCGCCAACGTGGTGCGTATGAACTTCTCTCACGGTACGCCAGAAGACCATAAATTACGTGCCGATAAAGTGCGTGAAATCGCAGCAAAACTGGGCCGCCACGTTGCTATCCTCGGCGATTTGCAGGGTCCCAAAATTCGCGTATCCACCTTCAAAGAAGGCAAAGTTTTCCTCAATGTCGGCGACAAATTCCTGCTGGATGCCAACCTGGGCAAAGGCGAAGGCGATAAAGAAAAAGTCGGTATCGACTATAAAGGCCTGCCGGCCGACGTGGTGCCGGGCGATATCCTGCTGCTCGACGACGGTCGCGTACAGCTGAAAGTGCTGGAAGTTCAGGGCATGAAAGTGTTCACCGAAGTGACCGTCGGCGGCCCGCTCTCCAACAATAAAGGCATCAACAAACTGGGCGGCGGCCTCTCGGCCGAAGCGCTGACCGATAAAGACAAAGCGGACATCGTGACCGCCGCGCTGATCGGCGTTGATTACCTGGCTGTCTCCTTCCCGCGCTGCGGCGAAGACCTGAACTATGCGCGCCGCCTGGCACGCGATGCAGGCTGCGATGCCAAAATCGTCGCCAAAGTTGAGCGCGCGGAAGCCGTTTGCGATCAGGACGCCATGGACGACGTGATCCTCGCCTCTGACGTGGTGATGGTTGCGCGTGGCGACCTCGGCGTGGAAATCGGCGATCCTGAGCTGGTCGGTATTCAGAAAGCGCTGATTCGTCGCGCACGTCAGCTGAACCGCGCGGTGATCACCGCCACCCAGATGATGGAGTCGATGATCACCAACCCGATGCCAACCCGCGCGGAAGTCATGGACGTGGCCAACGCCGTGCTGGACGGTACCGATGCGGTGATGCTCTCTGCGGAAACCGCCGCCGGCCAGTATCCGGCAGAAACCGTGGCCGCCATGGCGCGCGTCTGTCTGGGCGCTGAAAAGATCCCAAGCATCAACGTCTCTAAACACCGTCTGGACGTGCAGTTCGACAACGTGGAAGAAGCGATTGCGATGTCGGCGATGTACGCGGCCAACCATCTGAAGGGCGTTACCGCGATCATCACCATGACCGAATCTGGCCGCACCGCGCTGATGACCTCGCGTATCAGCTCGGGTCTGCCAATCTTCGCCATGTCCCGTCACGAACGTACGCTGAACCTGACGGCGCTGTACCGCGGCGTGACGCCGGTTCACTTCGACAGCACCAATGACGGCGTGGCCGCCGCGCACGATGCCGTAAACCTGCTGCGCGACAAAGGCTATCTGGTGTCCGGTGATATCGTTATCGTGACCCAGGGCGATGTGATGAGCACCATCGGCTCAACCAACACCACGCGCGTTATGACCGTCGAGTAATAACGTCTCTGTTAAAAAGCCCTCTCCAGATGGAGAGGGCTTTTTTTATTTCGTTGGATACAGCTCTTTGCGTTTATACGGCTCTGTTTCGCCCGGTTTGCGCGTTTTAAGCAGCTTCAAAATCCACGTGTACTGTTCGGCATGCGGTCCCACCAAAATCTCCACCTCTTCGTTCATCCGACGCGCAATGGTGTGGTCATCGGCGGTGAGCAGATCGTCCATCGGCGGACGAACCTCAATACTCAGGCGATGCGTTTTGCCGTCATAGACCGGGAACAGCGGGATCACACGGGCACGGCAGACTTTCATCAGGCGGCCAATCGCGGGGAGCGTAGCTTTATAGGTCGCAAAGAAATCGACAAACTCGCTGTGCTCGGGGCCGTGGTCCTGATCCGGCAGATAGTAGCCCCAGTAGCCCTGACGCACCGACTGGATGAAGGGCTTAATGCCATCGTTGCGCGCATGCAAGCGCCCGCCAAAACGACGACGCACGGTATTCCAGACAAAATCGAAGATCTTATTGCCCTGATTGTGGAACATCGCCGCCATCTTCTGGCCCTGCGAGGCCATCAGCATCGCCGGAATATCCACGCCCCAGCCGTGCGGCACGAGGAAAATGACTTTCTCGTCATTGCGACGCATCTCCTCGATGATCTCCAGCCCTTTCCAGTCAACGCGATCGACGATTTTATCCGGCCCTTTCAGCGCCAGCTCCGCCATCATCGCCATGGCCTGCGGCGCGGTGGTATACATCTCATCAATGATTGCCTCGCGCTCGGCGTCGCTTTTCTCCGGAAAACAGTAGTAGAGGTTGATCTGCGCGCGACGGCGCGCACTTTTAACGCCAAACGCTTGCCGGCAAACTTACCCAGCCCGCCCAGCACCGGATCGCGGACGGAGGCCGGCAGCATCGCTATCCCCGCAAAGGCGTAAACACCAATAAACGCCAGCCAGGCGCCCCAGTTGCGCGGATGGCGAAAGGATTTTTCAAACTCAGGAATGTATTCAATATTGTTTTTTTTGGGTTTCCATGCTGGATCCAGGGTCTGACAATGACGCTCAATAAATAGTGACGGCAGGTAGTGTTGCAAGGCAGTCGTCACAGGCACAAATAGCAAAAAGCCGGCGACAGAATGCGCCGGCTTTTGCACGCATTTGCCCGGAAATTAACAGAGGGCTTAGTCTAAGCTCAGCTGCGGCAATAACCTCTTTCACCTGCGCCAGATAATCAGTACGATCTTTACCTGTCAGGCCTTCGGTGCGCGGCAGTTTCGCCGTCAGCGGGTTCACCGCCTGTTGGTTGATCCACACTTCATAGTGCAGATGCGGGCCGGTAGAGCGTCCGGTATTACCGGAGAGCGCGATACGATCGCCGCGTTTCACCTTCTGGCCCGGTTTCACCAGCAGCTTACGCAGGTGCATGTAGCGGGTCGTATACGTGCGACCGTGACGGACCGCGACGTAATACCCGGCGGCACCGCTACGTTTGGCCACCACCACTTCACCATCCCCTACCGCCAGCACCGGCGTGCCCTGCGGCATGGCAAAATCAACGCCACGGTGCGGCGCGACGCGCCCGGTTACCGGGTTCAGACGACGCGGGTTAAAGTTGGAGGAGACGCGGAACTGTTTCGCCGTCGGGAAGCGCAGGAAGCCTTTCGCAAGGCCCGTACCGCTGCGGTCGTAGAACTTACCGTCTTCGGCACGGATCGCGTAGTAATCTTTGCCCTCGGAGCGCAGACGCACGCCCAGCAGCTGGCTTTGCTCGCGCTTACCGTCCAGCATTTCGCGGGACATCAGAACGGAGAACTCATCGCCCTTCTTCAGCTTGCGGAAATCCATCTGCCACTGCATGGCTTTGATCACCGAGCTGATTTCAGCGCTGGTCAAGCCTGCATCGCGCGCGCTGGAGACAAAGCTTGCGCCCACGGTGCCTTTCAGAACGCTGTTAACCCAGTCGCCCTTCTGCATTTCGCTGGTCATCTTGAAACCGTTCGCCGTGCGATCGTAGGTGCGGGTTTCGCGGCGGGACATTTCCCAGGTCAGACGCTGCAGATCGCCATCGGCCGTTAACGTCCAGGAGAGCTGTTGCCCGATTTTCAGGTTACGAAGATCTTTATCCGCAGCCGCCAGCTGGCTGATATTCCCCATGTCGATGCCGTACTGGTTCAGCACGCTGCTCAGCGTGTCCCCGGTAGAAACAACATATTCATACTGCCATCGGGATAACCGCCTCGTTCTCGGTTTTATCGTCCAGTTCATCCTGCGGGATAGCTTCATCTTCCTGAGCCGCCTGGTCGATAGGCTCACTGGCTTCAGGCAGCAAAGAGCGGATTTCGCTCTTTTCAAGCTCGATGGTTTTGATGATAGGGGCAGAACTCGCGGGGTGGTAAACATAAGGCCGCCAGACGGCGACCGCTAAGGTGAGAACTGTAAGCGACCCCAGCATGACGCGGTGGGGTCGAGGCAGATTGTTAAATGCCAGGGCGACAGAGCGGGCTATCTGTTGCACGTATTCACTTCCTCGTTAATCTCCTTTCAGGCAGCTCGCATACTGGTTCGCCAGTTGGCTGAGGAACTGCGAATAGCTCGCTTTGCTCAACTGGATATTCGTATTCCTAGCGGGTCAAGGGTCCCCATGCGCACGGATGTTCCCCTGGCCACGGCTTCTACGACCGCTGGCCTGAACTGTGGCTCAGCAAAAACGCATGTCGCTTTTTGCTCAACCAACTGTGTTCTGATTTCATGTAAACGCTGCGCACCAGGCTGAATTTCAGGGTTGACGGTAAAGTGACCCAACGGGGTCAAACCGTAGTGTTTTTCGAAATAGCCGTAGGCGTCATGAAAAACGAAATACCCTTTTCCTTTCAACGGTGCGAGCTCATTACCAACCTGCTTATCGGTTGCGGCTAATTGTGCCTCAAAATCCTTCAGGTTGGCGTCTAGTTTGGCTCGACTTTGCGGCATAAGTTCCACTAATTTGTCATGGATTGCAACCGCTGAAAGCCGCGCTATCTCTGGGGATAACCAAAGATGCATGTTGTACTCGCCGTGATGGTGATGACCCATCACGGTCCTGGTTCTCAGAATTGTCTGAGTCATGGTCGTGATCGTGACCGTGCTCATGTTCGTCCTCATCGTCATCCGCCCCTTTCATGAGTAACGGTTTCACGCCGGGGAGGTCGGCAATCGCGACCTGTTTTTCACCCGCCACCTGTTTTGCTGACTTCTGCATAAACGCTTCCATTTCCGGACCGATCCAGACAACTAAGTCCGCGTTTTGTAAGCGTTTTACATCGGAAGGGCGCAGGGAATAATCATGCTCGGATGCACCATCCGGGAGCAGAACCTGGGTTTCCGTTACCCCGTCGGCAATGGCCGACGCGATAAATCCGAGTGGTTTAAGCGAAGCGACAACCGCAGCTGCGCGGAAAACATGCGTCGTGCGTAGGCTAAACGGCGCCGCATAAAGCTGGCGAAAAGCCAAGCGTATTTTTATGTAACATAATGCGACTAATCATCGTAGTGAATGCGTGGAATGTGATATTATAACATTCGTTGACTTCTTCAAGCTTAAAATGACATGACGACATTGGTTTCCCTTGAAAATATTTCGGTCTCATTTGGCCAGCGCCGCGTCCTCTCTGACGTGTCGCTCGATCTGAAGCCCGGCAAAATTCTGACGCTGCTCGGCCCCAATGGCGCAGGCAAATCCACTCTGGTGCGCGTGGTGCTGGGTCTGGTCGCACCCGATGAAGGCGTGATCACGCGCGAGGAAAAATTGCGTATCGGCTATGTGCCGCAAAAACTGCACCTCGACGCCACGCTGCCGCTGACGGTGAGCCGTTTCCTGCGTCTGCGCCCCGGCACGCGTAAAGCCGATATTCTCCCGGCGCTGAAGCGCGTGCAGGCGGGCCATCTTGTCGATGCGCCGCTGCAAAAACTGTCCGGCGGTGAAACGCAGCGCGTTTTACTGGCCCGCGCGCTGCTGAACAGCCCGCAGCTGCTGGTGCTGGATGAGCCGACGCAGGGTGTGGACGTCAACGGCCAGGTCGCGCTATACGACCTGATCGACCAGCTGCGTCGGGAGCTGAACTGCGCCGTGCTGATGGTCTCCCACGATCTGCATCTGGTGATGGCAAAAACCGACGAAGTGCTGTGCCTCAACCACCATATCTGCTGCTCCGGCACGCCAGAAGTGGTCTCCATGCATCCGGAATTTATCTCCATGTTCGGCCCTCGCGGCGCTGAACAGCTGGGCATCTATCGCCATCATCATAATCACCGCCACGATTTGCAGGGACGAATTGTTCTGCGCCGGGGAAATGGACACTCATGATTGAACTGTTACTGCCCGGCTGGCTGGCCGGGGTTTTGCTGGCCTGCGCCGCCGGCCCGCTCGGCTCGTTTGTGGTCTGGCGCAGAATGTCCTACTTCGGCGATACCCTGGCGCACGCGTCCCTGCTGGGCGTGGCCTTTGGTCTGCTGCTGAACGTCAACCCCTTCTACGCGGTGATTGTGGTCACGCTGCTGCTGGCGGCCGGTCTGGTCTGGCTGGAAAAGCGCCCTCACCTCGCCATCGATACCCTGCTTGGCATTATGGCGCACAGTGCCCTGTCGCTGGGCCTGGTGGTGGTCAGCCTGATGTCGAACATCCGCGTGGATCTGATGGCCTACCTGTTCGGCGACCTGCTGGCCGTCACGCCGGACGATCTCATCGCTATCGCCGGCGGCGTGGCCGTGGTGCTGGTGGTGCTGGCGCTGGCAGTGGCGTAACCTGCTGGCGATGACCGTCAGCCCGGACCTGGCGTTTGTCGACGGCGTGAAGCTGCAGCGCGTTAAGCTGCTGCTGATGCTGGTAACGGCGTTAACCATTGGCGTGGCGATGAAGTTTGTCGGCGCGCTGATTATTACGTCACTGCTGATCATCCCTGCCGCCACGGCGCGTCGTTTTGCCCGTACGCCGGAGCAGATGGCCGGTGTAGCCGTGATTGTCGGGATGATTGCGGTAACGGGTGGACTCACCTTCTCGGCGTTCTACGACACGCCTGCCGGGCCGTCCGTGGTGCTGAGTGCGGCGGTGCTGTTTATCTTCAGTATGATGAAAAAAACCGGCGGCGTGACGCCGGTTACGCTTCGCAAACCCACCGGGGCTACAAATTATCGCTGCTTACGGCATTGCCGGTGGCGTAATGCCGAAATGATTCCACGCCCGCACCGTCGCCATGCGGCCACGCGGTGTGCGCTGCAGAAAGCCCTGCTGGATCAGATACGGCTCCAGCACATCTTCAATGGTTTCACGCTCTTCCCCGATTGCCGCCGCCAGGTTATCCAGCCCGACCGGGCCGCCAAAGAACTTGTCCAGCACCGCCAGCAGCAGCTTGCGGTCCATATAGTCAAAGCCTTCGGCATCGACGTTCAGCATATCCAGCGCCTGCGCGGCGACCTCACCGCTGATCTCGCCGTTGGCGCGTCACTTCGGCAAAGTCACGCACGCGGCGCAGCAGGCGGTTGGCGATACGCGGCGTACCGCGGGAACGCCGCGCCACTTCAAACGCGCCCTCTTCGCTCATCTCCAGCCCCATATAGCGGGCGCTGCGGCCAACGATGTGCTGGAGGTCCGCCACCTGGTAAAACTCCAGACGCTGCACGATGCCGAAGCGGTCGCGCAGCGGAGAGGTCAACGACCCGGCGCGGGTGGTGGCGCCAATCAGGGTAAACGGCGGCAGATCGATTTTGATGGAGCGCGCCGCCGGACCTTCACCGATCATGATATCCAGCTGGTAATCTTCCATCGCCGGATAGAGCACTTCTTCCACCACCGGTGACAGACGGTGGATCTCATCGATAAACAGCACGTCATGCGGTTCGAGGTTGGTCAGCATCGCCGCCAAATCGCCCGCCTTCTCCAGCACCGGGCCGGAGGTGGTGCGCAGGTTCACGCCCATTTCATTGGCGACGATATTCGCCAGCGTGGTTTTGCCCAACCCCGGCGGGCCAAAAATCAGCAGGTGATCGAGCGCATCGCCGCGCAGTTTTGCCGCCTGGATGAAAATCTCCATCTGGGAACGAACCTGCGGCTGGCCGATATACTCATCAAGCAGTTTTGGGCGGATCGCGCGGTCCACCACGTCATCTGCCTGAATAGTGCCTGCCGACACCAGGCGGTCTGCTTCAATCATCCTTTACCTCACAATGCAGCGCGCAGCGCTTCACGAATCAGGGTTTCACTGCTGGCATCCGGTTTGGCAATTTTACTTACCATGCGGCTGGCCTCCTGAGGTTTATAGCCCAGTGCCACCAGCGCGGCAACCGCTTCCTGCTCGGCGTCATCATCCGCCGCAGGCGCGCCTGGGGAGGTTAGCACCAGAGCGGCCGCCGGCGTGAAGAGATCGCCATGCAAGCCTTTGAAGCGGTCTTTCATCTCGACAATCAGGCGCTCTGCCGTTTTCTTACCAATGCCAGGAAGCTTAATCAGCGCCGCAGGATCTTCACGCTCAACGGCATTCACAAACTGTGGCGCTGACATGCCGGATAAGATCGCCAGCGCCAGCTTTGGCCCGACGCCGTTGGTTTTAATCAGCTCGCGGAACAGTGTGCGTTCCTGTTTGTTGTTGAAGCCGTACAGCAGTTGAGCATCTTCACGCACCACAAACTGAGTAAAGACGATCGCCTCTTTGCCCGCGTCCGGCAGCTCGTAGAAGCAGGTCATCGGCATATGGACTTCATAGCCCACGCCACCCACTTCCAGCAGCACTAACGGGGGTTGTTTTTCAATGATGATGCCTCTGAGTCTGCCTATCACGTGACGCTCCTGCGTTCTGGGAGAAATTAACTGCCGACATAATAAAAAAAGGCTGGATGTTTATCCAGCCTGATTTCTCATTATCGTAACCTGCCTCGCGCCAGATTGAGCCGCGACTCGCTCATTTGCATCGCGTTCTGGCTGACGTGACAGTGGGTAATCGCAATCGCCAGCGCATCCGCGGCGTCAGCCTGCGGGTTTGCAGGGAGCTTCAGCAGGGTACGCACCATGTGCTGCACCTGACTTTTCTCCGCGCTACCGATGCCCACCACCGTCTGCTTGACCTGACGTGCCGCGTATTCAAATACCGGCAAATCCTGGTTTACCGCAGCCACAATGGCCACTCCGCGCGCCTGACCGAGCTTTAGCGCCGAATCGGCGTTTTTCGCCATAAAGACCTGCTCGATGGCGAAATAGTCCGGCTGAAACTGGGTGATGATCTCCGTCACGCCCGCATAAATGAGCTTCAGGCGCGACGGCAGATCGTCCACTTTGGTGCGGATACAGCCGCTGCCGAGGTAGGTTAACTGGCGTCCCACCTGGCGGATAACGCCATACCCGGTGACGCGTGAGCCTGGGTCAATCCCGAGAATAATCGACATCACGCGTCTCCTGTAACGGATCTACACGCTCTCATCAGAGAGTCGCTGCAACCTCATCAGAGATTTCACCGTTGTGGTACACTTCCTGCACGTCGTCACAGTCTTCGAGCATGTCGATCAGACGCAGCAGTTTTGGTGCCGTTTCCGCATCCATGTCCGCTTTGGTAGACGGGATCATGGAGACTTCAGCGTTGTCCGCTTTCAGGCCAGCCGCTTCCAGCGCATCGCGCACGGCACCCATCTCTTCCCACGCGGTGTAAACGTCGATAGCACCGTCGTCAAAGGTCACCACGTCTTCCGCGCCGGCTTCCAGCGCCGCTTCCATGATCGCATCTTCGTCGCCTTTCTCGAAAGAGATGACGCCTTTTTTGCTGAACAGGTACGCAACGGAACCGTCAGTGCCCAGGTTGCCACCGGTTTTGGTGAACGCGTGGCGCACTTCCGCAACGGTACGGTTACGGTTGTCGGACAGGCACTCAACCATTACCGCCGTACCGCCAGGGCCGTAACCTTCATAGATGATGGTTTCCATGTTCGCGTCTTCATCGCCGCCCACGCCACGTGCGATAGCACGGTTCAGGGTGTCACGCGTCATGTTGTTGGACAGCGCTTTATCCACCGCCGCGCGCAGACGCGGGTTGGAAGCCGGGATCGCCGCCGCCCAGACGGGCTGCCGTCACCAGCTCGCGAATGATTTTGGTAAAGATCTTACCGCGCTTGGCATCCTGTGCCGCTTTGCGGTGTTTGGTGTTGGCCCACTTACTATGACCTGCCATAAAAAGTTCTCCAAAAATCGCGCCTTTTCAGGCTGCGTTAATTACAAATTCTTCAATCGCCTGCCGGTTGCTCCACGACTTGGTCAGTGCAGCGGCATCCGCCGCATTCACCCAGCGGTAGGTCAGGTGTTCGGTAAACACGATCTCCCGTTCATGGGGGAGCGCGAGACAGAACCACGACTCCGTATTGCGCTCGGTACCCGGCGCGTAGCGATGACGTAAATGGCTAAAAATTTCAAACTCCACCGTGCGCTGACAGTCCTTCAGGGTCAGTTGCTCGCGGGCAACGTCAATGGCGACCTCTTCCTTTACTTCACGCGCGGCGGCCTGCGGCGCGGTTTCCCCCTCTTCCAGACTGCCGGTAACCGACTGCCAGAATTCCGGGTCATCGCGCCGCTGCAACATCAGCACCCGCTTCGTGTCTTCTGCATAAATGACCACCAGGACCGAAACGGGGAGCTTATATGTCATATCAGTTTTTCTCTTCCTTCTTCACCACCTCAATGCCCAGCTCAGCCAGTGCGGCCGGGTTGGCAAAGCTTGGCGCTTCGGTCATCAGACACGCGGCGGCAGTGGTTTTCGGGAAGGCGATCACATCACGGATGTTATCGGTGCCGGTCAGCAGCATGGTCAGACGGTCAAGACCGAAGGCCAGACCCGCGTGCGGCGGCGTACCGTATTTCAGCGCGTCCAGCAGGAAGCCGAACTTCTCGCGCTGCTCCTGCTCGTTGATGCCCAGAATGCCGAACACGGTCTGCTGCATTTCACCGCTGTGAATACGCACGGAACCGCCGCCCACTTCGTAGCCGTTGATGACCATGTCGTAGGCGTTGGCGACCGCCTCTTCCGGTGCCGCTTTCAGCTCTGCCGCCGTCATCTCTTTTGGCGAGGTGAACGGGTGGTGCATCGCGGTCAGGCCGCCTTCACCGTCGTCTTCAAACATCGGGAAGTCGATAACCCACAGCGGCGCCCATTTGCTCTCGTCGGTCAGATTCAGGTCTTTGCCGAGCTTCAGACGCAGCGCGCCCATCGCATCCGCAACGACTTTCTTGTTGTCTGCGCCGAAGAAGATCATGTCGCCGTCCTGCGCGCCGGTGCGCTCCAGGATCGCTTCCACGATGTCCGCGTTCAGGAATTTCGCGACCGGGCTGGTGATACCTTCCAGACCTTTCGCACGCTCGGTCACTTTAATATAGGCCAGACCTTTCGCGCCGTAGATCTTGATGAAGTTGCCGTAGTCGTCGATCTGCTTACGGCTCAGAGCCGCACCGCCCGGTACGCGCAGCGCCGCCACGCGGCCTTTGGGGTCGTTAGCCGGGCCCGCGAAGACGGCAACTCAACGCTTTTCACCAGGTCAGCAACGTCCACCAGCTCCATCGGGTTACGCAGGTCTGGTTTGTCGGAGCCATAGCGACGCTCGGCTTCCGCGAAGGTCATGATTGCGGGAAATCGCCCAGCTCAACGCCTTTCACGTCCAGCCACAGGTTACGCACCAGACGCTTCCATCACTTCACGCACCTGCTCGGCGGTCATGAAGGAGGTTTCCACGTCGATCTGGGTAAATTCAGGCTGGCGGTCAGCACGCAGGTCTTCGTCGCGGAAGCATTTGACGATCTGATAGTAGCGATCGAAGCCGGACATCATCAGCAGCTGTTTGAACAGCTGTGGAGACTGCGGCAGCGCGTAGAATTTGCCTTTGTGCACGCGGGACGGCACCAGGTAATCGCGCGCGCCTTCCGGCGTGGCTTTGGTCAGCATCGGGGTTTCGATATCGAGGAAACCGTGGTCGTCCATAAAGCGACGCACGAGGCTGGTGATTTTCGCACGGGTTTTCAGGCGCTGAGCCATTTCCGGGCGACGCAGATCCAGGTAGCGGTATTTCAGACGCGCTTCTTCGGTGTTGACGTGGTTGGAGTCCAGCGGCAGCGCTTCAGCACGGTTGATGATCGTCAGATCGGACGCCAGCACTTCAATGGCACCCGTCGCCATGTCGGCGTTGACGTTTTTCTCGTCACGCGCACGCACGGTGCCGGTGACCTGAATGCAGAACTCATTACGCAGCTCAGAGGCCAGCTTCAACGCATCTGCGCGATCCGGATCGAAGAACACCTGAACGATACCTTCGCGGTCGCGCATATCGATAAAGATAAGGCTACCAAGATCACGACGACGATTGACCCAACCACACAGGGTGACCTGCTGTCCCACGTGGGACTGACGCAGCTGCCCGCAATATTCTGTACGCATGAGATATCCTTTTAACTTAGCCGCTGGCTAATTCGCCAGACAGCATGCAGGCACATGCGTAACCTTCTGTGATGCACAACTGCAGGAAAAAAGGCGGCTATTATACTGGAAAATGGCAGGCAGGATAAGCAGATCCCGCGCAAAGCGGACAAATCGTCAGCGTTTGCCGCGCGATCGGTTACTGCCCGTGGCAAAACCAGGTAACGTACGGCGCATTTTCCGCGCCACAGCAGGCAGGAGCAGTTTTGACACTTCGTATTGGATTACCGCAATGGCAGCACGCCAACTGGAAAGTATTGGGTATCGAAACCCTGGCGGATTACGCCCGGCTGTTTGGCTGCGTCGAAGGCAACACCACGCTTTACGCGCTGCCCAAACCCGAAGTGGTGCAGCGCTGGTATGACATGACTGACGACGCCTTTCGCTTCTGCTTTAAATTTCCTGACACCATCAGCCACAAAGCGGCGCTGAAGAACTGCGATGAGCTGGTGAATGAATTTCTGCGCCTGCTGGATCCGCTCAGCCAGCGCATCGGCCAGTACTGGCTGCAGCTGCCCGCCGCCTTTTCACCGGCGCAGCTGACAGATTTGTGGGCGTTTCTCGATCGCCTGCCGCGCAGCTTTCACTATGGCGTTGAAGTGCGCCATGCAGCCTTTTTTGCCAAAGGCGAGGCCGAGCGCGCGCTGAATCGCGGCCTGCATCAGCGCGGGGTTAATCGGGTGATCCTCGACAGCCGTCCGGTGCACGCCTCTGCCTCGCTCAGCCCGGCCGCCGTGCATGCGCGCAGCGCAAAAAACCGAAAGTGCCGACGCACGCGGTGCGCACTGCCGGTCAGCCGATGGTGCGCTTTATCGGCAGCGACAACGTGGAGGAGAACCTGCCGCTGTTTGATGTCTGGCAGCAAAAACTGGCGGACTGGCAGCACGACAGCGACCCGCTGCTGTTCATCCACACGCCGGATATGGGCGCGGTGTTTCCGCTGCTACAGGCGCTGTGGCCGCAGCTGCAACAGCTGGAGCCGACGCTGCGCCCGCTGCCCGCCTGGCCACAGCAATCCAGCCTGTTCTAAACGCAGGGAAACCTGGATGGTGCAGCCTGCGGCAGTTTCTGCCAGAATAGCGCCCTTTCCGTTTTCTCTCCGGATAATTACATTATGTCTGACCGCGACACGCTTTTCTCCGCGCCCATCGCCAGCCTGGGCGACTGGACCTTCGATGAACGGGTAGCCGAAGTCTTCCCGGATATGATCCAGCGCTCCGTTCCGGGTTACTCCAACATCATCTCGATGATCGGCATGCTGGCCGAGCGCTTTGTGCAGCCCGACAGCCAGGTTTACGATCTCGGCTGCTCGCTGGGCGCGGCCACGCTGGCGGTGCGCCGCAACATTCAGGCACCGGGCTGCCAAATTATCGCCGTCGATAATTCCCCGGCGATGGTGGAACGCTGCCGCCGCCACATCGACGCCTTCAGCGCCGCTACGCCGGTGGAGGTGATGGAAGGGGATATCCGCGATATCCACATCGAAAACGCCTCGCTGGTGGTGCTGAACTTTACCCTGCAGTTCCTCGAGCCGGACGAGCGCCTGAAGCTGCTGCAGAAAATTGCCGCCGGGCTGAATCCGGGCGGCGCGCTGGTGCTCTCGGAGAAGTTCAGCTTTGAAGATGCCGAGGTCGGCGAACTGCTGTTCAACATGCACCACGACTTTAAGCGCGCCAACGGCTACAGCGAGCTGGAGATCAGCCAGAAGCGCAGCATGCTGGAAAACGTCATGCTGACGGACTCCGTAGAAACGCATAAAGCGCGCCTGCAAAGCGCCGGCTTTGAGCACGCCGAACTGTGGTTCCAGTGCTTTAACTTCGGCTCGCTGGTGGCGCTGAAAGCGGAGCCGGCATGATCGAGTTTGGCCGTTTTTATCAGCAAATCGCCACCGGCCCGCTCGCCAGCTGGCTGGAAGCGTTGCCCGCGCAGATCGCCGCCTGGCAGCGCGAAAACCTGCACGGACATTTTCGCAACTGGGAGAAGTCGGTCGACAATCTGCCGCTGCTGGTGCCGCAGCAGCTCGATCTGCTGCACAGCGTCAGCGCGCAGCATGACGCGTTAACCGATCGCCAGCGCGCCGGCATCGAAACGCTGCTGCGTAACCTGATGCCGTGGCGCAAAGGGCCGTTTTCGCTGTACGGCGTGCGACATCGATACCGAATGGCGCTCCGACTGGAAGTGGGATCGCGTGCTGCCGCACCTTTCTTCGGCCTGACCGGACGTACCGTCCTGGATGTCGGCTGCGGCAGCGGTTACCACCTGTGGCGCATGATTGGCGCCGGCGCGCAGCTGGCGGTCGGTATCGATCCGATGCAGCTGTTCCTGTGCCAGTTCGAAGCGGTGCGTAAGCTGCTGGGTGACGATCGCCGCGCGCACCTGCTGCCGCTGGGCATTGAGCAGCTGCCGGCTAGCTGAAGGCGTTCGATACCGTGTTCTCCATGGGCGTGCTCTATCACCGCCGCTCGCCGCTCGACCACCTGCTGCAAGCTGAAAGATCAGCTGGTCAGCGGCGGCGAACTGGTGCTGGAGACGCTGGTGGTCGAAGGCGATGAAAACGCGGTGCTGGTGCCGGGGGACCGCTACGCGCAGATGCGCAACGTTTACTTTATTCCTTCCGCGCCGGCGCTGAAAAACTGGCTGGAGAAGTGCGGGTTTGTCGATGTGCGCATCGCCGATGTACGCCATCACCTCGGTGGAAGAGCAGCGCCGCACCGACTGGATGACCAGCGAATCGCTGGCGGAGTTCCTCGATCCGCACGACCGCAGCAAAACCATCGAAGGCTATCCGGCCCCGCTGCGTGCCGTGCTGGTGGCGCGCAAACCGTAACGCTTAACGCCGCGACAGCGCCAGCTTCGCGGCGAAACCAATAAACACGCAGCCGGTCAGGCGATCCATCACTTTTAACACTGCCGGACGGCGCAGATGACCGGCAAAGTACTGGCTGCCGCTAATCAATACCGCGTTCCACACTAAGCCAATCACCATGTGGGTGAGCGCCATCAGCGTGCACCACAGCGCCACCGATCCGCCGGCCGGGATAAACTGCGGCAGAAAAGTGACGTAAAAGACCCCGACTTTGGGATTGAGCAGGTTACCGGTCAGGCCACGCGCGAAGCAGGTCAGATAGCGCTCTTCCCGCTTTTGCCCCTCCTGCCCGCTGGCCACCGTGCTGCGCGGGTTAAGCAGCAGTCTGACGCCGAGATACAGCAGGTACACGGCACCGATGCCTTTCAGCAGGTTATAAGCCATTTCCGAAGCCAGCAGCAGCGCGCCTAAGCCCAGCCCGACCGCCACGCCCCACACCAGACAGCCGAGCGTAACGCCCAATGCCGTCGCCGAGGCACGCTGCCAGCCCTGCGCAGCCGCTGAACGCAGCACCAGCGCGGTATCGAAGCCGGGCGTCAGCGTAAGCAGGGTAATGGCGAAAAGGAATGAAATAATCAGTGTCATGATGGGCTCCCGGGTTGTGCACAGAACAGCATACGCGACAGCGCATCAATTGTCCGTCGCCGGACGATCCCAGTACTGATATTTGTAGGCCGAACTCAGATGCCGCTCAATGGTGCCTTTGGCAAACACTTCGGTCTCATGCAAATAGCTCAGCGTGCAATTGCCTACCTCATCCCACAGCTGGCACTCATCCACCGATCGCAAAGTGCTGACCGGCGTGGTCGAGGTGCCGTGCAGCCGCAGTTCGCGCCACTGATTATCGTAGCTATAGGTCTCTTTGCTGCGCGCGCTGGTGGATGCCACCACCAGCCCCTGCGGATTCCAGCGCCAGGTATTCTCGCCGTTAGTCAGTTCGTCGCTGCCGCGCGCAATACTTTTTTCCAGCCGGAAGTGTTTATCGTAGCGGTAAGTGGTATCAGTAAAGCCCTCTTTCCCCATGCTGGTAAATTTGTCTGAGGCGCTGATGATGTTGCCGTGTTGCCCCATCTGCCAGCTGATGGTGCCCTGCCGGTTATCCACCACTTCCTCTTTGCCCGCGCGGGTCACTTTAACCAGATAAGCATAGTCAGCCACCCAGCCGCGCTGCACGCGCGCGATATGCTGCTCCATGCTCAGCACCACGTTGCCTTCGCTTTTGTCATAGGTGATGTCAGCCACCATCAGATCGCCGCACTGGTCAAACTGCCCGAGCACGCGCTTCTGCGAGTTGACGTCTTTACCAAACTCCCCGGCCACCACCTGGCGCACCGCGCCTTTGGCATCGCCGCCCAGCATAATCCAGTTGTTGCTGCTGGTGATGTTTTTGCTCAGCGGCGGGCAGGTGCTGCTGGCGGCCAGCGCCGCGCCGGCAACGGGGAACAGCAGAATCACAACAGCATAAGGGAGGGATTTCATCAGCGTTATCCGCGCGTTAAGCCATAGAGTAATCAAAGCATCTTTTTCACCAATGCGCTATTTATGGCGAAGCGGCAGACAAAAAGAACCCCAGCAAGGAACTGGGGTTTGGTACTTGCAAACATCACGTCAGGTTTTCGGCGTGCTGCGCGGCAAAATTGGTACGGGTCAGGCGACCCGGTCAACGCTCATCTGCATCATGCTCTTCATGGCTTCGACGACATCGCCATCGACACAGGAGCGGCTGAATTCATCGGTTTCCGCTTCAGAACACATCGAGACACCGGCTTTACGGTAGCGCATCGGTGACGCGACGGCACGGCTGGCGGAGCTGTGGACTTCCTGCAATCCGCTGTCGAGGAACTTTTGCAGATTGCTGAGGCGCACGCCTGCCCCTGCCATAATGATTGGACCGGTGCTGTATTCATTTAGTTCCCGTAATAATGCAATTCCGGTTTCAGCGCTCTGCTGCTGACCGGAAGTCAGAATGCGGGCGATCCCTAAATCAGTCAGAACCTCCAGCGAACGCTTCGGGCTGTGGCACAAATCAAAGGCGCGATGGAAAGTCACCGCCATGCCGTCGCACAGCGCCATAATCTGCTGCATGCGTACCGTGTCGACGTGCGCATCTTCGTCCAGCATGCCAATCACCAGGCCAGGAAAACCCAGCTCGCGAATACGCGCCACGTCCGATTTCATCACCTCAAATTCGCGTGCGGTGTAACAAAAATCGCCGCCGCGCGGCCGCACGATCGGGTGGACCGGAATGGTCAGTTCACGTTGTGCGGCTTCCAGCATACCCGCCGAAGGTGTCAGTCCGCCTTCACGCGGAGCACTGCACAGCTCCACGCGATCGGCACCGGACGCCTGCGCAGTCATTGCGCAGTCGATGCCATAGCAACAAATTTCCAGTTTCGTCATACCTTGCTCCTTTTCATGACTGCTGGCTCGGGAGGAGTGCATCAGTTAGTCTGCTCATTCAGACAGTTTACGTGGAAAGCGCACTATGGCATTCGATTTTGATCAAGGGATAGACCGTCGTCACAGCGATAGTTTGAAATGGCACAAATATGGTGATCGCGATGTGCTGCCTTTGTGGGTTGCCGACACCGATTTTCGCTCGCCGCCGTGCATCATTGAGGCCATTAAACAGCGTGCCGACCACGGTGTTTTCGGCTATGGCGCGACGCCGCACGGTTTGATTGATATCACTATTTCCCGCTTAGCCCAGCGCTATGGCTGGCAGATTGAGCCGGAATGGATTGTGTTGCTGCCGGGCGTGGTGAGCGGACTGAATTTATCGGTCCGGGCATTTACCGAGTCGTCGCAGAGCACCGTGGCACCGACGCCAATTTATCCGCCGTTTCGCGCGGCGGCGCGGCTGGCGCAGCGCGCTCAGGTCAATCTGCCATTGCAGTTACAGCAGGATCGCTGGGTGATGCAGCTGGATGACAGCCAGATGCAGGGCAACGAGCGCCTGCTCATGCTGTGCAATCCGCAGAATCCGGGCGGCACCGTCTACCGCCGGGATGAGCTGGAGGCGCAGCTGGCCTTTGCCCAACGCCACGATTTGCTGGTGTGCTCCGATGAAATCCATTGTGACTTGCTGTTAACGCCTGGCGTACAGCACATTCCGTTTGCCTCGCTGAGCGAAGACGCCGCCCAGCGCAGCATTACCCTGATTTCGCCATCTAAAACCTTCAACATCGCCGGGCTGGGTGCGTCCATGGCTATTATCCCTCATCCTGAGTTGCGGAAACGCTTTAAGCAGGTGCGTGAAGGCATCGTACCGGGCGTGGATATTCTGGCACTGGTAGCGGCGGAAGCCGCATGGCGCGGCGGTGATGCATGGCTGGCGGACCAGCTGGTTTACCTGCGCACCAATCGTGACTGGCTGGTGCAGCAGGTGAATGCGCTGCCGGAACTCAGCATGGTCGCGCCAGAGGCCAGCTACCTCGGCTGGATTGACGCCAGCCAGCTGGATGTCGCCAGCCCGGCGCTGTATTTCGAAAAACACGGTCTCGGTTTCTCGCCTGGCCGTGATTTCGGCGACGATCGCTTCGTGCGCTTCAACTTTGGCTGCACGCACGCCACCCTGCAGCAGGCAGTATCGCGCCTGCAGCAGGCAGTGGCAGCGCGGCGCTAAGCCTGTTCGCTGGCAACGATCTCCTCCAGCCGCCACGGATGAAACTTAATGGTGGTTTGCCCGTCCGTCACCGCTAAGGTCGGATTGGGCAGACGTTCATTTTCGCCCTGCGGCGTGCTGGTTTTAAACGCGATGCCCGGCTGCGTCAGCGCCTCGTCTGTCAGCAACGCCATCGCACGCATGCCCAGCGTTTCCGGCTCGCCGCGCAACACAATTTCCACATGCTCCCAGCCTTCGTGGCGATACAGCTTCTCACCGGGCCACGGCAGCTCGATCACATCCACCTGCCAGCCCGCGATGCGCAGCGGCTGATGCAGCTTAAACAGGCAGATCGGCCTTCCGTTGATCATCGCTTCGGAAAACTGCTCGCCGATTTGCAATAACCCGGCTTTCCAGCGTTCTGCCGTCGCGAACTGGTGACAGCGCACCGCCACGTGGTCCGCCTCGTGCTGCGTGAGGTCAAGACCGAGGCGTGCCGCAAAGTGTTGCAAAGCCTGTTCAAATCGGGACAGGTCTTGTTTTAAGTCACTCAGTTCTGAAGGAAAATCCATATTCATACGTTAAATACCTCAAACTCAGTTCAGATCTTTTAATCAATAAAAAAACAGGGCTGCCGCAGCTTTCGCTTGACAAAATGCTCGGATTCATCCGATTTCACGCCAAAAACCTTTAAAAACCGCATAAATCGCCCCTCTCTTTCGGATTAATCGCGTAATCAGGTCCACACGTTACTTTATAAAAGTGCCTTAACCAACTGTTATTATTAATAATAGTTAATACAATGAGATAACTCTTATTTACCCGCCAATCAATTGCAGTAGCTGACCCTTTCTTATAAATTTGGGTTTCACAACTACAAGGAATGGCCCTATGTCTATGCTCATTGTTGTCGCGGTCCTGATAGCCTTGATGGGATTTGCAATTTCCCGCCACTGGAAGGTGCGTGAAGACAAAAGCGTTAAAAATCCCCGTCGCCACCCGCGCCGCCGTTAACCGGCGCGCGGGCCTGCGTCCACTGGCAGCCATAACCGATTGCTGACGCACCTCAACATTTCACGTATACTTCCCCTCTTATTTTTTCCGTCCCGACACGCACGCGGGATGACGACATCGGCTCGCCCTCAGCTGGCGGGCCTTTTCAGCATATGAAGGTATCTCGGTGAATATTCAGGCTCTTCTCTCCGAAAAAGTCAGTCAGGCAATGATTGCGGCAGGCGCGCCTGCCGATTGCGAACCGCAGGTTCGTCAGTCAGCAAAAGTACAGTTTGGCGACTATCAGGCTAACGGCGTGATGGCAGTGGCTAAAAAACTGGGCATGCCGCCGCGACAGCTCGCTGAGCAGGTACTGACGCATCTGGATCTCGCCGGCATTGCCAGCAAAACCGAAATCGCCGGCCCGGGCTTTATCAACATCTTCCTTGAGCCTGCCTTCCTGGCAAGCCACGTTGACGCGGCACTGAAATCTGACCGTCTGGGTGTATCCCAGCCGGAAGCGCAGACCGTCGTGATCGACTACTCTGCCCCGAACGTGGCGAAAGAGATGCACGTTGGCCACCTGCGCTCCACCATCATCGGTGATGCCGCAGTGCGCACGCTCGAGTTCCTCGGTCACAAGGTGATCCGCGCGAACCACGTGGGCGACTGGGGTACCCAGTTCGGGATGCTGATTGCTTACCTGGAAAAACAGCAGCAGGAAAACGCGGGCGAAATGGCACTGGCGGACCTGGAAGGGTTCTATCGCGAAGCCAAAAAACACTACGACGAAGACGAAGCCTTTGCCGAGCGCGCGCGCAGCTACGTGGTAAAACTGCAGGGCGGCGATCAATACTTCCTCGAGATGTGGCGCAAGCTGGTTGACATCACCATGTCTCAGAACCAGCTTACCTATAACCGCCTGAACGTCACCCTGACCCGTGACGACGTGATGGGTGAAAGCCTCTATAACCCAATGCTGCCCGGCATTGTGGCCGACCTGAAAGCCAAACACCTGGCGGTTGAGAGCGAAGGCGCAACGGTGGTGTTCCTTGATGAGTACAAAAACAAGGAAGGCGAACCGATGGGCGTGATCATCCAGAAAAAGGATGGCGGCTATCTCTACACCACCACCGATATCGCCTGCGCCAAATACCGTTACGAAACGCTGCATGCCGATCGCGTGCTGTACTACATCGACTCCCGTCAGCACCAGCACCTGATGCAGGCGTGGACCATCGTGCGTAAAGCCGGTTACGTGCCGGAGTCAGTGCCGCTGGAACACCATATGTTCGGCATGATGCTGGGTAAAGACGGCAAGCCGTTCAAAACCCGCGCGGGCGGTACCGTGAAACTCTCCGATCTGCTGGACGAAGCGCTGGAGCGCGCCCGTCGTCTGGTGGCCGAGAAGAATCCGGACATGCCGGCGGCAGAGCTGGAAAAACTGGCCAACGCGGTGGGTATCGGTGCGGTGAAATACGCCGATCTGTCCAAAAACCGTACCACCGACTACATCTTCGACTGGGATAACATGCTGGCGTTTGAAGGCAACACCGCGCCGTACATGCAGTATGCCTACACGCGCGTGCTCTCGGTATTCCGTAAAGCGGGTATTGAGGCAGACAGCCTGCACGGTGATATCATCCTGACTGACGAGCGCGAAGCGCAGCTGGCGGCGCGTCTGCTGCAGTTCGAAGAGACGCTGACCCAGGTTGCGCGTGATGGCACGCCGCACGTGATGTGTGCTTACCTGTACGATCTGGCCGGTCTGTTCTCCGGCTTCTACGAGCACTGCCCGATTCTCTCCGCCGAAGATGAATAGGTCCGCAACAGCCGCCTGAAGCTGGCGCAGCTGACGGCGAAAACCCTGAAGCTGGGGCTGGATACGCTGGGTATCGAAACCGTCGAACGTATGTAAGCCTAAAAAACCCGGCTGCGGCGGGTTTTTTTGGCTATCTGGCTATCTGATAATTGACCATCACTTCACTGCTCACCACCCGCAGGCCCGGCGGCAACGCGCCCTGCCCCTGAAATCCGAAAGCCAGATGCAGCGTTTCATCGGCTGCCACGTTGGCGAGGCCGCGCGTGCTGCCGCTGGCGCCGTCCAGTTCCACGCAGCGCTGACTGAGCGCACAGCCGCACCACCAGACCGGCTGGCGCCGGTCGGCTCAGCGTGTAGCGCCAGTTCACCAGCGAAATAGTCCCTGCAGCCGCCGAGGGCGCTTTAAGCGCCGGCGACAGCAGCCAGTTGCCGCGCACGCCAAGGCTCGGGCCGCTGGCGCTGGCCTGCCACGCACCGCTGGCGGCTTTGCCCGTTAGCGGCAGCGTCAGCAGCGCCGCCAGCAGCCATGAGAGCGTCACTCCGCGCATTATTTTCCTCCAATCGTCGCGGTCATGCGGATATGACGGTTATCCGACAGCTCCAGATTCGACAGCACCACCAGCTGCGGCAGGCTGCGGCGCAGGAAGCGCGACAGCAGCGGACGCAGCGCATGGTTCACCAGCAGCACCGGCGGCGCCCCGAGCATCTCCTGACGCGGCAGCGCCGCCTGCGTCTGCGCCAGCAGACGGTCGGCCAGGCCCGGCTCCAGGCCGCCACCGCCCTGCAGCGCCTGCAACAGCAGACGCTCCAGCGGGGTATCGAGGCCAATCACCTGCACTTCGCCGTTGCCCGGGAACCACTGCTGGGTGATCGCGCGGCCCAGCGCCACGCGCACCACCGCCGGTCAGCTCGTGCGGATCGCTTTGCACCGGCGCATGCTCGGCCAGCGTTTCGAGAATGGTGCGCATATCGCGGATCGGCACCCTCTCGGTCGAGCAGGTTTTGCAGCACCTTGTGCAGCGTGGTCAGGGTCAGCACGCCCGGGACCAGATCTTCCGTCAGCTTCGGCATCTCCTGCGTGACGCGGTCCAGCAGCTGCTGCGCTTCCTGGCGGCCAAACAGCTCGCCGGCGAACTGGCCAATCAGGTGATTAAGGTGGGTCGCCACCACGGTACTGGCTTCCACCACCGTATAGCCCTGGATCTGCGCCTGCTCTTTCAGCGCGCTTTCGATCCAGATCGCCGCCAGGCCAAAGGCCGGGTCGACAGTCTGCTCACCCGGCAGCGTGCCTGCGGCCGTGCCGGGGTTAATCGCCAGCCAGCGGCCCGGATAGGCATCGCCGCTGCCAATCTCAACGCCTTTCATCAGGATGCGGTAGCGCGCGGGCGGCAGGTCCAGGTTGTCGCGGATGTGTACCACCGGCGGCAGGAAGCCCATGTCCTGCGCGAATTTCTTTACGGATACTGCGGATACGCCCGAGCAGCTCGCCGTCCTGCTGAAAATCGACCATCGGGATCAGGCGATAGCCCACTTCCATGCCCAGCGAATCTTCCAGCTGAACGTCGGTCCAGGTGGCTTCGACCGTTGCCGGCGTCTCCTGCGTTTTCACCACGCTGGAGGCTTCACTTTGCTTCTTCGGCTGCATTTCACGGCCGCGCATCCACCAGGCCAGGCCCAGCAGCGCCGCGGTAAACAGCAGGAACACGAGGTTCGGCATGCCCGGCACCAGGCCCAGCAGCCCCAGCACCGCCGGCGCTCAGCAGCATCACGCGCGGGTTGTTGAACAGCTGGCCCACCATCTGCTCGCCGACGTCCTGATCGGTGCTGACGCGGGTCACGATGACGCCGGCCGCGGTGGAGATCACCAGCGCCGGGATCTGCGCCACCAGGCCGTCACCGATGGTCAGCAGCGTATAGCTTTCCGCCGCGTGGCCCAGGTCCATGCCGTGCTGCACCACGCCCACGAGCAGGCCGCCGATCACGTTGATCACCATGATCAGCAGGCCGGCGATGGCGTCGCCGCGCACGAACTTACTGGCACCGTCCATCGAGCCGTAGAAGTCGGCTTCCTGGGTCACCTCGGTGCGCCGGCGTTTGGCTTCCTCTTCACCGATCAGGCCGGCGTTGAGGTCGGCGTCGATCGCCATCTGCTTGCCGGGCATCGCGTCCAGCACGAAGCGCGCGCCCACTTCGGCGATACGCCCGGCGCCCTTGGTGATGACCATGAAGTTGATGATCATCAGGATGACGAACACCACGATACCGATGGCGAAGTTGCCGCCCACCAGGAAGTGGCCGAAGGCCTCCACCACGCGCCCGGCGGCGGCCGCCCCGGTGTGCCCTTCCAGCAGGATGATACGCGTGGAGGCGACGTTCAGCGCCAGGCGCAGCAGGGTGGAGAACAGCAGGATGGTCGGGAAGGCGGCGAATTCCAGCGTGCGCTGGGTGAACATCGCCACCAGCAGCACCATGATGGACAGCGCGATGTTGAAGGTGAACAGCAGGTCCAGGATGAACGCCGGCAGCGGCAGTACCATCATCGACAGAATCAGCAGGATCAGAATCGGCCCGGCCAGGATCTGCCATTGGGTCGATTTAAGGTTGCCGGGCAGGCGCAACATTGCCACCAGATTAGCCATCAGTGTCCTTCTCGTTCATAAAATCCAGCGCGGCAGGCACCGGAAGGTTCTCAGGTTTGACAGGCCGTTGACCGCGCCGCCAGCGCCGCAGCTGCCACACCCAGGCCAGCACTTCGGCCACGGCGGCGTAGAGTTGTCCCGGGATCTGTTGTCCAATATCCGCATGGCGGTACAGGGCACGCGCCAGCGGAGGCGCTTCCAGGATCGGCACGCGGTGTTCCGTGCCAATTTCCCGGATACGCAGCGCGATCAGCCCCGCCCCTTTTGCCACCACTTTCGGCGCGCTCATTTTGTTTTCGTCATAGCGCAGCGCAACGGAGTAGTGCGTCGGGTTGGTGACGATGACGTCGGCCTTCGGCACATCGGCCATCATGCGGCGACGGGCGGCGGCACGCTTCGCATCTGGCGGATACGCCCCTTAACGTGCGGGTCACCTTCCATCTGCTTATATTCGTCACGAATATCCTGACGTGACATGCGCAGCTTTTTGAAGTGGGTATAGAGCTGGAAGATCACGTCAAAACCCACCATCGGGATAATGCTGAGCACCACCAGCAGCGCGCAGAGTCCGACCAGATTCAGGGCATTGCTCATCGCGGTGAGCGGCGATTCGCTGATGAGACGCATCATTTCCGGCCAGTGGTACCAGAGGTAAAACCCCGCGGAGCTGCCCATCAGCACCGATTTGAGAATGGCTTTGAGCAGCTCGGCCCCGGTCTGCGCAGAGAACATTTTCGCAATGCCCGGCAGCGGGTTCAGCTTTTTGAAATCGAATTTGATGGATTTTCCGCTGATGTTGATTCCGCCCAGAATCATCGGCGCGGCGATGGCAACGATCACCAGCCCGGCCATCAGCGGCAGCAGCGCGATCACCGCCTGCATCACCAGGTTGCCGATGTGCGAGACGATAATTTTATCGTCGTTGACCATGCCGTGGTCGAAGCGGAAGCCGGTGGCCACCATGCTGGCCAGCCGTTGCGCCATATTGTGGCCGCCCAGCCAGATGATCAGCAGCCCGGCCAGCAGCATCAGTACCGAAGTCAGCTCGCGCGAACGCGGAATCTGCCCCTCCTGCCGTGCTTTCTCAAGTCGGTGGGGGGTGGGCGATTCTGTTTTGTCCTCGTTGCTCTCTTCAGCCACGACATACCTCAGCTGGCAGGAATTCTGAGCATAGGATGCCAAAACCCTTCGGGTCTAAAGCGCGGATTAAGCGAGAAAAAGATGGGTTTATTTAGCCATAAGTGAAATCAGGACCTGCGCTAACCTGGTGCGGGCCAATCACCAGCGAACGGTTCCGCGACTTTTGCTGCGCAATACGGTTAAGTGGTAGAGCAAGCAAAAGCCGTGCCGGACTGGCTGGGTTACAGACGCGGCTGCGCCCGGAAATTCCGAAAATCATAAAATTGTTTCGCCGCGCAATCTTTTTTTATCTGAAAAAATAGATAAATCTTATTTACCAATTCCCCTAAGCACCATCAGGGGGCAAATGTCGCGCCGCACGCCAGCCGCGCTTGCTTACGCAAATAAATTAATGCAGCTTATCTATCGTCCCAGCCAGAACGATCGCGGCGTGCCGTTAAGGCGTTTTTTCGCCCGGTAGCACGGGATTTGCCGCGGTGCAATGGTTTGAATTCTCAAAAGTCTTAGGTAGACTTAAGTCAGCACTATCTTTCTGTAATTTGACTGTTTTTTAGTGGCCTTCTCACTGCATAATCTGCCCGCCCGCTGAGTGCGTGCCGGATACAACTCTGCAGCGATACTGATGAAAATTTGAGGATCATGGTGAATAAGAGTCTCTTGCTAACGCTGCTGGCGGCTTTAACGCTGGCGGGATGTAAAGCGCCTCCACCGCCCGTGACGGATGACACCCTGGTCACCAGCGAAGTGAACGGCGTAAAACTGGTTCATCGTCATGCAGTGGCAGCACCCGGTGAATTTACCCCGGTGAATGAGAGCTTTCGCGCGCTGTATGCCGCCTCTGTGATGACCCTGCCGGATTACGGCGGCAAAGTGGTGCGTTATCTGGATAACGCCCAAACCTTTGAGGTGCTGGGTCGCGTCGAGCACAACTGGCTGGCGATTGCAGAAGAACCCAGCGGTCAGCTGATTGGCTACGTGCCCCCCAAAGCTGGCGTGGAGAGTAGCCGCTATGATGCCACGCTGCGCAGCGACCGGCCGCGTCCCCGTCGTACTAAACAGGTCTGCGTGGCCGTGGGCGGCGCCAGTAAAGCATGCCGCACCAATGATACCGCGACCTGGATCTTAGACTGATGATGCAATCCGGCGCATATTGCCCGCAGCACACCGCTGCTTCGCGGGCTAACCGTTCCGTTATTGCCAGGATAATCGAGATTTAATGACTCAGGACTCCCTTGCCCGCGATGGCATTGTCGCGGGCAACGATAACCTTTTACTGAATGCCGCAGCCCCGATTCTGAATGCCGTCGTGCGTATACGGCAGGCGGCGACGCACGACGATCCCGCCGGCCTGCGTCAGCTGCTGATTGAAGAGATCCGCCAGTTCGAGCAACGCTGTAAACAGGCGGGTTTACCGTTTGAGATGATCATCGGTGCACGCTACTGCCTGTGTAGTGTGCTGGACGAAGCGGCGGCGCAAACCCCCTGGGGCACGCGCGGCGTCTGGTCCGGCAATGGCATGCTGGTGACCTTTCATAACGAAAGCTGGGGCGGCGAAAAAGTGTTCCAGCTACTGTCGCGCGTGTCGCAAAGCCCGCAGCAGCATTTATGGCTGCTGGAAGTGATTCACTACTGCCTGCTGCTGGGCTACGAAGGGCGCTATCGCGGCAGCGACAGCGGACGCGCACAGTGTGAAGGCATCCGTAAACGGCTGGCGCAGCTGATTACGGAAACCCGCCCGGCGGCACCACCGCGCGCGCCACTGGTGGAAGTGCATCCGCTGGTCAGCACCCTGACACGACCGATGGTGCCGCTGTGGGCCTGCGTCACGCTGGCTACGCTGATTGCCTGTCTGATCTACAGCGGGCTCAACTGGCGGCTGGGCAATGCGGCCGAACCGCTGCTGCGCGCCATCTATCAAACCCCGCTGCCGCAAATCATGCCGGGGCGCCGCCCCACCTCACCGCAGGCGCTGCTCGATCTGCACCAGCGGCTTAACGACGTGATTGCCGCAGGCCAGCTGGAAGTGAGCGACGGTGCCTTTGGCAGTAAAGTGATCATCCCTGCGGACAAGCTGTTTGCGCCGGACGGTACGGTGGTAAACCAGGTTGGCCGCGCGCTGCTGGCGCACGTGGCCAGCGCGATGAAGACGGTAAAAGGCACGGTGCTGGTATCGGTCTATACCGATAATCGTCCGGTGGATGGTCGGTTCGCCTCCAGCTATGAATTCTCCTTCGCCCGCGCCCGTGCCGTCACGCAGCTGCTGAATACGCAGCTGGCGGACGGTCACAGCGTTAAAGCCGAAGGCCGCGGCGACAGCAATCCGCTCTTACCCAATGACAGCAATGAAAACCGCGCCCGCAATCGCCGGGTGGAGATCACCCTGTTTGCGGCACCGGAAACCCTCGGCAATCATCAGGGAGGCCAGTGATGCGCGCATCACTCCAACATCTGTTAACCCATCGCCTGCTGTGGGGCCTGATTGGCGTCACGGCACTGAGCTGCGTGCTGTGGATGCTCGGTCCGCTGTGGAGCTGGGGCGATACCCGGCCACTGGAGCCGGTATTCCCGCGCCAGCTGGCGGTCGGCCTGCTCTATTTCTGCTGGGTGCTGTTCCAGTTTATTCCCGCCATCTGGCGCGGCTGGTTTAACAGCAAGCTGCTCAATCGCCTGCAGGAGATGAGTCACGAAGAAGCGTCCGATCGCCAGGCGACCGAGACGCTGCTGACCCAGCGCTTCAGCGAAGCGGCGCTGCGGCTGAAACGCACCCAGTTTGGTCGCCGGCATCAGAAAAGCTGGCTGGCGCGTTTTCAGAGTCACTATCTGTATCAGTTGCCGTGGTACGTGATGATAGGCGCGCCCGGCGCCGGTAAAACCACCGCGCTGCTGAATGCTGGACTGGAGTTTCCGTTAACCGACAGCCTCGGCAAAGAGGCGGTACGCGGCGTCGGCGGCACGCGTCACTGCGACTGGTGGTTCACCGACAGCGCAGTCTTAATCGACACCGCGGGCCGTTACGCACTGCAGGAGAGCCAGCGCGCGCGCGACGGTGCCGAGTGGCATAACTTCATTAAATTGCTAAAGCGCTACCGCACGCGCCAGCCGATCAACGGCGTGATCATGACCATCAGCGTGGCCGACCTGCTGACCGATTCCGCTGAAGCACGTCACGCCCAGGCCAGCGCGCTGCGCAGCCGCATGGTTGAGCTGCATCAGCAAACCGGCATTCACTTCCCGGTGTATGTGATGGTCACCAAAACCGACCTGCTGAAAGGGTTTATGAGCTTTTACGGCAACCTGAGTAAGCCGCAGCGCGATGCCATCTGGGGCTTCACCTTCCCGTGGGAACCGGGCAAGCCGCACAAAGATGACTGGCACCGCAGCTTTAGCGAGCGCTTTCAGCAGCTGGAGCAGCGTCTGCAGCAGCAGCTGGCCGACGTGATGGCCGGCGAGCGAGATCTCACCCAGCGCGCCGACAGCTTCCTGTTCCCGCAGGAGTTCAGTTCGCTGCGTCCGTTACTCAACGAATATCTCGACGTGGTGTTTTCCCGCCATCAGGATGAGATTGCCTGGTCGGCGCGCGGCCTGTTCTTCACCAGCGGTACCCAGGAAGGCCTGCCGTTTGACCGCATCATGGGCGAACTCAACCGCAAGCTACAGCTGCCACACACCGGCGAGTCGAGCCTTGCCGCGTGGGACAGCGTTAACCGCAGCAATCCGATTCCGGGTACCAAAGGCCAGAGCTTCTTTATTCGCGACCTGTTAAGCGACCTGGTATTCCGCGAAAGCGGCCTCGCCGGCAGCAACCGTCACTGGGAGTATCGTAACCGGCTGCTGCACTGGATCGGTTACGGCGCGCTCACCGGCGCGCTGGTGCTGCTCTCCGGTTTGTGGCTCACCAGCTACGTGCAGAATCAGCGTTATCTCGATCAGGTCGCGGCGCGTATCGGGCCGATTACCGCGCAAAGTCAGCAGGTTATTCATCAGCCAGCCGATAATATTTTTGATCTGCTACCCTTCTTAAATAACCTGGTGAAACTGCCGCTGTCGGCGCATTTTTCTCTCGACAATCCACCGCTTACCATGCGCGCTGGACTGTATCGCGGTAACCAGGTGAGCGATGCCGCATGGGTGCTTTATCAAAATGCGCTTAAGTCTTTACTGCTGCCGCGCGTGGCCCAGCAAATTACCAACCTGCTGCGTGACGATCCCGGCACCGACAATGACTACAGCCGCAATGCGCTGCGCGCTTATCAGATGCTGTATCAGCCGCGTAACTATGACGGCGAATTTCTGCGCGGCTGGCTGATGCAAAATCTGCAGCGCACGCTGCCGGACAATGTCAGCGCGCGCGATCTGCAGCAGCTTGACTGGCACCTTAGCCAGCTGCTCGATCAGCAGATTCAGTCGTCGCCTTATGCGCGCGACAATGCGCTGATGATGCGTAAGCTTGCGGAAAATCTGAAAAATGCCGGTCAGAATGGCCGTATGCTGGCGGTTGCGCCACACACCGTATCGCAGCGATTGACCGGACACAGTGAGTAATGGTGAGGTAACCATGGCGAGTTACACCGCGCCGGGCTGGTATGGCAAATTACCGGCCACCGGTGATTTTCTGCGCCAGCGGCTCAGTGAAGCCACGGTGACGCCGTGGAGCCACTGGTTTCAACAAGGCTTAATCCACTGGCATCAGCAGGAAGAGGCCAGTACGCAACAGTTTTTACGCGCGCCGGTATGGAATTTTGTCCTGCCGCTATCGCCGCTGCGCCAGCAGGTGCAGCTGGGCTGTCTGCTGCCCTCGTGCGATCGCGTCGGCCGTGCGTGGCCGCTGCTGGCGCTGCACAGCATTCCGCTCAGCGCGTGGCATGCTTCACAGCTGGCGATCTCCGGCGACTGGTATCAGGAACTTGGCGCGCTGCTGTGGCAGGCGGTGCGCGATCGCCACAGCCCGGACGCGCTGGAGACGCAGATTCAGCAGCTGGCTCCGCTGCTGCTGCCGGATAAGCAGCGCAGCGACATCATGGATGTGATTGGTTTTGACGATTTGCCCTGCACCCTGAGCTGGCGTGAAGTGGCCGACCGTTTTGATCCCCAACAGCACATTAGCTACTGGTGGAGTAATCGCAGTGACGGCTTTGCCCACGCCACGCATAAACACAGTGGCCCGCTCACCGCGCAACTTTTTTCGTTATTGTTTAACCCGGCGGCGGGTGCTCAGCCGGGACGTAATGGCCTCTATCCACCGATGTTTGAGTAGGCCAGTGCGCTTGCCTTGTTAACGGGATGACTCATGCAATTTACCATTGTGCAGTGCAATACGGATGTGCCCGCCAAAACCGTCGCGTTTAGCCCGCCCGGCGGGACCATCGGCCGCAGCCAGGATAACGACCTGGTGCTGCCCGACGAATCGCGCGCCATCTCGCGCCTGCAGGCGCTGGTGCACCTGTCGCCAGACGGCGAGTGCCGCCTGACCAATCAGGGCAGCGTCACTTCAGTGGTGCTGAACGGCGTGGCGCTGCAGCGCGGCTCGCAGGTGCGGCTGCGCCACGGCGATACGCTGCAGATTGGCGAATATGGCCTAGAAGTGCGCGACCCGGCGTGTCAGAACGCACCGCAGGATGATCCGCTGGCGTTTTTTGCTGACAGCGCCGCCGATCCGCTGGGTATGCAGCAGGACGAAAGCGTGCCGGAACCGGAAGTCCTGCCGCAGAGTGACAGTCCGCGTCACGAACGCCGCCCGGACGCGCGCCTGGCGATCGATCCGCAAAGCGATGCGCCCGTAGTGCCAGCCGTGCTGCCGGGCGCCGATCAGGACAAACTGATCGCCGCGCTGCTGGAAGGCATGGGCCTGAATAATGGTCACCAGACGCCGATCACCGAAGAGCAGATGCGCGTCACTGGCCGCATGCTCAGCCTGTTTTCGCAGGGTACGGTTGCCCTGCTCTCTTCGCGCTCCATCCTCAAGCGCGGCGTGAAAGCCGACATGACGATGATCCTTAACGAAGCCAACAACCCGTTTAAAATTCTGCCTTCCGGCAAAACCGTGCTGATGCAGATGTACCAGAGCCAGATGCCTGGCTTTATGCCACCGGAAGCAGCGGTGCGCGATGCGCTGGTGGATTTACAGGCGCATCAGCTGGGGATGATTGCCGGCATTCGCGCCATCATTGCCGCGATGCTGCAGTCGTTTAATCCGCAGCGTCTGGAAGAGGAAGCGCGCAAAGACGGCGTGCTGCCTAAGATGCCGTTCAGCGGCGGACGCAAAGCGGCGCTGTGGGACTATTTTCTCCGTCACTATCAGCGCACCGCGGGCGAGATTGAAGATGACTTCCACACCCTGTTTGGTGAAGCCTTTCTGCATGCCTACGACATGGAAGTGAATCAGTACAAAGATTCCCAGACGCGGACCGAAGACGCATGAAGATGAAGTTTGCCAGCCGCTGCCAGCAGGGTATGCGTGACGAAAACCAGGATCGCACCGGTGCCGAAGTCGATGAACAGAAAGCCTGTTTTCTGGTGTGCGACGGCGTGGCCGGTCTGCCCGGCGGCGATTATGCCGCCCAGCTGGTGCGCGATACCCTGCTGACGCAGCTGCAGCAAAACGACACGTTCACCCCGCAGAGTACACGCGCGGCGATAGAAAAGTGTCAGCAAACGCTGGTCAGCGCCCAGGGGAACAATCCGAATTTTTCGCGCATGAGCACCACCCTTGCCGCCCTGTTTATTGACCGCACAACGCAGCGCGCATGGTGGGCGCACGCCGGTGATAGCCGGGTTTATCACTTCCGCCACGGGGTGCTGCATCAGGTGACGCGTGACCACAGTCTGGCGCAGCAGCTGCGCGAAGCCGGCTATGAAAATACCGGCATTAACAGTAATTTACTTTATAATGCGCTGGGTATTGAGCCGGCCCGACCGGCCACCTTCAGCGAGGTGATTGAGCTGACCGATGGTGATGCATTTCTGGTCTGTACCGACGGTTTCTGGCTCAACCTCACCACCGACGAAATGGAACAGGCACTGCGCATGGTGAACGCCTGCGAAGAGTGGCTGGCATTGATGGAACAGGCCGTAAACCGCAGTGTTAAAAGCGACAATCTCAGCGCTCTGGCAATCTGGATTGGCGAACCGCAGGACGCGACGCTGCTTTATTCCCAGGCTGATGCGGCACGTTTTCTGCCGTCACGTTATTGATTGCAAGGATCATTATGAAACTGTGGTTGCCGGGCGTTGCCGCCCTGTTACTGGCCCTGAATGCGCAGGCGGAAGATTACCGGGTGGTCTACTCGCCCAGCCTTTCGCTGGAAGTCTATATCGATAACGTTGCCAGTAATGCGCCCGACGACTGGTGTAAAGAGACGCTGCCGCTGCGCATCGTGTCCGGTAAAAGCAGCGACACCAGCATTCTTACCAGCTTCCTGCCGCGCGTCGGTACGCTGCTGGCGAACCAGTGCGGCCTGCTGGATGAGATCCCCTGGCAGATGACCAGCATAGAGGGCAGCGTGCTGGCTAACGGCAGCGCGGCAAAACTGCAGAACTGGCGGCCGATCATCCTCAACGACGCGACCGCCAGCGCCAGCGCCAATACCGCAGCGCCGCTGGATTTATCGCGTCCGGCCGACAGCACGCCGCTGCAGCACTTCGCCCTGCCCGGCGGCTGCCATTTCCGTACCTGGTGGGATGAAAACGGCGGTTCGCTGTTTATCCCTGAGAACCCGCAGCAGCATTGCTCAACCGAGGGCTGGCTGGAAGGTCCGGCGGCGATGACGCTGCTGAGTGACGGCAAAACGCGCAGCCAGACGGTAACCTTCCTGCAGGGTTATCCCATCGCCGATCTTACGCTGACCCGCACGCCACTGGAGGTGGTAGCGGTGAACAAACAGCGCATGATTGTCACGCGGCCCGATGCCAGCGATAGCTGGCTGGTGCTGCCGTTTGATGCTCAGCAGCACGTCTGGCGCTTCAGCGGCACGCTGCTGATTAAAATGGATAAAAACACCGGCACGGATAGCGAAGCGGTGAAATCGCGAGTTGATAGCTTACGCGGCATCTGGTCGCCGCAGTTTATGCCACAGCAAAAAGTGACTGTGTTACTGATTGACACCCTGCACGCCGATCTGGCCGATCCGGCAATTGGTGCCTGGCGTAACATTAATTAATTAGCGGTTGTTGCCCGCCGTCACCGGCGTGACGGGGCGCTACAGGACGTGTTCAGAGAGCTCACTATGTCGGCAAACGAAAATCATACCCCCAATGCCCTGCCTGCGGGCTACCGGTTTAACGAGTTTGAAATCAAGGAAGTGATCGGCGGCGGCGGCTTTGGCATTGTCTATCGCGCCTGGGATCATCAGCTGGAACGCACTATCGCCATCAAAGAGTACATGCCGGTGTCACTGGCAGTACGCGGTGCGGATCTGGCGCTGGAACTGCGCGGCGAGCGCTTCCAGAAACTGTTTAATGCCGGACGCAACAGCTTTATTCAGGAGGCACGGCTGCTGGCGCGCTTCAATCATCCCGGTCTGCTACACGTCCTGCGCTTCTGGGAAGAGAACGGCACGGCTTACATGGGCACGCTCTACTACAGCGGCATGACGCTGAAAGAGTGGCAGCTCACCAGCCCGGACAGCATTGACGAAGCGTGGATTCGCCGTCTGTTACCGCCGCTGTTTGGTGCCATCAACACCATTCACACCGCCGGTTACCTGCATCGTGATATTTCGCTCGATAACATTCAGATTCAGGAAAACCAGCTGCCGGTGCTGCTCGACTTTGGCTCGGCGCGCAAAGAGATTGGCAACCTGTCGGATGAAACCGAAATCATGCTCAAGCCGGGCTTCGCGCCGATTGAGCAGTACAGCGAAGAGGGAGAAGTCGAACAGGGACCCTGGACCGATATCTACGCGCTGGGCGCGGTGCTGCATACGCTGATCACCGGCCACGCGCCGCCGGTCAGCGTGGTGCGCTGCATTGAAGATAACTACCAGCCGCTGGTGGAGCGCAAGCCTGAGGGGTATTCGCTGCCGCTGCTGCACGCGATCGACTGCGCGCTGGCGATGAAGCCGGAAGACCGGCCACAGAGTATTGATGCTTTTGCCCGGCTGATCGATCTGCCGGTGAGCGATGTCGAAGCGCTGGTGACGACCTTCCCGGTGGAGAGCCAGTCCGCGCCGGAGCCGGTAGCGGCCGTGCCCGAACCGCAGGTAATGGCGGTTAATCATGCTGCCGCCGCGATTGAACCGGTGACGCCGCGCAATGTGCGCCGTTTGTCGCCTGCCCTGCTCGCCGCCGCTGCCGTGGCGTTGCTTGCCGTGGTGGTCGTAGTGTGGAAAGCCAATCGCCCGAGCGACGCACCGCCGGTGGCGGCCAGCAGCGCCCCGGCAGCGACCCCATCAGCGGGCAGCGCACCCGCCAGCAGCGCGCCAACCATGGCGACGGTTTATCTGCAGTTGCAGGCAGGGGAAAATATCGTGCTGAACGGTGAAGCGAAGGATGTGAAACCCGCCAGCAGCGGTTTCGCCTCGCTGAATCTGGCGGCAGGCAGCTATCGTATTGAAGTGCATCACGGCAGCCAGGTGCGCAGCCAGATGCTGACGATTAACCAGCCGGGCACCTGGCTGATTAATCCCGGTAATTGAGGTTAGCCGCGCGCGGCGCTCTGCTGCAGCGCGCGCACTTCGGCCGCAAGGCGCGTTAACGCCTCTTCCTGCATGCCGCGTTTGCCCAGTTCCTGTTCCAGTGAGAACAGATACTGCGCGTTGCTGCCGAGCGGGCCGCTGGCCTGAGCGATCAGCGGAGCAATGGTGCTGCGGCAGGAGTCGGCTTCATACAGCGGATGACGCGGATCCATGATAAACACCAGCGCCGTAACCGTACGGCCATCCTCCAGCGTCAGTTCACACCAGGTGGGCAGATAGCAGCCGGTGATCATTTCCCGTTTCCACAGCAGCTCAAGTTCTTCATGCAGGCGCGCTTCCGGCAGGCGAAACGCCAGACCACTGGTAGAACCGCCCTCTTTCAGCGCCAGCATCCGTCCCGGTGCGGCAACGGTGCCGCGTCCGGCGGTCAGCCGCAGGCAAAAAGCACGATGCCAGCCCTCAAGCCGTCCGGTCGCCACCTCTTCCGCTTCAAAGACCGGGTTCCACATCAGGGAACCGTAGCCGAAGATCCACACCGGGCTTTGATCGGGACGACAGGCAAGCGTGGCGCAGAGCGACGCCGCGCGCTTCTCACAGCTCCACAGCAGCGCTTCGTCAATATCACCAAATGAAGTTTTGCAATCCGCTTTTAGTAAGAATTCCCGGGTTAACACTGCGATCTCCTCTACTGCGCTGACCTTCCTGTCGTTATGGCTCCCTGAATCTGCGATTTTACAGGCGGCGCCCGCGGCGTCGACTTAAGACAAGACAGTAATGCATTTGCCATAAACGTTTCAAGATTGACCCCGATCACAAAGGGGAAATTATCTGTAAATAGCATCGGCTGCCTGGCAGGATTCTTGAACGAAGCGCGGAGAAGTGTGAAGCGGGCCGCAGTGGCCCGCGCGGGAGCTAGTGTTTAGGATGCCACTTGTCGTCCTCGCCTTTGGCGTACTCTTTTTTGACCGCCGCCCAGGCGACTTTGTGTGCCACCTGCTCGCGCGATTCATCACCGCGACGATCGTCTTCATCTTTATACTGATCCCAGGCGCTGTTAAACGCCTTTTGGTAGATGGTTTGCGCATGACCCGGCAGCACGTGGCGCACGCTGTCTGGCAGTTCCCGGTTCGATGAATAAGGCATAGTTCCTCCTGTTTCAGGTTCCCTGTATAAGTCTGGAAGAGAACGGCAAAAACGCAAACCTGCTATTTCATACTTCTGCCAGCAAAAAAGGCGGGTAGTGAGGATAAGGCCAGATGATTCAGTTCTGTTCTTCCTCCTTTCACGCAGGATAGATGAGAAACACGCACTATTAACCTGCTGATGAAAAGGGCTAATTTGCTGATTAACGCGAATTTCTCTTCGTTCAGAGAAAAATGACAAAAAGTAAAAACGCGTAAAAAATCTGCGTGAGCAGTGGTGAAAAGTTACACTGCGCTTCGTCAGATGAGTCACTATATTTATCAGGCAGCAATTGCCTGTTTTTGTTCTTTTTGCCGAAGAGGATGGCGCATGGCTGGACATGAGAAGACCCGACACAGCGAGTATTCGCTGATTTTCCCGATTCTGGCGCTGGCGGTGCTGAGCTTTTTTGGCGGCCAGACAGCGCTTCTGCCGGTAATCGGCATCAATCTGCTGGCGCTGGTAGCGATTTTAAGCAGCGCCTTCAGCGTAGTACGTCACGCCGACGTTCTGGCGCACCGGTTAGGTGAACCCTACGGCTCGCTGATCCTCAGCCTGTCCGTGGTAATTCTGGAAGTGAGCCTGATTTCGGCGCTGATGGCGACCGGCGATGCAGCGCCCGCGCTGATGCGCGATACGCTCTACTCCATCATCATGATCGTTACCGCCGGACTGGTGGGCTGTGCCCTGCTGCTTGGCGGGCGTAAATTTGCCACCCAGTACGTTAACCTGGCCGGCGTGAAGCAGTACATGATCGCCATTTTCCCGCTGGCGATTCTGGTGCTGGTGTTTCCCAATGCCCTGCCCGGCGGCAATTTCACTACCGCGCAGGCGCTGATCATTGCGGCGATCTCTGCGGCGATGTACGGCGTGTTCCTGCTGATTCAGACCAAAACCCACCAGAGCCTGTTTGTTTACGAGCATGAAGACGAGAGCGATGATGGCGACCCGCATCACGGTAAGCCTTCCGCGCACAGCTCGCTGTGGCACACCGCGTGGCTGATTGTGCATCTGATTGCGGTGATCAGCGTGACCAAGATGAACGCCAACTCGCTGGAAATGCTGCTCACTGAAATGAACGCGCCGGAGCAGTTTACCGGTTTCCTCGTCGCGCTGCTGATTCTGTCGCCGGAAGGTCTGGGCGCAATCAAGGCGGTGCTGATGAATCAGGTGCAGCGCGCGATGAACCTGTTTTTCGGTTCGGTGCTGGCCACCATTTCATTGACGGTGCCGACGGTGACCATTATTGCCACCCTGACCGGTCAGCAGTTGATTTTCGGGCTTGAGCCGCCGCATATGGTGGTGATGAGCGCGGTGCTGATTTTGTGCCACATCTCGTTCTCCACGGGCCGCACCAACGTGCTCAACGGCGCAGCGCATCTGGCCCTGTTTGCCGGTTATCTGCTGACAATTATGCTGTGATGTTAAATGAAGTGGTCGCCATGAATGGCGACCCTACAACGCAGGGTGCGCATCAGGTGAATCGGTCGCCATGAGCGGCGACCGTACAATGTAGGGTGCGCATTTATGCGCACCTGGATAAAGATATCTTTACGGCTTAATAACAGCCGTTAGCACATCTGGCCCTGCCAGCTATTTGCTAAAAATTAAGCCTTAAATCGAATAGTTTATTGCAAATTTTCTGTTTACCCGAAGAAGTTAAAATGTTCCCTGCATGCACTCTGGCTGCCAGTCATTATTTATGATTGCTTGTAAATAACCCATACGTCAATTGACTTACATTCTTTTCAGCCCCGACACCGTATCAAAATGCTGCTTGTACGTTAAAACCTTACCGCTTAGCGATGGACGCTATCAGCTTTAATGTCAACCATGAGAGAAAAGCAGATAATAAAATAGTTGCGATAATCAACGCATCAATGGTCGATAAAAAAACATGAAAAGGGTTCACTAATTTACCTAACAGCATATACGATGATTCGGAAAGGAACCTGAACATGATCTCAGGAATAACAATTGCGTAGCCTAATGTTAAGACAATGAGTAATAGTATCCGTTTCATTTCCATGCATGCTCCTTGCAACAAGATGTGATGAGTATATAATCGTTTCTTAAGGATTTCTACAGTAAGGGATGATTAACCATGTCGTATCTGAAATTGAAGCTTCAGGCTGATCGTACAATTGCACTCAATTTTGAAAAAGCACTGGCGCAACTGCGTGAAGAAACGCGAACCGCCAGTACTACGGTTGCCTCGGGAATTGAAAGAGCTAGCTGGTATAGTCCTGCGTTTTTGATGATTACAAAGATGTATGTAAACGACTGAGAAGTGAAGATGTTCGTATGTTTTCAGCTCTGCCACAGGTTTTTTCACGACATGATGTCATCCTTGATATGGTTGAAATCTACTTTAGAAAAAAACTTGCGCGTCTCAGTGAACATAATGTTCAAAATCTGGTGCGCCAACTTGCTGAAAAGGCGGCTAATTATACAAGCGGTAAAGCTTCAAAACTCACCATTTCATTTCTTATCGCGCGCATAGTTACCGAATCTAAAGTTTTTAAGAGCTCGCTGGTTGATGTGATTGACCGGACATCGCTTTATAGTGTCACAGTTTTAAAATTTTATGGGAAAATACAAATCGCTGCAACAGCAGCTCAGCATTTGAAATTTGCGGATCCGGAGTATTATTTCGATCTGTATCAACAGAAATTAGAAATGCTTTATTATCTCATAGAACCTGAAATGTCTAAAATTATTTACTTAAACAAATCCGGCTCAACAAATGATGAGCAAATATTGGCATTAGTAGAACGGTTACTGACAAAATGAAACGAATCTTTTCCTGGTTCTATGCATGGTTAAGTCAGTCTTTTTTTTCACTAATACCGGTGATTGCGGCGGTAGCAGGTGGAATACTTTTGACAGCGCTTTTCCCTCATTATGGGCTGTTATTGACTCTGCTCTGGGTCATTGCCATGGGTGCTATCTACGTGAAATATTTTAGATGGTTTTGACGGTCAATTTCAGTTGATACTTTATGTAATCCCTTCGTTGTTAAGCGCCTGCGACAGAATTTACCATTCTATTACAAAGGCACCCGCGGGTGCCTTTGCTGTTGCTATGACAAATCAGTTGCTGGTATCCAGCTCCGGGAAGCTCTTCACCAGATCGTCAATCGCTTTGATCTGCTTCAGGAACGGCTCCAGCTTATCCAGCGGCAGCGCGGATGGGCCGTCGCATTTTGCGTTGTCCGGATCCGGGTGCGCTTCAATGAACAGACCAGCCAGGCCGGTCGCCATACCGGCGCGCGCCAGTTCGGTCACCTGAGCACGACGGCCACCGGACGCGGCGCCAAACGGGTCGCGGGATCTGCAGCGCGTGGGTCACGTCGAAAATCACCGGAGACTGGCCGGAGACATTCTTCATCACGCTGAAGCCCAGCATGTCCACCACCAGGTTGTCGTAACCGAAGTTGGCGCCACGGTCGCACAGGATCACCTTGTCGTTACCGCCTTCGATAAACTTATCGACGATGTTGCCCATCTGGCCCGGGCTGACGAACTGCGGTTTTTTCACGTTGATCACGGCACCGGTTTTCGCCATCGCTTCCACCAGGTCGGTCTGGCGAGCCAGGAATGCCGGGAGCTGAATCACGTCCACCACGTCGGCCACCGGCTGCGCCTGCGAGGCTTCATGCACGTCGGTGATCACTTTCACGCCAAAGGTCTGCTTCAGCTCCTGGAAAATCTTCATCCCCTCTTCCAGGCCCGGGCCACGGTAAGAGTTGATGGAGGAGCGGTTGGCTTTGTCAAAAGAGGCTTTGAACACGTACGGGATGCCCAGCTTCTGGGTCACGGTCACGTAGTGTTCGCAGATGCGCATGGCGAGATCGCGGGATTCCAGCACGTTCATGCCGCCAAACAGCACAAACGGCAGGTCGTTTGCTACCTTGATATCACCAATGCTAACCACTTTTTGTTTCATGGATCGCCTTATTCAGGTGTGAATCGGAATTAAGATTAATGCAGTGTAATTTGTTTGTGCGAGATCGCGTTGATCTGCGCACGAATCATTTCGCTAATCGGGTCTTCCGGACACTGCTCGACGAAATAGCTCAGATCGTTCAGCGCCACATGCTCGCAGTCAAGCTGGGCGTAAATCAGCCCGCGGTCGCGAATTTCGTACGGGTCTTCCGGATTGAACTGCAGCAGCACTTCGCTGGCGCGCAGCGCCAGCTCCATCTGATGCTCTTCCATCAGCGCGGCCTTCAGCGTATCGAGCAGCTTGCGGATCACTTCTGCGTTATCCGCCTCGTCGAGATCTTCGTTGAAGAGCTCAGCCACCGGGCTGATGTTGCCTTTCAGCCACACGTCCAGCGTATGTTCATCCAGCGTGTCGCCGTTGAAGGGATTAATGAGCCACATTTCACCGTCCAGCCACTCGGCACGCAGGATCAGCTGCGTCGGGAAAATGACCGGCACCAGCGGAATATCCAGGCGGTGCGCGACCCACAGCAAAATAGAGCCCAGCGCCACCGGCGCTGCCCTGACGATTTTTTAAGACCTGGTCCAGCCATAATGCGTCAGACAGGCGATACACGCCCCGCGTGTCGCAGAAACCCCATTCGCCGTAGAAAAGCTCAAGCAGCTTCTCTAATTGCCAGTCCGCAGCCTGATTCGCGACTGACATAGCGCCGCGCCTCTTCAACCAGGTCAGCCAGCTGCTGCTGGACGGAAGGCGCGGAAAAATCATCGCGAATCGCAGCGATCTGCGCCCAGATCACCCCTTCGCATAACGGGCGCGATACACTCGAAATCAAAACGCACTCGGCGACGACCTCATGACTATCCCACAGTAACGGCATTTTGGTCATCGCCAGTTTAATCACCAGTAATAAGCGACCACCGCCACGCATAAACAGGCGAAAAACCCAGCGGTTCGCCATGCTGCGCGGGCGACGACGTCCCAATGCCACGAAACCCAAAACGATGTAGATGATAACGCCAAACAGCTTTTCAGTCAGCCATGCGTCGCCTTATCCGGTAAACGGATAAAAGCGGGTAACGTCACCACCAGCGCGATGCCGCTGACGAACAGCAGCGTGTCGTTCAGGTGCGGCGCAATGCGCACCCAGCGGCGCTGCAGCAGGGCAGATCCGGTGGTCAGCCAGTAAAAACGCAGCAGAAACAGCGTGATGGTGATCGCGACTGTCAGCAGATGGAAATTTTTAATCAGCGGATACCAGCTGGCCATCGTGCTTCCTTAAGTAAGCCTTGCCCCAGCGTCAGGCGTTCGTTGCCGCCGTAATCCGCAACGGTAGGGTGACCGCCGGAAAGCCATTACGGGTAAACAGCGCGCGCACCGCCTCGCCCTGCTGCCAGCCATGTTCCAGCAGCAGCCAGCCCCGCGGCAGCAAAAAGTGCGGCGCCGACGTTGTCAATAATGTAAGTCGTCAAATCGGCCAAACCATCCTCGGCCGCGACCAGCGCGCTGAGCGGTTCAAAGCGCACATCGCCCTGCGCAGATGTCGGGGGATCGGCGGCGTCAATATAGGGCGGATTGCTGACAATCAGATGCCGAAACGTCTGCCCCGCCCCAGCGCGGCGCAACCAGCTGCTTTGCAGCACCGTTACGTTGGTCAGGCCAAGACGCTCCACGTTGCGCTGCGCCAGCGCCACCGCGTCGGGCATCACATCCACCGCCGTCACCGCGCAGTCGGGCCGCTCGCTGGCCAGCGCCAGCGCGATGGCGCCGGTGCCGGTACCGAGATCGAGAATGCGGCAGGCCGCCGCCGGTAAACGCGCCAGCGCCTGCTCCACCAGACACTCGGTATCCGGACGCGGGATCAGCGTCGCCGCCGAGACGTAACAGCGGTAACGACCAGAACTCGCGCTCACCGACCAGGTGCGCCACCGGCTCGCCGCGCACGCGGCGGGCCAGCAGCGTCGCCAGCTGCTGCCTGTTCCTGCCGTCATCGAGCGGGCTGTCGGCCACCGAAGGCCAGCAGGTACGTGCGGGCTTTGCCCGTCACATGCTCAAGCAAAATTTCGGCATCGCGTTTCGGGCTTTCGCTTTCGGAAAGCTCAGCCGGCCGCCTCACGTAACCAGCGCTGAAAATCCATTATTCCTGCTCGGACAGTGCCGCCAGCTGGTCGGCCTGGTATTCCTGCACGATCGGCTCGATCAGCATATCCAGCTTGCCTTCCATCACCTCGTCCAGACGGTACAGCGTCAGGTTGATGCGGTGGTCGGTCACGCGCCCCTGCGGGAAGTTGTAGGTGCGGTTACGGTCGCTGCGATCGCCGCTGCCCAGCAGGTTACGACGCGTAGACGCTTCCGCCTGCTGGCGTTTCGCCATTTCGGCCGCGTGGATGCGCGCACCCAGCACGGACAGCGCTTTGGCTTTGTTTTTGTGCTGGGAACGCTCGTCCTGGCACTCCACCACGATGCCGGTTGGCAGGTGGGTAATACGGATGGCCGAGTCGGTGGTGTTAACGTGCTGACCACCCGCGCCGGAGGAGCGGAAGGTATCAATACGCAGGTCCGCCGGGTTGATGTCCGGCAGCTCCGCTTCCGGCAGCTCCGGCATCACCGCCACCGTACAGGCGGAGGTGTGGATGCGGCCCTGAGATTCGGTGGCCGGCACGCGCTGCACGCGGTGACCGCCGGATTCAAACTTCAGACGACCGTACACGCCGTCGCCGCTGATCTTGGCGATAACCTCTTTGTAGCCACCGTGTTCGCCTTCGTTGGCGCTCATGATCTCCACGCGCCAGCGGCGCGCTTCGGCGTAGCGGCTGTACATGCGGAACAGATCGCCGGCAAACAGCGCCGCTTCGTCACCGCCGGTGCCGGCGCGCACTTCCACGAAGCACGTTACGCTCGTCGTCCGGATCTTTCGGCAGCAGAAGCACCTGAAGCTGCTGCTCCAGCTCCTCAGAACGCGCTTTCGCATCCTGCAACTCTTCCTGCGCCATCTCGCGCATTTCCGGATCGTCGAGCATCATCTGCGCGGTTTCGATATCTTCCTGAACCTGTCGCCAGTCGGTAAAGCATTTAGAAACATCACTTAACTGCGCGTATTCACGCGAGAGCGCGCGGAAACGCTCCTGGTCGGCAATGGTGCCGGCATCGCCGAGCAGCGCCTGCACTTCTTCATGGCGCTCGTGCAGAGCTTCCAGTTTGGCGACGATAGAAGGCTTCATGCGTAAGCGTAGAGCGTAAATCCCAGTGCATAGGTAGTGGGTATAGACCAGATCGCTAGCTCCAGCCCGAGGCTGTTGCGCAAAATATGCAGGCGTTCATCATCCCCGTCACGGGCGGCCTGCTGAAGAGATTTGGTTGGGGCATGGATCAGGCGGTTGGTCAGTTTCCACGCCAGATCCTGCATAATTGCATGTGCGTCGCCGCCCTGCTCCAGGGCCGCTAACGCTTTGGCTGTCAGGTCGTCACGCACCTGCTCCGCCTGCCCGCGGTACTCGCGGATGGTCTCGCTGACGCTTTGCGCGCGCAGCCAGGCCATAAACTCACTGGTTTCCTGCTCAACGATGGTTTCCGCCTGCACCGCCGCCGCTTTACGCTGGGCCAGGTTGTGCTAAATGATGCTTTGCAGGTCATCCACGCTGTAGAGGTAGGCGTTGGCCAGTTTGCCCACTTCCGGCTCAACATCGCGCGGGACGGCGATATCCACCAGCAGCATCGGCTGATTGCGACGCGACTTCAGCGCACGCTCCACCATCCCTTTGCCGATAATCGGCAGCGGGCTGGCGGTCGAGCTGATAATAATGTCCGCCTCTTTCAGACGTTCATCGATGTCGCTCAGGGCAACCACCTCTGCGCCCACTTCATCCGCCAGCACCTGCGCGCGTTCGCGGGTGCGGTTAGCGATAATCATCTTTTGCACTTTGTGCTCGCGCAGATGGCGCGCCACCAGTTCGATGGTTTCGCCCGCGCCCACCAGCATCACGGTGACGGTGGAGAGGGATTCAAAGATTTGGCGCGCCAGGGTACAGGCCGCGAAAGCAACGGAAACCGCACTGGCACCAATGTCGGTTTCGGTTCGCACACGCTTCGCCACGGAGAAGGATTTCTGGAACATGCGCTCCAGCTCGCTGGCCTTCAGATGGCCTTTTTGCGAATCCGCAAAGGCTTTTTTCACCTGACCGAGAATCTGCGGCTCGCCCAGCACCAGCGAATCCAGCCCGCTGGCCACGCGCATCAGATGGCTGACGGCATCGTTGTCCTGATGCCAGTACAGGCTGTTGCGCAGCTCGTCTTCGTGAGATTGTGGTAGTCGCATAACCAGCGGATCAGCGCTTCGTGCAGGTTATCCTGCTCTTCCACGCTTAGATAGAGCTCGGTACGGTTGCACGTCGAGAGCACCACGCCACCCTGCACCATCGGCTGTGCAAGCAGGCTGTCCAGCGCCAGGTCGAGCGTATCTGGCGAAAACGTTACGCGTTCTCGCAGCGAAACCGGGGCCGTTTTGTGGTTGATGCCGAGTGCTAATAGGGTCATGTTGAGCGGGAGTAGTACCAGCGTTAATAAGGTTAGCAGAACGCATCATACAGGATGCGCGAGATCAATAAAAGAGACAGCCCCCTTTCGGAGTAATAGGATTAAACTGATCGCTTGAGAAATTTGAATCGTTGACGGTACCCCCTGAGACGGATGTTAGCATTAACAGTTATAACTGCAACGTATCTCAAGGATTTGTCCTCATTATGACCCGACTGATTCGCCTGCTGCCCCTGGCGGCACTGGTTCTGACCGCGTGTACCGTCACCAACCAAAAGGCCCGGGCAAAAGCCCTGACTCGCCGCAGTGGCGTCAGCACCAGCAGGACGTCCGTAATTTGAACCAGTACCAGACCCGCGGCGCGTTCGCTTATCTCTCGGATGAGCAAAAGGTTTATGCCCGCTTCTTCTGGCAGCAAACGGGTCAGGACAACTATCGCCTGCTGCTGCTGAACCCGCTGGGCAGCACCGAGCTGGAGCTTATCGCGAAACCGGGCGAAGCGCAGATCACCGATAACAAAGGCCAGCACTACACCGCAACCGATGCCGAAGAGATGATTGGCAAGCTGACCGGGATGCCTATCCCGCTCAACAGCCTGCGCCAGTGGATCCTCGGCCTGCCGGGTGACGCCACCGACTACACGCTGGACGACCAGTATCGTCTGAGCCAGGTGAACTACACCCAGAACGGCAAGACCTGGAAAGTGGTGTACAGCGACTATGACAGCAAGAGTAAACCGTCGCTGCCATCGAATATGGAACTGACCCAGGGCAGCCAGCGCATCAAGCTGAAAATGGACAACTGGATCGTTAAATGATGACCCACTGGCCCTCTCCGGCAAAACTGAACCTGTTTTTATACATTACCGGCCAGCGCGCTGACGGCTATCACACCCTGCAGACGCTGTTTCAGTTTATTGACTATGGCGACACCCTGACCATTGAACCCCGCGATAACAGGCGGCGGAGATCATCCCCCTGCTGACGCCGGTCGACGGCGTGGCGCATGAGGACAACCTGATCGTGCGCGCCGCGCTGGCTGCTGAGTGCACGCAGCGGCGGACAAAGGCACCCTGCCGCCGCAGGCCGGTGCCCGGATCGCGCATCGAGAAGCGCCTGCCGATGGGCGGCGGTCTGGGCGGCGGCTCATCTAACGCCGCCACCGTGCTGGTTGCGCTGAACCACCTCTGGGGCTGCGGGCTGTCGAAGGACGAACTGGCAGCCCTGGGCCTGACGCTGGGCGCGGATGTCCCGGTGTTTGTGCGCGGTCATGCGGCCTTTGCCGAGGGCGTGGGGGAAATCCTCTCCCCGGTCAAAACCCGCCGGAAAAATGGTATCTGGTTGCCCACCCCGGCGTGAGCATTCCGACCCCGGTCATCTTTAAAGATCCTGACCTGAAAAGGAAATACCCCGATTCGGTCAATAGAAACGTTATTAAATTGTGAATTCAGCAACGATTGCGAGGATATCGCAAGAAAACGTTTTCGCGAGGTTGATGCGGTGCTTTCCTGGCTGTTAGAATACGCGCCGTCGCGCCTGACTGGTACAGGGGCCTGTGTCTTTGCTGAATTTGACACCGAATCCGCCGCTCGTCAGGTGCTTGAGCAAGCGCCGGTTTGGCTGCATGGTTTTGTAGCGCGTGGGATGAACATTTCCCCCCTACAGCGGCCATTCTGGCGCAGACTGAGTTTCGGTGACAACGTCACCCTGTTCCAGACGTTGCATCGCGCTCTTTAATACACCGCCTGGATAGCCTTTGCCTTCGCCGGCCCGCACAGTTTACGGCGAACGCTATCCACCACCTGGACGCATGCCTGAGGTTCTTCTCGTGCCTGATATGAAGCTTTTTGCTGGTAACGCCACCCCGGAACTAGCACAACGTATTGCCAACCGCCTGTACACCTCCCTCGGCGACGCCGCTGTAGGTCGCTTTAGCGACGGCGAAGTCAGCGTACAAATCAACGAAAATGTACGCGGTGGTGATATTTTCATCATCCAGTCCACCTGTGCTCCCACGAACGACAACCTGATGGAACTGGTTGTTATGGTCGACGCCCTGCGTCGCGCTTCCGCAGGCCGTATCACTGCTGTAATCCCTTACTTCGGCTATGCCCGCCAGGACCGTCGCGTCCGTTCCGCCCGTGTGCCAATTACCGCCAAAGTTGTCGCTGACTTCCTGTCCAGCGTTGGCGTTGACCGCGTACTGACCGTTGACCTGCACGCTGAGCAGATCCAGGGCTTCTTCGACGTCCCGGTTGATAACGTATTCGGCAGCCCGATCCTGCTGGAAGACATGCTGCAGCTGAACCTGGATAACCCAATCGTGGTTTCTCCGGACATCGGCGGCGTGGTACGCGCCCGTGCTATCGCTAAGCTGCTGAACGATACCGACATGGCGATCATCGACAAACGTCGTCCGCGCGCTAACGTTTCTCAGGTGATGCACATCATCGGTGACGTGGCTGGCCGCGACTGCGTGCTGGTTGACGACATGATCGATACCGGCGGTACGCTGTGTAAAGCGGCTGAAGCGCTGAAAGAGCGTGGTGCCAAGCGCGTATTCGCTTACGCGACCCACCCGATCTTCTCCGGCAATGCGGTAAACAACCTGCGCAACTCCGTGATTGACGAAGTGGTGGTATGCGATACCATCCCGCTGAGCGACGAGATCAAGGCACTGCCAAACGTGCGTACGCTGACCCTGTCCGGGATGCTGGCCGAAGCGATTCGTCGTATCAGCAACGAAGAATCCATCTCTGCAATGTTCGAACATTAATTGTTCGCGAAAAACCGGGCGCCCTGCCCGGTTTTTTATTGCCTGTGCGCAGAGTAACATCCCGATAAAGCCGCTTCCGCCGCCACTATTTGCGCGATAAATGGCCTCAAAATACGCCAATCTCCCCGCCTTCCACTCTTTTTATCAGACAAGCGCATCCGGGCTTTAGCGGTCCAGTGATTAGTGATATTTTTCACCACACTTTTGCTGAGAACTCCGACCACCATGCCACTCGACATTTATACGTTGTTTATTTGCGAGCTCTACGTGCTGGGGTTTCTGAGCATTATTTTGATTTTTGCCTGGGTCGGGGCGCAGTACGACCGGGTGCTGGGTTTTACCACCCTGACGCTAATACTGACGCTTGCCGCCGTGCTGCTCAGCAGCCTGCGCAGCGCCGGTTTGCACTTTTTGCCGGTGGCGGTCGGGAATGTCATTATGCTGCTGGCCTACGGCACCCTGCTCAACGCCTTTCGTACTTTTTGCCGCCTTCCGCTCGGTTTTTGCTGGATCACTGGCGCGCTGCTGTGGGCCCTGCTTTGCGCCTTTCCGCAGTTCTATCACGGCCAGCCGAAACGCGTGCTGGTCATGTGCCTGCTGTGCATCATCTTTACCGCCGCGCTGATTCGTCTGCTGTGGCAGGCACGCGCCTCGCTGACCGTCACTTTCTGGCCCGCGCAGATACTGCTGTGGATCCACTTACTGTTCCATCTGGCGCGCATTTTCCTTGACGATGCGGTAGCCACCCCCGTACCGGGCGCCATTGGCGGGTCCGGCTTTTCGGTGTATGTGATTCTGGAGTCGATCCTCTTCGTCATCGGCCTGACATTCACTATCCTGGCGATGGTCAATGAGCGTACGCAGATCGCCCATAAGCTGGCGTCGCTGCACGATCCGCTTACCGGCGTCTGGAACCGGCGCGCATTGTTTGAGGCCGCAGAAAAACTGCTGCTGCGCCACGCACGTTTGCCGCAGCCCTATATTTACAGTGCAGTGCTGTTCGACCTCGATCATTTCAAAAGCATTAACGATCGCTATGGCCATCAGCAGGGGGATCGGGTGCTGGTGGATTTTTGTCAGGTGGTAAAAGCGTTAATGCCGGTTGAGGGTCAGTTTGCCCGGCTGGGCGGTGAGGAATTTGCCGCGTTGCTTCCTGGCGACAGTGAGCAGGCGCAGCGCATCTGTGAGCGTATCCGGCTGGCGACACAGCTGTCGCTACCCAACGACATCGGTTATACAGTGAGCATTGGCTTTGCCACTGCCAGCCAGCGGCATCAGGCGTTTCCCGCCCTGCTGGCGCTGGCTGATGAAGCCTTGTATCGCGCTAAAGCCGCCGGACGTAACCGCGTCGAAGGTTATCAGACGCCGCAGGCGGCAATGGCGGAAGCCGGTTAGTGCGTTGAGTGGTGATCGCGACGGCAGCGTTTATCACCGTAGTGACGCAGCCAGTAATAGCGGTCTTCCACCCTCTCCCGCCCGCTGACACGTGCGCCGACCAGCCACAGTAGCGCACCCACGAAAATACTGAACATCGCTCCATGCGCGAGGAACTGCGGCAGGTTGACCGACGGCAGCTGGTTAATGATGGAATAACCCACCCCGAGCACCATGGTTAACAAGCCGAGACACATCAAACCATTACCGACGGTGCGGCAGTGTTGACGTTTCATGATTCACCTCCATCCTTTTCAGCAACGCAGAAAACAGCACGTTTGGTTAACTGGCCATAAGTTTAGGCAATGGCTGGCGGTTAAGATGCGTACAGGATCACACATCCTTCACAATGTCTGACAAAACTTTACCGCCAGTACCTTGATTTCGATAGAAATTGATTAGTCACCTCAGGTCATTAATCTGCCATTACGCCCTTTGTCATCCCCGCCGGCAGGCAGTAAACTATCGCCCTTTCGCAGCGAGACAGGATAAACATCGTGAGCAGCATTAAACTGATTGTGGGGCTGGCCAATCCCGGCGCTGAATACGCGGCAACGCGCCATAACGCTGGCGCCTGGTATGTGGATTTACTTTGCTCGCGCCACAATCAGTCCCTCAAAGAGGAGCCGAAATTTTTCGGCTACACCGCGCGCCTGTCGCTGGCCGGCGAGGATGTACGCCTGCTGGTGCCCACCACCTTTATGAACCTGAGCGGCAAAGCGGTGGCGGCGATGGCAACGTTTTATCGCATCAATCCGGATGAAATTCTGGTGGCCCACGATGAGCTGGATCTGCCGCCTGGCGTGGCAAAATTCAAACTGGGCGGCGGCCACGGCGGCCATAACGGCCTGAAAGACATCATCAGCAAGCTGGGCAATAACCCCAATTTTCACCGTTTGCGCGTGGGTATCGGCCATCCGGGCGATAAAAACAAAGTTGTCGGTTTTGTGCTCGGCAAGCCACCGGCCAGCGAGCAGAAACTGATTGACGAGGCGGTCGACGAAGCGGCGCGCTGCACCGAAATCTGGCTGAAAGAGGGCAAGATCAAAGCGACAAACCGCCTGCACGCCTTCAAAGCGCAATAATCCGCCCAATTCCCGCGCCGCCGCAGGGAATTCTGTGTATAATGCGCGAAAATTTTTGAATCAGTCGGCGCTATCTGCCAGCGGATTGAATACTCAGTGAGATTAAGGTGATTTAGATCATGGGATTCAAATGCGGTATCGTCGGCCTGCCCAACGTCGGCAAATCCACCCTGTTCAACGCGCTGACCAAAGCGGGCATCGAAGCGGCGAACTTCCCGTTCTGCACCATCGAGCCGAACACCGGCGTGGTGCCGATGCCCGACCCGCGCCTGGATCAGCTGGCCGGAGATCGTCAAGCCCCAGCGCATTCTGCCGACCACCATGGAATTCGTCGACATCGCCGGCCTGGTAAAAGGCGCGTCCAAAGGTGAAGGCCTGGGCAACCAGTTCCTGACCAACATCCGCGAAACCGAAGCCATCGGCCACGTGGTGCGCTGCTTCGAAAACGACAACATCATCCACGTCTCCAACAAAGTCGATCCGGCTGAAGACATCGACGTCATCAACACCGAGCTGGCGCTGTCTGACCTCGACACCTGCGAACGCGCCATTCACCGCGTGCAGAAGAAAGCCAAAGGCGGCGACAAGGACGCCAAGGCGGAACTGGCGGCGCTGGAGAAATGCCTGCCGCACCTGGAAAACGCCGGCATGCTGCGCGCGCTGGCGCTGACTGCCGAAGACAAAGCGGCGATTCGCTACCTGAGCTTCCTGACGCTGAAGCCGACCATGTACATCGCCAACGTCAACGAAGACGGCTTCGAGAACAACCCGCACCTGGACGAGGTGCGCGCCATCGCCGAAGCCGAAGGCTCCGTGGTGGTGCCGGTCTGTGCGCGCATGTGGAATCCGACATCGCCGAGCTGGACGACGCCAAGAGCGTGACGAGTTCATGGCCGAGCTGGGCCTGGAAGAGCCGGGCCTGAACCGCGTGATCCGCGCCGGCTTATGCCCTGCTGAACCTGCAGACCTACTTCACCGCCGGCGTGAAGGAAGTGCGCGCCTGGACCATCCCGGTCGGCGCCACCGCCCCGCAGGCGGCCGGTAAGATCCACACCGACTTCGAAAAAGGCTTTATCCGCGCGCAGACCATCGCCTTCGAAGACTTCATCACCTACAAGGGTGAACAAGGCGCGAAAGAAGCCGGCAAAATGCGCGCAGAAGGGAAAGATTACATCGTCAAAGATGGCGATGTGATGAACTTCCTGTTCAACGTCTGATTGGCTTCCAGGGTGTCATGAGGTTCCACTTATCTCATGAACCCGCAAAAATAAAATCCACGCATTTGCGTGGATTTTTTATGGCTGAAGCCCTGTCGGCAGGCTAATTATCCGATCCGTTAGTGGCATACAGCGGCCATGACTCAAACAGGTAGCCGTCGAAATCAATGTCGTCCACATCAGAAAACTCCAGCAGCAGCTGCTTGACGTTTTCCAGGTGCTGCCACATCGCCTGTTTCGCGGCGCGCGCGTCTTTCTTGATTAAGGCGGCGAGGATCTTTTTATGATCGTCGAGCCACTTTTTGCGGTAGTTGGTATTGATCAGATGCCGGTGCAGCTGGCTCCACATCACGTTGTCTTCGCGCCACTGCCAGGATTGTTTGAACAGCTCCACCAGCATGCTGTTGTGCGTGGCTTCGGCTATCGCCAGATGGAAATTGCGGTCGCCGTTTTCGCTGTCGTTCACTGCGCCTGACGCCAGCTCACGCTCTTCCAGCGCCAGCGCCTGGCGCATTTTGATGATGTCTTCACGCGTCGCCTGTAACGCAGCGAATTCGGCGATATTGCTCTCCAGCAGCTGACGGGCCTGCAGCATCTCAAACGGACCGGCCGCATTGCAGGCGGTTTGCGCAGCGGCACGCGGTGCCGGCGTGTCGTTGATCACGTAAATGCCTGCACCACGCCGCACTTCAATCAACCCTTCCAGCTCCAGCATAATCAGCGCCTCACGCACCAGCGTGCGCGTGACGTTCAGCAGCATCGCCAGTTCACGCTCCGGCGGCAACCGCTCGCCAATCGCGTACTGTTTCTGCGTAATCATATTGCGAAGCATCTCGCCCACTTCCTGATAGGGTCGCTGTGCTGAAGCTTGTGGTTTCATAACGCTCTTTTCTGCTGGTTCAGACATTAGGCCGCCAAATTTTCTACCCTGCACTATAACACAGGGCGTGATTTTCACCGTGGGTTAAGGGTGAAGTAGCGTCGGGCGTTATGGAAGCAGATATCCTGCAACATCGCGCCCAGCGCGGCTTCATCGTACGGCACAATGCCGTCACGCACCCACTCGCCAAACAGATTGCACAGAATGCGGCGGAAGTATTCGTGCCGCGTATAAGAGAGAAAACTGCGCGAATCGGTCAGCATGCCAACGAACTGGCTGAGCAGCCCCATCTGCGCCAGCTGCTCCAGTTGCCGCAGCATCCCGTCACGCTGATCGTTGAACCACCAGCCGGAGCCGAACTGCATCTTGCCCGGCATGCCTTCGCCCTGGAAGTTACCCGCCATGGTACCCAGCACTTCGTTGTCACGCGGATTGAGGCAGTAAAGAATGGTTTTTGGCAGCTGGTCATTGGTGTCCATCGCGTCCAGCAGGCGCGCCAGCGGCCAGGCAACAGGTTGATCGCCGATGGAGTCGAAACCGCTGTCCGGGCCGAGCTGACGGAACATGCGCGTGCTGTTATTGCGGATCGCACCGATATGTAACTGCATCGCCCAGCCACGACGGGCATATTCCGCGCCCAGCCACACCAGCACAGCGGTACTGAACTGCGCAATCTCCAGCTCGCTCAGCGCCGCCCCGCTGCGGCGTCTGGCGAGAATGCCATCCAGCACGCTGTCGGCTGGCACCGCAGCATAGCGTAGCGTTTCAATGCCGTGGTCGGCAGCGCGGCAGCCATGGGCGGAAAAGTGGTCCAGACGGCGCAGTAACGCCACACGCAGCGCATCAAAGCTGTCGATACTGACATCCGCGGCGGCTTCCAGCCGGGTCAGGTAATCGCTGAATCCTTCCAGCTCAATCTTGAACACCCGGTCCGGACGCCAGCTCGGTGCCACCTCAATATCAAAGCTGCTGTCTTCAGCTATCTGACGATGGTACTGCAGGGAGTCGATCGGATCGTCTGTGGTGCCCACCATGCGTAAGTTCATCTGGCGCATGATGCCGCGCGCGGAAAATTCAGGCGTGGCCAGCTTCTCCGCACACTCATGCCAGATGCGCGGTGCGGTTTCCGGTCCAAACAGCGTGTCAGTGATACCGAACGGCCGGCGCAGCTCCAGATGCGTCCAGTGATAGAGCGGATTGCCAAGCGTTTTCGGCACGGTCTGCGCCCAGGCCAGGTATTTATCGTAATCGCTGGTGGTGTTACCGGTGATCAGTGATTCCTCTACGCCCGCCGCGCGCAATGCGCGCCATTTGTAGTGATCGCCCTCCAGCCAGATTTGCCCGAGGTTGGCAAACTGCCGGTCTTCTGCAATCTCCTGCGGATTGAGGTGGCAGTGGTAATCATAGATCGGCATCTCCGCCGCCACGTCGTGATACAGGCGGCGCGCCACCTCGCTGTGCAACAGAAAATCGTCATCCATAAAACGCTTCATTTGGCCTCCGGATTGAGGGATGCAACCGCGGCTCTGGCACCCTGCTGGCACAGGCGGTCATAGGTGTGTTGCAGGGCGGCAACAAAGGCCGGATTGGCGGGTAAGTCGTCCGCGAAGATCTCGTTAATGCCCAGCAGTGCCTGCACGCGGGCGGGACCTGAAGGGAATTGCTGATTAATCCGCTCAAACTTAGCGACCAGTGGATCAGCCACCGGGTAGCGCTCGCCCTTTTCGTCTTCACCGAGGATATAACGCATCCAGCCCGCGATGCCGAGCAGCAGATGCCGGCAGTCACTGCCGTGATGCAGATGATAGCGCAGCGAATCCAGCATGCGCTGTGGCAGCTTCTGACTGCCATCGCTGGCAATTTGCGCCGTGCGATGGCGCAGCGACGGATTACTGAAGCGCTCAAGCAGTTGATGCGCATACGCGTTCAGATCGCTGCCTGCCGGCATCGTCAGCGTGGCACGCTGTTCAGTCAGCATCAGCGACAGCGCAGCCTGACGGTAAGCGGGCAGCTGCATAGTATCTGCGATAGTTTCACAACCGCCGAGGTAGCCAAGATACGCCAGAAACGAGTGCGTGCCATTCAGCAGACGCAGTTTCATCAACTCGTAGGGGGCGACATCCGGAACAAATTGCGCACCAACGCGCTGCCAGTCGGGACGTCCCGCCACGAAGTTATCTTCGATCACCCACTGACGAAACGGCTCACAGGCGACACCGCAGGGATCGGCGATGCCCAGCAGCCCGGTAATCTCGCGCTGCGTCTCTTCCGTCACGGCCGGCACGATGCGGTCAACCATGGTGCAGGGAAACGTGACCTGTTGCTCAATCCATGCCGCCAGCGCCGCATCCTGCCGTTGTGCCAGACCGATGACCGCAGCCCGCGCGACGTGGCCGTTATCACGCAGATTGTCGCATGACAGCACGGTAAAAGGCGCTAACCCGGCTTCACGCCGCAAGCGCAGCGCCTCAACGATAAAGCCAATGGCGGATTTCGGCTGCCGGGGATGGGCCAGATCGTGCACGATCAGCGGATGGGTACTGTCCAGTTCCCCGGTTGCGCCATGAGTGCAATAGCCTTTTTCGGTTACCGTCAGCGAGACGATGGCGGTTTCCGCGCGGGCAAGCGCGTTAAGAATGCCGTCACAACCGTCCAGCGCCGGGTGCAGCGCTGAATGCACGGAACCAATGATTTTGACGTCATGACGCGTCGCGCCTTGCTCAGTGACGCTGTAGAGCAAATTCTGCGCGCGCAGTTGCTCCACCAGCTGTCTGCCGCTGGCCGACATCAGGTTGACCTCGCAAATGCCCCAGTCGCTGTCGCTTATCTCCAGCAGATGGTGCTGATAGAGCGCCTGATGCGCGCGATGAAACGCACCGCAGCCGATGTGCACGATGCGCGGCACCAGCCGCTGCTGCTGCCATGCGGGCCGCGCCACCTTAATGCTGGCGTCGGCAAGGTTGTGTTGCATGTGAACTCCTCAGTGTCCGGCGCGACTGCGCGTCCGCCGGGCAAGCGGTACAGGACGACCGGCGTCAGAAAAAGGCGCGGTGTATCGCCAGCTCAACGCCACGAATCTCAGCCAGACCTTTCAGCCGGCCAATCGCGGAATAACCCGGGTTAGTTTTCTTATGCAGATCGTCCAGCATCTGATGCCCGTGGTCGGGCCGCATCGGGATCAGGTCTTCCTGCCCCGCATTACGACGGCGCTGCTCCTCTTCGGCAATCGCTTTGATCACCGCAAACATATCGACATCACCGCCAAGGTGCGCGGCTTCGTGGAAAGTTTTGGGGTTGGCTTCACGCCGGGTTGAGCGCAGATGGGCAAAATAGATGCGCGGCCCAAAACGTTTCACCATGCCGGCTAAATCATTTTCCGCCAGCACGCCGTAGGAGCCGGTACACATCGTGAAGCCGTTGGCCGGACTGTCGATGGTGTCGATCATCCACTGCAGATCGTCGGCATTGGAGACGATACGCGGCAGGCCGAGGATCGGGCGCGGCGGATCGTCAGGATGTACCGCCATGCGAATACCGACCTCTTCAGCGACCGGGATAATGCCGCGCAGAAACGTGGCGAAGTTTTCGCGCAGCCGGGCTTTGTCGATGCCGTCATAGCGCGCCAGCTGAGCACGGAACTGCGCCAGCGTGTAGCCCTCTTCCGCGCCAGGTAATCCGGCGATGATGTTACGCGTCAGCCGCAGCTTGTGCTCTTTGCTCATGCTGGCGAAGCGCGCAGCGGCCTGGGCTATCTCGTCAGCGCTGTAATCATTTTCTGCGCCCTGACGCTGCAGGATATGCAGCTCAAATACCGCAAATTCAATCTGATCGAAGCGCAGCGCTTTCGCGCCATCCGGCAGCTCGAACGCCAGGTCGGTGCGTGTCCAGTCCAGAATCGGCATGAAGTTGTAGCACACGGTGTGGATGCCGCACTGCGCCAGATTGCGCAGCGACTGCTGATAGTTGCTGATCCACTTCTGGCACTGCCCGCTGCCAGTTTTGATCTCCTCATGGATCGGCACACTCTCCACCACCGACCAGACCAGCCCGGCCGCCTCAATCATCGCTTTGCGCTGCAAAATCTGCTCCACCGGCCACACCTCGCCGTTAGGAATGTGATGCAGGGCAGTCACAATGCCGGTAGCGCCCGCCTGTCGGGCATCGGCGAGTGAAACGGGATCGTCAGGGCCATACCAGCGCCAGGTCTGCTTCATGTCGTTCTCTCCTGCGGGCCTGAGCATCACTCTCAAAGCCCTTCCATTTTGGTTGACCAATTTTACAAGCGAAGCGCTTTCTGAGTCGTAAAAAGTGCCTGCGCAGCGTCAAATTCAGCTTTTCACCGGCGGAAGTCAACCTGATAAATGATTTTGGTTAACCAGATCACAAATACCGCATCAGGCTGGCGACCACCTGGCCTAACTGTGGTTCACTCCCGGCGGATAGGTAAAACAGGACGCATCACGCCACGCCCGGCAATCAAGGGCCAGGGGTTATGCGCTGGCCGGTATGGACTCCACCTCCGGCCAGGCAGTCACAGACGTTGCTCACACATGCTGTTAATAATGAATGGAGAATCCGATGAACCGCAGTTTGAATCCAGGGATTGCCGCAACCGGCACGAAACGCGTCATCCGTCATCTGCGCTGGTAGGTGCTGGTGCTGTTCTTACTTGGCGTCACCGTTAACTACATCACCCGAAACTCGCTAGGCATTCTCGCCCCGGAACTGAAAGAGAGCCTCGGGATCACCACCGAGCAATACTCCTGGATCGTCGGCGCGTTCCAGATCGCCTACACCATTTTCCAGCCCCTGTGCGGCTGGCTGATTGACGTCATCGGCCTGAAGATTGGCTTTATGGTCTGCGCCGGGATCTGGGCGCTGATGTGTATTTTCCACGCGGGCGCCGGCAGCTGGCTGCACCTGGCGATCCTGCGCTTCTTTATGGGGGCTTCTGAAGCCGCCGCCACCCCGGCGAACGCCAAAACCATCGGCGAATGGTTCCCGAAATCAGAGCGTCCCGTTGCTGCCGGCTGGGCGGGCGTGGGCTTCTCCATCGGCGCGATGCTGGCTCCGCCTATCATCTACTTCGCTCACGCCTCGTTCGGCTGGCAGGGCGCGTTCATGTTTACCGGCGTGCTGGCGCTGCTGTGGGTGATCCTGTGGTGGGCGTTCTACCACAACCCGGAGCAGCACCCGAACCTGAGCAAGGACGAGCTGGCGTTTATCAAGCAGGATAACGAACCGCCTGCCGTCAAACTGCCCTTCCTGACCGCGCTGAAAACCGTCTCGAAAAACAAACGCTTCTACGGTATCGCCATCCCGGCCTTTATGGCGGAACCGGCCTGGGCGGTGCTGAGCTTCTGGGTGCCGCTGTACCTTGCCAAAGAGCACGGCATGGACCTGAAGCAGATTGCGATGTTTGCCTGGCTGCCGTTCCTCGCCGCCGACCTCGGCAGCGTGGCGAGCGGCTACCTGACGCGTCTGTACACCCGTCTGTTCGGCTGCTCCCGCGTGAACTCTGTCGTCGCCAGCTCCGTGACGGGCGCGTTCCTGATGATCTCGCTGGCCATCGTGGCCATTACCCGCGACCCGTACATCACCATCGTGCTGATCTCCATCGGCGGCTTCGGGCACCAGATCATCTCCTGCATGCTGAGCGCCCTGGTCGTGGAGTCGTTCGACAAAGGCCAGATGGCGACCGTCAACGGCATGCGCGGCTCGGCGGCGTGGATCGCCAGCTTCCTGTTCTCGCTGTTAATCGGCGTGACCGCCGACAAAATCGGCTTTAACCCGCTCTTTATCGCCATGGGCTTCTTTGACCTGATTGGCGCTCTCTTCCTGGTAGCATTTATTGCTGAACGTCGCGCCAAGCGCGCCTGATAGTGGATGTATTGCATATGAAAACCCTGAAAAACTGGACCGTTGATACGCAGTCGGCAAACCATCTGGAACTGCTGGTCGATAACCAGCACCGTCTGTGCCTGTATGTGCTGGAAGAGAACCTGTTCCGCGTGCTGATCAAACGCAAAGGCGAGCTGGCGCTGGACCGCACCTGGAGCATCGCGCCGCGGAACAAGACGTGCCGTGGGAAGGCCGCCGTCGTGACGATGTCAGCGGCTTCACCTGCCCGGCCTGGACGCTGACGCAGCAGGACGACACGCTAACCGTGGCAACCGAACAGCTGCGCGTGACCGTGCACCAGCCGCTGTGGCTGGAGTGGCACTACCGCAATGAGGCGGGCGAGTGGCAGCCGCTGGTCAACGACCGCCCCACCAGCGCCTACCTGCTGAACGCCCACGGCGACGGCGTGGCGCACTACCTCAGCCGCCGCAAGGACGAGCGTTTCTACGGCCTGGGTGAAAAAGCGGGCGATCTGCAGCGCAACGGCAAACGCTATGAGATGCGCAACCTCGACGCCATGGGCTACAACGCCGCCAGCACCGACCCGCTGTACAAACACATTCCGTTCACCCTCACCCGCCGCGACGACGTCAGCTACGGCCTGTTCTACGACAACCTGAGCAGCTGCTGGCTGGATCTGGGTAACGAAATCGACAACTACCACACCGCCTATCGCCGCTGGCAGGCGGAAGCGGGCGATATCGATTACTACATTTTTACCGGCAGGCGCGTGCTGGACGTCACCAAAACCTTTGTGCGCCTGACCGGGAAAACGCTGTTCGGACCGAAATGGAGCCTGGGCTACAGCGGCTCGACCATGCACTACACCGACGCGCCGGACGCGCAGAATCAGCTGATGAACTTCATCCGCCTGTGCGAAGAGCACGCCATTCCGTGCGACTCGTTCCAGCTCTCCTCCGGCTATACCTCCATCAACGGCAAGCGCTACGTCTTCAACTGGAACTATGACAAGGTGCCGCAGCCGAAGGTGATGAGCCAGGCGTTCCACGACGCGGGGCTAAAGCTTGCGGCCAACATCAAGCCGTGCCTGCTGCAGGACCATCCGCGCTATAACGAAGTGGCGGAGAGCGGCCTGTTCATTCGCGATTCAGAAACCGATGCACCCGAACGCTCCAGCTTCTGGGATGACGAAGGCTCGCACCTCGACTTTACCAACCCGCAGACGGTGCAGTGGTGGCAGAACGGCGTCACCACGCAGCTGCTGGAGATGGGCATCGATTCCACCTGGAACGACAACAACGAGTATGAAGTGTGGGACGGCGAAGCGCGCTGCCACGGCTTCGGCAAGGAGATCGCCATCAAGCATATTCGCCCGGTGATGCCGCTGCTGATGATGCGCGCCTCGCTGGAAGCGCAGCAGCGCTTTGCGCCGGAAAAACGCCCGTACCTGATCTCCCGCTCCGGCTGCGCCGGGATGCAGCGCTACGTGCAGACCTGGAGCGGCGACAACCGCACCAACTGGGAGCACGCTGCGCTATAACATCCGCATGGGGCTGGGCATGAGCCTGTCCGGGCTGTTCAACGTCGGCCACGACGTGGGCGGTTTCTCCGGCGACAAGCCGGATGCCGAGCTGTTCGTGCGCTGGGTGCAGAACGGCGTGATGCACCCGCGCTTTACCATTCACTCGTGGAACGATGACCACACGGTGAACGAGCCGTGGATGTATCCGGGCGTCACGCCTGCCATTCGCGGCGCGATTGAGCTGCGCTACCGCCTGCTGCCGTATCTCTACACCCTGCTCTGGCAGGCGCACGCCGACGACGAGCCGATGCTGCGCCCGACCTTCCTCGACCACGAGCACGATGCGCAGACCTTTGAAGAGTGCGACGACTTCCTGCTGGGCCGCGACCTGCTGGTCGCCAGCGTGGTCGAAGCCGGGCAGCGCGAGCGCCGCGTCTGGCTGCCGGATAACGACACCGGCTGGTATGATTTTTACACCCACGCGTGGTATGCAGGCGGCCAGTCGATCGTCCTCGATGCGCCGCTGGAAAAACTGCCGCTGCTGGTGCGCGCCGGTGCCGGTCTGCCGCTGAGCGAGCGCATTGCCCACGTCGACGCCGCCGAAGACGATACGCCGCGCGGCTGAAGCTCTTCCCGGTGCAGGGCAAAGGGCGTTAGCCACGCCGGCTGGGCTGTTTTTGAAGATGATGGCGAATGCTGGGGTTATCAGAACGGCAATGCGCTGTGGCTGGAATGGGAAATGCGCTGCGAAGCCACAGCCATTCACCTTACGTTACGGCGCAAGGGTGACTATCAGCCGGCATGGCAAACGTTGCAGATTGCCCTGCCCGCCGGTGAACAGCGTGCGCTGTTTATCGACGGTGTTGCCGCAGACGCTGCGTCAGCCGACGTGACGCTGGCGCAAATTTCCCGCAGCTGATAAATCACAAGAGCGCACCGATGTCGGGTGCGCCTGATTACCTTCATCACAGCCCCTTCTTCTCTCCCTCGACGGCTTACACCAACACGCTATCTGCCCGTTTTCTGTCCCGACGTTATCCCGCGAATAAATCTATCCGGTTTAATACGCTTATTTCACCACCCTGCTCACCCGATTAATCCTGGTTGCTTACTAATATAATAGCTGCGCTTAATGCAGGCATAAGCGTTTACTGCTGAGGCGATTGCGTAAAACATGACGACGCACTGGCTAAGCCATCGCAATAATATGCCTCAACACGGAAACGCCGCGGTTTAAGCAATATTCAACTGTGGCGCGCTATTAGTCATTAAGACGACATTAATCGGGTAATTCCCGACTTCTTAAAGGGCCTCTGTGATGAAAAGATTGCTGTTACCGATGATAGCTTTACTTGCCAGCCACGCCACCCTTGCCGCCGACGGTCAAATCACGTTCGTCGGCGCGATCGTTGAACCCTCCTGTGATTATGCCGTGACGCGCAGCGTCTCGCTGAACTGCACGCGCGAAGGGATTAAAAAGAGCGAAACCCTGCAGGTTAATGGTGCCGCGCGTGAATTACCTTACGCGCTGGGCACCGCGCGCATTATCCGTGAGCGTGGTTTGACTTTTCTGCAGGTAGAATATAATTGATGGTTTTAAGCCTGATTTACTCAGCTGCTCATTATCGTAGTCATTATCACTGCATGGCAAAGGAATGCTTTATAAAACAGTGTTTCTCTTAACCTATCCTGGCATTTCACTTCCAAAATAACAGGCACCTGATTAATCTGGCATCCAACGCTTCAGTCTGCAGATATTTTTAACTGCACGATGAGGGAAATAAGCATCATTTGCGACATCATGATTTTATATAAATATAGCGCCTGAACCAACAGGCCCGAGCCGATCAGCGCCTGTACGGTGCCGCCGGAAATGCCCCGTCTGATGGCCGCGGCCGGGTGTTCAGCTCGCGCGCCTGATCGCCCATCGCACATTGACTTCTTTCGTGGCGCAGGTACTTTTCACGCCATGAAAAACTTCCTGATTATCGTTCCCGACGGCGGCATGCTGTTTGAAGCCGCCGGTATCGCCGACATTCTGATGCAGGCCAACCGGCTACATCCGGAGGGGCTTGCGCAGCCCCGCTACCGGATTATCATCGCCACCACGCAGCCTCACCAGGTGATCCACGGCCAGTCCGGCCTGAACCTGCTGGCGGACTATCGCTCTGGCTTCCGGAGCTGGATCCGCGTGAACCGCTGGACACCATTATCATCACCGGACGCGGTATGAACGAGCAGGAGAGCACCGCGGTGGTGGACTGGCTGCACCTCGCTGCGCCGCACGCCCGGCGGGTCGCCTCTATCTGCGGCGGCGCGATGCTGCTGGCCCAGACCGGCTTGCTGGACGGTCGGCGCGCCACCACCCACTGGCGGCTGCTGGAGACGCTGCAGGCCCGCTATCCGCGCGTGCAGGTCGAAGGCGGCCCGCTCTACATTCAGGACGGCCCCATCTGGACCTCCGGCGGCGTCAGCTCCGGCTTCGACCTGACCCTGGCGCTGGTGGAGGACGACTACGGATTCACCCTCGCCCGCGACGTGGCGCAGGATATGGTGATGTATCTGCGCCGTCCCGGCGGCCAGCTGCAGTTCAGCCGCTACAGCCTGCAGTGCCCGCCAGCGAGTCGCGGGCCGATAAGCGCAGTTGCAGAGCTGGATCCTGCAGAACCTCACCGCCGATCTGTGCGTGGAGAACCTGGCCGAGAAAGCGGCGATGAGCCCGCGTAACTTCACCCGCGTGTTTACCCGCGAGGCCGGCGTCTCTCCGGCCCGCTACGTGACCGAAGCGCGTCTGGCCGCCGCCCGCCAGCTGCTTGAGCAGACCCGCGATCCCCTTGAACGCATTGCCGAGCAAAGCGGCTTTGGCACCAGCATTAACTTGCGCCGCATCTTTGAGAAACAGCTTCACCTCACGCCCGGCGAATACCGCCAGCGCTTTCACTGCCGCAAGATGGCGTAATCTGATCCTTTTTTGTCGTTTACGCCAGCGCGACCGCCAGGCCTACAGTGACTCCAGACAACAGAGATAAGGAGTGCACCATGGTTAAGGTCGGTATTAACGGTTTCGGCCGTATCGGACGTAATGTCCTGCGCGCGGCGCTGGGCAACCCGGCGCTTCAGATTGTGGCCATCAACGATCTGACGGACAGCAAAACGCTGGCCCATCTGCTGAAACACGATTCCCTTTCTGGGACGAGCTGCCCGCCAGCCGTCGAAGCGCTGGCGACGGCGAGCTGCGCATTGATGGCAAACCAGTGGATCGCCGTGTTTAGCGAACGCGATCCGGCGAATATCCCGTGGCGTGACGTGGGCGTGGACGTGGTGATTGAAGCCACCGGCTTCTTTACCGAGCGGGACAAGGCGGCGGTGCATATCACGCACGGCGGCGCCAAGCGCGTCATCATCTCCGCGCCGGGCAAAAACGACGACCTGACGATTGTGATGGGCGTCAACCAGACCAGCTCTACGATCCGGCGCTGCACGAGGTGGTGAGCAACGGGAGCTGCACCACCAACGGTCTGGCACCCGCCGCGCAGGTGCTGCATCAGGCGTTCGGGATTGAGCACGGGCTGATGAACACCACCCACGCCTACACCAACAGCCAGGCGCTGCACGATCAGCCGGAAAAAGATCTGCGCGGCGCGCGCGCGGCGGCGCTGTCGATTGTGCCTTACTCCAGCGGCGCGGCGAAAGCGCTCGGCAAGGTGATCCCGGAACTGGACGGCCGCCTGACCGGGTACTCGCTGCGCGTGCCGGTGCCGGTGGTCTCGATTGTCGATTTGACGGTGACGCTGAAACGCAACGTGACCGCCGAAGAGGTGAATGACGCCTTTCGCAAAGCCGCCGCCAGCGGCGCCCGCTGAAAGGTATCCTGGGCTACAGCGATGAACCGCTGGTGTCCAGCGATTATCAGGGCGACGCGCGTTCATCGATTATCGACGGGCTTGTCCACGCTGGTGATTGGCGGGAACCTGGTGAAGATCCTGGCCTGGTATGACAACGAATGGGGCTTCTCCAACCGCCTGGTGGATCTGGCGCTGCTGATGGAAAAGCGCGGGCTGTAATCTCCCCGGCGGCGTGCGCCCGACCTGCGCACGCCGCGCTAATGCGCCAGATAGAAGATCAGATGCATACCCGGTGCCTGCTCAATTTGCAGCGAGGTAAAGGTATATGTCTGCATCCTGCCCTCGACATCAATCAGGGTTTTATTGCCCGCGCCGATTTTCCCCACATCATGGTCATTCCACAGCGTGCGAAACCCGGCGCTGCGCGCCAGCAAATCCTCGATCACCACTTCGAATTCCTGCGCCTGATTGCTGGCGGCATAACCTGCGCGAAACGCCGACAGCGTATGGCGCGCCGCCTCTTCCCAGCCATGAATGCGCTGCTGGTAGGCTTCACTGATGAACATCAGCTTGAGCGAGTTGCGATCCGCCGGTGGCAGGGCCGCCCAGTCGACAATCAGCGACTGCGCCGCCGGATTCCAGTAGACAATATCCATGTTGGCGCGGCGCACAAACGCCGGGTGCGGGTTCAGCGCATCCACCATCGCCCTCACCTCAGGCGGCAATTCATGGCTGAAGGGTTGCGAATGTGCGTTACCAAACACCAGCGCTTCAAGATACTCCTGCTCGATGACCGAGAGCTGTAACACTTTGCCGATGCGCTGCAGCGCGGCGGGCGAAATACTGATGTCGCGACCCTGCTCGAGCCAGGTATACCAGCTGACGCTGACTGCCGCCAGCTGTGCCACTTCTTCGCGCCGCAGTCCGCTAACGCGCCGGTTTTGCCGGCTGAAGCCATAGATCTGCGGATCAATACGCGCGCGCTGGCGGGTAAGGAAGTTTTTTACATCTTCACCACGCGATTTGACGGCCTGGGTATGACCTGTAGTCATAGGATAAACCACCCCATTTTTCACTGACTGATTGACATTTACTATCACCGGACAGAGTAAGGTATCTCAGCGGAGTAAAGCAAAGTATGTCAGCAGATTCAGTTTCCGCCGGACGGCAAGCAGTCCGGCACACCCGGGTGAGCCTGATCACCATGCTCACCGGCATGGTGACCCTGATTGTGGTAATGGGTATCGGCCGCTTTTCACTCACGCCGCAGATCCCGCTGATGATCGCCAACGGTCACCTGACGCTCTCCAGCGCTGGCGTGCTGGCGGCGATGAATTACATCGGCTACCTGCTGGGCGCACTGCACGTGAGCCGCATCACCGCCCATCACGCGCGCTACCTGAAGGCCGGTTTGCTGGCCACCGCGCTGGTGACCCTGCTCTCCGGCTTTAGTCATGCCTGGGTACTGCAGTGCCTGTTCCGTGTGGTGGCGGGTGTTGGTGGTGCCTGGGCCCTGATTATCGTCACCTCCTGGACGCAGATGGTGCTGGCACAGCAGCAAGCCCCGCGCATGTCCGCCGCGGTATTTGCCGGCCCGGGAGCCGGCATCACCCTGAGCGGCGTGCTGGCGTGGCTTATCACCCGGTTACACCTGAATGACGATCGCGCCTGGCAATGCTATGGCGTGGTAGCGCTGGCTGGCGTGCTGCTGCTGTGGCGCGCGCTGCCCGCGTCGCTCCCCGCCCGGCAGCGGGAAAGTGCGCCGGCGGCACCGGGTAGTGCGGTAAAACGGCTATGGCTGGCCTATACGCTGGCCGGTTTCGGCTACATTTTGCCCGCGACGTTTCTGTCACAAATGGCGCACAGCCTGTTTGCGCAGGGTCAGCTGGCAACGCTTTTCTGGCCGCTGTTTGGACTTTGCGCAGTGGCTGGTGTGGTGCTGATCATGCTGTTTTCTGCGCGCCTGAATACGCGCCTCAGCCTGGCGTGGGTTATGATCCTGCAGGGGTTGGGCGTGGCCAGCGGCGTGCTCATCCCGGGCGTGAGCGGGCTGCTGATCTCGACGGTGATGGTCGGGCTGGGGTTTCTTTCGATTATGCAGCTGTCGATGCAGCTGGCGCGCGCCGTCTCCAATATCAGCGTGGCAAAAACCGTGGCGATATTGACGTCAGGCTATGCCACTGGCCAGCTAATCGGGCCGCTGATCTCCGCCGCCAGCGTGCAGATTTTTGCTTCCCTGCACCCCGCGCTGCTGCTGGCCGCTGGCGGACTGGTGCTGGGCGGACTGCTGGTGCTGCGCATCCGCCCGCACTGACGCGCTTACTTCAATGCCATCGCCTGCTTTAGCGTGAAGAACAGGTCGGTCTGATCGGTCAGGCCCACCACGTTGGCGGCGTGCGGGCCGTAGGCCGCGATGCGCAGCTGGGTGCCGGTGTGCTCCTGGGAATCCTCTTCCGAGTTGCCGTAGCTGAGGGTCATCGGCGCGCCGTCTTTGGTGGTCAGCGCCTGGGTCAGGCCCGGCGCTTTGGCGTCGGCGGCGACGATCTGGCTGGAGTGCGCGTGGTCGGCGGTGACGATCACCAGCGTATCGCCGTGCTCGCGCGCATACGCCAGCGCCTTCTGCACCGCTTCGTCCAGATCGACGGTTTCACCAATCTGCCCGCACGGGTTGGCGGCGTGATCCTGCTTGTCGATCGACGCGCCCTCCACCTGCAGGAAGAAGCCGTTCTCGTTGTCGCTCAGCAGCGCGATGGCTTTTTGCGTCATCTGCGCCAGGGTTGGCATTGATGCCGGACGATCTTTGTTGACCTCGCAGGTCACCGCCGGCTTGTCCAGATTGCCGTGATAGCTGGCTTTCGGCCCCTGCCAGCGCACCGGCATGTTGCCCTCCGCGAACAGGCCCAGCAGCGGCGTCTGTTGATTGGCCTGCTGTAACGCGTTCAGCGCGGCGAGATTATCGACCAGCTGGAACCCCCGTATTTCGGCCTGCTCGCGCAGGGTTTTGCCCTGATAGTCGCCCGCTTTAGCCCGCTCAGCGAAGGATTTGGCGCCGCCGCCCAGCGTGACGTCGGGGCGGGTTTTCAGCAGCTGTTCGGTGATCGATCCTTTCCCGCCCTTCTCCAGCGCGTTACCCGGGCACAGCTCGCTGGTTTCCTCCGGGCCGTAGCATTTGCGCGAGGTAACGTGCGCCACCAGCGCCGCCGGCGTGGCGTCCTGCAGTTCGGCGGTGGAGACGTTGCCGGTGGCCTTGCCGGCCGCTTTGGCGATCTCCAGCAGCGTTGGCTGGTCTTTGCCGTTCACGTCCACGCCGAGCGCGCCGTTATAGGTTTTCACCCCGGTGGCCCAGGCGGTGGCGGAGGCGGCGGAATCGGTTACGTAGTCCGGCTTATGCGTTTTCTTGTCCAGCGAGTAGTGGGTGTACTGGCCGGTCAGCGGCAGCGCATCAATACCCGGAAAGAAACCGCCGGCCCCCATTGCCTGATTGCGCGCCGCGGTGATCTCGGAATCGCCCATGCCATCGCCAATCAGCAGGATGACATTCTTCGCCGTGCTATTGCTCAATGAGGCTTTCAGCGCTTCGGTCTGGTCGCCGCTCAGGCGACGCGCGCCGCCGTGCTGGGTAATATCGCCAGTGGCTGCGCGTTGATAGCTGGTGCTCTCTGCCAGCGCGGACGTGGTGGTGAGTGAAGCCAGCAGAGAGAGCGTGAAAAGAGGTAAGCGTTTCATTTATCAGCATCCTTATCCGTAGATATAACCAAATGTTTCCGCCGACAAGTCTGCGACAGTGCGGTGACACTTTTGTGTCAGTTAAGGAATGTTTTGATGACAAAACCGGCAAAGTGGAGAGGCTTAAGGCAATCTGCGCAGAGGTTAAGCGAATAGAAAAAAAGGAGAAAATAGCCCTTGACCCTTATCGCTGAACTCCCTATAGTAGCGCCCCGTTGACCCAGTGCGGTCAGCAAACAAAATGTGGTGAGGTGTCCGAGTGGCTGAAGGAGCACGCCTGGAAAGTGTGTATACGGCAACGTATCGGGGGTTCGAATCCCCCCTCACCGCCATGATTAGTAGGACGTTGAGCGGACAAACCCGCATGTAGACTGGATCCAGAGACTACACAGAGACAACGGAACTACAAAAGCAGTACAAAAAAGTGCACGTGAAATGCACGCGCATTTCGGATGCAAACAAAAAGCCTTTGGTTAACGCCAGAGGCTTTTCTGTTTGTGTCCAATTGCTACTGAATATTTCACTCTCTCATTCATTAATGACTGAAGTACAGATGTTTACTCCAGTCACTAACGCTCATCCGGAACGGCCGCTATATCGTCGGCCGGCGATCCTCATAGACGTCTAAGACGTTCCACATCTGCACGCCAATCACGCTGATATCTTCCAGCGCCTCCCCTTCATACGTATCGCCGTCTTCACAGATGATGTAGTCCGGCCCGAGCCGGCCGATATGGCAAATCCCAAACGCCTCGAACAGGATGGTGTCACCTGGCTTCGGTCGCACTGACCTGTCGATAATAGCCACACCATCGCACGTCGGAACGTGTAACGTTTCAGACGGCCGCGAAGTGATCAGCACCGGACCACCGGCAGGTCGGAAACTTTTGTGGTATATGCCGGCGAAAGCATCTCGCGCTTCATCGCCCATGTGTTCTGTATACCCTGCCCTGCGAACCATAGATTCCCCTTCCCGCTCAGGTTGAGACCATCCATCACGCGCATCAGCGCTTCGCTGTTGGCCTGTGGTTTGTTTGCATCAAACAGATTCAGCTGCGACACGCCTTCGCTGTAGAAATCGCCCAGCATTACGCCAGCCTTCATGTAGCGGTGCCCCTCAAGCCAGATGCGATCGAGCGCTTCAATAGCCACCCGGATGATGTCGCGCGTGTCATTGGTTGGGGTAAGCACCTTGCCTGTCGACTGGTTTCCGTAGAAAACTTCGCCCACGGCGTGAGGGCTGGTCCGGACGAATACGGCAATCTGCGTGCAATACTGGCGCTCGCCGCGCAGCTTACTTGCAGCCCGCGCGGCGAAGGTGCATATGGCTTCGCGCATGTCATCGTATTTGGTGATCCGGGAGCCGAATGAACGGGAGCAGACGATCTGCTGTTTGGTGGGGGCAAACTCTTCCAGCTGCAGGCATGGTTCACCGCGCAGCTCTCTGACGGTTCGCTCCAGCACAACGTTGAAATGTTTGCGGATGGTGTAGGTGCTTTGCTCTGACAGGTCTTTAGCGGTCATGATGCCCATGGCGTTCAGCTTCTTGCTGATGCGCCGGCCGACGCCCCAGACATCCTCAACCGGTACCAGCGCCATAAGCTTGCGCTGACGGTCGATATTCGACAGGTCCAGCACGCCGCCGGTCTTCGTCCACTTCTTGGCGGCATGGTTCGCCAGTTTGGCGAGCGTTTTGGTCTGCGCTATCCCTACACCTACGGTCAGGTGCGTTTCCTGCTTAATGCGCGCCCGGACAGCGCGGCCAAAGTCCTCAAGCGGGTGATTGCGCTGCATCCCGTCCAGGCACATAAACGCTTCGTCGATGGAGTAGATTTCCACGGCCGGCGCCATGCTCTCAAGCGTGCTCATTACGCGGTTGCTCATGTCGGCGTAGAGCGCATAATTGGAGCTGAATACCTGCACGTTGTGCCGGCGGAATTCATCCTTCAGCTTGAAATATGGCGCGCCCATGGGGATTTGCAGCGCCTTGGCCTCTGCCGATCGTGCAATGACACATCCGTCATTGTTGCTCAGCACTACTACCGGCTTTCCCCGCAGATCGGGCCTGAACACTGTTTCGCAACTCGCATAAAACGAGTTCACATCGACCAGGGCAAACATCACACACCGCCATTCGGATTAAACACCTGAAACAGGCGCTCTTCACCGTCGGTTTTGGTGATGTCGCGGAACGTCGTGGTGTGCATCTCGATCCACTTATTGGCCGCACGCAGCGTGTAATGCCAGTTCATGCGGTCGAGCTCCCTGATGAAGTCGAGTGTGCTGATGGTGTAGCGGCCGGCAGCGTCGCGTTTCACCGCCTGCCGGAAAGCAATCATGATTTCGTAGTCGCGTGGCATGGTCATTTACCTCCGTGATAAATACTGTATGGATAAACAGTAATATCTATCGGTAGAACTGATCAAGCCGCTGCGGTTGGGGTTTTTGTAAAGCCTTTGGCGGGTAAGGAGATTTAGTTTGGTGGGCGCGGTGCAAGTGACTAAGCTTTAATCACCCACCCCGTAGCTCGCTGTAGATGGGCGCGGTATACCTCTGCCCCGTCGCCGGGGCTTTTTTTCAAAAGAAACGCTAATTTTATTAAAACAGATTCTTTGAATGTTACTTATAACAGTGGTACATTCTAGCAAAATTATTTTAAAGCTTAGAACTTCACATTTTAGGAAGGGAATAAAATTGGTAAACTTAAAGACTCTTTTAAAATTTTTTAGGTTTTACATCTTTTCCATATTTTCATTTCAAAAAAAAATATCCACAATCCACACAATTACATTTAGGGTTTTTTCTCCCGAGGGTGGTCGAGGAGGTGGCTCAGCTGTACAAACCTGCCAAAACTTGCTCTTAAAGGAAAGTTTTGGGGATATAAAATTAAAATACTCTTATTTTGAAGAAAATGACTTCTCACGAAATTGGCAGAGCAGATTGGCTGACCTTTTTGGCGCTACTTTTTTTGCAATTCAAAAAACTCGACATGAAAAAGATTGCGCATACATTACACACGATTACGGTACAGCTTTTGGATTAGCATTACTTAGAAAGCGCTTCGTCTATATCGCTCACCTTCAGGGACCGAGAGTAGAAGAGAAGCACAATTATGGTGAGATATTCACTAATACAGATGCTTGGATAGTTAACTTTTGCGAGAGGTTTGTATTCAAGAAGGCTATGTATGTTTGCTTCCCAAGCAAAGGAGCGCGAGATTATTATTTCGAAAGCAAGTATCGCTCCCTTAACAAAGGAACATCTAAGATAGGCCCTGTGTTATACAATACGGTTTTCACCAATCCAGAACCACAACCAGTTGATGGGATTTTTGCAAGAACAGACGTCACCACTATTCTTTCTGTTGGTTCGCTTCTACCAGCGAAAGGTCTGGACCTTGCTCCAGCATACCTGGACAAAAAGCTCAGGTTGACTGATGAAAAAGTCAGGTGGATATTAGTCGGTTCGGGGCACCTGAAAGATGACATTATAAATAAATCTAAAGCTTTAGAATCAGAACATTCAAACTTTGAATTCATCTTTTTTGAGTCATTATCTTATCCACAGATAAGATATTTAAATTCTATTTGTGATATTTACCTTATGCCTCACAGAGTGTCTATCTTTGACTTGGCCACACTTGAAGCAATGAAGGAGTCTAAGTTGGTTATCCTCTCACCTGTAGGTGGCAATTTGGATTTCAATAAGGAAAATAACATTGTTTTCACTACCGATGAAAAAACCGACATATTTAGCCGTGAGTCGTTAAAATCTTACGGAGATAAAAATAAGTATGTTTATGAAAATTACTTTTCGCCTGATAATTTTATACATTCTTACCACGCTGTAATCAAAGACCTGATTGAGTGAGGGAACCTAAAGGGCCACGGGAGTGGCCCGCATTCTTTAATAAAATCCTTTTCCCTCTTCGTACCTCATGCCAATCTCACAGAAAACACCGTCTTCTATCTTTATTTTATAAAATCCATCAAGTTCAAAATCTTCATCGCAAATTATTGTATTTGCAACTATATTTTCGCCATTACGGATTAAAGCATAATTTGATGTTTCCATTAAGCAAACTCCTCAATGATTACATAGCCAGCACCGCCGGCACCGCCGGTAACAGCCACAGAAACGCCGTTTGCGCCGCCACCGCCACCGCCCGGGAAACCTCCAGCACCTGATCCAGAGGAATAGTGTCCGGTTCCGCCATATGATGAGAACGATGCCCCACCCGCCCCTCCTGATGAACTGACACCCGCCTGCCCACCTTGTGCGGTAATATTAAAAATGCTGCCACCACTCCCTGCCCCTACAACAGTTGGAGTGCTAGGGTTTTGGGATCCCCCAGCACCTCCGCCACCGGTGGCAGTAATTGTATTACCAAACGATGATAAGCCACCCGCCCCACCCGCACCGCCTGAGGAAGAGCCTGGGGCCCCTCCTGCACCGATAAGTACTGATACCGGAGTGGTTATCGTCGATAATGTGATTAACGATTCCGCATAGCCACCACCAGCTCCGCCGGGAACTCCTGCTGTAGCAGAAGAACTTACACCACCGCCACCGCCACCGCCGCCCCAGACGCGAACACGGATTTTCTTAGTGCCCGTAGTTGGCGTGTATGTACCACTGGCTGAGAATGTTTTAATTCCTAAAAGCCGGCCTGGTGTGTATGCAGTAAGGGCGTTTCTTAGCTGGGTTTGCAGGGCGTTTGTGTCACCGTTATCAAGCACATCGGCAGCGTTCTGATCTGACATAAACTGGGCGACGATAGCTGCGATAGTCGTCGCCTGGCGCAGAGCCTTATTCACCTGGGAGGATGAAGCTTTCCCTGATGTAAAGCCTGTTGCAAGCGCAGTTAAATTTTCCCAGTCATCCTGTGACAACACGTTTGCACCGGCGCCTGTAGCGAATGGTTTAAAGTTATTAGTGGCCATTAAAGTATTTTCTCCCAAGCGCCATCATCAAATCCGGCGATATATTCGTTATCCATGTCGAAACCAAAAAAGCGGTTTCCAACGGATGGGGTTTCAATTGAAGGGGTTTGAATATCGCCAGCCCAGACGCCGGCAGCTTTTACGGTTAGATATCCCTGCTTTATTGCCGCGATGAGCTCAAGTGAGACCTTACTGATATCTTCTTCCGGAAATACCCATACAGAGATGGTCATGTCCTGATTGTCGACGATCTGCATTTTCAGGCCTGACCCTGCCAGTGCGGCCTCGAGGATGGGCGGCAGCGTGTCGTTTTGCCCGTTCCAGTTGTTGATAGCTATCTTTGCTTTCAACACGATGCGGTACGTGTCATCACTAAGGCTGGTATAGCCAGCATCCGGGTCATAAGGCCCCTGCCATATGCCCTGGTCCCAGCCGAGGCTGTCGGTATCAAACGAAAAGTAGACGCCGCTGATAGGCTGGCTGACGATACGCTTACGCCCAATCCACTCGCCCAGCACATCCAGCTGAACGCCCACCGCGCTGTCGATATCGAATGCAGAAATCAGGCCTTGAAGGGATGTCGAAGCGTCGGTGAGCGGGCGGGTAGACAGATCAACGTGGGCGACAAATTTCGGCTTACCGGCGTGGTAGTTCGTAATCAGTTCGGTGTACTTACTCATGATGTCACCGTCAGCGCGATGTTAGCGGTGCTGCAGGATGCTGATTCGTTGAATGCGATGTCGATATTAGCGGGGGCCACTGCACCAGCGCTTTTGCCGATTTGCAGATCAGTAATATCGTAGTATCTGGCATTACCGCCACTCACCACGCCCAGGTTCGCCGGGGAATAAACACGGCTCAGCAAGACATCATCGCCAATAAGCAGCCCGTTTAGATAGTCAGCGATCGCCTGCTTAATTTGCTCGCCGATTTGCGTGGTGTACCCAGTGAACACCTTCAGTGAAAGCGCGACATATATCGGCACATCAGTGGATCGGTAAAAGCTTATGTCGTGCGGATTGTCGTATTTGTCCGGCACAGTCACCGATGTGGTGCCGTATGTGGTCACGCCCTGGCCCTTTTTACCACGGATGGTCTGCGCGATATCGGTGGCATCACCGCCATCTACGATGGCTGAAATGGAGTGAGCCGGCAGACCATTCTCATCCACATCCCCCGTATCATTCTCGTAGAGCTTATGCCGTGTGACGCCGGCGATGTTGGCCAGCGCCCCTTCTAAGGCATCAAAGGGTGTAAGCGACGGCAGTGCCACGCTCTGGCTTTGCCGCACGCGCAGCGCTGAATCCTTTTCTGTTGCCGTTCCGACTGTGGCCGCGCTTGCGTTCGTGACGGTTGTCCAGCCGCGTGTTGGCGTGTTGATTTGGTTCACAGAGCCAATCACTGCGGCGACAGCACCGGAACTGGAACAGGTAGCCGTGGCAATGACTGAACCGCCAGTGTCGATTGTGACGCTCGCTGGAAGGTTCCAAATAATGCCGTTGGCGTCTTTCACCGAGCCGTTTGTGATGGTTGTGCCGGCTGTTCCGGTTAGCGTCAGGTCAACAGTGGAGTTGGTGGCCTCTTTGCGCGCGATGCCGTTAATTTTCACGTTTCGCGTCAGGGCATCAGACATTGCCGTTGAAGGTGAAAACGAGTTGTACACCTGAACTGCAGTGTTGTTGGCATCGTTGATAGCCAGCGCCACCAGAGCGACCATCTGTCCGTCTTTGCTGTCCGGATCGAGGTAGGCATCTGAGCCATAAATTTGCTGAAAATAGCCGGTAATGGTGGAGAGTATCGTCTGATAATCAGGCGCACTAATCCCCGAGGCAGTCACCGTAGCGGAGAGCCCCAGCGTGTCGAGATCAAGAGCCATTATGCCTCGCTTGTAACGGTCGTCGTTCCGTAGATGGTGTCGATCGTCGCGGTAAAAATTACGCGGCGGGTGCTGGTATTCAGATCGGTATTGAAAGCCAGGATCGAATTGACGCCCGGCGTTTCGAGGATGTGCTGGCGAATGGCGAGGTTATAGGTCTCAGGCTTTTGCTTGCCAAGTACCGACTGAATCCACGGTGTGCCCACAGTGGTATCGAGAAACCACTGTCCATACCAGAGCAGAAATCGTGTTTTAACCGCCTGAGCCACGGCCTCAGGCGAGTTGATCAGCCAGGTATCATCACCCTGCCCGAAGGTGTAATCACCGTCGTCATCTTCGCGTCTGTATCGCATCAGTTCACCTTGCCAGAGTTTCCGCTGCCAGTCTGGACGCCGTTATGCGTGTGCTGGTCGCTGATGTCTTTGCCGTTGGATGTGAGCGTTCCGATGAACTGGATGGCGCCCGTAATCTTTGCTGCGGTTCCGGTGGCCAGGCTGCCTACCATGCCTCCGGCCCAAGTCAGCAGGCCAGAGATTGTCACCGCCTGGCTGAATTTTGCCAGTGGCGTAGTAACGTTCACTCCGCCTGGTGCCACCAGGTTGATCGCATGGCTGTTTGGATCGAGCTCAATGTATGCAGCACCATCATCGGTACGCATCTGCAGCGTGGTGCTGCTGATATTGCTGATCACGTTCGGCTGTGACATCGGGCCAACGAAAGCAAAGGCATCAGATAAGTCATGCTGACGTGGGTCAACCGGCTCCTGCACTCCTCCGCTCTGCCACCAGAAATCTATACACCGATCGGAGAAAACAACCAGGCACTCGTCGCCCGCCTTAACCGGGAACGTGATGGAGCACCCACCACCCCGAGGAAACACCACGGGAACATCTACCAACAATGGCAAGGTTTCAGATATTAAATTTCCTTCCTCATCCGGCTTCGCACCTTTCAACGCAGGCACAACAGTGCACGTATTAGCGATCGGGTCGTAGGATTCGATTATGCCGGGCAGCGAAACGCGCAGCATGGAGAAGATGGTGTCTGACAGCACCTTCATGGCCTGCTGTTCTCCGCCGGCCAGCGATTGAGGCGATACTGACATGTAAACTCCAGGCAATAAAAAACCCGCCGAAGCGGGTCCTAAAAGATGGGTGCGAAGACTAATGAGTTGAAATCGCCTCAATCAATTTATAAAGTCCAAAAAGGACACCAGGCAAACCAAGCACCCACAATACAATTCCGAGCTTTTGTTCTTTCAGTTTGCCATCGTAAGCAATGGATTGAGTTGATATTGCAGAGGTTAATGACTGAGTTTGCTGAGAAATTGAGGATGCAAGTTTCTCTCCCTGTAATTCAATGGCAGCGGAGAGCTTAGTAGACTGAATTTCCAGCGCAGAGGATGATTTTTCGTTTTGAATTTCAATGCGATGGTCTAATTTAGTAAGTGTCTCATTAAGGCGCGACAATGTAGACTCAAGAGAATCTACCTTCCTCTCAAGTTTTTCGAGTCTATCACTCATACCGCCACCTCCATCATCTCCTCCGTCAAAACTATTACTGATATGGGGTTGCTCATCAAAATAATCAATCACCTTTCCATCAGTTCGCACAACATGCAAAAGGCCGGTCATTGCTGCGTAACCCCTATGGCTTGAACGTAAAACTGAGTGGTAAGGCTATCCAAAAGATCGTTAGTTTTTTTTCCTGAATCATCAGCTTTGAAGAGCTGGAAGTCAACGGTATAAAAACCAGTGCCTTTAACTTCAAAATCATTCAACTCGAAAGAAGTAAGAAAGATCCCCATTTGATTATGGAATACGCCAACTTTTAAGTTATTAGCTTTACCATTCTCCTGTATAGGAGTCGGGCCGTGGTTAGCGCCTGACTTATATGCATCAACGACAAGGTACACATTGTCTGCAAAATTGACAGAATATCCCGCTGTAATGATTATCTTTTGAGTAGTGTTCGCTCGAAGGCCCGTTATAAAAGGAGATGGAACACATAGCTCCTCTTTAGTCATTTCGTCTTTATACATCACAGGGTAGGCAAACATCGCCTTTGTTTTGATATCCATAATCCTTTGTTCTCAAGCACTGGCGTCTGTGGGTTTACGCCAACTATATCAGATTTTAGGTTACTTAATCTTAGTGCAGTCAAAAGTGCCAAACACTCGCGGCTGATCAATGTTGCTGCGAATCGCCTCGACATTCAGGATGGCCTTTCCGTTGCGCTTAACGTAGTCCATGCCGAACCAGCCGGGGGCATCGCTTCGCTGAACCATCCATTGGACCTGGATGTTATCGTAGTCTTCTTTTTGTTTCAGAAAGGTCACTTTCTGTGAGTCTGGTTTTACATTGTTGATGCGAAACCATCCGTCATCAGGTCCGGCCGAGAGAGTAAATGGCCCGCATTCTGTCACGGCGAAGCACTTTGAAGCGGCGAGCAACATTAATACAGCTAAAAACGGTTTATGCATCATACCGTCCTGTTTTGAGCAGATGAGTTTACAAGGTCAGCAGAACCGCGTGCAAAGCACATCAAATCCATGTACCACGGCTGACCTCTGGTGTCGCCAGTATAATCTATAGCCGATACGATATACACGCCGTCAGCCGCAATACTTGCGGGCTGTTGCAGTGTTCCGTTAACAGAGAGATTGCCGTTTGTATTGGTTTCGCCGGCCCGGCTGGGAAGTGACTTCACCTCATCGGCTGAAAGGCTGGCGCGGTAAACTGATGCCTGGTCGATCTGCACCAGCCCTTTGAGCTGAATATTCGGGTTTATCAGACAGCGCACGTTTACCCCGCCGCCCATCGTCTGCTGCGGCATGCCTATCAGGCCGGTGTCGCTGTTAAGCACAATGGCGTTCTGCACATATTTATCTGTTGGCACCATCTGCGCCTGACCGGCGACCAGCTGCCACGTTGCGCCACACTGCGCCGCCACATTATCCATGATGTCACGGGATGACTGATAAATGACGCGTCCGCGCGGGAATATTGTGGCCGGCATATCGCCGGTGATCCCCTGCGTTACTCCGTATGGGTTGAAACTGTCCATTGCAGCCGCGTGCACGTCAGCAACCGTGTAGCCGGCGGACAGTGTTTTGGTCACGCTGGCATTCATGAACGCCTGGTGCCCATCAATGGCCTGAATCAACACCCACGTATCAGTGGGGTTATCGCGCCCGGTAATCGTGAAGCGAATGTCGCCGCTGAATATCTCACCGAAATTTGTGCCGTTCAACTGGCCAACTTCTGCGGCATTGATGTTTTTTACAACGCCAACCTGACTGGCATCCACTGGCTGCGCGATGCCATCGTACCCCGCGATGATTTTTATCTTCGCGAATTCCTGCCCCAGAATGCGCGAAGCCGTATCCTTCGACAGATTATAGATTCGCACCATCGCAACACGCGGCCAGCGCGTATCTGTCCAGGCGATGTTAAACACCACCTTGAAGTCACTCAGGCTGATGCCCTTCCCGTTTTCTGAGAGGATCTGCAGCTCAAAGTGGCGCATCCAGTTCTGTGACATGTTTACTCCGTTACCGCCAGCAGGTGGCTGCGAATGCCCAATTCAGTTTTGGTCGGATAATCCTGCGCCGGGTCATCGCACACAACCGCCAGACCAAAACCGAGATTAAGGTAGGCGAACTGCGCCAGCAGATTGGCGCCGGTCACCAGCGGGATGCCCGTTACGATGGCTACCCCGCTGCTGTCCAGCAAGTCGATAATCCATCCAGCATCATCCCGCCATAGCGTCAGAATGGAGTAGTTAACGCCGTTAATCGCGGTGGTGAATTGCTGATTATCCGGCGACAGCGGTATCTCATTGGCCTGCATTGTTCCCCCTAAAACAGGTTTGATACCCTGGAAAGAATTGATTCGCTTTGCGGCAACGTGGATTTAACGCCGGAGTTCTGCACGGCTGAGGTACTGATGCCCTGCGACATGTCTGCCTTGTCAGCTACGGCAATACTCTGGGTTGAGGTGATCAGCACCTCACGCAGCGTCAGCGTGGCTGCCAGCACGTTCTCAGTGGCTTTGTCGGTAGTTACATCGAGCACGCGGATCAGCATATTGCTGTAAATGCGCTTGCCGGTCGTGACGCTGAACGGCACACGGCTGCGCTGCAGGTCGATAAGCTCCTGATACACCTCTTTTGGACTCAGCCCAAGACTAACCCCGATTGATGATGTATTCAGTAAATCGAGCAGCGAGCCGCCGCCAGCGAAACCAACCTCCATCACCAAATCCGAAGGGCGCCGGAAAGCGTGGTCAGCAACCGGCGCTTTGTCTTCCACCGGATGCTCGGTGATTTCCAACGTGTCGCTGTGCTTTTCGGTGATCACCACGTCAGGCACTATCATTCCTATCCTGCGACTTTGCAGGGAAAATAGCGTTGATAGAATATCCATTATCGGGGCCCTGTAGACATCGCCTGACTAAAGCGTGAATTGACTGAGGTTTGCTGGTCCGCAACTGCCTTGCCAGCCTGCCCCGGGTCGCTTACGCCGTAAATGTTGATGTTAGTTTCCTGGCTGATCTGCGCGCCACCAGCTGAAGGCATGTTGCTCAGAACACGCGGGATGTAATTGCGCGTTTCCTCGGGCATTAATGCCATGCCGTGCTTCTGAACATTGCCTATGCCCCAGTTGTAAGAGGCAAGGGCTCTGCTCAGGTCGCCGCCATTAGCCTTCAGAAGCTGACTGAGATATTTTGCTGCAGCGCCGGCGGATTTCACCGGGTCGAACGATTCATTGCCACGCAGCCCCAGATCTTTAGCCGTTCCCGGCATCAGCTGAAATAGCCCCTGAGCGCCAGCGCCTGACATTGCATTCGGGTCACCAGAAGTTTCGGCGATAGCGACACTGCGCAGCAAGCCTTCAGGCAGCCGATACATCTGCTCAAGGTTATTAAGCGTTGGCTCAAGCCACCCCAGCAGTGCCGCGCCATTTTTGGAAGGCTCTGGACGCTTGAAGAGCTTATTCCGCGTCCACTCACCAATGCTGCGCGGATCAAAGCCTGTTTTCGACTTTATCCAGTCAGCCGCACCATTGGCGCTATCAGATACCTGTGGCAGCGCATCTGAATTACTGCCCTGCTGGAGCAGCTCACGGCCTACAGCATAAGCATAACTCCACCGCCCATCCCGTATAGCGCTCATCAGCCGGGCGATGCCGTCCAGCATACGGGCAAGGCTGCCGAGGTTTTGCGTCAGATTGCTCAGGTCCCACTTAGCAGTCCACGTCTGAGGGTCAATATCGAACAGCGCAAAAATGCGGGCTTTAAGTTCATCAATCGCCTTAATGGCGCCGGTGATTTCCGGCTCCCACTTCTTCCAGTCGATGAGAGACTTGCCGCCCTCTTTCCACGTTTTGTAGTCGTCATACAGCGCGATGATGGCAAGGCCAAGAGCGGTTATCATGCCAATCGGAGACATCAGAAACGCGCTGTTCAGCACGCGCCAGGCGAGAACCAATGCGCCGAATATCTCGATCAGCCGCTGCGTGGACTTATCCAGTGATGCCCACCAATCCATAATGTCAGCGCCGGCCTGAATCAGCCGGTAAACCACCCTGCCGATGACTTCCGCAAGCCAGAGAAGCCCTTTAACGCCGCTGGTGATCACCCCTTCGATTTTGGGGAAGTTGTCGACTATCTGCTTGCGCAGCGTATCGATTGATCCGGATAAGCCTTCGGCGAGGTTTGAACCGATTTTATCGCGCGCCATGCCAGCCATCTGGCCGAATGTGCGCAGCGACGTCATGAAATGGTTAGAACTGGCAGCAGCCTGATCGGCGTTGAAGCCGATAGCCTTCGCCATCTGTTTATACTGGCCGCTGAATTGAGCGAGCCCGCGACGCATTGCCATCAGCGTGTTTTCATCAATGCCAAGCATCTGCGCATACTGATTAGCGCGGTAATAGGGCATCTGGTTCAGCTTGTCGCCTACACCAGTGAAAATCGACGCCATGTCCAGCATGTTGCCTTTTGCGTCACGCGTCTGCACACCCAGTCGGTTCAGAAAACCTTCCGCGCCGGGACTGCTTCGCATGAAGCGCGCAAGACTCTCCAGCGAGCCGCGCGCGGCTTCCGCGCTTGAACCCGCCTGCGCGGCCGCATAGCCGATCGCCTGAATACCTGCCGCCGTAGCGCCCGTGCGCTGAGACGACCAGTACAGCTGATCAAGGCCGCTGGCAATTTTGGCTGTGTAGGCCAGCACGGATAGCGCGGCCGCTTCCACAGCGGTACCCAGCTGCACCACTTTGACGGTGGTGCCGGCGATAACAGCATCAAACTTGCGTGCGCCGGCATCGTCAACCTGGAAGCCCAGCGAGACGAGGAAATCTTTAATGGTTTCAGCGTTCATTGGTTGTCCTGTTGCCAGCGGCGGATCCGCGCATCGTTATCTTCTTTGATATCAAGCCAGTCGTTCATTCTGGCTACGTCCGCAAGGTCAACCGTGCCGTCCAGAAGCTTGTCATACGTGATATACCCGGCCTCAACCGGGCGCCTCAGATAATCTTCGCCATCAGGAAGGGAGTCGAGCGTCAGTCCGCTGGAGGGGGCTGCGTCCCGCTGGCGGGGGCTACGGGCAAAAAATTTCCCAGGTTGTCACCCACCACGCGGCCAACCATCTGCAGCATGTCCATCAGGTTAATATCGTCGAACATCAGCTGATTGCTGTTCATGACCGGCACCCATGCGCTGCCATTTTTACGGGCAATCACTGACAGGCACGGGAGGATGATCGCGTTGGTATCGTCTTCGGTCATGTCAGCCAGTTTTTCCGCAATTTTCGGCAGGGCCTTTTCCATCACGCCATAAACAGCAAAAGAATCTGAGCTGCCATCACCCTTTGGCGCAGCAGCAGATTTTATACTCTGGATGTCAGGCAGGATGCCGGCGAGAACCGGCAGCAGCTTGCGGGTGACCTTCAGCTGGTCAAAAACGCTCAGCTTACCGGTGCGGTAAGTAACCCCTTTGATTTCAAAATCCATAACTTAAAACTCCCCCAGCACCTGGTCGATTTTGCCGCAGTCGAACACCCATGCCACCGTGTTGCCAACTTTGGCGTTGGCATGATCAGGCTGCTTTTGAAACGCCACACCGCGCGCGGTCGTGATGTCGCCGGAAGCCTTGTTGCGAATAACGATGACGTTATTGCCCCACAGTGCAGACGACAGGCTTTGCGCGTTGTACATCAGCGAAAGCTTTTTATTGGTGGGCGAGGTCTTCAGCAGGTTTACGGTGATTGTTCCGCTCTTACCTGCGTGAAGGCTATGCATAAACTCGCCATCGGCCCCGGTGGTCATGGTGTTTTTAGCCTCGCCCATGGCCACAACGATCCCCTCTTCGGAGTTCGCGGAGCCATAACCGAGATCAATGTTTCCGGTCGGCCCCGTAAAAGAAGCGGACACGTCCATAAAAGAATAAGTAGACATTCAGTGCTCCTTAACGAACTACCGTGATGGCCACGGAACCATAATGGACGGCGCCGGCCAGTTTTCCTGCCACCTGAATCGGGACACCTTTACGCGCCTCACGGTCGGTCTGCAGCTGGTTATCAACGGTATCGGCCCAGATGTAATACCCTTTGGTCAGCGTGTCGCCAGTGTTCAACTGGCCGAACGGACCGCCAGTCCACTTGCCTGGCGCGAACAGGCCATTACCCACAGCCTTATCCAGCACCAGCTCAACGTTGGCGATACGTGTCGTGGTACCGGCATCGGTTTGGGGAATTTTGGTGGTGCTGGTGTATAGCGTGTTGAAGTCCGCTGTCTGCACTGCGTTCTGCAGCCAGTCGAGGCCGTGGCGCTCGTCGAAGAAATCGCCGTTGCACATAACGCCCTGCTCCAGAATCGCCGTATCGTTCTCGTAGTAGACGTAAACGTTGGCGTTTTTGGCTTCCAGAGCATCCGCCTGAGAGGTGCCCAGGGTTTCGTAGGTCACACCTGGCTCAACCTTGAATTTCAGCGTGATCGTGGTATTGCTGCCGGTGAAGTCGACAGTAAACGCACGACCGAACGCAGAAAGCGCAGCATAGAGGCTGCTGGTCGAATATTGGATAAAGGTGCGGCTGTACTTGGCTGCCTTGAGTTTTGATGACAGGTCGGTCGTGGTAGCGGCCACCAGCGTTTCCGGATCAGCAGTTGTGATGCCGAAGATACGGGATACCGTCGATGCTTCAATCGCAGCGGCCACATTAATCAGTTCAGCATCTGTCGGATAATCGGCCTCATCAACAGCCAGGTGCAGACCATACCAGCTGTTAAAGTCCATAATGGCATTAACTGCCTGCAGAAGGCTTTCAGTGCTACCTGATTCTGCGCTGGTGAGGGTTTTAGCCCACCGGCCAACGTAAATCACTGTTGGTTGCGGAGACTGTGAAAACCAGATGACCGCAGCCCGATACTCTTCGCTGTCGATGCCAAAATCATCCCCGATGTCATCAGCGCTTGAATAGGCGCGCATGCGTTCACTGATCGGAATGACTGTTGAAGTGCCCAGAATCAGCATAGAGCCGAAGTTTCGGCCTTGTGCTGCACGAGCAGAGAGAGTCATCGTCACGTTTGTGACACGACTTAATGGCAAACCTTTCGCCATGATTATTCTCCGGTTGAGATGCTGACGTTGCCGTCGAGGATGGATTTGATGCCGTACTTGCGGATCACTTTGCGGCGCAAACGGACGGTTACGTCGTAGCGGCGCACCCACTGGTTATTGATTAATTCAGGGAAAGGCGTCACCTGGCTCACATCGAAAAAGGAGAGTTCGAACCTGTTCAGCTCATCATTGTTCTGCGGTAACTGCATACCGTCGCGAAACAGCGCGGCGATTTGCTGGCCTGACGGACCATAAAATGAGGCCATACATTCCACGATCTCATGGTGCCACATCTCGGTATCGTCATCGGTTTGCAGTACAAACGCTGGCGAGGCATCAGAGGTAAAGCCGATGATGCCGAATCCGCACCAGTCAACGTTTTGCGCGGGGATTGCTGCCTGTACCGGCGTCCAGCGAGGACGGACCATATTGTCCGGTAAACCAGACAGAGCTTTCACCCATCGACTGAGGACGCGCTCGAGCGTTTCGTCGTAAGCCTGCGGTGCATTAAGGGGCGTCAGATAACCGGGTCGCGTGCTGTCATTGCTCATTAGCGCCACCATCGAATGGCTGCAGCTCACAGTGAGCCTGAACAAAGCCCGCACCATATCGGGGATAAGGATCAACAAACGTCACGCGATAATCCGCGCCGGCGTATTCCACGATGTCAGCGTCAAGCGCAGTTTTCCCACTTATCAGCCGCGTTTGTGTGATTACCAGGATTGCACCCGCGATTACCTGCCCCGAATCCATGCGTTTTGCCTCAAGTGAGCGGTCTACCGTAACAACGCCGCCGAACTGCTGGCGCGTTTCATCGTTAACGGGAAAGCCGTCGCTATCGACTGACTGAACGCTCCGGCGGTACCAGAGTTCGGTGTCGAGGAATTCAGGCGAGAGAAGCACATCGCTAACATCAAGAGTTGGCATTTTTGTTCCTCACGACATAAGTAATGGCGCGCCGGTACTGGCCGGTGTCAATCAGCGGCTTGTCACCGGTTCGCCCCCTGGCAATGCGTGCATCAATGGTGCGTTCAGCGAGGGGCGTAAATGCTGTGATGGTCATGTACCGCTTCACACCATTCGCCGCCAGCGCGCCGGCCCGGTTCAGTTCCAGATCAGCAGCAGCGGCATTACCGCTCATCGCTGCCTGAGCAGCAGCGCGGAGGTGCGGCACCGTTTGATCCTGAACTGACCGCACACCGGGAACGAGGTGCGGGCGCGCGGGGATGTTCTGCGCGGGAGAGCCGTTTTCGTTGATGTAGCCGATACCGGCATTACCGAACGGAACATCATCACGCTCGCTTCTGTCCTCGGGTATCCCCACCAGCACATCTTTGGCCGCGATGGCTTTAAGTGAGGCCAGAACAGCTGCAGCGTTATCGCTGCGAATGGTGAGACCTGATTTCACAGCTGACGACCTCCGGCACCAAACATGATGATGAGTTGCCAGAACTCTGCGCCGTAGCGCGTGTTGTTCCAGAAACCGGCATCAGGATTCACCGTTGCGCCTGTGTCATAGCTCACGCTGACTTTATCCACCGATTTCGACGCCTGCACACCGTTGGTTGAGCCACCAGCACCACCGACCGCTGCCGCATTGCTGTCAGCCAGCCATAGCGCCATGTAGTGCGCCACGAAAAGCTCGACTAAATACGGGAACATCTTTTTGCCGGTGACCTTCTCGCTCAACATTATGTCAGCCAGGTTAAGGCGAAATTCGACTTGAGGAGCGGGATATTTGGTGGCGTCAGCGAACTGCGGAAAGGCGGCGCGAAAATCGGCTACGGTTGGAAGTGACTCATTTTTTGGCATCGGCTCCTGCTCCAGCGGCTTTCAGCGTTTCCAGCTCTGCTGTTAACACTTCCAGTGCTTTATCTTTGGCGGCGATTGATTCGGCCTGATCGCCGTTCAATTTTACCTGGTCCGCCAGCTGAGTTTTCAGGCTGTCGATCTGCGCCAGCAGCTCGTCATCGCTGCCGCTCGTTGTCGCGCTGCCGGTCTGGTCAGAGTGCGCCACTACAAACCAATGCTCTGCGACGTCTTTGTCAACGGTATGGCGCCCGGCCGGGAATGGCGTTTTTTCCCCCTTATCGCTGGTAAAGGTAAACGGCGTGTGTACCAGAATTTCTACCTGTGTTTTCTTTGCCATTTCAGGCTCCTGCTAAGCCCCTTGCGGGGCTGTGTGAAGGTTAAATGCCGTCGATGTAGGCAATGGTTTCACGATAAACCGGCTCAATAGCACCGAGCTTGCCGTAATAAGTCACCAGCTGATACAGGCCGCGATACTGGATCGGGATACTGCGCAGCGCCACCAGCGGATAACGGACGTACTTTTTATCGTTGGTGTAGGCAATCATGCGGTCTTTACCGCCCACACCGCGCCCCGCCAGCCATTTGATTGGCTTGATATCCAGCGGCTGACCATTGTTATGGAAAGCAATGGTGTTGGTTGCCAGATAAGTAAGCAGCGACATGTTGCCCGCCTCTGATACCTTGCGGCTGGCCAGCAATGAATACTGGATAGGCGGTACGCGCAGTTCGGTTGGTACCGTCGAATAGGCAGAGTTCAGCCAGGCGTCAGTCAGAATCGAGTTGACACTGTCCAGAATTTCATCGTTGGTGGAGGCAGCCCAGGTCTTAGGCGCGTTGTTTGGCGCGATACCAGTCAGGTTCAGAAGGCCTTTAAGATTCAGCGCGCTGTCACCGATGTAAACCTGCTCATCGTTGTCCATCTGCCATTTCAGCTGCATGCCTTCATACTTCTGGGTGTCGATAGGCCGGCCAACCTGCTGAGCTGCCTGCAGCTCAATAATGGTCCAGCCCAGTTCCATCCCCCATAGGTTCAGCGGATTACCATCTTTATCGATGTTGACGTTCACGCCTGCGATCGCCGTAGAATCCTTGCCCACCCAGTTTTTACCGTTCGGGTTAGCACCGGAGCCGGCGGCGGCGAAGCTGGTATTTGTCCAGCTGGAAATGTCATCGGCGATCGACACGTCTTCGCGCAGCTGAATGTCGCGGGTCCAGGTGTAGCTTACCAGCGGCGCGTTCAGCGTCTGGTCGAGACGCTCGAGCTCGCCAACCAGGAAAGCACCTGTTGAATCAACGGTGCGTTGGTCAAAAGTCTGCATTTTCGATCCTTAAATCTTGTAGGAAATTTCAGCGTTGCCGTCGGCATCGCCCGCACCGGTGAACTGCGCGTTCGGCAGCACAACCGTTTTGCCACTCACTTCGCTGGCGTAAAAACCACCCAGCGGCACATTAATGGTCGAGTCGACGCTCACCACGACATACACCGGCGCGCCTTTGGTGATGCCAGTAGCATCAGAACCGACGCTCACGGTCATGTAGCCGCGTTTGAGCGCATCGCCCGGGAAATTTTTGTCATCGCCAACCTGGCGGACCAGATCCGGGGTTGGAGTGGTTGGGTACGGACGCACGTAGATGCCCTGAATCACCGCAGCTGTATCACCATCAGCCAGCGGCACAAACAGACCATTTACAAACTTGCCCGCCAGGCCATAAGCAGTGAACGCGTTGGCAGCGTTAATGATCACCGGCTCCACGGTCAGATCCTGAGGGCGCGAGATAGCACCGGCGATGCCAAACGGCATCCGGTAAAGAATTGAGTTGCTCATGGATTTTCCTTAGCGTTTAGACCAGAAGGCTTTGTTTTGCTCGTTGAGGTCAGCGTTAGAGCTACCGGTTTTGCTGGCAGCATCGGTGGTGCGGCTGGCCTGAGTATTGCGGCCTTTCGCCAGTTCAGAAACAGCGGTAAACGCCATTTCAATATGCGTTTTGGGCAGCTGTTTGATTGCAGCGTCACCGACAATCTGGCGCACCAGCGCCTGATCAGCTGAGGCCAGAACGTGGCGCTTAAACGCGGTGGGCTTCATCTTCTGCGAGAGGTCGATACCCGGCATGATGAGTTCAGCGCGGTAAGCCGAATCGCCGGTAGGGGTCGATTCTTCTTCCTTGTCTTCGCCGTCGGCGTCGCCGGTCGGCTCTTTTTTATCCTGCTGATCATCGCTGTCGGTGGTTTTACCCTCAAGCTTATCGAGGCGCGACAGAATGGCCTTAGCCCAGGCCGGGATCTGCTCTTCGTTATCACCGGTCTTGAGGCCACCCATTTCCGGATCTTTATCCGGCATCGGGTGCTGCGGCGCCAGGTTGATGTTCAGATTGACGCCCTGCGGCAAATCACCACCTTCATCGCCCGTCTGGGACGACTCGAGAAGCTCATTCATGGTGTCGGTGTCACCTGTTTTCCACGCGCGTTTGATGCGGGTCAGCAGGTTGTTTTTGGTAGTTGCCATCGTGTTTCTGTCTCCAATTGCGCAACGTGATCCGGCCCTGCCATTTGGGACGAGAGCCACATGGTTTCCAGTAATCTGGTACTGCTTTGCCCTGCCGATGGCGGTTTGCTCATACTCGGCGTCGTAGCCGCACGAAACTTCGCGCAGCCCGTTTTCGATATATGCGATCGCCTCTTCGTCTTTGATAATGAGGTCGGCGACCATCAGGTCAGATTGCTTGCCAGTACCGCGCCGGACGTTTTGAACGTGACCGACTGCGAGTTCCCGCCAGTTTTCCGGGTCGATAAACATGATGTTGCCGGCATCATCCTCAGGGTGAAGGATGGTGACGGTCATCCCTTCAAACGATGCGAGGGTCTCAGCGCTAAACACTTCGTCCGCGGTGCGTTCGACAATGATTTCGCCGTCCGCATCCGGTTTTAGCTTTGGCAGGTCCAGCTCGCTATAAAGCTGCGAACCGATCCGGGCGATCGGCACGTCTTTGCAGAGCAGCGAGCCATCGCCAAGCCGATAGCGCGTTTCGCCCAGTCGGGTATTGAACAAATATTTCATTTGTTTATTTAATCCCAAAATAAGTTTATAAATGTTTTCTTAAATGTATTGAGGGAACCATAAATGATTCAGAAACTTATAGCCGCTTTCAAAAACATTTGGAAAGACAAGATTTCTTTACTGTCAGTTATCTTAAGCTTGATATTTATGTGCGTTTTCTTCTACTTAAGACTCGATGACAAGTCAGAGAAAATAGCTTATTTGAACATGACATATTGTGGCATTGCCGTTGTGGCATTATTAGTTGACAGGTTCTGGAACGGCTTTCTAAATGAAGAACAATCTAAAACACTGGCCTTTGCGTTTACTATCACTCCTGGTGGGACCGCGTTCGTCGACGTTCTGTTTTATACGCCTACCTGGAAAAACTCATATTTAGCAATGTTATTTATAATTGGAGGCTTGTGGCTGGCTGTTTGGATTGCCATGTACACGTTAATTTATAACTGGCCAAGTCGTTCGAATACACCTAAGAAAACTAGTAAATAACTTCGCAGTAACAGCGGCAATTCGGCAGCGCGCCAGCATGGCCTGTCATCCCATTGAGGGTTGGAGGGTTATCCCAACTGACGAACTTACCTTCCATCTCAGCGTGCGAATGACGTACATCACCATCCTCAGCGGTGCGCCAGATGTAGCCGGTCGAGCCCAGCGCCAGTGAGCGCGCCTGAGTCAGCGCTGTAGATGCGCGGCCTATCTCGGTGCGCGCTATGAGCCGCGCGCGGGAAGCCGCAACATCACCTGATGCTGCTATCTCTTTAGCGAACGGTTCAGCGCGACCACCAGCGACGACTGCCTCAATGGCTTTGTTCTGGATGTCGTATATGCGGTCGGCTGCCTCGAGAGGAAGCGATTTGATGTACTTCACCTGTTCGGCGACGATGCTCTGCATCACCTGGCCAACCGGCGTGTTCATAACGATGTGGCGCAGTTCAGCGCTGATGTACTGGCTGTGTTGCCGCCATTCTTTATCGTTCTGCCGGGTCACCTCCAGCGCAAAATCAGTCGCTATGCGGTGGGCCCAGCCATCAATGATGTCGCTGTATCGCTCCAGCGCATCCATGATTTCCAGAACGCTATCGTTGGAACCATCGTAACGGCCATCGACTATGTCGCCCACGGCTCGCGCTATCTTGCGTAGGCTCGTTTGATACCGGATCTCCGCCTGCTTTGACCGGTTCCGGGTCGTCAATCTCTCCGATGCCTGGCGGCGCTTCATCTTCGGCATCTTTGATATCCTCATCGGTGATTGATGCGCCAATGCCGGTGACGTCAGAGGCTTCGCGCAGGTCGGTCATCGCCGCTTTACGTGTCATCAGCCCATCGTTGAAAGCGGTGCTGATAGCGTTAACGGTGTTCACCGCAACCGTGGAGCGGTCAACATCCGACATCTGCCATAGCGGGTTAAACTCGAACGTGAAGTCGTCCGGCAGCGGCTGGCCAAGCTCCGATCGGTACATTACATCAAACAGTTTGCGAAGCGGCTGCCGCAGCCGGCGCTCCTGCTGGGTGCCGATGCCATCATAGTAGTTGGCCAGATCCGCATCTCCGGTCGAGAAACCTTTCGGGGACTGACCGAACAGGCGCACCAGCGGAATGCCGGTCGCGCCGCTTATCTGCTCGGCGAACTGGCTTATCACGTCGTCCAGGCCGGCGAATGAATACTGGTGGGTTTCAAAAACATCCTCGCCGTCCATGAGCGTCAGGCCTTCATTGCTCTGGAAAAGGCGAATCATGTCCATGTTTTTCAGCAGCGCTTCATATGCCGGGCCACCGAGAGCGATCAGCTCGCGCAACTTCTTCACCTTATAGGTTCGCAGGTGCGCTTTGTATACCAGCTGCGCGGCGCCCATTGTGGCGCTGTCGAACGCTGTCAGGCGGTCCCAGATGCGCTCAATCACCGACATGCCCCACTCGTTTTCTGTCTGCGCCTGCTGATACGGCAGCGTGACACCATCGAAGCGGATCAGGCGGCTGTGGTGAATACTCCACGCGGGAATCCCGCTGGCCGTTGTCACCACATCGTAACGCTCGGGCTTGCCCAGGTTCGGCCCCATTTCTTTAATACGGCGCTGCAGGTTTGGGTTAATCATCCAGCGATCGAGCGGCAGAATGCCCTTGAATTTACCTTCGCCGATGGTCTCAAGCCGCAGCGGGGTAAACGGCGCCTGCCCCTCTATCATGATGAAGCCAACAGCACCGCCATACAGGCGAGACCACTTAATCGTGTCGTTGAGGCGATCCCAGATCTCCAGCTCGTCGAACAATGACTCAATGACGCCGCGCGCTTTCGGGTCGATTTCCGATGTTATGCGCACGCCCTTGCGGGTCATATCGTCGGCCACGGCATCAACCGCGGAGCCGATGATCGCCGATGAGCGATATGCCCATTCAATCTGCAGCCGGTTGCGGCTGGTGAAGTTGGCGCGGTAAGTCGATGCCGCATGCTGGTTCGGCTGCTGCATACCAACGCGCGCCATAAAGTTGTCGTAGCTGTCTGCGGTCGCCTGAGGAGTTCGCGCGGCGCCACCACTATTTTTTCGTGCCATCGTTTCCTCGTTACAGGCGCATCCAGATGTCCAGATCGGTGTTCATTGGCGCGTAGCTAATCATCACGGAGTCAGCCAGGTTCGGCGACTTCGTGCCGTCCGGCTGCTTATCCACGATGATTTTGCCCACTCCGTTGATTGAATAGGTCGGCTGTGACAGCTCGATCACGAGCTTGTCCTTATTCGCCATTTTGCTGCTGATCGAGATGATTTCGTCCGGGTTGAAAGCCATGCCCTCAACTACGGCGCGGTAGGTGTTCTGGAACAGCTTGCGCAGGTACCACCAGCTCTGTGCTTTGGCGTTAGCGAAGAAATCCTTATTCAGGCGCGCCGCCTGGCCATTGTCACCGCGCACCGCCTCATCATCCGGATCGAATACCGCGCCGCTGCCGCGAAACGGCGTGGCCAGAATCATTGGCCGCCGGGCTGCCTTCCGCAGTTCGTTGATGGCGCGCGCGTCGCCGCGAACACCGGCACCGAGGCCATCTTCATCAAAACGGAACTCCTCGAGGTGGTCCTCTTCGCAGTAGCCGAACACCTTTTCCACCGATCCGTAGATGTCGCTGCCGACGCCGGACCACTCGCGCACGTTTTCCAGCAGGAAGCCGTGACGCGTGGAAAATGCGTTTTTATCGCGGCCTTCATCGGCCACGTCCATCGCGCCCAGGCGTTTGCCGGTGGGCTCAACGCCCAGTTTGATGTGCGCATCGATAGCGGCCTGCACCCAGTCGCTGGGGATCAGCACGCCCTCGGCGGATGCTGCATAGTTGAGGTCCAGTTCCTGAGCTACCACCACAGGGTTGTCGATTTTCTCGCACTCGCGCCGGTACCACTCGTCATCTTTGCGCGGATCGCTGCGCCAGTGAAACGTGAATACCGGTATGCGGCCGCCGTGGCGCTTCTGCGCGAACGGGTTCGCCATACCGTTGACCGACGATAGGTCGATACGGCAGCGGGTCGTCTGCGACAGCGATGCCTCAATCAGCATGGGACGCTGCAGGAACGCTGCCTCATCCACGAAATAAAGTGTGGTACGGTCACCGCGCCCGATGTTGTCGCCAGCCTCACCCTTCAGAACAGCGCCGGTTGTCGGAAACTCAACGCGCATGTATGGAGCGTGTTTCTTTGCGTTCCAGTCGCCGCGAAACTCCACCGGGAGCATCTCCACGAATTTACGCGCTTTCCAGAACAGCGCTTTCGGGTCGCCGGTGCTGTCGACATACTCCTCTTTGCGGGAGCCGAAGCCGATCACCATTTCTTTGTTGAAAAGGCACATCGCACAGGCCAGGCCGATTGATGTCCAGCTCAGCCCCATCTCGCGGCTTTTCTCGGTGATGCCGTTTTCATGGTTGCCGCGCCGGTCCATTATCCAGTGGATCCACTCCTCCTGTTTTGGGAACAGCAGGAACGGGATGGACACGGGCAGCCCGAAATCGAGGTTTCGCGGGTCGGTGGTGATGCCCCAGTCAATGATGAACTGGGCCGGATCGTCACGGTAAAACGTTCGCAGCGCCGGCAGCACTTCAGGGTTAGCGCGGATACGCTGTAGCCGTTCCATCCGCCATTCAAACACCTGCTTATAGTCAGGGTTCTTGAAATTGAATGGGAATGGTATTGGCATAAATAATCCTGATATAACTAATAGGCTCAAACATCTGGAGAGGTAAAATGGAAAAAAGAATTGAGAACAGGTTAATGCAAATGACCTATGATAGTTCTGCTCAGGTTAGGGCCGCTGCCGCAACTGCTTTTGGTGAAAGTGGTTATAAAACATATGAAATAACTGACAGACTCCTTCAATTGTCCGATGATAGCTCAGCCGAAGTAAGATCAGCAGCAGCTATAGCTTTAGCCCGCATAGGTAAAAAATGATTTAAGTAAGCTGGCTTCCGAGCCAGCTTTTTATCCTCAACGCAATAATCTACAGATCTCAATTAATTTCCCAAACCCCCCTATTTAACATAAGGGGTGTTACCCGCACTGGCGAAACAGCACTCACGCGCAGTTAGCTGCCAAAGGCGTATTTAATGATGAATTCATTAGGGAAAAGCTGAAAACGGACTGCATAAACGGTGCATAAAACAGGCTCGAAAATGCATAGCCCTAAAACATGACGAAATCGCTGTTTTCACCAGTTACCTCATCATCTTGCGGTAAAGCTCCGCCGCCTCCTCTGATGACAGCGAAACCTGCTCGGTCTGAATTGGGCCACCCTCAGGGCCGCTTATTTCGGTTTTGCTCTTCAGCATTCCGAGATGTTGGGCGACCATCTTAAGCGCCTCATCCTGATCACGGGTGATGATTTCAAGCCCGAATTTACCCTCTTTGATACCGGCGAACAGCCGGCGCGCAGCGCCAGACGCATCACGTGTGTCATGAAAAACCGGGCGGCTCAGTCCAAGACCATTACAGCGAGGGCATTCAGGGTTTGGGTCGACAAGCGCATCATAGCCATAACCGCCGGTGTCCACCGGTGGCCGCTGCTTTTTCTCGATCGCCTCCATGCGCTTCTCTTCGAACTCGACCATATCCCGCCACTGATAGTTGTGGCCGAAGCCCCAGCAGTAACGGCAACAGTAGCGGTGCAGCTCGGTCAACTGTGTAGCATCGGCGGTCGCTATGTCCCACCACCATTGCAACACTGCGTCCTGAGTGATCTGCGTGCGCCGTGCGCGGGCATCCATCGCATCACGCACAGCAGCGGCGACCTTAGCATTTCTTAGCAGCCGGGAGGCGTTGACGTATGCTGTATTGCCCTCCCCCTTATAGCCAGCGCGCTTATATGCTGCTGTCCGGTTCAGGTCGATGAGATACTCCTCAACGAACCGGATCTGCATATCGTTCAGGTCATAGCTGCGCAAATCAATTTCGTGCGCTTCTGCCTGCGCATTTGCGCTAAACATGCGCTGCGCAGGCGCACTTTTGCGCAGTGGTTCACGCGCAGATTGCTGCGCAGACGGCTTTTTAATGTACCGGCGCGCAGATGAGTAATTCAGTTCCTGCGCTTCGCACCAGTCTTTGGGGGATATACCGGTTTTGGCATGCTCGGACAGGAACCGTTGTTGGAGGCTCCCCCAGTCCGGTTTTGCCATGTTTACTCCTAGTGCCAGAAGTGAGTAACGAAATAAGGTGTTGCATAGCGGCTTTTATATGCTCAATACTCAATCCGCCTTTGGTGTTTTTTTGAATTTCCCCATTTTTTTCGAAATTTAAAAGGATTGAATATGACCGCTTTCAATATGCACACAATCAGCAATGCTCTTGAGATAAATGCCCCATCTCTAGCCAGAGCTTACACGGCCACCATCAAAGAAATGGCTGAAGACTATGAGCAAAGGGGATTATTGAGGAAAATTTTAAAATTCTCAGGTGATGAAAATGAGCAGGTCATCACCTATGCAGAGTTAGCTATCACCCTCAAAGGCAACTACCGCTTTGTATTCCGCGATACAAAAATGTTCCTAAAGTGGACGTTTAAACACGATCAAAACGATGAAACCCAAGACGTTCTCACCATGCTGATTGATGATGATGGGATCATCTTTGTTGGTGATATCGACTCTGGGGAGGTATTGAATTACAACGAGGGTAACCTCGCCTTTAAAATTTTTGAGCGCATAACAAAAGCAGCCTACGACAATAAGCTTTTTTATTAAAAACTCAGGGCGCATCCGTGCGCCTTTTTTTACAGGTATTTCTTCGCCAGTGCCTTCAGCTCGTCTTTCGCCGATGCACCCAACTGAAGTACACCGCTCTCTACAAAATAAAGTGCTGCTTCGAAGTCGTGAACGCCCTCTTTCACTTCTGCTGCAGGGGTAGCTGGTTCAGCCGGTGCTGCCGAGGGCTGATGGAGGGTAGCCGGCAGTGCGGTTTCAGTCTGCTGTACGGTGGTTCCTGTGCCGGTGCTGGCGTCAGTTAATGGCTCAGACATTTGGTTGCTCTCTTCTTTGGGATGGATAAACAGGCTTTTCAGCCAGGTCAGGAATTTGGTCATTTTTGCCGTTCCATTTCGATTTGCCTGATGGCGGCTAACTTGCCGTTTGCGCTCTCTATAGTGGTCATCAACGGGTCGATCCAGAGAACGGCCTGGCAGTAAGTCAGCGCGCCGGCGGCAGTGGTGGTATCACTGGGCTGGTTAACGTCTCTGGTATCTTTACGCATTGCACTGGCACGTAAACGGTTCGCGTAGTCGAGCAGCCGGCCAGCGATAGCAGCAGGAACAGGCAGATCACAGGTTTTTTCAGTGACAAGGATTTTTCGGTATTCAATTTCCCTCTCCTCTGAATCGGCCTGGCTGCTTGTTGCGCTTTGCTGCGCTGCTGAGGCAATAGTGTTAAACTGGTTGAACTGGAATGACTGGGTGGCGATTACTGCGCTTTGGGTGGCGCCTTCCTGCGTAAGCTGGGCATTTTGCTGCAACAAAAGCGCTTTCGAGGATGACTGCAGCTTTACCGTGACGCAGAGCGCTATGACCACCAGCAGAAGAACTGCGATGGCAACTGCATCCCATTTGATGCGACTTAATATCATTCATCCAATCCCCAGCAAGTCAGCTCTGATTCCTGGTCCCGACGCACTATCTGGCCATAACACCCGTTCGAACGAATACGGCAGTCTCTGCCCCCGTCAAATATCCAGCTCTTAATCGCTGCACATGCGCCTTTACGGTCACCGGCGTTAAGCTTTCGGTAAAAAGTTGATGGGAAGCATTTGCCTGGCCCAATGTTGTAAGGGCAAAAGGAAGCGATGCCGGCAATCTGCGGCTGCGTAAGCGGGACGCGAACATTGCTTTTAACCCACGCAATGGCCTTTTCTTGCTCTATGCGGTTAACCCTGTCGCACTGCTCAGCGGTCATCTTCATGCCAGGCAAAACGCGAACACCATTCACCGACGTTACGCCGCGACAGATGGTCCATATTCCCGATCCGTCCTGATAAGCCTGAAGTCTGTTACCTTCCTTTTCATCCAGGAACTGATCGAGAATTGTCGATGCCCCGGCTCCTGAGAGGATGAGAGCAATTACGGCTTTACTTAGGCGGCTCTTTGTCTGCGGTGATATCGCCATGGCTATTCTCCGCGAACAACAGTCCTGCCTTCATCAGCCGCCTTCTCAATAGCTCTGGTCTGCCGGCGTTGGAAGTAGACGTTTGTAAAGAACGTAGCGATACCGATTACGATACCGCTGATTACTGCAATCTTGTTCCAGTCGAGGTCATGTATCCATTGCGACACACTGCCTCCACAAACAAGTGTTCCAGATACGCAGTAGCTCACTGCGGAAGCAATTTTGTCAGGCATAATTTTCATATCCACCCCACCATAGGGGACTTGTCCAAATAGGAATTGTCTAAATGTTGAACAGGACAAGCCCGGTTAAGCTTCATCTTGTCGAGAGAGAAGCCCCGCCTTGCGCCGTTGGGTAGCAGCAGAAAATATCCACCTGAGTGCGAATTTTTTTATGCAGAAAAGTCGCCCGCTGCCACACAGGGGAATTCATAAAGTCACGTCGATTAGCAGGGGCGAAAACGAAAAAACCCAGCTCGAAGGCTAGGTTTAGAATATGGAGCCGGTTGCAGGTTTCGAACCCAAGGCATCCCGATTACAAATCAGGCGATCTGCCATCTGAGCTAAACTGGCGAGTATAAAAAAGGCGCTGCCAATGCAGCGCCTGGTAAATCTTTATCTGCGGTGCCGGGTGCCTCCCGGTGAGATAGCAAACCCGAAAAAGTCCATCCCGTGCGACATATCAAGCCTTAGGCTTATCCGGATTCCACCCCTCCGCATAGGGGGATTCACCGCATTAAGCCTATTATAAATAATAGGAATATTCTTAAGCAAGAGCACGAGTAATGTTCTATCTGAATCACGAATAAACAAAAAGCCCCATCATAGTGACGGGGCTTCCGGCCTGACATGAGAGGAATGATTGGACCAATGAACTGATCACGTCAGGCAACTATTTTTTTACAAAATCACTTTCCTGATGTCAAGTATACAAAAGCGCCCGCTGCTGATGATGCCGCGGGCGCTTTTATTTATTCACAGTTTATTGCAACTAACCGGTTTCTCTGCTGATGAACAGCACACAGAAATCCAATCATTGGCGAGATATTGGGCCATTTTCGTCACGGCGTCAATACATCGGATTTATCTTAACCCGAAAAAGTGTTTACGCCGCGGTTGCTGGTGACGCGCTGCAGCATCTGATCAGCATGCGATTCTTCCCGGTGGCACTGGATAACCAACAGCTCATAGAACGGTTTAAAGCTGCGGCGCCAGGTGGGCTCACTGACAGTCATGACGGCAAAACCTACCGCGCGGCGCACCACCTCAGACGGCAGCCGCGCATAGCCCCGCCCTGTACACTTCGGGCAGGTTTTCATAACAGGCACGCCCTGCAGATTGCTCTGCTCTTTATCAAGCACCTGGCCTTTACCGTGGCAGCGGCAGGCGTTGCTGATCACTCCTTTCCCTCCGCAGGATGAACAAAGCGCCCGGACAACCTCTCGAACATCGCGTTTAACCTCATAGCTGGACGGAATGACATCCTTCACGCCCCAGCGGACTGAAGTTCTCATAATCTCCCTGGCAACAAATGGCGTGTGCGACTTAGTGCTGAATACTTCGGCCTCCCTGAAGCCGGTGCCATTGCAGCAGGGGCAGGTACGCGTGCTGGCAGCACTGCGCGAATAATCCTGGTACGCGAACGTTGCGAGCAATTGCACCAGTTCACGTTTAGTCTCTTCAGCGAGTTCGGTGATCGCCCGATAGCGCACCGACTCTTTAACGCCAAAATCAGTAAGCATCTCCACGGCGCGGTCACTACTCGTTACACCGTGCTTTGACAGAAACAGCTCAAAACCGAAGCGTGCCTGCGCTTCAGTGAGACCAAAGGATGCCATCACATCCGTAATGGTCAGGCTATCACTGGCCGTAGCCCGTGGAGAATCGCTTAACTGAGGCGACTTAGGCGCAAAAAATTTAATGGAGTTTTCGAGGTTCATGGTGATTCTCCTGTCGTAATCAGTTGTGTTTCCCGTTCAGGCAATGCTCTCAATGCGTATCTGCCCCCTCTCTCCCCATATTTTGGTTATCCGCGCATCCCACACCGCGCTGTCATCTTCGAACACGGCATCCATCAGCGCCTTATGCAGGTTATCGACGTCAGGTTTTTGCTGGTGCGGCCGCCCGACATGCTCTGCCCGCTTCTTCTTGCTCCAGCTGTCGGGCATGGGAATAACAAACGTGATCCGGCAGCCGCTTTCCGGCAGCATTACGCCGCGGAGACGCACCTCGTCTTTGAATGCGCGGTAACGCATGACCGCCGGACGCTGCGCCCACCGATCGCGATTCGTCTGCCGGGGCTTGCCCAGCGGCGTGATGTCATACACCTGGTTCAAAAGTCTCTCCTCATAGTGGCCTCGCCGCGCGCCGGGCGTTCGTGTGCAAGCTGAGCGGCTTCCATCTGGTCTATGTCATGGAAATGGCCGTTGTAAAATTTCTGGAAGGCAACACCCTGCGGCCCATGGCGGTTTTTACCGACGATGATCTCCGCGATGTCTGATGCCGGGCTGTCAGGGTTGTAAACACCGTCGCGATAGATGAACCAGATGCCGTCCGCATCCTGCTCAATGCTTCCACTGTCGCGCAGATCCGCATTAACCGGGCGCTTATTCGGTCTCTTCTCTACGTCGCGCGACAACTGGCTCAGACAGACAACAGGCGTTTTCAGCTCCATGGCCATCACTTTCAGACCGCGCGAAACTGCGCCAACGGCCAGGTCGTTACGCTCTGCGATCGGCTTTTCGATGAGCTGCAGATAGTCAGCCATGATGAGCGAAGTGCCGGGATAGCGATTTTTATGGCGCGTGGCCACAGCGCGGATCTGTTCGATGGTGAGGTTCGTCGCGTCCACCACCCAGACATCGAGGTTTGCCAGGCGCTGAATGCCCATGGAGATGCGGCCCCAGTCCTCGTCGTTGAGGTGGTTCGCTTTGCGCAGCATCGAAACAGATACACTGGAGGCGTTGGCCAGCTGGCGCTCGACAATCTGCTGCCCCTGCATTTCCATGCTGAAGATCAGCACGCCGCGCTTAACCTGCACGCTACCGAGTGTCACAGAACGACTTGCCACCGCTTCGGAAATCTTCAGTGCCAGCTCGGTTTTCCCCATACCCGGCCGCGCCGCGATGATGATCAGGTCGGTATCATTCAGGCCACCGGTAATGTCATCGAGAGGTTCAATGCCGGTTTTCACTGTGTAGGATTCGTCCCCGTCACTGACGCGCTTCTCAAGAACGTCCATATAACCATCGAGCAGCTCGCCGATCCGCTGCGGTACAACTTCATCGGCCGGCCGGTTGATCACGGACAACTGCCGCGTAAACTCCTGGATGCTTTCCAGCGCGCGCTCGCTGTTTAATGCCCGGGTAATGTTGTCGTAGTTCTCTTCCATCAGCCGCGTAAAACTGCGGATGCAGTACATTTCATTGAGTTTTTTAGCGTAACCCTTGATGTTGCGCGCCGTCGGCGTTGACTTGGCGGCTTCCATCACATCAGCAAACGTTCCAGGCTCATCACCCATGGATTCAGCCACCAGCAGCGAGTCGATCATCTTGTGATGGCTCGCATGACGTCGAATCTCCCGGTAAAGCCGCTGATAAAACGGGTGCGAAAACGCCTCAGGATGAACGGTGCTGAGTACGTCCTGTGCATCAGGAGTCAGGCCGCCAATCAGCAACGCGCCACACACACTGGCTTCGACATACAAATCAATCACAGTGTGCCCTCCCGTACCGCGCGCAGTGTTCTTGGCTGCATCAGGTAATCGAAGCTGGCGCGCCAGCCGGTACCATCCGGGCCGCCAAAGTGGAAATCACGCGCATCAGCCATGAACGCGCTGAAATATTTGCGGAACGCCTCAACGTCCTTTTTCGTCATGTGCCCCACCAGCGCGCGGATGGCGTTTTCACGATCGCGGTCAAGTTCTGCAGCGGCCAGCCGGCCTGCGGTGATTTCATTCCACGCATCGATCACAGCAGCGCAGTCGATATCAACGGCGTTTTGGCTCCAGACAGTCGCGTCGGCCAGGTAACCATCGAAGCGGTTTACCCGGCAGATGTTGGCCGGCTTAGCCACGGTACCGTTGCGGCGCTTCCACGTCTGGGCTACCCAGCGGATCACCAGCTGCAGGTCCGCGACGGTGTAGGCATCACGTGCACTGCGTTCTGTGAGTAAAACGGCAAAGGCTTCTGCAGAGCGGCAGGCGGAGCCTGTGACCTGGTTGTAATACTCCAGGACCAGTTTTGCCTGTGATAAAACTTCTTCCGAAAACTCCCCCCTGGGGGATTTAGGGGGATCTGTATTTACTGTCTTTGGAATAATGTCTTTGGTGTCCCCCTGTTTTGAGGGATAACGCTCCCCTAAATTGAGGGATTTTTTATCCCCTGATTTGGGGGATTCTCCCTCATTTTGAGGGATACGCCATTCAGAGACGTTTTTATTGGGCCCAAACTGGCGACCCTGCTGGATCAGAATGTTCATTGAAACCAGTTGCAGCTTGGCTTCGTTGCAGCGCTTAACGGGGAGTTTGGCGATACTGGCGATCTGCGAATCGCTGATGCGGTCCATTTTTTTATTCCATCCATAGGTTAGCCGCAGAACAGCCAGCAGCACTTTAAACTGGCGCTTCGTTAAATCGGCACCGGCATATTCTTCCAGCAGCATGTTGGCCAGCCTGGAATACCCATCATCGGTATCGGCCACGCGCTGCTCCTCACGCTCTTTGTGAGCGTTGAAATTGATGATCTCGGCGGTATTACTCATTGCCATCACCCTCGCGCCGCAGCTGCTTAGCATGCTCAAGTGCATCACGAAGGCGCGGCCCGACGCCGGGCGCGTAATGGCGCACAAGCTCATTGTGCGCCATGTCTTTATGTACAGTGGTTTCTGCTTGCGGTTTTCGGCGTTTCTGTCGCATAATTGACCTCGCTTTCCCAAAGCAACGCTGTATCAGGCTGATCAGTTCCCGCTGTTCAGCCTTCCCCTTCAAACTCCCTGAAATACCTCTCGAAATACCACTTCGGTACGCAGCACTCGTGCGGATAATCCGGGCGCCTGAACAGCACACGCCGTTCCTGTCTGTCGTAGCCGAGGACGTGAACAACGATGCCGCGACGATCGCGGTATTTTTTACTGGTCTGAACGAATCTTTCATTCACCCGCTTCTCCGCCCTGTGTGCGGAGATGGTCCAGCATGCCAATCAGGCATTGCGCCAGCTGGCCAGTCTCATCCCCTTTGAAGATCACCATTCCGGCCGGCTGCTCATAGCCTATGGCCGCCAGTAAGCAGCTGGCCTTCTCGACCAGACCGCCGCGGCTTTGCCAGCGGCTCACCTGGGATTTATCAACCCCAAGTTTCTTCGCAACTGCCGTCACCCCCTGAGCGGCGATGCGGCTGACAATCTCGCTTTCGATATCACGCGCTTTGTTGCGTGACGTTGTGTTTGAATCCATTGATATTTTTCCTTTATCGAATTTTTATTGAATAGGCGCTCCAGCACTGCTGGAGCATTCGCAGTGAAATGAATGTCCTTCACTCAGTTTTGGTTTGCTGGATGTACCGCTGCGGATAAAGAATCTGCATCTCGCTGATCTTCCCCTGGAAGTAACGAGATATTTTTTCAGCGGTTTCGATTGAGGTGACTTGGATGCCGCGTTCAATGCGACTCAGGTTTCCGACATCGATCTGTACAGCCAGCGCGACCTCACTGATGGTGAGCCCATTCGCTTCACGCATTCTTCGCAGCGGTGTTCGCATATTTTGCATGTTACGCCCTCATTTAATGCGCTGTACGCATATTATTGCATCCGCATAATTTGCGCAACACGCTTTGCGAGTGACGCATAAATGGTTTCAAATGGACCAATGAACGTTGGAGAAAAAATTCGCCAAATCCGCAAGGCGAAAAAAATGACCCTCAATGAACTGGCATTGCTGGCGGACAGCGATGTGGGGAACCTGTCGCGCTTAGAGCGCGGTAAACAGGGTTACAGTGATGCGCAATTAAAAAAAATTGCCGCTGCGCTTCAGGTGCCAACTTCCGACCTATTTTCATCCAGTGATGCAAATGATACTGTGGATTCATACAGTGTTGTTTCGCTAACTAATGCGAGGAGGGATGATGTGTATAGGGTTGATGTGCTTGAAGTATCCGCCAGCGCCGGAAATGGTTCACCATCTAGGGATGTGGTGGAAGTCATTAGATCCATTGAATATGATCCCGAACAAGCGAAGCTGATATTCGGCTCCGCACCTCAGGAAATGGTTAAACTCATCAACGTTCGCGGCGATAGCATGCAGGGGACAATCGAACCCGGAGATCTGATATTTGTAGACCAACGCGTCAATTACTTTGATGGGGATGGTATATATGTATTTGATTTTAATGGGGATACTTATGTTAAGCGCTTGCAAAAAGTTAAAGCCGACCTGCTCGTTATCTCTGACAACACTAAATATCGTGAATGGACCATCAACCCTGAAGAAGCCGAAATGCTCCATGTATCTGGACGCGTTATGCTGAGTCAATCGCAGCAGTTCCGCCGTCACGGTTAAACCATCCGCTCAATCGTTCAGCCCGCTTATGCGGGCTTTTTTGTGCCTACCGCAAAAAAAATCACAAATTTTAATCCTCTTCGTTTCAAAAGGTTAAATAAAAACCAACCTGCTGAAATCTCCCACCCTCAAATATGCGCTTGACGCATATGCGTGTGACGCAATATATTCACCTCACAGCACAACGCAGACCAACGCAGAGCGCTGCCGCTCTTTAACAATCGAACCAGATATCACCGCGCTGGCGGCCGAGAGGCCCGAACTCAGCACCCTGGCATCCCCTGGCTCTACGGGGCTAAGGCATCCCAGGCATGCGGCGGACAGTGTGGTGATTCAGTTTCTTTTGAGCTGCGCCCATAGGCAGCGAGGCAGTCATAGCCGGACGGCTCCGCCGGGACTTAGGCTGATAGCACGCTTCGGGCGCAGCATCAAAACGAACTGGCGGCATGGTGCCGTAATAATTGGGGTATTTGTGTGGAAAAGAAAACGAAGCAACTTGTCCCCGGCGATATGGTGAAAAACATCCTGAATGGCTGCTATTACCCGCTGGCTTCGGTTGAAAGAGTGGGCGCTGGCTATATGGTTAAACTGTCGCCTATGAACCTGAATGGCAATTGTTATTACGCCGCTTACAACACTCTCCACACTGCTCAAAATGAACCAAATGTAACGATTTAACAGCCTCACCAGGGCAAGCCCGGAGTGCCGCAGCTACATGTTGGGCTTAAAAGTAAAGGCGGTGGATAAGTCGGGCATCATCCCGGCACACAACGGAAAGAGCGCTGCACCGGATATGTGGCCAGCACCTGTGTAACTCCCCCTGGCGGCGAGGTAGTGAAGTCGCAAAGGCGACGTTACGGGCAACGCGGCGCAAGGTGGTCAAATGCAGCGCTCTCCCCGTTGTGGTGAATTGCAGTCCACAGAGACAACCAGAAGATCAGTGCCTGGCGCCACACCCACTAAATGCTGTGTGTAGTCTTTAGCCCCCGCCTTGGGGGCATTTTTTGACTGCAGATCAGCTAACCGAGGAAATCCCATGCACATCATCCCCAAACTGACGCGGCAGCGCCTCGGCGAACTGCCCATCGGAACGCCGATCCGTATCGGTAACCAGAGCGTGATATTCAACGGCTGCAGCATTGAGGCGGATTACAAAGGCGTCGATGACACATTCATCAACTTCATTGATGAGGATGGCCTGCACCGGCGGTTCAGCGAGTGGGTAGTTTTGCAGTCCGGTACCGAATTCATCGATTCAGAGCTGTGTGATTACTGCGGCCGCTTCCGGCGCCCCGGTGATACAGCCCTTCGCGTAATCCAGTTCTGGAACCGCACCGAAAACAAAATTTTCTGCGCAGATAGCCAGTGCGCACACCGCTATCAGCAATCAATTCGCGTCCCGGCGAGCCGCCTGGGAGTTAAACGGAGAAACTATTCATGAGCCCCATTGAACGCCTGCAGTTTCGCCACCGCCTTACTGGCGCCGATTTTCACCCGCGCCGCCGCCACTGGCTGGTACCGGTCATTGTAGCCGCGCTTGTCGTTGCAGGGATGTTCTCCGGATGGATGTAGAAACCATTATCCCGACCGATTTCGCTATCAGCGAAGCAATGCGCAATCTCGCGATGAGCACCGTCCTCGCCATATGCGAACAAAACCACTTAACCCCGGCGGACCTGCAGCAGCTGGCAAACCAGCTTGCGCAGCGCGATGCGAACGCCGACGCACGAACAGGAGCCCTGAATGTCTGCAGTTATTCGCGTGATCGACACTGAAACCACCAGCTTTGAAGGCGGCGTGTGTGAGATTGCCAGCATCGATATTGTCGATGGCACGCTGTGTAACCCGATGAGCGACTTCGTTAAGCCGCCTGAGCCAATCACTACCGCTGCGATGGCAGTACACCACATCACCGATGCAATGGTCGCCGACGCGCTGCCGATTGATAACGTGATTGGCCGCTATCTGGGCGCATCTGTTTATGTCGCGCACAATGCCGCGTTTGACCGCCCCAAGCTGCCGCAAATCACGGCCCCCTGGATCTGCACGCTCAAGCTGGCGCGGAAGCTCTATCCAGATCTGGAAAGCCATTCGAACCAGTACCTACGCTATCACTTCATGCTTGATGTCGAAGTGCCGGAACACCTGCACGCGCACCGTGCGCTATATGACTGTTATGTCACGGCTGCGCTGCTGCTGCGCCTGAACCGTGAAGCACGTTTTACGATCGCCCAGATGCGCGACATCTCCGCGCGCCCTTCCCTGCTGCATGCTATGCGTTTCGGTAAGCACAAGGGCAAAACGTTCGAAGAGATAGCCGCCAAAGATCCCGGCTACCTACGCTGGGCGCTGGAAAATATGGAACTGGATGAAGACCAGACATTCACCATGCAACATCACCTGCACCAAGGGGGCTGATATGGGTATCCCGGTCCTTATTCTGGGCGACTCAGGTTCAGGCAAATCGGCCAGCCTGATGCATCTCAATCCCGATCATGGCTTCCTGATCAACCCGGAAAATAAGCGTCTGCCCTTCAAATCCAGCGGCTGGAAGCCACGCGATTTTGCTGCGAAAACCGGGAATGTTTTCTTCACCGATGTGCCTGGCGATATTGTGCTGATCATCAGCCATGCGCGGCGCGCCGGTAAAAAGTTTGTTGTGGTCGACGATTTCCAATACGTGATGGGCAACCAGTTCATGCGGCGCCGCAGTGAAAAATCGTTCGAGAAGTTCACGGAAATTGGCGGCGGCGCATGGGATGTGATCCGCGCGGCGCAGGCAGCCGAAGATGACCTGATTGTTTATTTCCTCGCGCATACCGAAGAGACGCCCGCCGGCCGCATCAAGATGAAAACCATCGGCAAGATGCTGGACGAGAAAATCACAGTTGAGGGCATGTTCAGCATCGCCCTGCGCACCGGCGTGACGGATGGTCGCTACTACTTCACCACGCAGTCTGATGGCACTGACCCGGTTAAATCGCCGATCGGTCTCTTTGAGCAATTTCAGATCGACAACGACCTGAACGCCGTCGACGCGGCGATCCGGGACTATTACGAACTCAATGACGGAGCTACCGCATAATGCAAAACCCTATCTTCATCTTCGATCCGGACTCAGCAAAAAACTCTGGTCCGGGTGGCGCCACTGAAACCGGCGCGTATACCGGCAACATCCGCACCGCGCTGTTTACCAATGGCCGCGATTCGCAGTCGCAGTCGATTGAGCTCTCAATGGATGCGGACGTGGGCGCCATTAATTACCTGCGCATTTCATACATTGGCCGTGATGGCGCCCCGCTAAAGGGGGGCACTGCGATGATCAACGCCATCATGGGCCTCACGAACACCAAACAGCTATTTGCTACTGAGGTTCAGGGCGAGAACGGTCCGGAAATACATTGCCGCGAGCTGGAAGGTAAGCCTATCGGGTTTGTCCTGCAGAAGGTGCTCTACACCAAAGGAGATGGCGGTGATGGCTATAGATTTGAGATTCGCCAGGCCTTTGGCACAAAGACCCGCAAAACCTACAAAGAGGCGATGGAGAATCTACCCGCTGAAGCTGTAGATAAGCTGCTGGCTACGCTTTCAGATCGGGATGAACGCCAGCCCCATACCCACAGTGGCACGGCACATACACAGGCAAATCAGCCGCGATCTATGTTGGGAGGTCCGCAGACTGGTGGCACAGGCAATACCTCGCGGCTGGCGCAAAATGCCGGCGGACGCGGTATGCAGCAGCAACCGCAGCCGGATTTCGACGACGATATACCGTTTTGATCAAAGTTTGTTATAGAGCCCTCCATTCAAGGGCTCGAAATAGCAATACATCAATCATAATTAAGAATTTTATTTATTTGATCGAGTAATTCCTCATGAGAAGACTTACTATTTACATGGACATTTAGCTCGGCGCCATCTTTTTCCAAAACATAGTCAGAGCCTTTTTTATCAACCCAATTAATTAGGCTAGCCATCTGAATGCTGTTGAAATTCTTCAGATTTACTGTGGCATTATTTCCTGACCATCTAACTAAGTAATTAGATAGCTTGCCATCAAATGGCTTGACGAACTTAGAAGTTGAGGTGACTTGAGAAGACATTTGCAGTCTAACCAAGCTATTTTTAATAGATTGTATATCTTGGATAAGAGCTTCGTTTGCTGACAATTCATTCAACTGAATGTCTCTCTTATCGAAAGAACCAAAATTCTTCAAGATAGGACTAACGTTTATAGAACCATCTTTAATATACGCATTGAAAGTCGCAGTGATTTTTTCTGCAAGTTTATGTTGAAACTTATTAATTAGACCATGTCTTAGATCCTTTGGATAGCCCACATGTTCAATAGTCCCAGAATCAAAACAATAATCTGTAACATCATCCTTTATTATAATAACAGGTTTATCAAAAGCTATTCGCATTCCTAACTCAAACATTACATTAGGATTTCTTGAGCTAACATCGCAAATTACAATGTCATCTTCATTTAAATTATTAACAATCCTAGAGTGAATGGTGGTAATTTCCCCTCCATCACTAACTATTCTACCTTTGCCGATACCCAATCCCTGAACAGTAGCATCTAAAATACTCATTACGTCATTCCAATGAGTATCTGGATATCCTTCTGTTTTTGCAATCGGCATGACATAACCAACTACAATATCTTCAATGCTTTTTTGTTCAGCATTTTCCTGACTACTAATATTTTTATTAGATTTATTGCTCAAAACAATTTCCTTTTTGTTAATAGCGTTAGTGGAGATTTGAGATAATCAAACTCCATTTCTTGACACATTCTAACAACAACCGCAAGCTCAACAAAAAGTGTATTTATGACATTTACAAAAAAAATTATAATTCGATAAAAAAACCTAAACCTTACACTGATAGCTTTACAAAGTTTCAAAAATATTTAATAGTTTGAAATAGTGAGCTGATCACAGCCAAATCGTAAAAGAATCTCGATTTCAATAACCTATAGATTTATGCCATGGGCACTGAAGATATCGTCTACGCCTTGGACAATCTTTGCCACTTCTCAGGACACGGACATGAGCCCTATAACGTGGCCTGAGTTTGTGCTTGAAGCGTTGCTGCATGACGAAGCTAAGGCTTAATGCAATGACATATCCGCACCATGAAAGAGCTGTTCCCCGATTACCGCGAGCACATCGGTTCGGTTGAAAAAGCCATCGCCGGTAAGTTTGGCTTGCCAGCGCTGATGAGCGCTGAGGTGAAAGAAGCTGACCTGATTATGCTGGCCACCGAACGCCGCGACCTCAATTTAGATGACGGCACGCCATGGCAGATTCTCGTAGGTATAGAACCTGCACCGTTTACTCTCTCTCCTCTCAATCCCCAATAGGCCCGCGCTCTCTTCCTTCACCGTTTTAATGACCTATATAACTAAAACTGTGATGAAGTATACTACTGATACACTGGCACTAAACCTTTGAATAGAAGAGAAGATATGAACGCTTCAACACGGCAATGCATGTTCTGCGGTCGTTCGCCTGGCGAGATAAAACTTACTCGAGAACATATCCTACCCAAATGGATGATGGAGAAGTACGGAAAAATAAAGGCTATATCCTATATCGCTAAAGTTCATGGCATAGAAAAAAATATCGTGACTTAAAAGGCCAAAGCTTTTTCAACTTGACAGTTAAAAAAGTTTGCAATGAGTGCAACAACGGGTGGATGAGCAGCATAGAAAATGAAATCATGCCTGAGCTAAACGCCCTTATTAATGGAGAAAACATTACACTTAATGAACCCAAACAAAAAATGATCAGTTTATGGGTATTGAAAACTGTTTTGATGAGGGGCCTTTTAGACGAAGGTGGCGACCCGGCGATAATGGAACATTATAGTATTCTCAAAAGCCTGACAATTCCTGCCAATACACATATGTGGCTGGTCAATGTTGATAAAAAAGTAGATACCTATTCTACACGTCATATGCGTCTCTCTGATAGGTCTAAAATTGATACCGCAAATGGATTTCACAAGTGTATTGCTTATGCATCTTCAATTAACATTTCAAGAATTTCGTTCCAACTTTTTTCTTTTGTGGATAAAGTAGATGAGCGGGATTACGACCTATCTTATTTTTTAAACAATCTTAATGCACATCATAGGAAAATATGGCCTAAAGAAGAAAACGTGATTACATGGCCTCCAGCAAAATCCATTAGCTTTGACCCGTGGAATATCACTCCTAAAATTTTAAACACCCCCCTTCTTAAATAGCTAAAGTTTTATTTTTAAATATTTCGAAACCACACCGCCTCCGGCGGTTTTTTTGTGCCTGTTAACATGAAAAAACTCTCCACGCACACCATGCGCGCCACCAGCCATTCTATGAAGTCGCCGCCATCGGTGCTTTTTGGATCACGCTGCTGATCGCAGCCCTAATCGTTGAGGCCACTCTTAAATGACAGAGATCACGCTAAATCCATATTGCGCGGCGCTGGAACAGCTTCGCGCGCAGCCAACCCACAAGCTAAAAGAGATTGGCGATCAATGGCGATCGCCAGAGCGGCTTTGGTGGGGAATAAATTCGCTGTTCGGTCCCTTCGTGCTCGATCTGTTTGCCGACCGTGATAACGCAAAATGCGAGGCGTATTACACCGCTGAAGAGAATGCGCTGACCCAGAACTGGTCGGAACGCCTGGCAGAGCTGCATGGTGCCGCGTACGCAAATCCGCCGTATAGCCGCGCAGCTATGCACGAAGACGTTTACATCACCGGCATGCGTCACATCATGGCACACACGATGTCGATGCGCGAGCTGGGCGGTCGTTACGTATTCCTTATCAAAGCGGCAACTGGCGAGGTGTGGTGGCCGGAAGATGCGGATCACATTGCCTTCGTGCGGGGGCGCATCAGTTTCGACCTACCAACCTGGTACCGGCCAGCGGATGGTCAGCCAGCTGAATCATCCGCCGGATTCGGCGCGGCGATCGCGGTGTTCGATAAGAAATGGCGCGGACCTGCGTTCGATTACATCACCCGCGACGATTTGGAAGCACGCGGCGCCGCTTTTATGAAGCAGATAGAGCGCGCAGCTGCGTGTCGGCTCCCTTATGATCAGCCCACTCTGCCCCATGCTTCTTCGTCCAATGTCTGGCCCGCTGAAGTGCTGCTACTGGCTCAGCAGTTACCTGCCCTGTCCAATCTCGCTGATGACCACCAGCGAAAAGTGAAGCATCACATCAATCGTATGCTGCTGGAACGCCAGCCGCACGCTGAAATCATAACGGCAGCTCAGTCGCTTGCCACCACATTCGGAGAGCATGCCCAATGAGGGAGATCATCGTCGATAACTTTGCCGGCGGCGGCGGTGCCAGCACCGGGATTGAAATGGCCACCGGCCGCAGCGTTGACATCGCGATCAACCACGACCCAAACGCGATCGCCATGCACACAACAAACCATCCGGAGACGCTGCACTATTGTGAGTCTGTCTTCGATATCGACCCGCAGGCTGCGACCGCGGGCGCGCCGGTCGGTCTGGCGTGGTTTTCGCCAGACTGCCGTCATTTCAGTAAGGCGAAGGGCAGCAAACCGGTAAAAAAGGAGATTCGCGGGCTGGCGTGGATCGTCATCCGGTGGGCTCTGGCTAAGCGGCCACGCGTCATCATGCTGGAAAACGTGGAAGAGTTTAAGACCTGGGGGCCGCTGCTGATCGATGAAGAGCGGCCAGATCCGGCGCGCGCAGGGGAAACGTTCGCTGCGTTCGTTGGCATGCTGACCACCGGCGTGCCGGCCGATCATCCCGCGCTGGATGAGGTTTGCGACTTTCTTCAAATCGGCCGCCAAAGCGCCGACGCGCGCCGCCTGACCTCTGGGCTCGGTTATACAGTTGAATCGCGCGAGCTGCGTGCCTGCGATTATGGCGCGCCAACGATCCGCAAACGCTTCTTTATGGTGATGCGCTGTGATGGGCAGCCGGTTGTCTGGCCACTGGCGACCCATGGTGACCCGAAAAGCCTCGCGGTTCAGTCTGGCCACTTAAAACCATGGCGAACAGCAGCTGAATGCATTGACTGGTCGATCCCATGCCCGAGCATCTTTGGCCGCAGCAAGCCTCTGGCCGAAAACACATTGAAGCGCATCGCCCGCGGCATCCAGCGCTTCGTGATCGATAATCCCACGCCATTTATCGTGAAGTGCAACCACACCAGCAGCAAAACGAAGTACGACTGCTTCCGCGGCCAGTCGCTGGATGAGCCGCTCAAGACAATCACACAGACTCATGGCTATGCGGTGGTTGCGCCCGTGTTCGCCGGTACCGGCGGATCCACTTTCCAGATGAAACCTCGGCCTATAGATAAACCGTTTTTCACGCTGCTAACGCAGAACAGGACCAATGTGATTTGCCCGCGGCTGGCGCCGGTCATTTCCCGACAGTTCGGCAAGAGCATTGGCCACGCACTGGATGAACCTGCAGGAACGGTAACGGCCGGCGGCGGAGGGAAAAGCGCGCTGGTGAGCCCAACGCTGATACAGGTCGGTTATGGTGAAAGACCCGGGCAGGCGCCGCGCGCGCCAGGACTTGCTCGCCCACTCGGAACCATTGTCGCCGGCTGCGGTAAGCATGCGCTGGTATCCGCTTTTCTGGCCAAGCACTTCGGCGGCAACTATACCGGTCCCGGTGCTGGTATGGATGCTCCGGCACACACTGTCACGACCACTGATCATCATGCGCTGGTGACCAGTAATCTCGTTAAGTTGCGGGGAACCTGTCGGGACGGCCAGCGCACTGACGAGCCTATGCCTACTGTTACCGCCGGCGGCCAGCATGTCGGTGAGGTCCGCGCCTTCCTTATGAAGTATTACGGTAACGAGAAAGGCGGTATCGGGTTGACTGATCCGCTCGGCACCGTAACCACCAATGATCGTTTCGGCCTGGTGACCGTTGACGGTACTGATTACGAAATCGTTGATATCGGGATGCGCATGCTTCAGCCGCATGAGCTGTACGCAGCCCAGGGCTTTCCGTCCTGGTACATCATCGATCAGGATTACCGCGGCAATAAATACGCCAAAGACAAGCAGGTAGCCCGCTGCGGCAACGCAGTGCCGCCACCGTTCGCCGAAGCGCTGGTGCGCTCGAATTTACCTGAAATGTGTTCACCTTTGACTCAGGAGAAAATCGCATGAGCCTTGATGTAATGCCCATTTCTGCATACTGCCAGGCGACTGGAGATACCTCAGACGCCATTAACAAAAGGATACAAAGGAAGATCTGGATGAAGGGGATTCACGTATTAGATGTGGAGGGATCCAGAGAACGTTGGATTGACTTAGAAGAGGTGAACAAATGGGCCAGAAAAAGCAGGGATACGCTTTACCGCGCGGGATAACCGTGCGCCAGAATAAAACTGGAGAAACATTGCAGTTAACGTTTACCTTTAAAGGGGTTCTGTGCAGAGAGCCCCTGTCAGGAATGGAAGTTAACGCACGCAATATTAAGTATGCAGAGCGGTATCTGGGCGAGATCCAGAACCGAATCTCAAAGGGGGATTTTCACTACCTGGATTATTTTCCCAGATCAAATAAAGCCGCATTGTTCGGGCATGAAAAGAAAAAAAAGACGGTTAAAGATTACCTGGATGAATACCTAGTGATCTGCGAAAACCGTAATTTGTCACCCTCCACACTCGACGGTTATCGTAAATGTCAGCGGGCTTTACTTGAATTGCACAAAATCTACGTACCTGACCTGACACCAGCGGCTCTTAAGCGGTGGGTTTCCAGCCGTAAAACAAAACTTAAGACGATCCGAAACCGACTCTCTTTTCTTCGAAGTGCCCTTGATGAAGCTGTCACGGACGGGCTGATCACTAACAATCCCGTCGCGCATATCAGCGCATCCCGTTATTTTTCTGTGGAATCAGGCAACACTGAGGAATATGAGGTTGATCCATTTACGCCAGAGGAAATCAGAATTATCTATCTCAACTGCCATTTTTTGCAGTGGAAGACGACATTTCAGTTTGCCTTCAATACCGGCGTTCGGCCTTCAGAGTTGTGTGCACTGAAATGGGTGGATATCGACTTACAAAAACGAACCGCGTTTGTTCAGAACGCTGTCGTTGAAGGGGTTTTCAAAGGCACAAAGACTAAGTCCGGTACCAGAAAGATAGAACTGAATGACGAAGCGATGCAAGCACTGGCGGAGCAGAAGCAGTTCACGTTGATGAAGAGCGAGTTTGTGTTTGAAGACCCGCGCACCGGTGCACCCTGGACAGGTTCTGATGCGATTCGCCAGAAAGCGTGGCTTCCTGTTATGAAGGCGGCAAAAATCCGCTACCGCAATCCATACCAGACCAGACACACGTATGCCACGATGCACATCAGCGTCGGGGTGAACCTTTTCTGGCTCTGTAAACAGATGGGGCACAAAGGGCCGGATATGCTGTTCAGAAATTACGGTTCATATCTCGCGGATTATGATGGACACCTTACGCGGCCTGGAACCAGAACCGGAAGCGAGTAAGGCCGTTTTTTTGATCAATGCACGTATAATGCACTCAGGAGAAGAAGCAATGAAAAAAATTCATTATTTCAATGTCTTGCGGAGACCCACAGGCGGGTTCGAATCCCCCCCTCACCGCCATCATTTATATAAAAGTGCCCAGTTAATAGCTGGGCATTTTTATTTGTATATTCTCCCGACCTGGGGGGGATGAGAATCCCCGATTGGGGGTTCGACAACTGGCGCATGCCAGTTGGACAGCGGAGCCTGCGACGCTGCCCGCAGGGTGAGCGAGGTGACAAAACGGCAGGATAGCCGTTTTGCATGGCTGCAAGCCATCCGAAGGGCGAGGCACAGGGATGTGCCGAGTGACATCAATCCCCCCTCACCGCCATCATTCAGAGAAGAGCCTGTACGCAAGTACGGGCTTTTTTCATTTATATTCTCCAGACGTGGGGGGATGAGAATCCCCGATGGGGGGTTCGACAACTGGCGCATGCCAGTTGGACAGCGGAGCCTGCGACGCTGCCCGCAGGGTGAGCGAAGCTCATCAATCCCCTCTACCATTTGTAACAAGACTTCAGGCGGACGAAACCGCTTGTGAATTGATTACAGAGACACAGTTCTACAAAATCAGCAAAAAAATGCACGTGAAGTGCACGTGCACTTTGATGCCATGAAAGCCTCTGACTATCGACAGGAGCTTTTTCATTTTTTATTCTCCTTGCAGCACCGACCCCGCGATCTGGCGACCCCGCTACCTCATTTGATGCCACAATCCATCACAAATCTGCCCAACAACTCTGCACACTCACCGCTTTTGTGCCACAGGACGCATAATCGAAAGATCCCCTTTCGCTGCAATATCGCGTGGGCAGCGGACCGTGTACTCTTACCGGAAATTCTGCAGGGTATCCTTTTCATCCACTGATGATGTCTTTGAATTAAGAGGGAATGCGCGATGACCAGACTGAAAAAGCACCGGCCATGTTCCGGCCACTCTCTTCGCTGTTTAATGAGACGGACGAACGATCGCCTGACGGGAGAGCGTTAACATGGCCGTTCAGTCAAACGTATCCCATATTCTTAACGAACTCGCGCACAACGCCCGGCAGATAGACGAGAGCCAGGCGCAGGCATTGATCGCACAAATTCGCAGCGCGAAACACATTTTCCTGCAGGGTGCCGGGCGCAGCGGCATTGCTATCCGCGCGTTCGCTAACCGTCTGTTGCATCTGGGTTTCTCTGTCAGCATGGTGGGTGAAATCTCGTCACCCCACTCCAGACCTGGCGATTTATTGATTATTGGTTCTGGCAGTGGCGAAACCGCGAGCCTGAAAGCACTGGCGCTGAACGCCGTTGAGCGCGGTGTCGATGTGGCGCTGATTACCCTGAAAGCAGATTCAGGCATCGGCAGACTGGCCAAATGCGTGTTGGTGTTACCCGGCACCGTTAAAACCGATAACGCACGCAGCGCCGAACGATTCTCGCAGCCAATGGGCTCGGCCTTTGAGCAGCTTTGCTTCATCACCTGTGACGCCATGGTGCTTGAAATCATGCATCAGTGCGGTGAAACCAGCGAGAGCATGTTCAGCCGCCATGCGGACTTCGAATAACAGCATAACGTGTTTCCCGAACGTCGCTGATTTATACGCGGCAAACCTGAGAGCGAAACCCTGTGTGCTGCCACGGTGTTACCGCTGATACGGGTGTACAGGTTAGATAATTTATTCTGTTTATATTTAAGCGTAATTGATTTCCCTGGTGCCGGACTCAGTTATTGATGTGGATAAGGCCACGCATGATCGAGGCCGGTTGATGACAGGATGCCGGTGACGCCCAGCCAGGCGAGCACCAGCGCGAAGACAATAATTGCTGTAATTTCAATAGATTTAATCCAATTACGCTTAGCCATAAATACCCCTTCTCAGTTCAGGTGTTTGTACACGCTTCTCTGAAGATAAGATGTTACCGGTAAAGCGCAAGCGTGGATCACATCATGAAACATAAAGCACAGCTTATTGATTATTTGCGGCGCGAAAATTTGGCATAGCCGTTTGCCCGTCTGCTGGCGTCCTGGTGCATCCGGGTTTTTCGTGGGGTGAGTGATGTGATCATTCAGACGCTGCGAGCACCGGGCTAAGCGCATCCGTTGCCGCTAACCCATTTTTGTGACGCACAATATCCGCCATGATTGCCAGCGCGATCTCCGCGGGGGTTTTGCTGCCGATATCCAGCCCAACCGGTGCGTGAATGCGCTGCAACTGCGCCGGCGTCAGCTCCGCAATCGCGCTCAGGCGCGCTTTGCGTTTGGCGCTGTTGCGCTGCGAGCCCATCGCACCGAGATAAAATGCCGGCAGATTGACCGCTTCCATCATGGTGAGATCGTCAATACGCGCATCATGGGTCAGCGAGAGGATCGCCGTGGCGGCATGGCAGCCCTCGCGTTCCAGATACACCGCCGGAAACTGCTGCACCAGTTTGACGTCCGGCGCCAGTTCGGCCGCCATATTGCTCAGCACCTCTTCACGGTGTTCACAGACGATGGTTTCGAATCCCAGCGCCAGCGCGAAGTTGGCACAGTACACGGCGACGCTGGAGAGTCCGGCAAGGATCAGGCGCGGCGCGGCACTCAGGGTCAGAACGATTTCACCGTCAGTGACCTGGGTGCGGGTGCGACGGGTATAAGGCGCCGGTTCGAGCGCGTGACACGGCTGCGGCAGCGTCAGACGTTTGGTGATGGCACGCGCGCCGGTCAGCGCATCCTCCAGCTGCTGTAAATAGCGCAGCGTAGCGGCACCTGCAGGCAACCGTTCGACCAGAATATCCAGTACGCCGCCGCACGGCAACGCGCGGTCAGGCGTGTCGCCCCCCTCACCGTAGCGCACCAGTTGACTGGCGGCAGAGAACGCCTGCTGCTGAACGCGGGTGATAAAATTCTCCTCGACGCAGCCGCCGGAAAGGGAACCGCTATAGCGCCCATCGGCGCGAATCACCATCATCGCGCCCGGCGGGCGCGGCGATGAGCCGTACGTGCTGAGCACGGTACACAGCCACACCGGCTGCGCTTCCGCCCACTGCTGCGCCATCCTTACCACCTGCACATCAAGAGAGTGCATGACTTTCTCCGCTCATCGTTTCCGCCCTTTTTCGTCCCGTAAGCATAGCAATGAAAAACCCGGCCGCAGCCGGGTTGAGATTAGCTATTTTTTCAAGGTTAACTGTAAGCGTGCAGCGTGCGCTGGCACAGAGCCGAGCGCACGCAGTCATCTTTGCCGAAGCGCACCACGCCAATCATCTCATCCTCTTCGAAGCGCGCCAGCGCGTCGCTAAGGCCAGATTTCACGCCGGCGCGGCAGGTCACACTGGGTCACATCGCCGTTGACGATAACCGTCACGTTTTCCCCCAGGCGGGTCAGGAACATCTTCATCTGCGCAGCGGTCACGTTCTGGGCCTCATCAAGAATAACGACCGCATTTTCAAAGGTACGTCCGCGCATATAAGCGAACGGCGCGATCTCTACCTTGCCGATTTCCGGGCGCAGGCAGTACTGCATAAAGGAAGCGCCCAGACGTTTCACCAGCACGTCATACACCGGGCGGAAATAGGGCGCGAATTTCTCGGAGATATCTCCCGGCAAGAAGCCGAGATCTTCATCCGCCTGCAAAACCGGACGGGTAACAATAATCCTTTCCACGTCCTTATGGATCAGCGCCTCCGCCGCTTTGGCTGCGCTGATCCAGGTTTTGCCGCAGCCGGCTTCACCGGTTGCGAAGATCAGCTGTTTACTCTCTATGGCATTCAGGTAGTGCGCCTGAGCTTCGTTTCTGGCCTCAATTGGTGACCGATCACGGCTGTCTCGCGCCATGCCAATTGCTTCTACGCCACCCATCTGCACCAGCGAGGTGACCGATTCTTCTTCACGCTGTCGATGACTACGAGAGTCACGACGAAGCACGCGTTTCGCTTCACGACGAGCTTTGATCACTGCTTTCTGTCTTCCCATAGATGGCACCTTACAGTTGGTTTCATTTATCGCGGCGGATCACCCGCGGCGATGATTTGAACGCTTTAGAGGTTTTGTTGGCTTCCTTGTAAGCCATATCGAGCCAGTGAGAAAAGTGTGCAACAACGCCGAAACGCTGCCGCGCACCGGTAAACATCGGAAGAGAATTCGAAGGCGATTAAAGAAAAGTGAAGAGGATTCTCACGGGCCGGAAAAAGAGCGGAGAGGCAGATCCCCCGTTCAGCGTACTGCGCTAGCTGAAGTGTATTTAACTGTCCGTATAAGGACCCAACCATTCGCGATCTCCCAAGTGGTACTTACGCTTCAGGCACCGGCCGGGAACTGGACGACGCTAGTGTATCTAAAGTTCATCAGATTCATCCTGCCGAGTTAATGCAACAATATTTTTATCTTTGTTTTAGTTACGGCAAAGAAAACCCGCGCGGCGCTGCCTTAGCCCGGTGCGCTTAAATTAAATTAATAATAATATTCAGTAAGATAGGTAATTCAGCACTTAACAAACTGTTTCAGAAAATTCGGACGCCCTCACATTTTTCGCGAGACAGGATGAAATTTAACGCCGTCGCTTAAGCAGCAGCGCCTGGCACCGCGAACGGCGAACAAGCGCTGTACATTAATTAATCAGGCTTCGAGCAACGGCTGCCCCAGATAATGATTTTTGTCCGCCACGCCCGGCAAAACAAAGAAGTATCCGCCGCCGATGGGCTTAATGTATTCTTCCAGCGCTTCGCCGTTGAGCCGTTTCTGCACGGTCAGGAAGCCTTTTTCCAGATCGTGCTGATAGCAGACGAACAGCAGCCCCATATCCAGCTGCCCGGCATTGGTAACGCCCGAGCGAATAGCTGTAGCCCCGCCGCATCATCAGGCTGCTGCGTCGCTTTGCGGCGTGCGCGGGTTGGCCAGCCGGATATGCGCTGTCCAGCGCAATCACCTCGCCGTCGGGATCGCTGGCGTAGTCCGGCACGTCATGCTCGTGCTTCATGCCGAGCGGCGCGCCGCTGTGCTTATCGCGACCAAAAATGGTTTGCTGCTCCTTCAGCGGCGTGCGGTCCCAGAACTCCACGTGGAACCGAATAATGCGCACCGCCTGATAGCTGCCGCCCACCGTCCACGCCGGTTCGCTGACGCTGTCGCCGACCCACACCACCTTATCCATCAGCGGTTTGTCGTCGGTGTCCGGGTTGGCGGTGCCGTCTTTGAAGCCCAGCAGGTTCATCGGCGTCTCTTTGCCTTTGCTGCGCGCCGCGTGATCGGAGATAAACCCTTCGCGCTTCCAGCGCACGCTCGAGCAGATCCGGCGTGTGCTTGATGATGTCGCGCAGGGCGTGGATCACCGTATCCTGGGTGTTGGCGCAGATCTGCAGCAGCAGGTCGCCGTGGCAAAGCGCGGCGTCCAGCGAATCGTTGGGGAAGCGGGTCATTTTCTGCAGCCGCAGCGGTTTTTGCGCCGCCAGCCCGAAGCGCTCGTCGAACAGCGATTCGCCCATCGAAACGGTGATGGTCAGGTTATCCGGGGCAATCTCCGGCCCCAGGATGCCGGAGTCCAGCGGCGGCAGCCGCGGATTGGGCACCGCCGGCGCCGGTCCGCCCTGGGTCAGAAACGCGATGCGCTTCGTCAGCAGCCGGAACAGGCGCTCCAGATCGGCTTTATCACTGGCCCAGCACATCAAACGCCACCAGCATCATCGACGCCTGCTGCGGCGTCAGGATCCCGGCCTGATGCGCGGCCATAAAACGGCTGCGTCTCCATGCGCGCATCCGGTGCAACCGTGCCGGGCGCGCAACTGCTCTGCCGCGTTGCCGCCGCATGCGCCAACGGACAGCCGCCGCCCAGTGCCAGCGCGCCACCCCAGCGCGCCCAACCCCTGTAACAAACGACGACGCGATAGGTTGCGCCGCGTCATTCGGGCCTGCCTCTTATCTTACTCATGACCTTAGGCCTCCAGACCCAGTACGCCGCGCAGCAGGGAGAGATCTTCCGCCAGCGTGGTGATCGGCCCTTTCAGCGCATTGCGGTCGGCATCGGTCAGCTTGTCATAGGACTCAAACCCGTCTTTGGTGCGGTACTTCGCCAGAATGGTGTCGACGTTTTTGAAGTTGGCGTCCACTTTGGCCAGCAGCTCGCCGTTCTCTTTCTGCAGCTGAGGACGCAGCAGGTTAACGATTTTCTGCGCGCCGTCGACGTTGGCCTGGAAATCCCACAGGTCGGTACGGCTGTAACGATCTTCTTCACCGCTGATTTTGCTGGCCGCCACTTCTTCAATCAGCCCGGCCGCGCCGCCCACCACTTTTGCTCGGCGGGAAGGCCAGTTCGCTGACGCGCTTTTGCAGCTCAACGGTGTCGTGATACAGCTGATCGGCATATTTGTCCATGCCTTTGGTGGAGTTGTCGGCAAACAGCGCCTTCTCCAGACGGTGGAAGCCGGTAAATTTCGGATCCGCCGCTTTCTTCTCGAAGTCATCTTCACGGGCGTCAATGCTGCCGTCCAGATCGGAGAACAGCTCGGCGATCGGCTCGATGCGCTCGTAGTGCTGGCGGGTCGGCGCATACAGCGCTTTGCGCGCTTTTTCCACGTCGCCGGCCTTCACCGCGTCGGTAAAGGCTTTGGTGCCGGCCACCAGCGCGCTCACTTCTGCCATAACGTAGACTTTGTAATCGGCAATCGGGCCGACCAGATGCAGCACATCTGGCTTGCCGCTGCTGGCGGTTTTGCTGTCACCGGTGACAATCAGCTTGCCTTTCGGGTTGGTCAGCAGCCCGCAGGTCATGTCATATTCGCCCGCTTCCAGGTTGGCGGTCATCTTCTGGCTGAAGCCCGGCGCGATGTTTTCGCGCTCTTCCACCACCATTACCCCTTTCAGGATTTCCCACTCCAGCGCTTTCTGGCTGTTGTTCTGAATCATAAACTGGGTTTTGCCGGCCTGCACCGTGAGCGGCATCGGCTCGCACTGCTTGTCGTTGACCGTGACCTTGACCTGCGGCACGTCCGCGCCAGAAGCGGCACCGGACAGCGCCAGCATGGAGAGCAACAGCGCCTTACGGCGGAAGCGAATCGTCATAGTCATATCCCTGTTACATGAAGGTACAGGCGCACGCGCGCCTGCGAAAATTTAGCGCACCGACCGTGCGGCGCTGGGTGCCGGACGCGCCGGGAAGAAAAACAGCACCAGCGCCGGGATCAGATAAATAAAACATACCGCCACTTCGCTGACGCTCGGCGCTTCCTGATAACCGAGAATGCCTTCCAGCAGGGTGCCGAACAGCGAATGGGTCGAGAGGGTGTTGCTGAAGTCGAACGCGATGTCCTGGAAGTGGTTCCACAGGCCCGCTTCGTGGAAGGCGCGGATCGCCCCCGCCGCCAGGCCGGCGGCCACCAGCAGAATGAACAGGCTGGTCCATTTGAAGAAGTGCGCCAGGTTCAGGCGCACCCCGCCCCAATAAATCATCATGCCCAGCACGATGGCGGCCACCAGGCCCAGCACCGCGCCGATCGGCGCCGCGGCGCCCACATCCTGCTGAAACGCCGCCAGCAGGAAGAACACCGACTCCAGCCCTTCGCGCGCCACGGCGAAGAACACCATCACCACCAGCGCCCAACCCTGCCCTTTACCGGCGCTGAGCGCCTGATCGATCGCCCCTTCCAGATGCACCTTGACCGACTTGGACACCTTACGCATCCAGAACACCATCCAGGTGAGGATCACCACCGCAATCACCGCCACGATGCCCTCAAACAGCTCCTGCTGTTTCTGCGGGAACTCGCCGGTGGTTTCGTTGATGAAGATACCGAGCGCCAGACACAGCGCCGCAGCGACAATCACGCCGATCCACACCGCGCCCAGCCATTGGCTGCGCTGCGTGCGCTTCAGGTAGCTGGCGATCAGGCTGACGATCAGCGCGGCCTCCAGCCCCTCACGGAACATGATAAGAAAGGGAACGAACATAAATAATCACCCCTGAAAAGACCGCGGCGGCAGAGACGGTGCTTGCGAAATGAGCCGCGGCGACTATGTAAAGAAACGTAAAAACCAACGAGAGTGATTATCATTCTGCCAAGAATAAATACAAGTCACCGCGCGAAATTAATTTTGCTTTTGCGGGTCAGGTAGCGATGCGGGAAAGTCAGGGCGGAGTGACAAATGGCGATAACGGCGAGAGGACGACAAAAACTCGGGCTCTGCACACGCGCTCCCCGCTTTACTCAGCAACAGCGTTACATCGTTTTGTACTCGGCTTCGGCCTCATCGAAACGCTGCTGCGCTTCACGGTGGCCGACGGTTCGCGGCCGATCAGGCTCAACACCACGATGGCGATGCTGGCGAAGAGGAAGCCCGGGATGATTTCGTACAGGCCCAGCCAGGCGAACTGTTTCCAGACGATCACCGTCACCGCACCGATAATCATGCCGGCCAGCGCGCCGTTGCGGGTCATGCGCGACCACATGACGGAGAACAGCACCACCGGACCGAAGGCGGCACCGAAGCCGGCCCAGGCGTAGCTCACCAGGCCCAGCACGCGGTTTTCCGGGTTGGCCGCCAGCGCAATGGCGATCAGCGCCACCAGCAGCACCATCAAGCGGCCGACCCACACCAGCTCTTTCTGGCTGGCGCCCTTGCGCAGGAAGGCCTTGTAGAGGTCTTCGGTGAGCGCACTGGAGCAGACCAGCAGCTGGCAGCTCAGGGTGGACATCACCGCGGCCAGGATGGCGGACAGCAGCACGCCGGCGATCCACGGGTTGAACAGAATCTGCGCCAGCTCGATGAACACGCGCTCGGCGTTCTCGCTCACCGCGCCCGCCTGCTCCGGGTGGTTGCTGGAAGTAGGCGATGCCGAAGAAGCCCACGGCGCACGGCGCCCGCCAGGCACAGGATCATCCAGGTCATGCTGATGCGGCGCGCGGCCCGGATCGATTTCACGGTGAGAATCCGCCGCCATGAAGCGCGCCAGGATGTGCGGCTGACCGAAGTAGCCCAGGCCCCAGCCCATCAGCGAGAGGATGGCGACGAAGTTGAGCCCTTTCAGCATGTCGACGTTTTCGATGCTCTTCTGCTTGATCACTTCCAGCGAATCGAAGCCGCCGACGGCGAAAATCACAATCACCGGGGTCAGGATCAGCGCGAAGATCATCAGGCTGGCCTGCACGGTGTCGGTCCAGCTCACCGCCAGGAAGCCGCCCACGAAGGTATAGAGGATGGTCGCCGCCGCGCCGGCCCACAGGGCGGTTTCGTAGCTCATGCCGAAGGTGCTTTCGAACAGGCGCGCACCGGCCACGATGCCGGAGGCGCAGTAGATGGTGAAGAACACCAGGATCACCACCGCCGAGATAATGCGCAGCAGGCGGCTGTTGTCCTCAAAGCGGCTGGTGAAGTAGTCCGGCAGGGTCAGGGCGTTGTTGTTGTGGCCTCGGTGTGCACGCGCAGGCGGCCGGCCACCAGCTTCCAGTTGAGGCAGGCGCCGACGGTCAGGCCGATGGCGATCCAGCTTTCCGAGATGCCGGAGAGGAAAATCGCGCCCGGCAGGCCCATCAGCAGCCAGCCGCTCATGTCGGAGGCGCCGGCGGACAGCGCGGTCACCACGCTGCCCAAACTGCGGCCGCCCAGAATGTAGTCGTCAAAGTTTTTGGTTGAACGCCACGCCAAAAACCCTATCAGGATCATGCCAAAAATATAAACGAGAAATGTCACCAGCATCGGTGTGCTAATTGCCATTCAAATTCTCCACTTATTATGTGATCGCTAGCGACAATCTTCCGGGTTTACTGCGTTACCGGATCACGGGAAACGTAGGGCTTGACCGTATCTTGTGAAAGCGATTTCTCATAAGGCGCGGTATCCTGCCGTATGCGCCTTCGCTGACAAACGATTTAACACTGCATTTACATCAATTTCATCCTCGGTTTGATACGAGTTTCCTATAGGTTGCACTCGCTCACGCTTTTACGGGTTGCACCTGTATGTCAGCCAGGATGCGTTAACTTCCCCACCAGCTTACAACCCCGGCCAAATTCCCGCAGCAAGTTCTGTGCCGCTTTTGCTGCGTTAACAAAAAAGCCGGTTAAAAACGGGTTGCAAACCAGGTCACATTTAACACGGTTGCACAAAGTTGCAACATGAGTGGATATTTCACGCTAACGACCAAACACGATGAAAGCACAACAGGAGCTTTGGCATGGGTATGACCACCATGGGGGTTAAGCTGGATGACGCAACCCGCGAACGGATTAAGACCGCAGCAACCCGCATTGACCGCACGCCGCACTGGTTAATTAAGCAGGCGATTTTTAACTATCTCGAAAGACTCGAGAGCGACGAGGGCCTGCCGGAGCTGCCGGCCCTGCTCGCCGGTGCCGCCAATGAAAGCGAGGAAGCGCCGGCCGCTGGCGACGAGAGCCACCAGCCGTTCCTCGAATTCGCCGAGCAGATCCTGCCGCAGTCGGTCAGCCGCGCCGCCATCACCGCCGCCTACCGTCGCCCGGAAACCGACGCGGTGCCGATGCTGCTGGAGCAGGCGCGTCTGCCGGAAGCCGTTGCCGCACAGGCGCACAGCCTGGCGTACCAGCTGGCCGACAAGCTGCGTAACCAGAAAACCGCAACCGGCCGCGCCGGCATGGTTCAGGGCCTGCTGCAGGAGTTCTCCCTCTCCTCGCAGGAAGGCGTGGCGCTGATGTGCCTGGCGGAAGCGCTGCTGCGCATTCCGGACAAAGCCACCCGCGACGCGCTGATCCGCGACAAGATCAGCAACGGCAACTGGCAGTCGCACCTGGGCCGCAGCCCGTCGCTGTTCGTCAACGCCGCCACCTGGGGCCTGCTGTTCACCGGCAAGCTGGTCTCGACCCATAACGAAGCCAACCTGTCCCGCTCGCTGAACCGCATCATCGGCAAGAGCGGCGAGCCGCTGATCCGCAAAGGCGTGGACATGGCGATGCGCCTGATGGGCGAGCAGTTCGTCACCGGCGAAACCATCGCCGAAGCGCTGGCCAACGCCCGCAAGCTGGAAGAAAAAGGCTTCCGCTACTCGTACGACATGCTGGGCGAAGCGGCGCTGACCGCCGAGCCGACGCGCAGGCCTACCTGGTCTCCTACCAGCAGGCGATCCACGCCATCGGCAAAGCCTCCAACGGCCGCGGCATCTACGAAGGCCCGGGCATCTCGATCAAGCTGTCCGCCCTGCATCCGCGCTACAGCCGCGCGCAGTACGACCGCGTGATGGAAGAGCTCTACCCGCGCCTGAAGTCGCTGACCCTGCTGGCGCGCCAGTACGACATCGGCATCAACATCGACGCCGAAGAAGCCGACCGCCTGGAGATCTCGCTCGATCTGCTGGAGAAGCTGTGCTTCGAGCCGGAGCTGGCCGGCTGGAACGGCATCGGCTTCGTGATCCAGGCCTACCAGAAGCGCTGCCCGTTCGTGATCGACTACCTGATCGACCTGGCGCAGCCGCAGCCGCCGTCGCCTGATGATCCGCCTGGTGAAGGGCGCCTACTGGGACAGCGAAATCAAACGCGCCCAGGTGGACGGCCTGGAAGGCTATCCGGTCTACACCCGCAAGGTCTACACCGACGTCTCCTACCTCGCCTGCGCGCGCAAAGCTGCTCGGCGGTGCCGAACCTGATCTATCCGCAGTTCGCCACCCACAACGCCCACACGCTGGCGGCGATCTACCAGCTGGCCGGGCAACAACTACTACCCGGGCCAGTACGAGTTCCAGTGCCTGCACGGCATGGGCGAGCCGCTGTACGAGCAGGTGGTGGGCAAAGTGGCCGACGGCAAGCTGAACCGCCCGTGCCGCATCTATGCGCCGGTCGGCACCCACGAAACGCTGCTGGCCTACCTGGTGCGCCGCCTGCTGGAAAACGGCGCCAACACCTCCTTCGTCAACCGCATCGCCGACACCACGCTGCCGCTCGACGAGCTGGTGGCCGATCCGGTGGAGGCCGTTGAGAAGATGGCGGCCGCAGGAAGGCCAGATTGGCCTGCCGCATCCGAAGATTCCGCTGCCGCGCGAGCTGTACGGCGACAAGGCGCCGTCAACTCCGCCGGTCTGGATCTGGCCAACGAACACCGTCTGGCCTCGCTCTCCTGCGCCCTGCTCACCAGCGCCAGCCAGCCGTGGCAGGCCCAGCCGATCATTGATGGCGAGCTGGGTAGCGGCAGCAGCCGCGCGGTGATCAACCCGGCCGAGCCGGGCGATATGGTCGGCTACGTGCGGGAAGCCACCCCTGAAGAGGTCTCCTGTGCGCTGGATGCCGCGGTGAATGCCGCCCCGATCTGGTTCGCCACGCCGCCGCAGGAGCGCGCCGCCATCCTGGAGCGCGCCGCCGAGCTGATGGAAGACCAGATGCAGCAGCTGATGGGCATGCTGGTGCGCGAGGCGGGCAAAACCTTCAGCAACGCCATCGCCGAAGTGCGCGAGGCGGTCGACTTCCTGCACTACTACGCCGGCAGGTGCGCGACGATTTCGACAACGAAACCCACCGCCCGCTCGGCCCGGTGGTCTGCATCAGCCCGTGGAACTTCCCGCTGGCGATCTTCACCGGCCAGGTTGCCGCCGCCCTGGCCGCCGGCAACAGCGTGCTGGCCAAACCCGCCGAGCAGACGCCGCTGATCGCCGCGCAGGCCGTGCACATCCTGCTGGAAGCCGGCGTACCGGCCGGCGTGGTGCAACTGCTGCCGGGCCACGGCGAAACCGTCGGCGCCGCAGCTGACCGCCGACGAGCGCGTGCGCGGCGTGATGTTCACCGGCTCGACCGAAGTGGCCTGCCTGCTGCAGCGCAACATCGCCGGCCGCCTGGATGCGCAGGGCCGTCCGACGCCGCTGATCGCCGAAACCGGCGGCCTGAACGCCATGATCGTCGACTCCTCGGCGCTCACCGAGCAGGTGGTGGTCGACGTGGTGGCCTCCGCCTTCGACAGCGCCGGCCAGCGCTGCTCCGCGCTGCGCGTGCTGTGCCTGCAGGAAGACGTGGCCGACCACACGCTGAAGATGCTGCGCGGCGCGATGGCCGAATGCCGCATGGGCAACCCGGAGCGTCTGTCCACCGACATCGGCCCGGTGATCGACGCGGAAGCCAAAGCCAACATCGAACGCCACATCCAGGCGATGCGCGCGAAAGGCCGCACGGTGTACCAGGCGGTGCAGGAGCATCCGCAGGATAGCAAAGAGTGGCACAGCGGCACCTTCGTGCCGCCGACGCTGATCGAGCTGGACAGCTTCGACGAGCTGAAAAAAGAGGTCTTCGGCCCGGTGCTGCACGTGGTGCGCTACAAGCGCAACAACCTGCAACGCAGCTGGTCGAGCAGATCAACGCCTCCGGCTATGGCCTGACGCTCGGCGTGCATACCCGCATCGACGAGACCATCGCGCAGGTGACCGGCAGCGCCAAAGTCGGCAACCTGTACGTCAACCGCAACATGGTTGGCGCGGTGGTCGGCGTGCAGCCGTTCGGCGGCGAAGGCCTGTCCGGCACCGGTCCGAAAGCCGGCGGCCCGCTCTACCTGTACCGTCTGCTGGCGAACCGTCCGGAGGACGCGCTGGGCGTCACCCTGGCACGTCAGGATGCGGAGTATCCGGTGGATGCGCAGCTGAAAACCGTGCTGACCCCGCTGCTGGAGCGCGCATCAGGCACTGCAGAACTGGGCACAGGAAAAACGTCCGGAGCTGAACTGGCGCTGTGGCGCAGCAATACGGCGAGCTGGCACAGGCCGGCACCCAGCGTCTGCTGCCGGGGCCGACCGGCGAGCGCAATACCTGGACGCTGATGCCGCGCGAGCGCGTGCTGTGCGTGGCGGATAACGAGCAGGACGCGCTGGTACAGCTGGCCGCCGCGATGGCCACCGGGTGTGAAGTGCTGTGGCCGGAAGATGCGCTGCATCGCGATCTCGCCAAACAGCTGCCGAAAGCGGTCTCGGCCCGCATTCACTTCGCGAAAGCCGATGCGCTGCTGACGCAGCCGTTTGATGCCGTCATTTACCACGGTGATTCCGATCAGCTGCGCGAGCTGTGCGAGCAGGTTGCGGCCCGCGGCGGCGCGATTGTTTCGGTGCAGGGCTTCGCCCGCGGGGAAACCAACCTGCTGCTGGAACGTCTGTACGTGATCGAGCGTTCGCTCAGCGTCAACACCGCGGCGGCGGGCGGTAACGCCAGCCTGATGACCATCGGTTAACGTAAAGCAGGATCGCCATGGATGGCGTAATGGAGAGCGGTGAAGGACACCGCAAGTTGCAACAAGGCCGTAGCGGCGCCATTCATTGTGCGATGAATCGCGCCGCTACGAAACGTTCCGTCGTTTTTGTACCACTTTAAAACTTACCTGCGCACATCACGCCACCGACTTACTGCGTTTCAAACCAATCAGCGTCGGGAACACAAACAGCGACTGCCCCAGCCCGCGGTTGGTCAGCGACCACACCGCCACCGAACACAGCGAACAGATGCCGACAATTGCCAGCGGATAGAAGCACGCCCACAGCAGTGCAAACCACGCCTGCTCAAACAGATGATGGCGCTGCGCAAACAGAATCGCCGACATGCCGAAGAACTCAATAAAAATGCGGTGGATAACGTAGATCTGCAGCGTGTTGCGGCCAATCCAGTTGAAGTAACGCATGCTGAAGTGCGCGTTGAGCCAGCGGCATGCCGCCACGCTCACCAGCACCGCGATGATGCACATGAACAGGCTCTTATCGAGACCAAAAATCACGTGCAGGCCGGACAGCGCTGCCAGCGCGGCCCACGGCAGAAGGTTCTCGCGGCGCAGCTGACTCAGGCGCAACATCAGCGGGCTCCAGAACGCGCCCAGCAGGAAGAACAGGAAATACTGTGCCACGCTCTGCGGTCCCCAGTAGGGAATGATCTTCTCCACCGCCAGATAATTCAGCACCACCGCCGCCACCAGCAGCGCCACTTTGTGCTGACGGAAGATTTTGGCGCACAGGAAGTAGATCGCCAGACCGTACAGGTACCACGAGGTGCTCATCGCCAGGAAGGTCAGCTTAAGGAACTCCAGCAGCGAACCGGCGTAAGCCGCGTTGAGATTCTGCGAGATACGCTGGCCGGTGATTTCAGTCGAAATGCCGACAATCGACCACCACTGAATAAAGCCCCACAGCACGTAGAGATAGAACAGATTGGTAATGCGGCTGGTAAATACCTGTTTCCACGGCCGGTTGAGAATGCCGTTGGTGGCAAGCAGGCCGGAGACGAAGAAAAAGGCGGGCATACGCAGCGGTGATAACACCGTATTAAACTGCACCCATATTTCCGCCGGGATCCAGCCGGCGCTGAGAAATTTAACCGTGCCTTCAAAGCCCGGTAATACGGTGTGATACAGCACCACCAGCAATATGCACACCCCTTTCAGGGTATTCACCCATGCAATATCTTCTTTCCTGGCGTTATTCATATTTTTGACTCCTGCTGCGGTGTAGGTCTTAAAGGAGAAGAATGAAGAATCAGGCAGTGAAGCCTTTATGGTTATTCAACGATTATTCAACAAGCAGCAGGGACTGACTCTAGCGAAACTCCTAAAACTTTTTCGCTGGTCCTGATATAACAATACTTTACAGTACCAGAGATAAACTGACCGCCCGGATTTTCGCCCGTGAACGACTGTTATTTAAGCATTCATGGCGTAATTTGACGGTGCGCCGCGCACGTATTGCCGCACGGAAATTAAGAACATTCCGCAGCGGAGTAAACCAGCATTAATTATATCGCCGGAAAATAAATTTAATAATGCGTCAAAAAGGTAAGCGCGGCATTTAATATTTTGCTAGCGGGGAAATAATTCGGGCCAGCGAACCGCCCCGCCGCCTTATTGATTGAGGAATTTGTCGAGGAATTGCTGGGTACGCTGGTGCTGCGGGTTGGCGAACAGCGCTTTGGCCGGGCCCTGTTCCACGATGCGCCCCTGGTCCATAAAGATAGCCCGGTCGGCGACGTCGCGGGCAAAGCTCATCTCATGGGTGACGATCACCATGGTGCGTTTCTCCTGCGCCAGTGCGCGGATGGTAGCTGAGCACCTCCCCCACCAGCTCCGGATCGAGCGCCGAGGTCGGCTCATCGAACAGAATCACCTCCGGCTGCATCGCCAGCGCGCGGGCAATGGCGACGCGCTGCTGCTGGCCGCCGGACAGCCGCCGCGGATACGCCTGCTCCTTGCCGCTCAACCCCACCTTGGCCAGCAACGCGCGGGCGCGCTGTTCCGCGCTTCGCTTCGCCTTTGACGATCACCGGCCCTTCAATGATGTTCTCCAGCACCGAACGGTGCGGGAACAGGTTGAAGTTCTGGAACACGAAACCGACCTGCTGGCGCAGCTGCCGCACTTTATCCTTCTGCTGCTGCGCAGGCCGAGGCTGGCGTCGATGAGGATGTCGCCGACGCGGATCGGTGTCCCGCCTTCCGGCTCCTCCAGCAGGTTAATGCAGCGCAGCAGGGTGGTTTTGCCCGAGCCGCTCGGCCCGATGATCGCCACCACTTCGCCGGCGTCCACCGCCAGATCGATCCCATGCAGCACCGTCTGACCGTGGAACTGCTTGTCACCAGCTGACGGACTTCAATGGCACTCATCTTGCCTCCCGATCCTGGCGATTAACGTGGGCTTCCAGACGGTTTTGCAGCGCGGACAGCACGGTCGCCATCACCCAGTAAATCAGCGAGGCCGCCAGGTACATGGTGAACACTTCCAGCGTGCGCGAGGTGATCAGCTGCGCCTGACGGAACAGTTCCGGCACCTGAATGGTGGCGGCCAGCGAGGTGTCTTTCACCAGGCCGATGAAGCTGTTGCCCAGCGGCGGCAGGGCGGTGCGCGCCGCCTGCGGCAGGATCACCCGGCGCAGGGTCTGCCAACGGCGTCATGCCGATGCTGGCGGCGGCTTCCCACTGCCCTTTGTCGATGGACGAAATCGCCGCGCGCAGCGTTTCCGAGGTGTAGGCGGCGGTATTGAGCGACAGGCCAATCAGCGCCGCCGGGATAGGGTCGAGCTCGATGCCGAACTGCGGCAGACCGTAATAGATCATAAACAGCTGGGCGATCAACGGCGTGCCGCGGAAGAACGACACGTAGATACGCGCCAGCCAGCGGACAGCGGCCAAAGCCGGCGACAGGCGCATCAGCGCCAGCACAAAACCGAGCAGCAGCCCCAAGAACATGCCGCCCAGGCTGAGCTGAAGCGTGAATATCGCGCCCTTCAGCAGAAATGGCGCTGAATCCAGCGCCAGTTGAATACTTTCGTGCATTATTTAGTTACGTCCGCGCCAAACCATTTCTCGGAGATCTTCGCCATCGTGCCGTCTTTTTGCATCTCGGCGATCGCCTGGTCAATCGCCTTGTTCAGCCCGCGAGCTATTCGGGGTTGCCCTTGCGCAGCGCCACGCCGGACTCCTGGCGAGAGAACGCCGGGCCGGCTACCGCCAACGTATCGCCGGTTTTCTTCACCAGATCCAGCGCCGCCAGGCGGTCCACCAGAATGGCGTCGATGCGGCCAACGCGCAGATCCTGATACTTGGTCGGGTCATCGTCGTAGGTACGCACATCCACGCCCTGCACATTCTCGCGCAGCCACTGCTCATAGTTGGTGCCCAGGCCAACGCCGACTTTCTTGCCCTTCAGGTCTTCCGGCTTGGTGATGGTGCCTTCGTTGCCTTTCTTCACCAGCGCCTGAATACCGGAGACGGTGTACGGCGTGGAGAAGTCATACTTCTTCTTGCGCTCATCGGAGATGGTCACCTGGTTGATCACCACGTCGATGCGTTTGGAATCCAGCGAGGCCAGCATGCCGTCCCATTTGGTCGGGTTCAGCTTGGCCTTCACGCCCAGGTGTTCCGCCAGCGCGTTGGCGAAATCCACTTCGAAACCGGTCAGCTTGCCGTCTTCCCCCTGGAAGCTGAACGGCGGATAGGTGCCTTCCAGGCCGACGCGCAGCGTGCCGCGCTGCTTCACCTGCTGCAGCAGATTGTCGGCGGCGTAGGTTTGGGTCGCCAAACCGGCGGCCAACGCGACGCCCACCACGCCCAACAGCCATTGACGACGAACTTTTGCAAAAATCATAAACACCCCATTGTGATGTGTTTTGTGCTTTTGGTTAATTATCAGCTCATTTTGGGCGCGGCGCTTTATCTCGCAATAAAGGGTACCGCTCCGGCATATAATCTTTATAAATATAGTTCAAAATGGAATAACAAGCGGTGTTTACACCTGTGGATGGTAGGCGAACAGCGCCGGCGCGCCGCCGGTGTGAACGAACAGAATAGGGCCTTCATCGCGGAAGCGCCGCTGGGCGATGCCGTCGATCAAACCGGCCATCGCTTTGCCGGTGTACACCGGATCCAGCAATACGCCTTCTTGCTGCGCCAGCAGCTGCACCGCCGCCATGCCCTCTTCGTTCGGCATGCCGTATTGTGGCGCGAAGTAATCGTCCCACAGCGCGATCGGCGCCAGTTCGTCGATATTCAGCGAACAGGCCAGAGCTTTCTGGATCTGCTCCACCTTCGGCAGCTGATCGATCACGGTGCGCGAGACGGTCACGCCGATCAGTTCGGTTTCCGGCAGCAGCTGCTGCAGCCCCACCGCCAGCCCGGCGTGGGTGCCGGCGCTGCCGGACGCCACCACCACCGAACTGAACGCCACGTTGCTGCGTTGGCTCTGCTCGGCGATTTCCAATGCGCACTGCACGTATCCCAGCGCGCCCAGGGCATTGGAGCCGCCCACTGGCACCACGTAAGGCCGGAAGCCCTGCGCCTCAAGGCGCGTCGCCAGCTCCGCCAGCTGCTGCTGCGGATCGTGCAGCGCTTCGCACATCACCACCTCGGCGTTGAACAGGCCGAGCAACAGGCGGTTGCCGTTGGTGAGGTAGTTTTCCGCGCGGGTGTCGATAGGGTTTTCCAGCAGCGCGACGCAGTGCAGGCCCAGTTTCGCCGCCACCGCCGCCGTCTGGCGCACGTGGTTGGATTGAATGGCGCCGGCGGTGACCAGCGTATCGGCACCTTGACGCAGCGCGTCGGCGGCCAAAAACTCAAGCTTTCTCAGCTTGTTGCCGCCCATGGCCATAGGAGTGACATCGTCACGTTTAAGGTAGATTTCGCGGCCGAGGTAATCGGAGAGACGGGACAGCTTTTCGAGCGGTGTGGCGGTGCCAACCAGATCCAGACGCGGAAATTGCGCCAGTTGTTGTTGCAGGTTCACTACTTCCCCCCAGGGAATCGAATATCAACATCTGATAACCGATAGATTTAGCAGATGTGAACTGAATAATCATCCTTTATCACGGGGGAAACAGCAGGCCCCGGCCCAGCGGCCGGGGAAAAATCTCAGTAGCTGCGCTGCCAGGCGAGATACTGATCGTATTTGCGCAGCGCAATGCGGTAGTTGTTGTGCGCCGCGGTAGGCAGATCGTCGATGATGCGCTGATGGCTGGCGCTGCTGGCGAATTTATCCGCCGGGTAGTTGCGCGCCACCAGCATTTCGTCCAGCCGGCGCAGCCGCACCACATACTCGCGGATGGTGCTGTGGCTCATCTCGGTCTGCTCGAACAGATACTGTTTGAACGCCATGATGTCGAAATAGCTCGGGTGGCTGTTGCAGGAGATCTCGCTGCAGAAGCGGCACAGCGCGGTCAGCTCGTGCTGCACGTTTTGCCAGACCGCATCGTCGATCGGCTGATCCATGCGCGCGATGGCTTCTTTATTGATAATCTTGCCGCGAAACACCAGCGCCATGCGGTCCAACAGTTTGCCGCACTGGGAGCAATGGGTTTGGCTGTGCTTGTAGTCTTTCAGGTAACGGCTAAGCGGCCGTTTCTTCAACAGTATTCCTGGCATAAAGGGCAGTCCGATTGTTCGCATGAGTCATCGAGTTGAGGGGCGGTGGGCCGCCGTCAGGTATCGTTCGCCAGCCGCGCGCGCAGCCGTTTGATCGCCTGACTGTGCAGTTGGCTGACGCGGGATTCCCCGACGTCCAGCACGGCGCCGATCTCTTTGAGATTCAACTCTTCCTGGTAATACAACGTCAGCACCATTTTTTCGCGCTCCGGCAACGCCTCGATGGCGTCGATCACCCGCTGGCGCAGGCTGCCTTCCAACAGGTGATGCAGCGGGTTGGCCTCTTCATGCCCTTCCAGCATCGGTTCCGCGTTCTCGCCATGCTCCTCGCGCCATTCGTCGTAGGAGAAAAGCTGGCTGTTATTGGTGTCCAACAGAATTTGACGATACTCATCCAGCGAGATATTCAGCGTCTGCGCCACTTCCGTCTCACTCGCCGGACGGCCGTAACGCTGTTCCAGTTGCCGCATCACCTGCGCGACTTCGCGCGCATGGCGCCGCACGCTGCGCGGCACCCAATCGCGGCTGCGCAGCTCGTCGAGCATCGCGCCGCGAATGCGTTGCACCGCATAGGTGGTAAAGGCGGTTCCTTGTAGGGCGTCATAACGCTCAACGGCGTTCAATAGCCCGATTCCCCCGGCCTGCAGCAAGTCGTCAAGCTCCACGCTGGCGGGCAGCCTGACCTGCAGGCGCAACGCCTCGTGGCGCACTAACGGGACGTAGCGCAGCCAGAGAGAATTTTTGTCCATCACGCCTTCGGCGGTATACAGATCGCTCACGTTGACTACCCTGCGTTAATAAAGTTATCGGCATGATTATCCAATTCTGTAGCGGTTTCGATTGGCAGAATAGGCAGGCAAAAGCGAGGTTATTTCAAATTTGTTATGGATGGCGGTGGATCGCACCGCCATTGTGCGCAGGTTCAGCGCAGATTACGCAGCCGCTGCCTTGTGCCAGGCGGGACGGCGTCCCACAGCGCACAGGTTTTGCCCTCAAGCGCCTGATAAAAAGGGCTAATGGACTCGTCGCATTCCAGCGCGGAATTAAACAGCACCTGACCGGTTTCTGCGTCAATGCTAATCATTTTATTGATAAACAGCCGCTGCAGGTCGCTGCGCAGGAACAGGCCGTTGTCGACGCTGTTATCCGCCAGAAAGCCCTCTTCATTCTCCTGGGTGTCGATATGGCAGGCTTCCACCCACGGCCAGCTGTGGCGCTCGGTTAAGCGCGTGCCGGTAATAATGCAGGCACCATAGCGCGCTTTCACCGCCGCGCTGAACTCCGCCTGGCTGGCGCGCTGGAACACTTTCGCCTTGACGCGCCGCCCCACTTCGGTACCCGGCATCACCGCGCTGGGCATTTTCTGCTGCGGCGTGCTGAGCACCACTAAAAACTGGATCTTGCGCGACAGCGGGAAACAGGGATGCGCCTGCGGATCGAACAGCTGCCAGTACTCATCCTCTTCGGTCTGACGCATCAGCACCAGCTTGAAACCGCGGCTGTTGAGCAGGTTTTGCGCTTCCGCCGAGCGGGGATCGAGCATCGCGTACACCCGGGTTTCGCCGATCACTTTCCAGCGTCCGCTTTTACGCGCTTCATCGTTACGACGAAAATAGAGAAACGCCTGCTGGTTTTTAAGGTAATGCTCGAAGCGGCGCAGGTAGTTTTTGCGCTCGTTATCGTCGGAGACGAACAGCAGATCCTCCAGCGGACTGTTCAGCTCCTCCTGCGCAAACAGCGCGCGGATCACCAGATTGCGGTAGCTGGTTGACGGGCTGAGCAACCCGCGGGCGGTGAGCTCCTTCTCATCAGGATGCTGCTGCGCATAGCGCAGCGCGATCTCATCGAAGGTCAGTTGCTCACCCGGTAACAAGTCATAATTGAAGCGCATAGACACCCCAGAAACAGGAAAAATAGAGCGTAAAAATTGGAATGATTCTGAAGAGGGTTATCGGCAGTTCTGACCCAGGCTGTAACAGGATGGTTACTTTTTTGAGGTTATGATGCGCAAGGGGAAATCGTCTGCCGCGCAAGAGCCCAATTTGATTTAGCTCAGCAGGAATGCCCACGCGCTGCTTTTCTCTCCTTCCGCTTATCCCCGGCAATGCCCGCTTTTTTATCGGTTATTCGCGCCATCAATTATTCCTGCGCGCTCGTATGCTCACTGCATGACTCTGTGGAGAGCAGAGACGCGTAATAAGGAAGGCAATGATGAAAGGTATAGTGCTGGCCGGCGGGACAGGTTCCCGCCTGCATCCTGTAACCTGCGGCGTATCGAAGCAGCTGTTACCGGTTTATGACAAACCGATGATTTACTATCCACTTTCGGTGCTGATGCTGGCAGGCATTCGTGACATCCTGGTGATTACTACCGCTGAAGATCTGGCGGGATTCCAGCGTTTGCTGGGCGACGGCAGCCATTTCGGCGTCAATCTGCAGTTCGCGGTGCAGCCATCGCCCGATGGCCTGGCGCAGGCCTTTATCATCGGTGAGTCTTTTATTGCCGGTGAGTGCTGCGCATTAGTGCTGGGCGATAACATTTTCTTTGGGCAAAGCTTTGGTAAAAAGCTCGAAGACGTGGTTGCGCGCCCTCAGGGCGCTACGGTATTTGGCTATCAGGTGATGGACCCCGAGCGCTTCGGCGTGGTGGAGTTTGATAAGCAGTTCCGCGCGCTGTCCATTGAAGAAAAACCGCCACAGCCAAAATCGAACTATGCCGTCACCGGCCTCTATTTTTACGATAAAAACGTCTGCGCCATGGCGCGGGAAGTTCGCCCTTCTCCCCGCGGCGAGCTGGAAATTACCACCCTCAATCAGATGTATCTCGACGATGGATTGCTCAACGTCGAAGTGCTGGGACGTGGCTTTGCCTGGCTCGACACCGGTACCCATGAGAGCTTACTCGAAGCGTCACACTTCATTCATACCATTGAAAAGCGCCAGGGCTTCAAAATTGCCTGTCTGGAAGAGATCGCCTGGCGCAAGTGCTGGATCGGCAGCGAGTCGCTGCTGAAGCGCGCCGCCTATCTCGGCAAAACGCAGTATGGTCACTATCTGAAGATGCTGGTGGAGGAGTGAGATGGAGGTCATCACCACGAAAATTGCTGATGTCAAAATTATCCAGCCTAAAGTGTTTGGCGATGCCCGCGGCTTCTTCCTCGAAACCTTTGAGAAGCGGCGTTATCAGCAACTGCTGGATATCGACCTGGATTTTGTGCAGGACAACTACTCCCGTTCGGCGCGTAACGTGCTGCGCGGGCTGCATTTTCAGAAAACCCAGCCGCAAGGCAAACTGGTGCGCGTGGTACGCGGCGCGGTATTTGACGTTGCCGTCGATATTCGTGCGGATTCGCCCACCTTTGGCCAATGGACCGGGCTGGAGCTGTCTGAAGAGAACAAAACCCAGCTGTGGATCCCGCCGGGTCTGGCACACGGTTTTGTGGTGCTCTCCGAGGTCGCCGACTTCGAATACAAATGTACTGATTACTACAACCCACAGGATGAAGCCTGCCTGATGTGGAATGACGCTGAAATTGCGGTGCAATGGCCGGTAGCGACGCCTCTGCTATCGGTAAAAGATCAACAAGGACTCTCCCTGCAGGAGTTAGTGCAATGCGCGTTTTGTTAACCGGTGCTTATGGCCAGCTTGGCCGTTGTTTACTGGATCGGGTGCCGGCGGAGTGGATCCTGCTGGCCTGTGGCTCTGCCGAGTTAGATATTACCGACCGCCCGGCGGTGGAACGGGTGGTGAAGAAATTCCGTCCCGATGTGATCATCAATGCCGCCGCGTATACCGCGGTCGATAAGGCTGAAACCGACCGTATCCGCGCCATGAAGGTCAACGCCATCGGCCCGGAAAATCTCGCCATCGCCGCTCACCAGCAGGGCGCCCGCTTGATTCATCTCTCCACCGATTACGTGTTTAATGGCAGTAAAAAAACGCCTTATACCGAAAGCGATCTGCCCTGCCCGATTAACTTCTACGGCCTGAGCAAATGGGAGGGTGAGAAACGCGTATTCTCAGTGCTGCCGGACGCCGTAGTGATTCGCACCTCGTGGGTGTTCAGTGAGTACGGTGCCAACTTTGTCAAAACCATGCTGCGGCTGGCAGAAACCCGCAGCGAAATCAGCGTGGTGAACGATCAGTTCGGCTGCCCGACCTATGCCGGCGATCTGGCACAGGCGATTATCACCCTGGCATCCCGCGCGGAAGCCGCCGGCGTTTATCACTACTGTGGCGATGTGGCGGTCAGCTGGTGCGAATTCGCCCAGGCGATTTTTGTGGCCGCGCAGCGGGATGTGCTGGTGAAAGGGATTGGCAGTGAGCAATATCCGATGGCAGCGGCAAGGCCGGCAAATAGCGTACTGAATACCGCGCGGATAGCGGCGCTGGGGATTGATGCATCGGACTGGCAAAACCGCGTGCAATCCGCCTGCTTAGCCGGTGATTCAGCCACCGTTCAGCCCGTTCCTGACATCACCGCCCTGCAATAAATATAAAACAAGGCGTCTCAGACGCCTTGTTATTATCCCACCAGAGGTAACGCGCGGCTTGTTAGCTTTTGCTCAGCCAGGCGGTGAATGATTTGCACAATATTGTCAACTTCGGCCAATGCTAAGCCAGGATAGACCGGCAAACATAACACGCGCTGAGACATTTGTTGTGCAATCGGTAAGGCCGCTTCATCAGCGCTAGGTAATCCACGATACATCGGGAAACTGGTGATCAGCGGATAGAAATAACGGCGGGCAATAATGTTGTGCTCACGCAGATGCGCATAAAGCTCATCACGACTCAGCGGAAAATCTTCCGTTACCATCACCGGCAGATAAGAGTAGTTCCATTCAACATCAGCCGGAATATGCGGCAGCGTAATGCCATCGATTTCCGCGAGCAAATCATAATAGTGCGCCTGAATACGCGCCCGCTCCGCTAATGCCTGGTCGATGTGCTTTAACTGCAGCAGGCCAAAGGCCGATTGCACCTCGTTCATCTTGCCGTTAATGCCGGTCGCCACAATGGTGGTTTCATCTGCAAAGCCAAAATTCTTCAGGTAATCGATGCGCTTTTTGGTTTTAGCATCCGGGCAAATAATTGCGCCACCTTCAATGGTATTGAAAACCTTCGTTGCGTGAAAACTTAAAATCGACAAGTCACCATAATTCAATATGCTGTTGCCGTTTTTACGTACGCCAAAGGCGTGAGCCGCATCGTAAATGACTTTCAGCCCGTACAGGTCAGCGATGCGCTGAATATTCTCCACGTCGCACGGATTGCCGTAGCAGTGCACCGGCATAATGGCTGTGGTTTGCGGTGTAATGGCCTGCTCTATTTTGGAGGCATCGATATTACAGCTTATCGGGTCGATATCGACAAACACCGGGGTTAACCCATTCCACAACAGAGAATGCGAGGTGGCGACAAAAGAATAAGGTGTAGTGATGACTTCACCGGTAATACGCAGCGCCTGCAGCGCCGTCAGCAATGCCAGCGTGCCATTGGTAAATAAGCAGAGATGCTCAACACCTAAATAGCGTGCCAGTTCCTGTTCAAGTTGCTGATGGAAGGGCCCGCCGTTGGTCAGGACTTTATTCTGCCAGATCTGTTCAAGGTAAGGCATGAACTCTTCCAGCGGTGGCATAAGCGGGCTGGTTACATACACAGGTTTATTATTCATAATCGTTCACCTCAGCAGAGTGCCTTTTCACACCAACTCACCTTTGAAGGTTGATAGCCGGGTCATTCCCTGCAGAACAGGTATTCGCCTCAGCCAGCGATGAGGCGGTGCATGACCGCAGAGTGTGGTGTTATCCAGATAGATTGAAACTGCATTGACCTGCTGCGGTGCAGCAGGTCAAAAATTAACGCTTCAGCGTCCAGGCTTGTGACCAGCTTTGCAGGTTCTCGCCTTCCAGCATCCAGTCCTGGCGAATTTCCTGCTGCAGCCTGGCGCCCATTTGGGCACTCGCTGCGGGGTCCAGCAGATGCATATTGATGGCGTCCACCCAGTCTTTGTGGCGGTTCTTCACGCGCGTGACGGTTAAATCACCGCGATAACACGCCACATCACTGCAAATCACCGGAATGCCGCAGGCACCATATTCCATCAGGCGCAGATTACTTTTACAGGTGTTGAAAAAGTTATCTTCGACAGGCGCTAACGCGAGGTCGAGATTAAGCGAAGCCAGTTTGGCCGGATAACGCTCAATTTCTACACCGTGGTGATATTCATGAATAAAAGGCCGCAGCTTTGGCGGGCACATGCCAAAAAACACCCATTCAACGTCATTAGCAAAATGGCGCACCACATCGACAATCATTTCCAGATCGCCGGTATGACTGGAGCCCCCGGCCCAGCCAACGCGTGGTTTTTTTCCCTGATTGCGCAGCGACTGCAGCTTGCCCCACCAGTCATGCGAAAGACGGTTTTTACGCACCACAATATCGTGGTGCATATCCGCGAACGCTTCGGCTAAAGGTTCAGTGGATACGACAAAGCGATCCATATAACTCAGGCTGCGCCGCATCAGTTTTTTAACATCGTTGCCAAACTGTGAGCGATGATGGTTTTTGAGCGGAATATTGGGGAGGTAGTCGTCGAGCTCATAAATTTTGAACGCCTGCGTATGCTTACTGACTTTCTCCAGCCATTCATGGAACTCCGCGTCAATCCGGCGCTGGAAAATCAGGCTATCAGGCGCGAAGCGATTGAGCTCGGCAACATTTATCAGCGTGGAGGATAGTTTGCCATCCACCAGGCCGGCATCGCGCATCGCCTCATAGGGCTTGATGATGCGATAGTAACCACAACCGGCAAAATCAGCCATGAAAGGCATAACCACCGGCAATGGCCGCCACGAAAGCGGACGCCATGTCAGTTCGCTGTCGGAGGACACGCTAAAGTTGATGTTATTGAGCGTCAGGTTGAGGTTATACGCCGGATCCTGGGTCACGATGGCCTGCCATTTCTGCAGCTGACGATCTTCCTCCTGGCTTCGACTCTGCGTGTCGATCGTCAGTTCAGGATTAACCTGCCGCAGCATACGCACGTACGGTGTCCAGACCGTCATCAACCCGGCTTCGCGCACGCGCAGACAGAAGTCGACATCGTCGAAATGCTGCAGCGTCTCATCCAGACCCTCAACGGCGCGAAACACCTCGGTACGCACCATCATCAGATCGCCTGACACCGCGCTGTAGTTCTGGTCGGCTTGCAAACGCGCCATGTGTCCTGCGGTTTCATGGCTCTCACCATAGAACGGCTCACCTACCAGGCCGTTAATCCCCAGCACATAACCGGCGTGGCGTACCTGGCCATTTGCGTAGATTTGCCGGGCGCCAACAATAGCGACTTCCGGACGTTGTGCATGGTTAAGCAGGTTTTCCAGCCAGCTGTTATCAAGCATGGCCAAATCGCTACTCAGCAGCAGCAGGTAATCGCCTCTGGCCACAGCGGCGGCGGCATTGACCATTCTGGCGCGATGAAAACCGCTCTCAATCTGCAATGTGCGAATGCGTGCCGGGTCGATCTCAGCGATACCGCGCAGCCATTCGTCCTGGGCGGCACTTCCGCCCTGAGCAGAAACCAGGAGCAATTCATAATTCTGTGAGGCGGTTTTTTCCATCAGCGAGGTGACGCAACTCACCAGGTTCGGGAGGTGATTACTCACCAGAACGATGATGGAAACCGGGGCCGACTGCGGGTGACCATAATGCAGCTGATAAACATTATGTGGGCTCAGGCTGACATCGGCCTGTGCGTAGCCGCGGTGCTGCAGGTGGGTGCGGATGAGGGCGCGCTCTTCATCCACCGGCTGTCGTAATGAGGCGGTCTGCACTAACGGCTCAGCCAGATGCCCAATCACGTTAAAAGGCTGGCTTTCGATGGTGCGCAGAATCACGTCCAGTTCAAAACAGCCCGGCCAGTGCGTGGCAAACCCGCCAGTCTGTTGCAAAAATTCGCGGCGGAAAAGCCAGTGGCAGGCCATTCTCGATGGGTTACTGAGCAGCAGGTCAAGATTAAAGTCAGGGCGGAAGGATGCGCCAACCGGACGGCCATTGACCGGATACACCTCATCGGCATAAATCAACTGGCAATGACCGACCTCCGGCAGCACCGTTCCCAGCGCCTGCAAACCTGAGGTATACAGCTGACTGCCGGCCCGTAATACTATCAGCCAGTCGAAATGTCCCTCTTCGGTCAGCGTGTTGAGCGCAGCAACTACCTGATTGTCGCGCACATCAATACGCTGCACAGAGGCCGGAATAAACGATTGATACGGTGCCGCCAGCACCACCGGCTGCAGGCTCAGGCCGGCCACAGCGACATCCAGGCTGGCCTGTGTCAGCAGCCACTCGGTCTCAGTCGCGTCGCGAACATCAATCACCACGGCAATACGTGCGACCGGCTGACTGGCAAGATGCTGTGCAATCAGCTGTTGTTCGATGGGCCGCAGCGTGCGTTGACGGAACCACTCGGCAAAATGGCTCTCTACCCGCGCATTCTGCAGCGCCGTTGTCAGGTCAAACGGCTGGAAGTCCTGCTGGCTGCACAGCGTGGCGTGACGAATCCAGCCCTGTGGCAGCTGCTCATCATACCAGCCCAGTTTTTTGATCTCTTCCGGAAAGCGCTGGTGAGACTGACTGGCTATATTGCCATCGAGGCGCGCTTCCTGACTGGTTTGCTCACGCGAGATACGAATCTGCGCCAGCACCTGCGGTAAATAGACCAGATGACCATGGCGTAACAAGCGCAGGTAAATCACCAGATCGGCAATGAACGGTAGCCCTTCATCGATCAACGCATGCAGCTCGCGCGGTTCGTCCACCAGCTTGCGCAGCGCCGCGCTGCGCACCAAAACGGCACTGGGTTCACCGATAAAGTTGTTCAGGAAATCAGCCTGCCAGCGGGCCATATCCTGACCATGAAAAATCGTGTCTTCTAATACCGGCGATACACTGTAAATCTCGTCTGCCATCGCCTTACCGACGGAATCAATGCGATTACGTCTGGCTGTTGCCATCACCGCTTGCGGTACCTGCGACAGCGCCGCGACTAATTGCGACACGGCCTGCGGCAGAAGTACATCATCATCATAAAGGAATTTTACGTATTCGCCTTTGGCGCGACTTATAGCCTGACTGAGGTTAGCGATTTCGCCCAGCGCGGGACGATGACGCTGGTAGTGGATAGGAAACCGACTGGTTTCCTGACAGGCAGTGACAATATCCTCGATTTTTGCATCAGGACAATCATCGCCAATGATGATTTCACAATGAGGGTAATCCTGTGCTAATGCACTTTTCAGCGCCAGTTCAAACCAGGTGGCTTTATAAGCAGGAATGATTATGCTTACCAGTGCGTTCGCGTTCATTGTCGGTTGTATCCTCAGCCTCGGCGATAACTCACGTCTGTGTGACGTCTCTTTCAGCTCAGAATACGCGGCGCGCCTGGAAACAATCGCGCCATTATCCAGTAAAAAAGCGGTTAATCCCGCCCATAAAAAAGGCCCCCAGTTGGGGGCCTGATCTGCGTAAGAAAGAATTAACGCAGCAGGGACAGCATGGTCTGCGGAACCTGGTTGGCCTGAGCCAGTACGGAAGAACCGGCCTGCTGCAGGATCTGCGCGCGGGACATGTTCGATACTTCGGTCGCGTAATCGGAGTCCTGAATACGGCTACGAGCAGAAGTCAGGTTGCTCACGGTGTTGTTCAGGTTGGTGATGGTGGATTCGAAACGGTTCTGGGATGCACCCAGCAGGCTGCGCTGGGAGTCAACCGCTTTGATTGCCGCATCGATATCTGCCAGCGGGCCGCCGTTGGTGCCGCCAGTGGCATCAACAGTACCGCTCAGTACGTCGAAACCTTCAGCCGCAGTCGCACGTGCGTTGCCGTTAACCACGCCACCGGTAGACGCTCGTGTTCAGCGCGGTGCCGCTGGTGCCGGCTTTCGACAGGTTGTAAGAATCGCTGAAGCTGATCCAGGCTGATGGAGATAGTTTCGCCGTCTTTTGCGCCAACCTGGAAGTTGTAGCTGCTGGTACCGGAACCGGTGTTCAGCACTTTGATGCCGTTGAAGTCGGTCTGGGTGGTAACGCGGTTAACTTCTTCCATACGCTGGTTAACTTCAGCCTGGATGGAGTCGATGTCAGAAGCAGAGTTGGAGCTGTTCTGCGCCTGAACGGTCAGGTCACGGATACGCTGTAAGTTGTTGTTGATTTCGCTCAACGCACCTTCAGCCGTCTGCGACAGGGAGATACCGTCGTTGGCGTTACGGGCAGCAACGGTCAGACCGTTGATGTTGGAGGTAAAGCGGTTAGCAATCGCCTGGCCAGCAGCATCGTCTTTCGCGCTGTTGATACGCAAGCCGGAAGAGAGACGCTCGATCGCAGTACCCAGAGAAGCCTGAGATTTGGTCAGGTTATTCTGAGTAGTCAGCGACAGGGTGTTAGTATTAATAACAGCCATGATAGTTATCCTTCATTGAGAAATTTATATTCCGGCATGGGCCAGCGGCTTCATCACCGTCTAAATTGTTATCGACGCTGTCGCCGAACTCTTTAATGCTTTTTATCTTTTTTATGTAATTTTCGTCGGCAAAAAAAACGATATATAAAATAAAAAAGCGCCGACAAGCGGCGCCCTTCTTTATTACTAATTTTGCGATTAACGCAGCAGGGACAGCATGGTCTGCGGAACCTGGTTGGCCTGAGCCAGTACGGAAGAACCAGCCTGCTGCAGGATCTGCGCGCGGGACATGTTCGATACTTCTGTCGCGTAATCGGAGTCCTGAATACGGCTGCGGGCAGACGTCAGGTTGTTCACGGTGTTGTTCAGGTTGGTGATGGTGGATTCGAAACGGTTCTGGGACGCACCCAGCAGGCTGCGCTGTGAGTCAACCGCTTTGATTGCCGCATCGATATCTGCCAGCGGGCTACCGTCGACAGTACCACCGGAGCTTACAGTACCGCTCAGTACGTCGAAACCTTCAGCCGCAGTGGCGCGGGCAGTACCGTTGATGGTCTGACCGGTGGTCTGGAAGGTTGCGCCAGTGGCGTTGTACAGGTTGTAGGAATCAGAAGAGCTGAGGCTGATAGAGATGGTTTCGTTGTCTTTCGCGCCAACCTGGAAGTTGTAGCTACTGGAGCCGGAACCGGTGTTCAGCACTTTGATGCCGTTGAAGTCGGTCTGGGTGGTAACACGGTTGATCTCTTCCATACGCTGGTTAACTTCAGCCTGGATGGAGTCGATGTCAGAAGCAGAGTTGGAGCTGTTCTGCGCCTGAACGGTCAGGTCACGGATACGCTGTAAGTTGTTGTTGATTTCGCTCAACGCACCTTCAGCCGTCTGCGACAGGGAGATACCGTCGTTGGCGTTACGGGCAGCAACGGTCAGACCGTTGATGTTGGAGGTAAAGCGGTTAGCAATCGCCTGGCCAGCAGCGTCATCTTTCGCGCTGTTGATACGCAGACCGGAAGAGAGACGCTCGATAGCGGTACCCAGAGCGCCCTGAGATTTGGTCAGGTTGTTCTGAGTCGTCAGCGACAGGGTGTTAGTATTAATAACAGCCATGATGTAATTCCTTTAAATAAAAAAGTTATCAGATTCAGGCATCTGCCTACGGCGTTCTTACCGTCTTCCAGGTTATCGACCGTCACTGACCAACCTTTAGAGAAAAACTTTAATTTTTTAAAGCCACAAACTGCCCGCTATTCTTTGGCTTTATTCCGCCATTGCTTTAAAAAAAAACCTCTAATCTTTTCGCAGTCGCTGCCGATAATCCACACAGTGATTGTCTAAAACTGAAGGATGAAGATATGGCAAGTATTAGTTCGCTCGGCGCAGGCACAAGCTTGGATCTGAACACGTTGTATGACAATTTGCAGACAGCTGAACAAACAAAGCTGACGCCAATTACCACTCAGCAGACTTCGTATAAAGCCAAGCTGACAGCCTGGGGAGTGGTGCAAACCTCCCTGACTAAGCTGCAAACTGCTGCTAATGCGCTGAAAGATACGTCAAGCATCGCATCGACAAAAGTATCCAGCACTAACACCGCGTTCACTGCTACGCTGGCCAATGATGCCGCGGCGGGAACTTACTCGGTCGAGGTGTCTTCGCTGGCAGCTTCTCAATCTCTGCTCAGCCCGAAAGTGGCCAGCAAAGATACTGATTTAGGCGACAGCAGCCTGAGTTCTCGTACCATTACGATCACTCAGCCTGGGCAAACGAATCCGATGACCGTGACGCTGAACAGCGATCAAACCAGTCTGTCGGACATTCGCGATGCCATTAACAAACAGCAAGGCAGCGTAACTGCGAGCATTATTAAAGCAGATGACAACAGCTATTACCTGGCACTGACTTCACGTGACAGCGGTACGGCTAACCAGATGACGATCACCACGAATGATACGCAACTGGCACAGTACATCAGCTATGACTCGACGAATACCAGCAGCGCGAGCAACGTGATGACACAGCAGGTTGCTGCGTCTGATGCGAAGCTGAAAATTAACGGGATTGAAATTACCCGTAGCAGCAACACAATTACAGATGCGCCGGAAGGTGTCACGCTGACGCTGAATAAAACCAACGTTGGCAGCCCGGAAACGTTGACGGTAACCAAAGACAACCAGCCGATGACCGACGCGATTCAGGCGTTTGTTGATGCCTACAACTCGCTGCAAACGACCATTGCTAACCAGACCAAATATACAGCAGTGGATCAGGGCAGTGATTCGCAGGACAGCTCGAACGGCGACCTGCTGGGCGACGGTACGCTGCGCAACATTCAGACGCGTCTGCGTTCTATGTTGTCGTCCTCTCAGAGTGACGGAGGAAGCTTCTCCATTCTGTCGCAATTGGGTGTGACTCAGGATACGACCGGTAAGCTGACCGTTGACAGCACCAAACTTAATAAAGCGTTGAATGAAAAGTCAGCGGACGTGATCTCTTTCCTGTCCGGCGACGGTAAAACCACCGGCTTCGCCACGCAGGCAAGCAACCTGCTGGACGATTTTTTAGGTACCGATGGTACCGTGCAGAATGCGACCGACGGGATCAACAAAACCCTGAAACAGCTGTCCGATCAGTATGACCAGGTCAATGATCAGATCACCGCAACCATGGCGCGTTACAAAACACAGTTCACCAGTTTAAGTCAGCTGGTTTCTTCTCTGACGACAACCGGTAACTATTTGACCCAGCAGTTCAATGCTATGAGTGCATAAACCATCAGTTGAGGTTTGACATGTATACGAAATCGGGAACTCAGGCTTATGCCCAGGTCGGCGTGGAAAGCGCCGTTCTGAGTGCCAGCCCACATCAACTCGTGGTGTTGCTTTTTGATGGCGCCTTGAGCGCCATGAAAAAGGCCGCGATCCTGATTGAGCAGGGAGATATTCCCGGTAAAGGACGGGCGCTTTCAAAAGCCATTAATATCATTACCAACGGCTTGCGGGCCGGTCTTAATCATGAAGCCGGTGGTGAGATCTCCGCCAATCTGGACAGTCTTTATGACTACATGACCCGACGTCTGCTGGAAGCCAACCTGCACAACGATCCGGCAGCGATTGCGGAAGTCGAGCGCTTGCTGAGCAACATTGCCGACGCGTGGAAACAAATTGGTCCACACGCCGTTCAGGAAGCGTAACCATGACTTCAGATAGCGACCTGCTGCAGGGGTATCAGCGTTTGCTCAGCCTGAGTAATCAGATGTTGAAACAGGCACGCCAGGGGCACTGGGATGATTTAGTGGCCAGTGAGGCAGCTTACGTGAGCAGCGTTACGCACGTAGCGCGCGACCGTGATACCTCCGCCCTGCCTGCTGCGCTGCGTGTCCAGTTACGGCCCATGCTGAAGCAGGTGATGGACAATGAGCTTGAGATTAAGCAGTTGATGGCGACCCGCATGGAAGAGCTGCGTTCGCTGGTCCAGCAAACCACGCAGCAACAGAAAGTCACCAACGCGTATGGTCGTTTTTCCAGTCAGGTGCTTTATCCCAGCGATTTATAATCCTCTCTGTCAGGGAGACGCTGTTCTCCCTGGATTCTTACCGCCCCCGCCATGCTAAGCGTTTAATTACCCCCTTAAACTGAGCCTTATTACCGCCTTGAATGATGGCAACTGTGGCACATTTAACGCAGACCTTTTCAGCCTTGCCGGCTGTATTCTCTCTTTATAAGGCAACGACATGCTCGATATCGCGGATTTAAAAGTTTTTTTTCAGGAGCCTGAAATACAGCAGCTCATCGATGACACCTGGGATAAGGTCGGTGATGCTCTGGCACAGGCGCAGGCAGAATTACCGGCAGAACTGGCCATGGCGCGCCGTGAGCTCTCTTTCCATAGCCATGTAAAATGCCTGGGTTATCTTTGCTGGTTACTCGAGCATAATAATGTAGCGGGTGACATCATTGAAATCGGCGTGTGGAAAGGGAAATCGACGGCTTTCATGAATGAGATTTGCCAGCATAAACGTCGCATTATCAGCATCGATCCCATGGAGCTGGCAAATCAGGAAAGTGAGCTGCGCTTTTATCACGAAAAGCTGTTTCCCCAGGTTAATCTCATCCGTGGCTACTCTGAATTAAGTATTGAGCGGGTGCAGGCCCTTAATCCGCGTACCGTATTACTGCATATTGACGGCGGACACGAAGGCCGCCATGTATTGCTCGATTTCCTGTTATATTCGCCCACCCTGGTGCAAGGCGGCTTTATCGTCTTTGACGATTATCGCGATCACCAGTATTCACCGCAGGTCGGTCCTGCTGTGGATTTATTACGCGCGGGTGGCTATTTTAATGGGTTCGATGTGATTGGCAGTTTGCCCGGCTTTGAAAACAGCTATTTATTGCAGAAGCGATAACCGTTCCAGCCTGATGAAATGTCCTCTCCCGCAGCCGGGAGAGGAAGAAAAGCATTTCAGCTCTGTCCTTTATTTCTCTGCCGTGACCGGCCTGAGAATCTGCGGCTCAATATCCTGAATCACCGCGTCGCCAGGACGCTTTGCCACTTCGTCCAGCGCCTGCTGACACTCGACGGTTGGGCGATCCACTTTACGCAGCGTCAGGCCATCGTAGTGCAGCTCACCGTTCTCCAGCGAGAGCGGCATCACGCGCGCCTGACGGTTAACGTTAACCCAGTCATCATCCAGGCGCGTCAGCTTGCCTGGTTTGGCAATCACCCGCTGCCACTGGCGGCAGTCAAGGGTAGTGCCATCAGCGCTGACGATCAGGCTGGCCATAGCCTCGCTGCTGATCAGCTTGCTCTGCGGCCCCATCGTCTGCCAGTTACCCTGCAGTTCCAGCGGTGCCGGGGTTTTTACCGCTTCGTCATAACTGTTGATTTGCGCACAGCCGCTCAGCGCCAGCGCGGCCAGTACCATCCACTTTTTCATCTTCGGTCCCTACACTCGCATCAATGGCGGCTACGTTATAATGTTTTCCCGGCGTGACGCAAGGTATCTGCGGTGGAATCCCCCTTCTCTTTCTCCGGCGCCCTCAAGCTGTTCAACTCTTCGCCGATAACCTGATGTGAAGTCTAAAGCACCTGCACCCATAACAATATTGACGACTTACTCACCCTGGTTTCGGAGAACGCTGTTATGCGATTGACCCTTCGCGCACGTCTGGCTGCGATTGTCAGCCTGCTGTGCCTGTTACTGATTATTGCTGCCGTCTGGGGAATTATCGGCCTGCGCGCTGCCGATCAGCGCGCGCAAAATGCCTATCAGAACGAGCTGCTCCCGCTGCAATACTCTTCACGCCTGTACCGCATGGTGCAGGAGCAATCCGCTACCCTGTTCGATGCGCTGCGCTACTGGACCGACAGCAGTGAAGTGGAAAAACGCCTGGCGCGCATTGCGCAGTACGGTCAGCAAATCAACGCCGATCGCCATACCTGGCAGCAGCTGGCGTTTGATGCGCAGACCAAACCGCTGAGCCAGCGCTTCCTGACCCATCTCGACGGCTGGCAGGGTGCGCTGCATGAAGCCGGTGAGCTGCTGAAAGGCGGTAACCCGTCCGCCGCACTGGTGGTCATTGAAACCCGCCTGCGCAGCGGTAGCCAGTTGCTGCAACAGGACATTGACCAGCTGGATACGCTGATGCGGCAGCATGCGCAGACGGCCTGGCAACAGGGCAACCGCGACTACCTGCTGGCACGCAATAGCCTGATCGCCATCCTGCTGTTGGGTCTGAGTCTGGCGCTGGTCTCCGGCTGGCTGCTGATCCGCTCGATTAACCGTTCCATCGCCCAGGCGCGCGAACTGGCGGATGCCATTGCCGGCGGCGAGCTCAATCACCGTATCGGTACGGTAACGCGCGATGAGATGGGTGAACTGATGCAGGCGCTGCTGCGCATGGATGTGCGGCTGGCGGAGATCGTGCGCGAGGTGGGCGAAAGTGCCCATGCACTGAGCGATGCGGCACGCCAGATGGCGGATGGCAACGACGATCTGTCGGAGCGCACCCATGCGCAGGCCAGTTCGCTTGAGCAGACTGCGGCCAGTATGGAGCAGATGACCGCCACGGTGAAACACAACGCGGACAACGCCGCACAGGCCAACGAGCTGGCAAGCGATGTGCGCCATCAGGCCGAGCGCGGTAGCGGTGTACTGCGCGACGCGGTGAGTGCGATGGAGGAGATTGAATCCTCCAGCAAGCGCATCGCGGATATCAACCGCGTCATTGATGAAATCGCCTTCCAGACCAACCTGCTGGCACTGAATGCGGCGGTGGAAGCGGCGCGCGCCGGGGAACAGGGACGCGGCTTCGCGGTGGTGGCGTCAGAGGTGCGACAGCTGGCGCAGCGTTCGGCCGGTGCCGCACAGGAGATCAAGGCGCTGATCGATGCCAGCGTAGGTAAAGTCGAAGCCGGCAGCGCGCTGGTGCAGCGCTCTGGCGAGATGCTCAACGACATCAATTACGGCGTGGCGCGCATGGTGGATATCGTTGGCGAGATCGCCGTGGCCAGCCGCCAGCAATCCAGCGGCATTGAGCAGGTGAACACCGCGGTAATCCAGATGGACGGTGCCACCCAGCAGAATGCATCGCTGGTGCAGCAGGCCAGCGCGGCCAGCCAGACGGTGAGCCAGCATGCCGGTTTGCTGGTGGAAAAAATGGCGTTCTTCCGCCTGCAGCAGCTATAAGGAGCCGCTATGAAGCGTACCATAATCGCGCTGCTGGCCGCGCTGCCGCTGCTTAGCCAGGCCGCCACTACGCTCAATATCGCCACCATTGCCAATGGTGACATGACCATCATGCAGCAGCTGTCGAGCCGTTACGAACAGCAGCATCCGGACGTGAAACTACAGTGGCACGTGATGGATGATGGCGCCCTGCGTCAGGCGGTGCTGGCAGCCATGAACAGCGGTGATGCAAAATTTGATGTGATTACCGTGGGTACCTATGAAGCGCCGCTGTGGGGTAAAAAAGGCTGGCTGGCGCCGCTCAATAACCTGCCACCAGAGTACGACAGCGACGATCTGCTGACGCCGGTGCGCAAAGCACTGTCCTGGCAGCAAACGCTGTACGCGCTACCGTTTTACGGGGAAAGCAGCATGACCTATTACCGCAAAGATCTGTTTGCGGCGAAAGGGCTGACCATGCCGGACGATCCCGACTGGACCGACATCAAAAATTTCGCGGCGAAACTCACCGATCCTCAGCACGGTATCTATGGCCTGTGCCTGCGCGGCCAGCCCGGCTGGGGCGATAACGTGGCCCTGCTCACCACCATGGCCAACGCCTATGGTGCGCAGTGGTTTGACGATCGCTGGCAGCCAACGCTGAATTCGCCAGAGTGGCGTGAGGTATTGACCGATTATCTGGCGATGGTGAAACAAGACGGTCCGCCGGATACGGCCAGCAATAGCTTTGGCCAGATCCTGCGTCTTACCGCACAGGGAAAATGCGCGATGTGGATCGACAGTACCGTCGCCGCCGGCCTGCTGATTAACCCGCAGATTTCGCTGGTAGCGGACAAGCTGGCATTTGCGCCGGCGCCGGGCGGCATTACGCGCAACGGCTCGCACTGGCTGTGGTCGTGGGCGCTGGCGGTACCGGCTAACTCACCGCAGCGCGCCGCCGCCGTGGACTTCATCAGCTGGGCGACCTCGCGGCAGTATATTCAGCAGGTTGCGGATACCGTCGGCTGGGGAGCGGTGCCACCCGGCAGCCGCAACTCCACCTACCAGCAGCCAAACTATCAGCGCCTGGCGCCTTACGCCGCTCAGGTGCGCAGCGCGATTGAATCCGCCACCGTCGATCAACCGACATTGAATACCGTACCTTACACCGGTGTGCAGTACGTCAGTATTGCTGGCTTTGATCAGATGGGTAACGCCGTCGGGCAGAATCTGGCAGCACTGCTGCAGGGCAAGCTGACGGTGGACCAAACGCTGGAAAAAAATCAGCAGGACGTGACGCGCCTGCAAGCCGCACAGCAGTAAACATTCGGGGTTCCTGACAAGTCGCCGTGTGCGGGTTACACTAACGCGCAATTTGACCGGCAGGAACCCCCGAATGAAAACCCCTGAAGAGTATTACGCCCTGGCCCGCAGCCTGTTTTTCACCGCCCACCCTGATTTTCAGTCCGCGCTGGATGAACTGAGTGAGAGTGATGCGCGCGCCGCCAATATGTCCCTGCGTGAACTGCGCGCGTGGCACGCCGAGCGCATCTATGCCGCGTTTCTGCGGCAGAAGAAGCTCGACGGCATGCTGTTCTCCATCCAGCTGGCGGAACCGGATAAAGCGGTTGCTGCACAAGCGATTGAAACCTATCTGAAATCTCACGCGGAAGCACTGGGTATGACGTGGGAAGAGTTCTGTATTAAGAACGAGTTATAAGCGATGTACTGATAAAAAGGCGATCGGAGAGAAATTTCCGGGGAAAAAGTTGTACAAGATGGGAAAAGTTGTATAACTTAATACTCACGACGACTGTCGTCGATTGTCCTTGAACGAAAGGTGCTATTGCACCGCCTCTGGAGGTGTTGCTGGATTTCCACCTCCAGAGGTTCGATTTTTTGCGTGCGCCCTCTGCTTTTGCCCGCTTTACTCCCCTGTCGTTGCATCTTTACGCCGCGCTGTTTCACCCGTATGAAAATAATTGCCGCCCTGCCGCTTGTCACTGGTTTTATTTACAGTAATATGACGCTCCCACTTTGATTACTGGAATGCCCTGATGTTTGTGGAGCTGATTTACGACAAGCGCAACGTAGCCGGATTACCGGGCGCGCGGGAAATGATTTTGCAGGAGCTGGAGAAACGCGTGCAGCGCGTCTTTCCGGATCTGGAGGTGCGGGTTAAGCCGATGGAGCGAAACGCCATCGAAACCGATATGAGTAAAAACGACAAGGCGACGATTGCGCGTATTGTTGAAGAGATGTTCGATGAAGCCGAGATGTGGCTGGTGGCCGATTAGGCCACCAGCAGCCGCGTTTAGCTTTCCTGCTCGCTGTGATTGATGGCGATTTCCAGATCCTGAATCGCCTGATCGATATCATCCAGCAGCTGTCCCTGCTTGTTGATCAGCGCATCAAAACGCGTGGCGTACTCTTTATCCTTATACTCCCCGGCATCAAAGGCCAGCCAGTGGCTGGAAAGCGTCTCAGTGTTGGTCTGCGCATAGTGACGCATCTCTTTTAGCTGTGAGGTGACATCACGCAGGTAGTCAGTTTTGGTTTTGATTGCCTCTGTATCACTCATGCTATTTTCCTTTTTGCTGATAAAGCCAGTTAAAATAACGCCTGAGCAATTAAAGTTAGCAGATAATAGCGAAGCCGCCTGCAGAATTATCTTAACTTAGTCTCCATTCGTGGCTGATTGCGATGAATTGACGTTAGATTTAGCGCTTTTCTTCCGCTACAGACTGTTGCCTTCGCACCTATAATGGCACCCCAGCCCCGATCATCCGGAGAATGCACTGTGTCGACAGAACCTTTCAATCCTGGTTATTACACCGAACATGAGCTGAACAGCTTCGGCTTCAAACAAGTCGGCAGGCAGGTCATGGTGGCAAAAAACTGCACCATTATTGGCCTGCACAATATCACCCTTGGCGATCACGTGCGCATCGACGGATTCTCGACCCTCGTGGCTGCCGGCGATGGGTATCTGACGCTTGGCTCCTACATTCATATTGGCGGTTACTGCGCCGTACTGGCGGGTGCCGGTGTGGAAATGGCGGATTTCTCGGGGCTTTCACAGGGCGTAAAAATCTACTCGAAAAGTGATGACTACAGTGGGGAATTCATGACCAATCCCACCGTGCCTGCCCACCTGACCGGCGTCACCTCGGGGAAAGTGGTGCTGGGCCGACATGTTATCGTCGGTTCGCAATCCATTATTATGCCAGGCCTTACGCTGGCAGAGGGAACGGCGGTAGGCGCCAATTCACTGATAACGCGCGATACCGAAGCGTGGTCGATCTACTTCGGCTCGCCCGCTAAAAAGATTAATAGCCGGCAGCGAAATCCGCTGGAACTGGAAAAGCAGATCACGCGACCGAACGGGTGACCTGGGCATCCCTGCCCGTCTGAATTACAGATACTTCTTCGCCAGCGCAATCAGTTCATCCTTCGCGGCGCTGCCCAGCTTCAGCACGCCCTGTTCAACAAAGCTGAAGGCCTGGACAAAGTCCTTCACCCCGGCGCTGATATCCTGCGCCACCGCATCGCTGGCGGCGGTCGCAGCCACCGGCGCGTCAGGGGCAACAACCGGTGCGGCGGTCTGCGCGTTGCGCACGCCAGGCGTGGCGGCCGCCGAGGCGCCTGCGCTGGCCGAGCCGTTCGCCAGCGTATCCTGCGTTGCCAGCTGCTGATCGAGATCGACCGGAGCATCCGCATGAAACGGTTGCTCAGCGCTGGCGGGCGCTGCCGGTTGCGCAGCTGGCGTTGCGGCTGCCGGCGGCGTTTCTGGCTGGGCAACGCTATCAGCTGCGCTGTCAGCGGCAGCCGGCGCGCTGGCCGTTTCGTTGGCAAAACTCTCCAGCGGTGACAATGCCTGTTGCGCCGCAGCGCTGGTTGGGTTGATGACAGTTTGATCGCTCATAATTTTCTCCTTATTGCTAAATAAAGACCGCAGTTGCTGCAAACGGACTGCGATCCGCTCGGTAATACGCATCTGGTCCTCCTTAGCGCCGCGGCTGTGGTGCGGTTTGCTGCCCGGCCGGCGGCGTGGAGGGCGTTGTGGTATGGCTGGCGCTGCGCGGCGGCTGAGCATCCAGCTTTTTCTGCAGCTCAACCAGCTGGCTGGTCAGTTCGGCGACCTTTGCTTCGCGTCGATCGGAGATCGCCCGGTACTGCTGGCGAATCTCCTCCACGCGCCGGTTGGCGTCGTTATTGACGTAAAGAAACAGAATCGTCATCGCCACACACAGCAGCGATAACAGCATCAGCAGGCCACCCAGCATCAAATGACGGCGGTGGCTTCGCACCAGCAGTTCACTGTTTATCTGCACCATCGCGGTTCTCCTCCAGAGTGCTGATCAATTGATTTATCTGGCTGCGAAACTTATCGCTGTGCTCGGCTTCGGTGGTCGCCAGCAGGATACCGAGTGCGTTCTTGATTAAACGCAGATCGGTCTCCAGCGATGAGATACGCCGCAGGTTTTTGTCGTGACGGATACGCAGTTCATCGTTTTCCTGGCGCATCAGCGCATGGCTCTCCTTGAGAAGCAGCACCTGCTCTTTGTAGCTGGTGATGATCTCGCCGCCCGCGCGATTGCTGGTGACGATTGACGCGATCCCCGCCATCAGGGGTTTCCAGAACACCGCTGCCGCGCCACCGCCAAGCAGCAGTGCGCCTACGCTGGTGACCAAACTACTCTCCATGCCCTACCTCTCTCACCTGGCGAGGGTTAGCCGGACACCCCGCTGACCTCCCTCGCCAGTATCACGGCCAGCGGCACATTTAAGTTTACTTTAAATAATGATTTTAAGTATACTTAAGTAAAGCCTGGAAGAGTTGTCAAGATGATGAAAAAAGAATCTGGTGGTGAGCGCATTCGCCAGCGCCGTAAGGCTCTGAAATTAACGCAGCAGGCGCTGGCCAATGGCATTGGCGTGTCGCACGTTGCGGTTTCGCAGTGGGAGAAAGAAGAGACGGTGCCGCGTGGTGAGCATCTGCTGCGGCTGGCGGAGTTGCTGCAGTGTAGCGCGGCGTGGATTATTGATGGCGACGGCCAGCCGTTTGCCAGTACGCACGCTTCCCCCGCTCTCACTGCCGTGCCGCTGGTCACGCTGGTGCAGGCCGCGGACTGGCTGGATGAGCAGCGACTGCAGTGGCAGCAGCAGGCCGTCCGCTTTCTTTACAGTGACGAAGCGCTGAGCGACAGTGCGCTGGCGGTTACGCTGGAAGATGACGCCATGAACCCGGCGTATCGCGCCGGCGACCGGTTGATCTTTGATCCGCAACGCGTGCCCCAGCCGGGCGATGTGGTGCTGGCGCGGGTAGACAACGTCGCGATGGTGCGAATTATTCGGATGCACGACGAGCAAATTTTCTCGTTACGGCCGCTGAACGAAGATTTTCCCGTGCAGCAGAGTCAGAAAAGTACGCTGGAACTGATTGGCACGCTGGTGGAAATGCGGCGGCGCGGCAGCCGCTGAAGCAGGCAAAAAACCCGCCACGCGGCGGGTCAAATCCAACAAAAGACTACGGCAAAAATCACAACGTGTCGGTGAGATGATCAACGACCACCCTTCCCTCGGGATCGGTTTGCGTTATACGGTAACTAACGCGATAAGAGCGACGGTTACTCAGTTTATCGAACAGCGCCACGCTGCCCTTTTGCTCACCGTTGGCACCGACAATGTGCCATTCGGTGACATCTTCCTGTCCACGGTTATGCAGGCGTAACAAGCTCTGCTCAACTAAACGATCGCTTTCATCAATCTTCAAATAATCACGCAACATCTTTATCACCTCCGGTTAACCCGGCTAACGATACGCTTTTCATTTATCCTTTCAATCGAATTTATTTATCGTTAACCTCGCTGACCAGCGGTTGAGTAAAAATTCCCCCTGGCGTGAGCCGCCAGCCGCTTCGGTTAAGTGGAATTTTATAAAATAGTTAACGATCACGCGTCTCAGCGCTGGACAGATCCTGCCGTCTGGCTGTTAATGTAAGGCAAAATAACGATAGCGCCGGACAATCTCATGCTGACTACCATCCTTTACCGCAGCCACCTCTATGATCACGTTCCCATCAAAACGCTGGAGGATATGGTTGGCAAAGCCAATAAGAAAAACGAAGTTTCAGATGTCACCGGCATTCTGTTGTTTGATGGACGACATTTCTTCCAGCTGCTTGAAGGGCCCGATCAGGCCGTTCAGGGCATTTACGACCGTATCTGCCGCGACGCCCGTCATCACAATCTGGTGGAACTGATGCATGATTTCGCGCCAGCCCGCCGTTTTGGTAACGTCGGTATGGAGCTGTTTGACCTGCGCGAGCATGACAAATCCAGCGTGCTACAGGCGGTGCTGGATAAAGGCACTTCGCGTTACCAGCTCACCTATGACGACCGTGCACTGCAGTTCCTGCGCACCTTCGTTGAGGCGCGGGAAAAAGAGAACTATTTCGAGATCCCGCCGGCCAATACCTGGGAATTTATTACTGATGCGGAAAGTCAGCGTCAGCTGGAGAGTCTGCAGCACTATGTACAGGATTGCCGGTTTGCGTTTCAGCCGATTGTCGATCCCTTCTCGCGGCGTATCACGGCCTATGAAGCGCTGATTCGCACGCCGGACGGCGGTTCACCGCAGGAGTACTTCTCTGCGTTTGGCGGTGATGCGATTTACCACGCCGATATTCAGTCCAAGAGTCTGGCCTTCAACCTGGCGAAAAATCTCGGCCTCGGCGAGCAGACGCTGACCATCAATCTGCTGCCGATGTCGCTGGTCACCGTCCCGAATGCGGTGGATTTCCTGCTACAGGAAATCGCGGCCAACGGTCTGGTACCGGAGCAGATCGTGGTGGAAGTGACGGAGAATGAAATCATCTCGCGTGCCGAAGAGTTTACAGCAGAAGTAAGAAAACTTAAGGCGGCGGGTATCAGCCTGGCGCTGGATGACTTTGGTGCCGGGTTTGCGGGGTTGTCGCTGCTGTCTAAATTCCAGCCGGACAAGATCAAAATCGATCGGGAAATCATCAGTGACGTGCACAAAAGCGGCCCAAAACAGGCGATTGTGCATGCCATCATTAAGTGCTGCGCTTCGCTGGAGATCGCGGTGATTGCTGAAGGCGTGGAGAAAGCCGAGGAGTGGATGTGGCTGGAAGCGGTCGGTGTCAGTCAATTCCAGGGCTATCTGTTTGCCCGCCCACAGTTTAATGGTTTCCCGGCAGTAGCCTGGCCGGAGATTAAGTAACCGGCAAAGCTGACCGCCGTAACGGCGGTCACAGGCTTAACACTCAGTCTCACGCGCCGGTTCTTCCAGCCGTTCACTCAGCACTACGTACTTCATCATCTCAAAGGTACGCTGCGTCATTGGCACCGCGCTGCACGGGCGAAACCAGCCAAACTGCTTCTGGTACAGCCACACTTCCGGATAGCGCTCGCCATCTTTAATCCAGTAATAACCATCATTCATAGGTTTGCCCAGCGGCCTGAGCCGCGAATCAGACATTCATGCGTGCCCGATAAAGTGATACGCCCTCTGGCGTAATGAGTAACCCTGCTTGCATGAAAGCTTACTCCAGCTAAATACTGTAGCAGAGAATAGAGGCAATTGTGCATTTCACGCTGGGCTTATTCAGGCAGGAAACGAGACGCGAAGAGAATAAATGCCCCTAAGCTAAGGGGCGAAACAAACAGGCAACTAAACGTCCGTGTTTCGGCAATGGAGTGGAGTACGACAGACACAGGTTTCAGGAAGCGATATCGTCAGGCGTGCGCTGAACAATAAGTTCCAGTGCCTGGCGATAAATATCCAGCTGAACCACGTCATGTTCAGACTCTAATCGCTCCAGCAGGGCCAGAATAATATCTTTATTGCTCACACGCAGTTTCACCGCCGCCAGCTGTTTGTAAATCAGCGCGATGACCTCTTTTTCACTGGCATATTCTGAACCCGCGTGCTGGAAATATTCTGACAATTGAGACTCTGCTGACGTCGATGCATTCTGTTTCATAACAAGCCTCATCGGGTAAGCTGCAGTGCAAACTGCAGTGATTAATCGGTTACTCAGGTTAAATTTTTGAATCAGCACAGGTAAAAAAGCAGCCTCTGAAAGTGGAAATCCACAACACCTTCAGAGGCGATGCAAAGCATCATTCGTTACGTGTGACTGACTGCCACAAGCGAGAAGTTATACAAAGATGGAAAACTTGTACAACAATTTAGTTAGCATTTCGTGTGGTCAGAGGAGATTTGCACAATAATTTTGCCATTCTCTTCAACAATAAATCACCATTTTTGCAGGAAAAATCATGCGGTTAACCTGAATAAAATATCAGGCGCTGTGCTAAGCCTCTCTTTCTGCTCAACAAAATTATTTTTACTCCTTGCTGACGCGTGCACTTCTATACAGCCCCCATAAACTTGTACAACTTTGCAAAACTGTACAATTTAGCCGTTCTGCGTGTAGAGTGTGAAAACGATTACGGCCGCCAGAAACGGCCAGCGATCAGCTAAAATTCATCACAACAAAACCCCTACTGGAGAGAAAGATGAAACAACACGAAACCAACAAGGAGCGTAAAAACGAGGGCGAGGTACACAAGGGTTTACCGGAAGCCGCGCCGCATGCAGGTAATGCTTATGAGGAAGATGATCATCCAGCCCATGATGATGCTCGTGAGCACGGCGAAATCCCGCGTACACGCGATGACAGTCAGGATGACAAAAAAGATCCTTATCAGGATCAGTAAAATACCTTCGATGATATCTGGACCGACCCACCGGATGTTATTTTCGTGGCCGCTGACTGCTGGCGTTAATAAGCGAAGCGGCAACCGAGATTGATCATTGAGTTTAATTAAGACATTATTTTGCGGAAATTAGAGAAGGCGTGCCTTCATTCATTTCTGGAGAGCACTGATGGATACGGGTTTTTACTGGGTAGGCAGCAGCACAACTGAGCCTGAGGTATGGTACTGGGATGCTGGACGCGGTTTTTATCGCCCGATGGAGCCGATACCGCTTTCTCTGCCTCGTTTTAAATCTGCCGGTTTTAAACTTCTCAGTGGCAAACTGATGCCACCGGAAGAGGTGCAATCTGCTTAGGTTTTCGTCTGCAGGTGAGAATATTGTCAGTTACGCTGTTAAGCGCAGCGTAGCTGAACTATATTCCTGTGAGGAGGACATGATAATGCAGGAAGGATTTTATTGGGTGCAGCGCGGCGCAGAACAGCCAGAAGTCTGGTTTTTCTCAACCAGTGGAGAAGGTGCCTGGTTTGAACCCACCAAAAACGATGCCATCAGCAAGCAACGCTTCGCTGAACAGGGCTACAGGACGATCAGCGAAAAACTGTCACTGCCCTGACCCTGACGAAACCGCCTCTCTCAGGCGGTTTTTTATTGCGCGCCGCTAGACCTGCATGCTCATGATTTCCCCTGCGGATTTGTAGGGTTAAGTTGTTTTAGGTTGCTATAGGCTTTAACAGAGACATACCGCAAGTCACGAAGCACCTACAAGGTGGTTTTACGGTGATTTGCGGTATTTTTTTGTGCTTCATATGTGCTACCACTCAGATTATCGGCCGGTTATCATCCCGCGCCGATATCACTCCCCACGTCTGCACGCCGATGATCGTAATCTCTTCCAGCGCCTCTCCCTCAAACGTTTCCCCGTCCTCGCAGGTAATGTAGTCGCGACCCAGCATGCCAAGCTGACAGATGCCGAAAGCCACAAAGTAGATGGTGTCACCCACCTTTGGCCGCACTGACCTGTCAATAATCGCCACGCCATCACACGTCGGAACATGGAGCGTTTCAGATGGCCGCGAGGTGATCAGCACCGGACCACCGGCAGGTCGGAAACTTTTGTGGTATATGCCGGCGAAAGCATCTCGCGCTTCATCGCCCACGTGTTCTGTATACCCTGCCCTGCGAACCATAGATTCCCCTTCCCGCTCAGGTTGATACCATCCATCACGCGCATCAGCGCCTCGCTGTTGGCCTGTGGTTTGTTTTCATCAAACAGATTCAGCTGCGACACGCCTTCGCTGTAGAAATCGCCCAGCATCACGCCAGCCTTCATGTAGCGGTGCCCCTCAAGCCAGATGCGATCGAGCGCTTCAATGGCTACCCGGATGATGTCGCGCGTGTCGTTGGTTGGCGTGAGCACTTTGCCGGTCGACTGGTTGCCATAGAAAACTTCGCCCACGGCGTGAGGGCTGGTCCGGACGAACACGGCTATCTGCGTGCAATACTGGCGCTCGCCACGCAGCTTACCCGCGGCTCGCGCGGCGAAGGTGCATATTGCTTCGCGCATATCGTCGTATTTGGTGATCCGGGAGCCGAATGAGCGGGAGCAGACAATCTGCTGTTTGGTGGGGGCAAACTCTTCCAGCTGCAGGCATGGCTCACCGCGCAGCTCTCTGACGGTTCGCTCCAGCACAACGTTGAAGTGTTTACGGATGGTGTAGGTGCTTTGCTCTGACAGGTCTTTCGCTGTCATGATGCCCATGGCGTTCAGCTTCTTGCTGATGCGCCGGCCGACGCCCCAGACATCCTCAACCGGCACCAGCGCCATAAGCTTGCGCTGACGGTCGATGTTCGACAGGTCCAACACGCCGCCGGTCTTCGTCCACTTCTTGGCGGCATGGTTAGCCAGTTTGGCGAGAGTTTTGGTCTGCGCTATCCCTACGCCTACGGTCAGGTGCGTTTCCTGCTTAATACGCGCCCGCACAGCGCGGCCAAAGTCCTCAAGCGGGTGATTGCGTTGCATACCGTCCAGGCACATAAACGCTTCGTCAATGGAGTAGATTTCCACGGCCGGCGCCATGCTCTCCAGCGTGCTCATCACGCGGTTGCTCATGTCGGCGTAGAGCGCGTAGTTGGAACTGAACACCTGCACCTTGTGCCGGCGGAATTCATCCTTCAGCTTGAAGTACGGCGCACCCATGGGGATTTGCAGCGCTTTAGCCTCTGCCGAACGGGCAATGACACATCCGTCATTGTTGCTCAGCACCACTACCGGCTTTCCCCGCAAATCTGGCCTGAAGACCGTTTCGCAACTCGCATAGAACGAGTTCACATCGACCAGGGCAAACATCACACACCGCCATTCGGATTAAACACCTGAAACAGGCGCTCTTCACCGTCGGTAGTCGTGATATCGCGGAACGTTGTAGTGTGCATCTCGATCCACTTGTTGGCCGCCCGCAGCGTGTAATGCCAATTCATGCGGTCAAGTTCCCTGATGAAGTCGAGTGTGCTGATGGTGTAGCGGCCGGCAGCGTCGCGTTTCACCGCCTGCCGGAAAGCAATCATGATTTCGTAGTCGCGTGGCATGGTCATTTACCTCCGTGATAAATACTGTATGGATAAACAGTAATATCGATCGGTAGAACTGATCAAGCCGCTGCGGTTGGGGTTTTTGTAAAGCCTTTGGTGGGTAAAGAGATTTAGTTTGGTGGGTGCGGTGCGAGTGACTAAGCTTTAATCACCCACCCCGTAGCCTGCTCAGATCGGCGCGGTATACCTCTGCCCCGTCGCCGGGGCTTTTTTAGGAGCCTGAATCTGGGTCGATTGCAGCCTTGATGCTATCAATGCTGGCAAGCGCCTTATCAGGATCGACAAGCGCAAGCTCAACCAGACTAAATAGCGACTTAATGGCCTCAGTGTGATAGGCCGCTGCAATGCTGCCTGGGTCAATGGCTCTTACATTATCGAATGTTTCTCCGTCAATGGTCGTGCTGAAGTGGGATATTGCATCCGGAAATGTTTTCTCTACGTCATCAGCAATTAGCCCCAGCCCGCGTTTAGTTCTAGATTTGTCCTTCCATTCCCACGACGCACCGCGCCATCCGAGTACAGATTCCAGGGCATTAGGAACTGGTTTAATGTCATTTTTCAATATTGAGTCAGAACCATTAACCCAGTTTCCATTAGTTGCATAAGCATTACCATCAATTGCGTAATGCCACCTTCTGAAAATGGACCCGTCACCAAGCGTCTGAACGCCATAGAGGTTTATACCGACCTGCTCTTCCATGAATGATGAAAACTGTGCGTTTGTGCCGTTAAACATACTCTGGAACCAGCCCGCCTGAGTAGTAGCGCCTGATGACCCATTTCGGTTAGCGCGACTCACCATATTCCCTGTGTTACAAATAAACGGCCCTGCGTTGATGGTTACGGAACTTGTGATTGCCCCACCACTTTTATTGTTGACAGTGTTGAGGCGCGAGTCATTACCCTGCGCAAATGTGTTAGCAGCCGTCCCGAATGGTGTTGCGCTTCCTGTTCCGCCCTTATTTATAGCAAGGGGTCCATTCAGTGTTGATAACTCACCCAACCCAAGATTTGTGCGTGCAGTGGCTTTATCCGTCAGACTGTTTAGATTGTCTGCTTTGGTGAGTACGTCACTGGTATTGGCTTTGCCGGCAAACTGCGTTGTCATGTAAGCCCAGCTCGGGCCCTGCCATGAAGTGCCATCCGGCAGGCTTACTATGATGTTACCCGGTGCAGTAAAGACCTGCTGCCAGTTCGCCTTATCAAGGTTTAAACCGCGAATAGCATAGGTCACCTGAGCTGCAAGCTGGGCGGTAATAGCCGCCATTGTACCATATGGTACAGGAGTCCATGACTGGCCAGACGCTGACGGACCGGTGTAGATTTCCATCAGGGTCAGTGAGGTGTTGGACTCTATGGATTTCACGCCGAGCGTATAAGCCACGCCGCCAACCGTTGATGCCACAAAATCATTCACCTTAAGCTCAGTGGTGAAGCTGGTTCCGCTTCCAGTGACGGTTGCTGAGTTGTTTGTTAAAGCAATAGTGCCTGCTGGCATAGTTTTCTCCGGGCAATAAAAAACCCGGCGCGGTGGCCGGGTTCTTAATGTTCAGGGCTGCTGCGCCGGGTGCCTCCCGGTAAGCCGTACAGTCATTGGCTCGCGCTTCTCGTTTCCATCTTCTGCAAGCAGAGAGATCCGACTGTGACGCCCCGCCGCATAGGGGGATTCGCAGCAGCGAATGAAATCTAACTTAACTTAGCGGCAAAATGAAGAGTTAAGTTTTATCGCATGTAGAGCTTTTGAAGTTATTCGCGCTTACCCACTTCCATCCGAAAGGATTTCCAGCAAAGAACTGAGTCTGGTTAGCTTGCTTACGAACACCATAGATCGGCACGCTCGTTTCTTGGCCGCCGATATTAGCAACTGCCGTACATTGTTGAGGCGGTAAAGACTGGCAAGCAGATGCAGAGAAAGCCAAAGCAATTATAATAATCTTTTTCATGATAAGTCCTTTTCATGTACCATATACACATAATGAACTTAAATTATCTTTTATCAAGTAGAATAACAGATCAAATCGATTAATATCTTTCCACATTTATTGCTGTCAGGCGGTTTCTGTAATTCAAAAAAGTACCATTAGCCGATGCCCCTTCGTAATTCCCTATATATCCACTTGCAATTTGAGAGGTGTTACCATTGAATCTGGAGCTTGATGCAAATTGCGCCACCACCGGCATCGGCTGGCCGCCTTGATTTATAGTTCCAGAGAAGTATCCTGTGTAAACCGGAGCGACAGCCCACTGCCCACTTAATGTTGTGCTGAACTTGTAACCTGAGGAGGTATCAACCGTTGAGTCTCCAAGATTTTGCACATCACGAAGAACTTTGGTTTCATTGGTCAGAATGCACCGTCCTTGTGCATCATTTATCTGTATACCCCATGATGGAATGGGCTGGAATTGATATCCAAAGATAAATATATTGATCTGCCTAGAGGACCCTGCATACCTTAATCTCCATACATTTCCTGATATCTCTAGAGCCTCGCATGTAGAAAGGCTGCCGCCTTGTGCGCCATTGCTGTTCACAAAAACATAGCGCGGAGTTCCATCGCCAGTAAAAAGGTCTATTAGTCCTGATGAGGAGTTGATAGTCCTTTTTTCAATCAAGGTTAATGGCATCGTATCAGCTATGTAAAATGGAACGCCAGATACGTCAGTTAACAGTGCGCCGTACGCCATTGAATTACCTCGCGAAAACCAGAATATTGCCGGGTACATTCGGAAACGTTCCCGCTGAATAATCCGAAGGACCTACCTGCGCAACGATAACGCTTGCACCACTAATGTAAATTCTCTTTCTACCATTCCCTGAGCGATCTGCGCTTGCCTGGAATAAATAATCAAGAGAATATCCGCTTGGTACGGAGTAAGCCTGGTTGTAATTACTCACAGCATCTATCGACATAACACCCAAAGAATTTACCTTTACTAATCCAGTGTTATTGTCGACACCGTTTGCATCCCATGTTCCGAATCCGTATGCCATTAGCTGAGTTTCCCCATTCTCACGCGCAGAACTCCATTGCCGTCATAAACGGAAATCTGGTTATTGGTCTGCACCATGCGCCCATTTCCCGCTTCATAACCGTTGTTTTCAAATGTCCCGCCTTTATCCAGCCTCCACCCCGTTGTTCCGGCGACATAGTTGCTGGACTGGATGAAGTTACCAATCTTGGCGTTGTCAATTGAACCGTCTTGAATGAAAGCAGATCTGATGAACACCTGACCATTAACTGCGGCAAAAGCAAGCTGATAGTTTCCTGCATCGCTGCCGGTGTAGATGCCGAACTGATCCGCATTGAACGCAATAGTGGATTTGTAGGAGTTACCAGATGGTTCAATGCCGATGGCCATGCCAGCGCCGTAATAAACATCATTGCGGTTAATCCCAACCCGAAGCGTATACGATGCTTTGGCAGTTCCGTTGTCAGTTACGGTAGCGGTGAGCTTCTCATTTACCGCGGCACTCAGGTCGCCGATCTGAGCCTGCACCTGCGTTTCCAGCTGCGCTAAAGCCTCAGACACGGTTGCAACTGTTGTTTTAACGGTGATGATGTCGGCGCGGACCTCGCCATTGATAGCGAACTGGTGATTTACAGTGGAGTTGTTATCCAGGGCGTTCTGCAGGATTCCCTCGATATTGGTGTCGATTTTGCCTGTCAGATTCTCAAAGGCTTCCGAATCCCGAATGGCCTCATCAATCAGGTCAATCATGCCGGGTATGTCGAACGACGCTTTGCCCGAAGCTTCCACAAACTGCGACACGCCGAAAGCGTTTTTGGTACGCACATACATGTAGTAAGTCGTATCAGCTTTCAAGCCATGCAGCGTCCACTGTGATGCTCTGCCGAGAAACTGGGCCTCATCCTCAACGGCTGAAATGCTGCTGGCCGGCACCTCGCCCGTGTACCAGAACTCGAACGATGTGTCTGTTGTCGCGGTGACATTCATGACCGGTACGATGTCAGCTGAGAAAATACCAGGTGTCCACTGGATGAATGTCGGAGCTGATGGTGCGCCGATAACCAGGCTAACCTGCGTCTCAGCCCCCTTCATGCCGTTTTCATTGCGTCCGCGAACCCCAAGCGTATAGCTACCGGCATCAAGCCCGTAAAAGTCATAGCGGAACTGATCTGTTTCGTACTGCGCTACAACCTTGCCGTCCAGGCTGTATACGTAGAGTTCGAAAACAATCTTTTTGGTCAGCGTCGCCGTTTCCCACGCCGCGGTAACCTGCACTGTTTCGCTGTTGACGTTGATGATACGCAGGTTTTCAATATTGGGAACGCGATAGCCATTCAGCGTATCGTTTGGCGTTTCAAAGACAGCACCATCGTCCACTACTGCCTGTTTATTTGGGTCGTGCAGCGTTGCCGATATGCTGTAAACCGAGTTGTTCTCATCTTCCGAGATGCCCATGATACGAAACAGCCGCGGCGCAACCTCTCCGGTTGTGATAACGAACACCGTGCCGTCACGAACCCATGAGGGCGTGGACTTAAGTGTAATAACGCGGCTGGCTACGCTGGCTATTTCATACTTAACAAATTTCCCATTAGAGCCCATCAGCGACATGCTGTCGCCGCCACCAACCAACTCTGATACGTCAGCGTCAACAGTGATACTGCGGCCGGCATGAGAAATGATGCGACCGCCAAGACGAGTAGCCGCATAGTTGTTATCCATGACTTCAACCACGTCCCCGGGCATGAAGCGGATAGCTTCGCGCGCCATTTTGAACGTGATTTTCTTCGTTTCCCGCTTGCAGGTCTCCAGCATCCATTTTCCGGTTCTGAATGCCTGCCCGCGTGATGTACAGCCAAATGCTTCAAGTGTCGTTTCGTTGTAGCCGTAGCGGTCAATCATCTCGTCGTCAGACACGTACTCCTTCACCTGAGACCAGCCATTATTCGGATCTGTCCATGAGACTATTACAGCGTTGAAGCGCTCAGAACGCTTCATAGAGCTATAGCTAAACAACCCATCTACCACGTTGGCATTAGTGATTGAAGCGACCGGGTCCTGAGGGTTATCCAGCATCACAGAGAAGCGCATGCCGTCCCATAGAGCGATGCCGCGGAACATGCCTGCAATGTCGTCCAGAAGGTCGCGCGCGCTCTTCTGCTCCGTGATATAAGCATTCAGGGTAAAGCGTGGCTCTTTGCCGCCATAGCCATCATCTACAAGCTGATCGCAAAACTGTGAAAGCACGTACAGACTGCCATCATCCACATCGACATAGCCCGCCCGCTTCGCCAGCCCATAACGGGTATTCTTCACCAGCGCACGGAACAGCCACGCCGGGTTATTGGTCCATGCTGACTTAAATCCACCGGTCCAGATGCCGGAGTAAGTCCGTGCAATCGGGTCGTAGTTATCAGGCATATCAACAATCAGGCCGCGCAGATGATAAGTGCGCGTGGGCGTGTCAGTGTACTGGTCACGGTCAACCACGCAGCCGGCAACGGCCGCATAGGGGTACGACAGGTTGTCGTCAGTGATTTCGGTGTAGCTGTTCCAGATAGTGCCGTTATTAAGAAGATCACTGTTACTGTCAGGCGTAACGCGGCGCAGGCGAATATCGAAAGGCTTCGTTTCAGGCGCGTCAAACAGGTGGGCTTCCAGATACTCACCAGACTGCTTTCCGGTAATTGTGACCGTCTTCTGAACCTGCCATGCACCATTACCCACGCGTGTTTCGATAACCATCGTCACAGAGGTTTCTTTCTGGTTTCCTTTGGTGTCCTGCTGTACGAGCGCTGAAACACCAATGTTCATGCGAATCCGATCAACATCGGTGTCTGTTACTGTGCGGACCAGCGGCGTAGCCTGGGTAACGTCAGTGTTAACCACGGTCGTTGCTTCGATCGTATTGAAGCCATTAATCGGCGTTTGCGTCGCCGTTCCCGGGCGCCATGCCACGCTGACACCATTGATGGTCGCATTGCCTGAAGAGTCCGTGACAGGCGTCTTGTTCAACATGAACGAAGAGAGGTGGCTCTGGTCTACTGGCCCGTAGATCGGACCTTCGCTGATAAGGTCAAGAACGCGGAGGAATTGCTTGGATTTGAGGTTGTCATCGAGAAGTTTAGGGGTGCTGCCACCGCCGCCGCCTGAGCCCATGCTTTCACCTTAGCTGATAGAAATATTCCAGTCCTGATTGTTCGTGGTATCGATGCCCAGACTGATTACGTTTGAACCAACCTCCATTTCACCGAGCAATAACGGCACCGGCCTACCCTGCCCGATGCGGTTTTCTGCGCTGGTGAATGAGTTGTTGGTAATGGAATTGGTGTCCTGGTCCGCTGATGACTTCGTTTTCATGTGCGATGTCATATAGAGCGAATACGCTACTGAGGCCACCGTGACGGCGACCATAATCCATACGGCTGCCACAGCAGAGATAGAGCCCTCGACAATGGGAACGAATAGAACCCGGGCACCGTCTTTAACGTGCCTGTTCATGTGGAATTCGAGGTTATCAGCAGATACATCGCTTCCGTCGATGCGCATACGCAACCGGGTCTGGTAGAAGTCACGTTTGAATGCCGGGCACTGAGCCAGCAGCAGTCTTAAACCCTGCGCGGGCGTATCGACATTCAGAGAGATTTGGCGGAAATGTCGGCGTAAATTGCCGCTAAATCCAAAGATGAGCATTGTTCGTGTCTCCAGATGGAGTGAATGAGTGGAACGTGAATCTGGCGAAGTGGTTCGCGGCGGCTAAGCCGGCCGTGCACTTCGTGGTGCAGGATTGTGTTTTCCCCCAGCCAGATCATCGCGTGGCACGGGTCGCATTCCGGGAACGCACGGCGGATAATCACATCACCCGGCTGGATGCCATCGAAACCAACCTCATAAAAGCCGTTAGCCGTCATGTTCTTCAGGTAGAGGTTCTCGCCACGCACCCACCAGCCGTTTGTCCGCTCGAAGTCGGGCAAGTCTATGCCGCACAGATGATAGGCGTCGCGGAAGAGCGTATAGCAGTCCATTTCACCGTGAACAAACCGGCGGCCAAGCAGGTGCGGTGCCGGGCGAAACTTTCGCAGCTGTCCAGCGCTGGCAAGCCACCAGTCTATGCCGGTCGCCAGCTGGGCGGTGCGGTCAGCAGCTGAAAGCACCAGCTTCGCCTGCGGGTGTGAATGAAAAACGGCGGTGATTTCTCCCGCCGCTTCAGCTTCAAGCCAGTCTCTTTCGTCAATCCGAAAATTGCGCTCCGGCTCGGGATGCATGTTGCGACATCGCCACAAACGATCGCCATCAATAATCAGCCCACACACCTCATCACTGGATGAGTCGGCATAAATCAGGCATTCGGATTCAATCATCAGGAAACCTTTGCTGAGCCGGGATAGCCGCCGTATGGCAGCGCGTTAGGCTTGGGAAAACGCATGCGGCAACCGCTGCGATGCTTTGAGCACTTGTCTCGAGACAGGTCAGATGTTGGATTATCTTTCTCGTCAGCGACCGGACCGCCTGAGTAGCCGCAGCCATCGCCGCGGTATACCCACTGGCACACATCCGCGAGAATGGTGCGCGCCGGGATGATGGCGTTATCACAGTCTACCGGTGTAGCAAGGTTGTAAGTGACCGTCTCAAACGTCTCTTCCGCCATCTCCTCAATGACGTATCGCGATACTGCCTCCATAGTCGGATCTGCATCAGTGTTACCGTTCGGGAAGTTCACCGCATCCAGATGCTTAACCAGCACCTGCCGGCGCGTTACCACAGCACCAAGCGCATCATCAAAGTCATGGTTGATTCCCGTAATAAGGCCGGAAATGTTCGCAACCTTCATCGTCGGGCGCGAGTACGTACCCTCGGATTTAACTTCAAAGCCCTCTACGGCTATCGGATAAGCCGAGTATGCGCGCCCCTGCCAGATGACATCGTTGTAATAGCCATTGGTACCCGCGTGGAAGCGGATCACGTCACCGCCAAAGGACTGCAGGTCTACTTCAAACAGGTCGAGCATCGCGCCGACGCCGGCATCAACGCTCTCGATGATTAGCTCTGCTGGTATGTCTCTCATCGCGGCACCTGCTCAAACGTCCCTGTTAACTGATAAACGCTTCCGGTTTTCTGCATTGACCATGACCGGCATACATACAGCCCCTGAACGCCAGTATCAGATGGCGTCCAGTAGAACGACTCAACCGCCATGCGCGCCCTGAGAAACGCATCAGCAGCTTTAGCCACGTTTTGCCCGGCACATTTCGAATCGTCGTATCCGATGAACGTCAGCGAATATTTCCCCATAAGCGGGTTAATTCCTTTCACCTGACGTTGCTCATAGCCATCGCCCAGCTTCACGACGGCTACATCAGGCGTGCGCTCGCCCGTGAATCCCGTTTGGGGGATCCATGTGAAAGTTTCTGGCATAGGGGCTCCAAATAAAAAAACCCGCCGAAGCGGGTTTAGTTTTTTTCGTTCTGTCAATTAGAAGGATGATGCCAGTGACTTAAGTTGCGCTCTCGCCTCTTCAATCGCAAGCTTTTCGACTTCAGCTAGCGACAGGCTCCTATCCAGTTTAAGCCTGACATTAACACGCACTGATTGATTGTGATCTTCTTGATTAAAGACCACTCGAGCTAAAATCCCAGATCCGTTGGCATTGTCGAATGCAGTGATGTCTTCAACATGGTGTTCCATTCAAAACTCCTTTTTTCTGTGAAAGTTGCCTAAGAATACGACAACTTTCACTTACTAAGTAACCCTCTTGGGCGCTGTTGGTCTTTGATGGTGCGTATCGCTACTGTTTGCATCATCTGGGCCATCTGCTTCTGCGTGGCTTCATCAATGCCGCCTGTGGTTTGAATGTCAAAGTTGAAATTCATCACCAATCCACCAGCTGTATCGCCCCCGCCACCAATATCCCTATTGCTTAGTACCCGCCCGTTATCGCCGGGAATCATGTACTGGCTACCATTACTGGCTTTGAATATCTCCGGCTTGCCGCCCTCGCCTACGCGGTACATTGAGTTAGCGTTAACGGGGCCGCCGTGCTCACGCATACCAGCCAGAGACATGGTCTGCGCTGCAGTCATTGCAGTTGAGTATCCAGCAAGGCCAGCAGCTGCAGCGCCACCAGAAGTTGCAATTGATGCAGCCATAGCCGCTGGGGAGAATGCGGCTAAAAGAGCAGCGGCTGAAGCTGCGCCAGTGGCCGTAGATGTCGCCAATGCAGCTGCTGCAGTAGCCTGATTAGCTGCGATAGCTGATTGTTGCGCAGCCTGACCCATGACTGCAGATTCAACCCACCTCACTCCCATCTCAACAAGGCTACTGACCAGCCCGTTCAGCACAGCAGTTCCTAAGTTGGCAAAGGCTTCTGAAAGGCTTTGAGTACCGTTCAGCAGTCCTGTTATCGCATTTGTGGCTCCGCCACCGAGCGATTCAATTGCTGTTCCCAGCAGCTCGTTTGACTGATTCTGCGCTTTGTAGATTTGCCACTGTGCAGCAATGCGTTGCTGCTCGTACTCAGTATTGGCTGCATTACGAAGGGAAAGGCCTTGCTGTTCAGTGATGAGGCGCTGTTGTTCGAATTGCTGGATGAGAGCAAGCTTTTGCGCATTTTGGTTAGCTAATTGCTGAACTGGATCTACTGCGCCAACTGCATCTTGCCCTGGCGATACAACTTGATCAGCCCGGATTTTAGCTATGTTAGCCTGATGCTGCTTTTCTAACTGTTCAGCAGTGGCGTCGGCCTGTTGCTGGGTAATTTTCTTGGCAGCTAAAGCGGTTTTCATGTCTTCCAGATCTTGTTTATAGCTGGCATTTTCTCGCGTTTCAGGCAGAAGCTTTTCTGCTGCAGCCTGCGCTTTTATTGCGTTAGTAGTGTCCCATTTTTTCGCAGCGTACTGACCTGCCAGCTGGATTTGCTGCTGAGTAGCGCCTTTGCCAAGAGAGATTTGAGCATTAAGTATTGCTTGCTCACGGCTAAGTGAATTAGTCGAGTCGGCAGATAAGTCTGCTTGCTGCTTAAGGTTGGCCAGTTTTTGGGCAACTGACTCTGCTTGAGATGCAGATTTCTTTTGTTCGGACTTTAGCTTTTGGCTTGCCTCAAGGTTGCTATAAGTCGCTGCGGCATCTGCCTGCATCTGTTTGGTGTGTGGGTCGTCCTTGGTGAATCCAGCATCTTCTGCAGCATACTGAGCGGCCAGCCTTGCTCTCGCCTCTCCCTGCAATTTTGACAGAGCAAGATTCCTCTCTGATTGCTTAATGAGGTTTTTCTGACCTTCAGTGAGATTATCAGTGTTATTTTTAAGCAGGCTAACGTTGTACGCTGCATTTGCTGCCTCTCTGGAAAGCGCCACAATTGGACCAAGCAGGGCAGTAATTGCCGCCTGTCCGTCCTTGCTTGAAGAGGTCATCCCCTGCAGTTTGTTAGCCAGATCCTGCAATGCCTGCGGCGAGGGATTTTTACTGAGATCTGATAATTGTTTGGCTAGCTCGAATGCTGCCTGCTCAGAGATCCCCAGCCTTGATGAAAGCGCGGTTACCGTATTGTTAATCGCTGATAGTGCAGGGTCTACGCCGCCAAGCCTGGCCGGAACCTGCTTGATGACATCACTGAAATTATTAGTTGTGATGTTCAGATCTGACATTGCGCGGCTGAAATTATTCACCGATGGGATGCCACCAGTGAAGGCTCCAGACACCTTATCGCCAAAGGATACGAACGCACCCGTTGCGTCGCTAATGGCTCCGGGTATTTTGGCAATAGCTTGGTTGTATTCCAGAAGCGCCTGATTGCGCATCAGAGTAGCTACTTGCGCATTAACTCTGGCAAGGTTGGCGTATTTGTCTGAGAGCGCAGCCACACCATTCTGTGAAATGGTTATTACTTTATCCATCTCATCAGCAGCATCCTTTAACGCATCCATCGCATTTTTGCCGCCATTCAATGCGGTAATCAATGTTCCTGCAATCACGCTACCAAGAGCTATGACGGCGCCAACGATTGCACCGCCGGGGCCAAATGCGCCGGCTAATTGCGATCCCTGCTGGCTGAATGCAACCAAGGCCGACTGGCCGCCCTGAACTTGCACGATAAAGTCTTGTATCTGGTAGCCCGCCTGCTGAAACTGGCTCCGAAAAGCTCCGCCTGATTTTGTGGCTTGGTTAACTGCTGCTGCAGATGTCTTCATCTGAGTTTCAAGTGTCTTAACCCCTGCAGCGGCACCCTTGGCTTGATTGCCTAGATTATCAAGTTCCTGCCGGGCTTTTTGGTTTGCAGCAATCATCTGAGCGGTGTCGAGATCGACATCGTAATAAATCTCGCCTACTTTCTCGGCCATCTATTTCTCCAGGCATAAAAAAACCCCGCCTGAGCGAGGTTGTGTAATAGGTAGTGCGCTTAAATTTTCGATTTGCTGACCGCGTAAGATTCGACTTTACCGTCATGTGTTTTAACTGTCAGCACCTTGGCATCCGCGCCAAAAGCGCTCCCAATGCTATAGGTCCACATCAGCATCTCGTTGCCATCAGAATCAACGGTTGTCGTTGAGGGCTTTCCAAAATAGGAAATCACCTCCTGTTTGGTTGTCACACCCTTCTGCACATTAGCCAGTTTTGACTCATCGAAGTTAGTGCCGGTGTAAACGCAGCCGGAAAGCAACACCGCAGCCACTGCGCCCAAAATCAGTTTCTTCATATCCCTATCCCCACAAGTAACAGTGGGCAAATCGTAGCCAGGATGGAGCGCAATGGGAAGGATACTATTAAAGTCATGAGAGCCAACTACAAAAGGGAAAGTCTAAATTTCAATCAATTTTAAGGTTAGCACTTTTTGCTAATGACACGGCTTGATGGCGAAAAAATCAAGCTTGATAAAAGTTTTTACCGATCGTTTGATTTAGCTTGATTGAACAAACCGATCGATCGTAAACTCGCCTTATCGCTTCACCATGAGGGCTGTTTATGAAATCGAACAATACGATTGGAGACTTTAAAAGGTTTCTCGAAAATCTTAATGATTTTCCTGATCTGAATGGTGCAACCGCAAGAAATTTACGGAACACGTCTAACCTTCTCATTAATAGTTATGTCGATGGTCACATCATCACAGACGACGATAAGGTAGAGGCTCTGGATGTGGATACGTTAGTCAATTATTACGTAAAACATAACGAAATAAATCCTAGCCCTTCTACATTACAGGTTTACAAGAGCCGACTTGGTAGTGCCCTTGATAAATTCAAAACACACATCAGTGGAGAGAGCGGTATGAGCGTAGATAAAGATCTGGATCTGTCTGAATCATTACCAGTCTATAGGCGTAGGAGCCGGCTAGATAGAAGTTACGATCAGTCAGTAGTCGTGTTAAACAAAGACGTACGCGGCGATAAAGAAACAATTGATATACCAATTCCTATCCGACCCGGCGTTATTCTGACCATACCGAGCGTACCAACAGACTTAACAAATGAAGAAGCCGAGCGTATCGCTTCAATTTTGAAGGTTTACGCCCGGCCTCAGTAAAGAATTTGAGTAAGCGCCCCTAGGAAGGCGATTACTCAGATCGGGGGTAAAGGCACCCACGACCGTACAGCTCAAGAAATTGTACAATAGTGGATCCTCGCCTTACTAGCAAGACACTTATGGGGTGTGCTTCACCCATAGGTGAGGTGAAGTCGATGACTTTACGTACGATAGCTACAAAAGAAGCACCTCCAGGATATAGCTGGAGACACTGCCGCTTTCGCCGCACTCGCGCTAAGGCTGGCACACCAGATAGTGAGCGCAAAATGTTAGATGCTCATGAATACGGCTATAAATGTTGGTCGTTTCTGGTAAGAAGTAAGTAGTGGATCACCCGGCTCCGGCCGGGTTTTCTTTATGCCTTAGCCAGCTTTCTCGCCTTACGCGCCAGATAGTCATCTGCAACACTATCGTACTCTTCTTTCGTGAAGCCCTTCTGCTCGGGAAACTTCGCCGCCAGCAGCATCTGAAACTCCGTCATGGTCAGCTTTTCCGCCTCCTGCCTGCTCATCCCGAGGTGCGTACGCGCTGCGTTGATGTACTCGAATGCGTTGAATTCTGTAGTAGCCTGACCGCTTTCATGGCGCTGTAGCTGACGCACTTTGGCTTTGCCAATGATTCCGTGCTGAATGAGCGACTGAGCTATGAGGATCATCTCACCGACAGGCATGACACCCTTGCGGTAAACGAACGCCCATTTACCAGATTTGCCAGGTCGCAACTCACCAATCAACGCGCCGATGTCTTCTTCGCAGCACGCAGTGAGAACACTCATGGCCGAATAAACAACCTGCTTACTGAATTGCGGGCGCGCGACGTACTCCATCAGCCACTTCGGTACGGTTCCATAGGCATCAACAGCGCGCGTCATCAGTGATGTGAACTCGTCGTTATGCAGATGGTGAAAAGCCTGAACTATCTCCTGCGGGTTGCCGATTCGCATCATGTTTGCGAATGATGGCCTGAAGAAATAGTCATCCTCACCCATTGTAATCAGGCATTCGCCTATTTCTTTTGCCGGGGCCATAGTTTCTCCAGAATCATTATCAAGGGCAGTCGCAACCGCCCTTTGTAATGGTTACGAGCCCGTAACTGTAACTGCGCAGGTAGCGGTGTATCCGCCATCAGTCGAAGTGAAGGTGATGGTCGCGGTGCCTGCGGCCACGGCAGTTACCAGGCCAGTGCTACTTACCGTTGCCTTCGTTGCATCTGATGTAGTCCACGTACCGGTGCGATCGGTTGCATCGGTCGGCTGCACTGAGCCTGTCAACTGACGAGTAGCGCCAACAGCAAGACTTGCAGTCGCTGGGGTCACGGTTACGCCGGTTGCTGGCACGGTCTCGTCAGTGTCGATAACCTGAATTGAACTGGCGTCACCTACCTTGAACTCAGTAGTTAGCGACACGATGTCATTTGTGCCACCATCCGAGCTCAGCGCAGTGATGTTCATGTAGCCGATAAAGGTGATCGGGCCGTATTCCATGCGAACCCAGATACCAGGCTGGCGACGGTTGCTGATTTCGGTGTGGTAATACTTGATGTAGCGGCCAATACCGTACTGGTCCAGCTTATCTTTCTTACGCACTTCGCCTTCAAAGCTGATGGTGAAATCCGAGTTGGTGACGATGGTCTCTACGTAGCCTTTACCGTCGTCTGCATCGCTCGTGACGCTGTTAGGGCTGAAGTCGAAGCCTTTACTTGTGCCGGCGGCGAGCGCTTTCCATTCCGACTCCTGCGGCAGCACATCACTGCAGCCATCGGCTACTTCAAGCACAACCGCGCCACCGAACAAACGTTCGTTGCTGTTCTGGCAATCTGCCATGGGTAATTCCTCTTTGACGTTAATTAATCGCCGTGGGTGGCGACGAACTGAAGCCGATAGACAAGCCTGCCTTCGGTTGTGAGAACTGGAGCGGGGATGCCGCCAAGATTTTGCAGATAGCCGATGCAGTTGTCGGACATGGGGTTTTGCTGAACGTGTTCGATAATGGCCTGCACTGCTTCATCAACAACTGCATTACCACCTTTGGCACCAATGACATCAACAAGAACGTAATATTCAGCGCCAAGCTGGTTTCGCACTGCGCTGCCACCATTCGGCCTGAATACCAGATACTTATCCGTTGCGGTGCCAGTATCGTTCCAGACGAGCAACTGCGTCTTAAACCCATCAGTCAGGCCGGCATCGGCCAGATAATTGCGCACCCGCGTATGCATTGGGGGATTCAAAGCGCCATCTCCTTAGCGATAGCCGCGGTAATCGCCTCGCGCGAATCCTCAAATCCTTTCGTCATAAATTCTTTTTGCGCCGTAGCGCGCCGGAAGTTCTGCGGGATGTTGGGGTCATGCACATAAACCGCATAATTGGCTGAATAGCCAACGCGGCCGGTAAGCCGGCTGCCGTTAACGCTAAGTTCCCGGTACTGGCTGTTAATCAGGGTGGATGTGTCGATTGGTGTGTAGAGCGCCGCCTGTGATGAGCCGATAATCAGGGCGCTTTGCAGTGCACGCACCGCTTTGCGCCCCTGGATATCCCCGATAAGCGCATCAAGATTACGCTTGGCCTGCTGGATGCCTCTGACTTTCACGCCCATGGCTATACTCCGGTAATTATCGCGTAATCGTCTGCCGTGCGCTCAAAGGTGTCAGCGTAACGAATGGCCTGCATTACCTCATCAGCGCCGGCAGCAAGCGGGTCGGGGTTGGTAGATACACCAATCAGCAGGTAATCGCCGGTATCAGCCAGCGCATACTCAGTCCACACGGTATTTTTCACTACCTTTTCCCCGCCGATATCTCCAAGGCGCTTTGACAGCCCACCCTGATAATCACAGGCAATCACCAGAGGCTCAGACCAGCCGAGTGAATCACCGTATTCATTTGTGCCGAGAGACTTCCAGATGGTTGCCTGAGCGGTGTAAGACCAGCTGGCTAATGATGACATGTCATGCCCTCCAGCTGATTACAGTGGGCTTTTCAGCAGCAATGCGCGGGCAGGTTATCACCCACTCACCGCTGCTGTTCACGTAGCCAGTTGTCTGCCGGCCGGTTGAAGTTTTCACCCACACGCGATCGAATGGTTTGGGTGGTGATGATGGAGGTTGCCAGTTCATCAGCAACCTCCAATAACATCGAAGAAGCCCACCGATGCGCCAGAAATGGGCAGTCCGCCCAGGCAACCATTCGTGTCCCATGCCAGTAACTGTCGGTAAAGGTAATCAGTGCCTGCGCTGTCATAGGTGAATGATCGGGATGCGCCAGACGGGGCTGACTGTGAGGTAATTTTCCTGGCACCGGACAGGGCTGCCAGTCGCGCTGCTGCATAGATAAGCATGAGCTTCTGCAGGCTTTCGGAGTAGCCCGCCCCGTCCATACATGCCGAAGTGGCATTCACCTGATCGATGAGTAATTGCAGGACAGCATCAGGAACCGTGAAGCCCAGCTCAGCCATCAGCGGCTTTACGTCATCCAGCGTGATTTGGGCTGCCATGATTACTTATCCTTTTTGGCTGCTGCTGCCAGCGCTGCTTCTGCGTCGTCAGCGCGCTTATTAGCGGCTTCCAGTGCATCGGCGAGCTCTTTTTCTTTTGCTTCGGCTGCATCCTGAGCGGCTTTCAGCTGGTCCAGCGCTTCATCCAGCTTGGCCTGCAAAACAGAGGTGTCAGTACTTACCGGCGCTGAAGGAGTTGCCACTTCGAAGGTCAGCTTCTCGCCGCCCTTTTCTTTGGATGTTTCAGCCTTGCCCTGCTTGACCCATTTATCAGCAACCGAACCATCCACGTCATATACCTTACCAACCTCCAGTTTCTGGAAGTTGGCACCGGCAAAGAGGTTTGAAGCCAGAATCTTTACGAGTGCCATGGTTTTTCCTTAGCTCGAAGCGTGAATGACTGAGTACTTGTTGTTGATGTCCTGCTTAACCATCAGGCCCATTGCACCCCAGGTACGCCAGATGTAATCGCTGTTGTAGAACTGACGAGGATCGGCAACAGTGCCGATTGCCTGACCTACGATCGGAGCGATAACGCCTGCAGTCAGCGGAACAATGAGGATTTCATTTCCTGACAACTGCGCATCTTCTTTAATCGCAGCAATACCTGACAGCTTCAGGAACTCTTCCAGCACGGTGCGGGTTGCGTTCACGTCAAAATAGCGCTCAAGGTTCGACATGATTTCTGCAGATACATACCAGGTCTGCGGCGCATACTGGCTGTTGGTTACGCGAACCACGTCACGCAGTGCGATGGCATTGGTACGCAGCGCAACCGGATCGGTACTTGTAGCAAAGTTGAAGGTCAGGGTTACCTGAGCCACGCGCTCATCTTCTTTAAGGCCTTTCCAGGTCAGGCCGTCAAACTTCACGTAATTTCCTTCTGAATCACGGAATCCGTTGAAGATGTAGTCGACGTACTGTCGCTGCACGTCTTCAACAGAACCGCGCTGCGCATCGGCCTGTGACTGTAGCGCTGACGGGCTGTTGAAAATCGGATCACGCCAGGTGAACTTGAAACCAGAGTCATGGATAGGAACCATGGTGCCGTCGAAGGTGTAGGACTTCGCATCCAGAGCAGCACCAATCTGGCCGGACATTGATGTGCGCGCCCATCCACGCCCGCCAGTACGGGCATAGTCGTAACGAGACTGCTCAATACGAACAGAGCGAGACAGTGGCATCAGGTCGTTCAACAGGGTGAACTGAGTGGTTGGCTCAAACTGTGCCAGAACGGTGGTATCAAACGCACGATACAGGCGACGGATATCATCAACAGCATTGACGGCATCCAGGCGGCCGGCATCTTCACGAATGCCACGAACGCGACCGAGGAAATCGGCAGCGGCCTGAGCACCTTCGTTGCGCGCCATTTGCAATTCGGCGAATTGAGCCTGGTTAACCTCAAGGTTACCCGTGCGCTCGCCAATGGAACGGGAAAATACAAACATTCAGGTGCTCCTTACTTAATCACAACGCGCAGCAGGTCGCCTGCAGCAGTGGTGTATGCTTTGTCTTCTTCAACGAAGCAGCGGATTGATTCGCCGTCGGCCTGCGCCTTTACCTGGCCGTTAACGATTGAGAGAGGCTGGCCTTTTTTGTAGGTGCCGGCTGCTGCGCGAACGTTGAGGAACATCCCCTGCAGCGGTTGAATACCAACGACCAGTTCTCCTGCCGGAATGCTGTCATCAACAGTCAGGCATCGCAGGTAGTCATAGTTGGCTACATACAGGATCGCTTCTTCGTTGCCATCAACTGATGCGGTGAACTTACCTGCATCAAAGAAACCAATAGTGCCGGGCTTAGTCTCGGCTGCTGCCGCACCCTCACGGTTGAGTAGCGGATTAGGGAATACACCGCCCGCGTGAATTACGTGTTTTCCATCTTTAGCCATTTTTTACTCCGGCATTTCGCTGAGGGATTGATTCATTGCCTGATGGCGGATGACGCCGTTCAGACCGACAGACGACTGGCACTGTGCATAAAGTCCATCGAGTGCGGCACCATCCAGCGCATTAACGGCCAGGTCATCGAGCTGAAACTTCGCTTTTACTGCAGCGCGTTTTTCGACCTTTTCTTTGTCGGCGTTAACAGCCATACCGCTTTCGATGGTGTTCAGTTTTTCGGCGAATGGTTTAAACCATGCCGGTGCCTCTTCGCTGTTCGTTGCGGTGTCTTTAGCCTTTTTCTCGGCCTCTTCTTTCTCTTTCCTGGCCTTCTCATCGGCATCGGCTTTCGCCTTCGCTTCATCGGCAGCCATCTGGTTGTATGCATCCATCAGCTCAGCATCGGACTTACCTTCAACGTCGATGCCTTTCGCTTTCAGCGCATTGGTGATGAGTTCTTTCATCGGGTTTGCTTCCTCTTTGACGGAATTGCTGTTGGCGCTGAAAAACGCCTTTAGCTGTGAAAAAAACGATTTAAGTGCGGGGTCTTGCGGTGATTCATCGTCCGGGGTGGTTCCATCTGCCAGATTCACGATTTCCAGCTCCTGCTCTTCCCCTTCAGCGTTAACAAAGATGCCTACGCCTTCATCAGGGGTTCCCGCGCCGGGCTCATCTAGCAGTACCGCCACATGGTCGAACATCATGTTGGTGGCGATCTCGTTGTACTTTTTGCCTTTTGACTCGCCGTTAGCAGCGATGCCGGAGTACAGCAGGCCGGTTGAGATGTGGATGGGTTCTGAGTTAGTGCCGGCGGCCATTTCATCCAGGCGATTAATCAGGCGCTTACCCTTTTCGCTGGATTCGGCGTATCGGCGATCAACGTACATATCACCGGTCACCCTGCCATCGGTGTGACTCACGTTCTGCAGCCATGCACCAACGTGGTAGTTGTTTACTGCGCGAACATCACGGGCCGATACGTGCTTGCCATCCACTTTGGGATGCCCCAGCGGCATCGGGTTACGTTCCAGCGTGTTGTAAGCCTTGCCAATTTCTGCTGCCGGGTACAACTTCCGGTTCATCACAATATCGTCGACAACAGGCGTGATGCCGCGAACCACGATATGTGGCTTTCCGTCGATGGTTTCGGTAGTGATGTTTGAAGCGGAGTTGACGACGGTCAGCACGTTAACGCGGTTGCGTTTCATGCTGCTTCCTCGTGTAGTAATGATTAAGCGGCCTGCTGCCACTCCTGACGCTCTTTAGCTAGCCTTTCAACAAGGCCGGTATTCACGATTTTGCCGTCATCGCCGAGGATGACAGGAATCTGGCTGCAGTAGCAGTTGTAGCGGTTGCTGTTGGTAGCGTAGAAAGCCTCAACCTCTTCGGTGGTGTAAACCCGACCGTGCCTGGATGCATGCCATGAACGCGTTGTCGGCTTCAGCGCAGAGAGCCAGAGTACTGCAGTGTTCAGCCCTAACCTTTCACGCGCCCAGTCCGTTTCCTGCCACTGCGCTTTTCTAAGTGCGCCAACCTGCTCTGTCTGTGCCATGTTCTTGGCGCGAACCATAGACACATCCAGCCGCTGACTAACTATCCGAGCCGTTTCCCGCGGGTTTATGCCGCGACCAATTGCATCTGAAATCACGTTAGCCAGATCTCCGCGAGCGCGGTCCGATTCAAGCAGCCAGTCGCTGTACGTTGATACGTAGGCTGCCGCCACCTGATTCTGATATGCCGGGCTGCTCAGCAGTTGCGCCAGTGTTGTCTGCTGCTCGTATATCGGCGATTGCACTGAAAGATTTGTGAATGCCTGATGTGTGCCGCGCTCGTACTCGTCAGAGACATAGCTCAGCGCCCACAGGTTGTTGCTGCCACCTTCCAGTAAAGCGTCATCCAAGATGATCTGCATACGCTGCAGCAGGTCAGCCAGTTGCGTTGCCGTCATGTCGTAGATGTACGAGCCAGCATTCACCTGATAGATGATATTGCCGTGCACTGCGTGAGATTGCTGATTACTGGCTCGCTCTCGCCCCGCAAGTTTCTCATCGAATAGCTGCTTCAGCGCCACCTTAATGCGGTAGTAACGCTCTTCAATGTCGCGAAACATTCGATTAACGGGACGGGCTGACTGTGTCGGATCAGCTTTGTTACGGGGAATTACCGGCGTCCGGATTAACTTCTGCGTCATCACTTAGCGGGTCTCCCGGTGGTACGACTGGAGGCGGCTCATTTTCAGCGATCGGCTCCAGCTCACCTGCAGCGCGAATCTCGTTCTGCTCAATGGCTGGCGTGCCGTAAGCAGCCTGCGTTTTCTGCGCCACGTCTGCCAGTGCCTGCATATTGGCAATCTTCTCTTTCTCGCTCGGTGCGAGCAGGTCAGACCATGCCAGAGTGACCTCACCCGACCGGGGCGCATCAATCACACCCAGCGTCCAGAATCGCTCCAGAATCGCTTTAATGACCGCTGTCATGAACCCCCAGCGGCGACCATTGCAGCGTTTGGCCCAGTCCGTTTTATCTTCGTCAGATGCAAGGCGGCCGGTTTGCTGCCCAAACAGGATGGTGAACGGGCATTGAATTGATGATGAGAACTCGTTGGCTGTAACGGTCCATGACGGTGATGGGTCAGCCGCTGCAACAGACAGAACCGATGGAGTGCCCGCCTGCATAACCAGCGCCGCATCAGTGCCGCGATTCATCCTGGCAATTTTGTCGTTCATGGCCTCGCCGATGTTGGCGTATCCCGCCTCTTTCGCCTGAGCGGCTATAGTGACTATGTCGGTCTGAGCGTCAAAGGCAATGCCAAGCTGCCGGCTTGCGTTCTTAAGGAAGCCCTCAGCGCTGCCGCCTGATATCTTCTCAAGGTCGAGAAGCTTGTTATAGCCGGCGCGAAGATAAGGCACACCAGAAAGCATGTTCTCATCCTCAGAGCCTTCGCACAGGATAATGACGCGGTCCGGATGCACTGTAACGCTGCGAACTGGGCCGTATGTGCCATCATCGCCAACAGGCTGCTCGTTGAATTGATAATTAACCGGCTCACCATACGTTTCCGACATGGTGTCGGTGTCAAAGTTGCCAGGCTTTATCTGCGATTCCCATGCGGGGATGAGCTTAACGACTGCCCGGTCCCCCAGCCGCTTAATCACAGCGCTGTCTACGGGCTCTTTCCACTCGCGCCCATCGCGGAACTGAATCAGTAGTGCGGAGTATTTACCGACAAGATTGCGTCGGTCAGCGTCTTTAATCTTCGGCCAGTGTCGCGCCAGCAGCTTGGTCGCAGCAGTCTCCCATGTCGTAGTGGTGGTCGATTCCTTGTCTTCATCACCATCAATGATGGTCGGTTTGTCTATCCAGCACGAATCCAGCAACTTGTGCACGGCAGCATATGCCACTGGGTTGCGCTCATAGGCGCGATAGTAGCGGTTAAAATCCAGATCGTTGGGATAACCAAACTCTTCATAGAGCTTCGTTCGTTTGGTGTTGCCCTGATGACCACCATACAGCATGCGCTGTCGGCCCATAGCTTCAGCAAGGGCATTAACGAGGAATGTGACCTCGTTGCTTTGTTCACTCACTGATGAGCTCCTTAGAAGAAGATTGCGCCGGTCTGTTTATGGTTTGTCTTCGCTACGGCGAAGTAGCGGAACGCATCAGCACCGTGCGATGTGAAGTCGTGCAGAGGTTTATCTTTCCAACAGCCGCGCTTGTCATCCCACTCCTTGCGGTAGCCCTCAAGGTGAGAGATGCCCTGCTCACATTTAGCCGCATCAAAAGCGCATTTGGGGAGGATTTCACGTACTGAATCGATACCCGTGTCAACACCAAGTTTTGGCGCAACTTTGAAGCGGATTGAGTAAATCTGCCCGTCGATTTCGAACCCTTCAGCCGCTATCTGCTTTCGGCTTTTGCCATCACCGGTAAACTCCCGATTGTCGATGTCATGAGGAGCCCAGTGATCGCCGTATTCATAGCCTCGGTCTTTCAGCACTTTCATGTAATGACGCAGGCCTTCGCCGCTGTTCTCGTAATAGTCGATGACGTGAAATTCATCACCGACCTCACGAACGAACCAGATTGCAGTGGAATCGCCCACGCCGATATCCCAGAAGGTATGGACGAGCTGATGTGTATTGTCCGGCAGCTCGCCAACGCGCTTGTTTGAATAGAGCCAGCGGAACTGCTTGGCGTAGTAAGCACCCTCGACAGACTGTTCAAACGCTTCCGCAGGTATCGATGGGTACTCGCGCTTCATATCGTCGCCGAGCGTCTTCTCTTTGGCGTAATACCAGGCCTTCTGGCGCTCGTTCAGGCTGATGCCTTGCTTCGCCTCAATTTCGTCAAAATAATCCCTCAGACGCTGCGGTAGTGGCTCTACCGGGTCGATTGCATAAAGTGGATTCTTCCACCAGGAGAAGAAGAAAAACTTCCAGTCGAGGTTGGATAGTTGCTTACCCTGCAACATCGCCTTCTCGGCAGTCTGGCAGTAATCGAAGAAGTAACTCGCCCGCCCCTCGGCAGTGCTTTCAATGGTTGTGAAGCAATCGCTTGATACCGCCTCAAAGGCACCAGTTACGATCTCCCGCGCTTTGTCAGGAAACTTGGCGCATATCTTCCCGAACTCGGAAACGTGCAGGAAACGCAGCGTGCCGCCACGGAATGAAGTACTGACGTAGAGTGAGCCACCCTTTTTGAATACCAGCTCACCTGCTGAATCATTGCTCGCCGGGTTAGCCGCCCTGATTTCTGCCGGCAGCCGGTCATAAGCGTACTTCACCTTTTCGCGGAACAGGCGTTTAGCATCGTTAAGTGTGTGGGCTATCAGGGCGCACTTGGCCGCTTCGAACAGAGCGGCGTCGAGCTGGATGATGCAGACCTCAGTCGTGAAACCAAGCTGGCGTGCTTTCAGGATGATGTTGCGGGTGTGCATGCCTTCGAAGTATTCGAGCTGCTCCGGCGTCATCCTGAATCTTACTGGCTTGCCTTCTTTGTCGGTAATCCAGTAGAGATTGTTTAGCCGCCAGAGCTTGTCAGCCAGCAGTTTGAAGTGCTCAGGTTTCATTAAGCCCCCTGAGACAATGAATCCATCAGGTCAGAAATGCTGTCGGTGACGTTATTCTTCTCACCGGTATCAATGTTGTATGCCTCGCGCTCAGCTTTGATTATTTTCACCTGAGCATCGATGCCAGCAACAAGCGATCGAGATAGAGAGGCATGGTTCTCTGTCGTAAATTCAACGTCGTCCAGGAAGTCGCCAAGCTTATTTGCGATTCGACGCCAGCGGGCTAAATCTGTCCTGTGCTCAATTACAACACTGGCTGCTTCGTCAGCTGCCTCGTTGACAATCTCTTCATCAGTTCGCACATGTTCGCGCGAACCATCATTGCGAACCTCTTTGCGAACAAGCTTCTGCCGGGTGGCTTTCTGCACTTGCTCTGTCAGGTCTCGCTGCCAACCGTTTTGAGTTGCACGCTTACGGATAGCGGTATCGCTTACGCTATGCTTATCAGCAATAGCGCGTATGGACAACGAACCAGCCCGGTAAGCCGATTCGATGGCCTCCCAATCTGGTGATGCCATAGGTGCCCTTATTTATTTCATAATCTATTGATTGACGATTCCGTCAGTAACTATCTGATATTTTGAAATTTAATGATTTACATCCAATCTGGTACCTAAAGATTCATCCACTTAATGGAGGTTGTAAATGTCATCATTAATGTCCTTCTGCATCATGCTTCTGAGCGTGGCTGGGATAATCATTCCATTCATTGCTTCATCAGCTTCCGCCGGATCTCCGCTAGCGCAATGTGGCGATATTGATTTAGAGGAGGAGTTCGCTAAGCAGATTAAGAAGAAGCGGTTTTGGCAATTTTTTGGTTCTGCACTGGCGCTGCTGGGGATCATCCTTCAATGGTGGCTGCCACTTATTAATCAGTCTTAGCGGTTTATTCCTGAACCCTTCCGATAACCATCTTCCCAACGCTTCACAGCGTGGCTAACCGTTATCCATTATCGGAGGATTTGAAAAGTTTCGCGCTTACGCTTGTGTAGATGGTCTTATGTGCCAGGCTGGGGTGTCTGCATAAAAACAAGATCGTTATCACCCCATTAGCCCCTAGCGGGGCTTTTTTTTCAACATCGGGCGCACTCGCAAATGCGCCCTTTGATGATCACTGGGGTAGTCCAGGGATAGTGATTTGCCCATGCTGGTCGATTCGCTCGATTCGTGCCAGCAGCTGAGGTTTCTTCACTCTTCCCCAGCGGTTCAGTAATCGACCTGACATACTCGCCACGTCTTTCTCTTTCATGAACTCAAGCACAGCAGCGTTTCGCTCTGCCTCAAGGTTTGCGACCCCCTGACGAATCATGTCGGTCATCCAGTTGAAAGCGGCGATGTAAGCTTCTTTGAATGCCATTGCAGCCTTGCCGGTAAAGCTGAATACCAGCATCGTCCAGCCATCTCTGGTCATCTGGTAGAAAGGCTGCGGCTTACCGTTCTGTAACTCATTGTTTTCATGGCAAAGCGTAAAATTGCGCTCTGCAAACTCAGTTGAGCATTGACTGATAACGGCGCGAGTTTTGCGCAGCACGTCTTTATGATCCTTCCCAAACGCCAGCGCCACTTTGAAAGTATCAGTTGATGACTCAGCGCCGGTCAGGAATACCAGCTCACGAAAATCCATGCCATTGACTACTGTTGGATATGTCATTGCGTTTACCTTTTAGAAAGTGAGCCTGTTCGCACAGAAAAGCCGCCCGAGAGAGGTCGCCACCTATAACGGCAATTCTCAGGCTCGCTTACTGAAAGACTCTCGTTGAGATGCGCTGCGACGCGCGGTATGAAATGAATCTGCAATAACCAACCATGATTGGGGGTTATAAAAAAGCCCCGCAATTGCGAGGCTCTGTTACTTCAGGCACTGCTCTTTGATGTACTGCTGGAGCGCGGATATTTTTACTCGGTCTTCAATGATTCCGGCTCTGATACCGAGAACGTTTCGTCCAGCAACTGGAGAGAGTTCGACGGTGGTTCCATCGTCCACGCCGGCGGGCTTGGTGGCTTGCTTCGTACAGGTGCCGGCGACGAGCACCCGACCACCGCGACCAAGCTTGCGCTGCAAAGCATCATTTTCAGCTTTTGCACTGGCTAACTCCTTTGTGTATTTCGCGTCGAGATCGGCAACTTCACGCTGTCGCACTGTCATGTCGTCGATGGTCTGTTGACGCTCTGCTGCCAGTGATTCGGCTGTGATGTATTTGCCGTGGTAATAACTGGCAAGCCGGCATGCGACCACAAGTATTACCATCAGGACGCCAATAACCATCGTTCGCCAGCTAAAAGGGAAGTTGACCATCATTCACCTGCCGGCGCTGCCTGGATGATTACAGTTCCGGGGTCTTTGGCACCCTTCTGTACTGCACTTGGGTCGATAGCGATTGAGCATTTCCCGGTGCTGCGCAGAAACTCATTTTCCTTCTGCAGCGAATTGGCTCGCGCTTCAGCCGTGGAGCGCCGGCGGCTTTCTTCATCAAGCGTTGCAGCGAGGCTATCAAGTCGCTTCGTGATTGGCCCGAGGCCTTCAGCAAACTTCATGTTGCGCTCGTTCGCCAGGATGAACTGCTCACGCAGGCGTGAGTTTCGTTCGGTCAGGTTGGCATTGTCATACCAGAGCTTGCCGACGAAGCTGATGATGATTACCGAGAAAATTGCCGGGATGAACCGGCGATAGCGGGCCATTCTTGCTTTACCTGTCATAGGAGCACCTGCAAAGCACGGTCAGTACGCGCGCGGCGATCTGCCAGGCCATTTGAGCCGCCATTAATCACACGGGTCAGGCCGGTTACATCGTCATGGTCAGCGTACTGATTGCAGTTATTGGCTTTCCAGAACCAGCCTGCGGAACGGGCCGCGTTAGCATCCTGAAGAAGCAGATCTGGGTTATCCAGCAGCGGCAGGTTCAGCGCTTTTCCGCACGCTTCGTAATTGGCGCGGAAAGTTACCTGTTTAAGCCCGCGTCCACGATACTTCCAGCCGTCACCGTTGAGGTTATTGCCGTATCTGCCGCCGTAAACAAGATTGGCGATCGCTGCCTGACGCTCCGCAGATAATGAAGCGGCGCCGGGCTGGCGTCCGAGTTGTTCTCGCTGCGCAGCAGTTAAACGCGCGCCAAAAATCTTCAGGCCTTCCACGCTGTAATTGAGGTTCTCATACACTCGTGTGAAGCCAGCGGATTCTGTGCCGACCTGCGCGATGAAGTGCGCCTGGCGCTTTGGCGTATCAATGCCGAATTCTTCCATGGTTGCCATTACATGCGGAAACCACTTATCGGCCAGCGCATCACTGATGCCTGCGGCCTTCTTAAACTGCTCACGATTCATCATTGCGGCACTCCTGCATCACCTGAAGCTTTTTGCAGGAAACGCTTTTCCAGTGCTTTGATAAGCGATGAGCCGGACCAGCCAGCCATACCGCAGATTGCGCCGGTCACTTCCTGAGGCCAGTTCCAGTATGTCGCCAGCAGCATCATCAGGAAGCCAGCGAACACGGATACGATTAACTGAAGACAGAGCGTGCGCCAGCTGAATGAGTCGCCGCTCAGAACCTTATAGGCATAGGCCGCAACCGAGCCGAGCACTGTCATGCCCAGCGCGATCAGCGCGGCAATTAAGCCAGGATCGGATTTGTAAGGCATACGTTTCATTTCCACCCCCGCATAGGGGACTTGTCCAAATAGGAATTGTCTAAATGTTGAACAGGACAAGCCCGGTTAAGCTTCATCTTGTCGAGAAAGAAGCCCCGCCTTGCGCCGTTGGGTAGCCGAAGAAATAATCCGCCTGAGTGCGGATTTTTTTTTGCATAAAAGTCGCCCGCTGCCACACAGGGAAATCCATAAGGTCACGTCGATTGGCAGGGGCGAAAACGAAAAAACCCAGCTCTATGGCTGGGCTTTGGAATATGGTGCCGGGCAAAGGAATCGAACCTCTGACGCGCTGCTTACAAGGCAGCCGTTCTGCCACTGAACTAGACCGGCGAATATAAGGCATAAAAAAAGCTGCCCAGAGGCAGCCTTCGAGGTATCGAGTGAGCTGGATACTTTCAGCTTGCCCTTTAATTCAGCGTTTTCATCCTTCAGGCGATCTACTTTGTCTTTCAACTTTTCAATCTCTTGTTCGGCGTTATCACGATCGCGCTGCAGACCGGTGATTTTTTCTTCCTGCCTAGCCTGAACTTCTTTTATGGTGTTCACACTCGCTTCAGTAGAATCGATAGTGTTAACAAGTCGCACTGCGAAGAAGCTTACAATGCCAATGGTCAATGCGACCATTCCTGTCAGAACCCATACTTTTACACCAGAAGCAGTTTCTTCAGTAGAACTTATAGGGATTATCCTTATGCCAGTTAACGGAACCCAACGTGCGGCCGCATCGTTAGAACCAGTAGGCATTTTAACTAGATAAGGATGAGAAAATCTTTAGAAATGAGAAGGGTCTGAAACTGATCGGTTACTTAATGAGCGAACAAAGCCAAAAGCCCCATGCAGGGATGACTAAGAATGTCAGTGTGTACACAACTGCAGGCTGAATTTTGTTCAATTTAAGTTCCTTAGCAGCGTTTAAACTTCTGTCTGCAACCACAACGTACCTAATTGGTACGGCCATGACAAGAAGGGCTAGCTAATTTTTTTCAAGTTAATGTTGAGTTCGTGCAACTCAGATGGCGGGGCATATTACGCACCTGCAGCCACTTAATCAACAAAAATCACTTTCCAGTTTTGACATGGAATGCTGCGAACCGAGCAACAAAAAAGCGCCATCGGCTGGTAACCGTGGCGCTTTTGAACACTCACTTGTGATGGAAATGGTTGCTGCCCTCACCCTTTCAACAACAGAGCGCAACTTCAACTGTTAGAAATCATACCCCCAGCTTCCTGAAAAGTAAATAGCCCACTAAAATTTAATGAGCTATTTTCTTTCAAGCTATGCAGTGACCTTATTCAGCGCTGCGTTTGCCCACGATTCTTCAATCTCCAGCTTGCCGATGAGCTGGTCAAAGAATGGTTTCCCACTCCGATCCCATGTCGCCAGGCTGATGCTTTCCGTGATGTTGCATACAGCTCTGAACGCCTCTACCGCCGGGATGCGCTCATATCCACGCCCACAGCACCGCTTGCAATCACCCATCACCGGCACGCCCTGCCTTTCTGTTTCTGCCTTCATCACTGCGCGGCCGCGTCCATTGCAATCGCGACAGGCGGTCGATACGACCCCCTTCCCGCCACACTGCTTGCAGAGCACGCGCACGGTCTCCTTAACATTTCTGCTATGGCCGCCGGACAGCGGCGACTTCATCGAGAAGGTGGTCGCTTCGATAAACCCTTTCGTATGACAGCATTCACACGGCTTCACGCTGGCGGCGCTTCGGCAGTAGTCGAGGTATGCATAAGTTGCGAGCGTTTGCATAACGGCTGGCTTAATATCATCTTCAAGCTTGCGAAAGGCGGCAACCTTATCGCAGGACTGCAGTGCAAATTCAGTTAACAGGGATACGGCGCGTGCGGCGTCGTTCTCGCTTACTCCAACCTTCCCCATGAAAGCGCTGTAACCGAGCGGAGCGCGCGACATAGCCATACCCATACTGGCGATGTAATCAGTTCCGGTGAGCGTATCTGGCGAAGTCTGTGGCGCGGTTCCGCTGAAGTTCTGACCTTTCGGGAAGTGGTATTTCACTGTCGCTTCAAGCCCCATATCTTGCCCCTCTCAGTTTCATTTCAATCCTGATTAGTCGATAGTTGATCTCATACATGCCGCGCATCTTCATAATGCGTAGCTTCTGCCACTTGGCTTTGAGGTAGTCGGTCACCATGCTGGTTGCTCCCCAGAGCCACCGCAGCGCTGGCAAGGATGCCGCACAATCTCACCCGTCCCATCCCGTTTGAATGTTGGATAACAAGCGACATCTCCGCGCCCAAAGCATATGGCGCACTTCACCTTCGGCGTGAATCTGTTCTCCGCCATTCTCTTGCGGGACTCTTCTAGGACTTCTTGAAATGTTTTCATGCTGCATACTCCATCTGACGCTTGCGCAATTTTTCGTAATGACGAGCCCGGCGCGTGAAGATGGATTTCACTCGCTTTAGGTACTCGATATCGAATTTGCGTGGCGTGTTGTCTGCTTCCAGCCTCTCAACGCGCTCAAGGCCTATGCGCTGAATCAGCCGAATCCTGAACTCAACTGCGTTTCCGCTTAACTGCCTGTTGCAGCGGGTGCAAGCAGCATGGACATTGAAAACGTTAAACCTGAGGTGGGGTGCTGCGCCGCGTGACCGGTAGTGACTTGCGTCTACCGCGCTGCCGGTGAGGTAATTGCTACTGCCGATAAGTTGGCCGCCGCAGCTGGCGCACTCTTTGTTGAAATCACGCCATCGGATGTACCTGTTAAAAGCCGTCTGCGCCTCTTTCTGCCATTCCGAAACGCCTTTCAATTTCTCCCTTCGTTGCCGCAAATCATCGCGCTGTAGCTTGTCCTGCTTGCGCTGTTCACGCGCAGCATTACGCGCATCAACCTGGCGGTTGAATTCCATAGCGCATTTGTAGTTGTGGCAGACTTTTTGGAGAGAACTTCGTGGGGTGTATTCGGTACCGCAGATGGGGCATTGCTTCGGCTTTGGCTTAATCGCCTTTGCCATCATCTTCTCCTGTCATGTCGTACGCCGGATCGGTTAGCAGCCAGAAATCGAGACACTCGCTGCAGGCATAAACTTCCGATGGCTTGAGAGCCATTCCACAGCCAGCGCACGCCAAAGCAGACGGCTCGCCAGCGCCAGTAGGCTGATTTAACTGCCCGGTTTCGTTCCCATTCTTCATAGCGGTAGTCCTGTTCACATTCTTCACATGAGACGCCGTACCAGTGTTTATCTTCACTGGTGAGGATGGTGTGGCAGCGGTGACAGCGTTCACGCATAGTTCACCGTCCATTTTTCCGCTGTGGTGTATTTGATTAACCCTTTCTTGCGCATAGCCTGTAACCGGCGGTCAATAATTCGAAATGCAGGGCCGCCTGTAATATTCGCTAGCCGAACTGCCTCGGCGTATACTGGGCCTCCATCGATTTTCATGAAGGTGTTTTTTCCTGCAGCAATTCGCTCCTGAATGAGCGTGTCCAGAAAGGTGTAATCCATCTTGTTTTTCATCATCTGCTCCATAAAGTGTTCTGATACTGCTTGCTAGGACGCGGCTCGTAGCGGCTTTCTGGCAGCAAGGCGCTGACCGTCCAGAACCGCGGGTCAAATGCCAGTGTCTTTTTTGCTTCAACCTGTCGGGCGGCGTATCGGACTAGGAGTTCATCTGCGGTTTTGGTGTCAAGTGCGTCGGGGTGGCTATACCATGTCATGCGCATCCGTAGCTCCTGTAGATGTATCCGCACCGGCTAATGTGCATCCCTGTTTGCTCCGCTATTTCCCTGAACTTCAGGCCTGAGTTGCGCAGCTCTACAATTTTCCTGACATCGCTGCCCATCACCTTTTTACAGGTCGGGATGGCGGCCGGCAGATTTCTCGAGTTGATGACGGTATGAATGCTTGATGGCGGCCGGTTAAGGCGTTTTGCGATTTGCGCCGGCGTGCATTTCTTTGCCAGGCGCTTAATGGTTTTTATCTCGTGCTCTGTAAATGGCCTTCCGTTCATGCTGCGCACCTGTAGTCAGTGATTACGGTTCCCGGCATGCCGGTGGTGAACATAGGATTGCGGTCTGGATTTTCTGGCGCCACTTCCATCAGTCCGTCAAAGCGCTGGTATACGCAGTGAGGTTTCTGATAGACGTGAGCAAGCCACGCAGCTTCTTCGATGGCTGCGCCAATATCGGTAAAGGGTGTCATTGGTTAGTTTCCGAATCTGCCGGCCCATTCAGCGGCGAGCGCCGATTCATCGCTGAATCTGACGTTATGTTCTGCGCCGAAGGCATGGATAATGGTGATTAAATCTCGCATCTCGCTGACGCGCATTTTGCTGGTCGACTTACCCAGAACGACAAAGCCACCGTTGATTCCCGGCACCGTGTCCTGTTGGTGCTGTGCGGCGCTGAAAATATTCTTCCAGCTCTCTGAATCCAGTTTCCGTCCGTACCATACTACCTGCTGCGAGATGTCATGCAGGCACGCCCAAAGCATCCTGTTTTGCGCCAGGCTTCGGGTATCTTCCTGAATGGTTACTTGCAGAGGTTTATCGGTATCAGTGGGGAGTTGCTGGATAGCGGTGATGCAGTTCTGTCTGACGCTGTTATTACGAAGCAGGTAACGTTGGGTCTCCATCTCCTTCCTCCCCAATGCCAAAGTGTTTATTCCACTTTGCGTCGAGCATGCGTTTAGGCGTTGATAAAATGTCCGGCGCATCGCGCGACTCAATCATCTTCTGCACCAGTGCCAAAGCCTCATTGGTGATGCGCTTCTGCTCTGGTGTTGGTTGGGTGTCGTGGATGCTGTCGATAAGTTCGTAGAGATTGCGGAGTGGGTCAGGTCGCAGGGGGATTACGTTGCTCATGGCTGGGTTTCTCCAATGTTAACGTGCCAACGGCCTACGCCACTCCATCTACCATATTTGTTACTAATAGACTCATAGTCTCTACCGCCAATCTCAACGCATGACCACCACAACCTCAGCCAACCTTTAGTGGGTTTTACGGTCGGATAATGCCTACCAATCTCTGCATACCATCGGCACTGGCTGAAAGCTTCGATAGTTGGATAAATTAAAATTGACCACCAGAGAAGCATCGCGCAGGCGGCCAACATCGAGTTGAAAATTACGCCGCAATATTCCAGGTAACTCATATCACTGCTCTCCGTTCTGGCTGATGGCCCGCTCCAGCTCATCGCCGTTGGTTTGGGTTGTCATGAGACCTCCATTTCTTGCAGTGACTTCCAGTGAGATAAAGCTTTATATCGCTGATAGAGGTTTTCATCAGCAACCCGCATTAGCAGCTTCCACTCTTCATCACTGAAACTGAGTTCCGAACCATCATCCCGCCTCATGACCATTGTGCGGTTGATTTCATCTCGATATATCTCAGTTGTCATCCTTCCCTCCCATCATTCTCAATCACCCGATAGGCGATGATGTCGGATTGAAATCCCCTATTAGCCCAATTCAATATGTGGGCGCCGGGACCTTCGTATGACCCACCATCAAGAAACTTTATTCCAACGTTGTCATTTGCCGATACAGGGCATCGTCCGCCCTTCCACTCAATCCAGCCATCATTCTCAATCTGCCAGTAGGTGTCGGTTTTGGGCTTCACTATGCTGCCGGTCAGCGCCCAGATGCGGCCGCCAAATTCTGCCCGGCGATGCATGGCTGCGAGAAGCGTGATTTCGACTTCATAGCAATTGTCATGCTCGACGAGGAAGAACTGGCCGTCAGGTTGCTCAAGAACCATCAGCGCAATCTCCAGCGCAGCCAGATACTTCTCTTCCAGTATCGATATGCCGTGCTCTTTGGTTTGGTTGTGGTGAAGCTTTTCGATAAGTCTTCTGGCTTCACTGGGGCTTAGGTTGGTCATTGTTTCACCTCATACCCTGCGGCGCGAATGGCGGCGATAACGTCGTATTTTGACACGCACTCTACCACCCCATAAGCCCATGCGCGCGTTGGCGGCAGCTCAACTGGCTTAAGCACCGGCGCTTGCGCTGCGGGATTCACATATCCGCTGTGCTTGTTGGCGTCATAAGCCAGAATATACGGCCTCTCCTGCAGCTCACCAATCAGATGACGCATGCGGTCAGCTTCATAGCGAACGCGTTCAGGATATTCAGATCGGTCAATGGTGATGCCAGTCGAAATGCACTCACCTTTGCGATGCAGTATCGCTGTCCAGTTGGATTTACCATTGGTTTCCGGCATGGCACCGTACCAAACTGTCAACTCTGGCATTTTTTTCGCTTCCATCAGAATCCACCCTTCTTGTTCTTGCCGCCTTTTTCGGAACGGGAATCGCGCTCGACTTTGGCTGCGTGCTGGTCCATATCGTAGATAGCGCCGTCTTTCTGCAGGCAGAATACAGTGCCGGTGTTGCCGTGGCGGTTCAGGCGCAGAAGCAGCTCTGTTTCGCCGGCCGGCACGTTTTCGTCAAATGCGCCTTCGCGGTGAATGCCTACCCAGTAATCACAATCCTGCTCAATCTGACCGGTGTCGCGTGAGTCGCTCGGCAGCGGCCGTTTGTTGACGCGCTTCTCCAGCTCACGGTTAAGCTGAGTCAGCAGCACAACGACGCAGCCCAGTTCTTTGGCGAGGTTCTTCAGCCCCTTCGTGATGAGACCGTAGGCCAGGTCGTTGCGATCGGCTTTCTCGGCAGTCATCAGCGTCAGGTAATCGACCAGCACCATTCCAACAGCGCCCTTCTGGCGTTTGACTTTGCGGCACTCTGCGACGATGTGCGCCAGAGACAGGCCCGGCGTGTCGTCGATATACAGCAGGTCAAGCTCGCGCAGCCGGTTGGCTGTTTTGATAGCTTTGTCGAAATCGCTGTCGTAATCGCCCTGGTATTCCATGTCAGCGTCGTCAGTGGCCGGCACGTAGAAAATGCTCGGGTTAACGCCGGACTTCTGCCCTACCAGCTTTTCCAGAATCTGGTCGGCCGGCATCTCCAGGCTGAACATCAGCGCAGGTTTGTTTTCGCGGATTGCGCAGTTGATTGCCATCTGGCTATAGAGCGTGGTTTTACCCATCTTCGGCCGGGCGCCAATCACGAACAGCGAGCCCTTCACGAGGCCTTTCGGTGAAAGCATGCGATCGAGTGATGGGATTCCGGTGCTCAGCCCGCGCTGCTCGCCTGACGGGTCGAATCGCTTCTCAAGGTCGCTTACCCATCCATCCATCACGTCACCGAATGAGCGCAGGCCGCGGCGGTTCCCCGTTCTGGCGTAGTCGCTAATCTGGCTGGTCAGGCTGCTTACCGCCTCAAGCTTATCCGCGGCGCTGATGGTGCTCCGCTGGTAAAGCATCTCGGTTGCTTCGGCAAGCTTCTGGATTGCGTAACGCTCCATGGCGCAATCACGGATTACCGCGGCGTAGTGAACGATGTTTGCAGCCGATGGGGTGTTCTTGCTCATCTCTGCCAGGTAGGCAAATCCACCTGACTGCTCCAGCGCGCCGCGGCGTTCCATCTCGTCTGACACGGTGAGAAGGTCTATTGGCTGACTGCGCTTCAGGAGTTCACGCATAACGTCAAACAGAGCGCCGTGCGTTTTGTGGTAGAAGCTTTCCGGCTTAAGCATCGCCAGAACCTTCTGGCTGCGCTCTTCGCCGCCGTCAATCATCATGCCACCCAGCACCGCCTGTTCAGCGTCAAGGTTATGCGGTGGCAGCATCAGGGTATCGGTCACAGGCTTCCCTCCCGTGTTTTGGTCAGCGTGTCGCTTCTCAGCAGGTAGTCGAGTGACGCCCGCCAGCCGCGGTTGTTGTCGCCGAAGTAAAACGTGCCGGCGGCAGACATGAACGCGTGAAAGTAATTACTGGCTGCCTCAACGGTTGGCTCTTTCAGCTCACCCAGCAGGCGCTTGATGTCGGTGCGCCGTTTGGCATTGAGCTTTTCAGCGTTAGGCAGTCTGTCACCAGCTGCTTCGTTGTAGGCATCGAGTACGGCCTGATAGGGGATCGGCTTGGATTTGCTGACCGACGATTTGTCATCGTCAGATGACATATCATTATCGTTAGATAATGATTTAGTATTTAATTTATTATCTTTGGCCTTTCGTTGGCTTTTCGTTGGCTCTAAATCCTCTGCAAGCCTTGCTGGCTGCGGGTTTTCGTTGGCCGTTTCTTGGCTTTTTATCGGCCGATTTTCTGGCTGATATTCGTCGTATTTCAGCACTGTAATCCGACTGAATGAACGACCGAAAGGCTCGCTTGAAATCATCCCCATCCGCTCGAATTTTTCCATCAGCGTTCTGATGCGGCGATCGGGAATGCCGGTTTCATCAACCAGTGTCGGCCGGCCGGTAATGAACTGCCCGCGGCCAATGCTGATTTTACCGAGATGTGTTTCTACCAGGCTGGCTTTATGGCTCGCTCGCATGATGAAGTGAAACCACAGGTGAACAGCCTGAGAGTCCTTGTAGAGCCTGCTATCCATGAATTGACGATGAATCAAGGCAAACCCCTTACCGGTTGCCTCCGGTGTCTCTACATGTTTCTGTCTGAATGCTAAGACGTTGCTCATCTGCCTCTCTCCTTCGCTCTGTGCTCTTCCAGAATGTGCTTCAGCTTCTCAGCCACCTTCGGGTTGAACGCTTTGCAGAATTCGACTCTGGCAAGGTTTTTGTGCATTTCTTCCTGGTATACGACGTGCTTCTTTGTCATAATTACCCCTGTGATTTGATCCAGTCATTTCGCATCAGGCCTCAAAACAGTTACCGCTGCTTTGGGGCTTTTCTTTGCCCAAAATTAGGGCCACCTCTTTCGCCACTGCTTTAGCCAGCTGAGCTGCGTCATCATCAACAATCCCGTACTCCAGAATGTCGATTGCCATGCTCATCTGCCGGAAGAAATTTTTCTTCATGCGGCTTACCTGGTACTCGGCGATACCCAGCTTTTCAGCGAAGGTTTTCTGGCTGATAGACGCCAGCTTGTTCAGTAACGCCGATTCAATGCGACGGGCGTTCTTGCTTTGAGTTGCATGTTCCATTTCGTAAAATTCCATTGTTAGTTAAATATTTGCGTGACATCGCGGTGAGCAAGTCACTTAGGTTTTGCCCTCCTGCAACAGGTGAGCGGCTAAATTGACAAAGAGCGGTGTTACTTAAGAAGCGGCTAACAGGTCTGCGAGATCTGGGCGTATTTCATAGGGCTTTACGCGGCCATCTGTTGCTTTGGTGATCGCAAGCACATATTTTGCGTCGATCCCGCCTCCGTGAAGCCATCGCCATACTGTTGGCTGCTTCACTCCGCACAGATCAGCAAGTTTTTGCTGGCTCCCTGCGATGTTCACAGCTCGCTGAATAGCTTTGTTAGTCATGTGCAATTCCTTTACGTATTATCACAAAGAGAATAATAGCAATGAGTATGAGTGAAGGCAATAGCTTTTCACATTTGACGGTTAATACGCCTAGCTATAAATTGCCGGGTATGAAAAAAACTCTTGCAGAACGATTGGCTTACGCCATGAATCAGAGGGGTGTATCTCAAGGGGCTTTAGCTAAAGCTTCAGGGATAGCTCAACCAACTATTTGGCGGCTTGTAAATGGTCAGGCAAAGGGATCGACGCGCCTCGTGGATATCGCAAAGGCGCTGACCGTTAGCGCAGAATGGTTGGCTAGCGGAAGTGGTTCCATGGAGCCTGAAGAGAAGATGACCTATCCGCAACCTCCTAAAGGAGAGATGGTGCTGGGCGGTGTTTTTTCTGTTCCTATCTTCGATTCTTCAAACAAAACCACAGAAGATTTTGTATTTGTCCCTCAGTCGGTGGAGAGTGATACCTGTCGCGCTTACATTCTTGAAAGAAATAGCGGGTGTAGAGAGGCTCCAGCAGGGACGATCGTAGTCGTTGATACAAGTGAGCGCGCCGGTAATGGCGATCTCGTCTATGCGCTTGTTAACGAGTCTTATTCAGTTTACCGCTACGTTGATGGCGGTCAGTACGGCTATTTGTCCGTAGACGATGACCGAGTTCCTTTGGTAGAGGTCGGTGTGGACTCAAGCATTGTCGGTGTGGCTGTTTTCCTTCTGCGCGATCTTAAGCGCAAAAAATAATCTTCTTCTTCGATTGGGGGGGTGTATTCCACATACCCTCCTTGCCTATTTCTAAGCAAAGCCGTTGCCATACACCCTCCCGTTTATTAGTTAATTCAACAATTTAACTACATCCCCCCCGCACAACTACTGTTTATTCAAACAGTGGTTTTTATAGTGAAACACATCCTCCTATAAATCAAGCTTACGTTTCGTATTTTTTGAAATCCCCCATGAAAGCATTGCCGGCAACAACAAATTCCTATTTTTTTTCTTTTAAGCATCATCACCTTATGCGTATTGCTATTAATTTTATGTCAATACGTATTGCTATGGATAATACGCAATGCTATTGTTTAACCCATCAGCAGGACGCTGTAAGCCACAAGGAACTGAGTGGCGGGCTCTTTAACAATGAGATTCCTACCTGATGCAGGTAGGCCGGAGCGAGTGCTCTGGTGGTGGCGCGAATTGCAGTCCATCGAGACAACCAGAAGATCAGCATCTGGCACGTCACCACCAAAGCACTCACCTGGAGAAACACCATGAATTCTAAGCAGCGTTACAACGCAAAGCGCGCAGCTGAGCATCGCGCAAAGAAAGCAGCAGCGCGCCAGTTTGAGAACGGAATCGTAACCACGCTGATGGGATGCAGCTTAAACGTAGCCCGCGCAACATCAGCGCCTGGTCTGCGTGAGAAGCATGAGAGCACAGCGATGTGCTTACCACAGGTAGCCTTATTTCAGGCAGGTCACCGTAAAGTCCGCAAGGACGCAACGCATATCGTTAAGTGAGGCAGTTATGTCGGATCAAATAGTTGTTGAGGATGTATTCCATCAGAACTACGGGCCTGAAGATGGCATACCGCCGCACTGGTGCTGCAAGTTCTATAAGGATGGCTTTGCGGAATATGAGTATTTCGAAACCAAAGATGAAGCCTATGAATTCGCGTTTAAGCATGGCTACGTGCCGCTGTGACGCAGCTGGCTATCGCAAATCAAAAGACATCGTAACGGCGAGGTGACCGTGTCGGCGACTTTAATCACTGAGCATGGCATTTCGCCATGTCCATTCTGCGGCGCCAGGGCTCAGCTGAAACGCTGGGTAATGACGCCAGCAGGAAGCGCTGCATCAGATAGCAGCTATGGCATTCAGTGCGTGGGCTGCACAGCAAAGATTTACATGCTGGATACGCCAGAGTCTGCACTGAGCAAATGGAATAGTCGATCAACGCCGGGAGGCGGGCATGGGTGATGACGAGTTCGAAGAGCATCCTGATGACGATATGAGTCAGTATCAGGATTATCCATATGATTACGACTACTGAGGCTGCTTAGTCGGCCTTTTTTATTGGCTGTTCACCCAGCGTGGACGCAGCAGAGATTAAGAGAGGTGAGTATGGAAGGATTTAAGGGTACGCCTGGTAAATGGGCTGTAGGCATGGAAGGTGAAATTCTGTCTGATGCAGGATATATCGTAATGGGGGCTGACCTGGTTCATGGCAATGAGAACGACCTTGAGCTGATAGCCGCGGCACCTGAGCTTTTAGAGGCGCTTCAGGCAGTGGTTGCAGTGGCCGACCGTGCTACCGATGAATTTGATATGGCGCGCGCTGCAATCAAAAAGGCGCTGGGCCAGTAACAGCCGACAGCACTCACTTACGCCGGCAGCGCTCAGAACACTTCTTCACTTCATCCCAGCACTTTTCCCACTTCTTTCGCCATGTGAACGGCCGTCCACAAACGGTGCAGACCTTTGTTGGGAGTTCGCTTTTCTTCATGGCGCACCTGAACGGGAAAGTGATGTGGAGGGATTATTTTAGATTAATTCAAAACGGTCGCAACGATGCGGACAGTAACAGATGACTGGAGGATTTATGAGTGGTAACGGTGGTTCGGCTTTCCCATTGCCGTTAGGGAGTGAAACGGTGGATGGCGCAGATGGCATGACATTGCGCGATTACTTCGCCGCAAAGGCTATGCAGGGAATGGTCGCAAGGGGCGTGCCTTCTGGAGATATCCCGCTTTATGCCTACGAAATCGCAGATGCGATGATTTCTGTCAGGTCGATGCAAATTGACCAGCAGAAGTCTTCCATTGATGTCTGGGGCGCAATGGGTAGTAACAACTGACAGGAGAGTAATGATGGGATGGATTAAGTGCAGTGAGCGCTATCCAGAGGTGGGCCAAGAGGTTCTTATAAGAATTCCTGTATGCGAAAAGTTCAATATCGAGAACGCCAGATATTCAGGGTACGAACAATTCATTGGGGCATGGTGCAGCGTTAGAGGGAAAGGACATCCTTACTCAGTAACTCATTGGATGCCCCTGCCTGAACCACCCACTGAGTGACACCGCAGAGCTGATTGCTTAGTCAGCTCAACGGTGCATTCCGCACCAACGCTTAAGAGTCGAGCCCTTGAGCAACAAAGAGAACGTTACATCCCTTAAGCCCGGCGCAATGCTGGGCTCTTTTTTTCAACACCGGCCAATTAACCAATTTCAGGAGTTACCCATGCAATTCGCAACTGCTGGGGCTGCCCATCTGGGTAGCTCCTCATTAAACACATCTGTATCAAACCAGTTCGCTTTCAAATTAACCGGCGCTGACGTTATGCACTGGCAGCCAAAGAGCCGCTTACAGCAGCTGTGGGAGCGTCTCGTTCAGGTCGTATCACAGCCGGGGAATCCTCAATGAGCCAGCAGCAGGTTAAGCAATACCAGCGCAATCAGGATGAAGCTGACCGGCAGAAGGTGCTGGAGAAAACGAAGGATTACACATTCATCAACCTGATGCTGAAGGCTATCGGCCTGGGAGAGCGCAAATGAAAGCCATGACGCCAGAAGTTGAGATGCAGATAAGCAAATTCGCCCGGTTGTCATACGTTGCCAGCGCGCTGATGTACCGCAAATCAGGCGATCGCATTCGCATGAAGATAGAGCTGAACATGGCTAAATGCGAAAAGCTGAAACAGAAATATTTCATCGGGCCATGCCCGTTCTGAGAGGTGTTTTATGAGCAAGGAGTTCTACGCACGACTCGCTGAAATACAGCGAACGCTGAACGCCCCAAAAAATCAGTACAACTCGTTTGGCAAGTACAGGTATCGCAGCTGTGAAGATATTCTGGAAGGCGTAAAGCCCTTGCTTTCAGGGCTATTCCTTTCAATCAGTGACGAAATTGTGCCAATTGGCGATCGTTACTACGTCAAAGCTACCGCGACTATAACTGATGGCGAATCAAGCCACACAGCAACCGCTATGGCGCGAGAAGAAGAATCGAAGAAGGGTATGGACGCCGCACAGGTAACCGGCGCTACAAGCTCATACGCTCGCAAATACTGCCTGAATGGATTGTTCGGCATTGATGATTCGAAGGATGCGGATACAGACGAGCATAGGAATCAGCAGGCTAACGCTAAGGCTCCGGTTAATAACAAGCCAGCAAATGCGCAAAGAAAGGATGAGCGCACGCCAGAGCAACTTCTGCATGCCTTCACTGAGTACGCGCTCAAGTCGTCACTGCATGAACTGGAGTTGGCATGGAAATCAGCCGATCGCAGCCTCGTTGGCAATCCGCTGCATGAAAAAGCGCTGGCTGTTTATCTGGACCGTAAATCAGAAATTGAAGGAGAGCCTGCATAATGGCTAGTCGTGGAGTTAACAAAGTAATCCTGGTCGGAAATTTGGGGCAGGATCCGGAAGTGCGCTACATGCCGAATGGTGGCGCGGTAGCCAATATTACGCTGGCCACGTCAGAGAGCTGGCGCGACAAGCAAACCGGTGAAAACAAAGAGATCACCGAGTGGCACCGCGTCGTGCTGTTCGGCAAGCTGGCCGAAGTCGCCGGCGAATATCTGCGTAAAGGTTCGCAGGTCTACATTGAAGGCCAGCTGCGCACCCGTAAATGGCAGGACCAGAGCGGCCAGGACAAATACACCACCGAGGTGGTGGTGAACGTTGGCGGCGTAATGCAGATGTTAGGTGGAAAGCAGGAAGGTGGCGCGGGAAACCGATCGCAGCAATCATCTCCGCAGCAGCGCCAGGGTGGGCAATCTACTCGACAGCCGAATAACGATCACCAGTTCGATTACAGCGACGAACCACCATTCTGATTTACCCCCACCAATAAGGCCACCACTATGACATCACCGGTAAATCCGGCGCCTTTCGCACGCCTGAACGCAGCCGATGCGGAGATAGCCAGAAGGAAGCAGGAAGTGCTGAGTGGCGTTTTGGCGGCCTTAGCAGCACAAAAAGAGGGGAAGGATCACCCTCGCCTGCTGACCAAAGAGCGCAAGGAGGCGCTTTACATCGCGGAGATTGAGCGGCGTGAGCATCTGGACACGGCTAAGCGCCCAGTAATGCCAAGACCATTCACTACCAGACCTCCGGAATATGAGGAATGGCGCGATTACACAACAGAACGTCGCGGCCGATTTGGCGCTGTGCGACAGGAGTAAACATGGCAGTTATATGCGACTACTGCGGCAAGGATGCCGTGCTTGTAAGCGGAAAGGAAGTGTATCCACACCGACCTGATTTATATGGGCTTCAGTTCTGGAAATGCGCTCCATGTGCAGCGTGGGTTGGATGCCATAAACGCTCTAAAGCAGTGCCGCTTGGGAGGCTGGCTAACGCAGAGTTACGCAAAGCAAAAAGCGCTGCACATGCCGTGTTTGACCCGATATGGAAGTCAGGCGACAAAAGCCGTAAAGGTGCTTACGAGTGGCTAAGCAAGAGACTTAACGTGCCATTCAAAGATTGCCACATCGGCATGTTCAGTGTTGAACAATGCGCTGAAGTGGTTCGCGTATGCAACGAGCGCGCCGGCATTTACCCGGTCGGCATTGAATAAGGGGATTCATAGATGAGCAATTACTACGTGTCAGGATGCAAAGGTCAGGATGATGACATTGTCACCTGCGATGATAGCGAAGCGGAGTTCTGGACTATTTACCGTCGCGATTCAATGGGATTTAGTCAGGGATTGGTGGATTTTACGTTCAGGGAAGACGCTGAAGCAGCAATGAAAGTTTACGAAGAGCGTGAGGCGCTCCAGGAGCAACTCACCGCCACTACTAACTCCCTCACCAACGCACAGGAAGCGCTTAAATCAGCAGGGATTGAAGCTGATACGGTGCAGGCGGGTGTGAAGGAGCTGGTGAGCAGGTTGAATCAGGTGATGGCTAAAGGAAAGGAATTAGCCGAAGAGGCAGCTTATGTATATGGGAAATATAACGACGAAATGGCGCCTGATATGGTTTGCGATGGGCAGACAATTCAGGAGTTTTTTGACGTAGCCAACAGCACCAAAACAACTGACGCTTACCTGAACGCGGTGCGGGCGGATGCGGTCGAAGATGTCGCCAAACGACTTTACGGTCAGGGATACAATTTTGAGGTTCTAACCAGATTCGCTGCCCAGCTCCGCGCCGGCAATGCTGGTAAGGATGGTGTGTGATGGCAGATAAATTTTTGCATGCGCCAGAAATGACGGATGAAGTAATCATGAAGGCGTTCGAAGGCACCAACTTTGGCCGCACTGATTATCGCCAGTTTCTTGGCTATAGCGTATTGCAAAAGGTTTGTGGTTGGCATTGCGGATGGACAATCACCACCATCATGATTGAGCTAAAGCTCATCACACCTAAACATCACCGCGTCACAAAACTTGGCAGGATGTTCTTATCCGATTGCTATAGCGACCCGCTCCGCGCTGGTAAGGATGGCAGCCATGAATAATTTCCCGGCTATGACTGAGGAGCGGCGGCAGGAGCTGGTTAAGCACTGCAAAAATAACATTCTGCAGGCAAATGGAATTTTGCCAACTCTCGAAGGTATTGACCCTAACTCAGAGGTTGCGCGAAAGGTGCGTAAAGAGCTCGAACTCCAAGAGATAGCCCTCGCAGCGCTGACGGCCGATACATCAAAGCTTGCAGAACTAGCCGCCAAGGTGAGGAAGGTTCGTGAAGATGCTGCGGACTTTGACGGAGATCGTCGTGGGATGTGGGAGCACCAGGAAGAGCAGGAGCAGTTACTGCTGGAGGAGGCTGTTAAATACACCGCCCCGCCAGCGCCGGTGCTTCGGGTGCCGGATGGGTGGCAGTTGGTTCCCCTTGAACCGACAGAGGAGATGAATAAGGCTGGATGGAGAGCAATGAACGAGCATGACGCGATCAACCCAACATATAGAGCCATGCTTGCCGCTGCACCGGAGGCCAGCAATGAGCAATGAAATCAGCAACGAGCGGCTGGAGATACTGGCTGCACAGGAAACCATGAGGGAGCAGGCGCAAATGGCGAAGGAGCTGCTGGCGCTGCGTAAGGCGTTCAGTGTGCCGGATTACTGGGAAATCGCCGGACAAATATTCGCCACTGAAGAAGAAGCTCTCAGCTACGGATACAGAGGCAAGCCAGAGCCGCTATACAGCAAGCCAGAGGCCTGACAATGCTAATCGGCTTCGTACTCATCCTCTCATCTGGCTTTCCAGTCTCAGAGCGAATATGGGAGACAAAGGAAGCCTGCGAATCCATCAAAGAGCGAATACTGCAGCGCCGGCCAATGGCGCTGCTTGAGTGCTCACCTGTTTACCGATAGCCGAGATATACTGCAGGCCGGAGGAAGTTATGAAAATTGAACTCGACGAGAATGGATACACGCCTGATGGCAAATGGAAGTTGGTGCCGGTTGAGCCGTCTGCCGAGCAAAGGCTGGCCAGTAAGCGCTATATTGCTAAGAACAAGCTAACCACCGGCCCCGGCTTCTATCGTGAGATGATCAAGGCTTCACCAAAACCTGAATAGGCGTATATTCCTCTCAGGAGGAATCGCCATATCACACAACTTAGCAGCACGCAGCAGAGAAGAACGCGATAAGGTCAACGTGGATTTAGCCGCGTCTGGAGTAGCGTTCAAAGAGCGCATGAATATGCCGGTTATCCGGCATGAAGTGGAAATGCAGCAGCCGGCAGAGCTTCGGGAATACTTCAAAGAGCGCCTGCAGCACTACCGGAACGTTGCGCTGCAGTTCCCTCGCGGAACTGACCCGGTTTATCAGAAGGAGGAGAAATGACTGTCAGAGCCATTGTTGCAGTAGCCGAAACAGAACATAGCTATCCTATGGAGCTTAATGAAGAGCCGAAACCTGGCGATGTCATCCTACTAACTGTTGATGATGTGGCGGGTGAATACGTCGTGGTTGACGTAGACCCAACCGGATTTAGCGATAGAGCGCCGTACCTTTACGGCGTTTACGTTAAGCCACGATAGTTAACTAAATATCTATATAGAACCTCGCCACGGCGGGGTTTTTTATTGCCTTTAATCTGGAGAATCACTATGTGTGCAGACCCTATTGATGATGCAGCAGAACTGGAATTACTCAACACGCAAATCGCACTGGCGAATCGGGAGAAGCCTGAGCCGCGATCACCAGTATGTCGGAATGCGGATTGTGGCCAGCCATCGCTGGAAGGTAGCAGCTACTGCTGTCGTGAGTGTTGTGAGGACCATGCCCGTGAGGTGTGGGCGAAACGTAACCGGAGGGCGGCATGAAGCTGATTGATTTATTGGTAAGTCATCTAGGAAGTAACGGAGGATGGCCTATTGGCGCTGAAGTTTGCGCTCAAGATAACGATTGCGAAGTTGTGTTTTACTCACGTCCTGGCATCCACAGGCGTGGCAACAATCTTGTGTGGACAATACCAGAAGGGGTCCAATCAGTAGTGGTTAAGCGAAGGATTTACATTAAGTTGGCCGACGACATGGATACGGCAGTGGTTTCACGTGGGCAATACGAAGCCGCCCTTGCAGCACCACAGCAGCAAGAATGGAACGGCGAAGGGTTGCCGCCGGTTGGTTGTGAGTGCGAGGCATTTGATGGAGTTTCGTGGTTTCCAGTGGTGATTGTTGGTCGCTATGACGGCTTTGCTTTCGCTTGGAATTATGACTACAGAAAAACTCTCACAGTAAACGAAGAGCATTCAAACAACTTCCGCCCAATTCGCACCGAAGCAGAGCGAAAACGCGAAGAGGTTATCAAACAGATATCTCATTCTCTGCGTGCCAATGGCTCTGTCACTAATGAGCAGCTAGATCGCCTGTACGATGACATCGCCGACGGCAAAATCACCCGCGTCACCCTGAAGTAATCCCCCACCCCATTAACCTTTATCGCGCTCTGCGTGAGGAGTTGTTATGTCTCCATGGATGTATTTAGCTCACCCGCTAATGGTGATCACATTCTTCTATCAGGAAAGGTTTAGCGCTGGATGGGACAGTGAACTTAATCGATTAATGGACTTAGACCCTAATCCTGAAATCGGTCGGCACACTGCAAAATTCCGCATTGATGGGAGGGAATATGAGGTCTGGATTGCCAACAGATATTACTCATATGGACATGTATATCGAGTTGATGGTGTGGAGGCGCCTAAGGCAATGCGCAAGCGTCCATCGCTAAGAACAATGCTCAGACTTGCTGCCATTGAGAGTGATTTCAATAAGTGGGCGGAGAGAAAAGAGATTGAAGACTTCATTAGCACAACCGGCCTCAAAAAATGAACACTCTCCCCACCCTGTCACCAGGCGATATCACACTGTGGATCGCCTTTTTTATTGCCCTGATTATTGCGTGGCGATGGCCGCCAAAGGAGTAGAGATGGAAAACGTCATCCAACTTATGCCCTGCAAATGGGTGTCGGAATCAATTCTGATGTCTATCACTGGACTAAAGAAAAACACCATTAAGACAGCAAGAGAGGAGTGCTGGATGGAGGGGCGTGAGTATAAACACGTTTCAGCTGACGGTATCCCTTTTGATAACAGTCAGTGCTTCTACGACTGGAAGTTGGTCGAAAAATGGATTGAACAACAACCGGCAGCGATTGCGAGAAAAAAATCTGCTTAAATGCAGATCCATTTCAACAGGAGCTAATTATGGCTACTTATCCAACTGGGGTTGCACCAAACAAAAACCATCTGCGGATCTGGTTTATGTATGAGGGGAAAAGGTGCTGGGAAGCACTAGGTGTACCCGACACAGCAAAAAACAGGAAGATGGCCGGGGAGCTACGCAGCAACATCGTCTATCGGATCAAGACAGGCACCTTCAATTACAAGGAGCAGTTTCCTGAAAGTGCGCGTTTCAGAAATGAGCCTGGATTACAGGATACGATCACGCTTAGGTCAGTTGCAGACACGTGGTTAAAGCTTAAGGCTCCGGACTGGGCGTTAAGCTCTTACACAATTACTGAAAGACGCGTGCGAGTGACAATTGATGTCATCGGTAACGGGGTGGACATCAGGACGATCAGGCAGCAAGATCTGCTAAACCTGCGGATGGAGATGCTTACTGGATCATACTTCACTGGAAGAGGTATGCGCATTGAGAAGAAAGGCAGGACAGCTGCGACAGTAAACTCAAACATGGCTGACCTGAAGGCTATTTTTGAATTTGCACAAGGAAACGGGTATATAAAGTCAAACCCGATGACTGGCATTAAACCGCTAAAAAAATCCGTTAAGAGGCCTGACCCAATCACACGTGAAGAGTTTCCACGCCTTATCAGGGCATGCTCAACTGAGCAAACTGCAAACATGTGGACGCTAGCCATCCTGACCGGGATGAGGCATGGGGAAATGTGCGCGTTAGCCTGGGAAGATATTGACCTGACCGCCAGAACTATCACCATTTGTAGAAACCTGACACCTCAGGGCATCTTTACGCCACCAAAAACTGAGGCTGGAAATCGGACAATCTGCCTCACAGATGCTGCGGTTCTCGCGCTGAAAAATCAGATGTCACTTACACGAATGCATCCGCCAGTACCAATTGAATGCCATACAAGGGAGTACGGCGAGACTTATCGGGATGAAAAATCCTTTGTCTTCCGCCCATCAATTAACTCATTTAACGGAAAGTCCGGTAGCTATTACTCCACAGAATCCATAGGCCAAACATGGACGGCTGCCTTAAAAAAAGCAGGCCTCCGACACAGAAAGGCCTACCAGTCGAGGCATACTTATGCTTGCTGGGCACTAACTGCAGGAGCTAACCCCAACTATGTTGCAGCACAGATGGGACACTCCGATGCGCAAATGCTTTATCGGGTTTACGGAGCATGGATGTCAGAGAATAACGCTGACCAAATTTCTCTCATGAACGATAAGTTGAGCGATCTTGTGCTACATGCGTGCTACACAAGAAAGGCGGTATAAGATTTACTTTTCTTAGCAACACCTTACCTCGTCAAACCTGCATGCTCATGATCTCGCTGTAGGCATTCACCAGCTTGTTACGCACCTGAATCCCCATCTGCATCGAAATCGACGATTTCTGCAGATCGACCATCACATCATTCAACTGGATGCCCGGTTTACCCAGCTCAAAATCCTGCGCCTGACTGCGCGCAGCGGTCTGGGTGGCGCTGATTTTATCCAGCGCGGCTTTCATGGTGGCACCAAAATCGAGCTGACTGGCGGACTCGGTCGGTTTGCCACTGGCCTGCAGTGACGTCAGCTGCAGCTGCTGCAGTACGCCATCTATTGCCTGAATTGACATTGCCTGTACCTCATAGATGAAGGGTTCTTTTTTTCACGGAGGAAAAGTTAACACACTGTCAATAGGACAAAGGCGCTAAATGACTGCAAAAAACCCGGCTTATCCAGCCATCGAAGTGACACGATTCATCAAATAATGCCAGGCATTAGATTGGAATTTCATTTTTTCCCCTACCCCGTCGGCCAGCTACACGGCATCAACGGGCGGGGATGCGTATCAGGGAGTCAGTTTTGTCACCTACATACACCCGGTCAATTATGTCAGGCAGGAATTGGTCATGAATGCGAGTGCAGCCGCCACACAGGATACAGCAAAGAAAGGCTTTAATGACCTTCTCGCCCGCCTTCGCGCGAATCCTAAAATCCCGTTGATCGTGGCAGGCGCTGCCGCAATTGCGATCCTTGTAGCGATGGTCCTGTGGGCGAAAAGCCCTGATTACCGGACGCTCTACAGTAACCTTTCCGATCAGGATGGCGGCGCCATCGTCACCCAGCTGACCCAGATGAACATCCCTTATCGCTTTGCCGATAATGGCGGTGCGCTGGAGGTCCCGGCAGATAAGGTGCACGAACTGCGTCTGCGCCTGGCCCAGCAGGGGCTGCCGAAAGGCGGCGCGGTGGGCTTTGAGCTGCTGGATCAGGAAAAATTCGGTATCAGCCAGTTCAGCGAGCAGGTGAACTACCAGCGTGCGCTGGAAGGTGAACTGGCCCGCACCATTGAAACATTAGGCCCGGTGAAGAGCGCCCGCGTGCACCTGGCGATGCCTAAACCTTCCTTATTTGTCCGCGAACAGAAATCACCTTCGGCTTCCGTGACCGTGAACCTTGAACCTGGCCGCGCGCTGGACGAAGGGCAAATCAGCGCGGTGACGCATCTCGTCTCCAGCGCCGTCGCCGGTCTGCCGCCGGGTAACGTGACGCTGGTTGACCAGAGCGGTCACCTGCTGACGCAATCCAACACCGCCGGTCGCGATCTGAATGACGCGCAGCTGAAATATGCCGCCGATGTCGAAAGCCGTCTCCAGCGTCGTATCGAAGCGATCCTCGGCCCGGTTGTGGGTAACAGCAACGTGCACGCGCAGGTCACCGCGCAGATCGACTTCGCGAATAAAGAACAAACCGAAGAGCAGTACAGCCCGAACGGCGATGCGGCTCAGGCGGTGATGCGTTCACGCCAGATCAACTCCAGCGAGCAGATTGGCGGTGCATACCCGGGCGGCGTGCCGGGCGCGCTGTCTAACCAGCCTGCCCCGGCTAACGCGGCGCCGATCTCCACCCCGCCGCCGCAGAACAATCAGCAAGCAACGGTCAGCAAAATAATAACAACGCGCAGAACGCCGCCACCTCTACCAGCACCGCGAATAACAGCGGCCCACGAAACACCAGCCGTAACGAAACCACGAACTACGAAGTGGATCGAACGATTCGCCACACTAAACTGAACGTGGGCGATATTCAGCGTCTCTCCGTTGCGGTGGTGGTGAACTACAAAACGCTGGCGGATGGCAAACCGTTGCCGCTGACCGCCGAGCAGATGAAGCAGATTGAAAACCTGACCCGTGAAGCGATGGGTTACTCCGAGAAGCGCGGCGATACCCTCAACGTGGTGAACTCACCGTTCAACTCGGTTGAAGAGACCGGCGGTGAACTGCCGTTCTGGCAACAGCAGGCGTTTATCGATCAGCTGATGTCCGCAGGACGCTGGCTGCTGGTGCTGATTGTCGCGTGGCTGCTGTGGCGTAAGGGCGTTCGTCCACAGCTCCAGCGCCGTGCTGAAGCTGAAAAAGCGGCTCGCGAGCAGATGAATGCGCGTCAGGAAACGGAAGAAGCGGTTGAAGTTCGCCTCAGTAAAGATGAACAGATGCAGCAGCGTCGTGCTAACCAGCGCATGGGCGCTGAGGTCATGAGCCAGCGCATTCGCGAAATGTCAGATAACGATCCGCGCGTCGTGGCGCTGGTCATCCGCCAGTGGATGGGTAACGAACATGAGTAATACGCTTACGGGCACCGATAAAAGCGTCATCCTGCTGATGACCATTGGCGAAGATCGCGCGGCAGAGGTGTTTAAACACCTCTCCCAGCGAGAAGTGCAAATTCTCAGTGCGGCCATGGCCAACGTGCGTCAGATCTCCAACAAGCAGCTGACTGAAGTGCTGGCAGAGTTTGAACAGGAAGCCGAACAGTTTGCCGCGCTGAACGTCAACGCCAACGACTACCTGCGTTCCGTGCTGGTCAAGGCGCTGGGCGAAGAGCGTGCCGCCAGCCTGCTGGAAGATATTCTGGAAACGCGCGATACCGCCAGCGGTATCGAAACGCTCAACTTTATGGAACCGCAGAGCGCCGCCGACCTTATTCGCGACGAGCACCCGCAGATTATCGCCACCATCCTTGTGCACCTCAAACGTGGTCAGGCGGCCGATATTCTGGCGCTGTTCGAAGAGCGCCTGCGCCACGATGTGATGCTGCGTATCGCCACCTTCGGCGGCGTCCAGCCTGCCGCGCTGGCGGAGCTGACCGAAGTGCTGAACAACCTGCTCGACGGCCAGAACCTCAAGCGCAGCAAAATGGGCGGCGTGAGAACGGCGGCGGAAATCATCAACCTGATGAAAACGCAGCAGGAAGAGGCGGTCATTACGCGCGGTTCGCGAATTCGACGGCGAGCTGGCACAGAAAATCATCGACGAGATGTTCCTGTTCGAAAACCTGGTGGAAGTGGACGACCGCAGCATCCAGCGCCTGCTCCAGGAAGTGGATTCCGAGTCGCTGCTTATCGCCCTCAAAGGCGCCGAGCAGCCGCTGCGCGAGAAGTTCCTGCGCAACATGTCTCAGCGTGCCGCCGATATCCTGCGCGACGACCTTGCCAACCGCGGCCCGGTGCGTCTGTCTCAGGTGGAAAACGAACAGAAAGCCATTCTGCTTATTGTTCGTCGTCTGGCGGAAACCGGCGAGATGGTGATTGGCAGCGGAGACGACACCTATGTCTAATGAGCTGCCGTGGAAGCGCTGGACGCCTGACGATCTGGCCCCTCCCCTCTCTGAGTTCACGCCAGCCGTCATCGCAACCGAGGAGCTTGACCCGGACGTCGAGCAGCCCGAGCTGAGCGAAGAAGAGCAGCAAGCTCAAATGCTGGCTCAGCTGCAAATGCAGGCGCACGAGCAGGGTTACAATGCCGGTCTGAACGAAGGCCGGCAGAAAGGCCACGAGCAGGGATATCAGGAAGGTCTGGCGAAAGGGTTAGAGCACGGTATCGATCAGGCGCGCCAGCAGCAGGCGCCGATCCATGCCCGCATGCAGCAGCTGGTCAGCGAGTTTCAGCACACGCTGGACGCGCTGGACAGCGTGATTGCCTCGCGACTGATGCAGATGGCGCTGGAAGCCGCGCGTCAGGTGATCGGCCAGACGCCCGTCGTGGATAACACGGCGCTGATCAAACAAATTCAGGGCCTGCTGCAGCAGGAGCCGCTGTTCAGCGGTAAGCCGCAGCTGCGCGTCCATCCGGACGACCTGCAGCGCGTGGAAGAGAGCCTGGGCGCGACGCTAAACCTGCACGGCTGGCGTCTGCGCGGCGATCCGTCGTTACATCACGGCGGCTGCAAAGTCTCAGCCGATGAAGGCGATCTGGATGCCAGCGTCGCCACCCGCTGGCAGGAACTGTGCCGCCTGGCGGCACCGGGAGTCGTCTGATGACCGCACGCCTCACCCGCTGGCTCACCACGCTCGACAATTTTGAGACGAAGATGGCGCAACTGCCCTCTGTTCGTCGTTATGGGCGACTGACGCGCGCCACCGGTCTGGTACTGGAGGCCACCGGCCTGCAACTGCCGCTGGGCGCGACCTGCGTGATCGAGCGTCAGGACGGTCTGGAAACGCGTGAAGTGGAAAGCGAAGTGGTCGGGTTCAACGGCCAGCGCCTGTTCCTGATGCCGCTTGAAGAGGTGGAAGGCATTCTGCCCGGCGCGCGCGTGTATGCCAAAAACATTTCTGGCGATGGGCTGCAAAGCGGGAAACAGCTGCCGCTTGGCCCTGCTCTGCTGGGCCGCGTGCTGGACGGCAGCGGGAAACCGCTCGACGGACTGCCTTCCCCGGACACCACCGAAACCGGCGCGCTAATCACTCAACCGTTCAACCCCCTGCAGCGTACCCCTATTGAGCATGTGCTGGATACCGGCGTGCGCCCGATTAACGCCCTGCTGACCGTGGGACGCGGCCAGCGTATGGGCCTGTTCGCCGGGTCCGGCGTGGGCAAATCCGTGCTGCTCGGCATGATGGCGCGCTATACCCAGGCCGACGTGATCGTGGTGGGCCTGATCGGCGAACGTGGCCGCGAAGTTAAAGACTTTATCGAAAACATTCTGGGCGCGGAAGGCCGCGCCCGCTCGGTGGTGATCGCCGCGCCGGCGGACGTGTCGCCGCTGCTGCGTATGCAGGGGGCGGCGTATGCCACCCGCATCGCCGAAGATTTCCGCGACCGCGGCCAGCACGTGCTGCTGATCATGGATTCCCTGACCCGCTACGCGATGGCGCAGCGTGAGATCGCGCTGGCCATCGGCGAGCCGCCGGCGACCAAAGGCTATCCGCCTTCGGTCTTCGCCAAACTGCCTGCGCTGGTGGAACGCGCGGGGAACGGCATCAGCGGCGGCGGCTCCATCACCGCGTTCTATACGGTGCTGACCGAAGGCGATGACCAGCAGGACCCGATTGCCGACTCCGCGCGCGCGATCCTTGACGGCCATATTGTGCTGTCGCGTCGTCTGGCCGAAGCCGGACACTATCCGGCGATTGATATTGAAGCCTCTATCAGCCGCGCAATGACGGCGCTGATAACCGAGAAGCACTACGCCCGCGTGCGTAACTTCAAACAACTGCTCTCCAGCTTCCAGCGCAACCGCGATCTGGTCAGCGTGGGCGCGTATGCCGCAGGCAGCGACCCGATGCTCGACAAAGCGATTACGCTGTATGCCGCAGATGGAGGCTTTTCTGCAACAGGGCATTTTTGAACGCAGCGGCTATGATGAAGCCTGTCAACAGCTGCAGGCGATGTTCGGCTAACGCCGCCCGACTTGAGGTAACGCGATGAAGACAGCCAATGCGATTGATTACGCTGCGAGATCTGGCGCAGGATGCGGTGGAACAGGCGGTGATCCACCTCGGCGACATGCGTCGCGGTCAGCAGCAGGCCGAGCAGCAGCTCAGCATGCTGCTCGACTATCAGGATGAGTACCGCAACAAGCTGAATCAGGATATGTGCGGCGGCATCGACAGCACGCGCTGGAAAAATTATCAGCAGTTTATTCAGACGCTGGAAAAGGCCATCGACCAGCATCGCCAGCAGCTTAATCAGTGGAACCAGCGGCTGGAACAGGCGCTGAGCAACTGGCGTGAAAAGCATAAGAAGCTGAATGCCTATCAGACGCTGATTACCCGCGCGGAAGAGAACGCACTACGACAGGAAAGCCGTCTCGATCAGAAACGGATGGATGAATTTGCCCAACGGGCCGCATTGAGGAAAGGCGAATGAACACGCTGCCAACATTGCTGACACAGCTTGCCAAAACCGGCAAAGCGCAACCTTCAGCGGCAGTGGACAATCTGTCCGCTGCTGACACCCTGCCGCAGGGATTTATTACCGAGCTGGGCAACCGCCTGCTGACGCTGGTTAAGCAGCAGGGGAATGGCGCACAATCCGCTGATCTGGCGGCAGAAATTGACGCGAAAAACGTCACAAAAGCGTCATTAAGTGCCCTGCTGCAGGCACTGGACAAACCAGAGGCGTTAAACGCACTTTTACAGCCGGAAAACACTAAAGCCGGACTGAAATCAGCCGATGATAATGACAAGCGCGCAGCAAGTTCGTTAACTGCCAGCGACTTACAGAATGTGCAGGCGCTGTTTGCCATGTTGCCAGCGCTGGTCGAAAACCGCAGCAGCCCGCCAGCGGATAACAGCACCGCGCTGGAAACCCGGGGTGAGGCGCGCACCAGCTTAAACGCTGCGTTACTAAACAGTTCGCTGCAAAGTGCGCTGAAAGAGGAACAGGCGAAGCCGGATAGCCAGCCATCTAAAGGCAGCGATGCGCTGACCAGCCTGACCGGTGTCAGCCATAGCCCGGTGCAGAGCGCGGCCGCCAGCGGCACGCCGGCCAGCAACAGCGGTATGACGCTGGATGAGAGTTTTCAGCAGGTGCTGAGCACGCTGAGCAAACCGGAAGAGCGGCGCGAGATGCTCAGCAGCCATGACAGCAGCGCGCCGGCCATCAGCAGCCCGCTGAGCAGTACCAGTCCGCTGGTCAGCACCACGGCCAGCACCAGCAGCGCGCCTTCCACGCCGATGCTGAATGCGCAGCTGGGCAGCAACGAGTGGCAGCAGGCGCTGAGCCAGCAGATTGTGATGTTCAGCCGTAACGGCCAGCAGAACGCCGAATTACGTCTGCATCCGGAAGACCTCGGCGCGATACAGATCAGCCTGACGCTGGATAAAGATCAGGCACAGTTAACAATGGTTTCCAGCCACAGCCATGTGAGGGCCGCGCTGGAAGCGGCGCTCCCACAGCTGCGTACGGCGCTGGCGGAGAGCGGCATTAACCTGGGACAGAGTAACGTCAACAGCGACGCCTTCGCACAGGGCCAGAGTTATCAGGGCCAGCAGGAAGGACGTCGCGACGGCCAGTACGGCAGCTTTACCCTCTCCCAGGACAGTGACAACGAGATAACGCCTATTGCCGTCCCGGCAGCCCTCCAGGCGCGCGCGACCGGCAACGGCGCTGTCGATATCTTTGCCTGACAGCGACTAAACGCTGAAGGTAAGCGTAAAACCCGCGTCTTTTCTTCCCATTGTTTGACTTAAGACGCGGGATAATCTGTCCAGGTAAGCCGAGAGGCTTGCCCATAATTCACAGGAAGTAACTGCAAACATGTCTGATAACGCGAAAGCTAAAGGCCGCAAACGTTCATTACTAATTCCGGTGTTACTGATTGTAACGCTGGCCGCTTGCAGCGTGGCAGGCTATGCAGTCTGGCGAATGATGAATAAACACGAGGGTGACAAGCCGGAGGCTGCCAAAGTGGAGCCGCCGCCCGCCCCGGTATTTTTTGCAATGGATACGTTTACGGTTAACCTGGTCAATCCCGATAACGATCCCGATCGCGTGCTGTACGTCGGCATTACGCTGCGTCTGCAGGATGAAGCTACCCGTCGTCGGCTGAATGATTACCTGCCTGAGGTGCGCAGCCGTCTGCTGCTGCTGTTCTCTCGTCAGGACGCTTCGGCGCTGGCCACCGATGTGGGTAAGCAAAAGCTGGTCGACGCCATTAAACAAACGCTGGCGACCCCGCTGGTAAACGGCCAACCTAAGCAGGAAGTCACTGACGTTCTGTATACAGCCTTCATTCTGCGGTAACGACATGGGCGATAGTATTCTTTCTCAGGCAGAAATCGATGCGCTGCTCAACGGCGACAGCGATAAAAGTGATGATCCGCAAACGGGTATCGGCGGCGATAGCGATATTCGTCCCTATGATCCGAATACCCAGCGTCGCGTGGTGCGTGAGCGTCTGCAGGCGCTGGAGATCATCAACGAACGTTTTGCCCGTCAGTTCCGTATGGGGCTGTTTAACCTGCTGCGTCGTAGCCCGGATATCACCGTCGGTGCGATCCGCATTCAGCCGTATCATGAGTTTGCCCGCAACCTGCCGGTGCCAACCAACCTTAACCTGATTCATCTGAAGCCGCTGCGCGGCACCGGCCTGGTGGTGTTCTCGCCGAGCCTGGTGTTCATCGCCGTGGATAACCTGTTCGGCGGCGACGGGCGCTTCCCGACCAAAGTGGAAGGTCGTGAGTTCACCCACACCGAACAGCGCGTGATTAACCGCATGCTGAAGCTGGCGCTGGAAGTCTTACAGCGACGCGTGGAAAGCGATTAACCCGCTGGAAGTGGAGTACGTCCGTTCTGAAATGCAGGTGAAGTTTACCAACATCACCACCTCCCCGAACGATATCGTCGTCAACACCCCGTTCCACGTGGAGATCGGCAACCTGACCGGCGAGTTCAACATCTGCCTGCCGTTCAGCATGATCGAACCGCTGCGCGAGCTGCTGGTTAACCCGCCGCTGGAGAACTCCCGCAACGAAGACCAGAACTGGCGTGAAAACCTGGTCCGCCAGGTCCAGCACTCGCAGCTTGAGCTGGTGGCGAGCTTCGCCGATATCCCGCTGCGGTTATCTCAGATCCTGAAATTACAACCCGGCGATGTTTTGCCGATAGAAAAACCCGACCGCATTATTGCCCATGTGGATGGTGTCCCCGTGCTGACAAGCCAGTACGGCACGATTAACGGTCAGTATGCGTTACGCGTTGAGCACTTGATCAACCCGATTTTGAATTCGCTGAATGAGGAACAGCCCAAATGAGTGACATGAACAATCCGTCCGATGAAAACAGCGGAGCACTGGACGATCTGTGGGCTGACGCGTTAAACGAGCAAAAAGCGACCACGGCCAAAAGCGCAGCGGATGCCGTATTCCAGCAGCTCGGCGGCGGTGATGTCAGCGGCACGCTGCAGGACATCGACCTGATTATGGATATCCCGGTTAAGCTGACCGTTGAACTGGGACGCACCCGGATGACCATTAAAGAGCTGCTGCGCCTGACGCAGGGTTCCGTGGTGGCCCTTGACGGCCTGGCCGGCGAGCCGCTGGATATCCTGATCAACGGCTATCTGATTGCACAGGGTGAAGTGGTGGTGGTGGCCGATAAATACGGCGTGCGCATCACCGACATCATTACCCCGTCTGAACGTATGCGTCGTCTGAGCCGTTAAGCATGTTAAAAAACGCGCAAACCGTTCAGCCCGCTCACGCCCAGCCGGTGGTATCCACCAGTTCGGTTGTTGGACAAGTCAGTAGCGTGCTGGCGGTGATCGTGCTGCTGATTCTGGCCTGCGGCTGGCTGGCGAAACGCCTCGGCTTTGCGCCGAAAGCGGTGAGCGGCCAGGCGCTGAAAGTCAGCGCCAGCGTGCAGGTTGGCCGACCACGTGAACGCGTGGTGATCGTCGATGTCGACGATGCGCGTCTGGTGCTGGGCGTCACCGCTCAGCAGATCACCCATCTGCACACGCTGCCGCCGCTGCCACCGGAAGCGTCCCTGCCCGTCAGCGCGGCGCCCTGCCGGATTTCCAGTCCGTGATGAAGAATTTGCTTAAGCGTTCCGGGAGATCCTGATGCGCCGTTTGTTATCCCTGACGCTTGCTGCCGCTGCTGATGCTGCTGGCACCGGCTGCCCATGCGCAACTGCCCGGGCTGATCAGCCAGCCGCTGGCCAACGGCGGCCAAAGCTGGTCGCTTCCGGTGCAGACGCTGGTGTTCATCACCTCGCTGACCTTTATTCCGGCCATCCTGCTGATGATGACCAGCTTCACCCGCATCATCATCGTGTTTGGTCTGCTGCGAAACGCGCTGGGCACCCCTTCCGCGCCGCCAAACCAGGTTCTGCTGGGGCTGGCGCTGTTTTTGACCTTTTTCATTATGTCGCCGGTGATCGACAAGATTTACACCGACGCCTATCAGCCGTTCAGCGAAGACAAAATCTCCATGGAGGAGGCGCTGGATAAAGGCGCGCAGCCGCTGCGGGAATTTATGCTGCGCCAGACGCGCGAAGCCGATCTGGCCCTGTTTGCCCGCCTCGCCAACACCGGCGAGCTGCAGGGGCCGGAAGCGGTGCCCATGCGTATTCTGCTGCCCGCCTATGTGACCAGCGAGCTGAAAACCGCGTTCCAGATTGGCTTTACCATCTTTATTCCGTTCCTGATTATCGACCTGGTGGTCGCCAGCGTCCTGATGGCGCTGGGGATGATGATGGTGCCGCCCGCGACCATCGCCCTGCCCTTTAAGCTGATGCTCTTCGTGCTGGTCGATGGCTGGCAGCTGCTGGTCGGCTCGCTGGCGCAGAGTTTCTACAGTTAAGGAACGGCAATGACACCCGAATCGGTCATGATGATGGGCACGGAGGCGATGAAAATCGCGATTGCCGTTGCCGCTCCGCTGCTGCTTGTCGCGCTGGTTACCGGTCTGATTATCAGTATTCTGCAGGCCGCCACGCAGATTAACGAAATGACGCTGTCGTTCATCCCGAAAATCATCGCCGTGTTCGTGGCGATTGTCGTGGCCGGGCCGTGGATGCTGAACCTGCTGCTGGACTACATGCGCACCCTGTTCACCAACCTGCCGTACATCATCGGCTAACCTGGTCACCCTCGACAGCAGCCAGCTGGTGCACTGGGTGGCGCAATTCTTCTGGCCGATGGTGCGTTTGCTGGCGCTGTTTGCCAGCGCGCCGCTGCTGAATGAACGTTCGATTCCAAAACGGGTCAAAATTGGACTGGCGGTAGTCACCACCTGGATTCTGATGCCGCTGCTGCCGCCGGTCGAAGTGACGCTGTTTACTCCGGCCGGTTTCTGGATGCTGGTGCAGCAGCTGCTGATTGGCGTGGGGATTGGTCTGACCATGCAGCTGGCTTTTTCTGCCGTGCGGCTGGCCGGTGAAATGATTGGCCTGCAGATGGGCCTCTCTTTCGCCACCTTTCTCGATCCTAACAGCCGGATCAACATGCCGGTGCTGGCGCGTATTCTCGACATGCTGGCGATGCTGCTGTTCCTGACCTTCAACGGCCATCTGTGGCTGATCTCCATGCTGGTGGACAGCTTCCACACGCTGCCGATTAACGATCAGCCACTCAACGCCAACGCCTTCATGGCGCTGACCAAAGCCGCCAGCTTAATTTTCCTTAATGGCATGATGTTAGCGCTACCCTTAATAATTCTGCTCCTCACGCTAAACCTGGCACTAGGTTTGTTAAACCGCGTTTCACCTCAGCTGTCGGTTTTCGCCATCGGCTTCCCAATCACCTTAACGGTAGGGATCCTGAGTCTGGGTATGATGATGCCGTTGCTTGCACCTTTCTGTGAACATCTGTTCGGTGAAGTCTTTGATTTACTCGCGCAGTTTGTATCAGAACTTTCCCCTGCCCGTTGATTAACGATACTGTTAACCTTCTTATACGATAGTTAAGTAATCAAAAACATTCTGTGCATTTTTCGAACCATATTTTTCAGAAATCAACTGAGGATATTCTGATAAATGCGCATTTATGGTGAAAATTATTCTTATTAAACGGCGCTTCGCGTATTTTAGTCAGACGATTCCTAAGCCGGTTAAGCCGGTGAATCGGTTGATAAAATGCTCAAAGGGCTGTTTTTAAACAAAAAAAATATTACAGCGATTTTTCTTGTCTAAATCCCTTTTTTCCGGCATTGTCAACACTCGCTGAAACGTCACACTTTCGCGATTCAAATGTTTTTAAGAATTGTCCTATCAGATTTGTCTGTGACTTGCGCGATAGTGACAGGGCTCTCAAAACAGAGCGAAAGAAACACATAAACCAAATTCCCGGCGATTCCCACTATCGCGGGGACAAGAGTGACGTGGAAGTAACACAATAAACTTCGCAGAACGGGTCAGGGACGAGTCAAGATGGCGCAGGAATGCATTACGCCAGTCTGCCGAGCAGAATAAAAAAGTGTCTTTGGAAATCTCTCTCGTACCGCAAACGCGTATTCATCGTTGATTTAAACGGATAACAAATTGGTGAGGGTCGCTATAATGCCAACGATTATTATGGATTCATGTAACTACACACGCCTGGGTTTGTCAGACTATATGTCGGCAAAAGGAGTCAAAAAGAAAAATATTACTTCCGTGTCTGACATCGAACAATTGCAACAACGGTGTGAGCAATTAAAACCGGGCGTAGTATTTATTAACGAAGAATGCTTTATTCATGAATCCGATTCCAGCGATCGCATTCGTTCTATTATCATGCAGCATCCGGATACGCTATTCTTTATTTTTATGGCGATCTCGAATATCCATTTTGAGGAATACCTCTACGTTCGTAAGAACCTGATTATTACGTCAAAATCGATAAAAACATCGACACTGGACTCCCTGCTGGGCACCTACCTGCAAAAGAAACTCAATGCGTCACCGCGCATTTCTGCCGGGCTGGATATTCATCCACTGACATTGAGCCAGACTGAATCGAATATGCTGAAAATGTGGATGTCAGGTCATGACACCATTCAGATTTCGGATAAGATGCAAATCAAAGCGAAGACTGTTTCGTCACATAAAGGCAATATTAAACGCAAAATTAAAACGCACAATAAACAGGTTATTTATCATGTGGTGCGCCTGACAGATAATGTTACCTCGGGCATTTATGTCAACGTGCGATAATTTCACCTTACGATAATACGCTTTGTGATCAAGGCCAGTCCCCGCGACTGGCCTTGATTATTTTTGAGCGTTTTGCGAGCGCGATCCCACTTCCCCGCTAAGCCTTTATCCCCTGCTGCCGATGCTTGTTTTCAGAACCCCTTACCACTATGAGAGCAAGGAAATGAAAACAGCATCGATAGATGAGCAACATAAGCTCAGCATCTGGCAAAACCTACGCCTGATGCCTCTGTTCAGCATGATCTTTGGTGGCATTCTGCTACTTTTTGCCCTGTGCATTGGACTCGCCAGCTACTTTCTGATTCAGAGCAATAATTCCCTCAATGACGCCACCGATGAGATTCAGGTGCGCATGGGCATTTCTAACAGCTCAAACCATCTGCGAACCGCACGCCTTAATGTACTGCAGTCGGGCGCGGCGGCGCGCATCGGTGAAATGGATGGCTATCGTGCCGATCTGGCGCGCACCGAAACGCGCATTAAGCAGGCGCGCGAGGGCTTCAAAATTTATATGGATCGCAAAATGAAGACGCCGGCTGACCTGGCGCTCGACGGTCCGCTCACCACCAGCTTCAACGCCTATATTGATAAAGGCCTGAAGCCGATGATCGAGTCGGCGAAACAGGGCAGCTTTGAGGGGATTGTCGCGCAGGAGACCGATGTCACGCGCAAGCTGGATGATGCCTATAATGCCGTGCTGCTGAAGGCGATTAAGATCCGCACCGAACGCGCCGAAGCGATTAACGCCGAAGCGGCGCATCAGTCGCGCGTCGGTTTTATCGCGATGGCTGCGGCTTTTGCCGCCGCGCTGCTGCTGGTGCTGCTCACCTTCGTGTTCCTGCGCCGTGTGGTGATCAATCCGCTGCGCCTGTCGGTGGGTCGCATTGAGCGCATCGCGCAGGGCGATCTCACCGCCCCCGAGCAGGCCTATGGTCGCAACGAAATTGGCAGCCTGCTGCACAACCTGCAGCTGATGCAGGCGTCGCTGGTGCGCACCGTTGGCACCGTCCGTGAAGGCGCGGTGGCGATTTATCAGGGCTCCAGCGAGATCTCCGCAGGTAACACCGATCTGTCATCACGCACCGAGCAGCAGGCTTCTGCGCTGGAGCAGACTGCCGCCAGCATGGAGCAACTCACCGCCACGGTGAAGCAGAACGCCGAAAACGCCCATCACGCCAGTCAGCTGGCCGCCGATGCGTCAGGCAAAGCGCGCAGCGGTGGTGAACTGGTGAGCGGCGTGGTGAAAACCATGAATAACATCTCCGGCAGCTCGAAGAAAATCGCCGAGATCACCAACGTCATTAACAGTATCGCCTTCCAGACCAATATTCTGGCGCTGAACGCCGCGGTAGAAGCCGCGCGCGCCGGGGAACAGGGCCGTGGCTTCGCCGTGGTCGCCAGTGAAGTGCGCAATCTGGCGCAGCGCAGTGCGCAGGCAGCGAAAGAGATTGAGTCGCTGATTGCCGAGTCGGTGGATTTGATCAGTAACGGCTCGCATCAGGTCGGTGAAGCCGGCAGCACCATGGGCGAGATTGTCGAAGCGGTGCGCCGCGTTACCGACATTATGGCCGAGATTGCGGCAGCGTCTGATGAGCAGAGCCGTGGCATTCAGCAGGTCAGCCTGGCGGTGACCGAGATGGATAACGTAACGCAGCAGAACGCTTCGCTGGTGGAGGAAGCCTCTTCAGCCGCGGCTTCGCTGGAAGATCAGGCTGGTAAACTGACGCAGGCGGTGGCAGTGTTCCGCCTGAATGATACACCGGCCTCACTGGTGGCTGCTGCGCCGCAGCCAGCGCTGAAAGCCCCTGCGCTCGCTCCACGTCCGACGCTGGCTGCAGCGGGCAATGATAACTGGGAGACGTTTTAAGAGGAGTGAACTGGGGTGCGGTATTTTTCCCCTCACCCCACCCTTTCCCGCTTGCGGGAGAGGGGGCCGTCAGTGCGGCGATTAAATATCGTCTTCACTTAACGCCCTGCAAACAATGTATTTTAATCATCCGCACTGAACGGTTCCCTCTCCCGTGTGCGGGAGAGGGTTAGGGTGAGGGCAACCTGAGGGCAATCTGTGCGCAAAACCAGACTACCCTTCCCCCGCATACGGCTCGACAAACACGCCTTCGGCGTGATCGCTCTCATTAAAGAACCAGATCCCCAGCGGGTAATCCTCCAGCGCCACCAGATACATGGTGCCCTCATTAAAGCCTTCCACAGCCAGCACAGTACCGATGCGACGTGGGCCGCCGTCGGTTTTTACCGTTACCCGGTCATTGACCTTCATTGATTTCTCTCCAGAAACAGTCCTGCGCATAGTGTAACGGAAGATAGTCAGCGCTGCCTGATCGCGATCAGCGTCGGGCGATTACCCACACCGCATGCACGATGCCGGGGATGTAACCACACAGCGTCAGCAGAATGTTGAGCCAGAAGGCGCCGCCAAAGCCGACCTGTAAAAACACGCCCAGCGGTGGCAACAGAATGGCAATAATGATCCGAATTAAATCCATACTAACTCCCTGATAACCATAATAATCAACCAGCTGTAAGCATAGCTGTTTTACGCCAGAATGGGGAATAGAGCGGGTAAAGAAGTGTCAAAGCCGGGCTTTTCACTTTCTTAACGTTTCCCGGAAAGACTTTTGACGCGGCACCCTCGTACACTTGTCAGCACTGCACCAACCCCAAAGGGGCAGTCAACCTAAAAGTAACAAGGATTTTTGCCCGCGCAGCGCGGGCTTTTTTTTGCCCGCTTCCCGTCCACGTCCCTCGCCCGCTGTCACCGTCTATACTTGTCAGGAATCCGTTTGCCTCCGGGAGGCTGTCATGGCTACAGCAAAAGAGTACAGCGATAACGTGCAGCGCGAAGTGAACATCGACGTGGACGCGCTGCTGGAAGCGATTCAGAAAAAAACGTCAGGTGAAGTGCAGGAGTTTATGCAGGCTGAAGATGCGCACCGCGTGAAGGTGAATGGCGAAGCGTTTGACTCCTACACCGAACTGGCCGAGGCGTTTGAACTCGATATTCGTGATTTCACCATCACTGAAGTGAACCGCTGAAATCGATTTCAAAAAAAAGACCCGGCACGCTGGCCGGGTTGAAAAAAGAATAAATTCGTTACACCAGGAAAATCTTAACACCGCTTCAGAGTACGCCTTAGCTGAAGTAAGACAAGTCTCAATTCTGCACGCAATTCGAACAAATCTGCATAATCATGCACTGCTGTTACCGAAAACATCGCGCTACGGCTGACATTCTGCATGCACAAAACGTGCAGCCGCTTCGGTATCTGGCTTATGTTTTAAGAATTATCCTGGATAGTGGCCGCGCCGGCGGCAAGGAAAAGTGTGATCGTGATTACGCTATTATACTGATTACACGTCGCTTTACGGATGCCTTTGGGCGTAAGGAGTGTATTGATGATCCCGTTAGATTCCTCCCTGCTGATCGTGACCGATCTCGATGGTTCGCTGCTCGATCATCATGACTATAACTGGCAGGCCGCCAGCGAGTGGCTGGCGCGTCTTAAGCAGCAACAAATTCCGCTGGTGATTTGTTCGAGTAAAACCGCGGCCGAAATTATTCCGCTGCAGAAGCGGCTGGGCATTGCCGGTGCGCCCTTTATCGCGGAAAACGGCGCCCGCGTTGCCTTTAGCGGGGAAGCGCAGATTGCCGAAGAGCCCGGCGCCGATTATCTTGCGCTCTGCGCCACACTCAGCACCCTGCAGGCGGATTTTCGCTTCACCGGCTTTCATGACTTTAGCGACGCAGAAGTGGCCCGTTTCACCGGCCTGACGCTGACGGAAGCCAGCCAGAGCCGACTGCGCGATGCGTCTGAAGTCATCGTATGGCGCGATGATGAAACGCGGCTCGACGCCTTCCGCGCGGCGCTGGCGCAGCATCAACTGGCCCTGACGCAGGGCGGACGCTTCTGGCATGTGATGCCGGCGGGCAGCGGTAAAGGCGTGGCGCTGGAACAGTTATTGCAGCAGTTGCAGCAGCAGGAAGGCACGAAGCGCACCACGATTGGTCTGGGCGATGGCCCTAATGATGCGCCGATGCTGGAGCGCGTCGATTATGCCGTGGTGATTAAAGGTTTCAGTAAAACCCCGGTGGTGCTGCAACGCAGCGATCATCACAACGTTTACCACACCGCTCACGTTGGCCCTGAGGGCTGGCGCGAAGGTCTGGATTACTTTCTTGCCCAACCTGAATAACGGCAGCTGACCAGAAGGATGAGACGATGAGTGATTTTTACCAGAACGGCGTAATTACCAACTTTCACAATCTCACCCACCGCAACGTGGAGTCGCTGGAAAAAGAGATGGTGCGCTTTGCGCGCAAGCGCAAAATGGGGCTGATTCTGCCCTCGCTGTTTTCCGAGCTGGAAGGCCCGGCGCTGGATAATATCGTCAACGAACTGGCGAAAGTGCCCTATCTGGAGGAGATTGTGATTGGCCTCGATCGTGCCGATCGCGATCAGTTTCTTTTCGCGCGCGAGTTTTTTTCTCGCCTGCCGCAGCGCCACCGCATTTTGTGGAACGATGGCCCGCGGCTGAAAGCGCTGGACGCCGAGCTGGATAAAGAGGGCCTGTCGCCCAGCCAGCCAGGCAAGGGGCGCAACGTGTGGTTCTGCACCGGCTACACGCTGGCCTCCGACCGCTCGCAGTGCGTGGCGCTGCATGACTGCGACATCGTGACCTATGAGCGCGGCATGCTGGCACGCCTGCTCTACCCGCTGGCCAACCCGGCGTTTCAGTATGAGTTTTGCAAAGGTTTCTATGCGCGCGCTGCGGACGGCAAACTTAATGGCCGCGTCGGGCGTCTGCTGGTGGGCCCACTGCTGCGCTCGCTGCAGAAAGTCTACGGCCATTCGGAGTATCTCGACTATCTCACCAGTTTCCGCTATCCGCTGTCCGGCGAGTTTGCCATGCGCACCCACGTGCTGAATGGCATCAAAATTCCCGGCGACTGGGGGCTGGAGATTGGCGTGTTGTCAGAGATTTATCGGAACTACACCACGCGGCAGACCTGTCAGGTGGAAATCGCCGACAACTACGATCACAAACATCAGCCGCTGGCGGAGGAGGATGGCACCGGTGGGCTGAAACGCATGAGTAACGATATCGTGCAGTCGCTACTGCGTAAGCTGGCGACAATGGGCGTGCCGCTCACCAGCGACTCGTTCCGCGTGCTTAAGGCCACCTATTATCGCAACGCGCTGGACATGATGGAGATCTACAACCACGAAGCCACCATGAACGGACTGAAGTTTGATCAGCACATTGAAGAAGCGGCGGTCGAGATGTTCACTCAGGCGATTCTCGACGCCGGCCAGTCTTTCATCGAGCGGCCAAACGAGAAACCGTTTATCCCCAGCTGGAGCCGCGTGCAGTCGGCGTTCCCCGATATCCTGCAGCGCATCTACCAGGCGGTAGAAGAGGATAACGAGGGCAAAGTCTAACCAGCCGCGCACACCCGATTGCGACCGCCGCTTTTCGCCAGATACAGGCGGCGGTCCGCTACCGCCTGCAGACTTTCTGCATGGTAACTGCCCTGCTCAGTACTGCAGCTGACACCTGCCGACAACGTAACGCTAAAGGTGGTGCTGGCGTTGACCAGAATGGTTTTGGCCGCCAGCCGGCTGCGGATACGCTCCGCCACGCCCTGCGCCTCAGCCAGCGTGGTGTGCGGTAGCACGATGCAAAACTCTTCGCCGCCGATGCGTCCGGCCACGTCGTAAGGGCGCAGCGTATGTTTGATGACGCCGGCCACGCGCATTAGCGCCTGATCGCCCGCGTGATGGCCCCAGCTATCATTGACCTTTTTGAAATGATCAATATCGAGCTGGATCACCGCCAGCGGCTGTTGCTGCTGTTCGCAGCGCCGCGCCAGCGCGATAAACTGGTCGAAAAAGGCGCTGCGATTAAGCAGGCGCGTCAGGCCGTCATAATTAGCGCGCCAGGCCAGTCGCGCCGAGAGGTCTTCCAGTCGCCGCACCAGGCGGAAAATCACCTGATGCGCCAGCGCCAGTAACAGCACGAACAGCAGCCACATGCCCAACAGAAACAGCGCTACCCGCCCCAGCTCCTGCGCCAGCCCCTGGCGCAAGCTCTGCACGTTGATTAGCCAGGCATCGACATTTTTTAACTTAATCCAGCTGGCCAGCTGACTGCCCAGCCACAGTGTTCCGGCCGGCTGCAGGTGAATCGCCTGCATCAGCTGGCCGCGCTGCGCGGGGGTCAATGCCACATCGTGCGGTGCCGGCAGCCGGGTGATCTCGTTGAGTGCGCGATCTTCGAGCACCAGCTTGCCCTGCAGCACGCTGTGACGCGACTGGTGCAGCAATGCATTTATTCGCTGCTGGGTGAAGTCCATCGACAACACGCCGTACCAGTGCTGATGAGCGATCACCGGTGCGCTCACCGTCAGCATCAACCCTTCGTTGAACTCCCCCTGATAGGCTTCGGTCCAGTGCCATCGCGTCTGCGGCGCCCGGCCCGGCTGCTGGTCGCGAAAATAGGGTCGCTGCGTCATGGTGGCGTAACTTTGTGCCAGCTCCTGCGCGTCGCGCGGCGGACGTGAGCTGATGTAATAGCCCGCGCGCGAGGTGTACCAGAAGCGTGAATGAAAGTCCTGCGCCTCATCGCTGAACTGCATGATAAAGCTGAACTCCAGCGCAGCGCGCAGCTCGGGCAGCAGATAAGTATCATCGCGTTGCAGCAGCGCATCACGCTGCAGCCATTCGTCGCTGACGCCGTTAATCGGCATGCTGCGCAGGTTAGCGATCTGCAACTGCCACACCGGCTGATGGCGCAACTGCTGAAAACGCTGCAGGGCGTGCTGACCATAATCGGCGTCCAGCGGGTGCGTCAGCGCGTAGCTGAGCATCCGCTGATAGTAATTAAGCTCGTCCAGACTCTCCTGAAAGCGGCTGTCGAGGCTGCGCTGGATCTCCGACAGCTGGGCGCGCTGCCGCTGCTGATAGTTATTTTTTAATTCCAGCGCTTCATGGACGGTGAGAAAAAGTGAAAAGAGAAAGACCGCCAGAAAACAGAGATGCACGCGCAGCGCAGGCGTTATGCGGCGTGATGACAGTGGCGAGATTGGCATCAGTAGCCAGGCTCCGGATAACAACGAATTGAAGAAGTGTAGTCAGGCAGGAAAACGGCGTACAGGCAGAGATCAGGAAAAACGTGAAAAGTGACAATGACATCGGGACGGCGCGCTGACCGTCCCGAGGGGCTCAGCTGGCCAGCTGGCGCGCGGCCGACAGATGCGTCAGCTCATCACTGCGGAACGCTTCGCGGCGTACACTGTAGCCATCATACCAACGACACTCTACCATTCCGCTGGCATAGCCGGTCACCACCATGGTGGGTCCGCCCTGTTTGTGCTGAACTTCGTCACTGATTGCAAAGGTCATACCGCGCCCTCCCTTCTCACCGTTGATTGAACGGATTAAGGTATAGCAGCTGTGCGCGTTTTTTGCCTATAGGATATTGCTATTACTGTGACAAATTCGGAATAAGCAGTGAAAAATGCCGTAAATAAACAAAGCCGATAAAAGTTATTATCGGCTTTGAATGATTTTCCCGGGTGGGAAATCAGATTTTGCAGCCTTCGCAGTCGGCTTCGTCGCTGATATCTGCCGGCACTTCACTGGCTTTTTCTGCCGCTTTGGCTTCCGCCTGCTCCAGCTGTGCATCGATATCAAATTCAAACATATCGTCGTTCATCATCGTTCTCCTGACCCGTGATTAGAAATTTCCTGCGCTTTATACCGATTTACCGCGCAGCTTCGCAACCAGATTTACCACTAACAGCACAATCGACCCAACGATAAAGCCCAGCACCAGATTCGCGCCGTTGCTCAGCAACATGGAAACCACGCCCGGGAAGCCGCTGCTGTACTCTTCAATAGCATGATGCAGCGGCGCGATACCGTGCACGATAATGCCGCCGCCTACCAGGAACATCGCGACGGTGCCAACCACCGACAGGATTTTCATCAGCCACGGAGCCAGCGCCAGCAGCGCGCCGCCGGTGGCCTGCGCCAGCGTGGAGGACTTCTCACGCAGCCAGTAGCCGAGATCGTCAATCTTAACGATCATCGCCACAATACCGTACACGCCGATGGTCACCAGAATGGCAATACCGGCGAGGATTAACACCTGATTGAGCAGCGGCGCATCCGAAACAATGCCCAGGGTAATCGCCACGATTTCAGCCGACAGAATGAAGTCGGTGCGCACTGCGCCTTTCACCTTATCTTTTTCGAACTGGCGCGGGTCCTGCTGCGCCAGATTATCCAGGCGCTTTTGCCGCGCTTCCGGGCTCTTCTCCGCTTTGTCGTGGTGCAGGCTGTGCAGCACTTTTTCCACCCCTTCAAAGCACAGATAGGCGCCGCCAATCATCAGCAGCGGCGTAATCAGCCAGGGCGCAAATGCGGAAATCAGCAGCGCCAGCGGCACCAGGATCAGTTTGTTGATAAACGAGCCTTTCGCCACGCCCCACACCACCGGGAGCTCACGATTGGCCTTCACGCCCGTCACCTGCTGTGCATTGAGCGACAGGTCATCGCCCAGCACGCCGGCGGTCTTTTTTGCCGCCACTTTGCCCATGACGGAAATGTCGTCGAGCAGCGTGGCAATATCATCCAGAAGAGTCAGTAAGCTGGTTCCTGCCAAAATGTCATTCCTTATTCCGGTTCGTGATCCTGACAACAGGGGCACCGCTCAATCGCCGTCACCGTCATATCGGCGATGCCCGCACAGTCCCATTCGACGCGTAACGTTTTCCCGTGCAGATCGTCGGCGTGCAGATACTTGCTCACCGGACTTTCTGTCATGCCGCTTATCTCCTCGGTGGCCACCAGCGTATCGTCCAGGTAAATGCGCGCCGTGGCATGGGCATTGACCATGCGCTCGTCGCGCAGTTGATACAGGCGTCTGACCGTCAGTTTGATGCTGCTCATGGTGGTGTTCCGCGTCCCAGAGAAAACGCTGATCTAAACTGTTATGGCAGGTAAAAGCAATCACCCTGCCTTAATCCGCCCGATAGTGATGCAATCCCTGATGATCGATCTCGCTGCTGTGCGTGGCAGCCAGCAACCACTCTTCCAGCCGCTCCACCAGCGCTTCATCTTCCAGCCGCAGTTTGCCGCGCAGCGCGCATTCCCAGACGATCAGCACCTTCCAGCCGCTTTCCTGCAGCTGCTGCACATAGCGCCGGTCACGCTCCACGTTACTGTTGATTTTGCCGCTCCAGAATTCGGTACGCGTGGCCGGCATTTTGAACAGATAACAGTGGTGACGATGCCAGAAACAGCCGTGCACAAAGATAATGGCTTTGTGCTGCGGCAGCACAAAATCCGGCCGGCCCGGCAGCGCTTTATCCTGTACACGAAAGCTAAAGCCGCGATCTTTCAGCAGCAGCGCAATACGCTGCTCAATCGCCGTATCCTGATTGCGAATGGCGCGCATATTTTTGCTGCGAATATCATGCGAGTGGACGTCTGCCATGGCGTCTCCTTTTTTCCGGGCTTCTTCAACTTTAGCGCGTTGAGGCGAAAGCGAAAGTTTGTGCGGAGCAGATTGCGAGACGCTACGCAGCCATCGTAATTTCCACGCCGCGCCAGGAGTGGTAGCATAGCCGCTTCACTGTTAAGGAAAAACGCATGCTTGCACTCGATCCCGCCGCGACGGCTTCGCCCTCCCCGCACTCCGCTGATGCTGACGCCACCGCGTTACTGCTGCAGGTACTGGATATCTACGCGGCCCGCGATCTGGTGGTCATCCTGAGCGAGGCCGGCGGCCGCGACTGGAGCATCACGCAGCTTAACCGTATTCGCGCGGGAAAAAGTGCCGCGCCCGCGCTGTCAGCGGCGGAGGTCGCCCGTCTGCAGGCGCTGCTGCCGTCGCGACCGGCGCATTATGACAATCACCGCTTTCAGTTTATCGATCTGTTTGCCGGCATCGGGGGAATTCGCCGCGGCTTTGAGCAGATTGGTGGCCAGTGCGTATTCACCAGCGAGTGGAATAAAGAAGCGGTGCGCACCTACAAAGCCAATCACTACAGCGATCCCGCCCGGCATCAGTTCAACAGTGATATCCGGCTGATTACCCAGCCGGCCGGTTTGCCGGATGAGCAGGCGATTTATCAGCATATCGATAAGACGATTCCCGACCATCAGGTGCTGCTGGCCGGCTTTCCCTGTCAGCCCTTTTCGCTGGCCGGCGTCAGCAAGAAGAATGCGCTGGGTCGCGCGCACGGTTTTGAATGTGAAGCCCAGGGCACGCTGTTTTTTGATGTGGCGCGCATCCTCGCCGCCAAAAAACCGCCGTTTTTCGTGCTGGAGAATGTGAAGAACCTCAAGAGCCATGATAAAGGCCGCACCTTTGCCATTATTATGGCCACGCTGGATGAGCTGGGTTACGACGTCGCTGACGCGGCTGACGACTCATCGCCGGATGCCAAAGTGGTCGATGCGCGTCACTTCCTGCCACAGCACCGCGAGCGCATCGTGCTGGTGGGGATCCGGCGCGATACCGGCCTGAGCGAGGGTTTTTCGCTGCGCGCGCTGGCGGCACTCTATCCGCCTGAAGTTCCGCCGCTGCACAGCCTGCTGGAGCCGCAGCCGGCGGCAAAATATACCCTGTCGCCCACGCTGTGGCACTATCTCTACCAGTATGCGAAGAAGCATAAAGCTAAAGGCAACGGTTTTGGCTTTGGCCTCAACGATCCGCGCAATCCGCACTGCTGCGTGCGCACGCTGTCAGCGCGCTACTATAAAGACGGGTCGGAAATCCTGATCGATCGCGGCTGGGATCACGCGCTGGGCGAGCAGGATTTTCAGCAGGCCGCGAACATGGCGCGCCGCCCGCGCCGCCTGACGCCGCGTGAATGTGCCCGCCTGATGGGCTTTGAAGCGCCAGGCGAAGCGCGCTTCCGCATTCCGGTCTCCGACACACAAGCCTACAAACAGTTTGGTAACTCGGTGGTGGTGCCGGTGTTCGCCGCCGTAGCGAAACTGCTGCTGCCGCTGATTGAGCAGCACGCGCGTCAGCGCCGCTGAAAACGCAGCCGCGCTTCACGCCCCGGTTTTCCGCCCCGCAATTTGCTTTAGTAACGCGCGATGTGCTGTTTTGCCGCACATCGCGCGCACTGTCACCGGACTGTCACGCATCAAACCAATACTGCGTTTTATTTTTTGCGGAGCTGTTTGATGTCTCTCCTGTCTGTAATTTCCCTGCCGCTGCGGCTGCGACCTCGTTTTACCCTGCGTCTGCCCGTCTGGCTCTCCAGCCTGCGCAGCCAGTTCATGCTGTTTATTGTGCTGTTTTGTCTGCTGCAGTTTGCCGGGGTGTTGTTGCTCAACCAGCACGTAAATCAGACGCAACACTCATTGCAGCAGGCCAGCCAGTTACGCGAACGGCTGGCCCTGCTGGATAAAGCACGCATTGAGCTACTCACCGCCAGCGACAACAGCCATCGTGCCGGTATTTATCTGATGCAGGACCAGCAGAGCGGTTCGGTCGACAGCTGGAAAAGCCTGGCGGCGGCAGCCACTACCTCATTGCAGCAGGCGCAGCAGCTGTTTGCTGCCTATCAGGCGAAAAGCGATAGCCCGCTGGCACAGGGATTCGTGCTGCTGGCCGGCGGGCTGCAGGAGCAGCTGAAAGGGCTGGCAGCCAATGATATCAACGCATTTTTTATGGTGCCGATGCAGGCTTTCCAGCAGCAGTTCAACGATGCCTGGTTTAGCGAAATCGAACAGGCCAATCAGCAGCTCGGCAGCGTCAACCAGCATTCGCTCAGCACGCTCAAGCAGAGCCGCAATCTGGCGCTGGCGATCGCCGCGTTATTAATGGCGCTGCTGCTGCTGGCCGCCGCGCTGCTAATGCGCGGCGTGTTGCTGCCGCTGCGTCACGCCAACGCCCAGCTGGCACAAATCGCGACGGGCGATCTGGTCGCCAGCCCGGCACCGACGCGTCGTCAGTCGCTGGAAACGCGCCAGCTGCTCCTGTCCATCGATACCATGCGTCAGGGTTTGCAGCAGATCGTCAGCGACATTACGACGGTAGCAACCCGTGTGGCGGCCGGCGCTGACGAGATGCAGCAGCATAATCAGCAGGTGATGCAGCAGCATCAGGCGCAAAATGCCAGCTTCCATCATCTGTCGCAGCGGCTGCATCGCGTGTCAGAAGAGGTGGAAAAAGGTGCACACTTCTTGCAACAGGCGACGCACGACGCGCAGTCCGCGGATGCGCTGATGCGTCACTGCGCCCATGAAGTCGACAATATGGAACACCAGATGCAGCAGATCGTCGCGGCCGCCGGCGATATCGCTGGCATCGTCGGCATGCTGGACAGCCTGTCGATGCAGACGCGTCTGCTGTCGCTTAATGCGGCGATAGAATCTGCGCATGCTGGCGCTTACGGGCGCAGTTTTTCGGTCGTCGCCAAAGAGATGGGATTGCTGTCGCAGCAGAGCGGCGCATCCACGCGGCAGATCGACGGTTTAATCCAGCACACGCAGCAGCACGTGCAGGATGGCTTTGCGAAGGTGCAGGCGCTGGAAGTACTGTTTGCGCGGATTGGCCAGGCGGTATCGGGCGTAGTCAGCCAGCTGAATGAACTGCAGGATAACAGTACGGCGCAGAGCCATCGCGTGAGCAAAATTGCCCGGGAAGTGGTGGAAATGAGTCTTCAGCTCCAGCAAAACGAAGCCCTGACTGACCAGCAGGTGCAGGCAGCGGCGCAGCTGAGTGAACTTTCAGCGCGACTGACGCAGCGCGCGCAGCAGTTCCGCGTTAGCTAAGGTGCAGAAAGAAAAAACCCGTCAGCGACGGGTTTTGGTGTTATTTCTTTTTCTTACTTTTCTTCAGCAGTGCACGCACCTGCTTCAGCTCGGCGGCGCTCAGTTGATCGCCCGCCTCTTCGGTATGCAGGCTGTCGACGGCCGGTGGCTCAACGGTATCTAAACTGGCCTGCAGGCGGTTAACGATCTCCTGACTCATGGAGATTTGGTTATCAGCGGCTAACTGTTTAATGTGCTCTTTCAGCGCCGGGTCAATTTTAATGGTTAAGTTAACGGTCTCGGTCATCTTCACACTCCCTCTTGATTTACAACAACGTAGCGGAAGCAGATGAAAGTTAACAGACTGTCATAAAAATTTAATATTGTGCCGGTATGGGACTGAAATCGCGTAACACGGACTCATCAATATCGGTCAGATTGCCCTGCAGTTCGGCGCACAGCTTCGCCATATAGCGGACGAGAAAATCGGCGTTGTATTCCGCCAGCAGACGGCCGGTTTCCGTCTGCATGGTCTGCGGCAGGCTCAGCAGTTTCTTCTGGAAATGATCCAGCGTCCACTTTACGTCATCCAGTTCACGGTCTTTACCCAGCGGATCGTCGCTGTCGAACAATGGCCGTCCCAGCGCACCAGCGGTATAGAAAACGCGCGCAAGGCCAATCGCGCCTAATGATTCGAGACGATCGGCGTCCTGAACGATCTTCGCTTCTAACGTTTTTGGCGTAATGCGGGCGCTGAAACTGTGGGCCTGCACCGCATGCGCCACGCTGTCCAGCAGCGCTGAGGGGAAGTCCGGAAAGTCCTGTTGCAGAATGCGGCGCGTCTCTTCCGCCGCGTAAGTCGAAGCCAGATGGCGTTCCGGATGGTTTTTCGGCAGGTTCACCACATCGTGAAAATAGCAGGCGGTCAGCACCACCAGCGGATCGGCATTGGTGTTTTGCATGATGCGGGCCGCGCTCATCCAGACGCGGCGCAGGTGCGCGATATCATGGGCTTTATCATCGTGCAGCCAGTTCAGCTGCAGCCAGCTTTCGTAACGGTGTTGCCAATGGGTCAGTGACATCGTGCTTCTCCTGTTATTGCTATTATTTCGCACCGGGTACGGCTTGCGTCTCATCATAGCGGCCCGGTGATGACACTTTCTTTACACCCTTCCCGGATGTCCAGCGCAAAAAAATGCGATCCCGATCATGTTATAGCGCTGTTAATGCCGCTTGCCCAGCCGCGATACGGTTTTCAGTATTTCCTTAACCTGTTTTAGTTAAGCCACTCTGTTTAATTTCGGTGATGCATTTCCCACTGGGTGAATTTTCAGCATCGCCAAAGGTCCAGTTTAGCCTGTCGCAACCCCAGCATTAAATCGCCCCTTTGCATAGCGACATAATCTGAAAAGATTCCCATTGCGACCGTTATAACGTACTGTATAGGGGAAATTTACGGCTCTCACCTGTACCCGAAGCCTTCGTCAGCACACTGTTTGCTTATGAGCCATTTTTAATACCGGAAGCGGCAGTTATTGCCCGATAATAAGGCGACAAATTATTAAGCAAATTGATTCAAACCCATTATGCTAATGCTCTCATCCGAGGATACGGATGTTTCGTCGAAGTTCTCCGGGTACGTGATACAACATGAGGTACATAATGAAAGAACGGCCGATTCTTTTTTCCGAACAGCGGGTGCGCGCCCTGCTGGTTGGCCAGCAAACTCAGACCCGGCGCATTATGAAAACTCAGGCGTTTGGCCCGGGACAGGATCATCATGAAGGCGTGCACGCGTTTGATGTCAGCGCTAATCATCTGCATGGCTATAAGCTGATGTCGATGGCGGACATTGGCGCCCAGTGCCCGTTTGGCCAGGTCGGCGATCGCCTGTGGGTGCGTGAAACCTGGCGGGGTCCGATTGTGCCTGAGGCGCAGCTGGCGGAATACGAGCGCGATCCGCTGCCGTTCCGCAATCCGGCATTTTGCCAGTATCGCGCCGACAGCCATGAACTTGGACAACAGGAAGAAAATCAGCAGGTCGCCGAGCAGTTTGGCTGGCAGACCGCCATCCATATGCCGCGCTGGGCCAGCCGCATCGATCTGGAAATCACGGCGGTACGCGCGGAGAAAATTCAGGACATCAGCGAAGACGACATCATGGCGGAAGGCGTGCAGACCGATTCGCACTTCCTCAATAATTTCTTCACGATGAACATGAATTCCGAATCGCCGAAAGAAGCTTACCGCAAGGCGTGGCAGAAGCAGTATGGTGCCACCAGCTGGGAAGTTAATCCCTGGGTTTGGGTCATCGCATTCCAGCGTGTGGAGCGTGAAGGCTAACCGTTTGCCCTCTTCCGCACGGAAGAGGGCGTGGTCTTTTGCGCGATTCAGTGAGTCACCAGCCCTTGCCTCCTCACCGACGGCACTGCGCCCCCCCTTTCCCACCTTGCCAGTTTGCAATCCCTGTCACAGACAAATCCGCCGCTAACAGGTTGAATAAGCGGCTTTGATTCCACGCTGGCAATTTATCGTTTGCCGCGTCAGGATATGATTTCCGCCCTGCAGAGTGAGTGACGCAATGATCAAATGGCCGTGGCGTGCACAAAAAGATGCTGCCGTGACTGCCCTGCCCTGGCAACAGGCGCTGGGGCAGCCGATCTTTTCTCTGCTGAACAGCGACGAACAGCAGGCGCTGGTAGCGCTGGCGCAACGCTTCCTGCTGCAGAAAAAAATCACTCCGCTGCAGGGGCTGGAACTTAGCGAGCTGCGCCTGACTCGCCTGTCGTTGCTGTTTTGCCTGCCGGTATTGAAGCTGGGTCTGGAATGGCTCGACGGCTTCCACGAAGTGCTGATCTACCCGGAGCCGTTCAGCGTTGACGATCGCTGGGAGGACGACAGCGGCCTGGTGCACCACGCGCCGGCCGTACATGCCGGCCAGAGCTGGACGCAGGGACCGGTGGTGCTGAACGCGCTGGACATCCAGGACTCATACGATCTCTCTGGTTACAACCTGGTGATCCACGAAGTGGCGCACAAGCTCGACGCGCGCGGCAGCGGCTACACCAGCGGCATCCCGGCCATCGCGCTGCGCGATGTGGCCAGCTGGGAGAAAGATTTACTGCAGGCGATGGCCGAGATTGAAGCAGAAGTGGAGCTGGTGGGTGAACAGGCCGCGACCCTCGATCCTTATGCCGCCAGCGATCCGGCGGAATGTTTTGCTGTGCTGTCGGAGTACTTTTTCAGCGCCCCCGACCTGCTCGCCAGCCGTTTTCCGGCCATGTATCGCCACCTGCAGCAGTTTTACCATCAGGATCCGCTGGCGCGTCTGGCGCAGCAGGCACCGGAATCTGCTTAAATCACGATCGCTTTGCCGCTTTGCTAGCCAGTTGAATACAAATGTGTTTTTAGCGGTTGACACCCACTGGGGCTGCCATTAATATTCGCCTCGTTCCAACGATTCCTCTGTAGTTCAGTCGGTAGAACGGCGGACTGTTAATCCGTATGTCACTGGTTCGAGTCCAGTCAGAGGAGCCAGATTTAAAGAAGCCCGCTCAGGGAAACCTGAGCGGGCTTTTTGTTATTGCGTGACGGCTAAACCTCCGTCCAGCCGCGCAGCAGGTTGTGGTACATATTCAGCAGCGACAGCAGCTCTTCGCTGTCACCGTGGCGCGCTTTCAGGCTTTGAATGTTGCGGTCCAGTTCAAACAGCATCGCGCGTTGCTTATCATCGCGCACCATCGACTGAATCCATAAAAACGAGGCGACCCGCGCGCCGCGCGTGACTGGCATGACGCAGTGCAGGCTGCTGGAGGGATAAAGTACCAGGTCGCCCGCCGGCAGTTTTACGCGGTGCTGACCGTAAGTATCCTCGATCACCAGTTCCCCGCCCTCGTAGCTGTCGGGTTCACACAGAAACAGCGTGGCGGAGAGATCGGTACGCATCCAGCCGGCCGCGCCATTGTGGCGTACCGCACCATCAACGTGAAAACCGTAGGTTTCCCCCTGCTGATAACGGTTGAACAGCGGCGCAGAAAGCGTGCGCGGCAGCGCGGCGGCAAAGAATAGCGGATGGCTATTCAGTGCCTGAAGCACTGCAGCCTGCAGCCGATCGTAAAGTGGCGTGCCGGTGTCAATCTGCTGGTTATTTTTTACGGTCGCGCCCTGGCTGCCGACCGTCGCCCGTCCGTCAACCCAGTCAGCCTGCTGCAGCTGTGCGGTAAAGTGCGCCAGCTGTTCAGCGTTAAGCACGGCAGGAATGTGATACATCATCGCGGAGTTCTCGCCATTAAGCGTGGAGCGCGAACGCCCCACGGTTGACCATCAGAAATGCACGTTAGCCGTCAACAGGAAGGTACGCGGCTCGCCCGGATGATAGCGGTAGCCACTCTTGTTGATCGATGCCACATAGTTGGTATCAAACAGGTTATACACGTTGAGCTGCAGGTCGAGGTTATTGTTGACCTTATACCCAAGCTTCGCGTCAGCCACCCAGTAGCCCTCGGTGTGATCCGGCGTGCCCACGGCCCCATCGCTGCCGCGACGCAGGCTGCCAACGTAACGTGCGCCCGCGCCCACCGACAACGCATCAGTGGCCTGATAGTTGGTCCACAGCGTAAAGGCGTGCTTCGGCGTATAGGCCAGCGCGGATGAGCCATCCTGCGCCACGCTGGCACCTTCACGTACCGACGCGTGCTGCATGGTGTAACCGGCAATGATTTCCCAGTCCGGCGTTATGTTGCCGGTTGCTGAGAGTTCATAGCCTTCCACGCGCTTCTTGCCGGTTTGCGAGTAAGTGCCGTCATCGTTGGCATCGACCTCATTTTCGATGTCGGTGCGGAACAGCGCGGCGTTCAGCAGCAGCCGCTTGTCCAGCACCTGCCACTTGGTGCCCACTTCACTGGATTTGGCCTTCTGCGGTTTAAAATCGGTACGGTTGGCGCTGTTGCCGCTGCCACCCGCCGCCAGCGCGAAGCTGCTGCCACCCGGTGGCTGCTGGGAGATGGCGTAGTTCACATACAGGTTGCCCTGTTCGGTCAGACGATAGAGCGCCCCCGCTTTCCAGTTCACCAGATTGCCGGATTTCGCCGTGTCCACCGTGGTCACCGGCGTATTACGCGCCACGCCCGCCGGACAAGCCAGCGCGCCGCGTCCGGTGCCGCCACAGGCCGTCGCGCTGTCGTACTCGGTATGGTAGTTGTCGAGACGAATGCCGCCGTTCAGCTCAAAGTCAGGGGTAATCGCCAGCGTATCAAATGCATAGATGCCAAACGTGTCAGTCTGCCCGTTAGCGTTCGCACCGTTGCGGTCCAGACCGCCAATCGAAATGCTGCTGATGGGATGGTAGATATTCACCGCAGGTGGCGTCAGCGCGTTGACGCCATAGGTGGTCTGGTTTTCACGCGTGAACTCTACGCCCGCACTCACATCATGCCCGACGGAACCGGTGGCAAATTTCGAGGTGATATTGGTCTGGTTGGTGAGAATACGGTTGCTGATATCTTTGGTGTTTGCCAGGCGCGACCAGCGCCAGCTGCCAACATCGTTCGGGTTGGGTGCAGTAATGTTACTGGCTCCGCCCATCACCGCCGTCAGCAGATACTCCTGCTTCACCCGCGACCAGCGCGTGGTGTTGCGCAGCGTGGTGTTATCGCTCAAATCGTGTTCAAAGCGCAGCGTGGCACTGTCGGTAGTCGATTTGTCGAAATCAGAATCGGTGCCGTAGTAGTTGCTGGTGGCGACCTTGCCGGAATTGTTCAGCGCAGCATACGCGGCAGACGGTGCCGAATAGCCGGGCAGGCCAACGGTCGGAATACCGCCGTCCGGTATGTTGTTCTGGTGGACGTGCAAATAGTTGACGTATAGCCGCGTTGCGGTGTCCAGGCCCAGCGCCAGCGAAGGCGCGACGCCATATCGCTCGTTCTGGATGTTGTCACGCGCCGCATCATGGGTTTTCTCACCCATCAGGTTAAGGCGAAACGCCGCATTGTCGTTGATTGCCTGGTTGTAATCGAGCGTGCCGCGGCGCATCCACGCGCTGCCGGCGCTGACTGACGCGTCAAGCCCGGTATCCAGCCGCGGTTGTTTGCTGATCATATTGATCGAGCCGGATGGTGCGCTGCGACCATAATCAGTGCCGGAAGGCCCTTTGATCACCTCCACCTGCTGCGTGTTGAAGGTGTCGCGCGTGACGCTGGCAATGTCGCGAATGCCATCCACGTAAATGCTGTTGGAGGTATCGACACCGCGCATGTACACCGCATCGCCGGTGGTTGAGCTGCCGTTTTCCCCGGCATAAAACGCCCCGACGCCCGGCACGTTTTTCAGCGCGTCGGTCAGATTGGTGACGCCCTGATCTTTAATAACCTGATCCGGAATCACCGTCATGGTGCGGGTGGTATCCACCAGCGGACGGGTAAATTTGGGATCGGCCGAGGCATTTGGCGCGTACAGCGACGGCGTGCGCGCTTCAACCACCAGCGTATCATCAGATTTTTTGCCGGAATTATCGGCACCCAGCGCCGCAGCCGGCGAAATACCAATACAGAGCCCGGTGAACAGGGTCAGCGAATTGAAGCTACCAAACGGCAGCTGGCGATTTTTATCCATGTTAAAAGGTGAGTTTCTTATCGTTATTAACGCACTCATTGTCTTAACCGCACCTGCCATTCAGGCATAGCACTGAATCAACACGGTTTTCCCAGACAACACCTAAATGATAACGCCAATGGTTATCATTTACCTTTATATTCTTACACGCACGCTGCCGCTTGGGAATACTTTTCTTTACGTTAAAATTACGAAATCAATACAATTGAACAAACCGGCGGGACGTTACGGCAATTTTTTCATCAGGCGGGCAAACAGCATAAAAAAACCCGCTCGGCGTGAGCGGGTTTTTAGTCTGGCGTGCACAGTTCATTCCAGTAGCAATAGCGCATGCGCTGGTGGCGGCGGTTATCGTTCATAGTAGCGATACACGGAAGGATGAAACTCCACGCCGTACAGCTGGCTGATCGGGATCAGCAGATCGATATGCTCACCGGGGTAGAATTCGCGCCCGTCAGGGGTGGCGGCTTTGCTGGCTGCCAGACGCGCCAGCCACTGCCGCAGGATCTTCTTCATTGTCAGCTTCTCCAAAAAAGGTTAACGCTGACAGTAAACCCCAGCCTGGACGCGGAACCAAACGACAAGTTATGCGTAGGATTACTGCATTTTGCATATCGGGGTGGCAACGGTGGCTGCGCCATGACGGTCACACTGAAGAATGCCCCTACGGGCTGGGAGGCCCCCGGCAATGCCGCACGCTGTTTACCTGATAGTCCCTGTGAAGCCCCCGGTTTTTAAAGTCATACTCCGCGAACCACTACCTAAATGAGAAGCAGTGGCGGCCCGGGCGGGCCGCCTGACCTGTCATGCACGCGCCTCTTTCAGCAACTGCTGAATCACCCTCTCCTGCTCTTCATAGTTACCTTCACCAAACGCGGTGTAGCGCAACTGGCCGTATGCATCAAAGATGTAGTGCGCGGGCCAGTACTGATTACCAAAACGGTTCCAGATGCTGTAATGGTTATCCGCCACTACGGTGTAGGGCAGCTGCCAGCGCGTAATCGCGCGCTTCAGCGCCTTTTCATCGCGCTCCCACGGGTACTCCGGCGTGTGCACACCCACAACGACCAGCCCGTCACGTTGATACTTACTGGCCCAGTCGCGCACGTATGGCAGCGTATGCTGGCAATTAATGCAATCCCAGGTCCAGAAATCGACCAGTACCACTTTGCCCTTTAACGTGGCAGGCGTCACCGGTGCCCCGTTCAGCCACGCTGTGCCCCCCTCCAGCGACGGCAAGGCGCTGCTGGTTTGCGGCAGGCTAACCGGCTCCAGGCGTACTTTGGGTGCCGGCGTGGTCAGCCACTGGCTCAGCTGCTGCTCCAGCTTCAGGGCAAAAGCGGGCGCTGCCTGCAGCTGGCTCTGTGAGCCGGTAACAATCACGCCCACCGAGGCAAGCATCAGCACGCCCGCCGCCTGACGCAGCCGCGCACTCATCGCCAGCCCCGGACGCAGTCGCGCTACCAGCGAGCGTCCGGCGAAATAAAGCAGCGCCAGCATCAGCGCGGCACCGCTGCCATACGCCAGCAGCAACACGCCAACCGACAGTGGATGATCGCCCACGACGGCCAGGCTGAGGATCGCGCCCAGCACCGGTCCGGCACAGGGCGACCACAGCAGACCGGTTGCCAGGCCCGCCAGCAGCGCGGCGAGCACCCCGCTACGCCGCTGGCTGGCATCGTTGAGGCGGTTACCCAGCGCGACAAACGGCCGGGTAACGCGTTGGGCGATGCGCGTGGAGATTAACGTCAGTGCGACTATCGCCAGGAACAGCAGCGCCAGGTCGCGACCAATGCTGGTGACCTGACTGACCCAGTGGCTGGTAAGTGATACCAGCAGTGCCACCAGCGTGAACATCAGGACCATGCCGCTCAGCAGCGCCAGCAGCTGTCCGCGACGGCCGCGGACGCTGGCAAATACAAAAGGAATAATCGGTAAGGTACAGGGGCTGAGCAGCGTCAGCATCCCGGCGAGAAAAGCGATAAGCAGTGTCATAGGGAACCTCATACGGTGGATAAACGTCTGCGCGTCCGGCAGTACGTCTATTACATCCACCGCATGTGTTCAGGCTGTGTCGGGGAAACGCCGTTTTGTCGTGTTATGTATGTAGCGGACAGGCAGATACATCAGGTTACACATCCTGCTGCTGCAGGATGATGCACGCTTCCAGCCCACCAGCTGCCCGGTTACGCAACTGCAGGCTGCCCGCCATCTGGCTCACCAGCTGGGTGGCGATCGCCAGGCCGAGCCCGGTCCCGCCGGTGTGGCGATTGCGTGAACTCTCCACGCGGTAGAAGGGCTCCAGCACCGCCTGTAACGCCTCCTCCGGGATGCCGGGCCCGTTATCACGCACCCGAATCTCTACGCTGTCACCCTGGGGTGAACAGAGTTCAACCTCCGCTTCGCCGCCAAACTTGAGCGCATTGTCGATCAGGTTGGTCATGATGCGCCGGAGTGCCTGCGGCCGCACGGCGAAGGTGTCATGACCGGTGCACGGCACAAAGTTCACCGCTTTACCGACATCCTGATAGTCACAGACGACGCTATCCAGCAGCGCGTTGAGGCTGACGCTCTGGCGCTTCTCCTCCAGCACTTCCGATGAGCGTGCATAGGCGATGCCCTCGCGCACCAGACGGCTCATGTTATCGAGATCGCTCAGCAGTTTGTCGCGCAGCTCAGGCTGCTCCGCCATCTCCACCCGCAGTTTCATGCGCGTGATCGGGGTTTGCAGATCGTGGGAGATGGCCGCGAGGATTTGCGCACGCGCTTTGAGGTGATCCTGAATCCGCAGCTGCATCGCGTTAAACGCACGCGCCGCCTGCTGCACTTCATCCGGGCCGTGCTCTGCCATCAGCTGTGCGTGGCTGGCGGCCGGTTTGAGCGCATCCACCGCCTGGGTAAAGCGCACAAACGGTCGCACTACCTGCCGCACCGCCAGCCATGCGCAGCACAGCAACAGCAGCAGCTGACCCATTAGTACCAGCGGCAGCCAGCGCGCAATCGCCGGCATGCGCGGCCAGAGATCGAGCGTGAGCGGCGCGCCGTCATGCAGCGTCAGATGCACCTGAATATGCTCCCGCGGCCCCGGAATCGCATGAATGCTCATCTGATAGCGCCCGCCAAGCGCCTCCTGCAGTGAGCGTACCGCGTCGCGCGTGCGCCAGCTGGAGGGATACGGCCCCGCTTCGCCCGGCGACAGACTGTAGCGATAGTTGCCGCGCGCCAGCTTCGCCAGCCAGCCCGGACGCTCGTCCGCTGGCAGACGATCGAGGATTGCCACGCTGGTCGCCACATCGTACTCCAGGTTGCCCAGCATCACGCTTTTAGCGCTGCTCATGCGTTCTATCAGCAGGCTTGCCAGCGTGAGAGTATTTGCCAGCAGCAGCCCGCCCAACACGATAATCAGCAGGCGTGACAGCAGCGATCGCGGCCATAGCCTCATTGATGCGCCTCTTTAATCACCACCGTGCTCGCCAGTACGTAACCTTCGCTGCGTACCGTTTTGATGTAGGCCGGTTCACGGGCATCTTCGCGTAACCGCTGGCGCAGCCGGCTAACCAGCAGATCGATCGAGCGTTCAAACAGCTCCGCGTCGCGGCCCTGCGTCAGGTTGAGCAGCTGATCGCGATTCAGCACGCGCTGCGGATGGTCGAGAAACACGCGCAGCAGGCGGTACTCTGCGCCACTCAGCGCCACAATCACGCCGTCGCTGTCCAGCAAATGGCGCGCGGAGGTATCCAGCTGCCACTCGCCAAAGGCAATGATGCGGCCGGCCCCGGTAATATGTAAATTCGGCGGCAGCGCACGGGTACGGCGCAGGATCGCTTTGATGCGCGCCAGCAGCTCACGTGCCACAAAGGGTTTGATCAGGTAATCATCCGCCCCCATCTCCAGCCCGAGAATGCGATCGGTCTCTTCGCTGCGGGCAGTAAGCATCAGTACCGGCAGGTTCTGCCGGGAATCGCTGCGCAGCTGACGGCACAGCGTCAGGCCATCGTCACCCGGCATCATGATATCCAGCACCACCAGATCCACCAGGCTGCTGCTCAGCACGGCGCGCATCTCGCGGCCATTGGCCGCACCGGTGGCGCGGTAACCGGACTTAATCAGATAGTCGGTTATCAGTTCGCGGATATCCCGGTCATCATCCACCACCAGAATGTGATCAACGTGCTCCAAAACAGCCTCCTGTCAGCCACGTATGCAAAAAAGACCGGCACGCGATGGCCGGTCCGGGTCGTGAATTACTCCGCTACAGTGCGGCCGCATCCTCAACGGCTTGCACAAACGCCTGCGGGGCTTCCGCTGGCGGATTGTGTCCGATATTGCCCGTGAAGGTGCGATGCTGGTACCTGGCGCTGAACCTGGTTCGGTACGTCTCCGGTGCCGGGTGCGGCGCCCCGTTATTATCCCCTTCGATGGTGATGGTGGGGACGCGAATTGCCGGTAACGTGGCTAATGTTTTCTCATAAGCGGCATATTTTTGCTCGCCTTTTTCCAGGCCCAGGCGCCAGCGGTAGTTGCTGATGGTGATCGCCACCTGATCCGGATTATCCAGCGCTTTGGCGCTCTGGTTAAAGGTGGCATCGCTGAATTTCCAGCCGGGCGATGCCTGCTGCCAGATCATCTTCGCAAAGTCGTGTGTATGGGCGGCATACCCCTGCTGACCGCGCTCAGTGGCGAAATAGAACTGATACCACCACTGCTGTTCGGCCTGTGGCGGCAGCGGTTTTTTACCCAGCTGCTGGCTACTGATCAGATAGCCGCTGACTGACACCAGCGATTTTACCCGTTCCGGCCATAGCGCCGCGACGATGTCCGCCGTGCGTGCGCCCCAGTCAAAGCCGCCCAGCACGGCCTGTTTGATATTGAGCGCATCCATCAGCGCCACGACGTCCGCTGCGATTGCCGAAGGCTGGCCGTTACGCGGCGTTTTATCCGACAGGAAGCGCGTGCTGCCGAAGCCGCGCAGATACGGCACGATCACCCGATACCCTTTTGCCGCCAGCGCCGGTGCCACCTGAGCATAGCTCTGGATATCGTACGGCCAGCCGTGCAGCAGGATCACCGCCTGACCATCACGCGGACCGATGTCCACATAGCCTGTGTTCAGCACGCCCGCGTTGATCTGCTGCACGTGGCTGAAGTCAGCAGCGTAATCGTGTGAGGCCGGGGTGGCGGCAAACGCGGTGCCTGCCGCCGTGATAACCAGCGTTGCCAACAGAGTCTGACGTAACAGTGTTTTCATAATTTATCTCCGGGTCATCAGTGCGGTGCAATCTGTACGGGCACGTTAAAGGTGATGGTTTTGCTGTCGATCGGTTTATGCGTGGGATCGGCAAGAATAAGGGTGACCTTGTGCGGCCCGACAGGCAGACCGACCAGAATCACCGGCTCACCGCTGGTGTCCGCCCAGTGCCACGGGTTGTCATCGACGATGACGTGAATGTGGCCGATGCGCGGCGTGATTTTCAGCGCTTCCTGACCAAACACTGGCTCAATGCGCAGGTTTTCTGCCCGGTACTGGATAAACACCGCGCCCTTGCGCAGCGGTCCGGCCAGCGGGGCATCGACAATTAATCGCGCAGGCGGCTGGGGATGATCCAGTGGCGCCACGGCCGCCGGGCCGAGCACGTCAGCAGCGCTCAGTCGCTCCGCCCAGGCGCAGGTCGCAGAGGCGCCCATCAGTAACGTTGAAATAAACAGTCGGGTTAACATCGTGGTATCTCCATGTATTCAGTTGATGCGTACAGAAGACCACGGCGATGTATAGCGGATATGTACAGATTGGCGGGTTATGCAACGGCGTGTGTGCTGTGTGGCGGGAGATACAGTGTGATACAAATTGGTGTTTACCCCGCCCGGGGGAAAATCAAAGCAGGATTTTCACAGGCCCGGGGGCGGGAAAATTAATGAGATAAGCGGCCCTTCGTCGTTGAAATAATTCGTCCGCCTTAATCACGCAGGCGGCGAAATGATATGGCGCGCAAAGCGGCACGCGCGAGAGCTTCGCTCGAATCAATTAACGTCATTTCCTGCCAGATCGCGCTGTGTTTTAACAAACTCAACTCTGTGCAAGCCAGAATAATGTGCGTAGCGCCCTGTTGCTTCCAGCTACTTACGGCGTCCGCTAACTGCCGCATTGATAGTTCAGACACGCTTTTTGTCGCTTTTATCTCGTTAATGCAGCGTGTCAAAAGCTGTTGGGTGGATGCAGCGACATTGACGATCTCAGCGTGCTGTTGCGTAAGCGCATTCTGATACAGCCTGCTCTGGTACAACATTTGCGAACCGAGCACAACGACCCGCTTGCCCTGAGGCGCAATATGCTCAAGTGTGGCATCAATAATATTAATAACCGGAATAGCTGCGTCCTTGCTCCAGCGCGACCAAAGGAGGTGAGCGGTATTACAAGGCACAACGGCAACCGTCGCACCCGCAGCAGCGAGTTCTGTAATAGTTGCGTGAATCCAGGGAGAAGGATCACGTTCACCCAGTTGCAAATGACGCCCACGGCTGGGTATTTTACTATTATTATCAATAATAAGCCGCGGATATTGCCACTCTTTATCTGCCTGAACCAGGCCATACAGCTGCTGGCAAAAATCCAGTGTTGCCCAGGGGGCTACGCCCACGACGCCTAAAACACCTTCATCTGCCGGCCAGCTAACATCGTCATAGAGAGGTGAGATATTAACCATTTTTTTGCTCAAAGTGATAAAGACGTAATCGGGTTTCAGGATACTTATTAAGCATATGACCATCAGGGAACATATTTTCACTCCTGATTAAGCTGAAACCATGCCGCGCAAATATGTTTTCGTATTGCTCAGCGGTTCGATATGTAGCGGAATACTCTGCTTGCAGATTCGCAGAATAGCGGTTATTGATTTCGAATCTTTCACCGACACCCGTACCATCACGCAATAATATAGTGCTTTCTGGTTTACTGTAAACACGCAAATTACTTAACATTTTTTCAGCTTGCTCATCATTAAGGTAGATCATCAGGCCAGATATGAAAATGACATCGTACTGCTCTGAGCTACAATAATTCTCGGCAGATGAAAGAATGAAATCGACATTATTAATATTGCGTTTGCTGGCTTCAAGCTTACCCACTTCAATCATTGCAGCTGAAAACTCTACAGCGGTGATTTTTTTTGCGCCCTCATGCTGAAAACGAAAAGCCCACTGCCCGACCCCGGCGCCGAGATCAAGTACCGTTTTCCCTGTCAGGTCAGGTAACCAGGCAAAAACTTTTTCCATCTCTGTGCGAATTTTAATATCGAGAAATTGTGGATCGTTTTCCAGGTTTGCTAAACTTTCAAACGATAATTTATTGTAATCATTCGCTCGACGATCCCAAAAATCCTTCACTTTTTTTGCATCTAACATTTTATTAAGCCTGATTTTAGCGATACGTCCAGCGTTCATTATCAGCAGAAAAATCGACATCACTTTTCGCGACATTCATAATGCGGCTATTGCAGAGGAAGTCATAATTAAAGCGTGTAAATTCATTTACCTCTCCGCCAGGAATAGGTAATAAACGTACACCGAGCGGTTTCGTTAACCGCACCGCGAGTGCAGCCGTATCAAGAATAATCGCGGCTATATCTTCAGGCAGAGTCGAACCTGGCACCGGAAGCATATCTAATCCACAACCACAAACAGTTGACCATGCATTAAGCGTATCAATGCTTAATGCACGACGATTATTGGTACTCGCCAGGGCATCATCTTCCAGTACTGAGAACATGACGCCATTGAAACCCGTTGCGCGAGCACCACTGATTGCGACTGCGCTTTTAATCGCATTCGTCAGAATACTGGTTATAAAGAGTGATCCCTGAACGCCACCAGGACGCGCACCAAGATTTTCAACTAACCTGCCGACAGAAATACTGCCATCCGGAAAAGGCGCCAGTGAGGCATCCAGACCGGCATAGTCAAGCCCTGAATCAGACGCCAGCTCATGACCGAATGCATCAATTTCGCGAAAGCGTGCGCAGAGTCGAAGAATAAACTGGTCAGCAAAGTCCGCCAGCAGCATGTTGCCTTCCCGCACCTGCTCACTCAATTCCAAAGCAATATCGGTAGTTTCGAGGGCAAAACTAAACTTCAGTGTCTCACCTTCATGCCGGGAAAAGGGAAAAAACGGGGCATTTGGTGGACAGCGCAATGAGGCACCCAGGCGAAAATTATCAAAGCCATTATTACTGCGATGTGCTACCTGTAACATGAAACGGGCAACGTCATGGCTGGCTCGAATATTTATACCCTGCTCATCGGCAACCATCAGATTCAGAAACATACGCGGTTGCCTGAAGAGTAAAGCAAACGCGGCATCTAACCGTCCGCGGTAATTATCGCCATGCGTTAAGTCCAGCGGTAAGCAAAACCAACGAATATCAAGTCTTTCAGCCAACGCATTGATTGAATTTATTCGTGCTGGCAGGGTATAAATCTCATCTTCATCACGATCATTCAATGGTGGCAGGGTTAAACGTAATGTTCGCAGTGGCCAACGACGAGACTGGAGTTTATCAATCACTAACGTGCGAAAGTGATGTAAACGTGACTCAGAATGCCCGTCGGAAATAGCGGAGTAAGGCAAGCCCAGCGTAATAGCTCGTATCATTAACCGTGATCCTCCTGCATCAGACGCCAGTAATCTGCCAGCGTATTAATTTCATTAAATGCATGCTCCCCCAGGTCGTGAGCGTAGAGTGCTGTCGTTTTCTGACACGGTAACGTTTGGGCGGCATACAAATTACCATAACGCAGGCATTGCTTATGCCACTGACTCAGGAGTGCCATGTCACTGACTTTAAACAGACCCATAGCCTCAGGGTGCTCTGCGGCGCGTATCGGTCCCAGATACGTCTCCTCCACGATGCCCTGGCGATTAACGTCACAATGAATGGAGGTCAGCATGCGATTATGCCGCTGGTGAGTCAAAACGAGATTTCCCTCAGCGTGATCCATTTCATGGATAAGTTGAGGAGAAAAAAACATATCTCCCGAGACAACGTACGTGGGGCTATTAATCTGATTCAGGGCCAACCCCAGACTCATTGCATTATTAGTCGTTGCCCAGTTGTCATTGATAACGTAATTGAGATCAGGGTAGAACTCCATAATCTGTAACGCACCAAAGCCAATCACTACGGTGATTTTTTTCCCATGAAAGGCATCAATAGCATAGTCTAGAATCGTTTTCCGCGTTTTGGGATGGCGAATTAAAACTTTATTTTTACCATCCAGTTGCAGGCTTCTGCCGGCGGCCAGAATGATGGCATTTTCAACCATGATAGCCTAACTCCTGCAGCGAAAATTGACATACCGGCATGGGTACAACGAAATCATGCTTTACCGTTTTATAAGGGTAGATGTCATTGATTAATGCACGCCTCGCCACTTCCTGCCAGTCAAATTGATGATTTTCGCGCAACGATCTTAATGGCACCGAGGCGTAATCAAATCGTACGACCGGTACTCTTTTTAGTCCCAGACTGAGCGCGACTTCCATACGGTGCTGGCCGTCCAGTACCAGATTATGGTGTAGATCAAGCGCCAGAGGTTTTACCCATACGCCTTCCTGAATAATTTTATTACGCAACCATTCAACGCGACGTGAACTGAATTTTTCAATATGACGCAATTTTTGTGGTTCAAAAAACTCTACATTCATTTTAGTGCCTCAAAATTTTCTAATAATAAATGATAATCCGCAACCGCCTGCCGGTAATCGAATTCTTCGTTGAAAGATCTTGCAAACAAATCCGTAATATCTACAGCACGGCAGGGTAAGCAAGAGCGGTGTACAATCCAAGGTGCCATGTAATATTGCTGGGTGCTTTGCTGTAAAAACGTCTGCCGCAGGCGTCGATCGTTTTCCACCTGTTCCGGAGAGACACTTAGCAAGCCGACCATTTTCATCCAGCCATCAAATGCGGAGTCGTAATCGGGCACATAGGCAATTTTCTTTATAGCAGGTTCAGCTTTACTGGCTTCGACAATACCGCCAGTAAGGCAAGAGTTGTAATAACCATGGGTGAGCCAAAAACTGTCACTGCCCATTTCAGCTTGCGTTAACCGCGGCCATACACGTGGATCCAGCAGAACATCCGTTTCGATAATTGTATAGCCATATTCAGGATGATTAAGCGCGCTGACACCTTTTTCAACGGATAATATGTTGACATCATTTTTATAATTATCATTGTGCGCTAACTTAATATTAGCATCAGCATAATTATCTTTAATCCAGCGTTCTACAACTGATGACTGATGACCGGTAACCAGTACAATTTCACGCTCGCCGCATTTTAACAGCTCAGTCAGCAACGTATCCAGCACGGTGATTTCACCGACCGGCAGCAAGCATTTAGGATAATTTAGGGTCAGATGCCCCATTCTCGTTCCCTGACCAGCAACCAGTAATATTGCGGCGCGTTTAGAAGACATTGTGATGAACTCCAGCGGGCATAAGGGTTTTTTCAATGATTTTTACAATCTCACTGCCTGCGCCCTGCTCTGGCATATGAAGTTCATCACGTAAAACCTGCAGTCGCTTATCACGCATGGGATCCTTGCCTGAAACAAGATTATCAACGAAAGTTTTAATATCTGCGGATTCATTCGCAACGTCATAAGCGTCATAAATAAATTCAGCGCTACTGTTAATACCGAGGCAATTTTCATGAGTCAGGAAAAGGATTGGCTTACGCGAAGGTAAATACTCCAGCAAAAACGATCCTGCATCTGCCATCAGCGCATCTGATTGTGAAAAGGCGTAGCGATAATCTGCAGAAAAATCCCACTCCACATGTGATTTGAGATGAGAGTATTCGCGCAGCATTTGCCAGTTCTGAGCAGTTTCGCTGTGTGTTCCGCGCTCTTTACGAATATCCAGAAATTGTTTAAAAAGCGGATGTGGCCGAATAATCAAATTGACGTCATCACGTTTGATGATATCGAGCATTGCCTGTGTATATAAATTAAACGTAGACCACATCTTTTCATCATCAGGCATGACGAAATGCGGCGCCCATAATAGCGTTGGCTTGCCTTTATTAACTTTGCCATCCGTCTGGACGCCAAAGCGTGATGGATAGTTATCTAGCTTTGGATGTCCGCTAACATAGACGTGATGATTGCCATTTCCGCAATATTTAGCAAACTCATCTTTATGCCGCTGAGAGCGAACGAATATCCACCTGGCAACATTTTGACAGGGAAGATTATACTGATAAACACGGTTTCTCTCACCATCACCCATATCTAATCCATAAGGAATATAGGCGATAGAAATATTGCGTCGATTAAGCGTCAAACTTTGCAGTTCATTGGGACGTGCATCATCATAAGGATTTTGTAAAAAAACCACATGCGGCTTACGCGCCGTAATCTCATACTCGTGATACTCGGTATACCGGATACCCTTATCATTTAATAAATCACGCTGTGCAGTGTAATCCGGTGCTTTTGCGCCCCGACTGAAATAGGGCGCAAGGATAATCTGACAATCAAAATGCGGTTTGGCCTGCATAGCGCGATATACCGACTCAAAGTTAGTCCAGCCGGGGGCCCACTGGAAAAAGATATCCACTTTTATCTTTTCTTCGCCAGGTTGATAGGCTGGCCAGACTATTTCTTCTAATTTTTTAGCGAAATGAGCTCGATAATCAACAGGTTGGTTTTCAATATCACTTTTATCAGCGGCCTGATAACCCGCATTGGGAAAGATACCCAACCAGCGGTCACGTTTTATCAAACTATTCCAGCGTACATCTAAAGCCCAGCACTGAGGAACGCCACCCGCCAGCAACCCCTGCAAGCTTTCTGCATAATTATCAATGAGAGTGGAGTAGTAATCACCGTTCACAATGTAAGCGCAAGCGCACCATGCATATTGCGGCTTAACAATATAATCCACACTTTTTAACGGCACGACGTTATCATAGTTGGCAGCGAGCAGCGCGACATGCCAGTTGATCTGCTGTAAAGAGGAGAGAAATAGATCAATTCGCTGTTTGGTCTGAATATCATCATGGAAAACCATATCGTCTTCCAGAATCAATACATTTTTCCAGCCGTTTTGCTGAGCCATTTGCAGCACGAGAATATGTGATTTAATACAGCCGATATAGCCTGGCGTTTCTTCAATAGCCTCAAAGCGGACAATCTTTTCACGTGGTACGCCAATTGCTTTTAATTGACGAGCAATGCGCACCCTGCGATCCTTGCGTTTGTTCAGGTTGATGTATACAACCTTATCTATCGTCTGCCAGTTGACTGTCATCATCTCTACACCCATCGCACTAAGAAAGCTCTCATTTTCAGGACGGCGCAATAAAGACGATTCTTAAGGAAAATAAAAAAATTTTTTAGGTTTACTGGCAAGGGATCAGCAGGTGACGAGCCGGTGCTGGCAGCTTGTTCGGGCTGCGCCAGCCTGACAGCCATCAATCATTTCACTCGCGCTGAATCATCGCAGCTGGATGTATAACCGCCACGACGAAGGCAAACTTGGTGAACTGTAATGCCCCCGGGCTGCAAGCCTGAAGATTTGAGTAAACGCTGAAGCGGCCCGCTTTCGTATGAATGGCAAGGTGCACAGTTGTCACATCACGTTCGAATGCACGAAAGCGCTGAGTTAGGTTGCCAGCGGAAAGGTAGCGGTCAGCCCGAAAATAGCCGTGCGGCTTGAGGCGGGGCCGGGTATGGCAGGCATAGGGTGCGATCTGTTTTTGCTGGCGCAATAAGCCGATCACAAAACCCTGTGCCTGTCTTTTTGTGGGGATTCCTCAGCCCTGTGGGCCACTGCTCTTCGCGAGCATTTTGCGGTAATTGTTCAGCCATTTGCCGCTGGTTAAACGCCACCAGAAACAGATACCGCGCACCGCCCAGTCGAGGAACATCCCCAGCCAGACGCCAATCACGCCCATGCCCAGCACGATGCCCAGCAGATAGCCGGCCACCACGCGGCACCCCCACATGCCCAGCATCGACACCCACATGGCGAAGCGGGCGTCGCGCGCGCCTTTCAGCCCGGCGGGCAGCACCCAGGAGGCGGCCCAGATCGGCATAAAGGCCGCATTGAGCCAGATCAGGTGTTTAGTTACCTCAATCACCTGCGGATCGCGGGTGTAGAATCGCGCCAGCGTGCCCGCCAGCGGCACGGTGATAAACGCCAGCGTACATAGCCCAATCATCGACAGCCAGAATACGTGGCGCAGCTGCCGCTCCGCCTGCATCACCTGACCTTTCCCGAAGCGCCTGCCGGTGATAATGGTCGACGCAGAGCCCAGCGCGTTGCCCGGCAGGTTAATCAGCGAGGCGATGGAGAAGGCGATAAAATTACCGGCGATCACGTTGGTGCCCATGCCGGCGACAAACATCTGCGTCAGCAGTTTGCCGCCGTTAAACAGCACCGATTCGATACTGGCGGGAATGCCGATCCCCATCACTTCCCACAGGATGCTCATCTTCAGCGGCGTGAAATAGCTTTTCAGCGTGATGTGCAGCGCCGGACTGATGCCGCGATACAGCACGTAAATGGCCGCCGCCGCGCCGATATAGCGGGAAATGGTTAACCCCAGCCCGGCACCGACAAAGCCCATCCCTTCCCAGCCGAGCGCACCGTAAATCAGCACGCTGCTGATGATGATATTCAGGATATTCATGCCGCCGTTGATCAGCAGCGGGATTTTGGTGTTGCCCGCGCCGCGCAACGCGCCGCTGCCAATCAGCGCAATCGCCGCCGCCGGATAGCTCCACACCGTGGTCTGCAGGTAAGAGAGCGCCAGCGCCTTCACCTCCGGCGAGGCCGCCCCGGCGATCACATCGATGATCGGTTCGCCCGCCAGAACTGGATCAGCGATGACCAGCACAAACGCCAGCACCGTCATCAATCCCAGCGACTGCCGCGTCGCCGCGCGCGCACGCTTGCCGTTCGCGCTTGCCGAGGCTGAAGGCCACCACCACCGTGGTGCCGAGATCAATGGCGGCAAAAAAGGAGATGATCACCATGTTAAAGCTGTCCGCCAGCCCCACGCCCGCCATCGCCTCTTTACCCAGCCAGCTCACCAGAAAGGTGCTCAGCACCCCCATCAGCAGAACGCAGGTATTCTCCAGAAAGATGGGCACCGCCAGCGGGGTGATTTCACGCCAGAACAGCGTGCGATAAGCACGGCGTTTGGGATACCACGCCGTGTTTCTGATCGCCCGCATTACTGCTACGCCAGGATTTTGCAAGGGAGTACCAAATCACTTTGGTTAAGAAGTAGAGTAATAATGATGATAGGCTGCTAACGATTATGCAAAGTGTTTCCCGTCACCATTTAATCATTATTACAAACTTTTTGCTGACTCCCCGCCCGCGCCGACGCTGCCGCCCAGATAGGCGTTGCGCACCTCCTGGTTGCCCAGCAGTTCTTCGCCGCTGCCGCTCAGGCGGATCTCGCCGTTGACCATCACATAGCCGCGGTCGGACAGCTTCAGCGCATGGTTGGCGTTCTGCTCCACCAGAAACAGGGTCATGCCGCTGCTGGCCAGCTCGCGCAGGGTCTGGAAGATCTGCTTGACCACGATCGGCGCCAGCCCCAGGCTGGGCTCGTCCAGCAGCAGCAGCTTCGGCCGGCTCATCAGCGCGCGGGCGATGGCCAGCATCTGCTGCTCGCCGCCGGACATGGTCATGGCGCGCTGGTTGCGCCGCTCCTTCAGGCGCGGGAACAGCTCGAACATGCGCTGCATATCCTCCTCCACGTAGCGCTTGCCGATGGGGATGGTGCCCATCAGCAGGTTCTCCTCCACGGTCATGTCCGGGAAGATGCGCCGCCCTTCCGGCGCCTGCGCGATGCCGCTGGACGCCACGTAGTGCGTGGACTGCTGGCGGATGTCCTCGCCGCGATAGAGGATCTGGCCCGCCGCCGCAATACGCGGCTGGCCGAAGATCGACATCAGCAGCGTCGATTTGCCCGCGCCGTTGGCGCCGATCAGCGCCACCGTCTCCCCCTCGTTGACCTGCAGCGAGACCTGCTTCAGCGCCTGGATCGGCCCGTAAAACACATCCACCTTTCGCGAAATTCCAGCATCGCTTCGCTCATGACCGCGCTCCTCTTCGTCCGCGCCGAGATAGGCGGCGATCACCTTCTCATCGTGGCGGATCTGCTGCGGGGTGCCACGGGCGATCACGTCGCCGTGGTCGAGCACGATGATGTGGTCGGAGATGTTCATCACCATGCCCATGTCATGCTCGATCAGCAGCACGGTGATGCCGTGGTGGTCGCGCAGGTAGCGGACGATGTTGCTCAGGGCGTGGGTTTCGACCGGGTTGAGGCCGGCGGCCGGTTCGTCCAGGCAGATCATCTCCGGCCGGGTGCACATGGCGCGGGCGATCTCCAGGCGCCGCTGCTGGCCGTAGGACATCTCGCCGGCCAGGCGGTTGGCGCAGTCCACCAGGTCCACCACCTCCAGCCAGTAGAAGGCGTGGTCCAGCGCGTCGCTCTCCGCCCGGCGGTAGCCGCGGCGTATTGAGGATGCCGGCGAGCAGGTTGCGGTTGACCAGCATGTGCTGCGCCACCAGCAGGTTCTCCACCACCGACATTTCGCGGAACAGGCGGATGTTCTGGAAGGTCCGCGCCAGCCCGGCGCGGTTGACCAGGTGGGTGCCGCCGAACATCTTGTAGTAGAGACGCGACTGCCCAGCTGCTTCGGGCGTATCCAGTCGCCGGCGCGAAACTTCTGGCCGAGCACCTGGATGACGTCGGTGGTGCCGCTCGTGGGTATTGAGCAGGATGTTGCCGCCGGTGGCCCGGTAGAAGCCGGTCAGGCAGTTGAACACGGTGGTCTTGCCGGCGCCGTTGGGGCCAATCAGCGCGGTGATGGAGCCGCGCTCCACGTCGCAGGTTGACGTCGTTGAGCGCCTTGATGCCGCCGAAGTGCATCATCAGGTGCTCGACGCCGCAGGATGGCGTCGCTCATGGCGCCACCCCCTTGCGCGGCGGCGAAGCCGACGCGGCTGATGCGGATCAGCCCGCGCGGCCGCCAGATCATCATCACCACCATCAGCATGCCGAACAGCAGCACGCGGTAGTCGGCGAAGCTGCGCAGCAGCTCCGGCGCCACCGTGAGGACGAAGGCGGCCAGCACCACGCCGAGCGTCGAGCCCATGCCGCCCAGCACCACGATGGCGAGGATCAGCGCCGACTCGAAGAAGGTGAACGAGGTCGGGTTGACGAAGCCCTGGTAGCTGGCGAAGAACACCCCGGCCAGCCCCGCGGTGGAGGCGCCCAGCATAAACGCCGAGAGCTTCACCAGCACGTGGTTGAGGCCCATCGCGCGACAGGCGATCTCGTCCTCGCGCAGCGCCTCCCAGGCGCGGCCGATCGGCATGCGCGTCAGCCGGTGCTTGATGTAGAGCACCAGCAGCACCACCAGGAACAGCACCACGTAGATGAACATGAACTTCATGTTGGGGTTGTAGGTCGATGCCGAGGAACTCGTGGATCGGCACCCCGCCGTCCTTGGCCCGGCGGCCGAACTCCAGGCCGAAGAAGGTCGGCGCCGGCACCGACACGCCGTTCGGCCCGCCGGTGAAGGACAGCCAGTTGTTCAGTACCAGGCGGATGATCTCGCCGAAGCCCAGGGTGACGATGGCCAGGTAGTCGCCGTGCATGCGCAGCACCGGGAAGCCGAGCAGCGCCCCGGCCAGCGCCGCCATCAGCGCGGCCAGCGGCAGCATGGTCCAGAAGCCCAGGCCGAGGTACTGGTAGCCCAGCGCCAGGCCGTAGGCGCCAATGGCGTAGAAGGCCACGTAGCCCAGGTCGAGCAGCCCGGCGAGGCCGACCACGATGTTCAGGCCCAGGCCCAGCAGCACGTAGATCAGGCCGAGGATGGCCACCGTCAGCAGGTACTTGCTGGCGAAGAACGGGAAGATCACCGCGGCCACCAGGATCAGCGGCACGATCCAGCGCAAGCGGGTCTTGTAGCCCGGCGGCAGGACGTGGACGCCGCTGCCAGCCCCCTCGAAGCGCTCCAGCACGGCGCGCCCGCCGCGGGTCTGCAGGTAGAGGCTGAGCAGGAAGCGCCCGGCCATCACGATCGCGATGATCCAGCCAGCGCCACGCGCAATGCAGGTTGAAGCCGTAGCCGTCGAGGACCACGCCGACGATGGGGCCGAACACCACCAGGGCGATCAACCCGGAGAGCAGCGTGTCGAGCAGCACTCCTTGACGGATGCCGCTTGTTTGCGTCATTGCCTTCATTCTGGCTTCCTCACACCTTGGCGATCAGCGGGCGGCCGAGCAGGCCCTGGGGACGGAAGATCAGGATCAGCACCAGCAAGCCGAAAAGGAGAACACGTCCTTGTAGTCGGAGTTCACCATCCCCGGAGAACTGCGCCTCGGCCACGCCCAGCAGCAGGCCGCCGAGCATGGCGCCGGGCAGCGAGCCGATGCCGCCGAGCACCGCCGCGGTGAAGGCCTTGATGCCGATGATGAAGCCGGCGTAGAAATCGAAGGTGCCGTAGTTCATGGTGATCAGCACCCCGGCCAGGCCGGCCATCGCCGCGCCGATGACGAACACCTAGCGAGATCACCCGGTCGGTGTTGATGCCCAGAATCGAGGCCATCTTGCGATCCTGCTGGGTCGCGCGGCACATGCGCCCCAGCTTGGTGTACTGGATCACGTAGGTCAGCACCGCCATGCCGATCAGCGAAGCCACCAGGATAAACACCTTGGTGTAGGTGAGCTGCACGAAGCCGCCGTCGAACTCCAGGCGGAAGACGCCGTCGAGCAGGGTCGGGATGCCCTGCTGGCGCGGCCCCTGGCTCAGCTGCACGTAGTTTTGCAGGATCAGCGACATGCCGATGGCGGAGATCAGCGGCGCCAGGCGCGTGGAGTTGCGCAGCGGCTTGTAGGCGATGCGCTCGATCACCCAGCCGTACACGCCGGTGACCACGATGGTGAACACCAGGGTGCCGAGGATCAGCAGCGGGAAGGACTGCAGGCCGAAGAAGGCGAGCAGCGCCAGGCCGATGGCCCACAGGTAGGCGGAGATCATGTACACCTCGCCGTGGGCGAAGTTGATCATGCCGATGATGCCGTAAACCATGGTGTAGCCGATGGCGATCAGGCCGTAGACCGAGCCCAGGGTCAGGCCGTTGATCAACTGCTGCAGGAAGAATCCGTCCATATTCAGTGCAGTCTCGCAGGTAGAACGGCGTGCACGCCAGCCGACACGGCTCAGCGTCATGCGGATACGGCCCCGGCCCTGTGCGCGGCACGGCCGCGGTCAGAGCGTTTCAGACAAGTTCGCCGTTAGGGCCAGCACTGGTGATACTTGCCCTTGTCGTCCCACTGGTAGACCACGTAGTCGGAGACTTTCAGGTCGCCTTTCTTGTCCCAGGCCTTCTTGCCCATCACGGTGTCGACGGAGTTGGCCTTCAGCCACTCGCTGGCCTTGGCAGGGTCTTTGCCGCCGGTGGCGTTGAAGGCCGCGGCCAGGGCCTGGATCGAGGCGTAGGAGTAGAGGGTGTAGCCTTCCGGCTCGAAACCGCTGGCGCGGAATTTCTCGATCACCGCCTTGCCGTCCGGGATCAGGCGCGGGTCGGTGCCGAAGGTCATGAGCACGCCCTTGGTGTACTGCGGCCCGCCGGCGGCGGTCACCAGTTCTTCGGTGACGATGCAGTCGCCGGAGAAGAACTTGGCGGTCACGGCCCTGCTCGCGCATCTGGCGAACCAGCGGACCGGCTTCCGGATGGCAGGCCGCCGAAGTAGACGACGTCCGGTTTCACCGGAGGCGCCGATCTTGGTGACCAGCGCGTTGAAGTCTTTCTCGCCGCGCGACAGGCCCTCATACAGCACCTCTTTGACGCCGCGCTTGTTCAGCGCCGCTTTGGTGGCGTCCGCCAGCCCCTGGCCGTAGGTGTCTTTGTCGTGGATCACCGCGACCTTCTTGGCCTTGAGCACGTATCGACGATGTAGTCGCCGGCGACCACGCGCCCTGCTGGTCGTCGCGGCCGCACATGCGGAACATCTCGCTCATGCCGCGCTCGGTGATCTGCGGGTTGGTGGAGCCGGGGGTGATGGCGATGATGCCGGCCTCGTCATACACCTCGGAGGCGGGCATGGTGGAAGAGGAGCAGAAATGGCCGACCACGGCGATGACCTTGTCCTGGTCCACCAGGCGGTTGGCCACGGCCACGGCCTGCTTCGGTTCGCAGGCGTCATCCCCCTGCACCAGCTTGATCTTCTCGCCGTTGATGCCGCCCGCGGCGTTGATGTCTTCCGCCGCCTGGGTCGCGCCGCGCCAGTATTGATCGCACCATAGGTGGCATTCGGACCGGTAAACGGCCCGGCCACGCCAATCACGATATCGGCCTGCGCGGAAAACGCCATGCCTAAACAACCTGCCATCACCACCTTCAATGGGTGTTTTATGAATTTCAAAGACATGCTTTCAATCCTCAACGGGTCAGGAACGGAGCCATACCACGGCCTGGGAGAAATCAATCTGAAACACTTTGAGAGCAGTGTGGTCTGTGCGACCACGGTTGAAATTTAAGCAAAAAGCTCGCCAGAGAAGACAATCGGTGACAATTTTTTTGCAGCGGCATCGCAGCCGGGCGGAAAACGTGCGATGTGGCCTCCCTGCACCTGATAAACATAGCCAGCCTTTTGCCGCCTACCAGCACCGTGATGGTGCAGAATGCGGTCGATCACAGATTCTTCATCGTGATGAGAGGTTTATCCGCTATGCTCTGGTCAAATCGGTCCAAATTGCTGAAGGAGAATCTATGAATACGCAACGGAACGGATTGACCACCGATCAGGCGCTGGATCAACTGGAAGCGCTGTATGACGCCGCGGTAGACGCGCTGCGCCAGGCGGTCGGCGACTTTATCAGCCACGGCACGCTGCCGGATGCGCAGGCGCGCGCCGCCGGGCTGTTCGTGTATCCCGAACTGCGCGTCAGCTGGGACGGGCAGCAATCCGGCCCGAGCAAAACCGCCAAAAACCCGCGCCTTCGGCCGCTTTACCCACCCCGGCTGCTACAGCACCACCGTCACCCGCCCGGCGCTGTTCCGCCACTATCTGGCCGAACAGCTGGCGATGCTGGAGCACGATTACGGCGCGCAGATCGAAGTGGGCCCGTCGCAGCAGGAGATCCCGTACCCTTACGTGATTGACGGCTCCGACCTGACGCTGGATCGCTCGATGAGCGCCGGTATCGCGCGCCACTTCCCGACCACCGAGCTGGCGCAGATTGGCGATGAAACCGCTGATGGCCTGTTCCACGCCACCGACGAGCTTTTCCCGCTGTCGCATTTCGATGCGCTGCGCGCGGATTTCTCCCTGGCGCGCCTGCGCCACTACACCGGCACGCCGGTCGAGCATTTCCAGCCGTTCGTGCTGTTCACCAACTACACCCGCTATGTGGATGAGTTCGTGCGCTGGGCGATTGAGCCCAGATCCCTCGATCCCCAGCAAGCCCGTACGACGCGCTCTCCTGCGCCGGCGGCATCCCTGGTGATCACCGCGGAAACCGCAGCGGCCCGGAAGCAGGCGATGTGTCCGATCTGGCGTGGAAAAAACATCAGATGCCCGCCTGGCACCTGATCTCGCCCAACGGTCAGGGCATCACGCTGATCAACATCGGCGTCGGCCCGTCAAACGCCAAAACCATCTGCGATCACCTGGCGGTGCTGCGCCCGGATGTCTGGCTGATGATTGGCCACTGCGGCGGCCTGCGTGAAAGCCAGCAGATTGGCGATTACGTGCTGGCCCACGCCTATCTGCGCGACGACCACGTGCTGGATGCGGTGCTGCCGCCGGATATCCCGATCCCGAGCATCGCCGAAGTGCAGCGCGCCCTGTACGACGCCACCAAAGAGGTCAGCGGCATGCCCGGTGAAGAGGTCAAACAGCGCCTGCGCACCGGTACGGTCGTCACCACCGACGACCGCAACTGGGAGCTGCGCTATTCCGCCTCGGCGCTGCGCTTCAACCTGAGCCGCGCGGTGGCGATCGATATGGAGAGCGCCACCATCGCCGCACAGGGTTACCGCTTCCGCGTGCCGTACGGCACGCTGCTGTGCGTCTCGGATAAACCGCTGCACGGCGAAATCAAACTGCCCGGCCAGGCCAACCGTTTCTATGAAGGGGCGATCTCCGAGCATCTGCAGATTGGCATTTGCGCCATTGACCTGCTGCGCGCCGAGGGCGATCGCCTGCACTCCCGCAAGCTGCGCACCTTCAACGAACCGCCGTTCCGCTAAATCCGCTGTTCCGGCCCATGGACGGGCCGGATTTCTGCTGGCAACCTTAAATTTTCAGCACCGCCACTTTTACCAACCATGCCAGTACGGCGAGGAGAGTTGGCAGCATGAGGGGCCAGATCAGCCTGTCATTTAATTGTTCGAACTTTTTATCGATGCGCTTCTCCACCTGACCGATCTCATTCATCAGTTGATTGCACATCAGCCCCTGTTCGGTACGCACGCGTTCCACGTCCGCTCTGGTGGCAAGGTTTTCAAAACGCGCGGTCAGGACCGCGACATCCTGCTGTAACAGCTGGGTGGTATTCGCCAGCTGTTCCACGTGTTGGGTTAATCGTACCATTAGCGGTGCTCCCTGATTTCTTAACGCCAGAAGGCGAGGCGGCAACCGATGCGGCAGCGTGCAAACGGGATAATCCATTATCTTGTCCTTCTTCAGCAACCTTGTGTCATCGCCTCACTCCAACGCTATTTAAGCAGAGCGGCAGCGATTAAACATTCCACGATCCCGCCACTGCAGGCAAAAAATTTGCGCATGGCAGAATTTACGGAAAGACAGTAAACAACAGGCCTGAAAGAGAAAAGTGGCGACGGGCAGGAATTGCGAGACATCACGCAAACAATGATTGCGCGAATGTAACAACTTACACGGAAGCCCGGGCGGGCTTCCGTTACGCAGCATCAGGCACTCAGCCAGCCGAGTTTAATCACAAACAGAATCGACAGAATCACCAGCGCCGCATTGACCTCTTTGGTGCGGCCACTCAGCAGTTTCACCACCGTCCAGGTAATAAAACCAAAGGCGATGCCGTTGGCGATCGAGTAGGTCAGCGGCATGGCCAGCGCGGTCACGGCCACCGGTGCCGCCGTGGTGACGTCTTCCCAGTCAATTTCTGCCAGGCCCGAAGCCATCAGCACGGCGACGAACAGCAGCGCCGGGGCGGTGGCGAAGGCCGGCACGCTGCCCGCCAGCGGGGCGAAGAACAGCGCTGAGCAGGAACAGGATGGCGACCACGATGGCGGTCAGGCCGGTACGACCGCCGGCGCTAACGCCCGCGGCGGACTCCACATAGCTGGTGGTGGTTGAGGTGCCCAGCAGCGAACCGACCAGCGCAGCGGCGCTATCGGCGATCAGCGCACGGCCCATTTTCGGCATGTGGCCGTCCTTGCCCATCAGTCCGGCGCGCTTGGCCACGCCGATCAGGGTGCCGGAGTTGTCGAACAGGTCGACGAAGAGGAAGGCGAAGATCACGCTGACCAGGCCGACGTCCAGCGCGCCCGCGATATCCAGCTGCAGGAAGGTCGGCGCCAGCGACGGCGGCGCAGAAAACACCCCCGCGAACGGCGTCAGGCCAATGCCCATCGAGATAAAGGTGACAACCAGGATGCCGATCAGCACGGCGCCGGTGACGCGACGCGCTTCCAGCACGACGATGATGAAGAAGCCAAGGGGCGCCAGCAGCGGACCCGGCTTGGTCAGGTCGCCCAGGCCGACCAGGGTTGCCGGGTTGTCCACCACGATGCCGGCGTTCTGCAGCGCGATCAGTGCGAGGAACAGGCCGATGCCGGCGGCGATCGCCGAGCGCAGCGGCAGCGGGATGCTGTTGATGATCCATTCGCGGATGCGGAAGATCGACAGCGCAAAGAAGATCACCGCCGAGAGGAACACCGCACCCAGCGCGATCTGCCAGGTGTGGCCCATGTGCAGCACCACGGTGTAGGTGAAGAAGGCGTTCAGGCCCATGCCCGGGGCCAGGGCGATCGGGTAGTTGGCGATCAGGCCCATCATGGTCGAGCCGATGGCCGCGGCCAGGCAGGTGGCGACGAACACCGCGCCTTTATCCATGCCGGTCTCGCCGAGGATGCTCGGGTTGACGAAGAGGATGTAGGCCATGGTCAGGAAGGTGGTGATACCCGCCAGGATCTCGGTGCGCACCGTGGTGTTGTGAGCTTTTAACTTAAAAAGTTTTTCTAACATCATCATCTCTCATCAGCGGAGACGGCCCGCAGGCCTGCTCTCTCTTGCCAAGGCGTTTTCCCGCTATTCCGCGCGTGGTGGCTAAGCTGACGCGGAAAAAGTGAGGAAAATTATTTTTTTATGCCGGCGTTTTGCCACCGCTGGCAGCAGAACGTCGTGTGCTATCCCCTGTCCACATAGCAATTGCTATGCCACTCCCTGACGCAATCGTTTCCGTTTCAGCGTGCCGTTGCGGCTAAGAAAATTCTGAACCAGAACGAGGCGCGATTATGGTGCATTGCACCACCTGCGCGCAAACGTTTTCCCGCCGTGCGCAGCCGGGGGTGAAATATTGCGGTAACGCACGCTTTCACACTCTGCCAGGCGATGGCGCTCACGTTTCTGCTGCGCGTTTCAGCAGCTTAAAAACGCCGGGTTACACTGCGTTTAACCCTTTCGCAACAAAAGAGGCAGTGCAATGAAGCCCGCGATTCTGGTGGTTGATGATGATCGTGCCATCTGCGAATTGCTGCACGATGTGCTGAGCGAACATGTGTTTACCGTTTATAGCTGTCATCAGGGGCGCGACGCCCTGGCGCTACTGGCGCAGCATCCGGAAATCTCCCTGGTGATGCTGGATATGATGCTGCCCGATACCAACGGCCTGCTGGTATTACAGCAGATGCAGCGTCAGCGCCCTGAGCTGCTGGTGATCATGCTGACCGGCATGGGATCGGAAGCCGATATGGTGGTTGGGCTGGAGATGGGCGCCGACGACTATATCGCCAAACCCTTTAATCCCCGCGTGGTGGTGGCGCGGGCCCGTGCGGCGCTACGCCGCTGCGGGCGACTGGCGCAGCCGGAAACGGTGATTGATGAGGGCTGGCAGTTCAATGGCTGGCGGCTGGATGATGTGCGTTGTCAGCTGTTTAATCCGCAGCGTGAAAGCGTACCGCTCACCAAGGGCGAATACAGCCTGCTGCGCGCGCTGGTCGGCCACGCGCGTAAGGTCCTGACGCGCGACCAGCTGCTGGAGCTGACCCACAGCGAGAGCCTCGACGTGTTCGATCGCACCATTGATGTGCTGATCATGCGCCTCAGACGCAAAATCGAGGCTAATCCGCATCAGCCGATCCTGATCCGCACCATTCGCGGACTGGGCTATGTTTTTTCCGCCGATGTGATGCGCCCGTCCGCCGCGGCGCGCGAAACGCAAATCGCCTGATCCATCCAGCGCTGCATCTCGCTTAGTGGCCGGATGCCGTCCAGCGCGTTGGCCGCATGCAGATTAAAGCTGGCGCAGGTATGGGCCAGCTTTAACGTCTGCTGCAGGCTGTAGTTCTGATGGCTGGCATACAGCACGCCGGCGCAGAAGGCGTCGCCCGCCCCGACGCTGCCGACAATCTCCTCTGCCGCTAAGCACCAGGCGGGCTGCCACAGGCCGTCGCCCGCTGACTGCTGGCCCCAGGCGCCTTCCGGTGCATGAATTACCACGCGCTGGCGCACACCCTGCGCCAGCAGCCAGCGTGCCGCCGCAGCAAAAGCCGCCGGCGACGCCAGCGTGCCACTGCTGCGCAGCTCGATGCCAGTGAGCGCCTGCGCTTCCAGCTCGTTAATCACCAGATAATCGAGATGGCGCAGGGCACGGCAGCACCAGCGGCTGATAGCGTGGGTCGCCCTTGCGGGAAACCAGATCGAGCGAGGTGAGATACCCCTGCTCGCTGCATCTGCGCCAGCAGCCGCGCGCTGCGGGTGCCGTACTCGTCATCGGGCATATCGAGGCTATCGAGCAGCAGCAGATAGCCGAGATGGAAGATCCTTCGGTGCGTCGGTCCGGCGAGGTGATCGAAGGCGCCGGTAAGATCCAGCAGGCGGTTGGCCCCCGGCGAGTGGAAAAAGGTGCGCTGTCCGCTGGGATCGGTCATCACCTGCGACATGGAGGTGGGTGGCGCAAAGGTGGTGCGCTGCACGCGCTGGCGGTTGACGTGGTACTGGTCGAGCATCGCCAGAATGTAATCCCCGTCGCTGTCTTCGCCCATCAGCCCCACCGCCTGCAGCGGCAGGCCAACGTGCATTTTCGCCAGCGTCAGCAGCACGTTCAGCGGCGCGCCGCCGGTTGAGCGTTCGCTGTGGGTGATCTCCGCCAGCCAGCCGCGCTCCGGCCACTGCACGATCTGGTGAACGTGATCCACCAGCATATTGCCTGCGGCGATAATGCCTTTGCGTTCCATTCATGCCTGCCCCGCGCTGCCGAAAATGCGCATCTGTTCGGCGACCGTATCGGTGATATCGCCTCTTCTATCCCCAGCAGCAGCTCGGCAAACTCGTCGTAGAGCGGCTGGCGCTGGCGTTTTGCCGCTGCTCAATGGCGCCGAGCGCGGCCTGCGACATGCCGGTGTAGAAATTGATTTTATGAATGCCCAGCTCGATGGCGCGGCGGAAATCGGCATCGCTAATCCCGGAGCCGCCGTGCAATACCAGCGGCAGTCCCGGCCTGCTGCGCGAATGGCGTCCAGACGGGGAAAATCGAGCTTCGGCTCGCCTTTGTATTTGCCGTGCGCGTTGCCGATGGCCACCGCCAGCGCGTCGATGCCGGTTGAATCGACAAATTCGCGCGCCAGCTGCGGGTCGGTGAAGAAGGCTTCATCCGCATGTCCATACAGCGCGCCGCCTTCATCGCCGCCGACCGCGCCCAGCTCCGCCTCCACCGAAACGCCCACCGCGTGGCACATCTTCACCACTTCCCGCGTCTGGCGAATGTTTTCCTCATAGCTCAGCGTAGAGCCGTCGAACATCACCGAGCTGAACCCTAAGCGCAGGGCGCGCACCACCGCCTCAAAATGCAGGCCGTGGTCGAGGTTGAGCACCACGGGAATGTCGTGACGGGCGGCTTCGAACTTCACCGCTTCGACCAGCGAATCCAGCGAGACGTACTTAAAATGCACTTCGGCGATGTTGATGATAAACGGCGAGCGCTCCTGCTTTGCGGCGGCGAACAGCGCGCGCAGGAAGTGGGAATCGAGCACGTTAAACGCGCCCAGCGCATAGCGGTGCTGTCTGGCGTGGGCAAGACCGTCGGCAAGAGAAATCAATGGCATCATTCACCCCTTATATCCGAAACAGGTTGTACTCGTTGCACAGCACCAGCAGCGCCGGTTCGTCTTCTTCGATGTTGTTATAGCGGGCAACGGGCTGCAAAAAGTGGTTGTCGTGCTCATCGTCATTGACCGAGGACACTTCCCCGACCAGCACGTCGCCGAAGCCGCGTTCGCCCCAGAAGCTGTGGTAAAGACCGGGCGTCAGGCAGATGCTTTCCCCTGGCGTGAGGCGCAGCTGGCTGCCGGGGGCGTGGGTCTGACGGCAGCCGTCGACGGTGACCGTCACGTCGGCGCTTTTCCGCTCAGCCGATGCGCCCCCGCGATTCCATAGCGCAATTCCACGATCAGATTCCCGCCGCCCCGGTTGATGATGTCTTCCCGTTTACGCCAGTGAAAATGCATCGGCGTCACCTGGCCGTCGCGCACGTGCATGATTTTTTCGGCATAGCTTTTTTCATACGGCACGCCGTTGGGCGAGCCGTTGCGCAGGGTAAACAGCGTCAGGCCCTCTGCGGCAAAGTTGTTGCCGCCGAATGCCGTCACGTCCCAGCCGAGCCTGAGATCGAACACTTCCTGCCATGCGGCCTGGTCAAGCTGCTGCCATTTCGTTGGCGGAAAGCTGGCAAACGGCGGGAGATGCACGTCGTGCATGGAGAAAGAATTCTCGCGTGTGGCCGAGGATTTCGTTAATGTCGGAGCGTTTCATAGACTGCGTACTTCGGCGGGCGTCGCGGCGCGCAAGGTGCACCGCGACGCCCGTGTGGCTTATTTAACCGTCCAGCCTTTGTACCTGCCGACGTTCTTTTTATCGATCATCGTCACCGGGATCAGCACCGGCGCGTTCGGCGCAGGTTTGCCCTGCAGAATGTCATAGCCGATCTCCACCGCTTTGGCCGCCATCACCTGCGGATCCTGCGCCGGGGTTGCGACAAACAGCGAGTTTTTGCGCTTCAGCGCCTCCTCACCGTCCGGTGAACCATCCACGCCGACGATAAAGAACTCGTTGCGCTGCGCCTGTTTCGCGGCCAGATCGGCGCCGATCGCCGTCGGATCGTTAATCGCAAACACGCCGTCGATCTTCGGATTGGCCGCCAGCAGGGAGGTCATCACTTCCAGACCGCCTTCACGACTGCCTTTGGCGTTCTGGTTATCCGAGAGCACCTTGATATCCGGGTGGCTTTTGAACTCCGTCTGGCAGCCTTCCACGCGGTTTTGCACCGCTGAGACCGGCGGTCCGTTGATGATCACCACGTTGCCTTTGCCTTTCAGGCGGTCGGTAATGTACTTACAGGCCATCTCACCCGCCTGGGTGTTATCGGAGGTGATGGTGGCATCGGCCCCTTCCGCCGCCACGTCAACCGCCACGACCACGATCCCGGCGTCCTTCGCCCGCTTCACCGCCGGGCCGATCCCTTTGGAGTCCGCGGCGTTGAGGATGATCATGTCCACTTTCGCGGCGATGAAGTTGTCGATCTGCGCCACCTGCTGGCCCAGATCGTACCCGCTGGAGACCAGCGTCACCTTGACGTTATCGCCCGCCAGCTTGCGCGCTTCCAGCTCGGCACCTTTGGTGATCTGCACGAAGAACGGGTTAGCCAGGTCGCCCACCGTCACGCCAATGGACTTCAGATCTTTGGCCTGCGCAAACGGCGCTGCGGCAAGCAGCGCGCCAGCACAGAGCGCGGTTACTAACGGTTTCAAACGCATCTTCGCTGTTCCTCCTCGACTTAGGGTTGTTGCTGTTTTATGCACTGATTGACTTATGCCCTGACCCCGGCAGGTGTTCGGTGCACGCCCCCGTGATGTCGGGTACGGTATTTGTCGATCAGCACCGCAATGATGATCACCGCCCCTTTGATCACCAGCTGCCAGAAGTAGGAGACGCCCATCAGCGTCATGCCGTTGTTGAGGGTGGCGATGATCAGCGCGCCGACCAGCGTGCCGGTGATCGTGCCGATCCCGCCGACAAAGCTGGTGCCGCCAAGGATCACCGCCGCAATCGCATCCAGCTCGTAGCCCGTGCCGAGGTTGCCGTTGGCGCTGTACAGGCGCGAGGCGCTCATCACGCCGCCGAGGCCGGAGAGCAGGCCGCTCATGCCGTAGACAAACAGCAGCACCAGCCAGACCTTAATGCCCGTCAGGCGCGCCGCCTGCATGTTGCCGCCCACCGCGTAGATATGAACGCCGAGCGTGGTGCGGCGCAGGATGAACCAGCACACCACAATCACCGCCAGGGCAATCACCACCAGCCACGGAATCGGGCCGAGATAGTTATTGCCGATCCACTCAAAGTTGATGTTGGAGTTAATCACCGTGGTGCCGTCGGCCAGCAGATAGGCCGCGCCGCGCAGCGCCGTATAGGTACCGAGCGTGACGATAAAGGGCGGCAGCCCGGCAAAGGCCACCAGCGCGCCGTTAAACAGGCCCAGCACCATGCCGAGCATCAGCGCGGCCGGAATGGACAGCCCGGCGAATTCGGGAATGAGCGACACCACCATCGCCGCTACCGCCGTAGTGCCCAGAATCGAGCCCACGGAGAGGTCAATCCCGCCGGTTAAAATGATGAAGGTCATTCCCGCCGCCAGCACGATGTTGATCGACGCCTGACGGGTAATGTTGAGCAGGTTGCTCTCGGTAAAGAAGTTCGGGGCGATAAAGCCAAATACCGCCACAATCAGGATAAGAATCGGCAAAATACCGACCGTTTGCATCAGATCGCTCATCAGCATTTTTTTGGCGGAGGCGGATTTCGCCACCTGCTGCGGGGGTTGGAGTTGTCATGATGCACCGCCTGATGATGAGTGTCGTTCATTAACGCCGGTTGCCAGCGTCATAATGTTTTCCTGAGTAATGTCGCGCCCGTGGAGCTCGCCCGCGATGCTGCCTTCGCGCATCACGTACACCCGGTCGCTCATGCCCACCACTTCCGGCAGCTCGCTGGAGATCATCAAAATCGCCACGCCCTTTGCGCGCCATCTGGTTCATGATGCGGTAGATCTCGCTTTTGGCGCCGACGTCCACGCCGCGCGTGGGTTCGTCCAGAATCAGAATGCGCGGGCCGATGGCCACCCAGCGGGAGATCAGCAGCTTTTGCTGATTGCCGCCGGAGAGCCCGCCCGCGCGCACCTGCGAATGCGGTACGCGGATGTTGAGCAGGGCGATAGCGTCATCGGAAATGGCCTGCGCTTTTTTGCGGTTTAACATGCCGAAGGTGGCGTCGCGCTCCAGCGTCGCCATGGTGATGTTCTCCTGCGCCGCCAGCTCCAGAAACAGCCCCTGCTCCTTGCGGTTCTCGGTGAGAAAACCGATGCCGTTTTCGATGGCGGCACGCGGGGAGTGGATCACCACCGGCTCGCCGTCGACCTCAATCATGCCGCCCGTGGCTTTGCGCACGCCGAAGATCAGCTGCGCCAGCTCGGAACGTCCGGCCCCGACCAGCCCCGCCAGCCCGACGATTTCGCCGGAACGCACCTGCAGGCTGCAGGGCTGTACTTTTTTACCGTCGGTGAGGTGATGGACGTTGAGGCGCGGGCTGCCGAGGGGGATATCACGCTCTTTGTTGAACAGGTCGCTTAACGGTCGGCCCACCATCATGCGCACCAGTTCGGAGGCGTTGAGCTTGTCGCGCGTCAGGCTGCCGACGTACTGCCCGTCGCGCAGAACGCTGACGCGGTCGGAGAGTTCATACACTTCCGCCATGCGGTGGCTGATGTAGATGATCGCCATCCCTTCATCGCGCAGGCGCAAAATCAGTTCAAACAGGCGATGCGTTTCCCGCGAGGAGAGGGCGGCGGTGGGTTCATCCATCACCAGAATGCGGCTGTTGCGGTGCAGCGCGCGGGCAATTTCCACCTGCTGCTGCTCGGCGATGGTCAGCTTCATCACCAGATCGGTGGCGCTGAACTGCGCGCCGAGGCGGTCAATCACCGCCTGCGCCTGTGCCGCCATCTCTTTGCGCTGCACCAGCCCGCCGCGGGACAGTTCGCTGCCGAGAAAGATATTTTCGGCTACGGTCAGATTGGGCGCGAGCTGCATCTCCTGATAAATCAGGGTGATGCCTGCGGCCAGCGCATCTTTCGGGCCTTTGATGTGAAACGGCTGACCGTCAATCAGGATCTCGCCGCTGGTGGCGGTATAGGCCCCCGCGAGGATTTTCATCAGCGTGCTTTTTCCCGCGCCGTTTTCGCCCATCAGCGCGTGGATCTCACCGGGAAAGACCGTCAAATCCACACCCTTGAGCGCGTGGAAACTGCCAAACGTTTTGGCAATGTTGCGCATCTCTAATACCGGGGTTCTGCTCATGGCGGATCTCCTGTGAATGCCGATATCTGCACTTCATCACAGGTGCGTAAATGCAAAATGTCAGAAGCTGTTCATATTTGTCATAGTTGCGTCCAGGCCGCGCTTCTATACCCTCGCCCCCTTTGGAGTTGAGCGGTAAGGGGAGCGGCAAAAGCAATGGAGCCACATGTCCATGCACTGGCACGCCCCCCGTTCTTCGCCAGCGCCCGCGGTCGCCTGCTGATTTTCAATCTGCTGGTGGTCGCCGTGACGCTGATGGTGAGCGGCGTGGCGGTACTCGGCTTTCGTCACGCCAGTCAAATCCAGGAGCAGGTGCAGCAGCAAACGCTGGACGATATGACCGGCAGCATGAATCTGGCGCGCGATACCGCCAACGTGGCCACGGCGGCGGTGCGGCTGTCGCAGGTGGTGGGGGCGCTCGAGTACCAGGGCGAAGCCGAGCGCCTGAAGCAGACGCAGATGGCGCTGCACCACTCGCTGAGACAGCTTGCCGGCGCGCCGCTGGCGCAGCAGGAGCCGGCGCTGGTGGCGCGCATCCGCCAACGCAGCAATGAGCTCCAGCAGAGCGTGACGGTGATGCTGGAGCGCGGACAGCAGCGCCATCTGGAGCGTAACGCGCTGCTCAGTTCGCTGTACCAGAACCAAAGTTATTTGCGCCATTTACAGGCGATCATCGACCTGCAGGCCAGCAACGGCGCGTTTAACTGCCTGCTGCGCAGCAGCGAGATGGACCGCGCTGATCACCGCCGCCATTCAGTCCGCCACGCCGCAGGCCGCAGTGCAACAGCTCAACAGCGTGCTGCCGATCTGGTCTGCGCTGCCGCTGCAGGGCGTGCTGGCGATTCTAGCGCGCGCGGCTGGTCATGCACCAGCCAGGCAAGCTGCTGCCGCTGTCCGGTCAGCTGGAGGAGAGCGATCTGGCGATAAGCTGGTCTATGTTTCACATCAAGGCGCTGGTGGCGATGCTCAACAGCGACATCAACCAGTACGTTGAGCAGGTGGCGCAGGCGGCAGAGCGATGCGCGCAGCGCCACCGCCCATCAGGAGCTGCAATCCATCAGCGTATTTATCACCGTTTTCGCCGTGCTGGCGCTGATGATCACCGGGTGTGCCGGCTGGTATATCTACCGCAATCTGGGCTCCAACCTGACGGCCATTTCCCGCGCGATGTCGCGGCTGGCGCACGGCGAGCAGGCGTCGCGTTCCCGGCGCTGCAACGGCGCGATGAGCTGGGCGAACTGGCGCGCGCGTTTAACGTGTTTGCCCGCAATACCGCCTCGCTGGAGCACACCTCGCAGCTGCTGAAAGAGAAAAGCACGCAGCTGGAGATCGACCTTCCACGCCATGCGCGACGGCTTCGCGCTGTTCGATAACCGCGGTCGGCTGGTGGTGTGGAATCCGCAATACCCGTTGCTGCTGGGGCTGACGGCAGAGGCATTGCAGCGCGGCCAGCACTATCAGAGCCTGTTACAACAGGTGAGCGATCTCCCCGGTCACGTACAGGAGAATCTGGCTCAGCCGCCTGCCCGACGCGCAGGAAGTCCGGCTGCCGGATGGCCGCACCCTGGAGCTGCGTTTTAGCCCGGTACCGGGGCGCGGCATGGTTAACGCGGTGCTGGAGCGCACCGCGCGTAAGGGGCTGGAAGAGGCGCTGCTGCACAGCCAGAAGATGAAAGCGGTCGGCCAGTTGACCGGCGGGCTGGCGCACGATTTCAATAACCTGCTGGCGGTGATCATCGGCAGCCTGGCGCTGACTGTTGATCAGCTGCCGCCCGGCACGCTGGCCAGCCGCATTGAGCGCGCGCGCGCTGAAAGCCGCCGAGCGTGGCGCGTTACTGACCCAGCGGCTGCTGGCCTTTTCCCGCAAGCAGTCGCTGTATCCGCATGCCGTGGTGGTGCAACCGCTGCTGGAGAATCTGCGGTCGAGCTGCTGCAGCACTCCCTGCTGCCCGGCCAGCATCTGGTGGTGGATGCGCAGCGCAAAGCCCGGCATGGCCCGCGTGGATCGATGTCGGCCAGCTGGAAAACGCCATCATCAATCTGGTGATGAACGCGCGCGATGCGATGGAGGGCCAGAGCGGCGAGATCCGCCTGCGCATCTGGAATCAGCGAATTCAGGAGGCCGACGGCAAGCGCGACCGCGTCACCATTGAAGTGATTGACCACGGCTGCGGCATGTCCGCCGAGGTGCGGGAACAGGTGTTTGAACCCTTCTTCACCACCAAAGAGACCGGCAGCGGCAGCGGGCTGGGCCTGTCGATGGTGTATGGCTTTGTGCGCCAGTCCGGCGGGCGGGAGATCGAACTGGAGACCGCGCCGGGGCAGGGCACCACCGTGCGTCTGCAGCTGCCGCGCGCGCCGGAAGCCGCGCAGCCGCTGGTGAGCGCGCCGGTGCTGACGCCGCGTGCCAGCCGCGATCGCCTGATTCTGGTGCTGGAAGATGAGGCGGCGGTGCGCCAGACGCTGTGCGAACAGTTGCACCAGCTGGGCTATCTGACGCTGGAGTGTGCTGACGGCGAGAGTGCGCTGACGCTGCTGCGCCAGACGCCGGATATCGATCTGCTGATCAGTGACCTGATGCTGCCGGGTGCCCTGAACGGTGCGGATGTGGTTCGTCAGGCGCAGCAGCAGTGGCCACAGCTGGCCACCCTGCTGATCAGCGGTCAGGATCTACGCCAGACGCCGGTGACGCTACCGCTGTGTGAACGGCTGGCGAAACCCTGGCAGCAGGCGCAGCTGGTGCAGGCGCTGGAGCGCGCCTGGCAGCGCAGCGAACGGCTCAGTCGCGCGCGGCAGGCTGCCACAGCGGCACCCCTTTCCCGGTGATGTAGCGTTTACGCAACCAGCTGGAGATGGCGTCCATCACCATCACCACCACCACCAGAATCACGGTGATAAACATCACCACATCCCAGTTCCACAGGCGCATGTTTTCGGCGTAGACCAGCCCGATGCCGCCGGCGCCGACAAAGCCCAGCACCGCCGCCGAGCGGGTGTTGGACTCAATCTGATACAGGCTCAGCGCGAGGAAGGTGGGGAACGATTGGGTAAAAATGCCGTAACGGTGCTTTTGCAGGCCGTTGGCGCCCACCGCGGTCAGGCCGCGACTGGGTGAGCGTTCCACCGCTTCATGCCCTTCGGCGTACAGTTTGCCCAGCAGGCCGATGTCCTGCATCACGATCGCCAACACCCCGGCCAGCGGCCCCATGCCGACCGCGCGCACGAAGATCAGCCCCCAGATCGCCATGTCGATGCCGCGCAGCACGTCCAGCAGGCGGCGCACCAGCAGCGAGATCGGCCGCGGCAGCGGCTCGTGCATCACGTTGCGCGCGGCCAGAAAGGAGAGCGGCAGCGCGATCACGGTGGCGGTGAGCGTGCCGGCGAACACGATGGCCAGCGTGATGCCGATCTGCGAGAAATAGTAGCCATGAACGGCCAGTTGACGAAATCGTGCCAGACGAACATGCGCAGGAAATAGCGCCCCAGCTGCTGGCAGCCGATGATAAAGCGCTGCCAGTCGATGCCGAACACGCTGAAGAAGAACAGATAGTAGAGCACCAGCGCCAGCGCGATCAGCGCGATGCGCCGCAGATAACGGTTTTGCGCGGCAAACAGTGCAGCGTGCTGCTGTTTCAACTGGCGCAGCGTTTCCGCCGACGTCGGGCGCTAAGGCGATCATTTTACGTCTCCTTCTACCACACGGCGGCGCAGCCAGCCGGATAGCGTATCCAGCACCGAAACCACCACGATGATCAGCAGCAGCGTCATGCTGACCTGATCGTAGCGGTCGAGTTTGATGTTGGTCATCAGCTCCTGGCCGATGCCGCCCGCGCCCACCAGCCCCAGAATGGTGGAGGAGCGGAAGTTAATCTCCAGCCGCATAAAGCTGTAGGAGAGAAACATCGGTTTCACCTGCGGCCACAGGGCGAAGCGCATGCGCTGCAGCTGCGTGGCGCCGCAGGCGGCCAGCCCGCGCACCGGTTTGTTGGAGGCGGTTTCTATCGATTCGTAGAACAGTTTGGTCAGGCTGCCGATGGTGTGCAGCGCCAGCGCCAGGAAGCCGGGGATGGCGCCGATGCCGAACGCCATCACGAACATCACCGCCCACGCCAGCTCCGGCATGGTGCGCAAAAACGCCACCAGGGCGCGAATCGCCACGCGCAGGCTGCGCGGCGTCTGAGTGTTATCAGCGGCGAAAAACGCCAGCACGGCGGCGATCAGCACCGCAATCAGGGTGGAGGCCAGCGCCAGCTGCAGGGTTTCCCAGATCAGCGGCAGCTGAATGTGCAGGCGATAACCCCAGTAAGCCAGCGAGCCTTCGGTGTGGCCGTCGGCGAACAGCAGCGGCAGGTGCAGCACCGGCAGCGTCGCGCCGATGTAGTCAAAGAAGTGAGGCAGCGATTGCCAGACGGTGAGCAGGTTGAATTCGGCGACGTTGCCGGCGGCGAGATAAAGCGCCACCAGCAGCAGCGACCACAGCAGCGTGTCGCGCTTTTGCTGGCGGCGAATACGTTGGTAATAGTGTTCGAAATCGGTATTCAAGGGAGAGATCCTTTGTTGATGGCGAGGGATTGCCCTCACCCTAACCCTCTCCCGCCAGCGGGAGAGGGAATTGTCCGGCAGAATGATGCAGGCTCGTGCGGCCCCCTCTCCCCCCGGGAGAGGGCTGGGGGGAGGGAAATACCGCACATAGCCACCCGCTCGTTACCCGCGTGAACCCTTCATCAGCTCGCGCTTCATATCGATGATGTTTTGGTATTCCGCCAGGGTGGTGTCGCCGATGTGCTGTTTGCCGCCCATCGCTTTGATAAAGCACTGGTGATCGTCTTTATCCAGCTTCTTGATCGCGGTGACCACTTTGGCTTTGAAGTCGGCCGGCAGGGTGTTGCTCACCAGAATCGGGCCGTTCGGGATCAGCGGCGACTGCCAGATGATGCGGATCTGTTTCATCAGATCCGGGTGATCCATGCGGATCAGGCGGGTAAAGGCGCCCGTGGTGTAGCCGGTGTTGTAATCGCCAATCATCGACGTCCAGGTCACCGCGCCCTCGAACTGGCCGTTCAGCACGCCGAGGATGTCCTGCTCGTGGCCGCCGGAGAAGGTGACGCTGGAGAAGGTGTTGTTGTATTTGTTGTCGACCGTGCCGCCGAACTGCTTTTTAAACGCCTGGTTCGGGATCAGGAAGCCGGAGGTGGAATCCGGATCGGCGAAGCCGAACGCTTTGCCTTTCAGATCTTCCAGCTTCTTGTACGGGCTGTCGGCTTTCACGATCACCACCGAGTGGTAGCCGCGCGAGCCATCTTTGTCGTCAACCGCGATACCGACGATATCCACCGCTTTCGGGTTCTTGCAGATAGACCGAGGCGTAAGACGACGGCGACATGCTCAGCACCACGTCAATCTTGCCGCCCAGCAGCCCCTGGATCACGCCGGAATAGTCGGACGAGTTGCGCAGTTTGGTATCGACGTTCAGCTCTTTATCGAGGAAGGTCTTTCACACACTGGTTATCGCCGATCTGCTGGGTGGCGTTCTGCCCGCCCAGAATGCCCAGGTTCAGCTCTTTCGGCGCATCCGCTGCGGTAACGCCAAAAGCCATCAGAGCGCCTGTCAGTAAAGCTAAAGCAGTCAGTTTCATTGTGAGATTTTCTCTTGCCGTGGGAGTTAGTGGAGCTGGTTAATTTCGTCGCCGTACAGCGCATGCAGCAGGCTGTCGGTCAACTGAGCGGGATGGCCGTCAAACAGCACTTTGCCGCGCTGGATGCCGATCACCCGCGTGCAATACTCCTTCACCAGTTCAACCGAGTGCAGGTTGACCATCACCGCTGATGCCCTGCTCGCTCACTTCGCGCAGCACGTCCATGATGCGGTGGGTATTTTTCGGATCGAGCGACGCGACCGGCTCGTCGGCCAGCAGGATTTGCGGGTTTTGCATCAGCGCGCGGCAGATGGCGACGCGCTGCATCTGGCCGCCGGAGAGGTTCTCCGCCCGCTGCAGCGCCTGCGGCAGCATGTTCAGCCACTGCAACAGCTCGATGGCGCGAGCGCGGTCGGCGTCATCGAACAGTTTGAAGAAGGATTTCAGCGTTGACGTCTGGCTCAGACGGCCCAGCAGCACGTTGGTCAGCACGTCCAGGCGCGGCACCAGGCAGAAGTCCTGAAAGATCATGCCGCACTCGCGCGCCATTGGCGCATCTGCCGGCCGTTAAGCGTCACCACATCGCGGTCCGCCTCGCCGTGACGCATGCTGAGAATCGCGCCTTCGCTGCTGGCAGGAATGGTGCCGTTCAGCATGTGCAGCAGGGTGGATTTGCCCGCGCCGGAACGGCCGATCACCGCCACCAGCTCGCCCGCATGCAGATCGAAACTGATATCATCCAGCACGCGGTTATCACCGAAGGCTTTGCACAGCCCCTGCACCGACAGCACCTTGTCGCCATGGCGCTGGGCAGGATGTGCATTGTCGACGACGGTTTTGAGTAGTGCCTGTGCCATGTTGCGCTCCATCTCTTCTGAGGTGTTGATTGCCCGTTATTACGGACACTGGCGATGAAGGTCTGATGACAGAACCATGATTAAACGGTGACAGCGTCGCGCAAACCGACAGCAATCTGCTGGCCATCGAACGGTACGCTGACGTTTTCCGGTAACCCATTGTCCAGCAACCAGTTATCCATCTCATGTGACAGGTGCACCAGCCATGCCTGGCGCGGAGCCAGCCGGGCCACGATGTCCAGTGCGCGGGTAACGTCGTTGTGATTACCCGCCGCGGCGCGCGGCGCATCGTTACAATCGATCACCAGCTGATCGAGCGGCTGGCCCTGCAGGAAATCGGCGGTGTCCGGTGGCAAACCACAGGTGTCGCACAGCCACGCCAGCCGCGTGCCATGCCAGTCGAACAGGTAGCCGTAAGTCAGCCGCGAATGCTGCAGTGGCAGCGCCGTCACCTGCAGGCTGCCGAAGCTGTGCGCGACAAAAGGCGTCAGCGCCGGGCGAAACGCCAGCAGGCCGGGATGCTTAAACAGATCGTCGCAGCCCTTTTCATCCGGCGGTGCCCACACCGGAATCGGCGCGCCCCGGCCCCAGCGCAGACTGAACAGGCCGGCCACGTGATCCATGTGGAAATGCGTTAGCAGAATGCGGCTCAGCTCACCGGGCTGGAAGCGCTGATGCAGATCGGGCAGACCGGCATCGAGCAGGATGCGCTCGCGACCGGTGTCGATCAGCGCGCTGGTGGCGTGACGCGCATAGCGTGGCTGCTGCCGGGCGCGTTCACAGGCGCGACAGTCGCAGCCGAACAGCGGCGCGGCCTGCACGCCGCCCGTACCGAGAAAGGTCAGATTCATGGCGGATGCTCCAGTAACTGGCGCAGCTGATGGAGCGTGTCGATCAGCGCGCCGTCGTTGTTGAGCGCGTGGCAGTGGGCGGGCAGCGGTTCTGCCGCACGCGCCAGCCGTCGCTGAATGTCGGCTTCACTTTCGCGCCCGCGCTGGCGCAGCCGTGCCGCCAGCACGGCCGGCGAGACCTGCAGTACCAGCGGCAGCAACTGCTCGCCGTAGTACTGACGCACGACTGGCAGATGCAGACGTGAACCGTTGACCAGCACGTTGAGACCGCGCGCCAGCCAGTGGTCAATCTCCTCGCCGAGCGCGTAGCTCAGGCCGTGTGCGCGCCAGCTGATGGCGAACAGGCCGAGCGCTTCCCGCCGGCGGAATTCGGGTTCGCTCAGCGCGATATGGTTCTCGCAGCCGGCGTCCGCCGGCCGGGTGATGTAACGGTGCGCCACCAGCGGCGCGCGGTCGGCGTCGGCCCGCAGCGCGGCCAGCAGGCTGTCCTTACCGGAGCCGGAGGGCCCCATCAGATAGATGAGCCGCGCCATCAGAACACCTGCCTGCCCTGGCGCCACACGTTCTGCACGTAACCGTGCTCGCCGTGCGCGCCAGCACCAGATCCGCCCGCAGCCCTTCGGCGATCGTGCCGCGATCCTGCAGATCAAGCGCCCGCGCCGGGTTGCGCGTGACCAGCGCCGCCGCCTGCGGTAGCGTCAGTGCATTGCGCTCGTCGGCCACCAGGCGGAACGCCGCATCCAGCAGGCTGGCCGGATAGTAATCGGACGAGAGGATATCCAGCAGGCCGAGGCCGGCCAGCTGCCGCGCCGCCACGTTGCCGGAGTGCGAACCGCCGCGCACGATGTTCGGCGCGCCCATCAGCACCTGCAGGCCGCTGCTCGCGCGAGGCGCGAGCCGCCTCCAGCGTGGTGGGGAACTCGGCAATGGCGCTGCCCAGCGCGCAGGACTCGGCCACGTGTGCGGCCGTGGCGTCGTCATGGCTGGCCAGCGAGATGCGGCGCGCGCGGCAGTGGGCGGCGATCGCCTCGCGGTTCGGCGCTGCGCCAGCACTCGGCAGCCAGCGCCAGCTGTTCGCGCTCAAACTGATCCATCTGCTCATCGTTGAGGTGATATTTGCCCTGATAGTATTCGCGGTACTTTTCAATGTTGGCGAGGCGAACTGGCGCTGGCCCGGCGAGTGGTCCATCAGCGAGACCAGCGACACGGCTCCGGGCGTGCCCGACCAGCTTTTCAAACAGCGGCAGCGTGGTGTGGTGCGGCAGCTCGCAGCGCAGGTGCAGGCGGTGCTCGGCGCGGTTGAGGCCGCGTTTTTGCGTCTCCTCCACCGCGTTGATCATCTTCTCCAGGTTCTCCAGCCGGTGGCCGCCGTCGCGCACGTCGCCGATCGCCACCGCGTCCAGCACGGTGGTGATGCCGCTGGCGACCATCAGCGCGTCGTGGCTGCTCATCGCCGAATGGGCCGGCCAGTCGACGTTCGGCCGCGGGGTGAAGAATTTGTCCAGGTTGTCGGTATGCAGCTCGATCAGCCCCGGCAGCAGCCAGCCGCCGTCGCCGTCCAGCGCGCCCGGCTGCTGGCTGCCGCTGTCGCTGAAGCTGGCGATCAGGTCGTCGCGCATCTCCAGCGATCCGCTGACCACCTCATTTTCCAGCACCAGCTTGACGTTATTGACGATCATGCGGGTTCTCCTGTGTGCAGCGGCTGCATGACGTGCAGGCGGTCGGCCACCCGGGCGCGCACGGCTTCGTCGTGGAAGATGCCGACGATCGCCGCGCCGCGCGCGCGCGTTCGATCAGCTCCACCACCGCCGCGCTGTTTTTAGCGGCCGTCGAGCGAGGCGGTCGGTTCATCCAGCAGCAGGATCGGGTAGTCGACGATAAAGCCGCGGGCGATGTTGACGCGCTGCTGCTCGCCGCCGGAAAAGGTCGACGGGGCCAGGGGCCACAGGCGCTCCGGCACGTTGAGCCGCGTCAGCAGTTCGCTGGCGCGCTGTTCGCAGCGCCGGCGCGCTCGACGCCCCGCTCCAGCAGCGGCTGCATCACCACCTCCAGCGCGGTGATGCGCGGGATCACCCGCAGAAACTGGCTGACCCAGCCGACGGTGTGACGGCGCACCGCCAGCACCTGACGCGCGCGGAGCCTGTACCAGGTCGACCCATTCTCGCCGTGGTGGTGCAGCCAGATATGGCCGCCGTCGGGCAGATAGTTGGCGTACAGCGAGCGCAGCAGGGTCGATTTTCCGCTGCCGGAGTGGCCGTGCAGCACCACGCATTCGCCGCCGGGACCTCAAGGGTGGCGTGCTGCAGCACCGGCAGGTCGGACGCCGTTCTGCTGGTGCAGCACAAAGGTTTTGCTGAGATTTTCTACGCGCAAAATGGGTTGCATGTTGATGTCCTGATAATGATTCGTCCAGCCGCACGTAACCGTAGCGGCGCGATTTATCGCGCATTTAACAGCAACGCTCGCTGTTCAACTGAGCGCAAAAAATTGCGCCGCTACGATTGGTGCACACCTCGTGAGTAGTGCGCATTAATGCGCACCGCCAGCGTGTTCTATGCCAGCACCGACGACACCAGCAGCTGGGTGTAGGGATGGTGCGGATCGTCGAGCACCCGGTCGGTCAGCCCGCTCTCCACCACCTCGCCCTGCTTCATCACCAGCAGGCGGTCCGCCAGCAGGCGCGCCACGCCCAGATCGTGGGTGACGATCACCACCGCCAGGTTCAGCTCCCCCACCAGGCTGCGCAGCAGGTCGAGCAGGCGCGCCTGCACCGAGACGTCCAGCCCGCCGGTGGGTTCATCCATAAACACCAGCTTCGGCTGCGTGACCAGGTTGCGGGCGATCTGCAGGCGCTGCTGCATGCCGCCGGAAAAGGTGGTCGGCAGGTCGTCGATGCGCGAGGCGGGGATTTCGACCTCTTCCAGCCAGTGCTGCGCCGTGGCGCGATGTCGCCGTAGTGGCGCTGGCCGGTGGCCATCAGCCGCTCGCCGATGTTGCCGCCGGCGGAGACCTGACGGCGCAGGCCGTCCAGCGGGTGCTGGTGCACCACGCCCCACTCGGTGCGCAGCAGGCGGCGGCGCTCGGCTCTCGCTGAGCCGCGTACAGATCCGCGGCCCGGGCGATAAAGAATGTCGCCCTCGCTGCGGCGCCAGGCGCGCCGAGATGGACTTCAGCAGGGTGGTTTTGCCCGAGCCGGATTCGCCGACGATGCCCAGCACTTCACCGGGCCAGAGCGCAAACGACACGTCGCTAAAGCCTTTGCCCGGCGCATACAGGTGGGTCAGGTTGTTAACCGAAAGCAGCGGCTGCCCGTGTCATTGTGCATGCCTGCCCCCTTCGCGAAGATCTCGCTGCCCCTGCTGGCGGCAGTAATCGGTGTCGGAGCAGACGAACATGCGCTTGCCGGCACGGTCGTCCAGCACCACTTCGTCCAGATAGCTGTGGCGCGAACCGCAGATGGCGCACAGGGTTCGTCCCACTCCTGCACGCTAAACGGGTGGTCGTCGAAATCCAGGCTCTCCACCCGGGTGTACGGCGGCACGGCGTAGATGCGTTTTTCGCGCCCGGCGCCGAACAGCTGCAGCGCCGGCATCATGTGCATCTTCGGGTTGTCGAATTTCGGGATCGGCGACGGATCCATCACGTAGCGCTCGTTCACCTTCACCGGGTAGGCATAGGTGGTGGCGATATGGCCGAAGCGGGCGATGTCCTCATACAGCTTCACCTGCATCACGCCGTACTCCTCCAGCGCGTGCATGGTGCGGGTTTCGGTTTCGCGCGGCTCGATAAAGCGCAGCGGCTCCGGGATCGGCACCTGGTAAATCAGGATCTGATCTTCCGTCAAGCGGCGGTTTCCGGAATGCGGTGGCGGGTCTGGATCAGCGTCGCGTCCTCGGTGCGTTCGGTGGTTGCGCACCCCGGCGGTGACGCGCTGGAAGAAGCGGCGGATCGACACCGCGTTGGTGGTGTCGTCCGCGCCCTGGTCGATCACCTTCAGCACGTCGGCGTCGCCGATGACGCTGGCGGTGAGCTGAATGCCGCCGGTGCCCCAGCCGTAGGGCATCGGCATTTCGCGGCCGCCGAACGGCACCTGATAGCCGGGGATCGCCACCGCCTTCAGCATGGCGCGGCGGATCATGCGTTTGGTCTGCTCATCCAGATAGGCGAAGTTGTAGCCCGGTTAACTCACTCATCATGCTGGCCTCCTGAACGCTCGCTGTTGGCGCAGCCGCTGCAGCAGCTCCAGTTCGGCCTGGAAATCGACGTAGTGCGGCAGCTTCAGGTGCGAGACGAAGCCCGCGGCCTCGACGTTGTCGGCGTGGGCCAGCACGAACTCTTCGTCCTGCGCCGGGCCGGCAACGCGCTCGCCGTAGTCGGGCGCCTGCAGGGCGCGGTCGACCAGCGCCATCGCCATCGCCTTGCGCTCGGCGCGGCCGAACACCAGCCCGTAGCCGCGGGTAAAGTGCGGGCGCATGGTCCTTGGGATCGACGAAGCCGTTGACCATTTCGCATTCGGTCAGCAGGATTTCGCCGACGTTCACCGCAAAACCCAGCTCTTCGGGGCACGATCGACACGCTGAGACGTAGCCGCTGCGGATCTCGCCGGCGAACGGGTGGTTGCGGCCGTAGCCGCGCTGGGTGGAGTAGCCCAGCGCCAGCAGAAAGCCTTCGTCGCCGCGCACCAGCTGCTGCAGGCGGGCGAGCGCGAGACGCAGGGGTAAACCGGCGGCTTGCGGGTGATGTCGTCCGGCTGCGCGCCGTCATCCTCTTCCCGCGCTTCGCCAGCCCTGTCTCGCGTCGAGCAGGCTGAACACATGCGGGCAACGCTGCGGCAGCGCCTGATCGTCACGCGCGGCAGCGCGGCGTTTCGCCGTTGGCCAGCAGGGTAAAATCCAGCAGGCGGTGGGTGTAGTCGTAGGTTGGGCCCAGCAGCTGGCCGCCGGGCATGTCTTTGTAAACCGCCGAGATGCGGCGCTCCAGGCGCATCTCCGCGGTGTCCAGCGGCTCGCTGACCGCCAGGCGCGGCAGCGTGGTGCGGTAGGCGCGCAGCAGGAAGATCGCTTCCACCATATCGCCGCTGGCCTGTTTGATGGCCAGCGCCGCCAGCTCGCGGATCGGCGATGCCGCCTTCGGTCATCACCCGGTCCACGGCCAGCCCCAGCTGCTGCGCCACCTGGTCGCAGCCCAGCTCCGCGACGCTGCGATCGCCGCGCCGCTGATCGCGCCTGCAGCGGATGGGCCGCCTGGCAATGGCCTTTTCGCCCCCTTTGACGGCTACGTACATCAGCACACCTCCACGTGGGTGGTCCGCGGGATCGCCAGCAGGCGCTCGCCGCAGGTCAGGATCAGGTCAATGCCCAGCGGGAACGGGTGCGGGCGCTCGGTCAGCTCGTGAATGATGCACTCCGGCAGCTGCGGCGCGATGGCGCGCGGCTCACGCATGCCGGGGCCGGTCAGGCGCAGCGTCAGCCCGCCGTTGAGCGACGGCACTTCGAAAATCAGCGTGGCGCTGGTCTCCGGGGGACAGATTGCCTCCGTGCCGTGCGGCAAAGCAGGGCGGTGATCGGCTGATTGGCCGCCGCGTGGGATCAGCGCGGCAAACAGGCGCAACCTCCTGCCCGGGGCTGATCGACCAGCGGCGCGCCGGTGTGAAAACGCAGGTTGCTGCGCACGATATCGCTGTCCACGCGGCGATCCAGCCACAGCGCGCTCTCCTGATCGGCCAGCGTCAGCAGCACGCTGGTGGTGCCGGGGTCAGCGCCAGCCAGCCCTGGGCCAGCTGGTGCAGCGAGACAATCACGCCCGGCTCGCTCATGGCTTTCAGCAGGCGACGAAAACTGTGTTGGGCATCCGGCAACCGCCGCATGCGTTAAAACGGGTTGCCAGTTAAGCGTCATGCGTTATCTCCGCGAACCAGCGTAAAGAAGTCGACCCGGGCTGGCGATCCTCTCGGCCGCCGCGCGCAGCTGGCGCTGCTCTTCACGCAGTGCCGCCAGCGGGGCAATAATTTTTTCCTGCAGCAGCGCCCGGGTTTCCGGCTGTTGCAGCAAAAGCGCGTCGATCAGCGCGCAGCGCTCGGCGTGCGCCTTGTCGCGCCCCAGCACGTAGCTGTAGCCCAGCGTGCCGCTGTGCAGGCGGATCGCCGCGCGGGTGAGGGTGGCATCGCCCAGAACGAAGCGCTCGCCGGTGCCGCCCATGCGCGCCTGCACGACGGGTTAAACCGATCTCCGGCGCGCGGAGGCGCTCGAAGGCGGGCTGCCAGGCTGCAGCGCCTGCCAGTGGCTGGCCAGCGCGCTGGCTTCACTGTGCGCCAGCACCGAAAGCCAGTGCTGACGGGCGGTTTGCTGTTTCATTCAGTGCTCCATGGTGAATTCGATCATGTCGGCGCGGGTCAGGCTGACGGAGTATTCCGTCGCGTCGATCTCGCCGTCACGGCTGCGGACGTTGAGGGTGCGCACGCAGAGCAGCGGCGCCATATTGGGAATCTCCAGCAGCTTGCTCTCTTTGGCCTGCGCGCGGCGGGCGCTGATGCGCGTCTGGCGGCGGGTCAGCTGCAGTGCCGAACTGCTGCTGCATGAAGTCGTGCAGGGAACCGTGCTGGAACGTCTGCAGCGCCGGCCACCAGGGCGAGGTCGGCGCAGATAGTGGTCGATCAGGCACACCGGCACGCCGTTGACCCGGCGCAGGGTGCGCAGGTGGATGACGTTGTCGCCCTCCTGAATGCCCAGCGCGTCCGCCACGTGGCTGGAGGCCGGGCGCAATACCGCGAGCAGCCGTTCGCTGGTGGGGTGGCTGCCCTGATCCAGCAGGTTCTGGCTAAAGCGCGCCTGGGCGTGCAGCGGGTAGTCGAACGGGCGCATCAGCACCAGGACGCCGACGCCCTGGCGGCGCTGCAGCCAGCCGCGCTCGACCAGCTGATCTATGGCGCGGCGCAGGGTGTGGCGATTGACCTCGTAGCGGTCGGCCAGCTGCTGTTCCGCAGGCAGGTAGTCGCCGCAGCGGTAGCGCTGCCGCAGCTCCTGCTCCAGCTGGGCGGCAATCTCCTGATAGCGGGTGGGGTAAGTGGTCGGATGTCTGGATAACTCCATCACGCTCAATACCTCATTCGCTTCAGGTTGAGGGGCGCAGCGGAAGAGGCTGCGGAATGGCGACTACAGTGCGGGAGACAGATGACAGTGCCGTGACGGCTCAGTGACGTGCGGATGAATTTGCTTTAAGGCAGCAGGATGGCAGCCAGACGGCGACCAATTCAATAAAATCCACTTAACTGTTACCTTTGTGACTATGCGCAAAAAAATCGCGTGCAGTTTCACGCCTTTAACGCTTCCCTTACCGGATGCAGGCTGCGTAAATTCTGCTAATTTAATCAGTAAGCCCTGCCCGGAGCGCGAAACCTTAAAATGATAAACACCTTCAAACTTTCGCACGGTTTTCGCCGCAATTTTTTGCGCGAAGTGATCCTGCCGCTGGTGGCGATTTTGCTGCTGACTTTTCTCGGTGCCGGTTTCGGCCTGTTCTGGAGCACCTCGGCCACCAACCATGAGGCGCGCGAGCAGCAGCAGCGGATGATCGCTGCCTCGTTCAATCAGAGCCTGAGTGAACATCTACGCCAGCTGCGCAGCCTGACGCGCTGGTCCCCGCTCGCCGATCAACTGGCGCAGCCGCAGCCGGACAGCGACTGGCTGAATCAAAACGTCGGTAGCTGGCTGTACGATATGTTTGATCATCAGCTGATTGTGCTGCTTGACCGCACCAATCAGCCGACCGCCGTGTGGCGCAACGGCCAGCCGGTGGCGGATCTGCGCATCGGGCCGTACCTGCGCGATCTGTTGCAGACGCCACTGGTGCAAAGCAGTGATGAGGTACCCGGTCCGGCCGACCGCGCGGATTTTGTGCGCATCGGCCAGCGTGCGGCAGCGCTGGCGGTGGGCGATATCAGCAGCACGCGCGAGGCCGGGCGCTACCGGTTGGTGAGTATTAAGTTTCTTGATGATGGCTATCTGCGCAACCTGTCTGAACGCAGTCAGCTGCGGCAGCTCTTCTTTAGCGATGGCGTACCGCAGAACGAACACAAAGCGCGCTATTCGCTGACCTCGCGTCAGGGCGATATCGTCGGCTACCTCAGCTGGGATCCGGACAAGCCGGGCGCGCAGATGTTGCGTACCCTCGGTCCCTCCACGCTGATTTCGGTGCTGCTGATCACCCTGCTGTGTCTGTTTATGGTGCGGCGTATCTGGACTTCCTCGCTCGATTTATCGCAGTCGCTGCTGAAGCTCGGGGCCAGCGAGGCGCAGGCGCAGCATCTGGCGTTTCACGATGTGCTGACCGGGCTGCCGAACCGGGCGCTGGTTGAAGATCGGCTGACTCAGGCACTGGCCGCCGCCACCCGTCACGACCAGCGCGTGGCGTTACTGCTGCTGGATCTGGATCGCTTCAAAATCATTAACGATACCTGGGGCCATCACGCCGGCGATGATCTGATTATCGAGGTGGCGCGCCGCCTGAGCCACCTGGTGCGCGCCAGCGATACCGTCGGGCGTATTGGCGGCGATGAATTTATCATCGTGATGCCGGAGGTAGAGAATATCGGTCAGGTGCAGGCGCTGGCGCAGCGCATCATCGCCGCGCTGGGCGAGCCGTATCAGCTGGTGGGCAACGAGCTGTGGGTTGGCGTCAGCATTGGCCTGGCGCTGGCACCCCGCGATGGCATTGACCGGCTGGAGCTGATGCGCAAAGCCGACATTGCGCTGTACGAGGCGAAAAATGGCGGACGCGGCCAGTATCGCCAGTTTGAAAAGGTGATGGATGAATCGCTGCGCACGCGCCAGCAGATAGCGGCGGATCTGCGTCAGGCGCTGGTCACGTACGACGGTCTGGCGGTGTGGTATCAGCCGCTGATGGAGATCAGCGGCCAGCAGATTGTCGGACTGGAAGCGCTGCTGCGCTGGCATCATCCGCAGCGCGGCGATGTGTCGCCTGCCGACTTTATCGCCATCGCCGAAGAGACCGGCATGATTATTCCGCTGGGCGAATGGGTGCTGCGCGAGGCCTGCAAAACCGCCCTGAAGTTACCGCAGGTGATTGTGGCGGTGAACGTTTCGCCGGTGCAGTTCCGCGCCAGCGGGTTTGTCGAACGCATGATTGAGATTGTGCAGTCGGAAGGTGCCGATCCGCAGCGGCTGGAGCTGGAAATCACCGAAGGCGTGTTGATTGAGGATGAACACGAAGCGCGCAACAGTATCATCGCGCTGCGCGACGCCGGGTTCCGTATCGCGCTGGATGATTTCGGCACCGGCTATTCGAGCCTGAATTATCTCAGCACGTTTCCGGTCGACAAGATTAAAATCGACCGGTCGTTTACCCAGTCGCTGGGCGTGGCGGAAAACTCCACCGCGATTGTCGAATCCGTGGTGCGCCTCGGCCACGCCATGGGCCTGACCGTCACCGCCGAAGGCGTCGAAACCGAGGGCCAGAAAAACGCGCTGGCCGATGCCGGGTGTAATGAGCTGCAGGGATATTTGTTCAGCCGGGCAGTGCCGTTGAGCGAGATTGAGCGGATGGTGTGAGGGTGCAGAAGAGACGCAATAAACTGCGGCGCTACGATTTGTGCGGGAATGTATTTACGTGCTGGTCTATAACGGAAATCGTAGCGGCGTCATTTTTCGCGCTTTTTTGAATCTGGATCGGAGAAGTTAAAAAACAATCTGAAAAATTGATTCGGATAGCAGATGCTCTGTGAAAGGAGGCTGTTATGCAATTCAGAAAACAATTACGACTGTTGCATTACGATTACGCTGCAGCTGGAGCTTATTTTATTACCCTCGTTACGCGACAACGGTTATGTCTGTTTGGCCGTATCAGGCAGGCGCAACTGATTCCCAGTAAAACAGGGAGTGTTGTATATCAGGAGTGGCTTAATCTGTCGTTACGTGTTCCAGGATTGATGACAGATGCATTTGTTGTGATGCCAAATCACCTACACGGCATTTTGTGGCTGTGTGGCGAGAACAATAATTCCTTAAGCAGAATCGTAGCTGGTTATAAGGCAGGCGTTAGTCGGGTTATCGCAAACAGAGTGTGGCAACACAATTTTTATGAGCGGATTATACGCAATGAAAAAGAGCTGTTTTTCGCACGGCAATATATTGAGCAAAACCCGTTGAGGTGGGAGCTGGATCATTATTATCAACAAGAGTGATGCCGGTTATAAAGCGCAATGAATTGCGCCGCTACGATTCGTGCGGGATTGAATTTTTGCACCACCATCCTGCACACATTGTAGCGGCGCGATTTATCGCGCTGAGTGAAACACTGCACAGCTGCCGGAATGCGCAATGAATTGCGCCGCTACGATTCGTGCGGGATTGAATTTTTGCACCATCATCATGCACACATTGTAGCGGCGCGATTTATCGCGCTGAGTGAAACACTGCACAGCTGCCAGAATGCGCAATAAATTGCGCCGCTACGATTCGTGCGGCATTGTATTTCTGCACCACCATTCTGCACACATTGTAGCGGCGCGATTTATCGCGCTAAATTAAACACCCCACGGTTGCCGGAATGCGCAATGAATTGCGCCGCTACGATTCGTGCGGGATTGAATTTTTGCACCACCATCCTGCACACATTGTAGCGGCGCGATTTATCGCGCTGAGTGAAACACTGCACAGCTGCCGGAATGCGCAATGAATTGCGCCGCTACGATTCGTGCGGGATTGAATTTTTGCACCTCCATCCTGCACACATTGTAGCGGCGCGCTACCCCTTGCTGTGCAGCAACTGACTGGCGGTGTCGCTAATCACCTGCGCCATGCCGCGGTCGCCCTTCGCCATTGACGACATAAAAGCTTTGGCCTGCTTCAGCGTGATATGCGGCGGCAACGGGGCCACTTCCGGATCGGTTTTCACCTCCAGCACTACCGGTCGGGTGGCGCTGAGTGCCTGCTGCCACGCCGCTGCCAGATCCTCCGGCCGGTCGACATAGATGCCCTGCAAACCGAGGCTGTCGGCAAAGCGCGCATACTGCACATCCGGCAGCTGCTGCGAAGCTTCAAAGCGCGGATTGCCTTCCATCACCCGCTGTTCCCAGGTGACCTGATTGAGATCCTGATTGTTGAACACGCAGACAATCAGGCGCGGATCGGCCCACTGCTGCCAGTATTTCTGAACGGTGATCAGCTCGGCCATGTTGTTCATCTGCATCGCCCCGTCGCCCACCAGCGCCACCACTGGCTGAGTGGGAAAGGCAAATTTCGCGGCGATGGCAAACGGCACGGCGGCCCCCATACAAGCCAGCCCACCCGACAGCGTGGCGCGCTGGCCCTGCTTCACCCGATAATCGCGCGCAAACCAGTTGGCGCAGGAGCCCGAGTCCGAGGTGACAATCGCATCTTCCGGCAGCTGCGGGGACATCTCCCACACCACGCGCTGCGGGTTGACCGGATTGGCGGGCGCCATGGCGCGCTGTTCCATCAACGTCCACCAGTCGCGCACCTGCACCGCGATCTCCTCCTGCCAGTGGCGATCCGCTTTATGGGTCAGTAACGGCAGCAGCGCGCGCAGGGTCTCTGCCGCGTCGCCGTGCAGATTGACCTCGCACGGATAGCGCAGCCCCAGCATCGCCGGATCGATATCGATTTGTACCGCGCGCACCTTACCTTCCGGCGGCAGAAATTCGGTCCACGGAAAACCGCTGCCAATCATCAGTAAAGTGTCGCACTTCTGCATCAGCTCACACGACGGTTTGGTGCCGAGCAGGCCGATCGAACCGGTGACAAAAGGCGCATCGTCCGGCAGCACGTCTTTGCCCAGCAGCGCTTTGGCCACGCCCGCGCCGAGCACATTAGCAATCTGCACCACTTCAACCGCAGCACCGCGCGCACCCGCGCCAATCAGCACCGCGACTTTTTTGCCGGCGTTAAGCACTTCTGCGGCGCGGCGCAAATCCTCGTCGTAGGGCAAAATCTTCGGCCGCTGATAGCCCGGCCCGGAATGGGTAAATCCGTGCGCATGCTGCGGCGGCTGCCAGTTCTCATCCTGCAGATCTTTCGGCAGGATGATCACCGCGACGCCGTTCTGCGCTTTGGCAATGCGCACGCCGCGATCGACCAGATGCTGGACCTGCGCAGGGGCTGCCGCTTCCTGCACAAAGTTCGCCACATCGGCGAAGATGCGGTCGAGATTCATCTCCTGCTGGTAACTGGCACCGCGCGCGGTGGTTTCCGCCTGGCCGGCAATCGCCAGCACCGGCGCGTGATCCATTTTGGCATCATACAGGCCGGTCAGCAGATGGGTGGCACCGGGGCCGCCGGTCGATAGACAGACGCCCAGCTCACCGGTAAATTTGGCGTGACCAGCAGCCATAAAGGCCGCCATCTCTTCATGTCGCACCTGAATAAATTCGATGCCTGCCCCGGCTTTATTGGCCCGCTGGATAGCGCCCAGCACGCCGTTGATGCCATCGCCCGGATAGCCATAAATGCGCGTGACGCCCCATGCCTGCAGGCGTTCAACAAAGAAATCGCTTGTTTTCTTGCTCATGACGGGCTCTCCCTTAGACGTTTGCAATAAACGTTAAGGGTAGCCGACGAAATGGAATGTGACAGATTACGCCTGTTCGGCGACGTTTGCCGCGTCTGGCTTAGAAATCTCCGCCGTTACGCTTAGTTAACCCAGCGCAGGCGAGACCAGCGCAAAGGTCTGCGGCCCGTTCGGTGCCGCCCGCCACGCTGTGCCGTGTACCATCGCATAAGGCGCATCGACCTGCGCCAGCCCAAGGTTGAGCAGCCACGCGCCGAGCCGGTCATCGGGCGTGTCGAGCCGGACAAACTGCTGCGTCAGATCCTGCATCAGCTGCGACACCAGCGCCTGCGCCGCCGCAACATCGTCAGCAATCACCGGACCGATAGTCCAGCCGTGTCCAAAGCGGCGGCGACTGGCAAACCCCTGCAACCTGCCCTGTGCATCCTGCAGCACCACGCTTTGCGCCAGCAGCTGCTGATGCAGACGCGTGCGCCGCAGCCCGTTCGCCTGATAATCCAGTGCGTCGATGGCGGCGGCATCCGCTTCAACGGCCGGCCGCAGCGTCAGGCCATCCGGTACGATTACCGCAGGCTGCTGCGCCAGCGCGCGCGTCTGGTGCTGCGCCACGCGATCGCAGGCCTGGAAGCCGAGCTTCTCATACAGCACCTGCCCCATATCGGTGGCGTGCAGCCGCACGTTGCAGCCGGAGAATTTTTCCAGCATGGCCTGCATCACCTGGCGGCCAATACCGCGTCCGCGCGCCTGTTCGCTCACAATCACCAGACCAATAGTGGCGGCATCCGGCCCATAGCGCCAGCCAATCGCCCCGCCGAGATAGTCGCCCTGCGCCTCAACCACCACGCCTTCACCCAGGGCGATGAGCTGCTGCCAGTCTTCGCGGCGGTGCGCCCAGCCCAGTTGCTGAGTCAGGCGATAACCCGCTTCGGCGTCCGCGAGGGTCATGGCGCGCAATATCGTATTCATTCTGTTCTCCCTGAGAGGCGTTCTGCCCGCCAGCTTGCCACGTCCGTTTGGGGAAGCAAATAAAAAAGGCCCGCACCGGGCCAGAGAGGAAACTCAGATTTGGAAATCGATGGCGGGTTCGTCGTCGGTTTCGTAAGAGAGCGCCTGCCGTTTGATCTCTTCCAGTGACAGGTTAGCGTTACACAGTTCAAGGAACTGCCAGACGTAGTTGCGCTGGAGCTGGCCGCGCTTCAGCCCGAGCCACACGGTGTTGGCATCAAACAGATGGTGAGCATCGATCTTCACCAGGTCTTCGCCATCGTAAATATCGCACGCCTGATCGGCGAGGATACCGACGCCCAGCCCGAGTTCGACATAGGTTTTCACTACGTCAGAATCCTGCGCGCTGAGCACGATATCCGGGCGGAGGCCAGCAGCCTGGAAGGCGCGGTCCACGCGCGAGCGACCGGTAATCCCCTGACGATAGGTGATCAGCGGATGGCGGCTGAGGCTGGCGAGCGTGACCGGCTGATGCGCCAGCAGCTCGTGATCGTGCGGTACCAGCAGCGAGTGGTGCCAGCTGAACCACGGGAATGCCGCCAGGCTGGTGTTATTCACCAGCTGCTCCGAGGCAATGCCGATATCCGCCCCACCGTTTTGCCAGCAGCATGGCGACGATCTCCTGCGGTGAACCCTGATTGAGTTCCAGCCGCACGTTGGGATAGAGCTCGCGAAACGCTTTGATGACGCGCGGCAGGCTGTAGCGCGCCTGGGTGTGGGTGGTGGCGATGGTGAGCACGCCCGAGGCGTCATTGGTAAAGAGATCCGCCAGGCGACGCACGTTGCTGGCCTCGTTGAGGATCCGCTCAGCAATGGTGAGCAGCGCTTTGCCCGGCTCCGTCATGCCGAGCAGCCGCTTGCCGCGACGGATGAAGATCTCTATGCCCAGCTCCTCTTCCAGCTCGCGAATATGGCGGCTGACGCCGGACTGCGAGGTAAAAAACGTATTGGCGACTTCGGTCAGGTTGTAGTCCCGCCGGGCCGCCTCACGGATAATTTTAAGTTGCTGGAAATTCACGACCCTTTTCTCCTGTTTCCTGCCCCTGTTTCGTCCATGTTATGAAGTTGGTGTGATTGCAGAACAAATAATAAAAACCAGCATCTTATGCTTTTATGGAATAGTAATAAGCGTGAGGTTGGGGATGGGTGCGATTTGCCGCCCTCACCCCGGCCCTCTCCCATAGGGAGAGAGAGCGGATCGCGCGAGATTGAGATGGCGTACCGGGATGGATGGCTGCGCCAGACGGTTCCCTCTCCCGCAGGCGGGAGAGGGTTAGGGTGAGGGAAAAAACCTCTCTCTATCAGCTCACTAACATCAGTTCACGCTCTTCCAGCGATCGGCTTGCTGACCAGCGACATCAAAATCTCTTTTACCGCCTGCGCCTGTGGCGACAGCGAACCGCGCGCGGACATGTTCAGCGACAGCGGCAGGCTCATCGAAGGCGTGGTGATCCGCGCCATCCAGCCGTTTGCCGCACTGCACAGCGAGCGTGCTGCGGATTCCGGCAGAACGGTCACGCCCATGCCGCTGGCAATGGCCGCGGTCAGCGTGGAGATCGAGTCAATTTCGCCGATGATTTTGGCCGTCAGGCGGCGCAGGGAGAACGCTTCGTCCACGCGCACGCGCACGGCGCTGTAGTCGCGCGGCAGATAGAGGTTCATCTCTGCCACGGCGGCAAGATCGACGCTCTGGCCCGGGCAGTCGCGGGTGCCCACGAGGTAGAGATCTTCTTTCAGCAGCGGCTGGCTGGTGATCCCGGCAACCGGGGAGCGATCGTAAAGGACCGCCATGTCCAGCTGGCCACTGAGCAGTTTATCATTCAGGACAGAACCGCTGTTTTCGTGCAGATAGACCAGCACTTCAGGCAGCTCAGCGCGGACGGCCTGCAGCAGCGGCATGGTAATGGACGACGCCGCCGTTCCCGGCGCCAGGCCGATGGACACGTGCCCGCTCAGGGTCTGGCCCACGTTATTCACCGCCAGTCTGCGCCTGTTCACACTGGCGAAGGATGGTGCGCGCATGGGTATACAGGATCTTACCGGCTTCCGTTGGCGTGACGCCGCGTTTGGTGCGGATCAACAGCTGCTGATCCATCTCGCCTTCCAGAGTAGCCACCTGCTGGCTCAGCGCAGGCTGCGCGATATGCAGCACTTCTGCCGCTTGAGTCAGGCTGCCGATATCGACGATTTTTACGAAGTATTTCAGTCGTCTTAAGTTCATTTTGCCTCCGTCACGGATCCCCGAATGCCCAAATGATGAGTTCTCAGCCTGCTGGCTTGTGACAAAGAAATTGCAATATGCAGGCCAGGTTTGATCTTTACCCGGCGGGCACTGACCAGAATTTTCCTAACGAACGGGAAAATAAGCGTTTCTGATTACCCCGAATGGGTTAATAAGTGCCGCACATGGCCCATAACGTTTATCCGCTGAAGATGACGCACCCTGATGGTGCAGCATTTGCGAGGCAGATGTGCAAAAAAGTGATGACTGAGCGTGCTGCTGTGGTGCAAAACGGGCAGAAAATGCACGGATTGCGGGGGCAGAAAGGAGAATAAAGAGAAATTGCGCGGTGGCTATCAGTGGGAAAACTTATTGTGTCTGACGATGCCGGCAGCCCGGCAGCGTGCAATTACCGCCTTTACCCTGCTCCTCTCCCGGAAGAGAGGAGCAGAACGGGTTAGCGTTTTTTGCGGTTGCGCCGCATGTCGATCGACACGGCGGCAACGATAATCACGCCTTTGATGATGTCCTGAATGTAAGAATCGACGCCGATAAAGGTGAAGCCGCTTTTGATCAGGCCGAGGATCACCGCGCCGATCAGCGTGCCGGTGATGCGCCCGACGCCGCCCATCAGGCTGCTGCCGCCGATCACCGCCGCGGCGATGGCGTCCAGCTCGTAGGACATCCCCATGCTCGACTGGCCGCTGCTGACGCGCGCCGCCAGCACCACGCCCGCCAACCCCGCCAGGCCGCCGGCGATGGTGTAAACCGTCACCAGGTACTTATTGACGTTGATGCCGGAAACCCGCGCCGAGGTCATGTTGCCGCCGATGGCGTAGATGTATTTGCCGTAGCGGGTGTGCTTGAGTGCGATATGGAAGATCACCGCAATCACCAGGAAGATGATCACCGGCATCGCGCCCTGGCCGATTGACGTGAAGCCGTCCGACAGGAAGCTGACCGGGTTGCCCTTGGTGTAGTACTGCGCCAGGCCGCGCGCCGACACCATCATCCCCAGCGTAGCGATAAACGGCGGAATGCCGGTGCGGGTGATCAGGAAGCCGTTGATAAAGCCGCAGACGATGCCCACCCCGATCCCCGCGCCGATCGGGATCGCCGCCGGCAGATCGAGCAGCCCCGGATACATCGGCGAGATGCTGTCCGAGGTCTGCGCCAGGCTGGCCGCCACTACCGCAGTCAGCGCAATCAGCGAGCCGGAGGAGAGATCGATGCCGGTGGTGATGATCACCTGGGTGACGCCCACCGCGATGATGCCGATGATCGCCACCTGCAGCACGATCAGCAGCAGGCGGTTCGGGTTCAGCAGGAATGACTGATCGCGCATGTACCAGCCGAGGATTTCGAAGATCAGCGCGATGCCGATCATCACGATGAAGATACCGGTATCCTTCGGCATTTTGCCGCTCAGCCCGGAGAACAGTGTTCCCTTGCCCGTTGAATCGGCGGAGAGCGGCTTCTCAATCTTTACGTTACTCATGATGTTCACCCTTCGTTATTCTGAGGCCAGCGCCAGGATCTTCTCCTGGTCCGCGTCGTCTTTGTCCAAAATGCCGGTGATGCGGCCGCCGTGCATCACCATCACCCGGTCGCTCATGCCGAGGATCTCCGGCAGCTCGGAGGAAACCAGAATGATGGCGACGCCGCGGTTGGCCAGCTCGCTGATCAGGCGGTAAATTTCCGCTTTCGCCCCCACGTCGATACCGCGCGTCGGTTCGTCGAGGATCAGGATTTTCGGCTGCGCCAGCAGCCAGCGCGCGATCAAGACCTTCTGCTGGTTGCCGCCGCTGAGGTTATTGATGATCTGATCCATGGTCGGCGTTTTGATGTTGAGCTTTTTAATCTGATCCATGCAGTCTTTGGCCATCTGCACGTGGCTGACGAAACCGTTCTTGCCGATGTATTCCGACAGGTTGACGATGCTCATGTTCTCAACCACCGACAGCACCAGAAACAGGCCGGATTTCTTGCGGTCTTCGGTGAGGAACGCCAGCCCGCTCTCGATCGCCTTCGCCGGGGAATCCACTTTTACCGCCTGGCCTTCGATAAAGATCTCGCCGCCGTCCGCCGGGTGCATGCCGAACAGGCTCTCCATCACTTCGCTGCGCCCGGCGCCCACCAGCCCGGCAACGCCGAGGATCTCGCCGCGCTTGACGCTGAACGATACGTCATGGAACCAGCCGCTGCGGCGCAGCCCCGCCACCCGCAGCACTTCCTCGCCGATATTGTTGTTGAATTTGGGGAACATCTGCGTCAGTTCGCGCCCCACCATCATGGTGATCAGCGACTGTTTGGTCAGGTTTTCGGTTTTGTCGCAGGCGATGAAGGTGCCGTCGCGGAAGATGCTCACTTCATCGGTGATGGCGAAGATCTCGTCCATCTTGTGGCTGATATAGATGATGCCTTTGCCCTGCTCGCGCAGTTCGCGGATGATGGCGAACAGGTGCACCACTTCGCCTTCGGTCAGCGCCGAGGTCGGTTCATCCATGATCAGCACGTCGGCGTTGTAGGATACCGCCTTGGCAATCTCCACCATCTGTTGGTTGGCGATGCTCAGCTCGCCCACCAGCGTTTCCGGCTGCAGTTTGATGTTCAGCCGCGCCAGCAGTTCGCGGGTCTGTTCGTTCAGCTGTTCGTGGTTGACGAACCCCAGCCGCGCCGGTTCGCGCCCCAGCCAGATGTTTTCCGCCACCGTCATGTAGGGCACCAGGTTCAGCTCCTGGTGAATCATGGAAATACCCGAATGCAGCGCCTGCAGCGTATCGCTGAAGGTGACCGGCCGGCCTTTGATTTTGATCGAGCCTTCGTCAGGATGGTAGATGCCGATCAGGCATTTCATCAGCGTCGATTTACCCGCGCCGTTTTCCCCCATCAGCGCGTGCACGCTGCCGGGTTTGATTTTAATCGAGACCTTATCCAGCGCTTTGACGCCGGGGAACTGCTTGCTGATGCCTTCGGCCTCAAGAACATAAGGGTACATACCGCTTACCTCCGCACTGACCCACGTTTTCCGCCGCGCTCGCCCCACACCGGCGCCCGCGGCGGGCTTCAAGGCTTATTTCTTGTTTTTATCGGCGAATTGCTGGTAATTGGCCTGGGTGATCAGCTGGTAAGGGATCAGCACGTTGCTCTCCACTTTCTCGCCTTTCACCAGTTGAACGGCGGTCTGCACCGCGCCTTCGCCCTGGCCTTTAGCGTCCTGGAACACGCTCAACGCCAGATCGCCCTTCTTGATGAACTCCAGCGCGTCCGGCGTGCCGTCAACGCCGGCCACCAGCACGCCGGATTTCTTGGCCTGCTTCAGCGCCAAAATAGCGCCGATGGCCATTTCGTCGTTGTTGGAGGCGATGGCGTCTATCTGCTGGCCGGACAAAATCCGGTCGGTGGTAACGTCCACCGCCTCTTTGCGGAAGAACTTGGCGGTTTGCTTGTCGACTATTTTGATGCCGGGATAGTTGGCCGCCACCTCTTCCACGCCGCGGGTGCGGTCGCGCGTGGCTTCACTCGACAGCTCGCCCATCAGGATCATCACGTTGCCCTTGCCGTTCATCAGCTTGGCCAGCGCCTCCATCTGCAGCTTGCCGGCCAGCTTGGAGTCGGAGCCGACGTAGGCCATGCCGGCCGGCAGCGCCACTTCCGGCTTGCGGTTGACGAACACCAGCGGGATCTTGGCCTTCTCGGCCAGCTTAATCATCGGCTTGACGCCCTGGGTATCCACCGGGTTGAGGATGATGGCGTCGACGCCCTGGCTGACGAAGTTTTCGATTTGTTGAATTTGCTGCGCGATATCGCCTTTGGCGTCTTCGAACTGGCCTTTCACGTTACCGTCGGCCGTCTTTTTGCATCTCTTTTTGCATCGACTGGCGCAGAATGGTGAGGAAGTTGTCATCGAAGTAAGCCATGGAAACGCCGATCTTGATGTCTTTCGCCAACACGCTGGCAGGCAGCATGCAAGCTAACAGGGAAGTCACTAACGCTTTTTTGAATTTCATAGGTAACCCTTCTTATTTGTTAACGTGCTCAGGTTGGCTGAGTCCGCGAATGAAAAATATCTTTTACATTCACTCAACGTCGCTGGCGTTTTTTTTCTGTTCGTAGAGGTAAGGCTTCTGGTCTGACGCTATCGGTACCGTGCTGCTCCTTTTTTCAACATCTTCCTTATCAATATGTTACTTTCGAAAGAAGCGTTGAGCGGACAAAACTCGTTTCGGGCGTGATGATAAGCAGTTCATTTGTTTCATCATCTCTTCTTTTGAAATTTTCATCATAAAAGCACTGAAACGATTGTTTTAAAATCGGCAAATAACAAAACTTTGACACGCATCTAACATCTCAAAGGAAATGCGTTTAAAGTGAGATCTTGCTGGCAGTTTGAAATCTGCCCATTCAAGGCAGAAAAGCAGCAATCCGCTGCTTTTACGCGCACTTAAACCAGAAGTGTGCGATCGGGCTTTGACAACGGGGATCGGCATCGCTAATATTCGCCTCGTTCCAACGATTCCTCTGTAGTTCAGTCGGTAGAACGGCGGACTGTTAATCCGTATGTCACTGGTTCGAGTCCAGTCAGAGGAGCCAGATTTAAAGAAGCCCGCTCAGGGAAACCTGAGCGGGCTTTTTGTCTTCTGCGTCCCCCCTTCTCCACACCACCATCCTGCCTTGGCTTGCTGGCTGACCAGCGCTGCATTCACCCTGTCCTCAGTCGCAGGCATGTGCTCCCTGGGGATGCTCCGCAAAAACTCTGTGCCGCTTACGGACTTTAATGACCATTTTTTGTTCTGGCACCAGGCAGTGAGGCGGTAAAACCCGCAGCATGGGCAAATCTGCGCATTCATGTGTGTTTCAACAGGGACAAACACCAGCAAGGGAGCACTTTCTATGAGTAATGCTGTATTTCCAGCAACGGTTTTCACCACCCAGCGGCGTTTTAATGATTACTCTTCTGACGACATGCGTTATGGGGATATCCCGGAAGAGAGGCTGAAAAGAGAGTTTGGACTGGTCAACATATCGAACGTGGTGGATCCTTACACCCTGACCCGATTGACTGCCTTTGATACTCCGCAATCGAGGTTCGCAGGGGCATACAATGGCATACACCGTGGTGGCAAACTCAGCGTTGAACAATGTGCGCAACTGCTGTTTGAAGAGATGCAGGTAACCTCTCTGCCTTACTCTTTCATCGGTCCGCACAGATATCTTATCAATCAAATGCTGAGGCATTTTCAGCTTTCACGCGGTTCAGCATTCTATAACGCTCAACTTAATTTAGCGTACCGTGATAAGTTACATTCTGATTATGATGCCAGAAAAACAACGTCGATCATGCGTGAGACCATTGGGTTATTTATTGACTATAACAGCATGGGATTTCCTCAGGAGAAATTAGAGCAATTAACTTCAGCCATTAAACTGTCAATTCTACCGAAATTTGACTCGATGCTACTTGATAAAATCAATGGCATGGGGATTACTGTGCATGATGTCCATGCAACGAAAATAGAAATTATCCGTCTTGATGTTAACCACGCTGGATGGCGTGCGAGTATCAAATTTTCCGGGCAGGATCATTTTGGGCTTGACGCCCGTGATATAGGTAAGCAAAAATTCAGCCAGTTCCAGTTTTTCAAAATCTGGTTTGTCTTGCAACATTTTGACAGATTCGGCTTTCGTCCATTTCTGACTAACATGGAAGCGGTGATCGATATCGAGGGAAAGCGATGATGCGTAAGTTAGTTATTCCAGCCCTGGTGATAGCTTTATGCAGCCTCATTTATCTTTTTTTCGGAAATGATAAAGTTTCTGTTATTGATGCTCATTATGATGGCAACACAGCACAGATTATTGTTAATAATTTACCTTCCGCTGAATCCAGAAAAATTGAATGGTGGACAAATAATCGTGAAAAAATACTGGATAAATATAACATTCCATCTGGAAATAACACGCCATTCCTGATTGCTATTTATGCTTTGGGAAAAGGCTATCAAGCGCAAGGTAGCGAAGACAGGCTTTGCTTCTCTGATATGAAACCGCCAAAAAATTGTATCGACAAAAATATTCTTATGATGATTTGGCAAACCCGCGAGGGCGGCGTTAAATATCAATTTTAATATCCAGCCAGATAGAAAGAAGCCCGCTCAGGGAAACCTGAGCGGGCTTCTTGTTGTGGTGAGTTTGCTGGGCGATGGAGGGTGTCACGCGCCGTAACGCGCCGCAGCGACGGCCGTGCCCTGCGCATAACTAAGGAGGCTGCTGTGCCGCTATGGTGTTACGCTAATCTGAAGTAGCGTCCCAGATCCTGCAGTAAACCCGAATGCGAAGGTTGCCAGCCGGTACGCTGCCGGGTTGATTCTGCTGATGCACGCATATCCATGGTAACGAACAGCGCCAGCCAGCCAAAGTGGGCACTGGCTTCTTCGCGGGTCAGTTGCACGACAGGAACACCCAGGCCCGCTCCGATGTCTTCGGCTATGTTGCGCAATGAAATACCCTGTTCCGCAACGGCATGGTAACGTTGGCCAGGCAGCGCTTTCTCAAGCACTATCCGATAAAGTGAAGCAACATCAGCAACATGCGCTGCAGCCCATTGATTATTTCCCTCTTCCACATAGGCTGAAACGCCTTTTTCTCGCGCCAGCTGGATTAACGCTGAGACGAACCCCTGTTTTACCTCGTTGTGCACTTGAGGCAACCGGATGATGGAAACATTGACGCCACTGTCTGCGACCTGGGCTGCCGCTATTTCGGTCGATTTGCGCGGATTTTGCGTCGACGGGTCGTAAAAATCCTCGCTGGCAAGCTGACCCGGTGCGGGACTGCCCATGGCCGCAACTGAAGTGATAAGTAATGGTCGCGTCGAATCCAGTAACCCCTTACCTAAGGCTGCAATTGCCTGCATTTCCTGCATTGCCGTGTCCTGCGGGTGAGAAAAAGCGTGGTCATAAGCGCAGTGGATCACCGCGTCAGCGGCGCGGGCACCCACGGTCAGACTCAGAAGATTATTCAGTTCACCCCGGTGCGCGTCCGCGCCAATACGATTGAGACGCTGGACAGTCTGCTCCGAACGAGCCAGTCCGGTGACATGATGACCCGCCTGAATCAGCTCAGCGGCGATCGCCATACCGATAAACCCGCTTGCACCTGTTATGAACACATTCATTACAATCCCCTTATCGATGGTCTGGGACAAAAACGTCCCGGTGATAAGCAGATTAAAATATGAATAATGGTACGGTCTCTGCTATAACGAGGTAATTTTATGCAGATCGTACGGAATTTTATGGATCCCCTTTCCGAAGTGCTTACTCTGCTCAGATTGCAGGGGGCTATCTCAGGCGGTTTTCCAGTGGAAGCACAGACCGCGCTGGTGTTTGCGCCTCATCAGGGCATCAAATGCTACTGTGTTGTGGAAGGTTGCTGCTGGGTAGCGGTTGATGGAAACCAGCAGCCTCTGTTACTGGAAACCGGCGACTGTGTATTTCTCACCTCTGGCAAATCCTTTAGTCTGGCCACCCATCCCACAGCGAAAAGACAGCCTTTTGTACCGCCCGACAGCGAAACGGGCGCGCTGACGCAGGTCACGCCCGATCAGGGTGCTTTTATTCTCGGCGGTCGATATACCTTCGATAGCGCACTGGCAGATATCCTGCTGCAGGCTCTGCCCGCGATCATTCCCGTCAGGCAGGGCACGGGAACCAACATTATGCGCAGTGCGATGGAATGCCTGAGAGAGGAGATACAAACTTCGCAGCCAGGCGGCGTTTTACTCTCGCAGCAACTGGTGCAGATTATGCTGGTGCAGGCGCTCAGGGTATTTCTTCAGCAGGAAGGTGAAGAGCGTATTGGCTGGCTATTTGCCCTTTGCGATCCTCAACTCAAAGCCGCACTTAATTTAATGCATGCCGATCCCGCGTTCCCGTGGACGTTGCAGGAACTGGCCCATCGGACGGGGATGTCGCGTACGGTATTCGCGAAAAAATTTAAATCCCGGGTGGGGATGACGCCGATGCGATACCTGTCGAGATGGCGAATGCTGCTGGCAGGGGAGCGCCTGAGAAGCTCGCGCGAACCTATTTCGCAGATTTCATTTTCTGCCGGATATGATACAGAAAGCGCATTTGGACGCGCGTTTAAAAAAGAGTGGGGATCTCTCCGCGAGAGCATCGTCAACAGCAACAAAACGCCACGTTGTGAGTAAATATTGCACTATCAGGCTTAATTATTTTGCCCCGCGAGGCGATCGTTAAACGCCTGATAAAAGGCAGTATAATCTCCGCGAGCGGCAAAGCGCTGAGGCTTAACCCTTTCTACCAGCACCTCGGCAGTGTCCGGCTGTTCCTGCAATATTTGCAGCGTTTCCTGCATATACTCAGCCAGTGGCATCGCTGCCGGATTCGTTGCGTGCTGCCTGCCCATCAATTCAGTTTGTACCAGCGGTGGAACCAGTTCCGTTACCTGAATAGCGGTATCACGCAATTGATAGCGCAGACTCTGCGTCCAGGAGTGAATTGCCGCTTTGGTGGCACAATACGCAGGGGTAAGCGACAGGGGCACAAAAGCGAGACCGGAAGAAACGGTCAGAATAGCGGCGCGGGGTTGCGCCAGAAAATGTTCAATTAGCGCAGCCGTTAAGCGAATCGGCCCTAATAAATTGGTGGTGATTTCTGCTTCAGCCACAGTGACGTCACCCCTTTTCAGATCTTCCCTGCGCATAATGCCGGCGTTATGGATCACCACGTTCAGTGCCGGCCAGCGCTGAATGACAGTTTGCGCACCGCTGAGAATTGAATCATGACTATCCATATCCATTACGATGGCGTGCATGCCAGGATTGGCTGCGATAGTTTCATCCAGTACCTCTTTTCGCCTGCCAGCAATAATAACCTGATTACCTGCAGCCAAAAGCGCTTCAGCCATAGCACGTCCTATGCCTGAACCGCCGCCGGTGATCAAAATGGTGTTACCGGTTAATTCCATAAAACTCTCCTTAACGTGCAATTAACGATCCGAATGGATATTTGCGATGCGATAAGGAGAGTATATTCAGGTTGCCGATCGGCTACTCTTCAGAAGGTACGTAATACTATGCTGAGAATACCTGTCTGACATGGAAATGTGTCCCGCGCAGAGGAACGGAAAGATTCCGTTTACCGCCTGTCAATGCGCTGCACCAGCCGATCGCCGAGCCACTGGATACCGCACACCAGCACGATCAGTACGGCGATCACTGCCACCATCACCGCCGTGTCAAAACGCTGATAACCGTAGCGAATTGCCAGGTCGCCCAGACCGCCCGCCCCGATGGCACCCGCCATTGCCGAGGCGCCGATCAGCGCCACCAGCGTGACGACAAAACCGGAAAGAATGCCCGGCAGCGCTTCAGGAATCAGCACCTCCCAGACAATACGTAATTTGCTGGCGCCCATGGCACGCACCGCATCAATCAACCCGCGATCGACATCGCGCAGTGAAACTTCCGCTACCCGGGCAAAATAGGGCGTGGCGGTGATCGATAACGGCACAATTGCGGCCCAGGTGCCCAGAGAGGTGCCGACCAGCAGACGGGTAAAGGGAATCAGCGCCACCAGCAGAATAATGAACGGCAGCGAGCGAAAGCCATTGATCACCACGCCCAGCAGGCGGTTGATGCTCCGGTTTTCAGCAATGCCGCCGGGACTGGTGGTCACCAGAATCAGTCCCAGCGGTAATCCGGCCAGCAGCGAAAACAGGCCGGCCACCGCCGTCATCAGCAGCGTTTCACCCAACGCGTTGAGCAGTAAATCAATCATCACTGGCGACATAACCGACCAACTCCACCTGTGCCTGCTGCGCACGCAGCCAGCTGAGAACCTGATACTCATCGGCAGCGTTGGCGGCCGGGAGCGCAATAAAGAAACGCACTACCGCGTAGTGCTGAATGTGGTCGATGCCCCCCTGCAGCAGGCGAAATTTACCGGGCAGAGCGCTGGCAAACTGCGTCAGCAAATCCCCCTGCGCCGCCACGCCAGCAAAGTGAACGCTATAGATCGCCTCACCTTCACGCTGTTCGCTGAGCCGCGCTGCGAGATTCTCCGGCAGCTGCGGCAGCAGCCCGCGCAGCAGCGTGCGCGTCAGCGCGGATTGCGGATGGGCGAACACCTGCCACACCGGGCCCTGCTCGACAATCTCCCCGGCGTCGATGACGGCCACGCGATGCGCCACGGATTTGATCACCTCCATCTCATGCGTGATCAGCAGAATGGTGATACCAAGCTGCTGATTGAGCGATTTCAGCAGCGCGAGAATCGAACGGGTGGTTTCCGGATCGAGCGCCGACGTGGCTTCGTCACACAGCAGCAGCGCCGGGCTGGCGGCCAGCGCACGGGCAATGCCGACGCGCTGTTTTTGTCCACCGGAGAGCGCCGCCGGATAGTGTCCGGCCTTGTCGCTCAACCCCACCAGCGCCAGCAGTTCCGCTACGCGCTGGTTGCGCTGCGCCTTTTCCATGCCGGCTATTTTCAGCGGCAGCGCCACATTCTGTGCCACGGTTTTTGCCGACAGCAGATTGAAGTGCTGAAACACCATGCCGACGCGACTGCGCACCGCCTGCAGCTGCTGTTCCGACAGACCGGTAATACGCCGCCCTTCAATCTCGATTACGCCTTCGTCGGGCTGCTCCAGCCCGTTGAGACAGCGAATCAGCGTCGATTTTCCGGCGCCGCTGCGCCCAATCAGGCCAAGGATTTCGCCTTTTTGCACCGTCAGTGAGACATTGCGCAGCGCCTGTGTCTGGCCGAAACGGCGCGACACGCCCTGCAAACGCACCACGTTGCTGTGCTGCGCCACGCGATCGCGTACTGTTGCCTCTTCGATCACGCCGCGCGCCACGGCGGTCAGGGGCACAGTGGCCTCGGAAAATAGCGTCATGGATGGGTTCCTTACCAGGCGGTTTCGCCCGTGCCTTTATAGACCTTGTCAAACACCGTTTTGACGGCATCGTTCTGGTACGATGCCACCAGGGTTTTCACCCACGGGGCGCTGGCGTTCTCTTTTTTCACCGCGATAAAGTTGTTGTACGGGTTGTCTTTCACCGGCTCCTGCGCGATACGATCCGCCGCGGTCAGACCGCTTTTCAGCGCCCAGTCGGTATTGACCACTGCCGCATCGAGATCCGGCACCGAGCGACCAATGATGCCGGAATCCAGCTCTTTGATTTTCAGGTGATGGGGATTGTCAGTGATGTCGGCCGTGGTCGCGGCAATGCCGACGCCCGGTTTGAGTTTGATCAGCCCCTGTTGCTGCAGCAGCACCAGACCGCGTGCCTCGTTCGACGGATCGTTAGGCACGCCGATTACCGCTCCGTCTTTCAGAGCGGCGGCGCTTTTCACTTTCTTCGAATAGAGACCGATCGGCCAGACGGCGGTATCGCCGACGCGCACGATATCGTAATGATTGACCTTGATTTGATTATTCAGGAACGGCTGATGCTGGAAGGCATTGGCATCCACTTCACCATTCTGTAACGCTTCGTTGGGCTGATTATAATCATTGAAAATCACGGTTTTCACCGTCAGCCCTTTCGCGGCGGCCTGCTTTATTACTTCACGCCAGACGTCTTCGTCCTCGCCGCTCATGATACCGACCTTCACCGCGGTTTTATCCGCCGCCTGCGCCACTGAAAACGGCGCGACCACGCTGCCGGCAACCAGTAACGCGCCGACGGTTAACAACAATTTATTTTTGGCTGATACAAAGCGTGTGTGCATAAATTATTTCCTGAGTGTTATTATTACGCGAGTCAAAATAAGCTGCCGTGATCGACAGATACGCGCAGTATACGCAGTTGCTTATTCCAGCATTATGATTTATCCGGGAATGCTATTCCTGAAATGAATAAAGCCATGCCGCCGCTCATCGCGCCAAAAGGCCCCGGGCGGCTGTGCTACCATGCCTGTTTGATTGACCGTTATTGAACGCTATGTCGGATACCACACCCAAACGTAAAAATGACCCGGAAGGGTTGAAAAAACGCATCCTCGCGGGTGCGCTGCAAACCTTCGCCGAATACGGTATGCAGGGCGCGCGAATGGAGCAGATTGCTGAACTGGCACAGACCACCAAGCGCATGGTGGTGTATCACTTCATCAACAAAGAGAAGCTGTATATTGAGGTGCTGGAGCAGGTGTATCAGGCGATCCGCCAGCATGAAACCGGCCTGAATCTTACTACGCTGGAACCGGAAGAGGCGATGATCAAACTGGTGGAAGCCAGTTTTGACTATCACGTCACGCATCCCGATTTTATGCGCCTGGTGTGTACAGAAAACCTGCTGCGCGGGCGTTACATCATGCAGTCTGAGCGCATCAAAGCGATGAACAAAAGTACCCTCGATTTGCTGGATGACATCCTCTCCCGCGGCCAGCGTCAGGGCATCTTTATCGACGGCCTGGATACCGTGGACGTACACCGCCTGCTCAGCAGTATTTGTGTGCACCATGTCTCCAACCGCTACACCTTCCACACGCTGTTTACCCCCCACGACAGTGAAGAGGACAGTATTCGCCGCAACCGTCAGCTGGCGGTGACGGCCACGCTGCGCTATATCCGCAAAGCCCCGTAATCTGCGGGTTCGCTGTGATGGTCTACGCTTGATCAAATAACCGGGACCGTGACAGACCTCAGATTAAGGAACGCTGTAGTGAAGAAAGATGCTCTCCTCTATCCGTTACGCAACACGCAACATACCGATGACACGCCTGCGCTCTGGAACTGGGCGCAGAATTCGGTAGTTGGCCAGCGCCAGCAGTTGCATCAGCCACGTAGTGAAGCCGAGCTGCAACAGCTGTTGCGCGACTCGCACGGCAAAGTGCGCGTGCTCGGCAGCCGTTTGTCGCCCGGTCGCATGCTGTGCGTACAGCCGCAGGACGTACTGCTGGATCTCAGTGCGCTGCGCGGCATCCTCGCTCAGGATGAAGAGAGCGTAACGTTTGCCGCGGGCACGCCGCTGCAGCAGGTGTATGACAGCCTGACAAAGATGGATCGCATGCTCGCCTCCTCGCCCGGTGTGATAGCGGTGCAGACGCTGGCCGGCGCGCTGGCAACCGGCACCCACGGTCAGGGCCTGGCACAGAGTTCGCTGGCGGACGAAGCGCTGCATATCCGCATGGTGCTGGCCGATGGCAGCGTGCGCGAGTTTCAGCGTGGCGACGCCGATTTCCCGGCGGCAATGGTGTCACTTGGCGCGCTCGGCATCGTCACCGCCATTACCTTGCGCACTCAGCCATTTCGCCTGTTTACCTGCCATAAATTCGCGGCGTCTGCCGATTCACTGGAACAGGATTTGCTGACGTGGAATGAGCAGCACGAACTCAGCAAAGCCTGGTGGTTTGTCGATGACAACCTGATGCATGTCTGGAACGCCGATGTCGCCAGTGCGGAAGACAGCCAGGCGTGGTACGACCATCAACGCGAAGTGATTGAGCACGGCGATCAGGCCGACAGCAGCCTGAACGACACTATCGATCAGACGCTGGAACACATGCATCGCGACACGCAGATTCACGGCAAAGGCGGTAAACAGTTCCGTACCGTCACCCGCTTCCGTGATTTCACCGACATCAGCGGCGATATCTACCAGCTGTTTTGTCGTGGCATCGCCGTACCGCAGATCAACGTTGAGATTGGCGTGCCGCTGGCCAAAACGCCGGAAATTATCAGCAAGATCAAAGCCTGGTACGCACAGAATCGTCCGCACATGCACTATCCCATCATCCTGCGCTGCACCGGCGCTTCACAGGCGTGGATGAGCCCGGCGCATCAGCAGCCGACCTGCTTTTTTGGTTTCGTGGTGTATTACGCGGATGACGGCTCGCTGTCGCAGGACGGACTGCATTTCCTCACCGAAGTGGAAAAATTGCTGGCGGCGGAAGGTGGACGTCCACACTGGGGTAAATATTACGATCCGCAGCGCTATCAGTGGCGCGCCATCTATCCGCAGTGGGATGCGTTTCGTGCAGTGCGTGAACAGCTGGATCCGACGCACCGCTTTAGCAATGACTATGTCACGGCTTTGTTTGATTGAGTTTGATGGGGAGAATCTATGTACGCCTGGGTAACGCTGTTAACGCAGCCGGAATATTATGTCGGGGTGAAAGCGCTGCATCGCTCACTCAAACGCAGCGAAACGCGCTGGCCGCTAATTGTGATGGTCACCGATGCCATCGACCTGAGCATGCGCGAAGCATTACAGGCGCTGGGCTGTGTGATCCATCCGGTCCAGCCGCTGATGCCGGACGCCGCGCTGGAGCAACATTATGCCTCGGCACAGTTTGGTGAAGTGTGGAGCAAGCTGCGCGCCTGGGAGCTGACCGGCTGCGAGCGCGTGGTGTTTCTTGATGCCGATATGCTGGTGCTGCGCAACATGGATGAGCTGTTTACGCTTGACCTCGGCAAGCATGCGCTGGCGGCCTGTCACGCCTGCCGCTGCAATCCGAATCAAATCGCCAGCTATCCCGACAGCTGGCAGCCGGAGCATTGTCACTACACCTGGCAGGCGCGCGGTGAAACGCCTCCCGCCGATCTTGATAACTATCTCAACGGCGGCTTTCTGGTGCTGCAGCCGGATCAGGCGGTATTCGACTGGCTGCAGCAGAAAGTGGCTGAGATTGACGACCTGCGCCGCTATCCGTTCTCCGAACAGGATTTGCTCAATGAAGTGTTTGCCGGACGCTGGCTGCCGCTGCCGTACATTTATAACGCGCTGAAAACCTTGCCGTTCCAGCATGCCGGCTTATGGCATGACGATGAGGTGAAGAATCTGCACTACATTCTCGCCAAACCGTGGAAGCGCGACCTGAACCAGCCAGAGGCGCAGCGCGACCGTTATTACGCGCTGGATAAGCTGTGGTGGGAGCTGGGCGCGGATTAATGGCTGGTCGCGGCGCGATTTATCGCGCAATGGTTGGTCGCCATAAATGGCGACCCTACAGGGTTGAATGCGGGTTACAAGGTCTGGGTGCGTTCGTGAAGGACGCGTTGTCGCCATCAATGGCAACCCTGCAGAATCTGATACACGTCAAAAGACCTTGCCGCATTTCCCAGGGTGCGCATTTATGCGCACCTGGTAGCGGCGCGATTTATCGCGCAATAATTGTGCGCTTCCCTGCGCACTGTCGCTTAACGCCAGCCGAGCTCTGGCGCGACGTGGGTCAGAATGCTGTCGATTACGTGCGCACAATAATCCACGCCAAGCTGATTAGGGATGGTCAGCAACAGGGTATCGGCTTCCGCAATCGCTTCATCCTGTGCCAGCTGTTTGATCAGCTGCTCCGGCTCTGCGGCATAGCTACGCCCAAAGATGGCGCGGGTTTTCTCATCGAGGAACCCGACGGAATCCTGCTCCTGTCCGCCGCGACCGAAGTAAGCGCGGTCGGTGTCGTTCATCAGGGCAAAAATACTGCGGCTGACCGACACGCGCGGCGCACGCTGATGCCCTGCCGCCTGCCAGGCTTCTTTATAGGCGCGAATCTGCTTCGCCTGCTGCACATGGAACGGTTCGCCGGTCTCGTCATCCTTCAGCGTCGAACTCTGCAAATTCATCCCCAGCTGGGCTGCCCAGATCGATGTGGCGTTCGAGCCGGAACCCCACCAGATACGCTCGCGCAGGCCTTCGGAATACGGCTCCAGGCGCAGCAGCCCCGGTGGATTCGGGAACATCGGCTGCGGATTGGGTTTGGCAAACCCTTCGCCACGCAGCACTTCCAGCAGCTCTTCGGTGTGACGACGTCCCATATCCGCATCGGTTTCCCCTTCGCGCGGATTAAAGCCAAAGTAGCGGTAGCCTTCAATCACCTGCTCCGGCGAGCCACGGCTCAGGCCGAGCTGCAAACGGCCGTTGGCGATCAGGTCCGCTGCCCCGGCGTCTTCCGCCATATACAGCGGATTTTCGTAACGCATGTCGATCACACCGGTACCAATCTCGATGCGGCTGGTTTTGGCACCGACCGCCGCCAGCAGCGGAAACGGTGAACTCAGCTGGCGGGCAAAGTGGTGTACGCGGAAATAGGCACCATCGGCACCCAGTTCTTCGGCGGCGACGGCCAGGTCAATCGACTGCAGCAGCACATCCTGGCCGAACGGGTGGCCGAGTGTGGTGACGGGGTCCAGTGACCGAAAGATAAAAAGCCAATTTTTTTCATGCTAAATGCTCCTCGCGGGCCAGAACGGCGCCGGCGTCATCAATCAGAATTCGATGAGGTAAGGTTACGCCTGTGCGAAGAGGACTGATAGCCAATAGTTTTCGCGCGCTTCTTCAACTTTTTTGCATAACAAAGCAATTTTCCGTCTTTGTGTTTATCACGCGTATCGCGCATCGTGAGCGCATCTTTTCCCGTCTCGCTGACTAAATACATGAACATGGTCAAAGGAACCTCCGCCTACCTCAGTGCGCAACAGCGCGAAGTGGTGCACCAGCTGGCGCGCAGCTGGCTCTGGCGCAGCGAATTGCCGACCTGGCTGTTAATCATTACTGTTTATAGCGGCTGGTTCGCCAGCGTGCTGTACTGGCAAACGCTGGGCCTGCCCCTCGCCACGCTGCTGCTGATCCTGTTCACCACCTGGTATTTGTCGCTGCAGCATGAGCTGATTCATGGCCATCCGACGCGCCTGCCGCGCCTTAATCAGCTGTTTGGCACGCTGCCGCTGGCGGTGTGGTATCCGTATGGTCTGTACCGGGATTCGCACCTGTCGCATCACCGCAACCACACCCTGACCGATCCGCATGATGATCCGGAAACCTATTATCTGTCGCCGGCGCACTGGGCACGGCTCAAACCCTGGCAACAGCGCGTTATCCATCTGCGTAATACCTTTCCGGGTCGTCTGCTGCTGGGACCGCTGCTGGATATCCTCGCCACGCTGCGCGCGCTGACGCAAAGCGTGGTGCAGCGCGACGTGCCGGCGATGATGATGTGGCTGGTGCACCTGCTACTGCTGGCCGGACTGTTTTACTGGATCAGCCTGCGCGGCTTTTCCCCGTTGTGGCTGGTGCTGGCGGTGAGCTATCCGGCGCTGATGCTGACCAAGGTGCGCTCATTTTACGAACATCGTGCCGATGAGGCGCCGCTGGCGCGCTCGGTGAATAACGAAGCGGCCTGGCCCTGGCGCCTGCTGTTCCTGAATCTCAACTATCATTCTGTACATCACGATCTGCCCGGTTTACCCTGGTACGGTCTGCGCAAAGTCTATTTGCTCTACCGCGACGGCTACTATCAGCGTAATCAGGGTTTTCGCGTTGCCGGTTACGGCGAATGGATGAAGCGCTTCTGGCGTCAGCCGATCGACGTTAACGCCCACCCGGGACACCACAAGGACGCACAGAATGCACATCATCTCTTTACCGATGTACGACATCGACCACCCGAGCACGCTGGCCATGACCTCAGTGCTGACGCGGCTGCTGGCGAAGCGCGGCGTGCAGGCTGAGGTGCAATGGCACGACGACCTACTGCCACACTGGCGTGATGACAATCTGCTGCTGAGTCAGACCTGCGGCTATCCGCTGGTCGCGCTATTACCTGACGTGCAACTGGTGGGCACGTTTCAGTCCAATGCGCCTGGCTGCCATGACCTGCGCTATCGCAGCTGGCTGGTGGCACGGCAGGAAGATGAGAACCTGAGCCTCGCCGATTTCCGTGGCCGCCGCGCAGTGTGCAACAGCAATGACTCACACTCCGGATACAATTCGCTGCGCTATGTGGTCGCGCCGCTGGCCCAGGACGGCAAATTCTTCGCCACTACCCGGTTCAGCGGCAGCCACCGCCAGTCGCTGGCCGCGCTGCGCGCCGGACAGGCCGACCTCGCCGCGATTGATTGCATCACCTGGGCGCTGCTGCGCAAATACCGGCCGCAGGAGCTGCAGGGCTTAGCCATTATCGGTGAAACCCCGCTGTGTGCCGCGCTGCCGCTGATAACCTCGGCGAAAACCGACAGTCTGCTGCTGGAAAAGCTGCGCAGCACGCTGTTTGAGCTGGCCAATGTGGAGGACTACAAGGATGTGATGAAGGCCAACCTGCTGGCGGGCTTTTCTGTGCCGCAGCGCGACTGGTTTGACGAGGTTAAACGCTGGGAAGATGACGCCGCCGCGCTGGGCGTGACGGCGCTGTAAATAAAGCACTAACCGGCGGCATCCCTGCTGCCAACGGGCTTAATGTGCGCGAGCCGCGATAATCGCCTCTGCGACGTTACGCGGTGCTTCGGCGTAGTGGGCAAACTCCATGCTATACGTGGCGCGGCCCTGCGACATTGAGCGTAGCGTGGTGGCGTAGCCAAACATCTCGGCCAGCGGCACTTCAGCACGGATAATGCGCGCGCCGAAACGCTCGTCCATGCCCTGCAGCGTGCCGCGCCGGGATGACAAATCGCCCATCACGCCGCCGGCATACTCTTCCGGCGTCTCCACTTCTACCTGCATCACCGGCTCAAGTATCACCGGATCGGCCTGTTTCGCTGCCGCTTTGAAGCCAAAGATCGCCGCCATGCGGAACGCCATCTCCGACGAGTCAACGTCGTGATAAGAGCCAAACGTCAGCGTGGCTTTGATGTCGACCACCGGATAACCGGCCAGCACGCCGCTGTTGAGCGCTTCGCGAATGCCCTTCTCTACCGAAGGAATGAATTCGCGCGGCACCACGCCGCCTTTGGTCGCGTCTTCAAAGGCGAAACCGCTTCCGGCCGCCTGCGGCTCGAGCGTCAGCACCACGTGACCATACTGGCCCTTACCGCCCGACTGACGCACAAATTTCCCTTCCACCTCGCGCACCGTTTTGCGGATGGTCTCGCGGTAAGTTACCTGCGGCCGGCCAATGTTGGCTTCCACGCCAAACTCGCGTTTCAGACGGTCGACGATGATCTCCAGATGCAGTTCACCCATGCCGGAGATGATGGTCTGACCGGACTCCTCATCGGTGTGCAGCCGGAACGACGGATCCTCTGCCGCCAGGCGCTGCAGCGCCAGCCCCATTTTTTCCTGATCGCCTTTGGTCTTTGGCTCAATCGACAGCGAAATCACCGGATCGGGAAATTCCATGCGCTCCAGCGTGATTACCGCATCAGGATCGCACAGCGTTTCGCCGGTGGTGACCTCTTTCAGCCCGACGCAGGCGGCAATATCGCCGGCGCGGATCTCATCAATTTCGATGCGATCGTTAGCCTGCATCTGCACGATGCGGCCAATGCGCTCTTTACGCCCTTTCACCGCGTTCCACACGCTGTCACCCTTGCGCAGTACGCCAGAATAGACGCGCACAAAGGTCAGCTGACCGACGTAAGGATCGCTCATCAGCTTGAACGCCAGCGCCGAGAAAGGTTCCTCATCGTCAGCATGGCGTTCGTCGTGTTCGCCGCGCTCGTTGATGCCGGCGACCGGTGGCACGTCGAGCGGTGAAGGCATCAGTTCGATGACCGCATCAAGCATGCGCTGCACCCCTTTGTTTTTAAACGCGCTGCCGCACAGCATCGGCTGGATTTCGCCCGCCAGCGTGCGCTGCCGCAGCCCGGCAATCACCTCGTCTTCACTGAGATCGCCCTGCTCCAGATAGCGATCCATCAGCGCTTCGCTGGCTTCTGCCGCTGCTGCCACCATGTTTTCCCGCCACTCCGCCGCCTGCGCCTGCAGCGCGTCGGGAATCGGCGCATAGCTAAAGCTCATGCCCTGGCTGGCGTCGTCCCAGTAGATGGCGCGCATTTTGTTAAGATCGATGACCCCGCTGAACTGCTCTTCAGCGCCGATGGGAATGACAATCGGCACCGGATGCGCCTGCAGGCGATCTTTCATCATCTGCACCACGCGGAAAAAGTCCGCGCCCTGGCGGTCCATCTTGTTGACGAACGCAATGCGCGGCACGTGGTATTTATTCGCCTGCCGCCACACGGTTTCTGACTGCGGCTGAACGCCACCGACCGCGTCGTACACCATCACGGCACCATCCAGCACGCGCATTGAGCGCTCCACTTCAATGGTGAAGTCAACGTGTCCGGGAGTATCAATGATGTTGATACGGTGCGGCGTAAAGCTGCCGTCCATGCCCGGCCAGTAGCAACTGACCGCCGCCGAGGTGATGGTAATGCCGCGCTCCTGCTCCTGCGCCATCCAGTCGGTGGTTGCCGCGCCATCGTGCACTTCACCCAGCTTGTGGCTCATTCCGGTGTAAAACAGGATGCGCTCAGTGGTGGTGGTTTTACCGGCATCGATGTGCGCGGAGATGCCGATGTTGCGATAACGTTCGATGGGGAGGGGTCGGGGCATGATGCGTCCTTAGTCTGTTGACGAAAAAAACCGGCAGGCACCATTGCCCGCCGCTGTGCCCCAGCATAAACCCATTGTACGAATGAATACGAACAGTTTGAGCTTTTTTTGCTCATCGCTGAGATTGTCACGGTTTTCCGCATTTGCGGTGTGGCGCAGTGACGCGCAGCGCTTTAAGGTAAGGCTTTCATGCTTAACGGGAAAACAGTCCATGCGTATTCTGATTGTGGGAGCCGGTGCCACCGGCGGGTACTTTGGCGCGCGCCTGGCGCAGGCCAGCCGTGATGTGACCTTTCTGGTGCGCGAGCGCCGCCAGCAGCAGCTGCAACAGACCGGACTGGTGCTGCAAACGCCGGAAGGCAGCACGGTGCTGCAACCGCAGCTGGCGCTGGCCTCGACGCTGACCGGTGATTACGATCTGATTATCCTGACGGTGAAAAGCTTTGCGCTGGAACAGGCGATGGAAGACATCGCCCCGGCGGTTGGGCCGCAGACGCTGATCATGCCGATCCTCAATGGTATGCGTCACATTGATACGCTGCGCGCACGTTTCGGTGACAAGGTGATTGGCGGGCTGTGTAAGATTCACGCCACGCTGGGCGAGCACGGCGAAGTGATGCAGCTGTCGCCGCTGCACGTGCTTTACTACGGCGCGCTGGACGGCAACAACGATGCCCGTCTGGCGCGCGTGGATGCCGCGCTGCGTGACGCGCAGTTTGACAGCGTGTTCGCCGATAACATTATCAGTGAGCTGTGGGAGAAGTGGCTGCTGCTGAGCACGCTGGGTGCGGTGTGTTGTGTGGCGCGCGGCAATACGCAGCACATCCTGCGTTCAGCCGGTGGTGAAGCGCTGCTACAGGGCATTTTCGCCGAGGTGCTGGCGGTGATCACCGCCGATGGCTACCAACAGCGTCCGGCCGTGACGGCGAAGATTTATGAGACGCTGAACAATCCTGATGTGGCGATGACCTCATCCATGTACCGCGATTTAACCCAGGGCTATGATATCGAAGCCGATCAGATCATCGGCGATTTGCTGGTGCGCGGCGCGCGCCATGCGGTGGCGACGCCGCTGCTGAACGCGGTGTATGTGAATTTGCAGGTGTATTTGCAGACGCGGTGATCGGTCCGGTGCGTGGCGTGCCAGGTGCGCATGAATGCGCATCCTGTTATTTGTGCGACATGTCATTGCGGCACCAGCCAGTCGCACAAACCGTAGCGGCGCGATTTATCGCGCAATGTGCATTTCCGCACCGCGGCCGGTTGCGCAATAAATTGCGCCGCTACGGATAAGGCAGAATATTCTCTTTACTCAATCACATATGCTTTTGGTGACGGCTCAACCCAACCGCGACTGCACGCCGGGCAGCTGCATCAGGCGCTGCCAGGCTGCTTCGACCGCGTCGGGTACATCAACGTGACCGAAGAACCCCTTGCCGTTCGGGCCGTAGCCGCTGGCGTCGTCACGCAGGCGCTGCACCTCGCCCATCAGCAGCGACAGGAAACGCTCCACTGACCACAACCCCTGCGGCGGCGCGCCAACGATGCGCAGCATGCCCGCATCCATCATCACCTGCGGCACAAACACCGGCCAGCTGATGAATTCCGGCGCATGCTCGCGATCGCGCCACTGCCAGCGGAAGGTTTCCCAGCTGCGGCGCTGCATCAACGGATCCTGCACCAGCAGCACGCGCTGCGGCTGCCACTGCTGCTCATCCAGCAGGCACTGACTCAGGGCGGCGTTTTCGCCACAGTTGCGTGAGGCGGTTTCCAGCAGCAGCTGATCGTCAGGCAGCTCAGCGAACACGCGCGCCATCTCGCCCAGCAGCTGCGCTTCGCCCTTGCCGGCGGTGTCGATCTGGCGATAGAGCGGATGGCTGGCAATCATCGCGGCCAGTAGCGCGGTTGAGTGACCGATGCCGCCGCTGATCAGCAACGGCAGCTGATATTTCTTCGCCAGCGCAATTACCGCTTCGACGTTCGGCAGCACCGCATGTCCGGCAAGTATGGCTAAATCGACCTCCAGCGTACCGTCCTTTGGCAGCTGATCGAGCGCCAGCCAGGCGGCAATGGTGTTGATATCCTGAATTTGATGGTCATTGAGCTGCATCACTTTCTCCTTGCGTTATCACTGGCAGTGTAACGCCTTAATACCGCGACGGCAGGGAAAAATTTGCTACACTCGCCGCATTCTCATCAGGAGGGATCAATGACAGCGCGTTCCGTAACGCTTGACGATGTCGCCCGGCTGGCTGGCGTCTCCTATCAAACGGTTTCCCGGGTGCTGAACCATTCCGCGCAGGTGTCACCCCGCACCCGCGCGCGGGTGGAAGCCGCGATGCAGCAGCTTAGCTACGTGCCAAACCGGGTCGCGCAGCAGCTGGCCGGCAAGGCCACGCGCACGCTCGGTCTGGCGACCAGCGATCTGGCGCTGATGGCGCCAGCGCAGATTGCTTCGGCGATTCAGCAGCGCGCGGCGGCGCAGGGCTATCATCTGGTGATCGCCATGGCCAATGCCACCAGCCACGCGCAGGACACGGTGCATGAATTGCTGGCGCAGCGCGTCGATGCTCTGCTGATCAACCTGCCGCTGGATGCCGCGCAGGCGGCGCAGATTCAGCAGCAGTGCGGCAGCAAACCGACGCTGTTTCTGGATGTGGAGCGCAGCGCGGCCGTGGCGCAGTGTCAGTACCGGAGCACCAGCGGTGCGCAGCAGGCGGTGGATCATCTGGTGGCGCTCGGCCACCGGCAGATTGGCGTGCTGAACGGGCCTGCCAGCTCCGCGTCAGCGCGGGCGCGATTTAGCGCCTGGCAACAGGCGCTGGCGCGTCATCAACTGGTGCCGGACTGCGTACTGAGCGGCGACTGGAGCGCAGCGTCCGGCTACCAGGCGCTGCTGACACTGCTGCCCGACCAGCTGCCGCAGGCGCTGCTGGTGGCTAACGATCAAATGGCGCTGGGGGCGATGCGCGCGCTGCATCAGCATGGCGTACGAATTCCGGCGGAGATGTCGATCATCGGTTACGACGATACGGCGGAGAGCGCGTGGTATCAGCCACCGCTGACCACGGTGCGCCAGGATTTACATCAATTAGGCACGGTGAGCGTCGATCGTCTGCTGGCGCAGCTGGAGGGAGAGATGCCGGACAGTCAGCCGCTGGAGACCGAACTGGTCCTGCGCGCCACCACGGCGGCGCCGTTGCAGCAGCAGGTGGATGTGGCGGAGATTGCGCAGCAGTTACAGCAGCTGGCGCGGGCATTAAAAAGGTCGCCGTAAAGGGCGACCCTGGAGCAAAACGCGGCTATCAAGCCTGTGAAGCTTACTGCCCTTTCGGTTCGCCCATCGCTTTGAGCTTTTTCGACAGCTCGCGACGCTCTTTCGACAGATCGGCGTTTTTGATGATGTACTCATCTACGCGATCTTCATAATCCACGCGCATGCTGGCGATGATTTCCTGAATCGCTTCCACGCTCATACCAGGTTTGATGTACTCGCTCAGGTTGTCCAGCAGCAACACACGTTTCTGGTTATCACGGATTTTCTTTTCGTTGTCCGTAATTTCGCGCTGCAGTTTGTTTTTACGACGAAACATACGCACAAACTCCAGTACGTCCTGAAATGATTGCTTGGCATTTTCCATGTTGGCACCTTTCTTGTGGCCTGCCGCGGCAGGCAAAATAGTCATAAACCGGGAAGACATTTAGCTTAGCGGCTTATAAGCCGGGTTCGCAATTTTCACCGCTAAATTCGGACTGGCACTTATCTTAGCGCAAAGAAAGGGCAATTCGCACTAAGTCATTGCCTGAGAAAACTATTTGCGCAACGCCAGACGCACCAGGTCTGTCATGCGCTCCAGCTGACGCGCCTGCTCCAGACTCAGCCAGACGTAACCGTAAATCGCGGTGGTTTCCAGCCGCGCGCTGCCGTTGGCGATCAGCGCTTCCAGCTCCTGGGTGATGGCTTCCAGCTCGTGGCTGTTAGCAATCACCTGTTCGGTCTCGCCTTTCACCATCAGCGCCGCCAGCGCGTTCAGGGTGTTCTCGGTCATCTGCTGCGTGCGGCGCAGCGTTGGCGCGTTAAGCAGAATCAGATGGCTTTCGCGCGACGCCCACCAGGCTTCAATCTGCATCTGCATGGTGTTAACCATATTACGGTTAATGGTCTGAATGGCTTCAAACACCGATTTAGGGATGCGCGTCTCTTTGCTCGCCGGCTCCAGCAGCGCGCGCATTTTGATCACGCTGGTGAGCAGCTTCTGGAAGCGCGGATTGAGGCGCGGCTTCTCCACCAGATTGGCAGAAAAGCCAGCGTGATGAATCTTCGCCATGTTGATAAAGGCGTCCGACAGCTGAATGCGCCAGTGAGTATAGGCGCGCTGCGCCCAGATGGCACTGAACAGCAAGGCCATCAGCGAGCCGAGAATGACATCGCCGCCGCGCCACAGCGCCACGGTGAAATCGCCGGCCGGCGCGCCGACCACCACGCCGAGCGTGATGCCGATCAGCAGTGCCATATACGGGTGTTTGCCCAGCGTCAGATAGCCGCAGACGATCATCACGATAAAGCACCACACCAGCATCAGCGGCAGTGACAGCAGCTCCAGCTTCAGCGCGATCAGCCCTGATATCAGCCCGGCAAAGGTACCGCTGATACGCTGCACCACGCGCGGCAAAACATTGCCCCAGGTGGAGATCGGTCCCATCACCACTACCAGCGTAATCAGCGGCCAGGTGCCTTCCGGAATATCGGTCAGACGGACAAACAGAAAGCACAGCACAAAGGCGATAGCGATGCGTACGCCGTGCACGGCGCGGTAGTGGCGGTAAAACCAGAACTCAATCGGAGAGATGGGCTTGTCAGCGCGTAACATGGTGGTCCGGATGCGATAAAAATTTGCGCGCTATGTTACCCTGGCACAGCACGAACATTGAGGGGCTGGCGCAACTTTTTGCGCAATAATAAAACTGCGCTACATCTTGTTTTCTCAGTGCACACAAGGATGTAACGCAGCGGTTGCTTATTGCCCGACGGCTTACAGTTTCTGTTTCACGTAATCGCTGATGCGCGTGATGATGCCTGCTTCATCGACCGACTGCAGCGCGTACAGCGGATAGCTGGCCAGCTGCTTGTCTTTATCCAGCACCTGAATTTCGCCCACCTGCTCGCCGGCTTTCAGTGGCGCTTCGAGGTCTTTACGATTGATCACATACTTCGCCATCACGTTCGACACTTCGCTGCGCGGCAGTGACAGATAGATATCTTCGGTGGTACCGACGTCCACTTTGTGCGGGTTGCCGTACCAGACGTTTTCGCTGCCGATCTTTTTCCCGGCGTGGAACAGCTGCACTGTGTCGAAATTGTTCTGTCCCCACACCAGCAGTTTACGCGCCTGCTCTTCACGTCCCTTTGAACTTTTCCCGCCCATGATCACCGCAATCAGACGATGGCGACCGACAATGTTCGAGGCAACGATATTGAACCCGGCGCTCTCGGTGTGGCCGGTTTTCAGGCCGTCGACGTTCAGGTTCTGATCCCACAGCAGGCCGTTACGGTTTTGCTGGGTGATGCCGTTCCAGGTCAGGCTTTTTTCGCTGTACATGTGGTAGAAATCCGGCTCGCCGTGGATGATGGCGCGGGACAGCACCGCCAGATCGTACGCCGAGCTGTGCTGCCCCGGCGCATCCAGCCCGTGGACGGTTTCGAAGTGGGTGTCGCGCAGGTTCAGCTTTTGCACGTAGTCGTTCATCATGTTGACAAACTGCGCCTGACCGCCCGCCACATGATCGGCCAGCGCCACGCAGGCGTCGTTGCCGGAATCGACAATCAGGCCGCGGCTCAGGTCGCGCACGGTGACGCGATCGCCCGGTTTCAGGAACATCAGCGACGAGCCGTCAAACACCGGGTTGCCTTCGGCCCACGCGTCTTTACCCACCGTGACCACATCGTCGCGGGTGATTCGCTGGCTGATCGATCGCCCGATCCACTACATAGCCGGTCATCAGTTTGGTCAGGCTCGCCGGATTGCGCTGCTGATGCTCGTTGCCCGCCGTTAAGATCTGCCCGGTGGTGTAGTCCATCAGCACCCAGGAGCCAGCCTGAATGGCCGGCGGCGTCAGGGGAAACGGCATGCTGTCATCCGCGTGCGCCAGCGATGCCCAAACAATCGAATCCAGATAAAGAAACAGCAATAAACAGACGGCGTTTCAACACTTCTTCCTCAACATCAAATAAATGAATTTACCGCCGCACGTTTTACGGCAAATAGCGCTTTGATATCTGAATAAATTGAAAAAAAGTATGAACCGCGGACAAATGCTGCGCGCCCGCTCGCAGCGATGGCGATCGAGGTTGTGCTGTACCGGGCTGACGACTATTCTGTGCGTTGATTTTCCATAGCCAGGATGGTATACTGCCGTGCCCGCCTCTGCCGCTCGCCCGACTTTTCTGTTCCACGATTACGAAACCTTCGGCAAAAGCCCGTCGCTGGATCGCCCGGCGCAGTTTGCCGGCGTGCGCACCGACAAGGATTTCAACATCATTGGCGAAGAGCCGCAGGTCTTTTACTGCCAGCCCCGCGGACGACTACCTGCCGCAGCCCGAGGCGGTGATGATCACCGGCATCACGCCGCAGATGGCGCGCGCCAAAGGCGTTAACGAGGCCGAGTTCACCCGCCAAATCCATCACGCGTTCAGCGTAGCCGGCACCTGCGTGCTCGGTTACAACAACATCCGCTTCGATGACGAAGTGACGCGCAATATCTTCTATCGCAACTTCTACGATCCCTATGCCTGGAGCTGGCAGAACGGCAATTCGCGCTGGGATCTGCTGGACGTGATGCGCGCCTGCTATGCCCTGCGCCCGGACGGCATCGTCTGGCCGGAAAACGAGGACGGCTTCCCCAGCTTCCGGCTGGAACACCTGACGCGCGCCAACGGCGTCGAGCACACGCAAGGCCCACGACGCGATGTCGGACGTCTACGCCACCATTGCCATGGCGAAGCTGGTCAAGGAGAAGCGCAGCCCAAGCTGTTCGAGTTTCTGCTGAGCCATCGCAACAAGCAGAAGCTGATGACGCCCTGATCGATGTCGCCGCAGATGAAGCCGCTGGTGCATGTTTCCGGCATGTTCGGCGCAGCGCGCGGCAATACCAGCTGGGTTGTCGCCGCTGGCCTGGCATCCGGACAACAAGAACGCGGTGATCATGGGCGATCTGGCCGGCGATATGACGCCGCTGCTGACGCTGAGCGCCGAGCAGCTGCGTGAACGGCTGTATACCCGCCGCGACGATCTGGCGCCGGATCTGCCGGCGGTGCCGATCAAGCTGGTGCACATCAATAAATGCCCGGTGCTGGCGCCGGCCAATACCCTGCGCCCGGAGGATGCCGAGCGGCTGGGCATCGATCGCCAGGCCTGCCTGCAGAACCTGCAGCTGCTGAAACAGCACCCGGAAGGTGCGCGAGAAAGTGGTGGCGCTGTTTGCCGAAGCCGAGCCGTTCAAAGCCGTCTGAGGACGTCGACGCCCAGCTGTACGACGGTTTCTTCAGCGATGCCGATCGCGCCGGCAATGAAGATCATTCAGCAGACCAAGCCGCAAAACCTGCCGGCGCTGGATATGACCTTCGAGCGATAACCGCATCGAAAAGCTGCTGTTCAGCTACCGCGCGCGCAACTACCCCGGCACGCTGGATGAAGCAGAGCAGCAGCGCTGGCTGCAGCATCGCCGCGAGCAGCTTAATGCGGAGCGGGTACAGGCGTTTTTGCTGGAGCTGGAATCGCTTTGGCCAGTCTGCATGAAGGCGATGCAGAGAAAAAGGCGCTGCTGAAAGCGCTGTACTAGATACGCGCAAAGAGATGGTGTCGTACGCAGAAAAGGTTTCGAATGCGGGCTGATGCCCTCACCCCGGCCGGCTCTCCCACGGCGAGACGGGCAAAGTATGGAAATCCATTCATGGTGCAGCTACAGGCTGATACCTGACACACTCTCGGGCCGGTTCCCTCTCGTCCGCGGGCCGCAAAGCGGCCTTTAGCGTGAGGGAAAGCCCCTTACACCGTCTTCGCTACCTGCGGCACCGGCTTGCGGAAGCTGCGGGTGACGAAGGCCAGGTAAACCAGGCCGATAGCCGCCCAGACCAGGCCCAGCACCATCGAGCTCTCTTCCAGGTTGATCCACAGCGCGCCCACGGTCAGCGCACCCACACACCGGCAGGACCAGATAGTTGAAGTGATCTTTCAGCGTCTTGTTACGCTTTTCACGGATCCAGAACTGCGAGATCACCGACAGGTTCACAAAGGTGAAGGCCACCAGCGCACCGAAGTTAATCAGCGCCGTTGCGGTCACCAGGTCAAAGTTGATCGCCAGCAGCGCGATCGCACCCACCAGCAGCACGTTCAGCGCCGGGGTACGCCATTTCGGATGCACGTAGCCGAAGAAGCGAGTCGGGAACACGCCGTCGCGGCCCATCACGTACATCAGACGCGAAACGCCCGCATGTGCCGCCATGCCGGACGCCAGTACCGTCACGGAGGAGAAGATCAGCATGCCGACTGGAAGCGCTTTACCCGCCACGTACAGCATGATTTCCGGCTGCGACGCGTCCGGATCCTTGAAGCGCGAGATGTCCGGGAAGTACAGCTGCAGGAAGTACGAGACGCCAATAAAGATCATGCCGCCAATCAGCGCCGTCAGGAAGATGGCTCGCGGGATCACGCGCTCTGCATCTTTGGTCTCTTCAGACAGCGAGCTGATGCCGTCAAAGCCCAGGAACGAGAAGCACAGGATGGTCGCGCCGGTAATCATCGGCACCACGTGCGCATTATCAGACCAGAACGGACGGCTGCTGGCCAGCGTACCGGCGCCTTCGCCGTGGTAAATGCCGTTGATCACCAGGCCGAGGATCACGGCCATCATCACCACCTGCAGCACCACGATGACGGAGTTGAAGTTGGCCACGGTCTTGATGCCGCGCAGGTTGAAGATCGTCATAAACGCCGACCAGCAGCACCACGAAGATCCACGACGGGATACCCGGCACCAGCGCTTCAAAGTAAATTTTCGCCAGCAGGATGTTGATCATCGGCATGAACAGGTAGTCCAGCAGCGATGACCAGCCCACCATAAAGCCGACGTGCGGGCTGATGGCTTTCTGGGCGTAGGTGTAGGCAGAACCCGCGGACGGGAAGCGGCGTCACCAGCTTGCCGTAGCTCAGGGCGGTAAACAGGATCGCGATCAGCGCGAAGGCGTAAGCGGTCGCGACGTGACCATCGGTGAGGCCGGATACGATGCCGAAGGTATCGAACAGGGTCATTGGCTGCAGATAAGCCAGGCCCATCATCACTACCGGAACCAAAGTCAGGGTTTTGCGCAGCTGGGTGCGCTGAGCCGGAGCGGCGTTGAGGGTATTATCGGACATTGTTCAGCCCCCCCTTACCTTGAGCCTTGCGGATGGCGGACACGCCAAGACTTAAGGTTGCGGGGAAACTTCGCAACGAGCGACTTAATTCTAAAAGAAGGGGATTGTAAGCTGGATAACGGGTCGAGGAAACCTCGGCTGCTCCATAGTCGCTGCGGCCACAGCGGAAACCGGCGGGCACCGGTGCTAAAGTGAAAAATTGCCCCATCTTTCTAATCCTCATGAGTCACGACCATAAAGTTTTGTTTGATCGTGCACGAAACTATTTATCTATCCGGATCGGTGTCCGGCCTCGCTTGGTGTATGAAACGCTACGTTGGTAAAACTTAATGCAAAAAAAATAACCGACGCGTTAAAACGTCGGCTATCTGCATTTGAGATATTTTGCACCAGAATGCCTCCGGATGACAAGATCCGGAAGCCCTCAAATACAAATTCTTTTTGTCGATCAAAAGAAAAACCCCCCCGCGAGGAAAAAAAACCCCCCCCCGGAGGCCGGTCGCCCGCACATACCTCTTACTTTATACGCCCATTCAGGCGTTTTTCAACATCCAGTCGATTTCGGTTTCGGTGATCAGCCGTTCAAACTGCAGCAGTTCGTCCGTCTTGCAGGCGTGATAAACCTGGGTGAAACGCTCGCCCAGCTAATGGGTCAGCGCGTGCTGGTGTTCGAACTCGTACAGCGCATCGCTCTGGCGAATCGGCAACGGCAGCCCCTCCTGCTCCAGACCATTGCCTCACCGGCTGCGGCAAGGGTAGCGGGTTATCCAGCCCGTGCAAGATGCCGGCAAGAATCGCCGCCATCACCAGATACGGATTGGCGTCGGCGCCCGCCACGCGGTACTCGACCCGATGGTTCTCGCGATCGCCGCAGGGAATGCGCAGCGCCACGGTGCGGTTGTTGTGTCCCCAGGAGGCCTGCGTCGGCACATACATCCCCGGCTGGAAGCGGCGGTAGGCGTTGACGTTCGGCGCCAGCAGCGCCATCGACGCCGGCATCAGGTCGATCATCCCGGCCAGCGCCCGTTTCAGCAGCGCCGAATCTTCGCCGTCGTCGTCGGCGAACACGTTGTTGCCCTGCGCATCCAGCATGCTGATGTGCACGTGCATGCCGCTGCCCGCATGCTCCTCATACGGCTTGGCCATAAACGTGGCGTGCATGTCGTGGTTCTCGGCCACCAGCCGCACCAGCCGCTTCAGCGCCAGCGCGTGGTCGCAGGCCTGCAGGACGTATCGTCGGTATGGTGCAGGTTGATCTCGAACTGGCCCGGCGAGGCCTCCGCCACCGCGCCGTCGGCGGGGATCCCCTGCAGCTTCGCCAGCTCGTCGATGTCGTTCAGCACGTCGGCAAAATGGTTCAGGTTATCGACCGAATACACCTGACTCTGCGTGTTGCGCTCGTCGGTGCCCGGCGCACAGGGCGGCTGCAGATAGCCCTCGGCGTCGCGCTTACGGTCGATGAGATAGAACTCCAGCTCTACCGCTACCACCGGGAACAGACCGCGCTGGCGCAGCTGCTGCCACAGTCGGTTCAGCACGTTGCGGGGTTCAACGTCAAAGGGAGTGCCATCTTCATCGCAGCATGGTGAGCAGCACCTGGCCGATATGTTCCGGGTCGGCGGCGGACGGCGTCAGGGTGCCCGGCACCGGCACGCAGACGTGGTCCGGTTCGCCGAGCTCCTGCCCCAGGCCGGCTTCCTCCACGACGTTGCCGAGAATGTCCATGGCGAAAACCGACGCCGGGAAATAGCAGCCTTTTTCCAGCTTTTTCAACGCTGAGACGGGTATGCGTTTGCCGCGAAAGACCCCGTTGAGATCGGTGAACAGGATATCGACATACTGCGTTGCCGGATGGCGTTCCAGCCAGGTTTTCACCTCCAGCTGGAACGCGCTGGTTCGTTTTTCTTCACTGTGTCGCGTGAAGTCTTCTACTTCCACGAGGTTCGTCATCTTCCCACCCGCCCTATACCGTTTAAGATGGTTTGCACATGCTCAAAATAACAGCCACACCTCTAACATAGCTCTAACGCAAATGGTGTGCAAATGTAACAATTCTGTTTGAAGAACAACCAGACGGTTGCTAGATTGACAATATATTGCACACTTTTTCTACTTAGCGCGCAAAACCGGCGAAAATATTGAACAGCAGCGTGGAGACGTAATGGGCATTATTTTTGACAAGCCTTTGATTGGCGTAGTGATGTGCCAGAACCCCATCGGCAACCACGTTGGGCAGACCGTGCATAACAAATACCTCGACGCCGTGGTGCTGGCCGGTGGCGTGCCGCTGCCTTTACCGCATCAGCTAATGCACGCGCCGCAGCTATTAGAAAACAGTATGACGCTGCTGGACGGCATTTTGCTCACCGGCAGTCCAAGCAATATTGAACCCTGGCATTACGGTGAAGAAGGTCATGAAGCGCATGCCGATCCGTCGCGTGACCGCTTGTCCTTTGCGCTTATCACCCACGCCAGCGGGAAAAAGATGCCGATGCTGGGCATCTGCCGCGGTTTGCAGGAGCTGGTGGTTGCCAACGGCGGCGCGCTGCATCGCCAGCTGCATCAGACGCACCTGTTTCAGGAGCACCGCGAAGATGACAGCCAGCCGCTGGAGCAGCAGTACGCGCCGGCGCATCTGGTGCAGCCCGAACCCGATGGCCTGCTGAGCCAGCTGCTGGGCAGCGCTGCCGCGTTCGCGGTCAATTCTCTGCACGGCCAGGGCATCCGCGAGCCTGGCCCGCAGTTACGCATTGAAGCCCGCGCACCGGATGGCCTGATCGAAGCCGTCAGCCTGCGCCAGCATCCGTTTGCGCTGGCGGTGCAATGGCATCCGGAGTGGCAATCCGATCGCGATCCGGTCTCGCGCCGTTTATTCGAGGCCTTTATCCATGCCGCAGCACGTTATCACAAGGAAAAGCAGCCATGAATGATGCCACTCTGGCGCCCGGACGACGCTTATCGCAAATCCGGCAGGAGTTGGGATTGTCTCAGCGTCGCGTCGCTGAGTTGTCAGGTTTAACACACAGCGCCATCAGCACCATTGAGCAGGATAAAGTCAGCCCGGCAGTCAGCACGTTACAAAAGCTACTCAAAGTGTATGGGCTGTCGCTGTCGGAGTTTTTCTCGGAGCCGAAAGTGAATGCCACGCCGCGCATCATCGTACGGCCGGATGATTGCGTTGAGATCGGCAGTCTCGGTGTTTCTTTACAGCTGATTGATAACGGTGCGGCGAAGCGTGCGCTCGCGATGCTGCTGGAGCGCTACGAGCCGGGGGCCAGCACCGGTGAAAAGCTGCGCCATCCGGGGGAAGAGACCGGCACGGTGCTGGAGGGGGAAATCACCCTGGTGGTGAACGGTCAGAGTTATCACCTTAACCGCGGCGAAAGCTACGTGATTGATACCGGTTTGCCGCACAGTTTTACCAATACGTCAGATCAGCCGTGTCGCATTGTCAGCGCGCATACGCCCGCCAATTTCTGAGTTCACGCGCTACAGGAGGTTAAGATGCACCACGTGCAAAGTTATTACGCCGCGACCGCCAACGCGCACGCGCCGTGGCCGCAGCTGCAGGAGAGCATTCAGTGTGACGTCTGCATGATCGGCGGCGGCTTTACCGGCCTCTCCTCCGCGCTGTTTCTGGTGGAAGCCGGCTACGACGTGGTGGTGCTGGAAGCGGCGCGCATCGGCTTCGGCGCCAGCGGCCGCAACGGCGGCCAGTTGGTCAACTCCTACAGCCGCGACATCGATGTGATTGAAGAGCGCTACGGCGCGGAAAGCGCCCGCCTGCTCGGCAGCATGATGTTCGAAGGCGCGGAGATCATCCGCAGCCGCATCAGCCGCTACGCCATCGACTGCGACTACCGCCCCGGCGGCATCTTCGCCGCGCTCAATCAGCGCCAGATGGGGCATCTGCGCAGATCCAGCAGGAACGCAGCTGGGCGCGTTACGGCAACAGCGATCTGGAGCTGCTGGACGAGCGCGGCATCCGCCAGGAAGTTGCCAGCGACCGCTACGTCGGCGCCCTGCTCGACCAGCGCGGCGGCCACATCCATCCGCTCAACCTGGCGCTGGGCGAGGCCGAGGCGATTCGCCTGCAGGGCGGGCGCATCTTCGAACAATCGGCGGTGACGACCTACGGCCACGGCGAACCGGCGCTCATCAGCACCGCCAACGGCCAGGTGAAGGCGCGTTTCGTCATCGTCGCCGGCAACGCCTATCTGGGCGACAAGCTGGAGCCGCGGCTGGCCAAGCGCAGCATGCCGTGCGGCACCCAGGTGGTGACCACCGAGCCGCTGGCGCCGGAGATCGCGCAGGCGCTGATCCCCAAGAACTACTGTGTGGAAGATTGTAACTACCTGCTGGATTACTACCGCCTCACCGCCGACCATCGCCTGCTGTACGGCGGCGGCGTGGTGTACGGCGCGCGCGATCCGGACGACATCGACAACCTGATCAGGCCAAAATTGCTGAAGACCTTCCCGCAGCTGCGCGACGTGAAGATCAGCCATCGCTGGACCGGCAACTTCCTGCTGACGCTGTCGCGCATGCCGCAGTTTGGCCGGCTGGAGAATAATGTGTACTACATGCAGGGCTACAGCGGCCACGGCGTGACCTGCACCCACCTGGCGGGCAAGCTGATCGCCGAGGTGCTGCGCGGCCACGCCGAGCGGTTCGACGCCTTCGCCAAGCTGCCGCACCTGCCGTTTCCCGGCGGAAGACGCTTTAAGGTGCCACTGACGGCGATGGGTGCGGCCTGGTATGCGTTAAGGGATCGGCTGGGGGTTTAATATTTTATAACTGTTTTAATATTAAGAAAATTTAACGCCATGTCTTTAAACTCATGGCGCTCTCTCTTCTAAAAAAATGCATCAAGGAGTTAAATAATCACTTTGCCACAGCCTTTTCACATTATTATACTGTCCGGTGCTAATTTTTTTCACTTTGAAATCAGGCCCCTTGATAATTCTATAGCAGGTATTAACATATCGACTATAAAATACTGATGAATTAGAATCTGACTTCCACATAAAGTCGTGGTTTTCAAAACCATCCGTCAAACCATTTATTCCATCACCCGTTACCGGATAAAAATGCAGGAAAAACGCATCATTCAAATTAGCTGCATCGCAGTTATGAACGACATACCCCACACTATTATCTCCTGCTAAATAAACCTCTACCCCCCCTGCCGGAGACTGTGATATTTGTACACCGCTCTTGATTTTACCGATATCGTTATAAAAATCATGCCTGGATACTATGAAAATCAAAAAGACCATTAATACAAAAAATAGCGCGCAGATATAATTCAGCTTATTCCCAAGACTAAATCTCCGCCCGACATCTACAAGCAGATTTTTTATTATATATCCTGAAAAGGCCATTGATAATAATATAAATGGCATTGACCAAAGAACATGATTTATATGTGTATGCACATAAGAATGCACTTTAGCCAAAACAAACCATGACAAAGGACTTAGAATGGAAAACCAAACCATTAAAGCAAATGATATAATCTTTTTTCTATGGTGACTAATGCTTTCTGAGTATTTTTCAGACCATAAAGCTGCAGAACTGAAAACCAAAAGTAATAGTATTAGCTCACCGAAACTTATAGAGTTAAAAAAGTTAAACCCCAAAAGGCCATTTAGATTGATTGCTTCGCCTCGCCAGTAGCTATCCAGAACCTGAATGAGTGAGGCATTAGCTCCATCTTCCCATCCACGAGCACTAAAAGTTCCACTATCAGCATACATGCGACTTGTTGAATGCTGAAAAATATCCAAAAAAGCACCAGAAAGGCTGAAATCTTTAATTTTGGCTACTATAATTGTGTGTACCATTAAAGCCAAAATAAAGCCAAGCAATCCACTTGCGCTTATTTTAACAAGACGAGAGAGGATAGCTTTTCTACTCCATGAATTATTTAATGAATAATAAACTATAGGAGTTACAGAAGAGACAAGGACAGAACTGATGTATTCATAACCAGCACAACATTTGACGAAAACAAAGAACGCCAATAAAAAATAAAAGGCAGTGTAAAACTTACCTTTTATCACTTCTATTTTATGTGCCCATAGAACCAATAACAGCGGAACAAACATCAACCAAAAAGACCAGTAGAGGCTCTTTCCCATGACAACAAGCCACTGAGAGCTAATAATAGTCACAAGTAGGCATATCCAAGAAGCAACGCCAAATTCAAATAAAAAGTATAAGCATAGCAAAGATAAAGTAATTGATAGAGCAACTGAAGAAAATGAGTAAAAAAACTCCATTCTAAGTTTTGGTTCGAAATTTAGCTTAATCAAAGTTGAATTCAAGACACTAAAAAATACGCCTTGCAAACCAACCTGAGAAAGATAAGGGTAGTACTTTTCATCTTCAATACTTTTATTTAAAAATAGGTTTTTTTGTTTGTCAATACTGTCAACATCGTTCCCCATTCTACCAAGTACGCCATAATTACTGAAAATCCCATTTTTTTGTGACTCTAACACCCTACCATAAATCAATGAATCGGAGTCGTACTGGAAATTATCGAACCATGTCTTGTCTGCTGCATGGAAAGAATTAAAACAGAAACTGAAATAAAATAAAACCGCTGACAAAGTAAAAAAAGAAAGAGATCTCGTCGCTTTAAAAAACATCATACCCATCCCGAAGTTATATATTGTATTTACCCAGACATGCAGAGAACAATATCTTCAACACGGACCAATTTCCGCTAATTGCACTAATCTTTGTAGGTACTTCGCCTTTTGGATAACGCCGTACAGTCGCAAGTTCAATACATCGAAAGCCGAGCTTTGGAGCGCGGCAGGAAAGATAGGCCAGCAATTCATACGTAGAGAAAATATCGCGGAACGGGGCGATCTGTTCGTCAAGCAGCATTTTACGACTATAGGCACGGAATCCCTGGGTGGTATCCGTCCATTTGAAGCCTGAAAACACACTTAGCATTGGCGCATGAATAAAGCGAATGGCAAAATCGCGTGATGCCGGTGTATTTTCCGCCATGCCGCCCTTGATAAAACGAGACGCCTGAACGAAATCATAACCTTGCTTGAGCGCATCAATAAATGCTGGAATAGCATCTGGATCATCTTTGTCATTGCCATCGATTGTAACAATACCCTGGTAGCCTTGCTCAAGTGCGAATGCATAACCACATCTCAGTTGCGCACTCAACTTTCCTGGCCCAGTTTTTAGCAACAGGCCACTTACGGACAAACACTGCAAAGCATTTAATTCAAGCGAGCCATCCTTGCTGCCACCATCAACAATAATTATGTCTGCATAGGAAGCCACATTAATCGCAGCCATGCGTGTCAGCAGGTTGCGTATACGCTCTCCTTCATTAATTACCGGGATAACCACACAATAATCGTGCTGTTTACCCAACCATAGTTGTTTTTCAAACGACGGTACTTGCCACTTAGCATTCATTGTATTGATTGAATCCTTCATAATATTTTCAATTCACTTAACTTTTAGCGTAATCAAAGCAACGCCTGCCATCACCATCAGGATTCCGGCAACCGTCGACCAATAAACAGGCTCTTTGAACAGTATTACTGAAAGCAGTGCAACACACGCTATTGCGCCCGATGTCAAAACGGGATGTGCCACATTAAGCGGTAAATAGGCTAAAGCTACTGCGTAAAGTAAGAAGGCCATGCCATATAAGAAAACACCCAACCATAATGGCCAGTTAGATAATACGGCAAGCGGATCGGCAAGACTGGGCAGTTTACGCGGTGGCGTCATGGCCACCTTAATCAGAACGCTTGCTGAGGCATTCGATGCTATACCGAGAATCAGAATTAGCCATTTCATGTAGCGTCTCCCGTGAAGTCCCGATAATTTCGGGTGACAAACGAAAGCGCCTCGTCAATTACGGATAAGACTGCTTCATTGTGCGGTATCAACATCTCTATGGTCGCTATGTGCCTTGGTAGTAGACGGTTCAACTGCCTTGCCACCTTTTGATGATCCACCTCGCTCCTGCCCAAGGGAAGTAAGCCTGGCTCGCTCAAGTGAATATGCCCAATTTTATCTTCGAAACCTTCAATAATTTTTGCGACATTTTCATGATTAATCGCACTGGCACCCGTATCGAGTTGCATTTTAATAGCAGGATGATCAATCAGTTCAACCATAGCCATAGCCTCAGCGCTACAAGTCATAAAATTGGCCCCGTAGCACTCGGGGTTGGGTTCAAGACAAATCACCACGCCCTCTTGCTGAGCCATATCACCGACCTCTGAGAAAAACGCACAAGCAACTTCTCGTGTCTCCCCATCATTCAAACCCTGACGATCACGATTCTTAGGAGAACCGAAAACTAGTGGCTGAATGCCTAATCCTACAGCAACACGCATCACCCCCCGCAAATGCTCAAGCATCTCTTTTTGCACCGCGCGATTACCAAAAACATTCAGTCCGCTCGTCCCAAATAATAGTGACTGCATCCCAACGATTGAAACGCCCCTGGTTGTCCACTGCTTTCGGATTTTAGCGATTTCTTTATCACTGGCTTTCTTGGGGTCAGGAAAATATTTCCCAGGCGCTATATCGATAGCGTCAATATGATGTTTTGCCATAAGCTTGCTTACAGCATCATCCTGCGACGTATCCCACGCAATATTGGAGATAGAAATTCTCATGCAATTTCTCTTGTTGCTTCAGACTGAGCATAAGCCCGGATCGTTATAAGAGATTCACGATGGCTATACTGGTAATCTGTATTGTTAGTATAGAGATGAGAATAACAACTTTTCATATCATAATGTCCAGGGATTTGCTGAACGTGATTTTCAAATTCAAAGCCAAAACCGTATTTAGCCACATCTGCCACGCTGATTGGTGCAGAAGTAAGATGAAGTAGTTTTATTTCATTTTCCAGTGCAATTTCGATGTCATACCAAAGATTGATCATAGGGTAAAACTGAAACACTCCGCGACTTTCGATTTGTTCAAGATTATTTTTATTCAAAAAATCGTAGATGATGTTTTTCTTCAGTCCCGGGCCCACTAATCCCGGTAAACGAACTATCAGCGCATCAGGAAAGTGCTCACTAACAAAGTGCTCCAGGTAATATCGATGCAAACCGTAAGGATGCAAATCTTCGGTCTCTACCGGCGTGTTTTCATTGACATTAACCGGTATTTTGAACACATCTACAGTGCTTATAAGAATGAATTTTTTGCAGCTAATTGTTCTCAGCTTTGCAATGAGGCTATTGATTTTCTGCAAATCATCTGCAGGATTTTTGTTCGCTAACCATTTCTGTGCGGGTGCCGCAGCACAAACTATAGTATCAAATGTCTTCCCTACAGCATCATCAATATTTGTCGAACGATAAAGCGCATCAAAGTGACGCTGTTTGAGTAAGGTGCAGCCGACAAAACCAGAATAACCAATCAGTGCGTCCATTTTATCCTCTATTCAGTTGTTGCGCCCAGTTTGTACATGATTACTTTCTTCTGTGAGCGAGTTACCAAGCACATTTACACGATCTGCGTTCACCATTACATCGCTATTTCGCTCATAAACCACTGCATATTCAGCCTGGGCACTATTCTCATCAAGTAAACGCCCCAAATACTCGCCAAAAAAAGCCATCATCACGAACTGAACGATGAACATTAATGACATGAAGAGAACAATTGTGGTCCAGCCTTCAACAACATGACCAGTGACAAAATGCACCAGCACGCTATAACAGGCGAAAAGAAATCCTGCCATACTGCCACAAAAGCCTAGCACTGACATCCAGCGTAGAGGGCGGGCTGAATTAAAAACCATTAGCCGGAGCAAGCGGCGAAAAGACTCCACAAGCCCGGCTCCTTCATTTTCTCTCATCGGGACGTAATTGAACGCACCTGCAGGATAGCCTGTTTTCTGGATACGTAAATAAAACTGGTGATGAAAACGACCGATGCGGGTAACAGCATTTACAGCTCTGCGGCTAAGGCATCGCAAGCCAGTAGAATTTGAAGGAATATCATAATCAATGGTGCGAAGGGCTGTGTTCATAAGTCGGCGAATTAAACGATAACGAAGCGAACGCGGTTTGTTTGTTACGCCAATTACAACATCGGTTCCACTGCGGCACTGTTCTACAATAGATGTCACGACATCTACAGGGTCTGCGACCGGATTCCAAAATATTACAAAATCACCAATCGCGCTTTCCAGTCCGGCAGCCAACGCAACGTCATGATAAACTGGGCTGGAAAGCTGAATAATCCGCATACAGTTTATGTTTTTTAATAATCGGTCTTCAATATGCGCATTGGTGCAGTGAAGGCCTGGGGCAATTATCACGATCTCATAATCCGTGTAATTCTCATCCAACGTAAGACTTAAGCGTTGCAAAGGATCATAAATATCCTGAATGTGCCCCGGAAGTACCACGACTACAGAAACAAATGATTCGCTTTTACTCATGTTTAATTCAACTCAACTAGGCGTTCAATTTCATGTAACGCATCATAAATATTGTCAATTTTCCCTCCCATGACGCAATGCAATCCTTTAAGTCCATGGTTGGCACGAAACAGGATAGGTCTTGAATCATCGCTATCACTACGGGGTAGTATGGTTTTCACTTCCCATATTGAGCGCTTATATTGACATTCACTTAAACTCGGCACATAGCGCTGTGCATCACGTAGCATATATCCCCACGCCGTTTGCCGAGCACTTTTATCATATTTTTTTTGTGCATCTTCATAGGGTGTATGGATGTTATCATTCCATTGGTAATGTGGCGTATAACGCACGTGACTGAAAGAATGAAGCTGCGCTGACGGAAAGGGCATTACTGAGAAGAATGGTCCGCACATAACCGTCAGCCCCATTTTCTTAAGCTCGTCGGGAACTTCAACGAGACACATTTCAGTCATTTCATGACGCAAAGGAATTAATTCCAGCTCAGATCCATCTAATAAATAGTTTATCCGGGAATAGGTGCAATTAAACAAATGATCTGCATAAATATTATGCTTTTCTGTGCCAACCGAGACCATGACTTCAACGCCATTATTGAATGATTTAACTCTTTCAACTTCAGCGTTCATGACGACATTTACTTTTGCCGCCGCCAAACGCGCTATCATCATGTCGCGTAATTTATGCGAATCGAAGGCATACTCCGTGGTACTGAAAATCGTATCGATCATTGCTGGATTTATCATCCGTTTGACCGACGGGGGCGCTTCGTCGCAGTCAGCCCCAATACGCTGGCAAAAGCGTTTGAATTGCTCACCCGTTATTTTGCTTAAAGAGCCAGCAATTAAATAATATTTGGCGAACTCATCATCAACGCAATCACGGAATTCGTTAACGAAACGAGGAAAAGAGAGGCGTGATCGTAGAGCCGTAAGTATACTGCGGGGATAATGATAGCCATTATGAACGCGAGCCTGGTTAACATAAGACGCGCGCGACATAAGGTGCAGACCCTTTTCATATATTGTGACATTACAGCCTCGAAGCGCTAATTGCTCGGCCAGATACAGGCCAAAAAAACCGCCCCCAGCGATAACAATATTCTTCTGTACCACCATCCGCCCTCTATCAACCTCACCAAATCAGGACTGTTCGTTCAAATGTCGAACATTGCGCTATGCTTTTTATTTTTTTTAGCGCAGGGGATGATACTGTCTTTATTCTGAAAATGAAATGCCATGAAATGGTTAAGACTACTAATCTGATGACATTTCTGGCCATTATGCCGCATTTAGCATGTTTTTTTGTTTTTGAGAAATCGCCTCTGAGAGGCCATAAGCCTCCACGTGACCATCAAGGGGCTCACAGCATTCAAGCAACATCATGCTCGTTTCAGCTCTACTTTGGCGGTTGGCATCACATCGCCAGGGCCGCAAAAATAAAAAATTGCTTTACTCCAGCGGCATCTTCAGCGGGTCATCGTAGCTGTACTCAAACCCCAGCTCGTGACAAATCTTCGAACCGTCAATCACCTTGCCGCTGGCGCGCACCGGCTCGGCAACAAACGTCGGTGGCACCAGGCCTAACTGCTTCGACACGCTCGGGTAAAAGCTGTCGCGTGACGGGTGTTTCGGAGCGCACAGGTTGTAGATGTGCCCGCCTTTCGGAGCCTGTAAGAGTAGCTCAATCGCGCCAACCACATCATCAAGATGCACAAGATTGACAACATGCTGGCCGTCTCCAGGCGCGCCGTTTTCCCGGCAAAAAAGCGTCCCGGATGACGACCGGGGCCCACCAGCCCCGCCAGACGTACGATATCAACCTGCGTGCCGGGAAGATGATGCAGCCAGTCTTCCAGCTCTTTCAGAACCTGACCGCTCGCCGTAACGGGACGGCGCTCGGAAGTCTCTTTTACCACGCCCTCGACCTCACCATACACCGACGTCGAGCTGGTAAAAATGATGCGCGGAACATGATGCGCCAGCGCGCTGTCGACAATCTCCTGCATCGCCTGCAGATAAAATGATTCGCCCGGCCCGCTGCGCCGCGCGGGTAGCGTAATCACCAGCGCATCGACGTTCATCAGCGTGTCCAGATCGTCCGCATCACACACCAGTTCCGGTTCCAGACGCAGTTCAACGCCATCAATACCGCACATGCGCGCCGCTTCGACCCCATCTCGGCGTGGTTTTGCTCCCGGTCACCTGCCAGCCTTTCGCGGCTAATGACATCGCCAGCGGCATTCCCAGCCATCCTAAACCGACAATCGCGACCTTTTTCATGCGAATTCTCCTGACTCTCACTCGTCTTTTATAAGGCACCCCATCTTAGGCCAGCGCCGCCAGCCAGACCAGCGCACAACTAACAATTGCAATCGATATGTATATGAATTAAATGACGATTAAAAAAAGCCCTTGCAATATGTCGTACAACTGGTTTAGGTTAAAAGACATCAAATGAATAAGCATTCATCGAGAATTTATATGACACGCGTTCAATTTAAACACCACCATCATCACCATCATCCTGACTAGTCTTTCAGGCGATGTGTGCTGGAAGACGTTTGGATCTTCCAGTGGTGCATGAACGCATGAAGAAAGCCCCCGGAAGATCTTCTTCCGGGGGCTTTTTTTTGGACCAAATTCAGACAGGTTAAAACAGGTTAACGAGGAATAAAGAATGTTAGATAACACACGTTTACGCATAGCTATTCAGAAATCAGGCCGTTTGAGCGACGATTCACGCGAACTGCTGGCCCGCTGCGGGATTAAAATTAACCTGCACACCCAGCGCCTGATTGCTCTGGCGGAAAACATGCCCATCGACATTCTGCGCGTGCGCGATGACGATATTCCCGGCCTGGTCATGGATGGCGTCGTCGACCTCGGCATCATCGGCGAAAACGTGCTGGAAGAAGAGCTGCTGACCCGCCGCGCGCAGGGCGAAGACCCGCGTTACTTCACCCTGCGCCGTCTGGACTTCGGCGGCTGCCGCCTGTCGCTGGCAACGCCGGTGGATGCCGAGTACGGAGCCCGGTCCGGCAATGCCTGAACGGACGCAAACGTATCGCCACCTCTTACCCGCACCTGCTGAAGCGCTATCTGGATCAGAAAGGCGTCCCGTTTAAATCCTGTCTGCTGAACGGCTCTGTTGAAGTGGCGCCGCGCGCCGGTCTGGCCGACGCCATCTGCGACCTGGTCTCTACCGGCGCCACGCTGGAAGCGAACGGTCTGCGCGAAGTGGAAGTGATCTACCGCTCCAAAGCGTGCCTGATTCAGCGCGACGGCGAGATGGCCGACGCCAAACAGCAGCTGATCGACAAACTGCTGACCCGTATTCAGGGCGTGATTCAGGCGCGTGAATCCAAATACATCATGATGCACGCCCCAAGCGAGCGTCTGGATGAAGTCATCGCCCTGCTGCCGGGCGCCGAGCGCCCAACCATCCTGCCGCTGGCGGGCGCTCAGCAGCGCGTGGCGATGCACATGGTGAGCAGCGAAACCCTGTTCTGGGAAACCATGGAAAAACTGAAGGCGCTGGGCGCCAGCTCCATCCTGGTGCTGCCGATTGAGAAGATGATGGAGTAATGGCCATGAGCTTTAACACAATCATCGACTGGAATACCTGTAGCGACGCACAGCAGCAGCGCCGAGCTGCTGATGCGCCCGGCGATTTCCGCCTCTGAAAGCATCTCCGCGCACCGTGGCGGAGATCCTGGATAACGTCAAAGCCAAGGGCGACGCGGCGCTGCGCGAATACAGTGCCAAGTTCGATAAAGCGGGAGGTCGGCGCATCTGCGCGTAAGTCTGCCGGCTGGACGATGCAGGCGGCCAGCAACCGTCTGGGAGACGACATCAAGCAGGCGATGGCCGTGGCGGTGAAAAACATCGATACCTTCCACAACGCGCAAAAGCTGCCGACCGTGGATGTGGAAACCCTGCCCGGCGTGCGCTGCCAGCAGGTGACCCGCCCGGTCGCGTCGGTCGGCCTCTATATTCCCGGCGGCTCGGCGCCGCTGTTCTCCACCGTGCTGATGCTGGCGACGCCCGCGCGCATTGCCGGGTGCCGCAGAAAGTGGTGCTGTGCTCGCCGCCGCCGATTGCCGATGAGATCCTCTACGCGGCGCAGCTGTGCGGCGTGCAGGAGGTCTTTAAAGTCGGCGGCGCGCAGGCGATTGCCGCCCTGGCGTTCGGCACGGAATCCGTTCCGAAGGTCGACAAAATCTTTGGCCCGGGCAACGCGTACGTGACCGAAGCCAAGCGCCAGGTCAGCCAGCGTCTGGACGGCGCGGCCATCGATATGCCTGCCGGCCCGTCTGAAGTGCTGGTGATTGCCGACAGCGGCGCCACGCCGGAGTTCGTCGCCTCCGACCTGCTGTCGCAGGCGGAACACGGCCCGGATTCGCAGGTGATCCTGCTGACGCCGGATGCCGATATGGCGAAACGCGTGGGCGAAGCCGTGGAGCGTCAGCTTGCCGACCTGCCGCGCGCCGACACGGCCCGCCAGGCGCTGGCGGCCAGCCGCCTGATTGTGGCGCGCGATCTGGCGCAGTGCGTGGCCATCTCCAACCAGTACGGCCCGGAGCACCTGATTATTCAGACCCGCAACGCGCGCGATCTGGTCGACGAGCATCACCAGCGCCGGCTCGGTGTTCCTCGGCGACTGGTCGCCGGAGTCCGCCGGCGATTACGCCTCCGGCACCAACCACGTGCTGCCGACCTATGGCTACACCGCAACCTGTTCCAGCCTGGGGCTGGCGGATTTCCAGAAACGCATGACCGTGCAGGAACTCTCCCGCGAAGGGTTTGCCTCACTGGCCGCCACCATTGAAACCCTGGCCGCCGCCGAGCGGCTGACCGCCCACAAAAATGCCGTGACCCTGCGCGTTGCCGCCCTGAAGGAGCAAGCATGAGCAACATTGAAGAATTAGCCCGCGAAAATGTCCGTCGCCTGACGCCCTATCAGTCTGCGCGTCGCCTGGGCGGCAAAGGGGATGTCTGGCTGAACGCCAACGAATATCCAACGGCGGTGCAGTTTGAGCTGTCGCAGCAAACGCTGAACCGCTATCCGGAGTGTCAGCCGAAGGCGGTAATTCGAAAAACTACGCCGCCGTACGCCGGCGTGAAGCCGGAGCAGGTGCTGGTCAGCCGCGGCGCGGATGAGGGCATTGAGCTGCTGATCCGCGCCTTCTGCGAGCCGGGCAAAGACGCCGTCATGTTCTGCCCGCCGACCTACGGCATGTACAGCGTCAGCGCCGAAACCTTCGGCGTGGAGTGCCGCACCGTGCCGGCACTGGAGAACTGGCAGCTGGATCTGCAGGGCATTGCCGACAATCTGGACGGCGTGAAAGTCGTCTATGTCTGCAGCCCGAACAACCCGACCGGGCAGATTATTAATCCACCCGGAGGATATCCGCAACCTGCTGGAGATGACGCGCGGTAAAGCCCTGGTGGTGGCCGACGAAGCCTATATCGAGTTCTGCCCGCAGGCGACGCTGGCCGGCTGGCTGGAAGAATATCCGCACCTGGTGGTGCTGCGCACGCTGTCGAAAGCCTTTGCGCTGGCGGGTCTGCGCTGCGGCTTCACGCTGGCGAATGAAGAGGTGATCGACCTGCTGCTGAAAGTGATCGCCCCTTACCCGCTCTCGACGCCGGTGGCCGATATCGCCGCGCAGGCGCTGAGCGCCCAGGGCATCGTCGCCCATGCGCGAGCGCGGCGCAGCAGCTTAACGACAACCGCGCCTGGCTGTGCGAACAGCTGCCGCAGCTGAGCCCGTACCGTGGAGCAGGTGTTCGACTCGGAAACCAACTACATCCTGGTGCGCTTCACCGCCTCCAGCGCCGTGTTTAAATCTTTGTGGGATCAGGGCATTATCTTACGAGACCAGAACAAACAACCCTCTGAGCGGGATGCCTGCGCATCACCATCGGCACCCGCGCAGAGAGCCAGCGCGTGATTGACGCCCTGAAAGCGGAGAAAGTATGAGCCAGAAGATCCTTTTTATCGATCGTGACGGCACCCTGATTTCGGAGCCACCGGCAGATTTTCAGGTCGACCGATTCGACAAGCTGGCGTTTGAGCCGGACGTGATCCCGGTGCTGCTGAAGCTGCAAAAAGCGGGCTATCAGCTGGTGATGATCACCAACCAGGATGGTCTGGGCACCGACAGCTTCCCGCAGGCAGACTTTGACGGCCCGCACAACCTGATGATGCAGGTCCTGACCTCTCAGGGCGTGGAGTTTGACGAAGTGCTGATCTGCCCGCACCTGCCGGCCGACGACTGCGACTGCCGCAAGCCAAAGGTGAAGCTGGTCGAGCGCTGGCTGGCAGAACGGCGTGCTGGATAAGGCCAACAGCTATGTCATCGGCGATCGCATCACCGATATCAAGCTGGCGGAAAACATGGGCATCCAGGGGCTGCGCTACGACCGCAACGCTGACCTTAGACTGGGACGATGATTGGCGAGCAGCTGACAAAACGCGACCGCTACTCGCACGTTGAACCGCAACACCAAAGAGACGCAGATTGATGTGAAGGTCTGGCTGGATCGCGAAGGCGGCAGCAAGATCCACACCGGCGTCGGTTTCTTCGATCACATGCTGGATCAGATCGCCACCCACGGCGGTTTCCGCATGGAGATCGCGGTAAAAGGCGATCTTTATATCGACGATCACCACACCGTGGAAGATACCGGCCTGGCGCTGGGCGAAGCGCTGCTGAACAAGGCGCTGGGCGACAAGCGCGGCATCAACCGTTTTGGCTTTGTCCTGCCGATGGACGAGTGTCTGGCGCGCTGCGCGATGGATATCTCCGGCCGTCCGCACCTGGAATATAAAGCCGAGTTCAACTATCAGCGCGTGGGCGATCTGAGCACCGAAATGGTGGAGCACTTCTTCCGTTCGCTGTCCTACACCATGGCGCCTGACGCTGCACCTGAAGACCAAAGGCAAAAACGACCACCACCGCGTGGAGAGCCTGTTCAAAGCCTTTGGCCGCACGCTGCGCCAGGCAATCCGCGTGGAAGGCGACGCCCTGCCCACCTCGAAAGGAGTGCTGTAATGAACGTGGTGATTCTGGATACCGGCTGCGCCAACCTGACCTCCGTGAAGTCGGCGATTGCGCGCCACGGCTACGAGCCGGCGGTGAGCCGCGACCCGGACGTGGTGCTGCGCGCCGACAAACTGTTTCTGCCGGGCGTCGGCACCGCGCAGGCGGCGATGGATCAGATGCGCGAGCGCGAGCTGATCGATCTGATCAAAGCCTGTACCCAGCCGGTGCTGGGCATCTGCCTGGGCATGCAGCTGCTGGGCCGCCGCAGCGAAGAGAACAACGGCGTTGACCTGCTGGGCATTATCGACGAAGCCGGTAACGCAGATGGATACCGACCGCCCGGTCTGCCGCTGCCGCATATGGGCTGGAACCGGGTGTACGCCAAAGCGGGCGACCAGGCTGTTCCGCGGCATTGAAGACGGCGCGTACTTCTACTTCGTGCACAGCTACGCCATGCCGGTGAACGCGAATACCATCGCCCAGTGCACTTACGGCGAGGCGTTCACCGCCGCCGTGCAGAAAGACAACTTCTTCGGCGTGCAGTTTCACCCGGAGCGCTCTGGCGCCGCCGGCGCGCAGCTGCTGAAAAACTTCCTGGAGATGTGATGATTATTCCCGCTTTAGATTTAATTGACGGCACGGTGGTGCGTCTCCATCAGGGCGATTACGGCCAGCAGCGCGACTACGGCAACGATCCGCTGCCGCGTCTGCAGGATTATGCCGCCCAGGGCGCCCAGGTGCTGCATCTGGTGGATTTGACCGGCGCGAAAGATCCGGCAAAGCGCCAGATCCCGCTGCTGAAAAAGCTGGTTGCGCCGGTGTTGATGTGCCGGTGCAGGTCGGCGGCGGCGTGCGTCAACGAAGACGACGTTGCGGCACTGCTGGACGCGGGCGTAGCGCGCGTGGTGGTCGGTTCAACCGCGGTGAAAGAGCCTGAGAGCGTGAAAGGCTGGTTCCGCCGCTTTGGCGCCGACGCGCTTGTGCTGGCGCTGGACGTGCGCATTGATGAACAAGCTAATAAGCAGGTGGCGGTCAGCGGCTGGCAGGAAAACTCCGGCGTGACGCTGGAAGAGCTGGTCGAGATGTATCTGCCCCGTTGGCCTGAAGCACGTGCTGTGCACGGATATTTCCCGCGACGGTACGCTGGCCGGGCTCCAACGTCTCGCTGTATCAGGAAGTCGTCCGCGCGCGTTATCCGCAGGTGGCGTTCCAGTCTTCGGGCGGCATCGGTGAAACTGGACGATATCGCCGCCGCTGCGCGGCACCGGTGCACAGGGTGTGATTGTGGGCCGCGCCCTGCTGGAAGGTAAATTTACCGTGACGGAGGCGATTCAATGCTGGCAAAACGGATAATCCCTTGCCTGGACGTTCGTGACGGCCAGGTCGTGAAAGGCGTGCAGTTCCGCAACCACGAAATCATTGGCGACATCGTCCCGCTGGCAAAACGCTATGCCGATGAAGGCGCAGACGAGCTGGTGTTTTACGATATCACCGCCTCCAGCGATGGCCGCGTGGTGGACAAAAGCTGGGTGGCGCGCGTGGCGGAAGTGATCGATATTCCGTTCTGCGTGGCGGGCGGGATTAAATCCGCCGACGATGCCGCCCAAATTCTCTCGTTTGGTGCCGACAAGATTTCCATCAACTCCCCGGCGCTGGCCGATCCTGAGCTGATTACCCGCCTGGCCGATCGCTTTGGCGTGCAGTGTATTGTGGTTGGGATCGACACCTGGTTTGATGCCGCAACCGGCAAGTACCACGTCAACCAGTATACCGGCGATGAAAGCCGCACCCGCGTGACGCAGTGGGAAACGCTCGACTGGGTGCAGGAAGTGCAGAAGCGTGGCGCCGGCGAGATCGTGCTGAACATGATGAACCAGGATGGCGTGCGTAACGGGTACGACCTTGAGCAGCTGAAAAAAGTGCGTGCGGTCTGCCACGTTCCGCTGATTGCCTCCGGCGGCGCGGGCACCATGGAACACTTCCTCGAAGCCTTCCGCGATGCGAACGTCGACGGCGCGCTGGCCGCTTCCGTGTTCCACAAACAGATTATTAATATTGGTGAGTTAAAAACGTACCTGGCCGACCAGGGCGTGGAGATTAGGGTATGTTAACAGAGCAACAACAGGCGCAGCTGGACTGGGAAAAAACCGACGGATTACTGCCGGTGGTGGTCCAGCACGCCGTCTCCGGCGAAGTGCTGATGCTGGGTTATATGAACCAGGACGCGCTGGCGAAAACGCTCGAAAGCGGCAAAGTGACCTTCTTCTCCCGCACGAAACAGCGTCTGTGGACCAAAGGGGAAACCTCGGGCCATTTCCTCAACGTGGTCAGCATAACGCCGGACTGCGATAACGATACCCTGCTGGTGCTGGCAAACCCGATCGGGCCGACCTGCCACAAGGGCACCAGCAGCTGCTTCGGCGAGGCGAGCCACCAGTGGTTGTTCCTGTATCAACTGGAGCAGCTGCTGGCAGAGCGTAAAACCGCCGATCCGGACAGTTCCTATACCGCGAAGCTGTACGCCAGCGGCACCAAGCGTATCGCGCAGAAGGTGGGAGAAGAAGGCGTTGAGACCGCGCTGGCCGCGACCGTCCACGACCGCGAGGAGCTGACGAATGAAGCCTCTGACCTGATGTATCACCTGCTGGTGCTGCTGCAGGATCAGGAGCTGGATCTGAGCACCGTGATTGAGAACCTGCGCGCACGCCATAAGTAACGATTGTGCGCCATGCTGCTCAAAACGGGCTTTCTGGCTCGATTTTGAGCAGCATACTTCGCAAAAGAGTGCGATCAATTGCGCTTCATCAGAATGGAAACCCTCATGACCACGCATGAAAAACTGCTCGCCCTGCTCGATCAGCATAACGCCCGTTACCGACTCATGGAGCATGAAGCGATCGGAAAGTGTGAAGCCGTGGCCGCGATTCGTGGCACGGAAGTGGGACAAGGCGCCAAAGCGCTGGTGTGTCACGTCAAGGGCAACGGCATCAAACAGCATGTGCTGGCGGTGCTACCGGCCGACCAGCAGGCCGACCTGAGTAAAGTGGCAGCTGCCGTGGGTGGCCGTCGCGCCTCGCTGGCCTCGCCGGCTGAAGTGGATGCGCTGACCGGCTGCGTGTTTGGCGCGATTCCGCCGTTTAGCTTTCACGCGTATTTACAGCTGGTGGTCGACCCGCTGCTGTTCGAGCGCTACGACGAAATTGCCTTTAACGCAGGGCTGCTGGAGAAGTCGGTGATGCTTCAGGTAGAGGATTACCGCGCACTGCATAATGGTAACGTGATGAAAATAATACTCTAATTGCCATACACCACGCTGAGCGGTACTCTCGATGACTTATCATCACGACAAAAGAAGACCGCAACTATGGCAAGTTCCCGTTTTACCGCCCGTCTGCGTCAGACGCTGGCACTGGCTGTGCTGGCAGGCTGCGCGTTCGGCGCTCAGGCAAAAATCGATCAGGTGCGTTTCGCCGTTGATCCTACCTATCCCCCTTTTGAATCCAAAACGCCGCAGGGCAAGCTGGTCGGGTTTGACATCGACCTCGGCAATGCGCTGTGCGCACAGATGCAGGCCAAATGCGTGTGGGTCGAGAGCCAGTTCGACGGCATGATCCCGGCGCTGAAGGCGCGTAAGTTTGACGCCATCCTGTCGGATATGGGTATCACCGAAGAGCGTCTGAAGCAGATCGACTTCACCGTGCCGCTGTATGACACCCACACCCAGCTGATTGCGCGTAAAGGCTCCGGCCTGCTGCCCACCGCGGAATCGCTGAAAGGCAAAACCGTGGGCGTGGAACAGGGAACCGTGCAGGAGCGCTACGCGCTGGCGAAATGGCAGCCGCACGGCGTGAACGTGGTGCCGTATGGCGATCAGGCACAGGTTGAGAGCGACCTGATTTCCGGACGTCTTGACGTGGTGTTCACCGATGCCGCACAGGCCGCGAACGGCTTCCTGAAGCATCCGCAGGGCAAAGATTTCGAGCTGGCTGGCCCGATTGTGCAGGATCCGATTATCGGCCCCGGCACCGCCATCGGCCTGCGCAAAGGCGACACCGAATTAAAAACCGCGCTGGACAATGCTTTCGCGGAGATCAAAAAGAACGGTACCTTTGATACCTTGCAGAAGAAGTATTTTGCAACGGATATCTCTATTAAACAGTGATCGATGGGGCGGCGCATTTGCCGCCCTTTTTTCAGCAGAACTATAATTCCCTTCATCAATTTCATGCGGCGCGGCCACGAGCGTGCCCCAGACACAGGACATCGACTGCGTTATGCAACAACAACATCATCCTTTGTTAAGCGCGACGCTGGGCACCCAGCGGGAAATTGTCAGCTTCCACTTCGGCACCGACTCACAGCAGCGGGTGTATATTCAGGCGGCGCTGCACGGCGATGAGCTGCCGGGCATGGCGGTGGCGTGGTATCTCAAGCAGAAGCTGCTGGCGCTGGAGTCGGCGGGCAAGCTAAAAGCCAAAGTCACTCTGGTGCCGGTCGCGAATCCGCTCGCGCTGGGTCAGCACTGGCACGGCACTCATCTCGGACGTTTTCATACTCTTTCTGGTCAGGATTTTAACCGTCGCTTCCCGGCGCTGGGCGATACGCTGGCGGCAGAACTGGCTGGCTCGCTGACACAGAGTGAATATGAAAACAAACGACTGATTCGCGACGCCATCGATCGTCACTACCGCGACCGCATCGCCAAAAGCGAACTGGAAGCCCAGCGCTTCACCCTGATGCGCATGGCCAGCCAGGCAGATCTGATGATTGACCTGCACTGCGACTGGGATGCCTTGCCGCATCTTTACACCACACCGCACGCCTGGCCGGAGATTGAGCCGCTGGCGCGCTGGCTTGGCAGTGAAGTGCAGCTACTGGCACAGATCTCCGGCGGAGAGCCGTTTGATGAGGCCTGCTGCGAACCCTGGCTGACACTGGCTGAGCGTTTTGGCAAAGATTACCCGATGCCGCGTGGCCTGCTGCCGGTGACGCTGGAACTGCGCGGCGTAGCCGATGTGTCGCCGGAACAGGCGGAGAAAGATGCGGATGCGATTATCAATGCGCTGATTGAAGGGGGGTATATTGCCGGAGAAACCGGAGACTCCCCTGCCCTTATCCACGCGCCAACGCAACTGGCGGGCTGTGAGTACATCCACGCGCCACACTCCGGACTGCTGCTGAACCGCAGAAAGTTAGGCGAGTGGGTTAAAGCGGGCGAAGTGGTGGCGGAGGTTGTCGACCCGATTAATGACTACGTGACACCGCTGGTGGCTGAGTTTGGCGGCGTGCTGTATGCACGAAACCTGACCAAGTTTGTCACGGCCGGGATGCTGGTGGTGAGGCTGGCGGGGGAAAATGCGGGACGTAAGGGGGAGTTGCTGGTGGTGTAAGAAAAAAGGCTTCCCGAAGGAAGCCATTTTTACAATTAGTCCAGCCACTCGGTGTGGAACACGCCTTCTTTATCAGTACGCTTATAGGTGTGCGCACCAAAGTAGTCACGCTGAGCCTGAATCAGGTTAGCCGGCAGCACCGCGGAACGGTAGCTGTCGTAGTAGGCTACTGCAGCAGAGAAGGTCGGAACCGGAATACCGTTCTGCACAGCGTAAGCCACCACATCACGCAGCGCCTGCTGGTATTCATCAGCAATTTTCTTGAAGTACGGTGCCAGCAACAGGTTGGCGATATCAGCATCGGTTTCAGCATAGGCATCGGTGATTTTCTGCAGGAACTGCGCACGAATGATGCAGCCCGCACGGAAGATCTTCGCGATTTCACCGTAGTTCAGATCCCAGTTGTTCTCGTCTGAAGCCGCACGCAGCTGAGAGAAGCCCTGCGCGTAAGAAACGATTTTACCCAGGTACAGTGCACGACGCACTTTCTCAACGAATTCCGCTTTATCACCCGCTGGTTTAGCCTGCGGGCCGGACAGCACTTTAGATGCCGCAACGCGCTGCTCTTTCAGCGAAGAGATGTAACGCGCGAAAACGGATTCGGTGATCAGAGACAGCGGTTCGCCCAGATCCAGAGAGCTCTGGCTGGTCCATTTACCGGTACCTTTGTTCGCTGCTTCATCCAGAATCACATCAACCAGGTATTTACCCTCTTCATCTTTTTTCGTGAAGATATCTTTGGTGATGTCAATCAGGTAGCTGTTCAGCTCGCCTTTGTTCCACTCGGTGAAGGTTTCCGCCAGCTCTTCATTGGTGAGGTTCAGGCCGCCTTTCAGCAGAGAGTATGCTTCCGCGATCAGCTGCATATCGCCGTATTCGATGCCGTTGTGCACCATTTTAACATAGTGCCCTGCACCGTCCGGGCCGATATAGGTCACACACGGCTCGCCATCTTCTGCAACAGCAGCGATTTTGGTCAGAATAGGCGCCACCAGCTCGTATGCTTCTTTCTGGCCGCCAGGCATGATAGATGGGCCTTTCAGCGCGCCCTCTTCACCACCGGAAACACCGGTACCGATGAAGTTGAAGCCTTCAGCGGACAGTTCACGATTACGACGAATGGTGTCCTGGAAGAAGGTGTTACCGCCATCAATGATGATGTCACCTTTTTCCAGGTAAGGCTTCAGGGAGTCGATAGCTGCATCGGTACCCGCGCCCGCTTTCACCATTAACAGGATACGACGAGGGGTTTCCAGAGATTCAACGAATTCTTTAACCGTATAGAAAGGGACCAGTTTCTTGCCTGGGTTCTCGGCAATCACTTCTTCGGTCTTATCACGGGAGCGGTTGAAAACGGAAACGGTATAACCACGGCTTTCGATGTTGAGCGCCAGGTTGCGCCCCATCACTGCCATACCGACAACGCCGATCTGTTGCTTGGACATTACATACTCCTGTCAGGTGTGGTCACGCATAGTGTTACGGGTAACACCATAGTATAAGTGACCAATATGTTAACTCAACATGTGCTAAGAGAGGTAGAAAATGATGCTGTTAGTAATAATCAAATGTTAACCTTCAAAATCCTTATGAAATCGATTACATTACAAAGTGTAAAAAATATCCAAAAATCTATTCTAAGGAAGATCCGATGCCTCAACGCGCGTTACTTATCAATGATACCGAAGATGTTTACCATTGGGGCTGCTATGGTACATCGCATGCAGTAAAGGAAAAAATCAATAAGAACGGAATGAAGTTAGTTGATACAATTCCAGTTTATGATGTTCATAATTTAAGATGGTTTCCTAATCATGCAAATGAATTTTCTGATAAAGCTAACTTTGTAGAAAAATTACCAGAAATCGCCATTAAAATTGATAATTGTGACGTTGTGATAATTAATGGGGAAGGTACTATCCACCATTTTTCAGGCTATCCAAAGGCTTTGCTTTTCCTCATATATTCTGCCAAGACATTCTTTAATAAAAAAGTGATACTGATTAACCATAGCTGTTTTCCAAGCACTGAAGACAGCGAAACCATCAATTTCTATAAAAAAGCCTATGCATGTTGTGATTATATAGCTGCAAGAGAAAAAAGAAGTGTGGCAACTATTACCAACGAGTTAAGAATGCCATGTACTTTAGCTTTTGACAGTTTACCACTAACAGCTAAATCTGTTGAAAAATAAACTTTACAAACCGATTTCAGAAAAATATGTATGTATTTCGGGAGCAGTCAATTATAAACATGAACGATCAGGAATGATTGCAAAAATAATTCAAAATCACTTCCCGAACCATAGATATATTTACCTGGCCGGTTCAAAAGAAGAAGGTATTCACCATGAAGAACCAATTGTCTATGAAAGTTTAAAAAAGCACATGCATAATATCGAAATGTATGAGGCTAAAACCTTTGAGGAGTGGCTATCAGTAATTAAAAATGCAAAAATTTTAATTTCGGGCAGATACCACTATACAATTGGTGCCATGTGTACAGGAACTCCAACAGTCTATTTTCCGTCAAACACCCCAAAAATCGATGCTATTGCAGAAGAATATGGCTTGCCAAAGCCTGTGGTGTCAGAGAATGATAAAAAGTTCAAGCTAAAATTTTATATGGCAATAGCGTGGGCTAAATTAAGAAGGTGGCATAATTTATGTGACAAATTATGCAAATCTGCTGAGAACAATTACAACTGGTAAATCATAATTTCTTGCTCAGTTTAGCAAACGAGATTGGATTTTTTTCAAAGATTGTTGTCTTTCCGAAAGCGTTTCCGATTCAAAAGGTAGCGCTTTAAAACCAAAAAATAGCACAGCATTGACCAGTAAAGTAGAATAAATGCCTGAAATAAATTTAATATTTTTAGCGTTTTTTAGTAAAAACAAGTCTGAAATTGGAGAGTTATGTTCAATATATTGAAAATTAACATCATTAGACCTGTTTAATTTTTCTAACAAAACAGTGCTGACAGGAAATCTTGTATGACCCAAAAGGATCACATTGTACCCCTTCTTAGATAAATCCTGAACCACCTCAATATATTCATTATTAATTAATTCATTTTTATTCTCGTCAGGAAAGCCTCCATGACCTATTACAATTACATTGTTATTACCTTTTAATATAGGCGTTTTATAGCATGTATCTATTTTAATTAGTTTTTCCAGGACTTTTGAAATATTAATAGGTAATGAAATAAGGTTTGATTTTTCATTAAACATATGAGGATGTAGACAAAAATATTTTGCTCCATCATTATATTGATTATTTTCAAACTGTAGGTAACTTGTCAGGCCTTCCTCATAAAAAAAATAGTTGTTGGCTTTAAAAGCTGAAGCTACTGTTAAAAGCATTTCAGGAAAAGGTGAATAGACCTCATCAAAAAAATCAATTGTGTGTTCATAATTGATAGTTTCTGAATAATATTCTTCGTGAGAAACAAAACTTACACTTTCCCAAGCATGTAATCTGTTCGCCCAGAGCCTATTAGATGCGACGGGTTGTCTATCAATTGTAATCAAGATATGATCTTCGTAAGATGCACTGTGTAATTCGCTTGAAATTACTGACGCCATCAAAGTTGAGTAATAGCCTGTAGAGATAAATAATCTTTTTTTCATTTATTAGCGCCCAAATTTTTAAAGTTGCGTCTAAAAACTAAGAGAAATAATTTGAGTGACTTTCTAAATAGAGAGGTAAAAAATCGATTATAATTTCTTTCATAAAAATTAAAATAGCGTTTCTTTTCATCCAGAACAACTTCATTTCCTTTTAAAATAACTTCAGATGATAAATTTAGATCGTTAAGACCTTTTAGGGTATTTATAAGCTCATATCTAAAATTAATATGTTTGTTGCCCTTACAGTTTATAATTCTTGGATGGATATTCTGATCAGAAATCACCATATCATAATAAACACTTTCTAATTTGTAAAAGCTTAAAATATAACTCAATCTGGCTAAATAGTCCCACAAAGGGAAATCACAATCTTCTTTCAAATAACCAATTTCAGTTAAGACTTCTCTGGGTAAACTAAATGGCAGAGAGCATATTGAAGGTCTCATCAATAGACTACATGTAGAGAGAAAATCATCATTAGAGGGATGTGCTTTACACCCTAACAAAAAGGGACGATTTAAAAAAGTGGCATGATAATTAATAATCAAGTCGGCGTAATAGATTTTTTTTTGATAATTCCTGGAGCCTTTATAGAGCATTTCAAAATATGATGAACTAATCTTGTCATGCTGATCAAGTATTAAAATATATTCACCATCAGAACGCCTTAGCCCGATGTTTAATGCGGAGGCATAGCTGTCAAGATTAATTGAACTTATAATCTTAATTTTACTAATATCATCCTCATGTAATTTTCTCATGAATGTTCGCAAATTTTCTTCATCACTATCCTTACATACGAGTACCTGCTCCCAATTAGAAAACGATTGCGTTCTAAGAGAATTAAATGTCTCTTCAAATAAAAATAAATCTGTAGAGATAACAGTTATTACTGATACGAAGGGAGATATTGATTCAGCCATATAAACTCAAAACGGCGCAATGCGCCGTTTAATTTAAAAGTTAATTTTAAGGGTTCTTAATATCTTAGCAATAATCGACTTGTTTATCTTGAACGTCTTGCCAAATAATTTAACAAAAATAAATCCGCCACTTATCTTGTAAGTGATTTTACCTGCATATTTCTCAATGAATTTATCTTGCTTTGTCATAGGAGCATGCGGATTGCGCTTGCGATAAGTCCAATAAAAGTCTTTTAAAGGATGCACACAAGTGAGAGTCCAAGGTTTTCGACGATCAGTATAATGCAATATACCTATGTCTGATAATGTTTCAGACTCTTGCTGTAAGCTATATTTTCTTTCAAGATCATTAGCTGTGAACATTCTACTGTTGACATTCCATTTTAAAGGTAAAATTTTTGATTGATCTTTAAAAGTAATGTTTAAGATGTCTTGGTCTTGAAGACTTATTTCTCTGTTATTGATGTAAAAATTAATCATATAGTCAATAAATACATCAGGGTATTTTAGTCTTATCTCTTTTAAGTTGAAAACGATCATACCGGCGTTAAAATAATTATTATCAGCCCCAAGTAAAAGCCGTCTTGATTGAAGAATACCTCCCTCATCCAGAGATGCCCCTATACATTTACCATCAAGATTTTCCTGCCAAAGTTTAACAATATCGTCAAGACAAATCATGTCAGAGTCTAAATAAATAACTTTATCAATATCAGGAAGTACTTTGTGGATAACTAAACGATAATAAGTATTAAGCGAAATGTATGAACGATTGAGTGGTAAAGAGCTGAATAAATCGGGGTCTATTTCAACAAACTTGATTGTGACATTTGGTTTGAGGCCAAAGTGAAGAAGCTCTCTTTTATCACTTGTCAAATTATTGTCACATAGTATATAGAATACTAATTTTTGCTTATCATTCGCATTATCTATAATAGACTCAATTGTAGCCGAAGCATGAGGATAGTATTTATCATCGAATGACAAGCAAATATTTACTGGCTCATCAATTAATATTTTATTCTGTTTTTTCTTTGCTTGAATATTATTTAAGATATTATTGATGTCTAATTTTGGTGATTCAGCTAAATACATTAATCCAGCAGTACTAACTCGAATCCCATGATATTCTCTTCGTGCATAGAGTACATAGGCATTAACTAATCTTTCTGCGATAAATCCCCAAATTCTTGATTGATACGAATCGTATGAACTAATATCAATCTTTTCCTCTGCTTCGTTTAAAACACCAAATAAGAACTCACAGTACTCATGATAGTATTCGCGCTTCATAATAGTTATGTTCGCAAAAAAACAAGAGGTCGAATATAAAGATTCTAAAAGCGCTAAGTAATATTTAGGATATTTTTCCTTGACGATTTCTACTACAATGTCCAAATCTTTTTTATAATGATCCAGACTATATTGATCATAGTTAGACATTATTTTCCAGGGAAGCCCTACTGGGTGGACGTTCCATACCGGACCTGTGATAATATCTTGTTCAGCACAGATGTTTTTTATGCTCTCAGAATCCAGTTTATGTTCTGTGATAATATCATCATCAAGCTTATTTATTACATTGTAATCGCCATGTGATTTAAATGATAGATATCTCCTATAATGCATCAACCCATAGTAATCTGCCTCATCGTTTTTCCAGGCCCAATATATGGCAGTAAGTTCACACCAGGATTTATTCTTTACAGAAATATTATCACCAGTATCATCGCCTATACAATAATCAAGTGTTGTGTTTGATAAAGCTCTTCCAACCTGAATAGGGATGATACATTCATTTTTGATATACGGTGACTGCTTATGATGACAAACGTAAATTTTAACATTAGGATTTGTTGACACGTAAACCTCAAATTCAAATATCAAATAACATCAAGATAGAGAGTCTTAGTCTTTTCATAAACTGTCTCAAGACTAAAACGTTCCTCAACAATTTTTCGCCCATGTAAGCCCATTTGTAAGCGCACTTCTGAATTTGCGAGTAAACTCAAAAGTTTCGCTTTAAACTCGTCCTTGTCACCCCTGCTAGCCACATACCCATTGACACCATCATTAATGATACTACTACAGCCACCGCTATCATAAACTATACAGGCTCTACCAATTGCTGAACTTTCGATGATTATCCTTGGAATACCCTCAAAATAAACAGATGGTAAGGCAACAATATTACATTCCCCAATCAATTTAGGAATATCATTTCGCTTGCCAAGCCAATTAATTAAACCGTCATTGTGCCATTTCATAATATCTTCTTTGGCAATCGCATCCGTATCATCTTCTATCTCAATCCCTGCGACGTTAAGAACGAAAGATTTACCTTGAGCTTTTAGTTCTCTATTTATATTGACTAAAACTTCCAGGCCTTTTGACTTCAACATCCTTGCAGCGAACAACACAACCAGAGGTTCATTATCAATCTCCTTCTGATATTTAAAGTCACGCAGATTGACACCGACTCCATCAATAACCATGCATTGCTTATCAGACACCTTAATCAATTTTGTAAGGAAAATTAAGTCATTGACATGTTCAAAAGTCAAACGACTTTTTTCATTCTTGAAAATAAATTCATAAAGTTTCCTGACGCCATAGTTCAACAGTTTGTAAGTTAAGTTTTGATTCATGAATACCCTACCCAAACCTACAAAACTTGATATGAATGCCGTCTGTGTAAATCTTGCGTATAAACCACCAATAAGTATTGGTTTGATAGTTATAGAATGAAGTATATCTGGTTTAATTATATTCAGTATTTTAAAAGACAAGATTGAATCTTTTATTACCGACAATAGATTAAGTGTTCTCTCATTCATGCGCGAGTTATGGCAGATAAATCCCTGAGCAGACAAGTTAGAAATTTCAACATTGCTAAAGTGCGCTATTATATGAACTTCACATCCATCGTTTTGGAATAACTTTGCTCTTTCTAACCAGTGAAGCTCAAAATACCAGCCAGAGTTAATAAAAAAACAAATCTTTTTTTTCATTTTAACACCATTAGTGGTTGTACCCACTAATCCCTTGCATTCCGTGAAGAATCCCTTTAAATAAATAACCATAATATTTTTTTTTGCTTTTACAGTTAAGACCGTTCAAAAAATATTTGGTTATCCTGAAAAACTTAGCAACTCGGGAGAAAAAATCGATTCCATCATACAAGGATTGACTAAGAAATAAGTTCCTTGCCAGATAATAAATCTTCCACTCCTGGGAATCCCAACCTGTGTTCATTTTAACATCATGAAAAAATTCGAGATCGGTATTAAAATTTATTTTATGACCCAATTTTTTTAAATAGAAAGAGTAATAAACATCATCATAATAGATGAAAAGTTCCGGTTTGATGTAACCATAAGTCTTGCTTAAAATTTTCGCGGGAATAAGTACACCAACGAATGAAAATGAAATCACTTCTGAAGATAACTCTGGATTTGCGACATAATCCGATGGTTGTTTTAGGTAACGTATATTGTCTAAGAATGAGTGAGTATTTAGTTTCCATGGAAGATTCATCTTACAAATCTCACCCAATCTGTTTTTCACAACAGCACAATAGATCTCATCAGATTTTGGCTTTAAATTTTTAAATCGTTGTAGAAATTCTGTGTGTGGATAAGCATCATCATCGTAAAATAGGATCCAATCAGTTTGAATATTTTTTGATATATATTCTGCACCATAACGAAAGCCACCTGCACCTCCGTTATTATCCACTTTATGAAGCACAACAATTCTGGGGTCGTCAACACAGTTAAGCCATTCTGTTGTGCCATCTGTTGAAGCGTTGTTAACAATAATAATATGTTGGAATGGCAACTTCCTTGTTGCCATTACTGTGTATTCGAGTTTGTCTAATCTATTGAATGTTACAATTAAAGCGCTTACATTCATCTGACTGAAACCGTAAATGCAGGCATCTGATTCTCGTTTTTGATGGTATCCAGATAGACACGAGCTGTATTCAATGCTTCGGCAATCGTAACATCCATATCTAAATAACGATATGTTCCTAATCGTCCAATAAAAGTGATTTTTTGCTCCTGCTCAGCTAACTCTAAGTATTTTTCAAGCATTTGCATTTCACCAACCTGCCTGATCGGGTAGTAAGGAATATCATTTTCCTCACAGGCACGGCTATATTCTTTATAACATACTGAACCAGCGTGCTTTTCCCAGGGAGCAAAGTATTTATGTTCAGTAATTCGAGTATAGGGTACTTTTTGTTCACAGTAATTCATTACTGCACACCCCTGGTAATCTCCTTCATGATAGAACTTCTCAAAATCAAGGGTTCTATAACCTAAGCGGCCGAATTGATGTTCATAAAAGCCATCAAGAGCACCGCTATAGAAGACATGATCAAATTCATTGATTCTATTTTTATCAAATTCAGTATTTAGCTGAACTTCAATGTTTTCATGAGTGAGAATTTTTTCAACAATGACTGTATAGCCGTCTCTAGGCATTCCCTGGAATTTATGATTAAAGTAATTATCATCATAGTTGAATCTAACAGGAAGCCTTTTGAGTATCGAAGCGGGCAGTTGTGAGGGTTGCATTCCCCATTGTTTGATGGTGTACCCTTTGAAGAAAGCTTCGTATAACTCACGACCTACAAAGCGTAGGGCCTGTTCTTCAAAGGTTTGTGGGTTAATAATGGAAGACTCACCTTTCTCTTCTATATATTTTTTCGCTTCGTCTGGAGAAAGCGTTGTGCCAAAAAATTGGTTTATAGTATGTAAATTTATCGGCAAAGAAAAAACTTTTCCATCTACTGTTGCTTTGACACGATTTACATATGGCATCATCTCAGTATAAAGGTTCAGATAATTCCAGACTTCTTCATTATCGGTATGGAAAATATGAGGCCCATATGTATGAACCGTAACGCCGGTTGTTTCATCAATTTCGCTGTAGCAATTTCCAGCAACATGTTTGCGAACATCGATAACTTTTACTTTGTGACCTTGCTCAGCTAATTCTCGCGCAATAACTGCACCTGAAAAACCAGCACCTACAATTAAAATATTTTTCTTCATCACTTATTCCTTACAAGATTATTGCTGCATAAATTCTTTATATTCAGCAATAACACTCTTGCTGTCGCCAATCTTTCTGACTTTATGATTCTCAATCCAGATAACTTTATTACATACTTTTTCGATATCACTCATACTGTGACTTACAAAAAGAATTGTGACACCCTTACTCTTGAAGTCATTTATGGTATTAATACATTTCTTCTGAAAACTTATATCACCAACTGCTAGGACTTCATCGATTATAAGAATATCAGGATCAACCTGAGTTATTACCGAAAAGCCCAATTTGGCGAGCATTCCACTTGAGTAAACCCGGATCGGCTCATCAATGAATTCACCTAATTCAGAAAATTCAATTATTTTATCTATTCTTTTATTAAGTTCTTTTCTTCGTAATCCCAAAAGCGTCGCATTAAGCCGAATATTTTCCCGACCGGTCAACTCAGGATGAAAACCGCCACCAAGCTCAAGCATTGATGCAACTCGGCCGCTTACTTCCACGCTGCCACTCGTGGGCTTAATAACACCAGCGACGAGCGATAATGAGGTACTTTTCCCCGCACCATTTCGTCCAATCAATGCTACCGATTCACCCTTATTAACCTGAAAACATATGTCTTCAATGGCAAGATACGAACGTCCAGAAAGCATTGATAACGCTCTCTTGGGATTAAAAATTAGCTCCTTAATTCCTGAGCCGATATGATGATATAGAGGATAGCGTTTAGTTACGTTTTTAAATTCAATTGCTACTGTCATTACAAAATCTCAGCGAAACGGAATTTCAATTTATTGAATACCCAAACACCAACGACCATCATTACGAGCGCTGATAAATAAATATGCGAAAGAGTAGTGTAATTTATCGTACCATGCATAAAAAGATCACGCCATGAAACAATCATTAGCGATAAAGGGTTAGTCCCTATAATCCATCTATAAGCTTCAGGAATTAAATCAACTGAATAAAGAATAGGGGTACAATAAAACATCAGCATAATCCCCAGACTTACAAACCTTTCCAAGTCTCGAAAGAAAAGATTCAGTGTCGACAACATTAATGCCAGGCCATAAGTCAGCATCATTTGTCCAAATCCTATCAATGGAATTCCCCATAGCCAGGAAATGGATGGGCTCATATCGTAAATATAAAGAAAAACAACGATAACTGGAATTGTACAAAGAAAATGCAAAAACTCCATTAACACATTACTAAAAGGAATAACTGACCTTGGAAAAACAGTTTTCTTTATGATTTGAGCGTTGGCGATAAATGAAAAAAGTGAATTATTAGCTGAGCTTGCAAACCATTGCCACGGAAATAATCCGGTAATAAGAAAAACTGTATAATTTGGTATTTGAACTCTCATTACCAACTTAAAAATAAAATAATAAATCATTGCAAAAAGTAAAGGATTTGCAATTGACCATAGATAACCTAGAAAACTGCTTTTATATCGTACCTTTAACTCTTTCTCTGTGATTACTGCAATAAGATCAATGAGATAGCCAAAATTATACTTCATATATATTGCTCAAATATGCCTTGTTGATAAGCGCTTCGCTTAATGTTGCAACTCTATGCTGGACTTCTCAGCAAAAGATGAATGCTACCGCCCCTGGCTCACAGCTACCAGTGCACATAAGGTTTGAATCTAACCAATCTGTACTAAAAATTAGGTTCACCTTCGAAAGTCGTTTACAAATCATAGGTTAATAGCGGAAACATGCAGGACTGAATCTTATGAGAGCGAATCTTTAGCCATTAAAATACGTACCAAACATGCCACTAATTTAAACAGCACAAATCCTAGCATTTTCATAATCTTTAAGAAAGTGACAGCTAATAAATGGTGCTCAAAGATTAGACTAATCCGATGAAATGCAAAAAGCCTGTCTATGACAGGCTTTTAACTTAACTGGTGTTACGACTAGTCACTCAAACCCATTCGGGTTCTTCGACTGCCAGTTCCAGGTATCGCGCATCATCGCATCAATACCGCGCGTGACGCGCCAGTCGAGCTCTTTGTTCGCCAGGCTGGCATCCGCCCAGAACGCCGGCAGATCGCCGTCGCGACGCGGTTTGAACTCGAACGGAATCTGTTTACCGGACGCCTGCTCAAACGCCTTGATCATCTCCAGCACCGAGAAGCCTTTGCCGCCGCCGAGGTTGTAAGCTTTGTAACCTTCAACTTTTGGCAGGTGATCCAACGCTTTCAGGTGCCCTTCCGCCAGGTCGACGACGTGAATGTAGTCGCGCTGGCAGGTGCCATCTGGCGTCGCATAGTCATCGCCAAATACGCCCAGCTTCTCCAGACGCCCAATCGCCACCTGCGCAATGTACGGCAGCAGGTTGTTCGGAATACCGGTTGGGTCTTCGCCAATCTCTCCGGATTCGTGCGCGCCGACCGGGTTGAAGTAGCGCAGCGCGATGGCTTTGAAGTTCGGCTCGGCTTTGGCGAAGTCGCGCATCACGAACTCAATCATCAGCTTGGAGGTGCCGTACGGACTGGTGGTGCCACCAATCGGCGTCGTTTCTACGTACGGAACCGGTGCGTCAGCGCCATATACGGTGGCGGATGAGCTGAAGATGAAGTTCCACACGCCGGCGGCGCGCATCTCTTCCAGCAGCACCACGGTCCCGGCGACATTGTTCTCGTAATATTCCAGCGGCATGCGCGTGGATTCGCCGACCGCTTTCAGCGCGGCGAAGTGGATAACGGCCGAGATGTCATTGCTGGCAAACAGATCGCGCAGGCAGGCGCGGTCGCGGATGTCGCCTTCAACGAAGACCGCTTTCTTACCGGCCAGCTTCTCAACGCGATTGATTGCTTCGCGCGAGGCATTGCAAAGGTTATCCAGGACTACAACGTCGTCGCCGCGCTCTAACAGCGCCAGCACCGTATGGGAGCCGATGTACCCTGCTCCGCCCGTTACCAAAATAGCCATGTGTACTCCTTTAAAACCGCGCAACCTGCGCGGCGGGGAAAGAGATTATTTTGCCAGAATTTTTTGGATTGCTTCGCGGAAATCGCGGCCCTGGGTGTTGTTGCGCAGACCGTAAGAGACGAAGGCCTGCATGTAGCCGAGTTTACGACCGCAGTCGAAGCTGGTGCCGGTCAGCAGCTGGGCATCAACCGGTTTTTTCTGGCTCAGAGAGGCAATCGCATCGGTCAGCTGGATACGGCCCCAGGCGCCCGGCTCGGTTTGCTCCAGTTCAGCCCAGATATCCGCAGAAAGCACATAACGGCCCACGGCCATCAGGTCAGAGTTCAGCGTCTGACGGATGATCCGGTTTTTCCACGAAGTTGGTGATGGTGCTGATATCGCCCGGGTTATCCAGCGGCTGCTCGGTAGTCAGAATCACGGAATATTCAGAGAGGTCTTCGCCCTTCATGTGTTTCGCCAGAACCTGGCTGCGGCCCGTCTCCTCGAAACGTGCCACCATGGCGGCAAGGTTGTAGCGCAGGGGGTCCGCAGTGGAGTTATCCAGAAGCACATCTGGCAGGACCACCACAAACGGGTTGTCGCCAATAATCGGACGGGCACACAGTACCGAGTGACCCAGACCCAGCGGCTGCGCCTGACGCACGTTCATGATGGTCACGCCCGGCGGACAAATTGACTGCACTTCCGCCAGCAGCTGGCGCTTAACGCGCTGCTTCAAGCAGCGCTTCCAGCTCGTAGGAGGTGTCGAAGTGGTTTTCCACTGCATTTTTGGACGAGTGGGTAACCAGAACGATTTCTTTGATCCCTGCAGCAACAAACTCGTCGACAATGTACTGAATCATTGGCTTATCGACGATCGGCAGCATCTCTTTCGGAATGGCTTTAGTCGCAGGGAGCATATGCATGCCCAGACCCGCAACCGGGATTACTGCTTTAAGCTTGGTCATATTTATTCCATTTCATGAAGTGAATACGTGGGGTCGATTATGCAGGATCGGCCGGTTGAGCAAGTATAATCTTTATCTGAAAAACTGGCACTAACTCTCTGTCAACACATAAAAAATCGTCAAAAAGTCCATCTGCCAGCCGGCAATGAGGCGGGAAAAAAAAGCGGCTAAATGGCTGAAAAACAGTGGAAGGCAGAGTGCTGAGCGATGACCGGTGAGGCCAGTGATTGTTGAGCGTTCAGACCGGCGTTGCGGAAACATCATTGGGGGCGAAGGTGTGGTGTCGCAGCGGAAAAGGCTGGCGGCGATTAAAGATGTTGTTTTGACCGATGGCGTCAGGGTTTGGTCGCAAAATGGCGTAATGCCGTTCAGTAACAGCAAATACAAATCGCATAAAATTCGTAGCGGCGCGATTTATCGCGCAATAAATTGCGCCGCTACCAAAAGTGCAACGGTTGCTGCACGGTTTCAGAGCTTTACTGACAAACGTGTTGTCATTGCCAACGACAGCCCCCGTCATCACCGCTTACAGCCAGCCCTCAAACCACTCGGGCATCACGAACAGGTTGAAATGATTCACCAGCAGCATCAGGCCGACAAACACCACCGACACCGACACCCACTGGCGCGCATACGGCATAAAGCGGATGCCAATCACCGGTTTGATGAAGAACGGATGCGCGAAGGCGGAGATCAGCACCTGTGAAATCGACAGCGTCAGCGCCACGTAAATCACGTTCGGCCAGATCCACGTAGTGGCCAGCACCACCACCACCACCAGGCTGGCGACGATATTCCAGTAGAACTCGACGTTGGTGCGTCCGTTCGCCTGGGAGATCGCGCCGGTCAGGCCGCCCATCGGGCGCAGCATACCGAACAGCAGCATCAGTGGGATCAGGTGATACACCTGCTCGTGCGAGGCGCCATACAGCACACGCACAATCACCGGAGAGAGAATACCAATCGCCAGGTACATCGCGCTGCTGAACAGCATGATGACGAAGGTGCCCTTGAGGAACAGTTTTTTCAGCTGCTCGGGATCGTGCTGCTTCTCAGCGAAGCGCGGCAGCGCCAGGCGGTTAATCACCGGCGACACCAGCTTCAGCGGCTGCAGAATCAGCTCTTTCGCCAGTGAGTAAATCCCCAGCATTTCGGCACCCATCACTTTACCGACGATCAGCGCATCGGCCTGAGTGCGCAGCTGGTTAATGGTCTGCGAACCCAACTGATAGATACCGTAACGCACCGCGCTGACAAAGGTTTTGCCGTCGAACTCCCAGGTTGGCCGCCACGACTTCTCGCCAAAGTAGATCATGCAGATAATGCGCGTGAAGGCGTTGATGAACAGCCCGAGAATCGCCGCCGCCACCGTCAGCGAGGTGAAATAGAGCATCGCCACCGTACACAGGAAGGCAAACAGCTTGGTGCCCATCTCAATCTTCGCCAGCGTCACCATGCGTTTGGTTTTGACATAGTGCGCCTGATACTGCGACAGGTGACCGAGCACGAGGAAGTTGAGGCTGGTCAGCATAATCAGCGCCGTCAGCTCCGGCAGATGGTAGAACCACGCCACCGGCCAGGCGATGGCCAGCATGATCAGACCGGTACAGAAGCTCAGCGAGACGTTAACCCAGTAAATGGTGCTCTGCTCACGACGTGTAATCTCCTGACGATGCACGATGTAGCTGCTCATGCCCATGTCCTGCAGCACGGTAGCCACCGCCAGAATGGCGTTGATGATCGCCAGCAAACCCAGCTCGTGCGCTTCCAGCTTGCGCGCCAGCACCGCCAGCTGCAGCACCTGCAGCAGCGCGGCAAAGCAGGTGCTGCCAAACAGCCACACCGCCTGTTTTTTTAATCCACTCACACCATGCGCTCCAGAATTTTCGCCAGCTCACCGTAAGCGATGTGCTGATTGAACTCGGTTTCCACTTTATGGCGCGCGGCGGCCACCACCGGTGCAACGTCAACGTCGCCGCGCGACAGGCGCAGCAGCGTGTCCGCCAGCTCACCGGCATCATTTTCCGGCACCAGCCAGCCGGAATGGTCAGACTTAATCAGCTCCGGGATCCCGCTGTGCAGGGTCGAGACCACCGGTATACCTACGGCCATCGCCTCCATCAGCGCCACCGGAATGCCTTCCATATCGCCATCGGCGCCCGTTACCGAAGGCAGCAGGAAGACATCCGCCTCGCTCAGCATGGCCTTGACCTCCTGGCTCGGCTTGAAGCCCGGCATGGTCACCATGTCTTCCAGGCCGGCACGCGCGATGTGCTCGCGCATCATGCCGTCCTGCTCGCCGTTACCAATGATGGTGAACTGGAACTGACCGCCGTTATCGCGCAGGATTTCACTGGCTTTGACCGCCACGTCCAGTCCTTTTTTCTCGGTCAGGCGCGCCACCGAAACGATGCGCAGCGGTTTGTGGAACGCGTCGCGTGGCTGGAAGTTAAACTTCTCCGGCTCGATGCCCATACGCGTGACGTGCACTTTCTCGCGCGGACAGCCCATCTCAATCAGCTTGTTCTCCCACAGATGGCTGATCGGCAGCATCAGTTCGCTCTGTCTGAACAAGTTGATGTAATCCTGTTTGTGCTCTTCAAGAATGTGGCGACGCGAGATGTCCGCACCGTGGAACACCGTCGCCTGCTTGCCCTTCAGTACCCCCAGCTCGCGCAGTTTATTCGCCAGCGCACCGGCATAGCCGAAGTGCACCAGGAACACATCGGCAGTAAAGGTCTGGCGGGCATTGGCGACAATGGCTGGCAGCAGCAGTTTTTTCGCCTGCGCACCGTAGCGGCCAACGTTAAGCGACTTCAGCAGCGCCGGTTTGGCGATTTTCGGCAGCATCAGCCCGATGCGCTGAGTCAGTTTGTCGAGGTTTGATACCTTCTCTTCCGGCAGCAGATAGTGGGTTTTCGCCGCCAGATTGTACTCATCGAACGCGGCATGACGGTTGATCATGTCGCCCGGAAACACCGAGATGATCTCGACGTCATAGCCGGCATCGATGAAATGCGTCACCTGATTGAGGACAAACGTCTCAGAGGCAACCGGAAAACGCATGGTGAAAAAGGTTAGCTTCATCACTTACCCCAGGACGTTGAGAATTTCTTCGGTGATGCGGTTGCCGATTTCACGCTCCTGCGCCACCGCGGTGTTCACTTTTTGCTTCACGTTGTCGTAGTCCGCCAGCACGGTCTGCACTTTGTCGATCAGCGAGCCGTCCATCAGGCTCTGCACGTCGGTGGCCATCTGCGGCAGACCCAGCTGGTTCATCACGCCGAGCGATTTGTGCTCGTAGTTGATGGCCACGGCTGGCGTGCCGAAGTTCATGGAGATGATTGCCGAGTGCAGGCGCGTGCCGATGGTGAGATGGCAGTGGCTGAGCAGGATGCCGAGTTCCAGGTCGTTGAACTCGTCCATGATCACATGGTAGTGCTCCGGCTGCTCAACGTGGTCGCGCAGCGTCAGCGCCACCATACGATCATCTTTGGCATAGCTGTCGATGCCGGTACAGGTGGAGAACGCCACCACCTGATAACCTTCGGCGATCATGGCGTTGATCACCCGGCCAAACGCGGCTTCATACTCTTTCTGCGTAACGCCAAGACGTTTGTCGAACGGTGCCAGCTCACGCACGGTGATAGCGATGGTTTTGCGCGACTGAATGATGTTCTGCCAGTGCAGCAGGTTGTGGCTCGGATTTTCCACCTCACGCGCCTGCACCAGGAACGCGGTGTCCACGCCCTTCTTCACCCGGCTAGTGGTCACGCCATCCTGCTTCAGGCGATCGAGGCTGACCTCTTCGCGCAGCACCAGGCTGTCGACGCGATCAAAAACAAAGTTTGCCAGCGCATTGACGCGCGGGTTTTCGAATGGGCCCACCGAGTGACCGATCATGTGCAGCGGCTTCTTCGCCATCAGCGCGCACAGCGCGTGATCGAACTGAGTGACGCCGTACAGATCGACGAAGAACGAGCCGCCGACCTGGATGATGGCGTCATATTTCGCCAGGCTGCGGGTGAATTCCGCCAGATGCGGCGGCACCGAGAAGGATTTATACACGCCACCTTTGCCAAGGTGCGCCATCATGATGTCCGGCATCAGACGGTTGGCGACTTTGCGCTTCAGGCTGCTGACCAGCCCTTTTGGCGCCTTACTGTTATGCAGAAACAGCGAATCCTGCTGGATGTGCTGCTGCAGTAAATATCCGGAGCTGGTTGGATAGCGGCTGATGACATCGATATCCAGATCCCCACGCGCGGCCTGCAATGAATCAATCAGTCCACGTAAAATCGCGCCATCCCCACGATTTCCACAGGTATGGTTACCCACCAATAAAATCTTCATAAAAACTCCAGATAAATTTTTGTAATTTTTTACAAGCCGCCAGTTCCATACTGGCTAAGTGAACTCTGTAAGAAAAAACTGCTAATGGGCCAGCGGCCCGAAATTAACGACTGCCTGTTGTGACGTAATTGATACCTGCGACAGGTGTAACATGCGCGATAAATCGCGCCGCTACAGACTGTGCAAAGGGTCAGTGCAGAACTCTCCTCTGCACAAACCGTAGCGGCGCAATTTATTGCGCTTTGCCCGGCCCGGCTCGCTGCCGCAGTGGCCTCCGCGATAAATTGCACCGTTACCTGCGTTAAATCCTCACGACTTGAGCGCAAAATACGGCAGCGCCACCTGCTCGCCGTTGATCACCACTGAAACAAACCCCTTCGGCTGGCGCGTATCCACCTGTTCGGGCTTCAGCGCGCGCGACGACAGCAGCAAATCGCCCTGCTCGTTGCCGCCGATGCCAGCTTTACCGTTGTGCAGGCTAAACCGCTGCGGTGCCGGCTGGCTGCCACTGGTCGGACTGCCCTGCGCCATGGTGGCGTCAACGCGCGCACAGCGGCCGGTGAGGAACCGGTCTTTGGCGGTGCTCTTAATCAGCACCACCGCCGTCGGCGTCCAGCCCGCCAGTTTGACGAACACTTTGCTATCGGTATCGCTGCGCGCATCGACGCGCACCTCCAGCACCGGCGAACTGCCTTCCGCGGACCAGCTGGCTTCCGCCTTGCTGGTTTTGCGCTGCAGATGAATCACCGCGCGACCGCCGGTCTGTTTACCGCCCATCACGTCGAGCAGCGGCTGTTTATCGCTGCCATTGCTGAACTGCGACTGACCAAACAGCTCGATCTCCCAGCTGTCACCCACGGTTGGCGAGTAAAAATTACCCAGCTCGAACCAGGTGGCCTGATTGGTGTTGTTGGTCAGACGGAAACGCGACGTGATGTAGTTGTATTTCAGGCTGCCGTCGATGGCCACGCCGTAAGACTCCACCCGCGTTGAACCCATCTCCCAGATATTCAGCCAGCGTTCACCTTCCAGCGAGTTATCGATCCAGCTGCCAGACTGCAGATTGGTCTGGCGCATGTTGAGGCGGGAATTGCGCGCGTTAAGCGGGTTTTTGCAATCTTCCAGGCTCAGCGCATCAATAATCCACTGGCCGTTCGAGATGTCACCGGGGTGCTCGCTATGCTCAATCCAGCCGTTATGAATGATCGACTGGCTGCAGCGCGGCAGGTTAAGTACCATGCCGCCGGTACAGCGCTGGGCGTTGAAGTTCGACAGCTCAATCGCCGTACTGTGGTCCCACGCACCCTGCTTCTGTCCGGACCAGCTGGCTTTGATCACGTCACCGGTACAGGTGTCGGCGTACCACTGGTCGATTTTGCAGTCCAGCGTATCCAGCAGGCTGATCGAGGTGCCGCCGACGCGGTTGAAGCGCAGGCAGGCACCGCGGAAGAACTGGCCGCCCGGACAGGTGTTGCGGAACAGCCCCTGTTTGTTTGGCCGCTTGTCGTTCTGACCGTTGAAGATCAGGTTGGAGATTTCGGTCCAGCGCGCATTCACCTGGAACAGGAATTCGGAACGACCGTCAGATACCAGCGTAGTCGCCGGGAAATAGCCGAAGTTAACCATCGCGCCGGAAATGCGGAAGAAGCGCTGCTGCTGATCGCCAAAGTCACAGCCGGTCACGAAGAAGGTGCCTGCCGGAAACTGAACGCAGATCTGCTGGTTAGCCTTGAGCGACCACTGATACATGGCTTTGATCGCCGGTGCCGTATCGGTTTTGCCGTCGGCGATGGCGCCGAAGTCAAACAGCGTCAGACGGTTGAAATCTTCCACCACGCGGCGCCAGTAGAACCCGTTACCGCTGAAAATCACGCCGCCATCATCTTCGCCTTCGCCATACACGCCGACGAACTCGCCGCCGCCCACTTCCAGCCCTTCGTGCCAGCTCTTCAGCTTGATTTTCGCTCCGGCAAACAGCGGTCGGGTTTTACGCAGCTCTTCCACCGACGGGATTTCGCCGATCAGCTGATAACCGTTCGGCTGCGCCAGGCGCTGGCTGAAGTTGCTGGCGTTCGGGCGCGACACGTCGCTGATGGAAAACAGCGTATTACCCTGGTTATCTTCCACCACCATCGAGTGCGCGGGATTGGCGATTAACGCGGCATTATCGTGAATAAACTGGGCAAAGTTGCCTTTATTGAGCGCAATTGGCTGGCTCACCTGGGAAACCTTACCGCTGGCGTCGCGCAGATATACCGGAATCTGGTTGCCGGCCTGACTGGCATCTTTGCCTGCTGCGCCAATCCACAGTTTGCCCTCAAAGTTCTGCCAGAACTGCGGTGGCATGGTATAGACGTTTTCCGGCGTCAGAATTGGCACATCGCCCGGCGGGACGCTGGAGGCATCAACCGCTTTCAGCGCCGGCTGACCACTTTTGGCGGCGTAACTGGAAAACGCGCTCACCGACAGCGCGGCAACAATGGAGGAGGCTGCAGTTTGCAAGACTTCTCTTCTTTTCATGCTAACAATCCCGTGGTCATGGGGCCGCATGGCGGCCGAAAAGGTATCCCCGAGGCACGATAAAAGTGATTACACCAGCGCCAGCCAGCTCTGTTTGATCTGATTACCGTCAAACTTCAGCGCCGTCTCTTTGGTCTTTTCGCTCATGGCAAAGAACAGGCGATCGTCGCTGGCCAGCTGCTCCATGCGCGCCAGGAAAGTGGCTTTGTCGTTCATTGGCACCAGGAAGCCATCTTCGCCGTGGTTGATGATCTCCTGCGGTCCGGTCGGACAGTCATAGGCCACCACCGGCAGCGACCAGGATTTGGCTTCCAGCAGTACCAGCGGCAGCCCTTCATAACGTGAAGTCATCAGCGCCATGTCGCTGTCGCGGTAGTAATCATTGATATTGCTGACTTTGCCGACAAAGTTAACGCTGCCGGTGATGCCCAGCGCCGCGGCCTGATCGTGCAGCTGCTGGCGCAGTTCGCCGTCACCGGCGATCACCAGCTTCCACTCCGGGTGTTTTTTGCTGAAGTCGGCCCAGATATCCAGCAGCAGGTCAAAGCCCTTCTGGTTATCGAGGCGGCCTACCGCCAGCGCCTGACGGCTGCGCGTCTCGCGCTGCCAGGATTTGTACACCACCGGATTAGGAATTTGCTGGCTGGGGATATGCCAGCGGGTGAAGACCTGATGGTCTTTGTCAGTCAGCACGATCACCTGATCGTAGTAGCGCAGCAGCAGCCACTTCAGCAGTTTGATCGGCTTGCTGAACGAGTTAATAGCGATGTGCTCGCAGGCGTAGGCTTTGAAGGTTTTTTTCTTCATTGCCATCAGGTTCCAGAAGGCAAACATCACGCTCAGGCGCCCCATACTGATCAGGAATACGCTGTCGAAGCCCTCCTGATGGATGCGCGCCACGGCACTTTTAATCGGGTTGCTGTGGCCTTCGAAGCTGACAATCTCTTTCACCCGCTCAAACGGGTAAAAGGTTTTGCCGTGCCCTTCCAGCGAGTAAATGGTGACGGCATGCTCTTCACCGAGGCACTCCGACATGAAGTTGCAGATATTCTCCGTGCCTGCGTAGGAGTAGGCATCCTTAATAACCAAAACAATCTTTTTCATCTGATACTTTTCACCTCAAATTGCTCAAATCCAGACCCAAGTCATTTGCGTTGCCGCAAGGCGGCAAGTGCGTTCATTCCCGGGAGCTTACTCAAGTAAGTGACCGGGATGGACGCGCGCAGCCAACGTAGCGGCAGCGCGAAGGACACAGGGTCTTAGCGATGTTTAAGGGTGAAAAGAACCCCATTCACCATATACCAGCCGTAATAGTAATAGATTTTTAAAGGATTGTTTTTATAGATAATTCTTAATAATTCGAGGTGCCATTTCGCCGCTTTATTTTTGTTACGCGACAGCGAATCGCCCAGCTCGTAGTAGTTGACCAGCGTCTTCTGGATCACCCGGGCTTGTTTGTAGCGGAGGAACAGCTCATAGAGGAACAGGAAGTCTTCATGGCCTTTACGCTGGAAGAAGATGCCCTGTGGCGGACGACGGAAACACACCGAGGAGAAGCAGACGCGATACTGCTTCTTCACGAAGTTTTCCTGCTGCAGATAAGGTTTGTTGTAGTTGATGTCGTGATCGGCGGTTTTGGTTTTGTAGTGATAATGGGTGATCACAAAGTCGTCACCGGCGGCCAGCGCCGCGGCCTGCTCGGCCAGTTTCTCCGCGTGCCATTCGTCATCGCTGTCGAGAAACGCAATGATCTCCTCTTTGGCCGCGCGCAGGCCCACGTTGCGCGTTTCCGCCGCGCCGAGGTTGACCTCGTTGCTGAGGATAGTGATGCGCGCATCCTGGCAATGCTCGCGCACAAAAGCGAGTGAATCATCGGTGGATTTATCATTGACCAGGTAGAGATGCCAGTCGCTGTAGGTCTGATTCACGATCGACTCAACCGCACGCAGCACGGTGTTGCGCGCGTTGTACATCGGCATCACGATACCGATGGTGCCAACATGATTTGTCATTTGTATACCCGGAGTGTCAGGAACCGAAAAAATGCTCCCGCTGCGGGAGCAAGTGAAAGTCATAAATCGATCAGGAAACCGCTCTTCGCCCCGTGAAGCGCGACTTCAGCTTATCGACCAGGCGATTGATGAAGTAGGCGCGGTTATCACGGTTGGTGAGGAAGAAGTAGCGCGCAAAACTGACGCTGGCCAGCAGCGAATTGCCATCCATTTTGTAGCGCAGCGGCAGCTTGAACGCTTTGTAGGTATGGATATCGCGCGCCGTCAGGTGCGGCTTCATGGTGTCGAGCCAGAAAAAGGAGTACTTCACCGACTCGCCTTTGTGTTTGGAACCAAATTTGGTCACCAGATGGTAGGTCGCCAGCGGTTTGGCGATCATCACAAATTCATAGCCCATGCGGTCGGCGCGGATGCAGAAGTCATAATCCTGATGGCGAATATAGCGCGCATCAAACTGGATTCTGGCGGCATCTTCGCGTTTCAGCACGATAGTACTGGTCTGGATAAAGCCGTAACAGCCAAACAGGTACTCCGCCACGGTCTCATTTTTACCCGGCGGCTGCATTGGCATCACTTTGAGGAAGCTGCCGTCCTGATGAATATTGACCTGGCTGAAGATGACATAGCGCGATTTACCCTGCGCTTCCAGCTTGCGGATGGTATCGCAAACCTCCAGCAGCTTGTCCGCGTGCCACTCGTCGTCGGCGTCGAGGAAGCTGATGAAGTCGCCCTGCGCCAGTTCAATACCTTTGTTGCGCGCGCCGGCGCCGTTGAGTTTGACCTCAGACAGCTCCAGTTTGATGTCCAGATCCTGATAGCGCTCGCCGCGCACCACCTGCGCCAGTTCCGCGGCATCGGCGGATTTGTCATCCACGATGATGACTTCAAAGTTGCGATAGGTTTGCGCTTTGACGCAATCCAGCGTCGTGACAATCGATTTCGACGCGTTATAAGCGGGAATTACAATTGAGAAGCGGATGTCCTGCATTGCCAGCACCTCTTAAACAGCTGTTCCAGATTCAACGGTAACGCGAGCGGCCTGTAGAAAGGAATCGGCTTTGTTCTGAAAAATCATGCCGTTAGTATTCTTTTTCAATAAGACTTTTCGTACCGTCACGGAAATACCTAAGATTGTGCTGTGTGTATGTTGGGTGGTGCAAAACGCACCGAAAATAAATCGTTATTATGTTCGCGGTATAAATTTCACCGCCGCAGTTTTCTGCGGTTAATCACCGCACGTTCCGTAGCGGCGCAATTTATTGCGCGATAAATCGCGCCGCTACAATACTCTGCGGTGTATCCGCATGTTTTGCAGAGGCACAAGGCATGGCGCTTAGCCAGAAACGCGCCATAAAAAGGGGCGGAAAATCCGCCCCCGATAGTGCTTAGCTTTTGCTCTCTTTGCCGTATTCGTAGTTGTAATAGTCGTAGCCATAACCATAGGCATTCGACGCTTTACGGACCACGGCGTTGAGGATGACGCCTTTAATCTCGATACCGTTCTGGGCGAAGCGTTTGTAGCTGACATCCAGCTCTTTGGTGGTGTTGGTTTCGAAACGCGCCACCATCAGCGAGGTACCGGCCAGCTTACCGATGATGGAAGCGTCGGTCACAGCCAGAATCGGCGGCGTATCAATCAGCACCAGGTCATAGTTCTTGCTTGCCCAGTCCAGCAGCTCCTGCATGCGACGATGCATCAGCAGCTCAGACGGGTTCGGTGGCACCTGACCGCGCGGCAGGAAGTCAAAACCGTACACGCCCTTCTGAATCATCGCCGGCGAGAACTCGCTCTTGCCCGACAGTACGTTAGACAGGCCAGTCTTGTTGTCCGCACCCAGCAGCTCGTGGGTATAGCCGCGACGCATATCACCATCGATGAACAGTACGCGCTGACCTGCTTTGGATACCAGCGTCGCCAGGTTGGCACAGATAAAGGTTTTACCAATACCCGGGCTGGCACCGGTGATCATCAGGATGTTGTTTTTCGCTTCCATCATGGCGAAGTGCAGGCTGGTACGCAGGCTACGAATCGCTTCGATGGAGAGGTCCGTCGGGTTACCCAGCGCCAGCAGCGTGTTGTGCGGATCCGACTTCTCTTTGCTGCCGCGTCGCGCCAGCGCTTCGGTGTCTTTCTTACGCTGCCACTCGGAGAGCGGTACGCTGGCATAGACGTTCATGCCCAGCTCTTCCAGCTGCTCCGGGTTGTCGATACCGTGGTGGAACAGCGCTTTCAGCAGCACCAGACCAACCGACAGCATCAGACCAACAATCAGACCCGCGACAATAATCAGCAGCTTCTTCGGTGCCACCGGGCTGGTGCTGGTTTCGGCACGGTCGATGATGCGCACATCACCCACGGTGCTGGCCTTGCTGATGCCCAGTTCCTGCTGACGATTCAGCAGCTGCATGTAGATTTCCTGACCGGCCTGCACATCACGCGTCAGACGCAGAATCTCCTGCTGGGTCTGCGGCATGGCCGAGATTTTCTTGTTCAGCTGCGCCTGTTCCGCTTCCAGCGTTTTGCGTTTTTCCAGCAGCGCTCGGTAGGTCGGGTGGTCTTTGGTGAACAGCTGGGAAACTTCGGCTTCACGGAAGGTCAGCTCGTTCAGCTGGCTCTGGACGCTAACGGACGAGTCGAGCGCCGATTTGGCTTCCAGCGACATGTCCACCGACTCGTTCTGACGACGGAAGGTGTTCAGCTTGTCTTCCGCATCGTCCAGCTTGGCACGCACGTTAGGCAGCTGGGTGCGCAGGAATTCGAGGCTCTTCTCCGCCTGCTCAGACTTACGCTCAACGTTCTGCAGCAGATAGTTGTTGACGATCTGGTTCAGCACGCGACTCGCCTGCTCCTGATCTTCATCCTGGAACTCCAGGCCCAGCACGCCGGTGGTTTTGCCTTTATCGGCGACGGTCAGCGCGCCAAGCACGGTTTTAATCGCCTGCAGGTCGCTCAGCTTGGTGACGCTGAAGCTGGTGCCTTCGTCAGCCTGAATGCCGCTAACCAGCATGGTGACGTCGCCGTGCTGCTCCAGCTGACCCACGCGGCCTTTGAACAGCTCGTCGCCGTCTTTGCTCACGGTATAGGTCTGCGGACCGGTGACTTCCAGCTCAACGGTACGTTTGTCAATGCTGCGCGGAATTTCCAGGCGTGAAATGGCAATCTGCGCCGGCTTGTTGCCCATCAGGCGCGACAGACCTTTACCGATCACCGGGAAGTAGTTTTGCTGAATGACCGTGTCCAGACCGAGGTCGTTAACAGTTTTACCAATCACCATGCGGGATTCGATGATCTGAATCTCGGTGTCTGATGCTGGCGTGGTCGGAATCACATCCTGTAATTCGTTCAGCACCGAGGCGGTGTTTTTCTGCTCCACCTGCACCATAGCGTCCGCGCTATAGATTGGCGTAGCAAACAGTGTGTAGAGCGTTGCCATCAGCATAAAGAAAGCGGTGACCGCCACGATGATCCAGCGATGATCGATCAGCTGTCCCACAAGATGCGCCAGATCCCATCCATTCGAATCTTCTTTTGGCGCAGTCATAACCTTGTTTTTGATATTCATGGATATTCCCAACTATCGGCTTAGTACGTTAACCCATTTCTGGGTAGCGTTTTCCAGTAACCCGTAAACCTCTTCAAAGGCCTCACGGCTTTTTTTGTACGGATCCGCAATTTCCTGTTGGTTAAGCCAGTGGCCCAGCAGCATGGTCTTCCCCCGCGCCGCCGGATCGATGCGATTCACCTGCTCAACGTGGCGCTTCTCCATTACCAGAATCAGGTCAAAGTCACGGCACATGCTGGCCGTTAACTGCTGAGCCTCATGACCGTCCAGCGAGACGCCATGTTCAGCGGCGACGGCGCTGGCCGTCTTATCCGCCGGATGGCCCTTCAGGGCGCCAAGACCGGCAGAAGCGATACGGGTATGCGGAAGTGCGCGTTTAAACAGACGCTCCCCGGTGGGGGAGCGGCAAATGTTGCCGACGCAGACGACTAACACTGACTTAATCATGGTAAAACCTTAGTCCGACCAGTTGCGGAAACGCAGCGCTGCGGAGCTTGCATCGTCGATACCCACGATGGTCGGCAGCAGTCCGGAAATCACGCGGTTCCAGCGGGTGATTGGTGTTGCGGTGACGTAGACAATGTCGTACGGCTCCAGTTGGAATTCGGTGCCCATCACCATCGACGCCGCATCTTTGGTGTTCAGCTGATAGATGTTGGCGATCTTGGTGCGGTTAGCACCGCGAATCGGACGAATGACGAATACGCCGGTGGCGTCAGAGGTGGTTTGATCCATGCCCTGTGCGTTACCCAGTGCTTCAGCCAGCGTCATGCCGCTGCGGTCCATCTTCAGCGTGGTCTGCTGTTTCACTTCGCCCATTACGAAGATCTTCAGATCGTCGTTACGCGGTACGTAAAGGATATCGCCCGGATAGAGCAGATGGTTCTGGCTCAGGTCGCCGTTTTGCATCAGCGCCTGCAGCGAAATGCGCTGCTCGCGGCCGTTGTGCGTCAGCACCACGTTGCGCCAGTCGGCGTCAGCGGCAAGGCCACCCGCGGCGTTCACCGCATCCAGCACGGTCAGCGGCACGTTGGTGATCGGCTGCTGGCCGGAGGTGGTGACCGAACCGGTCACGTAGGCTTTCTGCGAACGGAACGCGGCCACATTGACATCCACCTGCGGACTTTCAATGAACTGCGCCAGACGACGCGCGATTTCACTGCGGATTTCCGTCACGGTGCGGCCTGCAACGCGCACTTTACCGATGTACGGATAGAAGATGGTACCGTCTGCCTGCACCCAGTTACCGGTGTCGCTGGCGCTACGGTACTGACCGGCCGGCGTGGTCAGCTCAGGGTGATCCCATACGGTGACGTTCAGTACGTCGCCGATGCCAACGCGGTATTGATAGCTCTGAATCTCGTTCTGCAGCAGCGGGTTAGCCTGAGCAACCAGCGGCTTCGGACGCATCTGTTCAACCAGACGCGGCGTCAGAGGGAAGACGTTAACGTATTTGTCGATGTCAAAATTGCTATCCTGTTGCTCAATGACATCTTTTCCGCTAGTGGAAAGGTGCGAACCTGGTTCGATGGTGCACCCGGAGAGGAAAGTCGCGGATACCAGTAACGGTATCAATTTAGTTTTCATTATCATCTGGTTCTTCGCTATCAGTTAATGATTGATAGAGGCGAAAACGCCGCTGTGTAAGCGTCTAACAAAAATAAAGGCAAGGAATTAAACACTGAAACTGAGGTTCATTATCATTAGCTCCCTGGTTTATGTTGTCATCCTGGTTGCAGACGACTTCAATTAAAGTGGGTTATCGTTAAGCGGCTTAATAACCCGCTCTGTTCGGGCTCGATAATGGCAGTTATCAGTTACAGACACTCCCAGCACCGGCAGTTATCAGGCGGGAACGTTATTTCGTCCCCTGCCCTTGCTGTCTATCAATAAGCGCCGTCGCGTTTGAGTACCACGCCGACCGTCTTAAACAGAATCGCGATGTCATTCCACAGCGACCAGTTTTTGACATACCACGAATCGAAATAGACGCGCGTCTCATAGTCAACGTCGTTACGACCGCTGACCTGCCACAATCCCGTCATGCCTGGCTTTGCCATCAGGTAATAATCAACATCACCGGCATAACGGCAGAGTTCATCTTCAATCACCGGGCGCGGGCCAACGAGGCTCATGTCACCGCGCACGACGTTCCACAGCTGCGGCAGCTCATCCAGGCTGGTTTTACGGATGAAATGACCGACTTTGGTAATACGTGGATCGTTTTTCAGTTTGAAATCTTTGTCCCACTCGGCGCGGGCTACCGGGTCGGTGCGCAGCACCTCTTCCAGCACCTCTTTCGAGTTAATCACCATGGAGCGGAACTTCAGGCATTTGAACTTGCGGCCATTGAGACCCACACGTTCGTGACCGTAAATCGGTGGTCCGCCATCACGGCCAACCATGAAGCCGAGTACCAGCAGCGCAGGTGACAGCGCGATGATGATGCTGAGCGCGCCGACGATATCGAATGCCCGCTTCAGGACACGCGAGGTGCGTTTCGCCAGGTTGTTATTCACACGCAGAATCATCACTTCATGGCTGAAGATGTAAGCCATATCGGTGCCGTACAGCGGTACGCCGCGCAACGTCGGGATAACCGAGACCGAGCGACAGTTATGCATCGCCAGCATTTTCAGCCAGCGGTCGCGGTGCTGACTTTGCTCAAACTCAACCGCGACAATGAACTGGGTTTCGCTGTTGGTCAGCTGCCACAGCTCCTGCTCGTTATGCAGCACCGGTACACCGGAGATGCTGGCCTGCGGGCAGCTGCCATCGACGTCAAAGAAGGCGATCACATCAAAGCCCATCACCTCTTCGCTCTGCAGCGCCTGCCAGGCTTCCTGCGCGTTACGGTTGCTGCCAATAATAATGGTTTGCTTTTTCCACATACCGAAATGATTCAGTACGCGTTTGGAAATAGCGCGCGCCAGCGGAATCAGCACCAGCGCTAAAATCCACGTTAATACCCAGACAAAACGGGACATCTGCCATTGTGATAATGCTGAAATTGACAAATCGATGACAGAGAAAATGAGAACGGTACGAAAGATCTCTTTCAGTTCAAACCAGAAGGGTTTGCGATAGGTATAATGACGCAGGCGAACCCAGAACCAGCCTGTACAAATTAAGGACAGACAGACATGGGTGGCGATTTTTAAGTTGAGGTCTTTTTCAGAAATATCTGCCAGTGGAGAATCGGCGAACGAATTAATCAGCGCGAGTGCAATAAACAATGCCGCGTTGAAACAAATTAAATCCGAGCACGCCAGTAAAATTTTTGTCAGAAGACTTTTATATGTAAATTCATTATCGCGCATATTTGACTCTTTTATTTTATTTCCCTTAATCCCTAACGCCTAAGCCTGAGTAATTAATGAGCGATGCACTAACTAAACCAGCGAGACAAACTGCGGCGAACTCCCCGGCATTTAGGCCAATTCTCTTTCCAGTTAAGCAAGAAAATTGTGATAAATACCAACAGATTAGTCTGACTTCCTTTTGCCGCAAGGCCAGACAATTCTTAACCTGTGAAAACCACGTCAGGCACGCTACCGCCCTTGGCTGTCGCTGCCAATACCGCTTACAACACCCTATTTTTTGTCCGCGCTTTGTCGCCACGCCGGGAAATACCCGCCTTAACCCGTGCACGATCACAATTCACAACATTAAGAAGCTAAACAGCGCGCTATTAACAACATTGGCGCAGACATTTACTAACACGTTGCTATACTAGTTATTACTGGCTTGTTTACAAGTAGGCCCCGTCTTCCCTGCACTATTTTAGGAAAAAGACTACCAGCCATAAGTATTGATGCCAGCCCCGCCAGGCAATTTCACGCCAAATTTCAGAATAATTCGATACTCGTCTTCAGATTAGTCGCATTAAAAATGTACGCTTTTGCCGCTGGATAAGAATAAATAGTGGTCTTCATCCACACAGGATGTTTATCCATACTTTTCCCTTATCGCCCGGCTGAACAAGGTAAGATTAATCCTAATAAGCCGCCAGTCCGCGACATCCGTGCGGCCGCGGCGTATTTGTACCCTGTCTGACGATTAACTATCATCAGACTAAGCTCATTTTTAGACATTATGGTGATGAAAGTATGTGGGAGTGGATCATCGATCCGTCGCTCTGGGCAGGATTAGTCACGCTAATCGTTCTTGAGCTGGTGCTGGGTATTGATAACCTGGTTTTCATTGCCATTTTGGTGGAGAAGCTGCCGCCGACGCTGCGCGACCGCGCGCGGGTGTTCGGCCTGCTGCTGGCGCTGGTATCACGGCTGGTGCTGCTGGCGTCGCTGTCGTGGCTGGTTACGCTGACCCAACCGCTGTTCACCCTCCTCCAGCACAGCTTCAGCGCACGCGACCTGCTGCTGCTGGGCGGCGGTATCTTCCTGTTGTTTAAAGCCACCACCGAACTGAACGCCCGGCTGGAGGGCAGCGACGAGGAATCGGGTCAAAATAACAGCGGTGCTAAATTCTGGCCGGTGGTGGCGCAAATCGTGGTGCTGGACGCCATCTTTTCACTTGATGCCGTCATTACCGCCGTCGGTATGGTCAACGACCTGCCGGTGATGATGATCGCCGTGACCATCGCCATCGGCCTGATGCTGCTGGCCAGCAAGCCGCTGACGCGCTTCGTTAACGGCCATCCTACCATTGTGATTCTCTGCCTGAGCTTTCTGCTGATGATCGGCTTTAGTCTGGTGGCAGAGGGTTTCGGCTTCGTCATCCCCAAAGGCTATCTGTACGCGGCCATTGGCTTCTCGATTGTGATTGAGATCTTTAACCAGCTGGCGCTGTTTAATCGCCGCCGTTTTCTTACCGCCGGACGGCCGCTGCGCCAGCGCACCGCCGAAGCCGTGCTGCGCATTCTGCGCGGTGAAGCGCAGCGCGCCGATCTGGATGCCGACACGGCATCGCTGCTGAGCGATAACCAGGGCGCAGCGCTGTTTAACCGTCAGGAGCGGCGCATGATCATGCGCGTGCTGGGTCTGGGTCAGCGCCAAATCAACAGCATCATGACGTCACGCCATGACGTCGAGCACATCGATCTGAGCGAAGACCCGCAGTCGATCATGGATAAACTCGACCGCAACCAGCATACGCGCCTGCTGATCACCGAACAGGGACGCGAGCCGCTGGGCGTGGTGCATGTGATCGATCTGCTGCATCAGTCGCTGCACAGTAAATCGCTGGATTTGCGTGCGCTTATTCGCCAGCCGCTGGTGTTTCCCGAGCGCGTCACCCTGCTGCAGGCGCTGGAGCAGTTTCGCCATGCGCGCACCCATTTTGCCTTTGTGGTGGATGAGTTTGGTTCGGTGGAAGGCGTGGTGACGCTGAGCGACGTGATGGAGACCATCGCCGGCAACCTGCCCAATGAAGGGGAAGAGATTGATGCCCGTTACGATATTCAGCCCGCAGAGCATGGCGGCTGGATCGCCAACGGCCATATGCCGCTGGAAGATTTAGCGCTATACGTGGCGCTGCCGCTCGACGAGAGGCGCAATTACCATACGCTGGCGGGTTTACTGATGGATAGCCTGCAGCACGTGCCGGCCGAAGGCGAGGAGTTGCGCGTCGGGGATTATCTGCTGCGCACCCTGCAGGTGGAGAACCATCGGGTGCAAAAAGTCGAGATTGTGCCGGTCGCGCCCGCACCGTTTATTTAACCCGGTGCCGGGGCATGATTTATCGCGTGTTGCTTTGCAGGTCGCCATAAATGGCGACCCTACACGGAAAGCATCGGTTTTTGTAGGGTGCGCATTCATGCGCACCGGCATCGGGCTTTATTGCCGCGGTGCAGACTTCTGGCTATCCAGCCACTGATTAAGGCGCGTTTTGGCTTCGCCCTGCAACTGCTGGCGCACCACGTCATCCACCGGCAGCGAATACTGCAGATTGCCCCAGCTGCCGTACATGCGCAGCGGAATCGGCTGGCCGTTGAGGACTTTCGCTAGCCGGTCGTCGCCCTGCCAGCCGCGCAGAATCATATTAATGGTGACATCCAGCTGCTGCTTCACCACATCCACGTTGCCGTGGGTTTGCAGCGCCAGCCGGCTGCTGCCGCCCTGCAGATCCGGCAGCGTGACGTTGCCCTGCTTCAGGCTGATGCGCCCGCTTAACTGTTCAATTCCCTGATCATCCGGCTGATCGTTACTGACGCGACTGCTGACGCGCGCCACGGCGCGGCGCACCATCTGCTGCAGATTCAGCTGCGCCAGCTGCAGATTAGTGGCTTCCAGTTCTGCATTGCCCTGCCAGTTCTGTTTCGCCTCTGCCACGCTCAGCCCGGCACCGCTGATGTCGCCCTTGAGCGAGATCGTGCCCTGCAGCGAAGCTGGCAGTTCCAGCGCTTTAAGCAGCGGCGCGATGGCAATGCTGCTCAGCTCCGGCTGAAACGCCACCTGCGTGACCGGCTGACGGATATCCACCGAGCCGGGAATGGAAAAGTGGCCGTCACCAAATTTGCCCTGCAGCTTGTTGAGCGTCAGCAGCCCGCGCTGATTGCGGGCGTCAATCTGCAGATTGCTGAGCGTCAGACCGCGCCACACGCTGCTGTCAGCGTCGAGCGTCAGCTGTAAATCCATGCTATTGAGCGGCGAATCGGCATTATTGTGCGCGCGCGGCTCAGCGATCACCGGCGTGCGCATCACGTTAGCCTGCTGCGTGGTGCTGTTATCGCTGGCGGGCGCGCTGGCCATCAGGTTATCCAGATTGAGCGAGGTCGCGTGCAGCGCGAGGTTGAGCTGCTGCGGCAGGGCCAGCCGGCCCTCAGCGCTGCCGTCGAGGGCGCTGTCGTTCGCGGTTAACTGCAGCTTGTTCAGCGCAAACTGCTGCTGGTCGCCATCCCACTGCGCCTGCCCGCTCAGCGTCCCTTTAATGCCCTGCGGCGGCAGGTTCGCGCCGTCCAGCGTGTAATCCAGCTCATCCAGCTGGCCGCTGATACGGTGCGGATAGTGCGCCACGTCCATCTGCCCTTTCAGGTTCAGGCTGAGATTACGCTGATTGCGCGACACGCGTGTCGCCAGCTCAACGCTGGCCTGCCGGTTATCGTCCTGATTCAGATTGAGGTTGAGATCGCGGAAGTTGTACTCGTCACCGCCCGGCTGCTGCCAGATGAGCAGGCTATCGGCGATGCGCAGTTTACTGATGTTAAAGGTCCAGCCATTGCTGGCGGCGATGGCCGGTTCACTGTCGCCCGGCTCAATCGGCGCGCCCTGCGGTTTCTGCACCGCGCTGTCTGGCGTGGCGCGAATAACCGCGTTTTTCAGCATCACCTGATTCACCTGCAGCTGATGCGACAGCAGCGGCAACAGTTTGACATCAAGACGCATATTATCGGCGGTCACCACCGGCTGGCTGGCGCCCGGCGCCGTCAGCGTCATGCGGCCAGAGAGAATGCTGAGCTGCGGCCAGACGTGCCAGCGCAGCGCCGCATCAAGCTTCAGTTGATAACCACTGCGTGCCTCGACCTGCCGCACCATGTAAGCGCGGAAGTCGTTGGGGTTAACCAGCAGAACCAACGCCGAAAGGCCAGCCACCAGCACCACCAGCAAAATCATCAGCGTTGTCAGAACTCTTCTCATGGCATCCTCAATGGGCTAACGATCAGTCTTTATCAATACGGCTGGCAACCGCGCCCTGCTGGTCGCGATATTTTGCGTCTTCGCGGCGGTTATAAGGACGATCTGCCGGGCCGGACAGCGGTTCAAAGCTCAGCGCGCCAATCAGCATGCCCGGACGCAGCGCCAGCGGCAGCTTACCGGAATTGTAGAACTCCAGCACGATACGGCCCTGACCAGCCCGGATCGATACGGTGCGCGGTCACGTGCACCATCAGCCCCAGTCGCGCCAGTGAAGAGCGGCCATCCAGCCAGCCGACCAGATCGGCAGGCAGGGTGACGGATTCAAACGTCACCGCCAGCGCCAGTTCACCCGGATGCAGAAAAAACGCTTCGCCTTCCGGCAGGACAATCTCGTCGCTCATCACGCGATCGAGCGCCGCGCTGACTTCATGCTTCGGCCCGCTGAGATCGATAAACGGTGCGGTATGGCCGCTAAAGGTGCGGAATTTATTCCCGAGGCGGACATCCACGGTCGCCCCGTTAATACGCTCAACCGGCGGACGCGGGGTAATAGCCAGCCGGCCGTCATCCAGCCAGGCTTCAATATCGCGATCACAAAGACGCATGGCACATTCTCCATGATTTAAGTGTAGCGAAAGGTGGTCAGGTTGTGACAAACCGTTCGCGTCACGTCCATCCGGACGCACGGTGTCCCGTTCCGGTCCCGCTGAACCGGACGGGCTTATTCAAAAAACTGGCTGATTTTGGCTTTTAGGATATCAATGGCGATGCGGTTTTTACCCCCGCGCGGCACGATGATGTCGGCGTATTGTTTGGAGGGTTCAATAAACTGCAGGAACATCGGGCGCACGGTTTTCTGGTATTGCGCCATCACCGAGTCCATTGAACGGCCGCGCTCGTTAACGTCGCGCTTGATGCGGCGCATCAGGCAGATATCCAGCGGGGTATCAACGAAAATCGAGAAGTTCAGCTCCTGGATTCACGCAGGCGGGCATCGGTCAGCAGCAGGATCCCTTCCAGGATAATCACTTTTTTCGGCTTGATGCGGATCGTTTCCTGGGTGCGGGTGTGTTCGACGTAGCTGTAAACCGGCAGCTCAATAGCCTCGCCGCTCTTGAGCGCCTGCAAATGCTGGAACAGCAGACTGTGATCCATTGCACTGGGGTGGTCATAGTTGGTTTTAACGCGCTCTTCCATCGACAGATGGGTTTGATCTTTGTAGTAGCTATCTTCGGGAATGACGCCGATATGCTCATCACCTACCTGTTCACGCAGTTCGCGATAAAGCGTGCTGGCAATAAGACTTTTACCTGAAGCCGATGCGCCGGCGATGCCTATGATGACGCACTGATGAGACTTATCAGTCATAAATTTAGCGACCTGATTAACCTGGAGCCGGTTTCTGTCTGCACAAAAACAGGCCGATTGAGAGGGTTAGTTGGCGGCAATTATAGGGATTTCACCGGGTTGATGCCAGTGAAAACCGGCGCGTCGCCTTTTCAGACTATCCCGTTTTGCAGCCAGCGGCTTAATCGATACACTGTTTCTCTGCCCGCCGTGTGACTGGCGGGAGCCCGATAGTCGTTGCAAGGAAAAGTATGAGCTGGAGAACCCTGACTTATTTCGGCGACAGTATGTTGCTGATCCCCACTGCGGTGATCATCGCACTGGTGCTGCCGTGGAAAAGCGACAACCGTCGCACCGTCTGGTACTGGCTGCTGGCGTTTGGCCTGGCGGGCCTGCTGGTCAGCATCTCGAAAATTATGTTTCTCGGCTTCGGCATTGGCAGCGCGCGTTATAACTTTACCGGTTTCAGCGGCCATAGCGCGATGTCAGCGACGCTGTGGCCGGTGATGATGTGGCTGATTTCCGGCCGCTGGCCCACCTTCTGGCGCGCCCTGACCATCGGTATCGGCTATCTGATTCCGCTGATGGTGGGATTATCGCGCCTGGTGATCCATGCGCACTCGGTGAGTGAAGTGCTGGCCGGACTGATGCTGGGCTTTACCCTGAGCAGCGCGTTCCTGCTGAGCCAGCGCCGCACCGCGCTGAAGGGGTTTAGCGTGGTGCAGGTGGCGGTGGCATTTTTGATTCCGCTGTTGCTGATGGGCCACGGCCGCGTCGCCACCACCCAGCAGTTCCTCGAGCGTTTTTCCGCTGACCTCGCCGGGCTGGAAAAGCCCTTCACCCGCGCCGATTTGTTCCGCTGAGTGCGTTGCGCGGTAAAGGGTGTAAGGTCTGTCCATTACGTTTTGAACACGTTCCACAAATGATTGCACATACGGTAGCGGCGCAATTTATTGCGCGATAAATCGCGCCGCTACAAATCGTGCAATTTGTCGTGTCCTTACCTGAATCCCTGCAGATCCAGCAGGCGCGATACTGCCAGCAGATTTCACCGTTTTTGTAGGGTGCGCATTCATGCGCACCTGGATGCAGGCCGCAAAAAAACATTTCCGCACAAAGATATCTGACAGATGTGCTAGCATGGATTAAGAGATTGACTGGCGCATTTTTCTTCGAGTAATCAATGCGCGCTGCTGGATTCGTGCATGACTCTTGAGATAGTAACCTCGCAGGATAATCCGCAAAAAAAGTGGCTCAGCGCCCTGCTGCTTTGCGCGCTGGCATTTTTACTGACGCTGTTCTGTCTGGAACTGATTGTTGTCAGCGGCCGCATTTCCCCGCTCTGGTACTCCACCGCGTTAATGACTGTCGTGGTGTTCCGCGCGCCCTCGCGACAGGTACCGCTGCTGCTGGCCAGCTGCGTGCTCGGCACGGCGCTGGCCAATCTGCTGGTGATCGGCCCGGCCCTGAGCAATGTCAAATTCGCCATCCTTAATATGGTGCAGGCCATCCTCGGCGGGCTGATGCTGCGCGCGCTGCTCGACCGCAAAGCCCCGCTCAACTCACTGGCCGACTGGATACGCTTTGCGCTGGCTGCGGGCCTGATCGCGCCGCTGCTGGGCGGCGTCGTGGCGCTATGGATGCTGCACGTTGACGGCCACGCCTCGTTGCCGTTTTTCTCCACCTGGGTGATCTCTGAAGTGATTGGCGTACTGGCCTTCGGTCCGGTGCTGCTGCTGTGGCCTGATAAACCGCTGCGCCAGCTAATCACGCCGGAACGCCAGCTGGAGACGCTGCTCACGCTGATCGTCACGCTGCTGGCCAGCTATCTGGCGCTGCGCTTCCTGCCGTGGCCGTTTACCTTTATCGTGGTGATTCTGTTCTGGTGCGCGGTGCGCCTGCCCAAATTCGAAGCCTTTCTGCTGTTTTTCCTCAACGCCAGCTTTATCTCGCTGCTGCTGGCGCTCGACTGGGTCAACCTGGCGCGCAACGATCTGCTGCTCGGCCAGATCAGCACCTGGCTGCCGTTTCTGCTGGTGCTGCTGCCGAGCCACGTGATGTCGCTGGTGATGGATGCCTTCCAGCGTGAAAAGCACCACATCAGCGAAAGCGAAACCCGCTTCCGCAACGCCATGGAGTATTCCGCCATCGGCATGGCGCTGGTATCACCGGAAGGCGGCTGGCAGCAGGTCAACCAGTCGCTGTGCCGCACGCTGGGCTTCGCGGCGGAAGAGCTGAAAAAACTCACCTTCCAGCAGATCACCCATCCGGACGATCTCAACAGCGACCTGCAGCAGCTGGAGCGGCTGATCGCCGGTGAGATCCTGACCTATACCCTGGAAAAGCGCTATTTCCGTAAAGATGGCGAGATCGTCTGGGCGCGCCTCACGGTCTCGATGGTGCGTGATGCGCAGCTGCACCCGCTCTACTTTATCGCGCAGATTGTGGATATCTCCGAGCTGAAGCAGAGCGAGCAGGTCAACCAGCGACTGATGGAGCGCATCACGCTGGCCAACGAAGCGGGCGGCATCGGCGTGTGGGAGTGGAACCTGCTAAACGGCGAGATGTTATGGGACAAGCGCATGTACGAGTTATTTGCGCTGGATCCGCACCGGGTGCCGAGCTACGACCTGTGGCTGCATCTGGTCGATGTTCAGGAACGCGAAGCGGCCGCGCTCACCATTCAGCAGGCGATTGAGCGCCGCAGCGCCTTCCAGCTGGAGTATCGCATCAATCTGCCGCAGGGCGTGCGCTACGTGCGCTCCGAGGCCAATAGCATCATCAGCAAGGATGGGCAGATCGAACGCATGCTGGGCATTTGTCAGGACATCACCTCGCTGCGCACGCTGAATGAAGCGCTGTTCCAGGAGAAGGAACGCATGGCCATCACCCTCGACTCGATCGGTGAAGCGGTGATTTGTACTGACGATGAGATGCGGGTGACCTTCATGAATCCGGTGGCCGAGACGCTGAGCGGCTGGCCGCAGGCGAAAGCGGCTGGCGTGGCGCTGAGCGAACTGCTGACGATTACGCGTGGCGCGCAGGGGCCGCGCGTGGAGAATCTGTTGCTGTGCAGCCTGCCCGCCAGCAAAACCACACCGGACCTGGAAGAAGAGCTGGTGTTACATACCCCGGCTGGTGCCCAGGTCGAGATTCACTACAGCATCACGCCGCTGAAAACCCTGACCGGCAGCGACATTGGTGCCGTAATGGTCATTCATGACGTCAGCGAGTCGCGCCGCATGATGAAACGCCTGAGCTACAGCGCCTCCCACGATATGCTGACGCGTTTGCCGAACCGTCACAGCTTTGAACAGCAGCTGAAGCGACTGGTGAATGACGCCGCCGCGCATCACAGCGAGCACGTGCTGGTGTTTATCGATCTGGATAAGTTTAAAGCGGTCAACGATACCGCCGGCCATGCCGCTGGCGATGCGTTGCTGCGCGCACTGGCCGATCTCATGCAACAGCACCTGCGCAATAGCGATGTGCTGGCGCGCCTCGGCGGTGACGAATTTGGCCTGCTGCTGCCCTACAGCAATGTTGACCAGGTGCGCGAGGTGGTGCAGGGCATCGTCAGCGCGGTGCATGACTTTACCTTTATCTGGCAGGACCGGCCGTATCACGTCGGCGCCAGCGCCGGTATCACGCAAATCGATCAGCATAACTGCATCAGCAATGTGGTGATGTCGCAGGCCGATGTCGCCTGTTATAGCGCCAAACACGCCGGGCGCGGCCAGTATCAGGTTTACCAGGAAGTTCAGGGATAAACTGCGGCGCTGCCCATTGCCAGCCCGCGTTGGCTGCGCTAAAGTCGCCCCCTTTTTTCTGGCATGGGGGATACAATGTTTATCGGATTCGACTACGGCACGGCTAACTGTTCCATCGCGGTAACGGATAGCGGCACACCGCGGTTACTGACACTGGAAAACGGTCAGCGCCTGCTTCCCTCCATGATTTGCGCGCCCACGCGCGAAGCCATCAGTGAATGGCTGCACCGCCACCATCAAATCCCCACGCCAGACAGCGAAAGCACCGCGCTGCTGCAGCGCGCGTTGCGTTATAACCGCGAAGAGGATATCGAGGTAACGCCTGCCAGCGTGCAGTTTGGTCTGACCGCGCTGCAGCACTATATGGTCGACCCGGAAGAGGTGTGGTTCGTCAAATCACCGAAGTCGTTCCTCGGCGCCAGCGGCCTGAAACCCCAGCAGATCGCCTTCTTTGAAGATCTGGTGTGCGCCATGATGCTGCACATTCGCCAGCAGGGTGAAACCCAGCTCGATCAACCGATTGACCAGGCGGTGATTGGCCGGCCAATCAACTTCCAGGGGCTGGGCGGTGACGACGCCAACCAGCAGGCGCAGGGCATTCTGCTGCGTGCCGCACAGCGTGCCGGGTTCCGCGACGTCGAGTTTCAGTTCGAGCCGGTTGCCGCCGGTCTGGAGTTTGAAGCCACGCTGCAGCAGGAGACACGCGTGCTGGTGGTGGATATCGGTGGCGGAACCACCGACTGCTCCATGCTGCTGATGGGGCCGCAGTGGCGTAATCAGTCCGATCGCCGTGCCAGCCTGCTTGGCCACAGCGGCTGCCGCGTCGGCGGTAACGATCTCGATATCATGCTGGCGTTCAAAACGCTGATGCCGCTGCTGGGTCTGGGCGGTAACACGCTGAAGGGCACTGCCCTGCCCGCGCTGCCGTGGTGGAACGCGGTGGCGATTAACGATGTGCCGGCACAAAGCGACTTCTACTCGGCTGCCAGCGGTAAGCTGCTGCGCGATCTGGTGCGTGATGCCGAACAGGGCGATAAAGTCGCACATCTGCTGAAAGTTTGGCAGCAGAAGCTGAGCTACCGGCTGGTGCGCGCGGCGGAAGAGAGCAAGATTGCGCTCTCCGATCAGCGCGAGACCGCGGCCTCGCTGGCGTTTATTGCGCAAACGCTGCAGGCGGAGATCAGTGCCGCGCAGCTGGAAGAGGCGATCAACCAGCCGCTGGCGCGCATTCTTGAGCAGGTGCAGCTGGCGCTGGCCAGTTGTGACACCCATCCGGAGGTGATTTACCTCACCGGCGGCAGTGCCCGTTCGCCGATACTGCGCGCCGCGCTGCAGCAGGCACTGCCCGACACGCCCATCGCCAGCGGCGATGATTTCGGCTCGGTCACCGCCGGCCTCGCCCGCTGGGCCGAAGTGATGTTCAGATAATTCCCTCTCCCGCTTGCGGGAGAGGGTTAGGGTGAGGGCCAGACATCTCCGTGCGATTTTCCCCTCACCCTGCCCTCTCCCAAAGGGAGAGGGAAAAGTCACACATTCTGCCAGATTAGAAATTCACGTTCGCACTGATCCCACCCACAAACGCATCTTTCACTTCGCTCACCGCACCCGGTGCCACCACGTATTGCAGGTTTGGACGCAGCTGCAGCCATTTGGTCAGCTGCGCATTGTAATAAACCTCGTAGTTGTACTCGGAACCGTCCTGAATCGGCAGATAGGCCGGGCTGTCGAAGTCTGTCTCACCGTTGGCAGCGGTTCTGCTGACGCAGCGGGCGGGTGTAGGCGCTGTTAACGTGGATACGGCCTGCGCCGATACCAATCTCATCCTGCGGACGCGCGTCAAACGGCCCTTTCCACGTCAGCGCAATCGACTGATAGTTGTCGGTTTTTGACGTTTTGTGATCGTTCATCACCGCCTGAACGGTCAGCGTAATACCGCGATCGCTGGAGCCGCCCTGCGCGGTCAGTTGTTGCTGGAAGAGGATGTAGCCGCCGTAGGCGTGAGCCTTGCTCTGATAACCGCCATCGCGCCAGCAGCCGTAAACATTATCGTTGGTCGAGGAGTAGTAGTAACCAAGACGGTAGTTCCCCGGCAGTTTGTCCGCCCCGAGCAGCGGCTTCCAGCCCAGTTCTACCGGAACCAGGTTACCTTCGGACTGGTTAAATTCAAAACGGAAACCGTCGCCGCGATCATAGTTATACGGGTTCTGGTTGTAGAAACCCACCTGCATAAAGACTTCCGGCGTGAAGTTAATACGCACGCGACCGCCCCACTGGGAAACCGGCCAGTTGTACCAGTGATCGCCGCGCCAGTTACCCGCCTGGCCGCTGCCGAACGCCAGGTTCTGGAACTTACTGTCGAAATTATCGAAATCTTCGCCAACGGTCACACGCCCGGCTTTCACATCCAGCACATCGTCAAAGAAGCCTTTACGTAGCCAGAACTGTGTCAGACGCCAGGTCTGCCCGCGGCCATACACCTCCTGCGGGGAAGAGAGCATGCCGGTACGCGGATCGGCCACTTGATCGGCGACATTCTGCCCGTCACGGTTAGTGATGGTTAACTGGAACTCGGCATCCTGCCAGTTGAGCAGTTTTTGCAGATCGAGATTAACGCCGAACGCCCGCTGATCGCTGTAGCGCACCGTCGTTGAGGTGTTGGTATCGGCACCGCCGCCCAGGTTCGAGGCACTTTCCGTGGTGTAGTTAACGTCGAACTTCACGCCGTCGTTTTCCAGCTGCGTTCGGTTACCGCCCCAGTCGCCAAACATATAGGGGGAATCGTAGCTGAACGCATCGGCTGCCACCGCCGACGCACTCAACATGGCAAACATCAGGGTGCCCGCTGCCAGGCGAGGCATATGCTGCACTGCTTTTTTTCTGTTCATGATGATTATTCTTCTGTGAATTTCCGGAGAGGAACGGGCAGAGAATAATGCTGAGGTTATGTCAGTTTTTGCAAATCTGTGCGCAGTGAGTGCAAAGGTGACAGTGACTTAACGCAATTGTGACAGCGATCGATGAATGGATATGTTCTGGAGGAAAAAGGCATTTTTTGCGTGGCGAAAAAATTATTACGTGACGGGACGCCGCAGCGTCCCGCTTCGCGTTACGGCTTGCTGGCGCTGGCCAGCTCTTCAATCTCCTGCTTGCTGAGCTCCAGCTCAGTGGCTTTCACCAGCTCATCCAGCTGCGGCAACGAGGTGGCGCTGACGATCGGTGCGGTGATGCTCGGGCGCGCAATCAGCCACGCCAGCGCGACCTGCGTAGCCGAGGCGTCGTGCGAGGCCGCGACATCTTCCAGCGCCGCCAGAATGCGGAAGCCGCGCGGGTTAAGGTAGCGTTCGACGATGCGATCGCCGCGCTGGCTTTTGCCTTCATCCGCTTTGCTACGATATTTGCCGGTCAGGAAACCGCTGGCCAGCGCGAAGAAATTGATCACCCCGAGACCATGGCGCTGCGCCACGCCCTCCAGCTCGGCTTCATACCCTTCGCGCGCATACAGGTTGTATTCCGGCTGCAGGGTTTCGTAGCGCGCCAATCCGTTGCTTTCGCTCACCCGCAGCGCTTCTTCCAGGCGATCCGCCTGATAGTTGGAGGCGCCAATCGCCCGCACCTTGCCGGCCTTGATCAGCGCATCGAACGCCGCCAGCGTCTCTTCCAACGGCGTATCGCGGTCATCGTCGTGCGATTGGTAAAGATCGATATCATCGGTTTGCAGGCGGCGCAGCGAATCCTCCACCGCCTGCTGAATATAGCGCGGCGATAGCCCCTGTTTGCCTTCGCCCATCGGTTTGCCCACCTTGGTGGCAATGATCACCTGGTCGCGCTTGCCGCTCTTCTTGAGCCATTCGCCGATGACGGTTTCCGATTCGCCTCCCCGATTGCCCGGCGCCCAGCTGGAATAAACGTCGGCGGTGTCGATAAAGTTGAGCTGATTGTCCACCAGCGCATCCAACAGGCTGAAAGAGGTCGCTTGATCTGCCGTCCAGCCGAACACGTTGCCGCCGAAGGTCAACGCCGGCACCTGAATGCCGCTGACGGCCCAGCTGACGGGTTTTGTGTTGACGCATGTGATCCTCCTTAGTGAAACGAGACTGGTCTGTCATTCAGCTTAGCAAAGGAAAAAGTCACGCTTATGCGTATTGGCTATAAGCCAAAACCCAACGCTTATTTACTGAATAGGCAACAATACTTAGCGTGCCCGGCGGCGATACCTCCTTATTTCCTTCATTTTTATGCCCGGCCCGGGCGACTACAATCATTTCGTTTGCGCCGCGGTTCGTTTGCGCGCGCATGTGGGGAAAACGAAACCGCCGGAGAGCACACAGAGCAATGAATAAACGATTAAACCCCAACGTCGTTCCCTGATGCTGCGCCTGGTGGTTGCTGGCTGCGCTGGCGATTGGCGCTGTACTGACTGGTGGCAGCATTCACGGCCGCGCCGCTGCACAGGCTGAAACCCAGGCTGATGGCCAGCCGCATCACAGACGCGGTGGCAACGGAACGGCGGCGGACGCCGTCCGCAATCTGGCGCCGGTTCAGGCGGCGACGGCGGTGAATAAAGCCGTTCCTCGCTATCTCACCGGTCTCGGGACCATTACCGCCGCCAACACCGTCACGGTGCGCAGCCGCGTCGACGGCCAGCTGATGGCGATCCACTTCCCGGAAGGGCAGCAGGTTAAGGCCGGCGATCTGCTGGCGGAAATCGACCCCAGCCAATTTAAGGTCGCCCTCGCCCAGGCGCAGGGGCAGCTGGCGAAAGATAAAGCGACGCTGGCCAACGCCCGGCGCGATCTGGCCCGCTACCAGCAACTGGTGAAAACCAACCTCGTGTCTCGTCAGGAGCTGGATACCCAGCAGTCGCTGGTCAGCGAAACGCAGGGCACCATCAAAGCCGACGAAGCCGCCGTGGCCAGCGCCCAGCTGCAGCTGGACTGGAGCCGCATCACCGCGCCGATTGACGGACGCGTCGGCCTGAAGCAGGTCGATATCGGCAACCAAATCTCCAGCGGCGACACCACGGGCATCGTGGTGATCACCCAGACCCACCCGATTGATTTAGTCTTTACCCTGCCGGAAAGCGACATCGCGACCGTCATGCAGGCGCAAAAAGCCGGTAAAGGCGCTGGTGGTGGAAGCCTGGGACCGCACCAACAAAAACTGAGTGAGGGGTCCGCTGCTCAGTCTGGATAACCAGATCGACACCACCACCGGCACCATCAAGCTGAAGGCGCGCTTTAACAACCAGGACGATGCCCTCTTCCCCAACCAGTTCGTCAATGCGCGCATGCTGGTCGCCACCGAAGAAAACGCGGTGGTGATCCCCACCGCTGCGCTGCAGATGGGTAACGAAGGCAACTTTGTCTGGGTGCTTAACAGCGACAATAAAGTCAGCAAGCATCTGGTAAAAACCGGAATTCAGGACAGCCAGACGGTGGTCATCGCCGCCGGGCTTTCCGCAGGCGACCGCGTGGTCACCGACGGCATTGACCGTCTGACCGAAGGGGCCAAAGTGGAAGTGGTGCGCCGCAACAAAGACCGCCACGCACAGCACGCGCGCGGCGCAACCGGCTCGCGGAGAACGTCCTGATGCAGGTGATGCCGCCGGACGCCGGCGGCGGCCCGTCCCGCCTGTTTATCCTGCGCCCGGTCGCCACCACGCTGCTGATGGTGGCGATCCTGCTGGCCGGGATCATCGGCTACCGCTTCCTGCCCGTCTCGGCGCTGCCGGAAGTGGATTACCCGACCATTCAGGTGGTCACCCTCTATCCCGGCGCCAGCCCGGACGTGGTGACCTCCTCGATCACCGCGCCGCTGGAGCGCCAGTTCGGCCAGATGTCCGGCGCTCAAACAGATGTCCTCGCAGAGCTCCGGCGGGGCCTCGGTGATCACGCTGCAGTTCCAGCTGACGCTGTCGCTGGACGTCGCCGAGCAGGAGGTGCAGGCCGCCATCAACGCCGCCACCAACCTGCTGCCCAACGACCTGCCCAACCCGCCGGTCTACAGCAAGGTGAACCCGGCCGATCCGCCGATCCTGACGCTGGCCGTCACCTCCACCGCCATGCCGATGACGCAGGTGGAAGACATGGTCGAAACGCGCGTGGCGCAGAAAATTTCCCAGGTGTCCGGCGTCGGCCTGGTCACGCTCTCCGGCGGCCAGCGCCCGGCGGTGCGCGTCAAGCTGAACGCGCAGGCCATGGCGGCCCTCGGGCTCACCAGCGAAACCATGCGCACCGCCATCAGCAACGCCAACGTCAACTCGGCGCAAGGGCTCGACGGCCCAACCCGCGCCGTCACGCTCTCCGCCAACGACCAGATGCAGTCCGCCGACGAATACCGCCAGCTGATTGTCGCCTACCAGAACGGCGCGCCGGTGCGGCTGGGCGACGTGGCCACCGTCGAACAGGGCGCCGAAAACAGCTGGCTGGGCGCCTGGGCCAACAAACAGCCGGCGATCGTGCTGAACGTGCAGCGCCAGCCGGGCGCCAACGTCATCGAAACCGCCGACAGCATCCGCGCCATGCTGCCGCAGCTGATCGAAAGCCTGCCGAAGTCGGTCGACGTGAAGGTGCTTACCGACCGCACCACCAACATCCGCGCCTCGGTCAGCGACACGCAGTTCGAGCTGATGCTGGCGATCGCGCTGGTGGTGATGGTGATCTATCTGTTCCTGCGCAACGTCCCGGCCACCATTATTCCCAGCCGTCGCCGTGCCGCTGTCGCTGGTCGGCACCTTCGCGGTGATGTACTTCCTCGGCTTTCTCGATCAACAACCTGACGCTGATGGCGCTGACCATCGCCACCGGCTTCGTGGTGGACGACGCCATCGTGGTGATCGAGAACATCTCGCGCTACATCGAGAAAGGCGAAAAGCCGCTGGCGGCCGCGCTGAAAGGCGCCGGCGCAGATCGGCTTCACCATCATCTCGCTGACCTTCTCGCTGATCGCGGTGCTGATCCCGCTGCTGTTCATGGGCGACGTGGTCGGGCGGCTGTTCCGCGAGTTCGCCGTGACGCTGGCGGTGGCCATTCTGATCTCGGCGGTGGTGTCGCTGACCCTGACGCCGATGATGTGCGCGCGCATGCTGAGCGCCGAATCGCTGCGCAAGCAGAACCGCTTCTCCCGCGCCTGCGAGGCGCATGTCTCGACAAGGTGATTGCCGGCTATGGCCGCTGGCTGACGCGCGTGCTGCGCCATCCGTGGCTGACGCTGGCGGTGGCGCTCGGCACGCTGGCGCTGACCGTGCTGCTGTGGATGTTCATCCCGAAAGGCTTCTTCCCGATGCAGGACAACGGCATTATTCAGGGCACGCTGCAGGCGCCGCAGTCGGTCTCCTTCGCCAATATGGCGCAGCGCCAGCAGCACGTGGCGGAGATTGTCATGAAAGATCCGGCGGTAGAGAGCCTGACCTCGTTCGTCGGCGTCGACGGCACCAACCCGGCGCTCAACAGCGCGCGGCTGCAGATCAACCTGAAGCCGCTGGATGAGCGCGACGATCGCGTCAACGCCGGCAGTGCAGCAGCGCCTGCAGCAGGCGATCGACCGCCGTGCCCGGCGTGGAGCTGTACCTGCAGCCGGTGCAGGATCTGACCATCGATACCCAGGTCAGCCGCACGCAGTACCAGTTCACCCTGCAGGCGACCTCGCTGGAGGCGCTGAGCACCTGGGTGCCGCAGCTGGTGGCACAGCTCAACACCCTGCCGCAGCTCGCGGACGTCAGCAGCGACTGGCAGGACCAAGGGCTGGAGGCCTACGTGAACGTCGACCGCGACACCGCCAGCCGTCTCGGCATCACCATGGCCGACGTGGACAACGCGCTGTACAACGCCTTCGGCCAGCGCCTGATCTCCACCATCTACACCCAGGCCAACCAGTACCGCGTGGTGCTGGAGCAGGACAACACGCAAACCCCCGGCCTCGCCAGGCTCGATGCGATCCGCCTGACCAGCAGCGACGGCGGCAGTGTGCCGCTGAGCGCCATCGCCAAGGTGGAAGAGCGCCACGCCGCGCTGTGCGATTAACCATCTCGATCAGTTCCCGTCGACCACCATCTCCTTCAACGTGGCGCAGGGCTACTCGCTGGGCGAAGCGGTGGAGGCCATCACCACGGCGGAAGATCAGGTCGGCATGCCGGCAGAGATGAAGACCCAGTTCCAGGGCAGCACGCTGGCGTTCCAGGCCGCGCTGGGCAACACCATCTGGCTGATCCTGGCGGCGGTCGTGGCGATGTACATCGTGCTGGGCGTGCTGTACGAGAGCTTCATCCACCCGATCACCATCCTCTCGACCCTGCCGACGGCCGGCGTCGGCGCGCTGCTGGCGCTGATGCTGGCGGGCAGCGAGCTGGACGTCATCGCCATCATCGGCATCATCCTGCTGATCGGCATCGTGAAGAAGAACGCCATCATGATGATCGACTTCGCCCTGGACGCCGAGCGCGAGCAGGGCATGCCGCCGCGCGAGGCGATCTACCAGGCCTGCCTGCTGCGCTTCCGGCCGATCCTGATGACCACGCTGGCCGCGCTGCTCGGCGCGCTGCCGCTGATGCTCAGCACCGGCGTCGGCGCGGAGCTGCGCCGGCCGCTGGGCATCGCCATGGTCGGCGGCCTGCTGGTGAGCCAGGTGCTGACGCTGTTCACCACGCCGGTGATCTACCTGCTGTTTGACCGCCTGGCGCAGTGGCCAACAGCGCCCGGCGTCGTCGAAAGGCGACGGAGGCGCAGTCGTGAAGTTTTTCGCCCTCTTCATCCACCGCCCGGTGGCGACGACGCTGCTGACGCTGGCGATTGCGCTGGCGGGCATGCTGGGCGTTCCGCCTGCTGCCGGTGGCGCCGCTGCCGCAGGTGGATTTCCCGGTGATCATGGTCAGCGCCTCGCTGCCGGGCGCCTCGCCGGAAACCATGGCCTCGTCGGTGGCCACGCCGCTGGAGCGCTCGCTGGGGCGGATCGCCGGGGTCAACGAGATGACCTCCAGCAGCTCGCTGGGCAGCACGCGCATCATTCTGGAGTTCAACTTCGACCGCGACATCAACGGCGCGGCGCGCGACGTGCAGGCGGCGATCAACGCCGCGCAGAGCCTGCTGCCGAGCGGGATGCCGAGCCGCCCGACCTACCGCAAGGCCAACCCGTCCGACGCGCCGATCATGATCCTGACGCTGACCTCGGACACCTACTACTCGCAGGGGCAGCTGTACGACTTCGCGTCCACCCAGCTGGCGCAGAAGATCTCGCAGATCGACGGCGTCGGCGACGTGACGGTCGGCGGCAGTTCGCTGCCCGCGGTGCGCGTCGAGCTCAACCCGCAGGCGCTGTTTAACCAGGGCGTGTCGCTGGACGCCGTGCGCACCGCCATCAGCAACGCCAACGTGCGCCGACCGCAGGGGGCCATCGAGGAAACCCAGCCACCGCTGGCAGATCCACACCAACGACGAGCTGAAAACCGCCGCGGAATACCAGCCGCTGATTATGCACTACAACAACGGCGCGGCGGTGCGGCTGAGCGACGTGGCCAACGTCAGCGACTCGGTGCAGGACGTGCGCAACGCCGGGATGACCAACGCCAAACCGGCGATTCTGCTGATGATCCGCAAGCTGCCGGAGGCCAACATTATCGAGACGGTGGACCGCATCCGCGCGCGTCTGCCGGAGCTGCAGGAGACCATCCCGGCAGCAATCGATCTGCAAATCGCCCAGGATCGCTCGCCGACCATTCGCGCCTCGCTGGAAGAAGTGGAGCAGACGCTGGTGATCTCCGTGGCGCTGGTGATCCTGGTGGTGTTCCTGTTCCTGCGCAACGGCCGCGCCACGCTGATCCCGGCGGTGGCGGTGCCGGTCTCGCTGATCGGCACCTTCGCCGCCATGTACCTGTGCGGCTTCAGCCTCAACAACCTGTCGCTGATGGCGCTGACCATCGCCACCGGCTTCGTGGTGGACGACGCCATCGTGGTGCTGGAGAACATCTCCCGCCACCTGGAAGCGGGCATGAAGCCGCTGCAGGCGGCGCTGCAGGGCCGCGCGAGGTGGGCTTTACCGTGCTGTCGATGAGCCTGTCGCTGGTGGCGGTGTTCCTGCCGCTGCTGCTGATGGGCGGGCTGCCGGGCCGCTTCTGCGCGAGTTTGCCGTCACCCTGTCGGTGGCGATCGGCATCTCGCTGGTGATCTCGCTGACGCTGACGCCGATGATGTGCGCGTGGCTGCTGAAGCCGCAGGCGAAGCGCAGTCGCAGCCGCGCCGCAAAGGCTTTGGCCGTTTCCTGATGGCAATGCAGGAAGGCTACGCGCGCTCGCTGAAGTGGGTGCTGAACCATACGCCCGATCTGGTTGGCCTGGTGCTGATCGGCACCATCGCGCTGAACGTCTGGCTGTATATCACCATCCCGAAAACCTTCTTCCCGGAGCAGGACACCGGCGTGCTGATGGGCGGCATTCAGGCGGACCAGAGCATTTCGTTCCAGGCGATGCGCGGCAAGCTGCAGGATTTTATGAAGATCATCCGTGAAGACCCGGCGGTGGATAACGTCACCGGCTTTACCGGCGGGTCGCGCGTCAACAGCGGGATGATGTTTATCACCCTCAAACCGCGCGGCGAGCGCAACGAAAGCGCGCAGCAGGTGATTGACCGCCTGCGCGTGAAGCTGGCGAAAGAGCCGGGGGCAAACCTGTTCTTGATGGCCGTTCAGGATATCCGCGTCGGCGGGCGGCAGGCGAACGCCAGCTATCAGTACACCCTGCTGTCGGACGATCTCGCCGCCCTGCGCGAGTGGGAGCCGAAGATCCGCAAGGCGCTGGCCGCCCTGCCGGAGCTGGCGGACGTCAACTCCGATCAGCAGGACAACGGCGCCGAGATGGCCCTGACTTACGACCGCGAAACCATGTCGCGGCTGGGCATCAACGTTGAAGCCGCCAACAGCCTGCTGAACAACGCCTTCGGCCAGCGGCAGATCTCCACCATCTACCAGCCGCTGAACCAGTACAAGGTGGTGATGGAAGTGGATCCGCGCTACACCCAGGACGTCAGCGCGCTGGACAAAATGTTTGTGATCAACAGCGACGGCAAGGCGATTCCGCTCTCCTACTTTGCCAACTGGCAGCCGGCCAACGCGCCGCTGTCGGTGAACCATCAGGGGCTGTCGGCGGCGTCGACCATCTCCTTTAACCTGCCGGCCGGTTCGTCGCTGTCGGAGGCCAGCGACGCCATCAACCGCGCGATGACGCAGCTTGGCGTGCCGTCCACCGTGCGCGGCAGCTTCGCCGGGACCGCGCAGGTATTCCAGGAGACGATGAATGAACTCGCAGGTGATTCTGATTCTGGCGGCGATCGCCACGGTCTATATCGTGCTGGGCGTGCTGTACGAGAGCTACGTGCACCCGCTGACCATTCTCTCGACGCTGCCCTCGGCGGGCGTGGGCGCGCTGCTGGCGCTGGAGCTGTTCGGCGCGCCGTTCAGCCTGATCGCGCTGATCGGGATCATGCTGCTGATCGGCATCGTGAAGAAAAACGCCATCATGATGGTGGACTTCGCGCTGGAGGCCCAGCGCAACGGCAATCTGTCGCCGCAAGAGGCCATCTTCCAGGCCTGCCTGCTGCGTTTCCGTCCGATCATGATGACCACCCTGGCGGCGCTGTTTGGCGCGCTGCCGCTGGTGATGTCCGGCGGCGACGGCTCGGAGCTGCGCCAGCCGCTGGGGATCACCATTGTCGGCGGCCTGGTGATGAGCCAGCTGCTGACGCTGTACACCACGCCGGTGGTCTATCTGTTCTTCGATAACTGCGCCGGCGGAAAAAGCAGCTTTTCGCGGTTGAAAACGGAGCCAGAACGCACCGCAGTAAGCGAGCGGCGCATTCCGCGCCATAAATGCGCCGCTACGCGACCTGCGGCTGATGAAACTGTTAACACGGGATGACCATGAACGCACAAACCGCCACCGTTCGCTGGCAACTATGGATAGTCGCCTTCGGCTTCTTTATGCAGTCGCTGGATACCACCATCGTCAACACCGCCCTCCCCTCGATGGCGAAAAGCCTGGGGGAGAGCCCGCTGCATATGCACATGGTGATTGTCTCCTACGTGCTGACGGTGGCCGTGATGCTGCCCGCCAGCGGCTGGCTGGCGGACAGGGTCGGCGTGCGGAATATCTTCTTCACCGCCATCGTGCTGTTTACCACCGGCTCGCTGTTTTGCGCCCAGGCCAATACCCTCGACCAGCTGGTGATGGCGCGCGTGCTGCAGGGCATCGGCGGGGCGATGATGGTGCCCGTCGGGCGGCTGACGGTGATGAAGATTGTGCCGCGCGAGCAGTACATGGCGGCGATGACCTTTGTCACCCTGCCCGGCCAGGTGGGGCCGCTGCTGGGCCCGGCGCTGGGCGGCATTCTGGTGGAGTACGCCTCCTGGCACTGGATCTTCCTGATCAACCTTCCGGTCGGCATCATCGGCGCCATCGCCACCCTGACGCTGATGCCGAACTACAAAATGCAGACCCGGCGCTTTGACTTCTTCGGCTTTATCCTGCTGGCGGCGGGCATGGCCACGCTGACGCTGGCGCTCGACGGGCAAAGCAGGGCTGGCGGCCCTTTCGCCGCTGCCGCTGGGCGCTGCTGATCGCGCTGGGGGTGTTACCGCCATACTGTGGTATCTGTGGCACGCCAGAGGAAACGACAAGGCGCTGTTCAGCCTGAAGTTGTTTAAAAACCCCACTTACCGTCTGGGCCTGTCTGGCAGCTTCGCCGGGCGCATCGGCAGCGGCATGCTGCCGTTTATGACGCCGGTTTTTCTGCAAATTGGCATGGGCTTTTCGCCGTTCCACGCCGGGCTGATGATGATCCCGATGGTGCTCGGCAGCATGGGCATGAAGCGCATTGTGGTGCAGGTGGTGAACCGCTTTGGCTATCGCCACGTGCTGGTGGCCGCCACGCTGGGGCTGGCGCTGGTCAGCCTGCTGTTTCCCGTGGTGGCGCTGCTGGGCTGGTACTAGCTGCTGCCGGTGGTGCTGTTCTTCCAGGGGATGGTCAACTCCATGCGCTTCTCGTCGATGAATACCCTGACGCTGAAAGACCTGCCGGACGATCTGGCCAGCAGCGGCAACAGCCTGCTGTCGATGGTCATGCAGCTGTCGATGAGCGTCGGCGTGACCGTTGCCGGCTCTGCTGCTCGGCATGTACGGCCAGCACCACCTCAGCCGTCGACACGCCGGTGGCGCATCAGGTCTTTATGTATACCTACCTCAGCATGGCGGTCATTATCGCCCTGCCCGCTCTGATCTTCGCCCGCGTGCCGGATGATACCAGCAAGAACGTCGACCTGAGAGGCAGGAGAAAAGGATGAAGCAGCCGGTAAAACTCGGCATCAGCGCCAAACTGTTTCTGGCGATTTTCGCCACCTGCATGCTGCTGCTGATCACCATGCACTGGGCGGTGCGGGTCAGCTTTGAGCGCGGCTTTATTGATTACATCAAGCATGGCAATGAGCAGCGTTTGCAGCTACTGAGCGATGCGCTGAGTGAACAGTACGCCCAGCACGGCAACTGGCGTTTTCTGCGCAACAACGATCGCTTTATTTTCCAGATCCTGCGCTCGCTGGAGCACGATACCGGCCGACGATCGTCCCGGCCCGGGCATGCCGCCGCACGGCTGGCGCACCCAGTTCTGGGTGATCGACCAGCAGTACAACCATATGCGCGGCCGCTGGCCCGCGCGCGCCGGTGCCGCCGGAAGGCACCCGCCGGGCGATAGTCACCACCGAACAACGCCAAGATCGTTGGCTGGGTGATCGCCTCCCCGGTGGAGCGCCTGACGCGCAACACCGACATCAACTTTGACCGCCAGCAGCGTCGCACCAGCTGGCTGATTGTCGCCCTCTCCACGCTGCTGGCCGCGCTGGCCACCTTCCCGCTGGCGCGCGGCCTGCTGGCCCCGGTGAAACGCCTGGTGGAGGGCACGCACAAGCTGGCCGCCGGGGATTTCACCACCCGCGTCGATACCCGCAGCCAGGACGAACTGGGCAAGCTGGCGCAGGACTTTAACCAGCTGGCCAGCACGCTGGAGAAAAACCAGCAGATGCGCCGCGACTTTATGGCCGATATCTCCCACGAGCTGCGCACGCCGCTGGCGGTGCTGCGCGGCGAGCTGGAGGCCATTCAGGACGGCGTGCGCCAGTTTACGCCCGAATCGGTGGCCTCCCTGCAGGCGGAGGTGGGGCACGCTCACCAAGCTGGTGGACGATCTCCACCAGCTGTCGATGTCCGACGAGGGCGCGCTGGCCTACCAGAAAGCGCCGGTGGACGTCAGTAACGTGCTGGAGGTGGTGAGCGGCGCCGTTTTCGCGAACGCTTTCGCAGCCGGAACCTGACGCTCAGCCTGATGCTACCGGCGCAGGCCAGCAGCGGTGGTGTTTGGCGATCAAGACCGGCTGATGCAGCTGTTCAACAACCTGCTGGAAAACAGCCTGCGCTACACCGACGGCGGCGGCACGGTGCAGCTCAGCATGCAGCTCAGCGGCGAGCAGTGGCAGCTGCAGTTTGCCGACAGCGCACCGGGCGTGCAGGACGCGCAGCTGGAAAAACTGTTTGAACGTTTCTACCGTACCGAAGGTTCGCGCAACCGCGCCAGCGGCGGTTCCGGCCTGGGGCTGGCGATTTGCGTTAACATCGTCGAGGCGCATAATGGCACGATCCGCGCCGCCCATTCGCCTTTTGGCGGGGTTAGCATTACAGTAGAGTTACCTCTGGAACGGGATTTATCGAGAGAAGTATGACACGCTTTATCGATTGCACGAGAAAACACGACCGCGGCATTCTTGATTCGTGGAAGACGAGCCCAAGCTGGGGCAGCTGCTGATCGACTATCTGCGGGCGGCCAGCTATGCCCCGTCACTGATCAGCCACGGCGATCAGGTGCTGCCGTACGTGCGCCAGACCCCGCCGGACCTGATCCTGCTGGATCTGATGCTGCCCGGGGCCGTGACGGCCTGACCCTGTGCCGGGAAATTCGCCGCTTCTCCGACGTGCCGATCGTCATGGTGACCGCCAAAATTGAAGAGATTGATCGCCTGCTGGGGCTGGAAATCGGCGCGGACGACTACATCTGCAAACCCTACAGCCCGCGCGAAGTGGTGGCCCGCGTGAAAACCATTCTGCGCCGCCCTGCAACGGCCGCCAGCACGCAGCGCGCGGGAGGGCTGGCCTCCGCGAAGCCCGCTGATTGTCGACGAAAGCCGCTTTCAGGCGAGCTGGCGCAGCAAGCTGCTGGACCTGACGCCTGCGGAGTTCCGCCTGCTGAAAACCCTCTCCCACGAGCCGGGCAAAGTCTTCTCCCGCGAACAGCTGCTGAACCACCTGTATGACGATTACCGCGTGGTGACCGACCGCACCATCGACAGCCACATCAAAAACCTGCGCCGCAAGCTGGAGGCGCTGGACGCCGAACAGTCGTTTATTCGCGCGGTGTATGGCGTGGGGTATCGCTGGGAAGCGGATGCGGGCCGCCTGCTGTAACCGCTTAGATTGATCCAGGTCAACTTTACATCGGCGAGTCGCCCCGCAGCGCTACAATGCCCGCCCTTAAAGTGCAGGGATCCCCGCCCTGACGCGGCCCCTTCCGCTGCACGTGCCATCCGTGCACGCGGATCTGACCTGTCATCAGAACGAGAACAAACATGTTTAAACCGGAACTCCTTTCCCCGGCGGGAACGCTGAAAAATATGCGTTACGCCTTCGCCTACGGCGCCGACGCCGTCTACGCCGGCCAGCCGCGCTACAGCCTGCGCGTGCGCAACAACGAATTCAACCACGAGAACCTGCAGCTCAAAGGCATCAACGAGGCGCACGCCCTGGGCAAGAACTTCTACGTGGTGGTCAACATCGCCCCGCACAACGCCAAGCTGAAAACCTTCATCCGCGACCTGAAGCCGGTGGTCGACATGGGGCCGGATGCGCTGATCATGTCCGATCCCGGCCTGATCATGCTGGTTCGCGAAGCCTTCCCGCAGATGCATATCCACCTGTCGGTGCAGGCTAACGCGGTGAACTGGGCCACGGTGAAGTTCTGGCAGCAGATGGGGCTGACCCGCGTGATCCTGTCCCGCGAGCTGTCGCTGGAAGAGATCGAAGAGATCCGCCAGCAGGTGCCGGACATGGAGATCGAAATCTTCGTCCACGGCGCGCTGTGCATGGCCTACTCCGGCCGCTGCCTGCTGTCTGGCTACATCAACAAGCGCGACCCCAACCAGGGCACCTGCACCAACGCCTGCCGCTGGGAATATAACGTCCAGGAAGGCAAAGAGGACGACATCGGCAACATCGTCCACAAGCATGAGCCGATCCCGGTGACTAACGTCGAGCCTACGCTGGGCATCGGCGCGCCGACCGACAGCGTGTTTATGATTGAAGAAGCCGCAACCGTCCCGGCGAGCTGATGACCGCCTTTGAAGACGAGCACGGCACCTACATCATGAACTCGAAAGATCTGCGCGCCATCGCGCACGTCGAGCGCCTGACCCAGATGGGCGTGCACTCGCTGAAGATCGAGGGCCGCACCAAATCCTACTACTACTGTGGCGCGCACCGCGCAGGTCTACCGCAAAGCCATCGACGATGCGGCCGCCGGCAAACCGTTCGATACCAGCCTGCTGGAAACCCTGGAAGGCCTGGCGCATCGCGGCTATACCGAAGGCTTCCTGCGCCGCCACACCCACGACGACTACCAGAACTACGAGCACGGCTACTCCGTTTCCGAGCGCCAGCAGTTTGTCGGCGACTTCACCGGCGAGCGCGGCGCGCTGGCGGCCGTGGCGGTGAAAAACAAGTTCACCAAAGGCGACAGCCTGGAGCTGATGACCCCGCAGGGCAACATGAACTTCACGCTGGAGCATCTGGAAAACGGCAAAGGCGAAGCGATTGAGGTGGCGCCGGGCGATGGGCATCCCGTCTGGATCAGCGTGCCGGAGGGGGTCGATCTGGCCTATGCGCTGCTGCTGCGCAATTTTACCGACGGTAACAGCACTTACGATCCGCACGGTAAAAATCGCACTAAATGAAAAGAAAACGGCGAAGTTAGAACAGGATCACAGACCGCCGCTTCGCCGCGCTTTAGAATCGCGCCTGCTGCTAAAGAGTAACAACAAACAGCAGGTAGTACCAGGAACCACCTCATTCACCCGCCCGGCTCCCCCGTGCGGGTTTTCTTTTTTTCATCGTTCGCCGATAAAGTTCCCGCCGCAGCTATGCTATAACCACAGCTCTGTCTTACTCATCAGGGAAGCGATAATGCAAAATAAACCCCTCACTTTGCTGATTCTGAATGGAAAAGGCGCAGGCAATGAAGAGTTGCGTGCCGCCGTGAATACCCTGCGCGACGAAGGCTTTAACCTGGCGGTGCGCGTGACCTGGGAAAAAGGCGACGGTGACCGCTACGTGCAGGAAGCGCTGCAGCTGCAGGCGGAAACCGTGGTGGCTGGTGGCGGCGATGGCACCATCAATGAGATTGCCACCGCGCTGGCCGCCCTGCCGTCAGCGCAGCGGCCGGTGCTGGGGATTTTACCGCTTGGCACCGCCAACGATTTTGCTACCAGCGCCGGTATCCCGGCAGAAATGGAAGCGGCACTGCGGCTGGCGGTACTGGGCAAAGCCACGGCCATCGATCTGGCGCGGGTGAACGGCGACCGTTACTTCATCAACATGGCGACCGGCGGTTTTGGCACGCGCATCACAACCGAAACGCCGGAGAAACTGAAATCGGCGCTGGGCGGCGTCTCCTATTTTATTCATGGTCTGATGCGCGTTGATGCGCTGAAGCCGGACAGCTGCGAAATCAGCGGACCGGGCTTTCACTGGCAGGGTGACGCGCTGGTGATTGGCATTGGCAATGGCCGTCAGGCCGGTGGCGGGCAGCGGTTATGTCCGGAAGCGCTGATCAATGACGGACAGCTCAATCTCAGCATCGTAACCGCCCAGGAGCTGCTGCCAACGCTGCTGCACTCGCTGACGCGCGACGACGAAAACCCGAACATTGTCGCGGCACAGCTGACGTCGCTGACCATCCGTTCACCGCATGAGATGACCTTTAACCTCGACGGCGAGCCGCTGTCCGGCAGCGAGTTTGTGATTGAGGTGCAGCCCGGTGCGTTGAGCTGCCGCCTGCCACCGCAGTGTGCGTTGCTGGCGTAATCATTGGAAAATTCCTGCATTATCCCGGTGCGCATAAATGCGCACCCTGTGAGGCTCGCCATCCCTGCACGCACCGTGTAGGGTCGCCATTGATGGCGACCGGTTACGTGCGTCTGCGGCTGACGCTCTGCATCACACCTTCATCCAGCGGCGCTCCACGGCGGAAATCGCCACCGCTTCCAGCACCTTCTGCACCTGCAGCCCTTCGGCAAAATCCGGCCACATGCGATCGCCGGCGGCGATGCCGTTAATCAGATCGCGAATCTCGACCGTTTTCTGATCGTTAAAACCGATGCCGTGACCGGCCGAGACGCAGAAGCTGGCGTAATCGGGGTGCGCCGGACCGGTGAGAATGGTTTTAAAGCCCTGGCGACCGGCCGGATCGTCGTGCAGATACAGTTCCAGCTCCGCCATGCGCTCCTGCGTGTAGCGCAGCGTGCCTTTGGTGCCGGTCACCACATAAGTCAGCCCCATCTTGCTGCCGCAGGCGATACGCGAGGTTTCAATCACGCCCTGCGCACCATTTTTAAAGCGCAGCAGCGCGCTGGCCTGATCTTCATTTTCCACCGGCAGCAGACGTGACGGCGCCTTCGGATCTGGTCGCTGTTTGATCACCGTCATCATGTCACCGCTCACCTCATCAATATCACCGACCAGATAGTGCGCCATGTTGACGATATGCGCCGCCAGATCGCCCAGCGCGCCGAGACCGGCCAGCGCTTTCTGGCAGTGCCAGTCGAGCGGCGTCTCCGCGCGCGCCAGGTAATCTTCGTTGTGGGTGCCGTAAAAGTGCACCACTTCGCCGATCTCACCGCGGGCGATAATCTCCCGTGCCAGCTGCGCTGGTGGGGTTTTTCATGTAGTTAAAGCCCACCAGGGTTTTCACTCCCGCCTGCTCTGCCGCCTGCACCATCTCTTCGGCATCGGCCACCGAGAGCGACAGTGGCTTTTCGGAGTAGACGTGCTTGCCGTGGCGGATCGCCTCCAGCGCCATCTCTTTGTGCAGGAAATTGGGCGCGCAGATATCGACCACGTCGATGGGCGGATCGCGCACCAGCTCGCGCCAGTCGCCCGTCGAACGGGCAAAGCCAAACGTCGCCGCCTGCTGCGCCGCCAGCGCCGGATTCACCTCTGCCAGCATCTCGCGCACAATCTCACCCTTCAGGGCGAACACCGTGGGTGCCTGCGCATAGGCAATCGCGTGACAACGCCCAATATATCCACTGCCAATCATACCGATTCTGACTTTGTTCATGCTGCACCTGCGGTTCACGGGGATGAGTTTCCCGGAATATATGTTTCGTTTTGGGCGGCGACAACGGCGAAATGAAATATCTGTGATCATACATGCGAGGTATCTGACAGAAGCGACAAATCAGAATGTAATTTTGCATAGCATTGGTGACATCTCTCACAATCAGGCGCAGTGCTGGCGCTAATTCGCGCCATCGTGCGGACCCGCGTCGGGCAATTGACGCTTTATTCAGCAGTCAGAAAAAATTGTGAAAAAGAGCTTTGACAAGCCACAGCCTGCCCGATAATATGCGCCCCGTTCACACGATTCCTCTGTAGTTCAGTCGGTAGAACGGCGGACTGTTAATCCGTATGTCACTGGTTCGAGTCCAGTCAGAGGAGCCAAATTTAGAAAAGCCTGCTTTTAAAGCAGGCTTTTTGCTTTTCTGCGTTCTGACGTTCAGATACCGCCATACCACTCGTAACCGCGATCTTCCCAGTAGCCGCCGCGTCCGCCCCACAGCTGGGCAAACGAATCCACCACTTTAATTTCCATCAGATACTTGGCGTGCTTGTAACCGAGCTGGCGCTCGACCCTGAGACGCAGCGGCGCACCGTGCGCGACCGGCAGCGGCTGATCGTTCATACGGTAGGCCAGCAGCGTTTGCGGATGCCACGCATCCTGCAGATCGATACTTTCGTAGTAGCGCCCGCTGCCGTCCAGCGTCTGCTCCAGCTCGTCGGCACACAGGAACACCACGTAGCGGGCACCTGGCCGCAGGCGCGCTGCATCCAGCACCAGTCCGAGCGGTACGCCCTGCCATTTGCCAATCGCGCTCCAGCCCTCCACGCAGTCGTGACGGGTGATTTGCGTGCGACTGGGAAACCGCTGCAGATCGCTGAGCGATAAACTCAGCGGCTGCTGCACCAGCCCGGTAACGCGCAGCCGCCAGTCGGCAAACCCGTTCGCCAGCAAACGCGCATATTCGTCGGAGTCGGGCATTTGCGTGCCGTTGGCGCGGAACAGCGGCGAAATATCGGCCTCGCTGAACTCCGGTGCCAGCCGCTGGCCGCCCAGCAGGCGCTGGCTGGCACGCGTCAGCCGCCCGGTCTGATTGAGCCAGCCGCTGACCGTGTCGTTTTGCGTCAGTTGATCGCAACCGCTCAGCAGCGCCGCGCCGGCGCCGGACAGCGCGCCCAGCAGCAGGCGGCGACGCGACAGCTCGATTTTCATGATGGGGTATCCTCTTTGTCGATCGCGTAACGGCCGGTGATCATCGAACGCAGGTTATTGAACACGCCTGACACCAGCACCATCACCACATGCACCAGCACAAACAGCACCAGCAGCGTGGCGGTGACAAAGTGCACCGTGCGCGCCGTCGGACGGCCGCCAAACAGATCGGGTAAAAACGGCAGTGCCGCATCCAGCGCTGGCGACAGGGTTAATCCACTGAGCAGCATCAGCGGCAGCAGTATGAAGATCACCAGCAGATAGCTGAGTTTCTGCAGCGCGTTATAGCGCCGCGCCGCTTCACCGCGGGCGAAGCGCAGCCGGGCGTGGTCGCAAATCTCCCGCCACAAATGACGGGCGCCCAGTTGCTGACGGTCGGGCAACAGATCGCGGCGAAAGTGCCGGTGCCAGAAACCGTGCAGCAGATAAATCACGCCGTTGAACAGCAGCAGCCAGGCAAAAAAGAAGTGCCAGTGGCGACCGGCTCCCAAATCCTGCCACGACGGCAGCGTCATCCAGCCGGGGAACGCGCGCGCCGTCAGCGTGCCCTCCAGCTTCGAGACACCGAGCACGCCGGTGGTATTCAGTTGCAGCGAGCCGAGCCGGACAAATCCCTGCTGCTGACGATTGCCGATTTCAAACACCGGCTGCTCATGGTCCGCGCCATACAGGCCGACATACAGACGTGGATGCGCATTAAAGATTTGCAATCCGCTCATCAGCAGTACGGCAAAACACAGGGCGTTGACCCAGTGCGTCACGCGCACCAGCAGCGAATGACGACGGATTAGCGTTTTACTGCGGGAAGGTGAAGGCTGTTGCATCATCAAGCCCCTTACCAGCCAGGCGAGGCCTGGCTGGAGCCGGATTACATCGGCGGCACTACGCCGTTTTTGCCGACAATGACATTGCCTGCGGTGAGCTTACCGTCGGCGCCCTTCTCGGCAGGAACAAACACCGTGGTGCCGGGTTTCAGGTCATCCGGGGTGGCCGCCGCCAGCGTCACCACCGGCGTACCGGCCGGAATAGCAATTTTTTTCTGATGGCCGTGATAGCTCACCGTCACTTCGCTGTTGTCCACCGAGGTGACGCTATTGGCGACTGTGGCGTTGGTCATTGAGCTGCCCGGCTTCAGATCCCAGCTGAAGTTGCCCTCGCCTGCGCCTTTCAGCTGCGCCGGGAAAATCAGCACTTCGAGCGCGCCATCTCCGCCGCCCGCTTTCGGCAGTGAGGCTATGCCCACGTAATCGCCCTTTTTAATGTCGCTGATGCTGGCCTTCGCCACCGCAGACACCATCGCGCCTGGCTTCATGGCCACGCTGACCTCCGATCCTTCGCGTGACTTGATAGTGAGCTGCTGCCCGTTTACCGATTCAACAACGCCACGTACCTGCACTTTTTGCCCTGCCATCTCTGCCGCCATCGCCGGCGACAGCGTGGCGCCGGCCAGCAGTGAACCGGCAATCAGCAGTGAAAGGCGTTTGTAATGTGATAAGACCGTCATGGAGTGTTCCTTTTGATGATAAGCGCTGCCTCAGCGGCAGCCCTGTGCCAGAAATCATTCAACCCAAAGCGCAATAACATTGCGGCAAAAGGCGCTGGAAAACAAACCTACTAGTTGGTAGATTAAAAAACAAGATAATTTTTCACCCTGTACTTTGTCATGTCATTATTTTGTCTTAGCCTGAGCCTCGCGCAGATCCAGCGCCTGGGTTGAACATTGGGAGCATCAGTATGGAAATGCAGTTACGATCGGCCACGTTAGCGCTGCTGATTTGCAGCTGTTCCGCCGCCGCGGCAGAACTCAGCAGTCCTTCGCCGGGCCAGCTTATTAACACGCGTTTGTCTTACATGAAGGATGTGGCGGGTTATAAAGCGCAGCATCATCAGCCGATTGAAGATTTGGGTCAGGAGCGCAAGGTGCTGGACAAAGCCCTGGCGGAAGCGCGTGAGCTGGGTCTGGACGATGCCACGGTGCAGCCGTTTATTCAGGCACAGATGGACGTGGCGAAAGCGGTGCAGTATCGCTATCGCGCCGACTGGCTGGCGACGCCGGAGCCGCACTGGCAGCCGCGTCCGCTGGATGAGGTGCGCAAAAGCATTGGTCATTACAGCGACGCGATTCTGACGCAGCTTGCCGCGCAGTTGAAACAGGGCGCGACGCTGCAGGCACCACAGAAGGCCGAATTTATGCGCGACATTCAGCAGCGCAACGTGTCATCGCAGGATAAAGAGCTATTGTGGCGCACGCTCAGCGCGGTAACGTTACGGCAGCCGTGATGTTGCGCGGCGAGCGTGCCGTCGATCGCAGCAGGCCTGTCATTTTGCTGCGTTTTTCCCGGTTGCCATAAATGGCGAGCCTGCAAACTGGCTAATGACCTTACAGGGTGCGCAGTGATGCGCACCGCAACGCCATTCTGAAACTTCTCTTTCCAACTGCCCCATCCGCTCTGTGATTGCGTTCACAACTCTGCAACAGCAACTTGTATGGTAGTATTATTGCGCGTATTTTTTCGTCATTACTGTCGCGTTATTACTGGTGTGCCGCGCCTTCAGGCCACCAGCCAGGAGTGAATGATGAAAAGTGTGGTGATTGAACAACCGGGTAAACTGCTGCTGGCCGAGCGCGCGCTGCCACAGCCCGCCACTGATGAAGTACGGGTAAAAGTGAAATTTGCCAGCATCTGTGGCTCTGATGTGCACATCTGGCACGGTCACAATCCATTTGCCCGCTATCCGCGCGTCATCGGCCACGAGTTCTTCGGCGTGATTGACGCGGTGGGACAGGGCGTTGATGCCAGCGCGGCTGGGCGAGCGCGTGGCGGTAGATCCGGTGGTGAGCTGCGGCCACTGCTATCCCTGTTCGGTCGGCCGGCCCAACGTCTGCACCTCGCTGCAGGTGATTGGCGTCCACCGCGACGGCGGCTTCAGCGAGTATGCCTGCGTGGCGCCAGCCAAAAATGCCCATCGCCTGCCGGCGAGCATTCCCGACCAACTCGCCAGCCTGGTTGAGCCCTTCACCATTGCCGCCAACATCACGGCGTTCCTCAAACCGCAGCCACAGGATGTGGCGCTGATCTACGGTGCCGGGCCGATGGGGCTGACCGTCATCCAGGTGCTGAAAGGCGTGTACGGCGTACAGCAGGTGCTGGTGGTCGATCGCCTCGCCGGAGCGGCTGGCGCTGGCGCAGCAAAACGGTGCCGATCGCCTGTTCAACAACAGCGAGATCCCGCTGGCGGCGCAGCTGGAAGGCGTTCAGCCGACGCTGATCGTCGATGCCGCCTGCCATCCCGCGATCCTCGCGGAAGCGGCTGCGCTGGCCTCGCCGGCGGCGCGCATCGGCCTGCTCGGGTTTTCTGCTGAGCCGTGCAGCCTGACCCAGCAGAGCGTTGACCAGCAAAGAGCTGTCGCTGTTTACCTCGCGCCTGAACAGCAACCGCTTCCCGCAGGTGATTGCGTGGCTGGAACAGGGGCTGATCCAGCCGGAGAAACTGGTCACCCACTATTTCCCGCTGGCGCAGATCGAGCGCGCCATGACGCTGTTTGAACAAGACCCGCGCACCTGCTGCAAAGTGATCCTGCAAATGGATTGAGTGAGGCGCCACACCAGATGTCCCTGACGCCGGTGCGTACCCGCCGGCCACAACAATAATCCCCTGCATAAATTAGGCGCAGCGCCGCGGTCATCAAGGTCATCTCCCCGTGATGCTGCAGCCTGAAGAAGAACAGGGAAACGGAGTTTCTATGCTGAAGAATCTACGCTGGACCCTCGTACTGCTGCTGTTCCTGGTCTACATGATCAACTACCTCGATCGTGTTGCGCTGTCGATCACCGTGCCGATGATCGAACAGGATCTGATGCTGAACGCCGAACAGTTCGGCCTGATCTTCGGCAGCTTCTTCTTCGGCTACGCCATCTTCAACTTCGTCGGCGGGCTGGCGGTCGACCGTTTCGGCCCGACGCTGGTGCTGGGCGTGGCGGTCGGTCTGTGGTCCCTCTTCTGCGGCATGACGGCGATCGCCACCGGTTTTTACTCGATGCTGATCCTGCGCGTCCTGTTCGGCATGGCCGAAGGGCCGATCTGCGCCTCGGCCAACAAGATGATCAACGGCTGGTTCCCGAAGAAACAGGCGGCGACCGCCATGGGCTTGCTCAGCGCCGGTTCGCCGTTGGGCGGCGCGGTGGCCGGGCCGATCGTCGGCTATCTGGCGCTGGCGTTCGGCTGGCGGCCGGCGTTTATGATCATCTGCGCCATCGGCATCGTCTGGATGTTGGTGTGGTTCTTCGTGGTGGCGGATAACCCGGCGAAAAGCCGCGCATCAGCGCCGAAGAACGGGTGCTGATCGCGCGGTTGAAACAGGAAAACCTCGGCGAGGAAAGCGCGCTGAGCGACGCCGCGCACGGGCTGGGTTACTACCTGAAGCAGCCGATCATTCTGGTCACCGCCTTCGCCTTCTTCTGCTACAACTACATTCTGTTCTTCTTCCTGAGCTGGTTCCCCTCGTATCTGGTGCAGGCGCACAACCTGAACATCAAGGAGATGAGCCTGACCACGATGATCCCGTGGATCGTCGGCTTCGTCGGGCTGGCGCTCGGCGGCTATATTTCCGACAAAATCTTCAACATCACCGGCAAATTGCTGCTGTCGCGCAAAATCGTGTTGGTCACCAGCCTGCTGGCGGCGGCGGTGTGTGTGGCGTTGGCAGGCACCGTCAGCAGCGTGGTGCCGGCGGTGATGCTGATGTCGGTGTCGATCTTCTTCCTTTACATCACCGGCGCCCTCTACTGGGCGATCATCCAGGACGTGGTGCATAAATCCCGGGTCGGCGGCGCCAGCGGGTTCATTCATTTGATCGGCAGCGTCTCCGGCATCATCGGGCCGATCGTCACCGGCTACATCGTGCAGAACACCGGCAAATTCGACAGCGCCTTTATGCTGGCGGGCGGCGTCGCCGCCCTGGGCGCGCTGCTGGTGCTGCTGGTGATCAAGGCGCCGCGCGCAACGGCCAGCGACAAACCGGTTTCCGTTTAATCGAATGACTCTGCCGGGGCGCCGCGCGCCCCGTTTGCTACCTCTCAAGGGACATTATGCATGGACTTTACAACCCGATCGCCTTCCCGCTGACGTACAGCGCCCCCGTTACGACCGCAGCCAGCGTGAAACCCCGCATGGTGCATATCGGCTTCGGCGCGTTTCACCGCGCGCACCAGGCGATGTACGCCGACAGGCTGGCCAGCGAGCACGGCAGCGACTGGGGCTACTGCGAAGTGAGCATCCAACAGTGGCGGCAAAAGATCGCCGACCTACGGCAACAGGATCTGCTGTTCTCGGTGGCGGAGATGGACGACGACGGCTGGCGGGGCCGGGTCATCGGCGTGGTGCGCCAGGCGCTGCACCTGCAAACCGACGGGCTGGCGGCGGTGCTGGCGGCCCTGACGCAGCCTGAGATCGCCATCGTCTCGCTGACCATCACGGAAAAAGGCTACTGTTACCACCCTGCCAGCGGCCAGCTGATGACGGAACACCCGGCAATCGCGCATGATATCGCCCATCCGGCACAGCCACAGTCGGCGCCGGGGCTGCTCCTGGCGGCGCTTGACGCCGTCGCCGTGAGCGCGGGCTGCCGCCGTTCAGCGTGATGTCCTGCGACAACATGCCGGAGAACGGCCACGTCACGCGCAATGTGCTACCCCAGCTGGCGCAGCGTCGCAGCATCCGGCGCTGGCGGACTGGATGCGTCAGACCCACCTCGCCTTCCCCTCAACCATGGTGGATCGCATCGTGCCGGCGATGACCGATGAGGCTTTCGCGACGCTGGAAGCGCGGCTGGGCAGTCGCGATCCGGTGGCGGTGGAAGCCGAACCTTTCTGCCAGTGGGTGATTGAAGATAACTTTCGTCAGGGGCCGCCCGGCGTGGGAAAAGGTCGGCGCCGAACTGGTGCGCGACGTGCTGCCGTTTGAGGAGATGAAGCTGCGCATGCTCAACGGTAGCCACTCGTTCCTGGCCTATCTCGGCTATCTGGCCGGGTATCAGCACATCAGCGACTGCATGGAGGATGCGAATTTTCGTCCGGCGGCGCGCGTCGCCTGATGCTGGAGGAACAGGCACCCACGCTGCGCACGCAGGATGTTGATTTGGTCGCCTATGCCGACTCGCTGATCGCCCGTTACGCAAACCGCGCGCTGAAACATCGCACCGAGCAAATCGCCATGGACGGCACGCAGAAGCTGCCGCAGCGCCTGCTGGATGCGATGCGCTGGCATCTGGCGTAACGGGACGGCCTGTTCGATTACCTGCTGCTGGGCGTGGCCGGCTGGATGCGCTATGTCGGCGGCCGCGATGAGCAGGGCACGGCGATTGACATTCGCGATCCGCTCAGCGCGCAGCTGGCCAGCATTGTTGCCAATAGCGAGGATGGCCCGCAGCGCGTTGAGGCCTTATTGCGCCTGCAGGCGGTGTTCGGCGACGACTTACGTTATCACACGGTGTTTGTTACGCGGCTTACTGAGCTGTATCAGCAGCTGCGGCTTACCGGTGCACGCGCCACGGTGCAGGCGCTGGTCACAGAAGGCTAAGCCGCCTGCACAAATGTGTAGCGCAGACGCAGCGTGCTGATTAGACTGACGCTTTCTCATCGGGCTGGCGGCGGCCAGCCGTAATACGGATATTGCTGCATGTCGATTGCCTATACCATAACCACCAGCGAACCGGTAAATCAGCAGATTTATCGCTATCTGCGGAAGGATATCGTGACCTGCGTGATCCATCCGGGCTCGCTGCTGTCGGAGAAAGAAGTGTCGGCGCGCTTCAACGTGTCGCGGCAGCCGGTGCGGGAAGCCTTTATCAAACTGGCGGAAGCCGGCCTGGTGCAGGTTCTGCCGCAGCGCGGCACCTTCGTGCGCAAAATCTCCGCTCAGCGCGTCGCCGATGGCCGTTTCATCCGTGAAGCGGTGGAGATCGCCGTGGTTCGTCGCGCCGCGCTGGAGATCGCTGCCACCGGACTGATGGCGCTGGAACACAATCTGCAGCTGCAGCGACTGGCAGCGGAACGCCACGACAGCCAGGCGTTTCTGGCGCTCGACGATGAGTTTCACCGGTTGATTGCCGAAGGCATTGACTGCCTGCTGGCGTGGGAGACGGTGGAGAACATTAAAGCGACGATGGACCGCGTGCGCTTTCTGACGCTGAGCGAAGTGTCGCCGCCGGAGAGCCTGATTCAGCAGCACGAAGAGATTTTTGCCGCGCTGAAAGCGAAGGATGCCGATGCGGCGGAGAAGGCGATGCGGCGACATCTGCAGGAGATGATTCTGACCATCACGCCGATTGCCGAGCGCAACAGCGAATGGTTTGAAGGGCCGTAGTGTTGTTCGGTGAGCTTGCGGTGGGGTGTGATGCGGTGCGGTTTGATGCCCTCACCCCGACCCTCTCCCACCGGGAGAGGGAGCTGTTTCAGTAAGCTGTCAGAGAATTAACGCATAAAAAAACCGCACAAAACAGTCCCCTCTCCCGCCTGCGGGAGAGGGTTAGGGTGAGGGTGAAAAAAACGCACCTCACACCATCAGGCAATCGTCACATCCTTCGCCAGATAGACATCCTGCACCGCATTAATCAGCGCCACGCCGTCTTTCATCGATTTCTTAAACGCCTTGCGCCCCAGGATCAGCCCCATGCCGCCGGCGCGTTTGTTGATCACCGCCGTACGCACCGACTCTGCCAGATCGGTCTCCACCGGCGCAGCGCCGCCGGAGTTAATCAGCCCGGCGCGGCCCATGTAGCAGTTGGCCAGCTGGTAGCGCACCAGATCGATCGGGTTATCGCTGGTCAGCTTGCTGTAGACGCGATCATCGGTATAGCCGAAGTTCACCGCGTTATAGCCGCCGTTATTCTCCGCCATTTTCTGCTTCACGATGTCGGCGCCGATGGTGGCCGCCAGGTGGTTCGCCTGGCCGGTCAAATCGGCGCTGGAACGTGGTAATCCACGCCATCCTTCTTGAAAGCCGAGTTGCGCAGATAGGCCCACAGCACGGTCACCATGCCCAGCTCATGCGCGCGCTCAAAGGCCGCAGAGATCTCTTCAATCTGGCGACGGGACTGCTCAGAACCAAAATAGATGGTGGCGCCGACCGCCACCGCGCCCATATTGAACGCCTGCTCAACGCTGGCGTACAGCGTCTGGTCATACTGCGTGGGGTAGCTCAGGGTTTCGTTGTGGTTGAGTTTGACCAGGAACGGAATGCGGTGCGCGTAGCGGCGGGATACAGAGGCCAGCACGCCGTAGGTAGAGGCCACACAGTTACAGCCGGCTTCAATCGCCAGCTCGACGATATTCTTCGGATCGAAATAGAGCGGATTGGCGGCGAACGAGGCGCCCGCCGAGTGCTCAACGCCCTGGTCCACCGGCAGAATCGACAGATAGCCGGTTCCCGCCAGCCGGCCGGTGTTGTAGAGCGTCTGCATATTACGCAGTACCGCAGGCGGACGGTTGTTATCGATCATCACGCGATCGACATAATCCGCGCCCGGCAAATAAAGGCTGTCAGCGGGAATGGTCATACAGCGGTGTTGAAGAAGCGTGTCGGCGTCTTTGCCCAGTAACTGCACAATATCCGTCATAGTTCTGCTCCCGATAAATGGCTTCGCGAAAAGGAAACCGGCACCTGCCGATTCGCCCCCACAGCCTGGACCGAAACGCGCCAGGTACTGGCAAATTGCTGACTCCATTTTTCAGACGGATACGCAGTGAAAAAACGGCAATCTGGCGTTACGCCCTACCACCACTGATGGAAATGATGCACCGGCCCGATGCCGTGCCCGACCTCCAGCGAATCGGCCTGCAGCAGCGCCTGCCGCAGCCAAGGCTTGGCCTCCGCGACCGTGGCCGCCCAGTCCGCATGGCGCGGGCGCAGCGCCGCCAGCGCGGCCGAGAGCGTGCAGCCGGTGCCGTGGGTATGTCGGGTGTCCACGCGCGGTGCGGTAAAGCGCTGGCGCGCCATCACGGGTGAAGAGCCAGTCCGGGCTTTCGGCGTCATCGAGATGACCGCCCTTCATCAGCACCGCCTCGCAGCCCAGTGCCAGCAGCGCATCGCCCCTGCTGCAGCATACTCGCCTCGTCCTGCGCCATGCGGCAACCCAGCAGCGCCGCGGCTTCCGGCAGATTGGGCGTGATCAGCGACACCTGCGGCAGCAGCCGTTCACGAATGCTGGCTACCGCATCGGGCGACAGCAGCGGATCGCCGCTTTTGGCCAGCATCACCGTATCCAGCACCACAAACGGCAGGCTGGCGCGTTTCAGCCGCTCGGCCACCGCCTCAACGATCTCCGTCTCCGCCAGCATGCCGATTTTGGCGGTGTCGATGCGCACGTCGCTGAGCACCGAGTCGAGCTGCGCGGCGACAAAAGCCGGTTCGATGCGGTACACCGACTGCACGCCGCGGGTGTTCTGCGCCACCAGCGCGGTGATCACCGAGGAGCCGTACGCGCCGAGCGCCGAGAAGGCCTTCAGATCGGCCTGGATACCCGCGCCGCCGCTGGGATCGGTGCCGGCGATGGTCAATGCATTGATGCGTTTCATGCCGCCACCTCCAGCGTCCACAGCGCATCGAGAAAAGCGGCGACGAAGCTGCCGGGCCCTGCCACGCCGCGCGCGGCCTGCTCTCCCGCCAGTCCGGACATCACGCGGCAGGCGGCCGCCACGTTGTCCAGGCGATCGCCCGGCAGGGCGCAGCACGCCGCCACGACGGCGGATAGCGCGCAACCGGTGCCGACCACCCGCGTCATCAGCGGGCTGCCCCCGGGAATTGCCAGCGTCTGGCGGCCATCGGTGACGTAATCCACTTCGCCGGTAACCGCCACCACAGTCGTGCAGCGTTGCGCCAGCTGCTGCGCGGCGGTCAGTGCGGCATCGGCCTGATGCACGCTATCCACGCCGCGCCCGCCTGCGCTCACTCCCGCCAGTGCCAGAATTTCAGAGGCGTTGCCGCGAATGGCCGCCGGTTGCAGGGTCAGCAGTTGCTGGCAGAATTCCGTACGGAAGGTGAGCGCGCCGACCGCCACCGGATCGAGCGTCCAGGGCTTGCCGGCCTGATTGGCGGCCTTCGGCACCGCCGCCAGCATCGCATCGCGGCGCTCGCGGGTTAAGGTACCGACGTTAATCAGCAGCGCATCGGCAATCCCGGCACTGAACTGCGCCGCCTCTTCGCCATCAATCACCATCGCCGGCGAAGCGCCAAGCGCCAGCAGCACGTTGGCGGTAAAGGTTTGCACCACATCGTTGGTCATACAGTGAACCAGCGGGGAATGCTGCCGCAGCAGTTGCAGAGAGTGCGCGAGTTGCGCCGGGGAAAGAGGGTCAGGCTGTGTCATAAGGCTCCCAACCGGCAATCAGGAAGGCGAATGCGCGACAGGCATCTGACTTCCCTACGCTGGCATTATCCAGATCAGGTATTACGGGTATTTCTCAGCCTTCACAAAGAAGGGCACCCCGAGTCATGCACGTCCGTGTCAGACGTGCCTTCACAGCATAAAGGGTCAGCTTAAAGTTGTAAATCCTGCGGCGGGTGCGCTTTTTTTGCCGGACAACGATGAGCAAAAATACGTGCGCCATCAATTTTCATGATTTTTTGATCATCAGGAAAATATAAACAAATCGACGGAGATCAATTTTTCCAAAAGCCCTAAAATTCATCAGGATAGTTAATTTAATCTGCCGGGGCAGTATGCGGGAAATAAACAGGAGAAAGCGCGCAACTTGATTAATATCAAACCGGCCGGCGGCGTAACACGGCCTAATTCCCTTCCGGATTTGAAGACCGCTGTTTCACCTTCACCCGGAATCGCTAATGACTTTATTCAGTTTTCTTCCGCACGCGCACCACTGGCACAATATCACCATTTCCCGTCAAGGCGCCGTTGCCCCCGGCGGCCGTTACCGGTACTCCACGTACCTCGAAGCCGAATGCAAACGCTGCGGCGAGCGCATCCATAAAATTTATTATCGCGATATCAGCGATGAACAGGCGCGTCGCTGGCTGGGTTAAAAAAAAGCCCCGCAACACAGGTTGCAGGGCGCTTGCGTGGCTATCGCAAAACTTATTCAGCCGGTTTGGTGCGGATCAGGTAGTCAAACGCGCTCAGAGACGCCTTCGCCCCTTCACCGGTGGCGATGATGATCTGTTTGTACGGCACCGTGGTGCAGTCGCCCGCCGCAAACACGCCCTTCACGCTGGTTTCACATTTGGCATCGATGATGATTTCGCCCATGCGGTTGCGCTCAATCGCGCCTTCCAGCCAGGTGGTGTTTGGCAGCAGACCAATCTGCACGAAGATCCCTACAGCTGTACGCTGTGCACGTCCGGCCACGCGGTCGCGGTATTCCAGGCCGGTCACCTTGCTGCCGTCGCCCTTCACTTCGGTGGTCTGCGCGTTCAGTATGATGTCGACGTTTTTCAGGCTGCGAACTTTATCCTGCAGCACCTGGTCGGCGTTCATTTCGCTGCGCGCAACTCCAGCAGGGTCACGTGCTCAACAATCCCCGCCAGGTCGATAGCCGCTTCCACGCCGGAGTTACCGCCGCCGATCACCGCCACGCGCTTGCCTTTGAACAGCGGGCCGTCGCAGTGCGGGCAGTAGGTCACGCCTTTGGTGCGATACTGATCTTCACCCGGCACGTTCATGTTGCGCCATTTCGCGCCGGTGGCAATGATGATGCTGCGTGCTTTCAGCACCGCGCCGGACGCGGTTTCAATCTGGTGCAACCCGCCCTCAACCGCCGCCGGAACCAGCTTGCTGGCGCTCTGGCTGTCGATCACGTCCACGTCGTAGTCGCCGACGTGCGCTTTCAGCGCGCCGGCCAGCTTCTGGCCTTCGGTTTTCGGCACGGAGATGTAGTTTTCGATGTCCACGGTATCCAGCACCTGGCCACCGAAGCGCTCGCCCATCAGGCCGGTACGGATCCCTTTACGCGCGGAGTAGACCGCCGCCGCCGCGCCCGCCGGGCCGGAGCCGACGATCAGCACGTCGTAGGCATCGCGTTTGTTCAGCTCTTCCGCCGCACGTTTTTCGGCGCCGGTATCCACTTTGGCGACGATTTCCGTCAGCGTCATGCGCCCCTGGCCGAACTCTTTACCGTTCAGGTACACCGCCGGAACGCCCATCACGTTGCGATCGGTGATTTCATTCTGGAAGGTACCGCCGTCAATCGCCGTGTGCTTGATGCGCGGGTTGAGCACCGCCATCAGGTTCAGCGCCTGCACCACGTCCGGGCAGTTGTGGCAGGAGAGCGAGTAATAGGTTTCGAACTCAAAATCGCCGTCGAGATCGCGGATCTGCTCCAGCAGCGCCTGCGCCTCTTTCGACGGATGACCACCGGTCCACAGCAGTGCCAGCACCAGCGAGGTAAATTCGTGGCCCAGCGGCGAACCGGCAAAGCGCGGGCCCGCTGTGGCTGGCCTGGGTTGGTAATCAGGAATGAGGGCTTACGGACCGGTTGAGCGGTTGTCTTCTTTGAAGGTGACTTTGTCTGACAGTCTCAGGCGATCTCAGCCAGCAGTTCTTTGATCTCTGCCGATTTCGCGCTGTCGTCCAGCGTGGCAATCAGCTCAACGGGTTTAGTCAGTTTCTCAAGGTAGGCCTTGAGCTGGGTTTTCATATTGGTGTCGAGCATTGTTCGTTCCCCTCGCTGAAGACCACACAACCCTCATCGGGCGGCCAATGCAACTGCACCCGATGGAAGAAAGATCACAAGGGCGCCCAGGCTACGCCCCCTTTATTCGGGGGGGCACCTCTTTTACCCCCCCCACAAAACTATAGGCCTGTGCAAGCGCAGCGCCGCCAGGCTTTACAGACTTAGATCTTGCCGACCAGGTCCAGAGATGGAGCCAGCGTTGCTTCGCCTTCTTTCCATTTAGCCGGGCAAACTTCGCCTGGGTGAGAAGCCACATACTGAGCCGCTTTCACTTTACGCAGCAGGTCAGACGCATCACGGCCGATACCTTCAGCGGTAACTTCGATAGCCTGGATAATGCCCTGCGGGTCAACAACGAAGGTGGCGCGGTCAGCCAGGCCTTCATCTTCACGCATGTTTTCGAAGTTACGGGTCAGGGCGCCAGTCGGGTCGCCGATCATCGCGTATTTGATTTTCGCGATGGTTTCAGAGCTGCTGTGCCACGCTTTGTGGGTGAAGTGGGTATCGGTAGAGACAGAGTAAACGTCTACGCCCAGCTTCTGCAGTTCGTCGTAATGGTCAGCCACGTCGCCCAGTTCAGTCGGGCAAACGAAGGTGAAGTCAGCCGGGTAGAAGAAGAAGACGCTCCAGCGGCCTTCGGTATCTTTCTCGGTTACTTCGATGAACTCACCGTTTTTGAACGCCTGGTTTTTGAAAGGTTTGATTTTGGTATTAATCAAAGACATGGGTGACCTCCGTTAAAAAGATGTGATGCAGGCTACATAATTTTCGGGCCAACTTCTAATATGCAGACGTTATCAATCAGATAATCAAAAGCTATCAAAGTGCCGACGCCAGATTTGATGCGGCTTGCCGCGGCATTCTACACAGAAAAGCTGCAGAGTTAACAGGCTTTATCTTTACGCGCGGCAACTGCTATTTTTTTATAAACATTCAATCATCTTTGCTGCACGATTCAACTGCGTGCACAACGCCGCTACAAAACGTGCCCGCTTACTCGTCATGGAGTCTGGAAGTGAAAATTCGTCTTTTTGAAGAAGCCGACCGCCCTTTCTTACGCACGCTGTATCTCGCGGCGCGCCGTCATAACTGGACATGGCTGGCCGGCGACGACTGGCAGCTGGAAGATTTCGACGCGATTATTCCCGGTGAAACGGTACTGGTGGCGGAGATCGATGGCCACCGCGCAGGCTTTGCTGGCGTAATGGACAACGATAATTTTTTGCACAGTTTGTATGTTGATCCGGCCTTTCAGGGCCAGGGCGTCGGCAGTGCACTGCTGAACGCGGTGCAGCAGCGTTTTACCTCCACCGGCGCGCTGAAATGTCTGCTACAGAACGAAGCGGCGCTGCAGTTTTATCAGCAGCACGGCTGGCAGCGCGAAGCGCTGGGAGAGGGTGAACAGGGCCAGTACGTGTTGATGCACCTGCCGCTGGAGTCACGCACCAGCGGCAGCTAAGGCTTACACCGCGCGGAAAGCGATTTCGCCCGGGATCACTTCGCCCTGCCAGTAAAGCTGCGCGGCAACGCGACCCGCAAGCTGGCGATACATCTCCGCAAATTCGCTGTCCGGGCGGCTGACCACCGTCGGCTGGCTGCCATCCAGATCTTCGCGCAGGGTAATGTGCAGCGGCATCTGACCCAGCAGTTGGGTGTGATACTTCTCCGCCAGTTTTTCTGCGCCACCGGTGCCGAAAATCGGCTCGTGGTGACCGCAGTTGCTGCAGATGTGCATGCTCATGTTCTCCACGATACCCAGCACCGGCACTTCCACTTTCTCGAACATCACGATGCCTTTTTTGGCGTCGATCAGCGCGATATCCTGCGGCGTGGTAACCACCACCGCGCCGGTCACCGGAATGTTCTGCGCCAGCGTCAGCTGAATGTCACCGGTGCCCGGCGGCATGTCCAGCACCAGATAATCCAGATCCGGCCACATCGTCTCCTGCAGCAGCTGCAGCAGCGCCTTGCTGGCCATCGGGCCGCGCCACACCATGGCGTTATCGTCGGTCACCAGGTAACCGATGGAGTTGGTCGCCAGGCCGTGCGCCATGATCGGCGCCATGTGCGTGCCGTCCGGCGAGGTTGGGCGCTGATGTTCCGCGCCCAGCATGTTCGGAATAGACGGGCCGTAGATGTCCGCATCCAGAATACCGACCTTTGCCCCTTCCGCCGCCAGCGCCAGCGCCAGGTTTACGGCGGTGGAGGATTTCCCCACCCCGCCTTTGCCGGAGCTGACGGCAATGATGTTTTTCACGCCGTTGACGCCAGGCTGGTTTTTCACGCGTTTCAGGGTGGCGATGTTGTGGCTCAGCTTCCAGTCGATGGCGCGCGCGCCGGTCATGCGCAGCAGCTCCGCGCTGGTCTGCGCTTTCAGCGCGTCAAACGCGCTGGTCCAGACGAACGGCATCAGCAGTTCAATGTGCAGCGTGTCATCCAGCCAGGCAACGTGGTGCAACGCTTTCAGCGTAGTGAGATTGTGCTTCAGGGTTGGATGCTGAAAGTTAGCCAGCGTCCCGGCGACCATTGCTCGTAAGGCTTCCGGTGATTTGGCCTGGGATTGAGAACTCATCCCGACTCCTTGATTCTTGTTTTCATGAAGCCAGACTGACATGTGCGGTGTGCCATCAATCCCATATCAGCATCAGGCGCTAAAAGTGCCGCTGGCCGCTATAAGCTGCATGTGGTTTAAACGCCCCAGCGAGGGTGCCCCTTTTGGTTAACATCGAAGACCCATTTTTTACAGTTCAAAGGAATGCCAACGCCAACTATGACTCAAGTCGCGAAGAAAATTCTGGTAACGTGCGCACTGCCGTACGCCAACGGCTCTATCCACCTCGGCCACATGCTGGAGCACATCCAGGCTGATGTCTGGGTCCGTTACCAGCGAATGCGCGGCCATGAGGTGAACTTCATTTGCGCGGACGATGCCCACGGCACGCCGATCATGCTGAAAGCGCAGCAGCTGGGGATTTCCCCGGAGCAGATGATTGCCGAAATGAGTCAGGAGCATCAGACCGATTTTGCTGGCTTTGACATCAGCTATGACAACTATCACTCCACGCACAGCGACGAAAACCGCGAGCTGTCGGAGCTGATCTACACCCGTCTGAAAGAGAACGGTTTTATCAAAAACCGCACCATCTCTCAGCTGTACGATCCGGAAAAAGGCATGTTCCTGCCGGACCGTTTCGTCAAAGGCACCTGTCCGAAATGTAAATCGCCGGATCAGTACGGCGATAACTGCGAAGTGTGCGGCGCGACCTACAGCCCGACCGAGCTGATCGAGCCGAAATCCGTGGTTTCCGGCGCGACGCCGGTGATGCGTGACTCCGAGCACTTCTTCTTCGACCTGCCGTCCTTCAGCGAAATGCTGCAGGCGTGGACCCGCAGCGGCGCGCTGCAGGAGCAGGTGGCGAACAAGATGCAGGAGTGGTTCGAATCCGGCCTGCAGCAGTGGGATATCTCCCGCGATGCGCCGTACTTCGGCTTCGAAATCCCGGGCGCGCCGGGCAAATACTTCTACGTCTGGCTGGACGCGCCGATCGGCTACATGGGCTCCTTCAAGAACCTGTGCGACAAGCGCGGCGACCACCGACGAGCTTCGACGAATACTGGAAGAAAGATTCCAGGCACCGAGCTGTATCACTTCATCGGCAAAGACATCGTCTACTTCCACAGCCTGTTCTGGCCGGCGATGCTGGAAGGCAGCAACTTCCGCAAGCCGACCAACCTGTTTGTGCACGGCTACGTGACGGTGAACGGCGCGAAGATGTCCAAATCGCGCGGCACCTTCATCAAAGCCAGCACCTGGCTGAACCACCTTGACGCCGACAGCCTGCGCTACTACTACGCGGCGAAGCTCTCTTCGCGCATCGACGATATCGACCTGAACCTGGAAGATTTCGTGCAGCGCGTGAACGCCGACATCGTCAACAAGGTGGTGAACCTGGCGTCCCGTAACGCGGGCTTTATCGCCAAACGCTTTGACGGCGTGCTGGCGGCCGAACTGGCCGATCCGGCGCTGTACCAGACCTTTGTCGACGCGGCAGAGCAGCATTGGCGAAGCCTGGGAAAGCCGCGAATTCAACCGCGCGATCCGCGAAATCATGGCGCTGGCCGATGTGGCCAACCGCTATGTGGACGAGCAGGCGCCGTGGGTGGTGGCGAAACAGGAAGGCCGCGATGCCGACCTGCAGGCCATCTGCTCCATGGGCATCAACCTGTTCCGCGTGCTGATGACCTACCTGAAGCCGGTTCTGCCATCGCTGAGCGAGCGCGGCCGAAGCGTTCCTGCAAAGCCGAACTGAGCTGGGATGCCATCCCGCAGCCGCTGCTCGGCCACAAGGTGAACACCTTCAAAGCGCTGTACAACCGCATCGAGATGAAAAAGGTCGAAGCGCTGGTGGAAGCCTCGAAAGAAGAAGTGAAAGCGGCGGCCGCACCGGTGACCGGCGAACGGTCCGCTGGCCGATGATCCGATTCAGGAAACCATCACCTTTGATGATTTCGCCAAAGTCGACCTGCGCGTGGCGCTGATCGAGAACGCGGAGTTCGTGGAAGGCTCTGACAAGCTGCTGCGCCTGACGCTGGATCTGGGCGGCGAGAAGCGCAACGTCTTCTCCGGCATTCGCTCCGCCTACCCGGACCCGCAGGTGCTGATCGGCCGCCTCGACCGTGATGGTCGCCAACCTGGCGCCGCGCAAAATGCGCTTCGGCATCTCCGAAGGGATGGTGATGGCCGCAGGCCCTGGCGGGAAAGATATCTTCCTGCTGAGCCCGGACAGCGGCGCGCAGCCTGGCATGCAGGTCAAGTAAGGGTTAGTGCGCGCTGGCCCTCACCCTAACCCTCTCCCGCTTACGGGAGAGGGAACTGCTGAGTGCGGGTTTTGGGTTCAGAGCCAGGCCCGCACCTCGTTCGATTGCCTCCCTCTCCCGCTTTTGCCGGTGGGACCGAACAGCGCACGTTGTTAACCTTGTATCAAACCTGCACATAGCAAAATCCCGCACAAGACTACCCCCTCTCCCGCCTGCGGGAGAGGGAACCGTTTAGTGCGGGGTTTGGGTTCAGAGCCAGGCCTGCACATAGCAAAACCCCGCATAAGACTACCCCCTCTCCCGCCTGCGGGAGAGGGCTGGGGTGAGGGGGAAAACCGCACCGCACTCATTGCGCCAGCATCAGACAGCGATAAATCTCCGCCATCACCGCCTCAAACTCATTAAACACCTGATGATTCCAGAAGCGAATAACGCGCCAGCCGCAGCGCCGTAAATACGCCGTGCGCCGGGCATCGTAAGCCTGCTCTTCAGGCGCATTGTGCTGTCCACCATCCAGTTCCACGATCAGCGATCGCTCAACGCAGGCAAAATCAACGATGTACCCTCCAACTGGATGCTGGCGGCGAAACTTCGCGCCACACACATTTCGGTTGCGTAAATAGCGCCATAGTTTTTGCTCCGCTTGCGGCATCGCCTTTCGCAGCGCGCGCTGCGGTTGCACGGTGTGGTTCATCGCTGCTCCTTCGCTCTGCCCACCAGCTTACGCCGCTTTGCGCAGCTTCAAAGCAAAGGTGTTGAAATCCTGAATCTGCATTCCAGTGTGATCGCTAGCACGCTAAGCGCTTAATGCGTATGATGAAGCGCCACGAAAACAGGAGCCTGACATGCCCACCGTGCTATCTGCCTGCTGGCGCTATCTGCGCGCCTTTGCCATCGTCTATGCCGCGCTGTACGCCGGCAACGGCCTTGCCGCCCTGCTGCCATTTACCATTCCCGGCAGCATCCTTGGCATGCTGTTGCTGTTTGCCCTGCTGGCGCTGCAGATTATCCCGGTAACGTGGGTGAAACCCGGCTGTCAGCTGTTGATCCGCTACATGGCGCTGCTGTTTGTACCGATCAGCGTTGGCGTGATGGGCTACACCGATATCCTCAGCGCACAGTTTGGCCCGATTGTCGTCTCCTGCATGGTCAGCACCCTGCTGGTATTACTGATTGTCGGCCTGAGCGCCGAGCGCCTGCAGCGTCCGAAGGAGTCTGGCCATGAGTGACGCCTGGTGGTCACTGCCACTCACCGTAGTGGCGTATCTGCTGGCACGCCGTCTGGCAGCCAGAATCAACCTCTCCATCGTCAATCCGCTGCTGGTAGCCATGGCGATCATTATTCCACTGCTGCTGCTGACGCACCTACCCTACGCGCGCTATTTTGCCGGCAGCGCGCTGCTTAATCAGCTGCTGCAGCCCGCCGTAGTGGCGCTGGCGCTGCCGCTGTATGAGCAGATGCACCAGATTCGCGCGCGCTGGAAAACCATCATCAGCGTCTGCTTTATCGGCAGCATTACCGCCATGGTGTCCGGCACGGCGATCGCGCTGTGGATGGGGGCGACGCCGGAAATCGCAGCCACCATCCTGCCGAAGTCGGTGACCACGCCCATCGCCATGGCAGTGTCGGGCTCGCTACACGGTATTCCGGCCATCAGCGCCATTTGCGTGTTGATTGCTGGCGTATTGGGTGCGGTGTTTGGCCACATGCTGCTGAATCTGTTTAAGGTGCGCAGCAAGTCCTCACGCGGGCTGGCGATTGGCAACGCGTCTCATGCGCTCGGCACCGCGCGCGCCGCGGAGATTGACTATCAGGAAGGCGCCTTCAGTTCACTGGCGCTGGTAATCTGCGGCATCATCACCTCGTTACTGGCGCCTTTCATTTTTCCTTTGCTGATGCGCTTACTGGGGTAAAACTTGCGAGAGATCTCGCAAAGTTGAAACAAGCCAATCAGCTTGCATTGTCATAGCGACATGGATCACATATAAACCTTGAGGCGGCGCTTCGCCGCTCACGAGTAAATGAGGCCATAACATCATGCATGCACGATTCACTTCCGCTTTCTCTGCCCTGCCCGCTGCGCTGCAGAGCGCGCTTCAGCCGCTGCTGGACGCTGCTGATTTTCATGGCGTGCTGCGACCGCAGGAGGTGACTCAGCTGCAACAGGCAACCGGTCTGGATGATGATGCGCTGGCACTCGCACTGCTGCCGATTGCCGCCTGTTGTGCCGTGGCGCCGGTTTCGCACTTTAACGTGGGCGCTATTGCGCGCGGCATCAGTGGCCACTGGTACTTCGGTGCCAACATGGAGTTTTTACATGCGCCGCTGCAGCAAACGGTCCACGCCGAGCAGAGCGCAGTCACGCATGCCTGGCTGCGGGGCGAAGCGCAGCTGGCGACCATTACCGTCAACTACACGCCGTGCGGGCACTGCCGCCAGTTTATGAATGAACTGAATAGCGGTACGGCGATTCGCATCAGCCTGCCGGGCCGCGCGGTCAGCACGCTGGCCGACTATTTACCGGACGCCTTTGGCCCGGCCGATCTCAATATCAGCGAACGGCTGCTTACCCCCGTCGACCACGGTTTCCTGCCGCAGGGCGATGTGCTGCAGCAGGCCGCGATTGATGCCGCCAGCCACAGCCATGCACCGTACAGCCAGAGTTATAGCGGCGTGGCGGTGCAGAGCCGCAGCGGCCAGATTTACACCGGGCGCTATGCCGAAAATGCCGCTTTCAACCCGAGCCTGCCGCCATTACAGGCCGCGTTGATTCTGATGAATATGCACAACGAAGCGCTGGAGGAGATTCAGCAGGCAGTGCTGGCAGAAAGCGCCGACGCCACGCTGAGCCAGTTTGATGCCACGCGCACCACCCTCGCCGCGCTCGGCTGCAGCAATTTCTCAGTTACTTTAGTTTCGAAACCAACAGTTTAGTGATCCTTTTACCGCTTTTGTGACCTTCTATTAACAAAAGCTGTACATCTGCAGGAATTTTCATAGGATCGGGCGCCAGAACTTCACAATAAACGGGTCTGGCGTTACCTTCTTGCTGGCGACACGTCAGAAAACACTGCAACCGGAGCAAACACTGCATGGAACTCGAGTACGAAAGTAAACGTCCGCTGTATATTCCTTACGCGGGCCCGATCCTGCTGGAGTTTCCGCTGCTGAACAAAGGCAGCGCCTTCAGCATGGAAGAGCGCAGCGAATTTAACCTCAATGGCCTGCTGCCGGACGCGGTAGAAACCATCGAAGAGCAGGCCGAGCGCGCCTGGAGCCAGTACCTGGGCTTCAAAACCGATATCGACAAGCACATCTACCTGCGCAACATCCAGGACACCAACGAAACCCTCTTCTACCGCCTGCTGGACAACCACCTGGAAGAGATGATGCCGATCATCTACACCCCCACGGTCGGCGCGGCCTGCGAGCACTTCTCCGATATCTACCGCCGCGCCCGCGGGGTGTTCATCTCCTACCAGAACCGCGATCGCATCGACGACATCCTGCAAAACGCCACCAAGCACAATGTCAAAGTGATCGTGGTCACCGACGGCGAGCGTATTCTCGGCCTCGGCGACCAGGGCATCGGCGGGATGGGCATCCCGATCGGCAAGCTGTCGCTGTACACCGCCTGCGGCGGCATCAGCCCGGCCTACACCCTGCCGGTGGTGCTGGACGTCGGCACCAACAACCAGCACCTGCTCAACGATCCGCTCTACATGGGCTGGCGCCACCCGCGCATCACCGGCGAGGAGTACCACAGCCTTCGTCGACGACTTCATCCAGGCGGTGAAGCGCCGCTGGCCGAACGTGCTGCTGCAGTTTGAAGACTTCGCGCAGAAAAACGCCATGCCGCTGCTGAACCGCTATCGCGATGAGATCTGCTGCTTCAACGACGATATCCAGGGCACCGCCGCCGTCACCGTGGGTACGCTGATCGCCGCCAGCCGCGCCGCGGGCAGCCAGCTGAGCGAGCAGAACGTGGTCTTCCTCGGCGCCGGCTCCGCCGGCTGCGGTATCGCCGAGCAGATCATCGCCCAGCCATGCAACCCGAAGGCCTGAGCGAAGACTGAAGCGCGCGCGCGCGTCTTCATGGTCGACCGTTTCGGCCTGCTGACCGACGACATGCCGAACCTGCTCGATTTCCAGAGCAACCTGGTGCAGAAGAGCGACAATCTGAAAGACTGGGACGTGACCAGCGATTCGATTTCACTGCTGGACGTGGTGCGCAATGCCCAGCCGGATATTCTGATCGGCGTTTCCGGGCAGCGCGGGCTGTTCACCGAAGAGATCATCCGCGAGATGCACAAGCACTGCAAGCGCCCGATCGTGATGCCGCTGTCCAACCCGACCTCCCGCGTGGAGGCGACGCCGCAGGAAATCATCACCTGGACCGACGGTAAGGCGCTGGTCGCCACCGGCAGCCCGTTCGCACCGGTGCAGGTGGGCAACAACCGGATACCCGATTGCCCAGTGCAACAACGCCTATATCTTCCCGGGCATCGGTCTGGGCGTGATCGCCGCGCGGCGCCACCCGCGTCACCGACGCGATGCTGATGGCCGCCAGCCAACGCCCTGGCGGACTGCTCGCCGCTGGTTAACGACGGTGAAGGTCCGGTGCTGCCGGAGCTGAAAGACATCCAGGGCGTCTCCAAAGTGATCGCCATGGAAGTGGGTAAAGCGGCGCAGCAGCCGGGCGTGGCGGTGAACACCTCCGACGACGCGCTGTCGAAAGCCATCGACGACAACTTCTGGCAGCCGCAGTACCGCAGCTATCGCCGTACCTCGATTTAATTGCCGACCGACGCTGCCGCACGCTTCAGGTGCGGCAGCGCTTAAAAAAACGCCAGCCGACCGGCGCGAACTTGCTTAGCCGTGCCGCCTCAAGTAGCCTTGACCCATCTGAATTTTCGTCAACCGAGTGCCCGTGCGCATATTTAAACGCGTTTTCTTTGGTCTGTTTATCATCATCTTACTGGTGATGGCGACCGCGCTCGGCCTCGATCGCTGGATTAGCTGGCGAACCGCGCCGTTTATTTATGAAGATGTCGCTTCGCTGCCGCACCGTCAGGTCGGCGTGGTGCTCGGCACCGCCAAGTATTACCGCACCGGGGTCATCAACCAGTACTACCGTTACCGCATTCAGGGCGCGCTCAACGCCTATAACAGCGGCAAGGTGAAATACCTGCTGCTGAGCGGCGATAACGCCCTGCAAAGCTACAACGAGCCGATGACCATGCGTCGCGATCTGATCGCCGCTGGCGTGGAGCCGACCGATATCGTGCTGGACTACGCCGGTTTCCGTACCCTGGACTCCATCGTGCGCACCCGCAAGGTCTTCGACACCAACGATTTCATCATCATCACCCAGCGCTTCCACTGCGAGCGCGCGCTGTTTATCGCCCTGCACATGGGCATTCAGGCGCAGTGCTACGCGGTGCCGTCGCCGAAAGACATGATGACGGTGCGCGCCCGCGAGATCTTCGCTCGCCTGGGCGCGCTGACCGATCTGTACATCCTCAAGCGCGAACCGCGCTTCCTTGGCCCGCTGATCCCGATCTCCGCCATGCACACCGTGCCGGAAGACGCCCAGGGCTATCCCGCAGTTTCACCGGAACAGTTGGTGGAACTGGAGCACAAGCTGAAAGAAGAGAAGCAGAAAGCCAAACAGCCCTGACGCGGCGAGAAGCAGGATCGCGGCGATGCTGCCGGTGCGCATCAATGCGCACCCTACAAAATACCGGCCATCCCCTGCAAGTCTCACCGCTATTCTCAATGTACAACAAAAACAACAAGGGCCGGCAATAGGCCGCGCCTTGATGGTCTGACCTGGTTGCATTTGCTATTTCTTACGGGCGTACTTCAGTGAATCCAGCGCAACCGCGAAGATGATGATGGCGCCCTTGATGATGTACTGCCAGTACGGGTTCACGCCGATGTAGGTCAGCCCGTAGTTGATGACGGTGAAGATGATCACACCGGTCACCACGCCCAGCACCGTACCCACCCCGCCGCTGAAGGAGACGCCGCCCACCACGCAGGCTGCGATCGCATCCAGCTCGTACATGAAGCCGAGGTTGTTGGTTGCGGAGCCGATACGGCCCGCTTCCAGCATCCCGCCGAAGGCGTAGAACACGCCGGACAGGGCATAGATGATGAGCAGGTTCAGCGCAACGTTTACGCCGGAGACTTTCGCCGCTTCCGGGTTACCGCCGATGGCGAAGATGTTTTTGCCAAAGCGCGTTTTGTTCCACAGGATCCAGACGAAGGCGACCGCAATCAGCGCATAGAAGGTGATATACGACAGGCGGAAGCTGCCCAGCGCGAATAAACCCTTGCGTAAAGGTCGAGAAGCCGCTGTCAAAGCCCGAAATGGGCGAAGCGCCGACGAAGTCGTAGTACAGGGAGTTGATACCGTAAACGATGATCATCGTACCCAGCGTGGTGATAAACGGCGTCACGTTCAGGTAGGCGATGATAATACCGTTGATCAGACCAATCACCGCACCGATGGCGCAGACAATCAGGATCACCACGAAAATCGGCATGGTGGCCATTTCCGGGAAGACCTTGTTGGCGTTTTCCATCGACTGCAGCAGGGTTGCCGCGATAACCGCCGCCAGACCCACCTGACGCCCCGCGGAAAGGTCCGTCCCCTGGGTCACGATCAGGCCCGCCACGCCCAGCGCAATGATAATACGCACGGAGGACTGGGTCAGAATGTTACTCAGGTTCAGCAGGCTTAAGAACGTAGGGTCCTGGAAAATGATGATTGCCAGCAAGACTAAAAGAACAACGTAAATACCGCCTTCTTTCAGGTAAGTGAGAAAACTTTTTTTATTTAACGCACTCATGAGGAGCCCCTGATCTTAAAGGTGCAAAGACGCAAGACGCAAAATTTCGTTTTGCGTTGTCGTTTTGGTGTCAACAATACCGGCGACGAGACCATTGCTCATAACCAGAATACGGTCCGTGATCCCTAACAATTCCGGCATTTCGGAAGAAATAATAATGATCCCTTTATTCTTTTTCGCCAGCTCGGCAATCAGCTGATAAATTTCAAACTTCGCGCCGACGTCAATACCGCGGGTCGGTTCATCCAGCATCAGAATTTCTGGCTGCGTTAATAACCAGCGGCCGATAATGACTTTCTGCTGGTTACCGCCTGACAGCGAACCAATTTGGGTGCGGTGGCCTGGCGTTTTCACGCGCATGGAGTCAATCACCCATTGGGTATCGCTCTTCATGCGGGAGTTATCCAGCAGCCCGACTTTGTTTTTGTAATTGCGAATGTTAGAAATTAACGAGTTAAAGTTAATATCCAGATAGGCATAAATACCGGTCGAACGACGCTCTTCCGTCACCAGCGCAAAACCATTATTAATGGCTTCGTTGGCGTTGTGGTTATTGATTTTCTTACCGTGCAGCGTAATGGTGCCTTCGGCTTTCTCACGAATGCCAAACAGGGTTTCCACGATATCGGTACGCTTTGCCCCCACCAGCCCGGCAATCCCCAGGATTTCACCCTTGTGCAGGTCGAAGGAGACATCGCGGATGGACGGCTGGCGCAACGAGGTCAGATTGCGCACTTCCAGAATCACTTCACCCGGCTTGTTTTCTTTGTCCGGGAAGCGCTGGTTCAGGGAACGGCCGACCATCATGGCGATGATCTTGTCCATGTCCAGCCCTTCCAGCGGCTGCGTGGCAATCCACTGGCCGTCGCGCAGGATGGTGATCTCATCGCACAGCTGGAAGATCTCTTCCATTTTGTGGGAGATATACACAATGCCGCAGCCGCGATCTTTCAGCTTACGAATAATGGTAAAAAGGTGGTTAACCTCTTTTTCCGTTAGCGACGATGTCGGTTCGTCCATGATGACGATTTTCGCATCATAGGAGAACGCTTTGGCGATTTCGATCATCTGCATCTGGGAGACGGATAATGTCCCCACGCGGGCGCGCGGATCGATATCAATATCCAGCTCGTCGAAAATCGCTTTGGTGTCGCGATACATTTTGTCCTGATCGACAAACACACCTTTGGTGGGATAACGCCCCAACCACATGTTATCCATGACTGAACGCTGCAGCACCAGGTTTAATTCCTGGTGAACCATCGAAATACCGTTTTCCAGTGCTTCTTTCGCTGAATGGAAATCGATCTCTTTCCCCTGAAAAAGAATGCTGCCAGAATCTTTTTGATAGATCCCAAAAAGACATTTTAATAATGTTGATTTACCCGCACCGTTCTCCCCCATTAAGGCATGAATAGAGTGAGGACGCACTTTTAAATTAACATTATCGAGTGCCTTAACGCCGGGAAATGACTTGTTGATACCGCTCATTTCCAACAGGTATTCACCGGATGACTGAGTTGTTGTGCTGACCATAATTATACCTTGTTGGCCTCGCATATCGCGTTATAAAAGGGCGCAACGAATTGCGCCCAGTGGAGACAGTACCGCTAACTTATTTACCGATAAACTCAGCCAGGTTGGACTGGTCTACGCCCACGTAAGGTACGCGAACGATTTTGTTGTCAATTTTCCAGTTGGTGCCGTCTGCCGCACCTTTGCCATCGGCCAGGTTTTTCGCCAGATCGAAGGTGGCTTTCGCCTGGTTGTTGGCATCGTTCAGCACGGTACCGGCCATCGCACCGGATTTAACCAGCGCCAGCGCTTCTGGCAGCGCATCCACGCCGAATACCGGGATGGAGGATTTGTTGTGCGCTTTCAGCGCTTCTACCGCACCCATTGCCATCGCATCGTTGTTGGCGATAACCACTTCGATTTTGTTGGCGTTCGGGCCGGACAGCCACGCGTCCATCTTATCTTTCGCCTGAGCGGTATCCCACATCGCGGTATCCAACGCCAGCTGCTGGGTTTTGAGGCCCTTGTCGTTCAGCTCTTTGATAACGTAGGTGGTACGCGCTTCAGCATCCGGGTGGCCCGGTTCGCCTTTCAGCAGCACGAACTGAATCTGACCGTCTTTGTTCAGGTCCCAGTTCGGGTTCGCCGCCCAGTGTTTCGCGATCAGATCGCCCTGAATAATACCGGACTCTTTGGAGTCGGTACCGACGTAATACGCTTTGTCGTAGCTATCCAGCGCCTTACGGGAAGGTTCTTTGTTGAAGAAGACGATCGGCACGTTCTGGCCGCGCGCTTTTTCAATAACCGTGCCTGCTGCAGCCGGGTCAACCAGGTTGATGGCCAGCGCTTTCACGCCTTTCGCCAGCAGAACGTCGATCTGGTCGTTCTGTTTGGACTGGTCGTTCTGGGAGTCGTTCATCAGCAGCTGAACGTCTGGCGCTGCTTTCGCATCTTTCTCAATCGCTTTACGCACAACAGACATGAAGTTGTCGTCGTATTTATAGATGGTCACACCAATACGGGTATCCGCAGCGTGCGCTGCTGCACCAAAAAGCATGCTTGCCATTACAGCAGACAGGGTCAACACCTTCTTATTCATGGTATCTCCGGTTTTTTTATGCAGGGTAGTTCTTGTGAATAACGTATCGCGCGGCGGGCAGACCGCAGTCGGTAATAAAACGCACTTAGGGACAGGCGCTGCTACCAAGCCGGACCACCTATAACTATCCTGTCTTCCGTGTTCGGTAACGCTCCAGAAATGCGTTTTATTCGTTGTTTGCGGCACATTGGCTATAGTGAAAGTGAATAATCACTGTTACATAGCGTTTCAGCTCCTAAAACGCTGACATCATAGTCAGCGCCTTGTTAAGATACTGTGAATTTACTCACAGATTGAAAACGGTTACATCACCCCATCTAATCAGTTAGTGATCGGAACCACAGTTTGCCGGGCCGCGACGGAGTGGCGACGCACTAAAGTCGGCATGAAACAGTGCGTTGCCCCCGGATCCAGCATGCCTGCAGCCCCCTGTAACGCCAGCTCAGTCGCCAGTTTCGCCATAGAGGCAATGGGGTAGCGCACCGTTGTCAGCTGCGGGTCGGTGTAACGGGCAATCGGGATATCATCAAAGCCAATGAGTGATAAATGCTGTGGCACCGCAATGCCGTTATCCTTCAGCGCCGTCAGGGCCCCTGCCGCCATGCTGTCGTTATAGGCAAACACCGCAGACAGCTGCAGATTGCGGCCCAGCAGCTCTACCATCGCCGCTTCACCGCCCTGCATGTCCGGCGTGCCGATCCCCACCCAGCTTTCGGATGGCGTAATGCCGTGCTCTTTCAGGGCATTTTGCCACCCCTCACGCCGCAGTTCGTCATCTTCAATCTGATGGCTGGAGGCCAGATAACCGATCCGCTGATGTCCGTTGTTGATGAGCATTTTCGTGGCCATCATGGCGCCGCTGACGTTATCCAGCCCGACGCAGCGGTGGGCATAGCCGGGGACGATGCGGTTGATCAGCACCATGCCCGGGATCTGCTCCATCAATCCGGTTAGCTCTTCATCGCTCAAGGCTTTTGAATGGACAATCAGGGCGTTACAGCGCTGGCGGATCAGCACTTCAATGGCATGGCGCTCTTTTTCCGCCTGATGATAGCTATTGCCGATCAGGACATATTTCTGATGCTGCTGCGCGACCGTATCGACCGCTTTTACCAGCGCGCCAAAGAAGGCATCCGAGACATCCATCACCACCACGCCGATGGTGTCGCTGACCTGCGTCGCCAGCGCCTGCGCATTGGCATTTGGCCGGTACCCGAGCTGGGTCACGGCCTTCATTACGGTTTCACGGGTTTCAGGGCTGACCAGCGCGCTGTTGTTCAGCACGCGCGAGACGGTAGCCACAGAAACGCCCGCCTGACGGGCGACGTCACGAATGGTGATCATATTCACCATTCTTCCACTCAGATTGGAGAAAATGCACAGACTGGCCGCCCTGTTTAGCAAGGTGGCTATTTTGGCAGCGAGAGAAAGGGGACTACGTGAAGAAGCTCACAGTCATGAAAACGCTTACATCCGTTTTGTTAATGATTGTGATCCAGATCGTTATCTGGATGTATTTTTCAATGATATCCCTGAAGCACGTGCGGTTAACTGACGCCACACCCACTCCAGCGGTCCCTGGCGGAAATAAGCGTAGCCAGAGCACAGAAAACGCCAGGTTTACCAGCCCAGACCGGAATAACAAACGCCAGCAGCGTAAGGCGGTCGAATTTCATAAACAGGCCAAAGCGATAGAAAAGCGTGGTGCAGATCAGCGTTTGCAGGAGGTAATTGCTCAACGCCATGCGGCCCACGCAGGCGATAGCGCTGACCATCCACAGGCGAGAAAGCGATGGCCGGCCAGAAGCCGTAGATCAGCGCCGCGTAGCCGATGGTCTGAAACGGCGCGCTCAGTTCACGCGGCACCTGGAGCAGGAACGCGCACCAGCGATAATCCCAGTGGATATGCCACTGCGCCATCACCGCCGGGAGATTAATCAGCACGCCGAGCAGCACCAGACCGGCGCCGGTACGGCGATAGTGACGCAGGCTGAACTCCCCTTTCAGCCAGCCGGTGCGCATCAGTGCCGCGCCCATCAGCATCATCCCCGCCAGCTGCCAGCCGTATTGCGCCCCCAGCGCCAGCAGGTTGACCCCCAGCATATCCGCGCGGTTGCTTATCGCTTCCGTACCGCCCTTCAGCTTCCAGAACTGCTCGTACTGCAGGTTAGCGGCATCCGGGATCCAGGCACGGTTTGTCGCCTCGCCGGAGATCATCCCCAGCAGCAGCAGTACGGCAAGCCCCATGACATAGAGCATCACGCCGGTGTTGAACAGGCTTTTAACGCTGTGCGCATCGCGAATCAGGCGCCAGCAGATCAGCCCGACCAGCCCATAGGCCAGAAGAATATCGCCGTCCCAGAAGAACAGGCCGTGGATAAAGCCGAGGATAACCAGCAGCGTCAGGCGCGACTGGATCCAGCGCGTGCCGCGTTTGAGGAGCAGCTGCAGGCCTGCGCCAAACAGCAGGGCAAACAGCGTGAGGAATTTGACCTGCGCAAAGAGATCGAGGATTGCCCAGGTCCAGGCATCACGCGGCTAATGTCGCCATACCAGGCGGGATTGAGATAAGCCGCCTTCGGCAAACCGAAGGCGGCGATATTCAGCAGCAGGATACCGAGAATGGCGACGCCGCGAACAAAATCGAGCGTGACGTTTCGCTCCATGGTCCCTGCCCTGTAAGACTTAGTTGTGGTGACGTACGGCGCGCAGGAACTCCTGGCGGGTATTCTGGCTCGATTTAAACAGACCGCCCAGCGAGGTGGTGGTGGTCGCACTGGTGGCATCGCGCACGCCGCGCGCTTTCACGCAGTAGTGAACCGCGTCGATAGAGACGGCCACGTTATTGGTGCCCAGCAGCGTTTGCAGCGCGGTCAGGATCTGCTGGGTCAGGCGCTCCTGCACCTGCGGACGCTGGGCGAAGAACTGCACGATGCGGTTGATCTTCGACAGGCCAATCACCGTGTCTTTAGGGATATACGCCACGGTCGCTTTACCGTCGATGGTCACGAAATGGTGTTCGCAGGTGCTGGTCAGCGTGATATCGCGCACCGTCACCATCTCATCCACCTTCATCTTGTTTTCAATGACGGTGATTTTCGGGAAGTTGGCGTAATCCAGGCCGGAGAAAATTTCGTCGACGTACATTTTCGCGATGCGGTGCGGCGTCTCCATCAGACTGTCGTCACTCAGATCGAGATTCAGCAGCTCCATGATGTCGGTCATATGACCGGCAATCAGACGCTTGCGGGTTTCATTGTCCAAGTCCTGTACGGGCGGACGCAGTGGCGTTTCAAGACCGCGCGCAACCAGGGCTTCGTGGACCAGGGCAGCTTCTTTACTGAGTGATGACATTTTGTTCTCCTGCAGGTGATGCGCCCGCAGGTCTGCGCCTGCGGGGCAAATTATCGGACGCAGCGTTCATTCGTGAAACAGAACGCGGCGCACTAATCCAGCAATCAAGCCGATAATTATTGGAAATGATATTGCCTTTCAGCGTGAGCGATCGCCGTACATCACCAGACGCCCCCGCCAACAGCAAAGCCGCCACGCCCGCCAGCCCCAGCGCCGGCTCCAGCCGGTGGGTAAGCCAGGTTGATAACGCCGAGGGACGGCATCGGGCCAATCAACTGCCCAATCGCATACCCGGTGGTGAGCAGGCCGGCCATATAGCGCGTGTGGTGCGGCGCCAGCTCACGGCCGTACTGAAGAGAGAGCTGCACCACACAGAGAAAGCCGCCGCCCACCAGCAGCCCGCCCGTCAGCAACCCGCCAATCCCCGGCAGCAGCCAGGCCGCCAGCACGCCCAGCCCCCTGTAACCACAGCACGATAGCCAGCCTGCGGTTAGCCGTTGAGGTATGGCGTAAAAGATACCGAGCACAATCCCCACCACCGCCGCGCCACCAAACACCGGCCAGACAAACTGCGCAAACAGGCTGCCGGGAAAACGCACCGCCGCCATTTGCGACAGGAAGGTCGCCGGGAGGATATAGCCAAACCCGGCCAGGCTGTAGCTCCAGACCAGGCGCTTTAAATCCGCCGTCAGCACCAGCGGCTCCGGCGCGGTGCCGGGTCGATGGAGCTGCCCGGATCGCGGCAGGTAGCGCGCCACCAGCGGCAATCAGCACCAGCGCCAGCACGCCGTACGCCGCCCAGGCAAACGCCGCGCTCACGCCGCTGGCGTGCAGCAGTACCCACCGCCAGCATGCCGCTGAGGAAGATGCCGGCGCCCGGCCCGGCGAACACCGCCGCGCTCAGCCCCGGCCGGCCGTGGTGCGCCAGCCGCTCGTTGGTCCAGGCCGCCACCAGCACCATCGCCCAGCCGCTGGCCCAGCCGATGACGAAACGCACCACCGCATGCAGCCATTCGGCATCCGCTGATACAGCGCCGACAGCAACGTCAGCGCCATCGCGCCCCATACGCCCAACCACAGGCGCCGCTCGACGTGGCGCGTGGCGCGCATCGCGTCCTACGCGCCGCCCAGATAGCCCAGATAGTTCATCGCCGCCACCAGCCCGGCGCTGGTCAGCGTGAGCTGCCCGGTCGCGAATCATCAGCGGCACCTGCGGGGTAAAAGCAAAGCGCCCAATCCCCATCGCCACCACTAAGCGCAGCAAAACGCGCTCAAGGCAACACGCAACGCCATTCTGACTCCGGATCGATTGGATTATCACTTGTCAGCAGCATGCATGACGTATTAAACTCACAAAAACTGAATAATAGTAATCAAGTTCATCACGAAACGAGAATATTATGGATCTGACCCAGCTTCGCATGTTCTGCTGCGTGGCGGAAACCGGCTCGGTCGCCCGCGCCGCCGAGCAGCTGCACCGCGTGCCGTCGAATTTGACCACCCGGCTGCGCCAGCTCGAGCAGGAGCTGGGCGCCGATCTGTTTATCCGCGAAAAACAGCGCCTGCGCCTGTCGCCGATGGGCCATAACTTTCTGTGCTACGCCAACCGCATCCTGGCGCTGAGCGACGAGGCGATGAGCATCACCCACGCCGGCGAACCGGCGGGTAACTTCGCCCTCGGCTCGATGGAGAGCACCGCCGCTACCCGCCTGCCCTCGCTGCTGGCGGCTTACCACCAGCGCTTCTCGCAGGTTTCGCTGTCGCTGACCACCGGCACCTCCGGCGAAATCGCCGATCGGGTGCGCGCCGGCACGCTGGCCGCGGCGCTGGTCGACGGCCCGGTACCCTATGACGAGCTGAACGGCTGCATCGCCTATCCTGAACATATGGTGGTGATCTCCTGTCTCGATCACGCGCCGATCCACAGCGCCAAAGACGCCAATGGCGAGACGCTGTTCGCCTTTCGCGCCAGCTGCTCCTACCGCCTGCGGCTGGAGGCCTGGTATCGCGACAGCCAGAGCGCACCGGGGCACAGCGTTATGGAGATCCAGTCCTATCACGCCATGCTGGCCTGCGTCGCCAGCGGCGCCGGGCTGGCGATGATCCCGCATTCGGTGCTGAGCCTGCTGCCGGGCCATGAGCGGGTTCGGGTTCACACCCTGCCGCCGGACGTGGCCGACACCGCCACCTGGCTGCTGTGGCGCCGCGACGCGTTCGGGCCGAACGTGCGCGCGCTGAAAGAGTTGATTATTGAACAGACGGAAACCGCCGATGTTTGATGACCGCCCGCTCAACGATGAACTGCTGCATCCGCTGCAGGCCGCTGAGTAAGCGTTATTTTTTATCCAATCACGACATCACAGGAAGAGGGATTGCATGGAGATGATCAAAACCCGCGCCGCCGTGGCCTGGGGCCCGAACCAGCCGCTGAAGATCGAAGAAGTCGAGCTGATGCCGCCGCAGAAAGGCGAAGTGCTGGTGCGCATCGTCGCCACCGGCGTTTGCCATACCGATGCGTACACCCTGTCCGGCAAAGATCCGGAAGGCGTGTTCCCGGCGATCCTCGGCCACGAAGGCGGCGGCGTGGTGGAAGCGGTGGGCGAAGGCGTGACCAGCGTGGCGGTCGGCGATCACGTGATCCCGCTGTACACCGCCGGAGTGCGGCGAGTGCAAATTCTGTCAATCCGGCAAGACCAACCTCTGCCAGGCGATCCGCGCCACCCAGGGCAAAGGGCTGATGCCCGACGGCACCACCCGCTTCTCTCAAAGACGGCAAGCCGATCTTCCACTACATGGGCACCTCGACCTTCTCCGAATACACCGTGGTGCCGGAAATCTCCCTGGCGAAAATCAACAAGGAAGCGCCGCTGGAAGAAGTCTGCCTGCTGGGCTGCGGCGTGACCACCGGCATGGGCGCGGTGATGAACACCGCCAAAGTGCAAGAGGGCGACACCGTGGCGATCTTCGGCCTGGGCGGCATCGGCCTGGCGGCGATCATCGGGGCGAAGATGGCCAAGGCCGGCCGCATCATCGGCGTCGACATCAACACCAGCAAGTTCGATCTGGCCCGCAAACTGGGCGCCACCGACTTCGTCAACCCGAAAGATTACGACAAGCCGATTCAGGACGTGATCGTCGAGCTGACCGACGGCGGCGTGGACTTCTCCTTCGAGTGCATCGGCAACGTCAACGTGATGCGTTCCGCGCTGGAGTGCTGCCACAAGGGCTGGGGCGAATCAGTGATCATCGGCGTGGCCGGCGCCGGCCAGGAGATCACAACCCGGCCGTTCCAGCTGGTCACCGGCCGCGTATGGCGCGGTTCGGCGTTCGGCGGCGTGAAGGGGCGTACCCAGCTGCCGGGCATCGTGGAGGATTACCTGGACGGCAAGATCGCGCTGGATGCCTTCATCACCCACACCATGCCGCTGGAGGAGATCAACGAGGCGTTCGATCTGATGCACGAAGGCAAATCGATCCGTTCCGTCGTGCATTTTAATAAATAAGCCAGGAGGCAGAGATGGCATCCACTCTGGAACTGCTGGAAGAGCACCGCATGTTTGGCGGCTGGCAGCAGCGCTGGCGTCATCAGTCCGCCGTGCTCAACTGCCCGATGACGTTCAGCATCTTCCTGCCGCCGCCGCGCGACGACGCGCCACCGCCGGTGCTGTGGTTGCTCGCCGGGCTGACCTGCAACGACGAGAACTTCACGTTGAAAGCCGGCGCGCAGCGCATCGCCGCCGAGCTGGGTCTGGTGCTGGTGATGCCGGACACCAGCCCGCGCGGCGATGCAGTGGCCAACGACAGCGGGTACGATCTGGGCCAGGGTGCCGGGTTTTATCTCAACGCCACGCAGCAACCGTGGGCGGCACATTATCGCATGTTCGATTATCTCAGCGAGGAGCTGCCGGCGCTGATGGCGGATAACTTCAAGCTGAGCGATCGCCAGTCGGTAATCGGGCATTCGATGGGCGGCCACGGCGCGCTGGTGCTGGCGCTGCGCCTCGGCGGGCGCTTTGCGTCGGCGTCGGCGTTTGCGCCGATCGTCAACCCGACCGAGGTGCCGTGGGGCCAGAAGGCCTTCGCCGCCTATCTGGGCGACGATCGCCAGACGTGGCGCGAGTGGGATAGCTGCCTGCTGATGCAGAACGCTGAACATCGCCTGCCAGTGCTGATCGATCAGGGCGATAGCGATCAGTTCCTCGCCGATCAGCTACGCCCGGAGCGGCTGGAAGCAGTGGCGCGCGAGCAGAACTTCCCGCTGGCGCTGCGCATCCAGCCGGGTTATGACCACAGCTACTTCTTTATCGCCAGCTTTGTGGAGGACCATCTGCGGTTCCACGCGCAGCATTTACTGGCGTAGTGCACTTCTCTGCCCCTCTGATGCTGAGGGGCAGAACGTGTCTGACGTCAGGCCAGCGATTCTGCCACCAGCCCATCAATCATCACCTGCGGCATGCCCTGCGAGCAGCGTTCGATGCGCCCGCGCACGCCATAGACCTGCGCCAGGCTCTGCGGCGTAATCACCTGCTCCGGCGCGCCGTCGGCGATCAGATCGCCATCCTGCAGCATCAGCACGTGGTCGCCGTGGCGCAGCGCGATATTGATATCGTGCACCACCACCACCGTCACGATGTTGCGCTGCCGGGTTTCGCGCCGCACCAAATCCATCACGTGGAACTGATAGTTGAGATCCAGCGCGCTCAGCGGCTCATCCAGCAGCAGCAGCGACGGCTGACGGATCAGCGACTGCGCCAGCCCCACCAGCTGTTTCTGGCCGCCGGACAGCTGATCGAGATAACGCAGCGCCAGATGCGCGATGCCCAGCTGCTCCAGCAGGGCCATCACTTCCGCTTCGCTGCCGGCGTTGCTGCAGGCCGCCGGAGGCGCGCTGCGCCACGATGATCGACTCCAGCACGTGCAGATGCACGCCGGCGGGCAGCGACTGCGGCAGATAGACCACTTGCTCCGCCCGACGGGCAAACGGCATCTGCATCAGATCGCCGTCGTCCAGCCACAGCTTGCCCTGCGCTTTGTTCAGCCCGGCCAGCGCGCGCAGCAGCGTCGATTTTCCGCTGCCGTTCGGCCCCAGCAGCACGGTGATTTGCCCGCGCGGCAGCTGCGGGACATTGAGATCGTCGATCACCTGCCGCTTCGGGTAGCCCGCGTAAAAGTGGCTGACGCGTAAGCCCTGCTCCATCACACTGTCCCCCGGTGGCGCAGAATAATGCTCAGAAAGAACGGCACGCCCACCAGCGAGGTGACGATGCCCACCGGAATGATGACGCCGGGCATCAGGTTTTTCGACGCCACCGAGGCCAGCGACAGCACCAGCGCGCCGATCAGCGCGCTGGCCGGCAGATAGAAGCGGTGATCTTCGCCAAACATCATGCGCGCAATGTGCGGCGCCACCAGGCCGATAAAGCCGATCGGCCCGACGAATGCCACCGCCAGCGCCGAGAGAATGCTGATGCGCAGCAGCGTGGCCAGCCGCAGACGGCGCACATCGATACCGAAGCTCACCGCCCGATCTTCACCCAGACGCAGCGCGGTCAGTTTCCACGAGCTCATCATCGACAGCGGCAGCAGCATGGCAAAGGCGGCGCACAGCACGCCCAGCTTGTCCCACGAGGCGCGCGCCAGGCTGCCCATGGTCCAGAACACCAGGCCCTGCAGCGTGTCTTCGCTGGCGATGAACTGCATCATCGATACCAGCGCGTTAAAGGTGAACACCAGCGCGATGCCGAACAGCACCACGCCGGAGGTGGCGACCCGCGTCCAGCGCGTGATGCCATCCAGCATCAGCGCGGCGAACAGCGCGAAGATAAAGGCGTTGGCGGAGATGAACCACTGATCCGGAATGCCCGGAATACCGATGCCGAGCACGATCGCCAGCGCGGCGCCAAACGCCGCGGCCGACGAGACGCCGAGCGTAAACGGGCTGGCCAGCGGGTTATTGAGGATGGTCTGCATTTCCGCCCCGGCCAGGCCGAGCGCGAAGCCCACCACCACCGCCATCAGCGCATACGGCAAACGGATGTCCCAGACGATCACCCGCGTGCCGGCATCGACCGCTGCGGGATCGAGCAGCGTTTGCCACAGCGTGTCGAGCGACAGGCCGGACGGCCCAAGGGTGAAATCGAGGATAACTGAAGCGAGGATCGCCAGCGCCAGCACGCCCATCAGCAGCAGTCGCTGACGCAGAACCTGACGATAACGGGTCAGGGTATCGGCTTCGGTGCCATGTTCCGCCACCAGCGCGGAGTCCGTGGACTACGCTCATTAGTTAGGATACCTGTTCAACATCCTGTCCCAAACCCCCAAACCAAACGCGGCGACAGCCTTATAACGCGCTGCCCCCCCCCCCCGTTAACAATAAAGCAAATGATAATAATTATCAATCCTATCTCTAGGTAACAAAGCCCGAATGAATAAATTGTTTGCACGCCAGGTTTGCATCCCCCCCCCCAGCGTAATAGATCGCAAAAAAACGCGGCCGTGGCCGCGTTGTCAGGCCCGAATGCTGCCTGTTTGCCAGCGCAATAACATTGCGCCGCTACCAGAGGCGTTGCACCGATTTGTAGCGGCGCGATTCATCGCGCAAAATCGCGTCAAGGCCGCGTTGTCAGGCATTACTGCCTGGTTGCCAGCGGGCAATAAATTGTGCCGCTACAGAGGGTTGCACCGATTTGTAGCGGCGCGATTCATCGCGCAAAAACGCGGCCAGGCCGCGTTGTCAGGCATTACTGCCTGTTTGCCAGCGCAATAAATTGCGCCGCTACAGAGGGTTGCACCGATTTGTAGCGGCGCGATTCATCGCGCAAAATCGCGTCAAGGCCGCGTTGTCAGGCATTACTGCCTGTTTGCCAGCGCCAATACATTGTGCCGCTACAGAGGCCCGTCTGCACCGGTTTGCCCTAGCGGCGCGGAGGGTTCATCGCGCAAAATCGCCTCCAGGCCGCGTTGTCAGGCAATTCTGCCTGTTCGACGTGCCAGCGCAATACCGGCATTGCGCCGCTACAGAGGCGTTATGCACCGGTTTGCCTAGCGGCGCGGAGGTTCATCGCGCATAATCGCGTCGGGAAGCCCGCCGCGTCTGTCAGGCCATTACTGCACGTTAAAGTAAGGGAATTCCATTTCGCTGTACTTCACGAAGCGGGTGCCGCGCGTCAGCTTGTAACCAAACCAGATCACCAGGAACAGCGGAATGCCGATGTAGGTCGCGGCCACGCCGCCCCAGTCGATGCGGTCTGCGAGGAAGGCCTGATAGTTCTGGCCCAGCGTAATGATCAGGCACAGCACGAAGGCGAAGATCGGCCCCAGCGGGAAGAAGCCGGAGCGGTACGGCAGGTCGGCCAGATTCAGCCCCTGCTTGACGTAGCCGCGGCGGAAGCGGTAGTGGCTGATGGCGATGCCCAGCCAGGCGATGAAGCCGGTCATCCCCGAGGTGTTCAGCAGCCACAGGTACACCGTCTGGTTGCCGAACATCGAGGTCAGGAAGCACAGCCCGGCCGACCACCGTGGTGGCGTACAGCGCGTTGCGCGGCACGCCGCCCTTCGGACAGCTTCGCGAAAATACGCGGCGCCTTGCCTTCCTGCATGCCAGGGTGTAGAGCATACGGGTGGAGGCGTACATGCCGGAGTTACCGGCCGACAGCACCGCCGTCAGGATCACCGCGTTCATCACCGCCGCCGCCGACAGCAGACCGGCGTGCTGGAACACCAGCGTGAACGGGCTGACGCTGATGTCTTTCACGTCGTTACGCAGCAGGCTGCGGATCGGTATACGGAATAATCAGGCTGATGATCAGGATCGCGAACACATAGAACAGCAGGATACGCCAGAACACCTGGCGCACCGCGCGCGGGATGTTCTTCTCCGGGTTTTCTGATTCGCCGGCGGCGATGCCGATCAGCTCGGTGCCCTGGAAGGAGAAGCCGACGATCATCGCCACGCCGATCATCGCCGAAAGTCCACCGGCAAACGGCGCATCGCCTATCGTCCAGTTGCTCCAGCCCGCAGGTTCTGCGCCCCGCAGGATGCCGACGATCATCAGCACGCCGACGACGATGAAGATGATCACGGTGGCCACCTTGATCAGCGCGAACCAGTATTCCGCCTCGCCGAAACCGCGCACCGAGATGTAGTTCAGCAGGAACATCAGGCCGAGGAACAGCGCGCTCCAGATCCAGCCCGGCGTGTCCGGGAACCAGTAGTTCATCACCAGCTGCGCGGCCACCAGGTCAACGGCGATGGTCACCGCCCAGTTGTACCAGTAGTTCCAGCCCAGCGCGAAGCCGAAGCCTTCTTCGACGTATTTGGCGCCGTAGGTCGCGAACGAACCGGAGACCGGCATGAACGCGGCCAGTTCGCCGAGGCTGGTCATCAGGAAGTAGACCATCAGGCCGATCAGCGCGTAGGAGAGCAGCGCCCCGCCGGGGCCTGCCTGCGAAATCGTGGCGCCCGAGGCGACGAACAGGCCGGTGCCGATGGAGCCGCCAATGGCGATCATCGTCAGGTGACGCGCCTTGAGTTCACGACGTAGCGTGGGCGCTTCTGTGGTTTTAATTTCTGAAACCATATGAAAATGCTATCCATTTAATAAATGAGGCGCGATTGTAGCAGAAAAGCCCGCCTCCGTATAGCATTCCGGCAGAAATACTCAGTTATAAGAGAGCTTCATGATCGGCCAGGATTATAAGTAAAGCATAACTTTCCCCCCCCCCCTTTGGGCATGACTGTCGGCTGCCGATTCCACGCGCAATAGGCGCAGAAAACGGCTGCTAAGCGCTGTGGAAAGGTGTTTCTGGCGATGATGGATGCGCCACAGCGTGCGCACCAGGCGCGGCAGCGGAATGGGCACTTCCACCAGCGAACCCGTTTCCAGCTGTTCGGCAATCACGCGCCGCGACAAGACAGCTGATGCCCAGGCCGTGGCGCACCGCGTGCTTGATGGCCTCCGAGTTGCCCAACTCCATCCCCAGCTGAAAATGCGGCAGGTGCGACAGCAGCAGATAATCGACAATTTCACGCGTGCCGGAACCCCGCTCGCGCAGGATCCACGGCGCCTGCGGCCAGCGCCTCCAGCGTCACCGGCTGCTGCAACAACGGCGAAGCCGGCGCGGCAAACACCACCAGCTCATCTTCCAGCCACGGCTCGGCAATGATATCCGACGTTATGGCAGGGCCCTTCGATGAGGCCGATATCCACGCGGAAATCGGCCACCGCGTTGATGACGTCCTGGCTATTGCCCACGCTCAGCTCCAGCGGCAGGGTGGGAAAATCCCGGCGGTAGCGGGCAATCACTTCCGGCAGAATGTAGTTCCCGATGGTGCTGCTGGCAAAAACGCGGATCGCACCGTTGTCTTCGCGAAACAGCTGCTCGATTTCCATAGCCTGCTCCAGCAGCGCCAGCGCGCGCGGATAAAGCAGACGGCCGTGCTCGTTGACCACCAGCCGCTTACCGACGCGGTCAAACAGCTGCACGCCCAGCTGCCCTTCCAGATCGGTCAGCGCCGCGCTGACCGCCGACTGCGAGAGCGCCAGCATCTGTGACGCCTGGGTGGTCGAGCCGCTTTTCAGCACCTCGGCAAAGACTTCCAGCTGACGCAACGTAATGTGCATGCGTGCTCCTTACAGGCGACCGCCCCAGAAGAACCACGCAGAGATCGCACACAGTCAGGCCGCCCGCGACGTCTTGCCGCGCGCCGGCCCTCGGCGCGCGGCGCGCGCACGTCGCGCGGCGCCGCGCGGCTCCGCCGCGGTGTCGCTCATCCGCGGCATATCGGATGGCCGGTCTCGATACCGCGCGATGCCCGCCGCGCCCCCCGGCGTCGCGGTCGCGCGGCCGCGCCGTCCGTGAGAGCTCGCCCCCGCGCGCTGCTGTTGCCCCCTTACCACTTATATAGATTGATTATAAGTATATAATCAATTTTATTTTTAAGCCAGAGCGCCGTAACCTTTAGCCAGACAAAGGAGAAGGTTATGTCAGAAATCACCTTCACACAAAACCCCTTTTCACTCGTTCACTCGCCTGGCACTTCGTGCCGGGCCTGCTGCTCAGCGCCGCCATCGCCGCAGGTGCCGCGTGGCTGGCCAGTCAGCCGTGGCCATCGCAGGCGCGGGATTCAGCGCGCTGACGCTGGCCATCCTGCTCGGCATGGTCGTGGGTAACACCCTGTACCCGCATATCTGGAAATCCTGCGACGGCGGCGTACTGTTGGCCAAACAGCATCTGCTGCGTCTGGGCATCATTCTTTACGGCTTCCGCCTCACCTTTCCGCAGATTGCGGATGTGGGCGTCAGCGGCATCGCTCATCGATGTGCTGACCCTGACCACCACCTTTCTGCTGGCCTGCTTTATCGGCAAAAAGTCCAAAGTGTACTGAAAATGGACAGCCAAACCAGGGTGGCTGATCGGTGCCGGGAGCAGTATTTGCGGCGCGGCGGCGGTGCTGGCAACAGAGCCGGTGGTGAAGGCCGAAGCCAGCAAAGTGACGGTGGCGGTAGCGACGGTGGTGATCTTCGGTACGCTGGCGATCTTCCTCTACCCGGCCATGTATCCGCTGGTTGGCGCACTGGTCAGCCCGGAAAAAACCTACGGCATCTATATCGGTTCGACCATGCACGAAGTGGCGCAGGTGGTGGCGGCCGGACATGCCATTAGCCCGGACGCCGAAAACGCGGCGGTGATTGCCAAAATGCTGCGCGTGATGATGCTGGCGCCGTTCCTGATTATCCTCGCGCAGCTGGCTGCAGCGCCAGCGCAGGCAGCAGCGCAGGAAAAGCAAAAACGATCACCATTCCGTGGTTTGCGATGCTGTTTATCGTGGTGGCCGGGCTGTTTAACTCCTTCCACCTGCTGCCGAAAGCCGTGTGGATATGCTGGACTGATCACGCTGGAGACCGCTGCTGCTGGCGATGGCGATGGCGGCGCTGGGGGTGACCACCCACATCAGCGCGCTGAAAAAAGCCGGTGCGAAACCGCTGCTGATGGCGCTGCTGCTGTTCATCTGGCTGATTGTCGGCGGCGGCGCGATTAACCTCGCTGGTGCAACACCCCACTGATGGCATAAACGACACATCCGCTATCATGGGAACCCCCGTTTTGCATCAGCAATTCCGCCCCCAATTAACAGGAGAATGAAGCTTTATGAAATATGTTGGAGCGCACGTCAGCGCTTCAGGCGGCGTTGAGCAGGCCGCCATTCGCGCCGCCGAAATCGAGGCGACCGCTTTCGCCCTGTTCACCAAAAATCAGCGCCAGTGGCGCGCCGCGCCGCTCACCGCTGAGGTGATTGATGATTTCAAAGCCGCCTGTGAGAAATACCACTACGGGCCCGGGCAAATCCTGCCGCACGACAGCTACCTGATCAACCTCGGTCACCCGGTGGTGAAGAGGCGCTGGAAAAATCCCGCGAGGCGTTTCTCGATGAGGTGCAGCGCTGCGAACAGCTGGGGCTGACGCTGCTGAACTTCCATCCGGGCAGCCATCTGATGCAGATCGATGAAGATGCCTGCCTGGCGCGCATCGCCGAATCCATCAACATCACGCTGGACAAAACCGACAGCGTGACCGCGGTGATTGAGAATACCGCCGGCCAGGGCAGCAACCTCGGCTTTAAGTTCGAACATCTGGCGGCGATTATCGACGGCGTGGAGGATAAATCCCGCGTGGGCGTGTGCATTGATACCTGCCACGCGTTTGCCGCCGGTTATGATCTGCGCACCACCGAGGCAACGAAAAACACGTTTGATGAGTTCGAGCGCATTGTGGGCTTTAAGTACCTGCGCGGCATGCACCTGAACGATGCGAAAAGCGCGTTTGGCAGCCGCGTTGACCGCCACCACAGCCTGGGCGAAGGCAACATTGGCCACGATGCGTTTCGCTTGATTATGCAGGACGCCCGCTTCGACGGTATTCCGATGATGCTGGAAACCATTAATCCGGATATCTGGGCGGAAGAGATTGCCTGGCTGAAGGCACAGCAGCAGGCGTAACGGTTTTCACCGGGGCCTGTCGCCAATAAAAAAAGGGAGCCGCGGCTCCCTTTGTTGTTTATGCTTTACGCTGCTTTTGCCACAACTTCCGCTTCCGGACGTTTCAGCACCGCGTAAGAGAGACCCGCCACCAGCGTACCGGCAACGATCGCCAGCAGGTAGCCCAGCACCGGCGTGATGGCGCCCGGGATCAGCAGCACGAACAGACCGCCGTGCGGTGCCATCAGTTTGGCACCGATCGCCATAGAGATCGCACCGGTCACCGCACCACCCGCGATACAGCACGGCAGCACACGCATCGGGTCACGCGCCGCGAACGGAATCGCCCCTTCGGAGATGAAGCACAGGCCCAGCACCAGCGCCGCTTTACCGCCTTCCTGCTGCGCTTTATCGAACTTACGACGCGCAACCAGCGTCGCCAGCCCCAGCGCCAGCGGAGGCACCATACCGGCCGCCATGATCGCCGCCATTGGCGCGTAGGTCTGGGTACTCAGCAGGCCCACACCAAAGGCGTACGCCGCTTTGTTCACCGGACCGCCCATGTCGGTACACATCATGCCGCCGAGGATTGCGCCCAGCAGAACCGCGTTCGCGGTGCCCATGGTTTGCAGCCAGTGGGTCAGACCCGCCAGGATGCCCGCAACCGGCTTACCAATCAGGTAAATCATCGCCAGACCGACCACCAGGCTGGAAATCAGCGGAATGATCAGGATCGGCTTCAGCGCTTCCATACTCTGCGGCAGCTTCAGCTTCGCTGCTGAGCAGCTTCGCGACGTAACCGGCGAGGAAACCGGCGATGATACCGCCGAGGAAGCCGGCGCCGGTGCTCACGGCCAGCATACCGCCGATCAGGCCCGGCGTCAGGCCCGGACGGTCAGCGATGGAGAAGGCGATAAAGCCCGCCAGTACCGGCACCATCAGCGCGAAGGCGGAGACCGCCGCCGATCTGCATCAGCGCAGCCGCCAGCGTGCCTTGCTCTTTAAACGCGGTGATACCAAACGCGAACGAGAGCGCGATACACAGACCACCCGCCACCACCATCGGCAGCATGTAAGACACGCCGGTCAGCAGGTGACGATAGGCGCCCGGCCCCTTTCTTCCTTTCCTGTCGCTCCGCGCTGGCTGCCGCCTGGTTGCCTGAAGGCTGCCAGACTTTGGCTTCCGCCAGCGCTTTATCAAGCTCCTGCGCGGTTTTCTTCAGCGCCAGGCCGGTGGAGGTGCGGTACATCGGCTTACCGGCAAATTTCGCCAGGTCCACTTCGATATCCGCCGCCACGATCACCAGATCGGCCTCCGCCACTTCTTCCGGGGTGATGGCGTTGCCGGCACCGACGGAGCCGCGCGTTTCAACTTTCACCCACCAGCCGCGTTTTTTCGCTTCGGTTTCAATGGCTTCAGCCGCCATAAAGGTGTGCGCCACGCCGGTCGGGCAGGCCGTCACCGCCACAATGCGTTTCGGCCCCGTGCTCTGCGCTGGTGCACTTGCCGCCGGCGCTGCCGCAGCCGGCTGCCAAGGTTGCGCCGCATCTTTAGCCAGCGCCAGTGCCGCCTGCGGATCGCGCAGCGCCTGCTGCATCGTCCACCAGGCACACCACTTGCCGTTGAGCTGCGCGTTGTCAGCCGGGAGTCTGCTGGCCAATGACAATCACCAGTTCGGCATCCGCAGGGATTGTCGATCAGCGTCAGTTCTGCTTTTGCCCTGCCGCCGCGCCCAGCAAGGTCTTCGCCATATAGGCGCGGAGCCTGTCCGAGACCGGAGTCAATGATCAGCAGCGTTTTCATTATTCCTCTCCTGCTGTTAGTTAAAAGGTTTTAAGTCAACGCGCGCCATCATCGCGGCTAACTGGGTACGATCGGTAATACCGACGTTGCTCTGGCTGACGGCCAGGGCAGCAACGGCCGTGGCCAGACGTAAGGTATGTTCACTGGATTCACGCATCAGCAGGCCATAAATCAGGCCGCCAACCATCGAATCCCCTGCGCCAACGGTGCTGACCACTTCCATGGACGGCGGTTTGGCGATCCATTCGCCAGACGCGTTAACCCACAGCGCGCCTTCTGCACCGAGCGAGATCACCACGTGGGCGATACCCTGCTCGCGCAGCGCATGGGCGGCGTCAATCACATCCTTCAACTCTGGCAGCTTGCGGCCCGCCCAGATCTCCAGCTCGCGGCGATTCGGCTTCACCAGCCACGGCGAGGCTTTCAGGCCGGCAACCAGCGCGTCACGGCTGCTGTCAAAAATGATGCACGGGCACTGGCTGCGCAGGCGCGTCATCCAGTCGGTAAAGGCTTCCGGGCTCACGCCGGACGGCAGGCTGCCGCTGACGCAGACCATGTCGAACTGACCCAGCCAGGTCAGCGAGTCGTTGACAAAGCGCTCCCAGTCCTGCCGGCGTCACTTCAAAGCCGGAGAAGTTCAGATCGGTCACTTCACCGTCTTTTTCCGTCAGCTTAACGTTGATGCGGGTACGGCCCTGCACCACCTGAAAACGGTTGGCAATGCCCAGCTCGCTGAACAGCTGCTGGAAACCATCCTGGTTGTCTTTACCGAGGAATCCGCCCACGGTGACGTCGATGCCGAGATCCTTCAGCACTTTCGCGACGTTGATCCCTTTACCCGCAGCATGCAGGCCGGTGGTACGCACCAGGTTGACTTCGCCGCGCTCAATTTCCGGGGAGAATCCCACCAGATCATAAGCCGGGTTCAGGGTAATAGTCGCAACACGTCTGCTCATTATGCGCCCTCCCCCAGACCCGCCGCGATGGCATCGCCAATCGCTTTCAGCGCCTGTTCAGCATCGGCACCCTGCGCGGTGAAACGCAGACGATGGCCTTTCTTCACGCCCAGCGCGACCACTTTCATCAGGCTACGGCCGTTGGCCGGTTTACCGGTGCCGTCAAGATTCGTCACGGTGATCTCACTGTTGAATTGTTTGATGGTGTTCACCAGCATGGTGCCCGGACGGGCATGCAGGCCGTGCTCGTTACGCACCACGAACTCCGCGGTTTGCACGTCATCCGTCAGCGCATCTTCGCTGGTCAGCAGCGCCAGCACGCCGGGCGGCATCAGCGTTCAGCAGGCTTTCAGCTTTGTTGTTCAGCAGCAGGTCGCTGAGGTAACGCAGCACCGCGAAGCGGCGCTGCTCATCGGCCCCACCCGCCACCGTCAGCAGCAGCGCCACCGGTTCGCCCTCATCTGTCAAACGAAGCGTCGCGCCGGCGGCTCACGGCGATCGCGCTGCGCAGGTTGCCTTCAGCACTGTCGTTCAGCCAGATGCCCTGACCCAGGTTCAACGGCTTATCGTTAATCACGCGCGTCACAAAGGTGGCATCCGCCGCGCCGGCTTCTTTCAGACGGCCCGCGTTCAGCGCCTGCAGCGTCACCAGATCGCTGGCAGCCACATCCAGCGTCAGCGTTTCATTATCCAGTTTCAGCGCTTCGCTCTGTTTTTCGCCCATCAGCAGGGCGCGCAGCTCTTCCGCGGTGGTGGCGGATTTCGCAGCTGCTCAGCCACCGCCGTCATCGCTCAGCACGTGCGTCAGCTGACGCAGCAGCGCCAAGTGCTCGTCGGATCCTGGCCGCAATACCGATCGCCACATAGGCGACCTGGCCGTCGCCCCAGAGGACGCCCTGCGGGAACTGGTAAACCTTCACGCCGGTTTTCAGCACCTGATCGCGGGTGTCGGTGGTGCCGTGCGGAATGGCGATGCCATTGCCGAGAAAGGTGGAGGTCTGCTGCTCGCGCGCCAGCATGCCGTTGACGTAGCCGTCCGCGACGTTACCCGCCTGCACAAGCGCAGCGGCAACCTGGCGAATAGCCTCTTCTTTATCCCCGGCCTGAGCGCCCGGGTGGATATCCTGAACAGATAACTGGAACATGGTTCTCCTCTCCTGCTGAACTTGAATCGTTTCAGCTTTATTGAGAAAAAAGCGTACCGCTGTGCGACACGGTCTTAGCCGGGAGGACAACGCTGAAACGTTTCAGGGAATATGGTACAGCACCCGATTACAGGCAAGAAAATGCGCAATCGGCGTAGCAGATTTTTGATGCTCCGCACACTTCGCGGCGGATTTAGGATTTTTCACAGCGGGCGCGCTGACGCGTTGCTGTAACGTGGCGCCTGTGACGATCATTCTGTTCAGCTCGCGTCAGCTTAAACTCAGGGCGCGGTATCCGCTTCCAGCTGCAGCAGGTAGATCATGGCGTCGGCACGGCTGCTGCCGCACATCTCCGCCTGTGGCTGTAAACCGGCACACACCGCCGGACGCAGCGGCGAACCAAAAATTTTGCAGCGCTGCTGTTCGTCGAGCTGCACGCAGCGGGTATTGGCCGGTTTGCCGTCAGGCATACCCGGAATGGGGGAAGAGATGGAGGGGGCTGTGCAACAGGCACCGCACTGGTCTCGACATAACATCATGCGCTCCTGCAAAGATTAGCGGCCGACAATAGCAGTCTGCACCGCGGAATTCTATGCGCGACCAACAATTTTCACCGGCCTCACTTGCCTGTTTTTCACCGCGCGAGTAAGTTGGCGCGCATCTACCTGGTTATAGCGAGTCAAGCATTATGCCAAAGGCAAACGAAATCAAAAAAGGAATGGCCGTCACCTGGAACGGTAAACTGTTGCTGGTGAAGGATATCGATGTCCAGAGCCCAAGCGCGCGCGGTGCCGCCACGCTGTACAAGATGCGTTTCACCGATGTGCGCACCGGCCTGAAAGTTGAAGAGCGCTTCAAGGGCGACGACATTATTGATGCCATCCAGCTCAGCCGCCGCGCGGTGACCTTCTCATACATCGACGGCGACGAATACGTGTTTATGGATGACGAAGATTACACGCCGTACACCTTTAAAAAAGATCAGATCGAAGAAGAGCTGCTGTTTATTCCGGAAGGCGGCATTCCCGGTATCCAGGTGCTTACCATGGATGGTCAGGTGCTGGCGCTGGAACTGCCGCAGACGGTAGACATGGAGATCGTTGATACCTCACCTGGCATCAAAGGGGCATCCGCCAGCGCGCGCACCAAACCGGCGGGCATGAGCACCGGGCTGTCGATTCAGGTGCCGGAGTACCTGAGCAATGGCGATCGCATCCGTATCCATATTGCCGAGCGTCGTTATATGGGACGCGCCGATTAAGCGCACGATTTTCTCCGGCGGCGGTTGATTGTTATAGTATAACAACAGCCTGCGCGCCGGATGCGGTTGTCCGGCGCGGCTATTTTAACGGAGTAAATTATGACGCGCGTGAACCTGATTACCGGTTTTCTCGGTAGCGGTAAAACCACCACCCTGTTACATCTGCTGGCGCACAAACCGGCCAATGAGAAGTGGGCCATTCTGGTCAACGAGTTTGGCGAGATCGGCATTGACGGCGCCCTGCTCGCCGACCGCGGCGCCACGCTGAAAGAGATCCCCGGCGGCTGCATGTGCTGTGTTAACGGCCTGCCGCTGCAGGTCGGGCTGAATATGCTGCTGAAGCAGACTCAGCCCGACCGCCTGATTATCGAACCCACCGGCCTTGGCCATCCCAAACAGTTACTGAATATGCTGCGCGCAGCGGTCTATCAGCCGTGGATCCGCGTGGACGCCACGCTGACGCTGCTCGATCCGCGTCAGTTAGCCGATACGCGCGTCACGGAGAATGAAAACTTTCGCGACCAGCTGATCGCCGCAGACATCATCATCGCCAACAAAAGCGACAAGTGGGATGCGGAAGATCGTCAGCGGCTGGCGAGCTGGCAGCAGCAGCATTTGGGCGACCGTCAACTGGTGGAAGCCAGCTGGGGCAACATTGATCCGGCGTTGCTGAGTCAGCCGGCATTGGCGGATCGTGCGGTACCCGATGCCGCGCATCATCATCATTCGCCACGCCCGCAGGGGCTGGCGGCGCTGAAACTGGAAGGTGAAGCGCGCTGGCGTCGTGCGTTAAATGAAGGTCAGGGCTATGCTTCCTGTGGCTGGATTTTCGATGGGGACACGGTGTTCGATACTATTCCGGCTTTAGAGTGGGCGCGGCTTGCGCCGGTGGATCGCGTGAAAGGCGTGCTGCGTACCGCTGACGGTCTGGTCAGCATTAATCGTCAGGGCGAAGACCTGTTCATCGAAACGCGCCCGGTCACGCCGCCGGATAGCCGTATCGAATTGATCCACCATCAGGCCACCGACTGGAACGCCTTGCAGACTGCCCTGTTGAAGATTCGTTTAAATTAGCTGCGGTAGGTTTGCCCGTTATTTTTTTCTTTTTGAGTTACTTTTATGCGCACTACTCGTTTGATCACCATCCTGCTGCTGAATGCGCTGGGTGTGATGCTATTTATGTCGTGGTATCTGCCGCCGGAGCACGGGTTCTGGTTCGCTCTCGACAAAGGCATCTTTTTTGGCTTTAACGACCAGATGGTCGACCATCACGGCTTTGCGCTGCTGGTGGCGATCACCAATTTCCGCGGTTTTGATGCGGTGTCGCTGCTGGCGATGGGCCTGCTCTATCTGTGGTTCTGGCGCAGCGAAACGCCGCAGGGCCGACGTCGTATGCTGGCGATTGGTATCACCATGCTGCTGACGGCGGTGATTCTTAACCAACTGGGCCACCTGCTGCCGGTTAAGCATGCCAGCCCGACGCTGTTCTTTGATAACGTGCATCGCGTCAGCGAACTGACCGGCATTCCGGCAAAAGATGCGTCCAGAGACAGCTTCCCCGGCGACCACGGCATGATGCTGATTATCTTCGCCTGCTTTATGTGGCGCTATTTCGGCTTCCGCGCCTTCCTGATGGGCCTGCTGATTGTGGTGCTCTTTTCCCTGCCGCGCGTAATGGCAGGCGCACACTGGTTTACCGATATCGCGGTCGGTTCGCTGTCGGTGGTGCTGGTGGGCCTGAGCTGGTGGTTATTAACACCGGCCAGCGACAAACTGGTGAACTGGCTCTATCGTTCGCTGCCCGGAAAATATAAACCCCAGGCGTAATAGTTTAGCGCGGGCGATTATTCCCTGTTTTTAAGATCGCCTGCGCTTATTTAATCCTGCAATTAATTATTAGCGGACTAAGCGTTTTCTGATAAAAGAAAAACCTATGCGTCAAATCGTCTGACAATGGCGTTATTCCTGGCCTGTCCAGTCAGAACCCTCTTAAAATCTCCCTTAGCGCCAGAATTAGCCGCTGTTCCTGCCGTTAATTGACGCTTAAATCGCTACCAGTTGTTGATAAAGTAACCGTTGTGTTACAGATTGATTTCACATCAAAAAAACCTATAAAAATTTATATAAAAGCACTCGCCACGCGGTCTGTAATCGGTTAACCTCAACTCCGATTACTACCGTGCAGCATAAAATTCGGTACCTTAAGCAACAAAAATGTGTGCATTAACACATTTTAGTAATTAAGGAATTGTCTTAGAGGGTCGCACTTATTAATCTCAACCCGTTTTGTCATCTGGCTGGCGACATTCTGTCGTAAGGACATCGAAGGAAAACACGTACAATGGTCAAGTCTCAACCAATTCTGAGATACCTCAGGCGGATTATTCCCGCAGTAGCATTAGCAACCCTCTTATCGGCATGTAGCAGTACCCATAACGGTCAGAACGCGAATAACGAGAATCATGAAGTTAACAACCAGAATGGTTTTTTACTTCAGGCGTCTCAGGACGAATTTGAACAAATGGTGCAGAACGTGGACGTTAAGTCCCGCATCATGGAGCAGTACAGTGACTGGAAAGGTGTGCGTTATCGCTTAGGCGGCGACACCAAACGCGGCATTGACTGTTCTGCTTTTGTTCAGCGCACCTTTCGCGAACAGTTTGGTTTAGAGCTGCCGCGTTCCACATCGGAACAGCAGGACAGCGGTAAAGAGATTTCACGCAGTAAACTGCGTCCGGGTGATTTAGTGCTGTTCCGCGCCGGCTCCACCGGTCGCCATGTTGGCATCTATCTCGGCAATGACAATTTTGTACACGCGTCCACCAGCAGCGGCGTGATGATTTCCAGCCTTAACGACAGTTACTGGAAAAACCGCTACCGCGAAGCGCGTCGGGTACTGGCAAAAAATCCCAGTTAATCCCCTTCCTTCCTGATGTTCTCAGCCAGAGAATCTGAAAACGCTGCCCCGGCAGCGTTTTTTTTCGTCTGCGGTTGCTTAAGCCAAATCCATGACGGAAAAAGTAATTGTGAATCAAAAATATAACGAGACTTTTCGCGCAGCCTCGTTATATTCTCGTTGCCTTGAACCAGCACAGTTGTATGCGTTTTTATAATAAAAAGGGCAAGATCAGGGGAACCAACTCCATGCCACTGTCGGGGACGTTAAATCGTCATGCCAGCTACTCGCGGCGCATCGCCTGGAGTAGCGTAATTATTGGGGTCGCGTTTTTTATCCTGTTTGTCACCGTCCTGCTCACGCTGACATGGCAAAAACGCGTCCAGCAACACCAGCAGCTGCTGGCTCACAGCCGTGACGATCTGCAACAGGTGATGTCAACCCTGGTCGAGAGCCTTTATCCACTGCAGCAATACACTCAACTCAGCTGCAACAGCGTCAACCGTGAGCTGACCTCTCGCGCCGCCTTTGCCGGCAACATTCGCGCGATATTACTGGTACGCGACGGCAACGCTTACTGCTCTTCGGCTACCGGCGCATTTCTGCTGGCCGCCAGCGCCATTTCACCCGATTCAGAGCTGGAGCGCGACCGTGACGTCCGCCTGCTGCCCGGCACACCGCTGCAGCCCGCCAAACCAGCGCTGGCGCTATGGCTGAAAAGTCCGGGAGCGAACGAAACCGGCATCCTCGCCACCATGAACCTCAGTATGACGCCTTACCAGTTGCTGGCCTCTTACCATCCCGAAATCACGCGCATGGCGCTGGTGGCAGGCGACAGCGCGCTGCTCAGCGGCACCAGCCAGGTGGTGCGCAGCCGCGATTTGCCGCCTGCCCTCACCGACCTGACGCTTGATGACGGCAGCATGCGCTTTGTGCTTTACGGCAGCACGCTGGCCTCACGCGATTACACGCTGGCGTTGCTGACCGGCCTGCTGCTGGCGCTGCTGGTTGCCGCAATCAGCTGGCTGCTGCTGTCGCTGCATCAGCGACCGGGACGTGAAATCCTGCTCGGCATCCGGCGCGGTCAGTTTCACGTTGAGTATCAGCCGCTGGTAACGGCACACAACGGCAAACCCTATGGCGTTGAAGCGCTGCTGCGCTGGACTCACCCGGTTGAAGGCATGATCCCACCCGATGTATTTATCAGCCACGCCGAAGCGCAAAACCTGATTATTCCTCTGACCCAACATCTGTTCAGCCTGGTAGCGCGCGACGCGCGTTTTCTCTGTCAGCAACTGCCGCGCGGCACCCGTCTCAGTCTGAATATGTCACCGCAGCATCTGGCATCGGCCAGTTTTCGCCGCGACGTGCAGGCGTGGATCGCCAGTATGCCCGCCGATCATTTTAACTATGTATTTGAAATCACTGAGCGCACCATGGTGCGGGAGAAGAACGCCGGCGAAATCTTCGCCTGGCTGCATGAACACAATTTCAAGATTGCCATCGATGATTTCGGCACTGGCCATAGCGCGCTGATCTACCTGGAAAAATATCCGTTCGATTACCTGAAAATCGATCGCGGCTTTGTGCAGAGTATCGGCACCGAAACCGTAACCTCGCCGGTGCTTGACACCGTGTTGCTGCTGGCAAAGAAACTCAACCTGAAAACCGTGGCGGAAGGGGTGGAAACCGGCGACCAGGCGGCCTGGCTGGTTAACCGCGGCGTCACGCATCTGCAGGGATATCTGTTTAGCCGCCCGCTGCGCCCGGAAAAGCTGATCAGCTACTATCAGAGCCAGGCCAGTTTGGGTTAACGTCACGTACCGCGCATGAAACTGCTACCATACAGTGCGGATTACCACAGGAGAGCGCCCCACTTATGCTGCTTCGTCTTGCCACAGCACTACTGATGTGCAGCTCCATTGCGCCGGTGCACGCGGTCACTATCCATGAAAGCTATGCCTTTGCGAAGCTGGGCGAACCGAAATACGCCATCAACTTCAGCCATTTCGATTACGTCAACCCGGCGGCGCCCAAGGGCGGCGACGTACGGCTGGCGGCCATCGGCACCTACGACAACTTCAACCGCTTCGCCACCCGTGGCGTGCCCGGTGAACGCACGATGGAGCTGTACGATACGCTGTTCACCAACTCCGACGACGAACCCGGCAGCTACTATCCGCTGATTGCCGAATCGGCCCGCTTCCCGGCCGACATGCGCTGGATGGAGGTGTCGATCAACCCGCGCGCGCGCGTTTCAGGACGGCAGCCCGATCACCGCCGCAGCGACGTGGCCTTCACCTTCCATAAATTCATGACCGAAGGCGTGCCGCAGTTTCGCATCGTGTTACAAAGGCGTCACGGTCAAGGCCATTTCCCGGCTGACGGTGCGCATCGAGCTGCCTAAAGCCAACCGTAACAAAGACCACATGCTGAGCCTGCTCACGCTGCCGGTAATGCCGGAAACGTTCTGGAAAAACCATAAGCTCAACGAACCGCTCAGCACCCCGCCGCTCGCCAGCGGCCCGTATAAAATCCGCAATCACCGCGTACAGGCGCATGGGGCCAGTTCATCCCCTATCAGCCGCGTCAAAGACTACTGGGCGGCCAATCTGCCGGTGAACCGCGGCCGCTGGAACTTCGACACCCTTCGCTACGATTACTACCTCGACGATAACGTGGCGTTTGAAGCGTTCAAAGCCGGGGCCTACGATTTGCGCGTCGAGAGCAGCGCCAAAAACTGGGCCACCCAGTATCAGGGCGGCAACTTCGCCAGCCACGCCATATCGTCAAAGACGAGCACGGACCGAATGACGTCTGCCACCGACACCCGCTGGCTGGCGTTTAATATTCAACGTCCGGTATTTGCCGATCGCCGGGTGCGGGAAGCCATCTCCCTGGCCTTTGATTTTGAGTGGATGAACAAAGCGCTGTTTTACGGCGCCTACAAGCGCGCCGACAGCTATTTCCAGAACACCGAATACGCCGCCCGTAGCTATCCCGACAGCCGACGAGCTGGTCCTGCTGGCACCGCTGAAAGGCCAGGTGCCGCCGGAGGTGTTCACCAGCATCTACCAGCCGCCCTCCTCCGACGGCAGCGGCAACGATCGGCAAAATCTGCTGAAAGCGACCCAACTGCTGAAAGAAGCCGGTTGGGTGGTCAAAAATCAAAAGTTAGTCAACGCCAAAACCGGCCAGCCGTTTCAGTTTGAACTGCTGCTGCGCAGCGGCCAGGCAACGATCAGTGGGTGCTGCCGTTTAAGCACAACCTTGAGCGGCTGGGCGTGACCATGAACATTCGCCAGGTGGATAACGCGCAGATCACCAGCCGCATGCGCAGCCGTGATTACGACATGATGCAGCGCCTGTATCATGGCGATGCCGTGGCCCTCCAGCTCAGACCCGATCTGCAAATCTCCTGGGAGTCGGAGTACATCGACTCCTCGTACAACACCGCGCCGGGCGGTAAAAGACCCGCCGGTCGACGCACTTCGCATGCAGACAAATCGTGGCGCATCAGGGCGATGAAGAAAGCCCTGCTGCCGCTCGGCCGCGCGCTGGACCGGGTGCTGACCTGGAACTACTACATGCTGCCGATGTGGTATATGGGCGAAGATCGCCTTGCGCGCTGGGACAAGTTCTCCCATCCGCCGATCCGCCCGGCGTATGCCACCTGGGCTTTGATACCTGGTGGTATGACGTTAACAAAGCCGCCAGACTTCCCGCTGAGCGGCGATAAGGAGTTATCATCATGGGTGCCTATCTTCTCCGCCGTCTGCTGCTGGTCATCCCCACCCTGTGGGCCATCATCACGATTAACTTTTTTATCGTGCAAATCGCCCCCGGCGGCCCGGTCGATCAGGCCATTGCCGCCATTGAATTTGGCAACAGCGGCGGCATGCCCGGCGGCGGCGGCGCAGGTGGGCGCGCCGCCATGCGCGGACCGGCGAGGGAATATCAGCGAAAGCCACTACCGCGGCGGGCGCGGGCTGGATCCGGAAGTGATCGCCGAGATCACCCACCGCTACGGCTTTGACAAACCGATTCACGAGCGCTATTTCAAAATGCTCTGGGATTACATCCGCTTTGATTTTGGCGACAGCCTGTTTCGCAGTGCCTCAGTGCTGACGCTGATCAAGCAAAGCCTGCCGGTTTCGATCACGCTGGGGCTGTGGGGTACGCTGATCATCTATCTGGTCTCGATTCCGCTCGGGATCCGCAAAGCGGTGCACAACGGCAGCCCGTTCGATATCTGGAGCAGCACGTTCATCATCATCGGCTATGCCATTCCGGCGTTTCTGTTTGCCATCCTGCTGATCGTCCTTTTTGCCGGCGGCAGCTATTTCGACCTCTTCCCGCTGCGCGGCCTGGTCTCCGCCGATTTCAACACCCTGCCGTGGTACCAGAAAATCACCGACTATCTCTGGCATATCACCCTGCCGGTGCTGGCAACGGTCATCGGCGGGTTTGCCGCCCTGACCATGTTGACCAAAAACGCGTTCCTCGATGAAATCCGCAAACAGTACGTCGTCACGGCCCGCGCCAAAGGCGTGGACGAGAAGCAGATCCTGTGGAAACACGTGTTCCGCAACGCCATGCTGCTGGTGATCGCCGGGTTTCCGGCCACGTTCATCAGCATGTTTTTCACCGGCTCGCTGCTGATAGAGGTGATGTTCTCGCTCAACGGCCTGGGGCTGCTGGGCTATGAGGCCACCGTGTCAGCGCGATTATCCGGTGATGTTTGGCACACTCTATATCTTCACCCTGATTGGCCTGCTGCTGAATATCATCAGCGATATCAGCTATACGCTGGTCGATCCCCGCATCGATTTTGAGGGCCGCTGATGCCGCGTTTAAGCCCCGTCAACCAGGCGCGCTGGGCGCGCTTTCGCCACAACCGCCGCGGCTACTGGTCGCTGTGGATCTTTGCCGTGCTGCTGCTTTATGCTGTGGCTGGGCGCCGAACTGATCGCCAACGACAAACCGCTGCTGGTGCATTTTAACGATCGCTGGTACGTGCCGGTCATCGCCAACTACAGCGAAAGCGACTTTGGCGGCCCGTTTGCGACACCGGCGGAGTATCAGGATCCGTGGCTTCGCCAGCAGATTGAGCAGCACGGCTGGGCGCTCTGGGCGCCGGTGCGCTTTGGCGCAAACAGCATTAACTTCGCCACCACGTGCCCCTTCCCTTCCCCGCCCTCCGCGCAAAACTGGCTGGGAACCGATGCTAACGGCGGCGACGTGCTGGCGCGCATCCTGTACGGCACGCGAATCTCGCTTCTCTTTGGGCTGATGCTGACGCTCTTCTCCAGCGTGATGGGCGTCGTGGCGGGCGCCGTTCAGGGCTACTACGGCGGGAAGATTGACCTGTGGGGCCAGCGGCTTTATTGAAGTCTGGTCAGGCATGCCGACGCTGTTTCTGATCATCCTGCTTTCCAGCGTCGTCCAGCCCAACTTCTGGTGGCTGTTAGGCATCACCGTCCTGTTCGGCTGGATGAGCGCTGGTGGGCGTGGTGCGCGCCGAGTTCCTGCGCACCCGTAATTTCGACTATATCCGCGCCGCGCGGGCGCTGGGCGTGAGCGATCGCGGGGATCATGTTCCGCCATATGCTGCCCAACGCCATGGTGGCGACGCTCACCTTCCTGCCGTTTATCCTGTGCGGCTCCATCACCACCCTCACCTCGCTGGATTTTCTCGGTTTCGGGCTGCCGCTGGGCTCCCCGTCGCTCGGCGAACTGCTGCTGCAGGGCAAAAACAACCTGCAGGCGCCGTGGCTAGGCATCGCCGCCTTTCTTTCCGTGGCCGTGCTGCTGTCGCTGCTGATTTTTATCGGCGAAGCCGTGCGCGATGCCTTTGATCCGAACAAGGCGGTATAAGATGACCCAGCCCCCCTCCTGCTCACGGTGAATCAGGACCTGGCGATGGCCTTTCAAAACAAAACACCAGCCAGGCGAGACGCCGCACGCCGTGGTCAAAGAGATCTCGCTGCAGATCCAGGCCGGTGAAACGCTGGCCCTGGTGGGCGAATCGGGTTCAGGCAAGAGCGTCTCGGCGCTCTCCATCCTGCGCCTGCTGCCCTCCCCGCCGGTGAGCTACCCGCAAGGGGATATTCTGTTTCACGGCCGTTCGCTGCTGCATGCCGACGAACAGACCCTGCGCGGCATTCGCGGCAACAAAATCGCGATGATCTTCCAGGAGCCGATGGTGTCGCTCAACCCGCTGCACAGCCTGGAAAAACAGCTCTATGAAGTGCTCTCCCTGCACCGGGGGATGCGCAAAGAGGCCGCGCGGGGAGAAATTCTGGACTGTCTGGAACGCACAGGCATACGCAATGCGGCCAAACGGCTGAATGATTTTCCGCATCAGCTCTCCGGCGGCGAACGCCAGCGCGTGATGATCGCCATGGCCCTGCTGACGCGCCCGAGAACTGCTGATCGCCGACGAGCCCACCACGGCGCTGGACGTCACGGTACAGGCGCAAATACTGACGCTGCTGCGGGAACTGCGTGACGAGCTGAACATGAGCCTGCTGTTTATCACGCATAACCTGAGCATTGTGAGAAAGCTGGCCGACAGCGTGGCGGTGATGCAAAACGGGCGCTGTGTTGAACAGAATACGGCGTCAACGCTGCTGAGCGCGCCGCAGCACCCCTATACGCAGCGGTTGCTCGACAGCGAACCCTCCGGCGACCCGGTTCCTCTCGATGCGCGACGCGCACCGGCCGCTGCTGCAGGTGGAGGATCTGCCGGTCCGGTTCCCGATCCGCCGAGGATCTGCTGCGGCGCACCGTGGATCGGAACACACCGCTGCTGAAAAACATCAGCTTCTCGCTGCGCCGCCGGGGAAAGCCTGGGGCTGGTGGGCGAATCCGGCTCGGGTAAAAGCACCACCGGTCTGGCGCTGCTGCGCCTGATTGCCTCCCAGGGCGAGATCCTGTTTGACGATATGCCGCTGCACCGCTGGAACCGCCGCCAGATGCTGCCCGTGCGGCCCCGCATGCAGGTGGTGTTTCAGGATCCCAACTCCTCGCTCAACCCGCGCCTGACGGTACAGCAAATTACAGATTGCCGAAGAGGGTCTGGCGCGTGCATCAGCCGCAGCCTCAGCGCAGCGCGCAACAGGAAGCCAGAGGTCATGCGGGTGATGGAAGAGGTTGGCCTGGAGGCAGCGAGCCGCCACCGCTACCCTGCGGAATTTTCCGGCGGGCAGCGCCAGCGTATCGCCATTGCCCGCGCGCTGATCCTGAAACCGGAGCTGATTATTCTGGATGAACCCACCTCGTCGCTGGACAGAACCGTGCAGGCGCAGATCCTGGCGCTGCTGAAAGGGCTACAGGAAAAGCACCGGCTGGCCTATATCTTTATCAGCCACGATTTGCAGGTGGTGCGGGCGCTATGCCATCAGGTGATTGTGTTGCGACAGGGAGAAGTGGTCGAGCAGGGTGAGTGCCAGCGCGTATTTAACGCGCCAACGCAGCGCTACACGCGCCAGCTGTTGTCGTCAGACTAGCGGCTCAGAACGGGTACTGGCCGGAGAAAGGCTCGGCGATGGCAACGCCAAAATTTTTCAGACGGCAGGTGGCAGCAAACTCGTCGCTGCGCTGAATCAACAAACAGGCACGGCTCCCCTTCACATTCGGCAGGATCGGTGCACTTCGACCTGAATCTCCGTCAGGGACCCTGTAGCTGCTGCAGGATCACCAGCGCCGGATGGCCATCATCGGGCTCAACAGCTTGAGCGCCACCAGGCAGTTTTCACAGCCCGCGACGTTTTGCGGAATCGGTTCAACTTTCGAACCAGCAAAACCCGCCGACCAGCGATAGCTCTGGGGCAAGCGATGGACAATAGAAAGTTGTAATGTATTCACGTTCGTTCCCCGGAAGCAAAATTTACTTCACAACTGACAGGGTTATTATGGCTGACATCCCCACTCTAGTAAGCTCATCATACACGTCAAGCCGATAGCCTTCACGTATTCAGCACAAAGCGTGATGACTTTATGTATTTGCGAGCTCCTCGCGTCTATGCGCTATATGTACCCGTTTCTGCGATCTAACTCAACCTTTTTGAATACAATGATGTGACTTTTTACACAAATAGATTTTACATAAAATAGAAACAAACCAGAGCGTAGAGTGCGAAGAGGGGCAAATCAGGGGTGAAATAATAGCGGGCTCAACAAAAAAGGCCCTGCCGGGCCTTCTCTGTGTTTTAGTGGACCGCTTTTCGCGGTCGACTGGCGTAAAGATAGAAGAGTATCGAGCTGGTTGCGCAAAAAGCCATCGCCCACAGCATGGGCCATGCCGTCGTAAAGGTGGGCCATCGAAAGCAACGCGCCGACGATCGCGCCGATGCCGAAGCGGAACGTCCCCGCCAGCGAAGATGCGGTGCCCGCCATATGCGGGAACTCATCCAGGATCACCGCCATCGCATTGGATGACACCATCGACACGCAGCCGACAAAGGCCGCCACGCCGACCACCAGCGCCCAGAAGCCCACGCCCAGAAACGCGCTCACCACCAGCCAGATCGCCATCACAAACTGGATCCACAGCCCGGCGCGGAACATGTTCAGCGCCCCCACCCGCCGGACAAAGCGGCTGTTGATGATGGTCATGATGAACAGGAAGACGATGTTAAGCGCAAAGTAATAGCCGAAATGCTGCGGCGAAACGTGGTTCAGTTCGATGTAGACAAACGGCCCGGCGCTCAGGAAGGAGAACATTCCGGCGAAGCTGAACCCGCTCGCCAGCATATAGCTGAGCACGCGCTTGTGGCGAAACAGCGAGGCAAAGTTGCCGATTGTGGTTCGGATGTGGAATTTCTGACGGCGCTCGACGGGAAGCGTTTCATCAATAAAGAAGAAAATCATCGCGGAGGCCAGCAGCGCGGCCAGGGCCAGGATCCAGAAAATCACATGCCAGCTGAACCACACCAGCACCGCACCACCGGCCATCGGGGCCACCAGCGGCGCAATCGTCGTCACCAGCATGACAAACGACATCATGCGGGAGAACTCTTCTTTCGGGTAGATATCGCGCATCAGGGCGTTAATCACCACGCTTGCCGCTGCCGCCGCCAGACCGTGGAAGAAACGCATGATAATCAGATGATCGATGGTCTGCGCCAGCGCGCAGGCAACCGCCGCGGCCGCAAAGACCAGCGTCCCGCCCAGAATGACCGGCTTGCGTCCAAGGCTGTCGGCCATCGGGCCATAAAACAGCTGGCCGAGGGCAAAGCCGAGAATATAGGTGCTGAGCGTCATCTGCGCGCTGCCCGCCGGGACGCCAAACTGCGCGGATCACCGGCAGCGCCGGCAGATACATATCAATGGACAGCGGCATCAGCATGGCCAGCAGGCCAAGAATGAAGACGAATCTGAACGAGATGAGAGGTGCGGGTGCCGTGCACGGTCACGCTGCATCTCCCGAAATTGATGCGCTGTTTCAGTGCCGTACGGCAGACCGACGCTGGCGATCTCTTCTTCCGTTAACGGGCGATATTCGCCTGGCGCCAGGTCGGGATCGAGTTCAATCGCACCAATCCGTTCGCGATGCAGGCCAACAACGTGGTTCCCCACCGCGGCAAACATACGTTTCACCTGATGATAGCGCCCTTCGCTGATGGTCAGGCGCACGTCGGTCGGGGTGATCACTTCCAGCTCCGCCGGTTTGGTCAGATCTTTTTCATTATGCAGCTGAACGCCTTTCGCGAAGTGCTCTGCCGTGTCATCCGACACCGGCGACTCCAGCGTCACCAGATAGGTTTTCTCGCAGTGGTGGCGCGGAGAGGTGATGCGGTGCGACCACTGACCATCGTCGGTCATCAGCACCAGCCCGGTGGTGTCGATATCCAGCCGTCCTGCGGCGTGCAGCTTGTGCGCCACCGGTTCATCGAGGAAATAGAGCACCGTCGGGTGATCCGGATCGTCGGTTGAGCAGACGTAGCCTTCCGGCTTATTGAGCATGAAATAGCGCGGGCCGTGCTGCTGCGTCAGCGGATTGCCGTCGTACTCCACCTGATGGTCAGGTTGCAGTTTGAACGCGCTGTCTCTCACAATGTCGCCATCCACGGTAACGCGGCTGGCGCGAATTTCGCGCCCGGCAATAGCGCGGCTTACGCCGAGTTGCTGAGCGATAAACTTATCAAGTCGCATGAAATCTTTTTAGCCTGTTACTGCGGAGGGGAACTGAAACGGCATTTGCCCGGTAAATCATTTACAGCGTAGCGCGGCGGCCACGGCATAATTGAGAGCAGGGTTAACCGTTGAAAAAGTGTGGGCAGTATAGCCTGAACCTTCGCCTGCTAATAGTGCCGATCCTGCGTTTTAGCCACTTTCATGGCATAATGCGCGTCCGTTCCAGAACAAACGAACCGAGTTCCCTATGACTTTTACACTTCGTCCCTATCAGCAGGAAGCCGTTGACGCCACCCTCGCCTGGTTCCGCAAACATCGCGAGCCGGCGGCGATTGTGCTGCCGACCGGCGCAGGCAAAAGCCTGGTGATCGCCGAACTGGCGCGGCTGGCCCGCGGCCGCGTGCTGGTGCTGGCGCACGTCAAAGAACTGGTGGCGCAAAACCACGCCAAATATTGTGCGCTTGGGCTGGAAGCCGATATTTTCGCCGCCGGGCTGAAGCGTAAGCAGAGCCACGGCAAAGTGGTGTTCGGCAGCGTGCAGTCGGTGGCGCGCAATCTGGAGCTGTTTCGACAGCGACTTTTCGCTGCTGATTGTCGACGAATGTCACCGCATCAGCGACGACGACGACAGCCAGTATCAGCAAATCATCTCCCACCTGAAAGCGGTGAACCCTCACCTGCGCCTGCTGGGCCTGACCGCCACGCCCTTTCGCCTGGGCAAAGGCTGGATTTACCGCTACCACTATCACGGCATGGTGCGCGGCGACGACAAGGCCCTGTTTAGCGACTGCATCTACGAGCTGCCGCTGCGCTACATGATTAAACATGGCTACCTGACGCCGCCTGAACGGCTGGATATGCCGGTGGTGCAGTACGATTTCAGCCGCCTGAAGGCGCAGAGCCAACGGGCTGTTCAGCGAAGCGGATCTTAACCGCGAGCTGAAAAAGCAAAAGCGCATTACGCCGCATATCATCAGCCAGATTGTGGAGTTCGCCGAGACGCGCAAAGGGGTGATGATCTTTGCCGCCACCGTTGAGCACGCGCGCGAAATCCACGGCCTGCTGCCCCCGCAAACCGAGCCGCGCTGGTCACCGGCGGAAACGCCCGGCCCGGAGCGCGACCGCCTGATTGAGGCGTTTAAAGCCCAGCAGTTCCGCTATCTGGTTAACGTGGCGGTGTTGACCACCGGCTTCGACGCGCCGCACGTCGATCTGATCGCCATTTTGCGCCCGACCGAATCGGTCAGTCTGTATCAGCAAATTGTCGGCCGCGGCCTGCGTCTGGCGCCGGGCAAAACCGACTGCCTGATCCTGGATTATGCCGGTAACCCGCACGATCTCTATACGCCTGAGGTCGGCGCGCCGAAAGGCAAAAGCGACAACGTGCCCGTGCAGGTCTTTTGCCCTGCCTGCGGGTTTGCCAACACCTTCTGGGGCAAAACCACCGCCGACGGCACGCTGATCGAACACTTTGGCCGCCGCTGTCAGGGCTGGCTTGAAGATGATGACGGGCAATCGCGAGCAGTGCGATTTCCGTTTCCGCTTTAAAAACTGCCCGCAGTGCAACGCCGAAAACGATATTGCCGCTCGCCGCTGCCGGGAGTGCGACACGGTGCTGGTCGACCCGGACGACATGCTGAAAGCGGCGCTGAAGCTGAAAGATGCGCTGGTGCTGCGCTGTTGCGGCATGGCGTTGCAGCCCGGCGCCGATGAAAAAGGCGAATGGCTGAAAATCACCTATTACGATGAAGACGGGGCCGACGTCAGCGAGCGCTTCCGCCTGCAGACGCCTGCCCAGCGAACGGCCTTCGAACAGCTGTTTATCCGCCCGCATCAGCCGCGCGCCGGGCGTGCCCCTGCGCTGGCTCACCGCCGCCGATATCGTGGCGCAACAGCAGCTGCTGCGCCATCCGGATTTTGTGGTCGCCCGCAAAAAAGGCCAGTTCTGGCAGGTGCGCGAAAAACTCTTTGACTACGAAGGTCGCTTCCGTCGCGCCAACGAATTGCGCGGGTAAGCGGCGGACTCCTTTGCCTTGATGTGGGGGCGAACTTCGGGGTATAAAATGCCGCCCGCTTCACATCCGTGAGGCAGAACACTCACCTGCTGCTGGGTCGCCTGTAGTAGGGTTTTAAATACAGAGAGAAATCAATGTTTACTATCAAAGCAGAAGTACGTAAAGAGCAGGGTAAGGGTGCGAGCCGCCGCCTGCGTGCCGCTAACAAGTTCCCGGCTATCGTTTACGGTGGCAAAGAAGCTCCAGTTGCAATCGAACTGGATCACGACAAACTGTGGAACCTGCAGGCCAAAGCTGAATTCTACAGCGAAGTTCTGACCATCGTTGTTGGCGGTAAAGAAGAAAAAGTGAAAGTTCAGGCTGTTCAGCGTCACGCGTTCAAGCCAAAACTGCACTCACATCGACTTCGTTCGCGCGTAATCGCAAACCTGTCGAAAAAAACCCCGCTTCTGCGGGGTTTTTTTATGGCGCAAATCCGGCTGATTTACTGCCCGCCCGGTGCGGCGCTGCAGCTGATCGCGCAGATTCGGCGGCGTGCCTTTGATGGTCAGCGTATCGGTGGCCGGATCCCAGAAAATACGTTCGCCCAGCAGCATGGCATCAAAGTTGATGGTTAACCCGCCGCCGCTGCCGGCAAATTTGGTCAGCTGACGCAGCGTGCTGCGATCCGCCGGGAAGCTCTCTTCCAGCTCATAGCCCTTCTCCTGCGGTAAATTCCTGGAAGCTTACTTCGCTGACGCCCGCCAGCTCTTTGGACAGCGACTCCAGCTCAATCTCTTCGCCCGCCTGCAGCTGTTCGTTGCAGTAGCTGTAAACCTGCTGGCGCACCGTCTGGCGCTCAGATTTATCCAGCTGCGCTTCGGCGCAGTGAAATCGTCCACCGCCTGCAGCAGCCCTCGGTTCTGCGCTTTGGCGTTCAGCCCTTCGCTGGCGCCGAGGAAGTCCATGAAGAAATCCGCCACTTTGCGGCCCACGCGCCCCTTCAGGAAGGTCAGGTAGCGGGTCGATTCCGGGTTGGTTTCCCACTCGGTCAAATCAATGCGCGCCACGATATCGGCATGGTTGATATCCAGATAATGCGTGGAGCTGATATCCAGCTGCTCGTTGACGCGCATGCTGCTGAAGTTGTTCAGCACCGCAACCAGCAGATACTCCACCGCCAGATAGCGGTAGTGGCAGAACAGCACGATGCCGCCTTCGGCGAACGGATATTTCGCCAGCTCGTCGCGCAGGCGCCCGGTTGCCGCGCGGCTAAACGCCAGGAAATCCTCTTCGCCCTGGCGCTGCAGGCGCAGGCTATCCGCCAGTTCGCTCTCTTCGCTGAACAGGCCATAGGCTTTATTTTTGGCGCTGTAGACGCGATGCAGCTCTTCCGCCATCATTTCTTCTACCGCCGTGCGTTGGTTCCAGTAACAAAGAATCGCGCAGCACCACTTCAAGGGTTTGCTCATCGCGCTTGATAAGCTGGTGCAGGGCAATCTGGTTGATTTCCAGACTCATGATAAACTCTCCTTTTAGACCGGGCGGTATTCAACCACCACCAGGACATGTGTGCAACAACAGATCCTGCAGCAGAATGATAAAAAAGGGGAAAAAAAGCTGTTGCTACGGTAATATGTTGCCCTTTCATCAACAAACTGATTTTGATTTATGCCACAACATTCCCGCTACAGTGATGAACACGTTGAACAACTGCTCAGTGAGCTGGTCAACGTACTGGAAAAACACAAAACGCCGACCGATCTCTCCCTGATGGTGTTGGGCAATATGGTCACCAACCTGATCAACACCAGCGTTGCTCCGGCTCAGCGTCAGGCGATCGCAAAATCGTTCGCCCAGGCTTTACAGTCGTCCGTCAGCAACGACAAAGCCCATTAAGGGATACGAACAACAGTTTATGGTGACGAATCGTCAGCGCTACCGTGAAAAAGTCTCCCAGATGGTCAGCTGGGGGCACTGGTTTGCCCTGTTCAACATTCTGTTGGCGACGGTCATTGGCTGTCGTTATCTGTTTGTCGCCGACTGGCCAACAACCCTCACCGGGCGTATCTATTCTTATCTCAGCGTGGTTGGGCATTTCAGCTTTATCGTGTTCGCCACCTATCTGCTGATCCTCTTCCCGCTGACGTTTATCGTCATGTCGCAGCGTCTGATGCGATTGCTGTCCGCCATCCTTGCGACGGCGGGGATGACGCTGCTGCTGATCGACAGCGAAGTGTTCACCCGCTTCCACCTGCATCTCAACCCCGTCGTCTGGGAACTGGTGATTAACCCCGACCAGAACGAAATGGCGCGCGACTGGCAGCTGATGTTTATCAGCGTGCCGGTGATCCTGCTGATTGAGATGCTGTTTGCCACCTGGAGCTGGCAAAAGCTGCGCAGCCTGACCCGCCGACGCCACTCCTTCGGCGAAGCCGCTGGCCGCGCTCTTTTTCAGCGCCTTCTTTGCCAGTTCGCACATCTGATGTATATCTGGGCGGATGCGAACTTCTATCGCCCGATTACCATGCAGCGCGCCAACCTGCCGCTCTCGTACCCGATGACGGCGCGTCGCTTCCTCGAAAAACACGGCCTGCTTGATGCGCAGGAGTATCAGCGCCGTCTGGTGGAACAGGGCAACCCGGAAGCGGTCAGCGTGCAGTATCCGCTGAGCGATCTGCGCTATCGCGATATGGGCCGCGGGCAAAACGTCCTGCTGATCACCGTCGATGGCCTGAACTATTCCCGTTACGAGAAGCAGATGCCTGCGCTGGCCGATTTCGCCAGTCAAAACGTCACGTTTACTCAGCATATGAGCTCCGGTAACTCAACCGACGCGGGCATCTTTGGCCTGTTCTACGGCATTTCAGCCGGCTACATGGACGGCGTGCTGTCTGCGCGCACGCCTGCGGCGCTGATCACCGGGCTGAATCAGCAGGGTTATCAGTTAGGGTTGTTCTCATCCGACGGCTTTAACAGCCCGCTCTACCGCCAGGCGCTGCTGTCCGATTCTCCTTTGCCTGCCGCAAACAGGCCGAAACCCAGCCCGACAGCACCACGGCCACACAGTGGCTGAACTGGCTGGCATATGCTCCCAGGAAGATAACCGCTGGTTCTCATGGGTTGCCTTTAACGGCACAACGCTTGCTAACAGCAACAAGAGTGATTTCGCGCGCCGCTACGGCCGCGCGGCGGGCGATGTTGATGCGCAGATTGGCCGCGTGCTTGATGCGCTTCGCGAGTCCGGCAAGCTGGACAACACCGTGGTGATCGTGATCACGGCGCAGGGCGCCCATTAGGTTACCGAAACGAACAGCGACGATAAGGGGCCGGTCAACCGCGCGAAGCTGCAGGTTCCGCTGGTGATCCACTGGCCGGGCACGCCGGCGCAGCGCATCAATATGCTTACCGAGCATAAAGATGTGATGACCACCCTGATGCAACGCCTGCTGCACGTCAGCACGCCAGCCGGCAAACGAGTATTCGCAGGGGCAGGATCTCTTCAGCGCCGCGCGCCGCCATAACTGGGTCACGGCTGCGGGGAATAATACGCTGGTGGTGACCACGCCGAAGCTGACGCTGGTGCTGAACAACAACGGGAATTATCAGACGTATAACCTGCAGGGTGAACGGCTGAAAGACCAGAAACCGCAGCTGAGCCTGCTGCTGCAGGTCCTGACGGATGAGAAGCGCTTTATCGCTAACTGATTAATAATAAACCAGTTAGCGACGGATTCCCTTGCATTCAAAACGGAATCGAGTAGTATTCTTTCTATGCGTCGGCACGTAGCGCAGCCTGGTAGCGCACCGTCATGGGGTGTCGGGGGTCGGAGGTTCAAATCCTCTCGTGCCGACCAAAATCACAAAGAAAACCAGCCTTTTACGGCTGGTTTTTTTATTGCCTGAACTTTGCGAGGGTTAAACCCGGCGCGCCCCGAGCGCGGTGGTTTTCAGCGCGCGGACTGCCACGCGTCTACGGGTTAAACGTTAGCGGGACTTCCGTCTCGCAGGGTTGCACCAGAATCAGCGGGCATTTCTTCACCTTACACGCCTGCGAATAAGCCAGCTCGCACACTTCGCAGATATCGCGCACTTCCGACTCATATTCATACTCCATGAAGTAGCGAAACGTACCGCTGCGCGTGTCGCTGCGCCAGAAGCGTTGCGGTTCCAGGATTTCATCCAGCTGCCTGAAGGTCAGGGCTGAGGGGTTGTGAAAACCCACTCTTACACGATATTTAGTCATGCCCTGATAATTATCGAGATTTGGCCGCGTTGCCAGCCGGAAACAATTCTCGCTGGGATAGGGAAAATCTTTGCTAACGCTGGCACATCGGGCGCCGCAACCCGATCCGTAACGGTTGCGGCGCAAAGGAAAGGCTTTGACCGTCAGCGCTGGATTTTCAATTCATCATCCCAGCGGTCTGCCGCCGCGTTTGCGGGATCGTGATCCTGCAGCAAAAACTCGCCGTTTTGCTGGGCGATCTGCTCACCGGTATCGGTAATCGCGTTTTGAATAAACACCTTTGCCTGCGCGCCATTCACAAAAGTGAGCTGATGGAAGGCGGTTTTGTTGCCCCAGTCTTTTGACGGCGCTGAAATATAGCGGATGGTGTAACTCTGGTCCTCAACGCTGCCCTGCATCACGTAGAGGCCATAATGATTTTCACCCTGCGACAGGATTTTATACACCCCGTTGCTGTAGTAATAAATCATCGCATCCGGGAACGGCTTTTCATCATAGAGTTTACGGTAGTGCAGTTTATGCACAAAGGTGGGTTTGCCGGGCACCACTTCAATATTGCCCTGCGCATTCTGGAAGCTGAGATCTGCTGCCTGTGCAGCGCCTACGCTCATGCAACCCAGTAACATTATGCCAGCCAGTTTTTGCATCGTTCGCTCCTTAGCCTCTTTCGTCAGCCACCAGCATGTTACGCCCACGCTTTACCCCGGTTAAACGAAGCGGCTATCGATGTGTGATGGGCTTCATAATACAGCCACCACAGGAAGGATAGAGGTTTAAGATGACGGCACCATTACCGCGCCAGACGCGGCTATTCGTCACCACTGCGACAGGCCCTGACCTTACTGTTCAGGGTGCAAAATCCTGCAGCATAATCTCGCATCATACTTCATTCATGCTGCGAATCAGGTACTTAACTGAATTCAGCAAAGCCGACCGGGATCACGTTTTTACTGATTTGTGACAGCAATTCATTAAAGTGAAACAAAACTGTCACAGATTTCCCCTACCCTAAAGCTCCCGTTTATTTGATGGAATCTCGTTATGGTCATCAAAGCAAAAAACCTGCAGGATGCGGAAGAACTCCTGCACTCAGGCATCAGCAAAGTGGAGCTGGCGTATGATATTGGCAGCGATGATTTCTTCCGCCTGGCGAGCCACTGGTGTGACCGTGGTGCACGCATTACCAAAGGCCACCACCATTTTGTGGTGCAGATGAAGAGCTTCGCTATCCCGCCAAATCGCTAACCCGCAGCAGCCTTTTCGGCTTGCTCTGCCCGCGGCTGACTGGTAAAACACGCTTTTCCATCAGCCGTTACTCGTTATGTTCTCAGCCGAAACGCCCCTGCCGCTGCCCGCTTGTGGTTTTATCACCGCCGCTGGCCACACCGCTGAATCGCTGTCGCTGGCGTGGTGCCGCTTTGATCGGCAACAGTGGCACGCCGCTTTACCTGCGCAGTGGCAACTGCCGCTGCCGTCCGCGCTACAGCAGGCAGCCAGCAAACGCAAAATTGAATATCTCGCCAGCCGCTGGCTGGTGCGGCAACAGCTGGCGCAGCTGGGAATCACTGATTTTGTGCTGCACAACGCGCCGGATCGCTCACCGTGCTGGCCGGCAGGCATCCGTGCTTCACTGTCGCACAGCCATGACTGCGTGGTGATGGCCGCGACGCGCGAGGCATTGTATGTGGGCATTGATGTTGAGCAGGTGATGACAGAGGAAACCGCGCAGGACACGGCGGAACTGCTGATGAACGCGCAGGAGCGCGCGCTGCTTGAGGGCCAGCCGCTGCCCTTTGCGCAGGCGGCAACGCTGCTGTTTTCGCTGAAAGAGAGTCTTTATAAGGCGCTATGGCCGCGGCTGCATCAGCCCATAGCGTTTCATCAGGCTGTGCTGATCGATATCGACCTGCCGCAGCAGCGCGCGTGGTTGCAGCTGTGTCAGGATTTCAGCGCGGAATTTACCCGCAGCACCGTGCTGGACGCACGCTTCTGGCTGCAGCCGACGCGCGTGGTCACACTGCTCACTCACCCGGCCTGCACGCAATAAAAAACCGGCGCGGAATGAGCCCGGGCCGGTGACAACACAAGACGACAGAAGTGTTCCAGGGAGACAGAGATGAGGATCTCTGCTGCCATTCACTGTATCCCGCTGACAACGTCCTGCCCAATAAGGGTTTTTGCTAAGCTTTGCCACCAGCCGTTAATGGCCGGTATCGGTGCGTTTGACGGCGTCCAGCGTGGCCATTTCGCGCTCGCGGCCGGTCAGCTCGCTCAACCTGCCCATCGCGCATCTCCAGCAGGCGGTCGGCATGAATAAAGTAGTGATCGTCGTGGCTGATGGCGAAAATGGTTTTGCCCATCTCCTGCATCAGCGGCAGCAGCACCTGGTAGAAGTCGCGGCGGAAGTGCGGGTCCTGATCGGCCGCCCACTCATCCAGCAGCATGATATCGCGCTCTTCCGCCAGCGCCAGCAGCAGCGCCACGCGCTTTTTCTGCCCTTTCGAAAGCTTCAGGTTGAGAATCTTCCCGTCCTGAAGCTCCAGCTTGTGCGACATCTGCAGCTGCGCCAGCCATTTTTCCACCAGCGCCGGATTGGCCTGCTGCCCTTCCGGACCCAGCAGCCGATCAAACAGCCAGACGTCGGTGAACACCGCCGAGAAGAGCTGGCGATAATCATCCGGGTTATGCCCGTCCACCTCGGTTACCGTCCAGCAGCAGGCCGCCCGACTGCGGCTGATACAGCCCGGTGAGCAGCATCGCCAGCGTCGATTTACCGCTGCCGTTGCCGCCAATCAGAAACACCAGTTCGCCGCGGCGGATCGTCAGGTTGATCGGCCCCACGGCAAAAGCGCTCGCCTGATAGCGGAAAGTGACGTTACGCAGCTCCAGCGTCTGCCAGTCGGGCAGGCCGGCGGCAGCGCGGTGAAACCGGCGCTATAAGGGGCCAGATCGAAGGTATTAATTTTCCGCAACGCCACCTGCGCGCTCAGCAGCGTCGGCAACGCGCCGACCGCCGAGAGCAGCGGCGTGCGCAAAAACAGCAGCGTCAGCGAGTAGGTTGCCGCGACGTTGGTATCCGCCCAGCCCAGACTGTTCGCCATCCAGAACACCAGGCCAATGGCGCCCAGCATCATAATGTTCGACCAGTTCACCGCGCTCAGGTGGAAGGTATCGGCGCGAATAATGTGATGACGGTAATCCGCGCGCATTTCCGGAATACAGGGATGTCGTAAATCAGTCTCGGCGCGCTCGCGGTTCAGGGTGAGCTCTTTGCGCCCTTCCAGTACCGTCTGGAAATCGTTATAGAGCTTGTCTTCGGTTTCGCGCAGCATCGCCATGTGTTTATAGACGCGCGACACCAGCATAAAGCCGCCCCAGATCAGCGTCACCGCCATCCACAGCGCGGTGATCACCAGCATTTTGCGGTGACAGCCACGCCAGATAGATCGCGGAACCCAGCGTCAGAATGATCCCCTGCACCAGCTCCGGCAGACGCACAAACGCGATGGTAATGGCGCGCACGTCGCTGGTCAGCCCCGCCAGCAGGGAGGCGCTGCCGAGCTGCTCAACGCGCTCGACCTGGGTGTCCAGGATCCGCTTGATAAACTCACTGCGCAAACGAAAAACGAAATGGTGGCCGAGCGCGGTCAGCGCCAGCTGCGATGCCGAGCGTAACCGCCATCAGCAGAAACAGCAGGCCGAGAAACTCCGGCAGCACGGAGAGCGAGGTATTAACTGCCACGATCAGTTCATTATTGATGTAGGCGATCAGCCCGATACCCAGCGCGGCGCTGAGCAGCGTCAGCACAATCACGCCAATAAACGGCCAGCGGTACTGGCGAAAAACAACCTGAAGCAATGCCATTAAAAATTATCCAGAGGTCAACCAGGCAGCCTGCAGTTTAATGGCGCCTCGGGTGAAGGCAAGAATAATTCTCATCCGTTTTACGGTTACTGGGCGCGGCGGAATGTCAGGTTGTAACGGAACGCGCCAGCCTGCGGATGGATGCCCGCTTTTAGCGGCAAAATGCCGTGATAGCGCAGGCGCGACGGACCGCCCCACACCACGATATCGCCGTGCTCCAGCAGCACGCGCTGCGTCGCATCGCCGCGCTCGAAACCGCCAAACTGAAAAACGGCCGGCAGGCCAAGCGACACCGAGACAATCGGCTGGCGTAAGTCTTTCTCATCCTTATCCTGATGCAGAGTCAGTTTGGCACCGGGCTCATAGCGGTTAATCAGGCAGGCATCCGGATTGAAACCGGCAAAGCCGGCCTCCTGCGCGGTCTGCTGCGCCAGCGTGCGGAACAGCGCGGGCATCGGCGGCCATTTACGGCCGCTGCTGACATCCTGTTCGGTGTACTGGTAACCGCGCGAATCGGTCGACCAGCCGAAATCGCCGCAGTTGGTCATGGCGACTGACATGCGATGTCCACCCGGCGTGATGCGATGGGCAAACGGGTTAAAGGCCGCGACGTCATGAATTGCCGCCAGCAGCGCATCGGCCTGCTCGCGCGCCCGGCGACGCAGAATCACCGCGCCCTCGGCCAGCGGTTCCTGCCATGGCGCGTCTTCACTAAATAGATCCAGCACAGTTACCTCCTGTCAGGTCAGGGCTGATCGATAAGAAACGATTTGAACTGTGGCGACATCCAGTGGCTGAAGCCGTCGCCCTGCTTCGTAATCAGATACACCGCCAGATGCTGTTTCAGCGCCAGCGCTTTGGCACGCTCGGTGCCGAGCACCATCAGCCCGGTGTCCCAGCCGTCGGCTTCCAGCGCGGTGGTGGCAATCACCGTGGCTGAGACCAGCCGGTGATCGATGGGTCGGCCACTGGCCGGATCGATCACGTGCGAGATGCGTTTGCCATCCAGTTCATAATAGTTGCGATAGCTGCCGGAGGTGCTGATTCCGTGCCCCTGCAGATCGACGCGTGCCTCCACCGCGTTCTCGCGATCGGTCGGTTTCTGGATGGCGACCCGCCACGGCTGCTGGCTGGCATTCAGGCCGCGACTCAGCACCGCCCCGCCCACCGACACCAGATAATTAGTGATGCCCTGCTGCTCCATCAGCCGCGCCAGGTGATCGGTGGCGTAGCCTTCGCCCATGGTGGAGAGATCGACATACAGGCCAGGCAGATCTTTCTGCAGCCACTGGCCGTTCACCGTTTCAATCACGCGCAGGTGCTGCAGGCCGGTCTGCGCTTTGGCGGCGGCGATAGCGGCATCCGATGGCGTATGCGCCGGCTGCTGCGCCGGGCCAAAGCCCCACAGATTCACCAGCGGTCCGACGGTAATGTCCATCGCGCCGCCGGTCAGCTGGCCGATGCGCAGCGCGCGGGTGACGATATCGGCCATATCGGCACTGACCGGCTGGGGATCCTGTCCCTGATACTGGTTGAAGCGCGACAGCACCGAGTCCTTTTTCCAGGTGGAGAGTTCGCCATCGTCGCGATCGAGCTGCTGCTGAATCGCCTGCTGCAGCGCGGCCTTACGCTGAGCATCCACGCCCGCCAGACTCACGCGCCACACGGTGCCCATGGTTTTGCCTTCCAGCACCAGCGCCTGCTGCGCCGGTTTTTGCTCGCATCCGCTCAGCAGCAGTGCTACCATGCCTGTCAGCAGAATGTTCTGAAAATTCATCAATTCCTCGTCTGTAACTCATTACTACAGCCTATTACAAAGCATAACTCGCTTGTAAAACCGTCTAAAGCTGCTTGAAGTTGATCGCTGGCTGGCACAGCATACTGCGTTCCTGCACGAGAATCCTTACAGGAGCGACAGATGATTTATATGATTCTTGCTATTACCGCCGGGTTATTTGCTTACGGAAGCTTCCGTTGCTGGCAGCACTATCGCCACCGCCTGATTCAGCACTATCCGTCGCGCCGACGTTAAGGCATTGCACCAGCGTCGTGCATCCTGCACCGCATCAGCGCTGGCGCAGTGTAACAAAGCGGCCACGGGGCGCGTGGCGCTGAGAGCGGTGGCATGGCATGAATTGTGCAGCGTTGATGGTGGGTTGAACATCAGCGAGGTGCAATATGAGTAAGGCAACAGAACAACAGGATAAATGGCAGCGCTGGCTGAGCTTTTCCGCCTTCACGCTGGCGGGCGTGGCGCTGGAAGGCAGCCTGCCGCCTGCTACTACTTCCCCGCAGCAGGCGGCAAAGGCCAGACGCTGGCGCAACGCGCCGTAAATTACAGACCCAGCTCGCTCAGGCCCGGATGATCGTCCGGGCGTCTGCCAGCCGGCCAGTGAAACAGCCGCGCTTCAGCGCTAATCGGCAAATCGTTGATGCAGGCGAAGCGCTGAATCATCAGACCATCGGCACCAAAGTGCCAGTTTTCATTGCCGTAGCTGCGGAACCAGTTGCCGCTGTCATCGCGCCACTCATAGGCAAAACGCACCGCCAGCTTATCGTGGTGCCACGCCCACAACTCTTTAATCAACCGATAATCCAGCTCGCGGGCCCATTTACGCTGCAAAAAGGTCACGACGTCCGCGCGGCCGTTAACGAATTCGCTGCGATTGCGCCAGCGGGTATCTTCACTGTAAACCTGCGACACGCGCTGCGGATCGCAGCTGTTCCAGGCATCTTCCGCCATACGCACTTTTTCTAAGGCACTTTGATGATCGAACGGGGGGATGAGCATTTTTTATCTCCTGATGATGTAGACAGGTCTGTCTACTTGATTCATCCTGCCGTATGTAGACAATTCTGTCTACCCCCGTAAACAGGAATTTTTTCTTATGCTCGCACCCCTGCTGTTTGATGCCAGCGCCAGCGCGCGTGACCGCATCCTGCTCAGCGCGCAACAGCTGTTTTATGCGCAAGGCATCCGTGCTACCGGCATCGATAAAGTGATTGCCGCGGCTGGCGTGACCAAAGTGACCTTCTACCGCCACTTTCCGGCCAAAAATGACTTAATTCTGGCGTTTCTGCAGCAGCGCCATCAGCGCTGGATGAGCGGCTTTCGCAGCGCGCTGGCGCAGCAGCCTGCCATCAACGTGGCGCTGCCGGCTGCGTTACTGAGCTGGTTTCAGGAGGAGGATTTCCGCGGCTGTGCGTTTATTAATAGCGCGGCAGAACTGGCTGATACCCTGCCGGAAGCGAGCGCACTGATTCGCCAGCACAAGCGGGAGATGGCGGCCGCCATTGCCGAAAGACTCAGCGCGGCGCAGCAGGATAAAACCGGGCAGATCGTGTTGCTGGTGGATGGCGCAATCGTGCAGGTTCAGATGGGGGAAGCGGCGCAGCAGGTGACGGCAACGCTGCAGGCGGCGCTGAACGCGCTGCTGGAGAGCAGAGCGTGACCCGCAGGCCACGCTCTCCGGCTTAGAACTGGTAAACCAGGCCCAGCGCAACGATGTCGTCGGTGTTGATACCGGCCGCATCGGTGAAGTTGTTGTCGTCCAGCAGGTTGATCTGGTAATCAACATAGGTCGACATGTTTTTGTTGAAGTAATAGGTCGCGCCCACGTCGACATATTTTTTCAGGTTCTGGCTGCCGTAACCTTCGATATCGCTGCCGCGTGAGGAGACGAAGGCCAGCGACGGACGCAGACCGAAGTCAAACTGATATTGTGCCACCAGTTCCCAGTTGTCCGCTTTGTTGGCATAGCCGTACGCAGCGGAATCCACCGCGCCGAAGCGGGTTGCGTTGTAAGAACGGGTGTACATCGCCGCCAGATACACGTTGTTAGCGTCATATTTCAGACCGCCGGTGTAGGCTTCGGCTTTATCACCGCGACCAAGAATGCCTGGCGCGTTGCCGTTCTGATTGTTGGTACGGTCAGACTGGAACATCGCCGCACCCAGACCGAAGCCGGAGCCAAGATCGTAGGTGGTGCTCAGGCCCCAGCCGTCGCCGTTCTCACCCAGGACATCACGACCGGAAGAGGATTCGGTTGGGTTGTCGTTTTTGCCCTGATACTGCACGGCAAAGTTCCAGCCATCCACCAGGCCGAAGAAGTTGCTGTTGCGGTAAGTCGCCAGGCCGTTGCTGCGCTGGAACATGAAGTTGTCCGCGCCGTAGGTGTCACCACCAAACTCCGGCAGCACGTCAGTCCAGGCGCCGATGTCATACAGTACGCCGTAGTTACGGCCGTAGTCGAACGAGCCCGCATCACCGAATTTCAGACCGGCGAAGCCGACACGGGTGTAGCTGTTGGCGGTGCCCTGCGATTCTGCGGTGTTCAGCGCTGCCTGGTACTCCCACTGACCGTAGCCGGTCAGCTGGTCGGTCACCTGAGTTTCACCTTTAAAACCAAAACGCAGGTAAGACTGGTCACCGTCCTGGCCATCGTTGTCCGAGAAATAGTGCAGGCCGTCTACTTTGCCGTACAGGTCTAATTTGTTGCCATCTTTGTTATAAATTTCAGCTGCGCTTGCTGAGCCTGCCACCAGCAATGCAGGAATCATCAGGGAGAGAACGCGACGTTTCATTTTATTACCCTCTGTAATGTGCCTTTTATATGTGCCACTGCTAACTGAATGCTTAAAAATTCAGCCGGCAAGCCATTGTTATTTTATGGAGAGCAATAATCTATCACGAAAATGATACTAAATTTCCGAAAGTGTTTCATTGTATTAAATAGTTATTTCTAAATGTAAATTTCGCGGAACTAATAATCAGCACACATCGGCAAAAAATATCGCACAAATTGATAAACCGAATTTTATTCATTTAAATACATAGAGATAAGATGTGATAAGCTGCCGCACTGAATGATAAAACTTAATGCCACTCAGCGCATACAATTACTCCCGCTATCATCATTTATTTCATTATTACCTTCATTCACCCCGAATGAGAGATTTACCCTAATTCCCGCCGGACATGATTGTCCGGCATTTTTTTGCCTGCCATTTATCTTCCGCTCTGTAATTTTATGTAAACCTGTTTACTGAGGTTAAATTAACCGCCACTCAGGACGCCATTATTTGTTCGTTTTCGCACTTTTTGTTCATTACTTAGCCATGATTGCGCAATGTTAATTTCCGGGCGTAATAAAGTTGCACGGAAATATAGCCGATGCGTTTGTCCAACCGTTTGCGGAATATTCTTTACCACTATTCAGTGAGTTAGCGTTGCCGCAGTAATCGATTTTCACCCCAACTTAAGCCAAATTTTCACTGAATCTGTCGGTTTACTAACAGCCAGAGAGCTTATGAAGTCCAGGAAATGTCTGGAAAAGCGCAGCGCCTGGCAAAAGATCGGTAATATGCTCGTTTCTGGCGACCATTTTTGCCCTGCTCTTCGCCTTCATTGAGCGGTGCCGCGCCAGCTTTAATGCTAAACTTCGTCGCTCGAACGACTTATGACAACGACATCTTTATGACAGCACTGGACGCCGCACAGCCCAACAAATTGCATCAGCGTGTCAATCTGGGAACACGCCTCGTTTTTCTCATCGCCGGTTTAAGCATGTCTGCCTGGGCGCCGCTGGTGCCGTTTGCCAGCCAGCGTCTCCAGCTGACGGGCGCGTCGCTGGGCGGCCTGCTGCTGTGTCTGGGCATTGGTTCACTGGCGGCAATGCCGGTGACCGGTGCGCTGGTGGCACGCTTTGGCTGCCGTCGCGTTATGCTGTGCTCCACGCTGGTGGTGCTGGCCGTACTGCCGCTGCTGGCGACACTGAATGTGATGTGGCTGATGGCCGCCACGCTGATGGTGTTCGGTGCCGGGCTCGGCATGCTGGATGTGGCCATGAATGTGCAGGCGGTTGAGGTTGAGAAAGCGGCGGCCAAGCCGATGATGTCCGGTTTCCACGGTTTCTTCAGTCTTGGCGGTATTCTCGGCGCCGGCGCGGTCAGCCTGTTACTTGGCGCGGGTCTGACACCGCTGCAGGCAGTGGGCGTTATCATGCTGCTGATGGTGCTGCTGTTGCTGTGCAGCCTGCCGACGCTGATGACAGAGCGGCTGCATCAGCCCGATCAACCCTGGCTGGTGATCCCGCGCGGCTGGGTCGCCTTCCTCGGTTGCCTGTGCTTTATTCTGTTCCTTGCGGAAGGCGCGGTACTCGACTGGAGCGCCCTGCTGCTGCTGCAAAGTCCGGGCATGAGCGTGGCGCACGCTGGCCTGGGTTACGCCATCTTCTCCATCGCCATGACCCTGGGTCGTCTGACGGGCGATAAAGTGATTCAGCGCTTTGGCCGCTATCCGGTGATGCTGACCGGTGCGCTGGCGGCGGCAGCCGGCATGACGCTGGCGGTGCTGCTGCCGTGGCCGCAGGCGGCGCTGCTGGCCTTTTTGCTGGTGGGCTTTGGCCTGGCCAATACCGTGCCGATGCTGTTTAATGCCGCCGGTAATCAACAGGATATGCCGGCCAATCTGGCAATTTCCGCCATGACAACGCTCGGCTATGCGGGTATTCTTTCAGGCCCGGCTTTAATCGGCTTTATTTCCCAGTGGCTCAGCCTGAGCGGCGCGTTTTTACTTATCGCCCTGCTGCTGCTGGCGGTTGCCGCCAGCGCCCGGCTGGTCGCGCGTTAATTGCAGGATCCTGAGACACCTATGCTGCCTTATAAATTTCCGCTGACCTCCGGCAACGTAACGCGCTTTTTCGTGGTGTTTAACCTGGTGCTATTTCTCGCGCTCGGCGCCATGGTGCATAACAGTGTGAATGCGTGGATCATGGAAAAGCGCTACGCCATGACCGACCTGGCGCGCGCGATGCAAAAACGCATTGATGCTTACCGCTTTGCCACCTGGCAAATTTATGAAAATCTCGCCACCAGCGCCGCGGGCTCGACGCCGAGCAGCAGCCTGCAGGAAACGCGCCTGCGCCCGGACGTTTACTATCTGGAGAAGACCCGCCGCAAGACCGAAGCGCTGATTTTCGGCTCGCACGACAGCAGCACGCTGGATATGACGCTGCGCATGTCCAATTATCTCGATACGCTGTGGGGCGCTGAAAATCCGGCGTGGTCGATGTACTTCCTCAATGGTCAGGACAACAGCCTGATCATGATCTCGACCCTGCCGCTCAAGGATATGGCGACGCGCTATAAAGAGAGCGCGATCAATACGCTGGTGGACAGCCGCCGCGCCGAAATGCTGCAACAGGCCAATGCGCTGGACGAACGCGAAAGCTTCTCGCCACTGCGCCACTTTGCCTGGCAGAACGATCACTACTTCACGCTGCGCACCACGTTTAACCAGCCAGGTCATTTAGCCACGGTGGTGGCGTTCGATCTGCCGGTTAACGATTTGATTCCACGCAGTATGCCGCTGGAGAATTTCCAGCTGCGCCAGGATGCCAGCCAGCCCGGCAGCGCCACCAGCGATGACGCCAGCAGCGAAAGCACCGCAGTGACGCTGGTTAACCCGAACCTGGAGATTGCCGCCACGCTGCCCAGCACCTCGCTCCAGCTGGTGTACCGGGTGCCACTCGCCAGCCTGGCGATGGATACCCTGCACAACCTGATGTGGCCGCTGCTGATCAACCTGTTGCTGTTCCTGCTGTCTATTGCCGGCATTACGCTGCTGCGCCAGCAGTCACTGCGACCGAATGAGAACCAGAGCGCTGAGCTTGATTCGCTGCGTATGCTGAATGAGGAGATCGTCGCCAGCCTGCCGGTCGGGCTGCTGGTGTATGACTTTGGTACCAATCGCACCCTGCTGAGCAACAAAATCGCTGAGCATCTGCTGCCGCATCTCAATCTGCAGAAGATCATCAATATGTCCGATCAGCATCAGGGCGTGCTGCAGGCCACCATCAATAATGAAGTGTATGAGATTCGCCACGCGCGCAGCATGCTGTCGCCGCACACCCAGCTGTTTATGATGCGCGATCAGGATCGCGAGCTGCTGGTGAATAAGAAGCTGCAAAAAGCGCAGCAGGTGCTGGATCGCAACCACCAGATGCGCCAGCAGCTGATGCAGAATCTTGGCCATGCGCTTAATCGTCCGCTGCAGAGCATGGTGACGCAGCTGGTGCAGCTCAGCCAGCGCGATGACGACGAGAGCGTGCTGGATCTGCTGGATGAGAGCCAGGGTCTGGCGCGGCTGGTGGACGATATCGTCCTGCTCAACCGGCTGGAAGCCCACGACTGGTCGCCGGATGCGGGCGTGTTTAACCTGCAGGATCTGCTGGATGAGATTGCGCTGGAGAGCCTGCCGCTACTGCGGCGCAAAGGACTGACGCTGGTGGTCAACAATCAGCTGGCCAACGACGAGATGCGCTTTGGCGATCGTCGCGCGCTGCGTAAAGTCCTGACCACGCTGATGCACTACGCGCTCACCACCACGCAGTGGGGCAAGATTTCCCTTGATATCAAAGCCAGCGACAGCAAAGCCAACAGCGTGCTGTTCCAGCTGGTGGATACCGGCTCAGGCCTGACCGGCGACGAGCTGGCCAACGTCGATTTCCCTTACCTCGGCGAAACCACGCAGGACCGTTACGGTCAGGCGTCCGGCATGGCGTTTTTCCTGTGTAAGCAGCTGTGCAAACAGATGGGCGGCCAGCTGGAGATTATCGCCAAACCGGATATCGGCACGCGCTACAACATTCAGCTGCCGCTGGCGCTGGAGCAGCAGAGCGAGCAGGAAGAGAAACTGCTGGAAGGCGTGACGGCGCTGGTGGATATCGCGGTCGAAGACGTACACAAAATTGTCTGCCGCCACCTCGAGAACTGGGGGGCAAATTGCCTGACCTCGGACGAACGCTTGTCCGGGCAGGAGCATGATGTGCTGGTGACGGACGACCCGGCACGCCTTCACGGCTGGGCGCTGTTGCTGGCGGGCGACGAAATGGGGCATCACGCCCTCAACGACCAGCAATTCCGGGTCAATTTCAATCTCAGCAATGCGCTGCTTGATGCGCTGCTGGCCCTGATTGAGAAGCAACTGGCTCACGATTTGATAGAGGAGAGCGACGACGATGAGGCTGCCACGCCGCTGCTGAGCGGCGGCTATTATCCAGCTGTTTGTTGACACAGTACCCCATGATGTTAAGAGGTTGTATACTGAGTCCGCGGCGAATGATTTTCCCTGCGCTGGCACAGACAGCACACCGCCTGAAAGGGGTGTTTGCCATGCTTAATCTGGTTCCCGGCAAGCAGTTATGTGAAACGCTGGAACATCTAATTCGTGAGAAAGATGCCTCTGGCATTGAAAAATACATCAGCGACATTGACGCCTACGTCAAAAGCTTGCTGTAGCAAGGTAGCCTTATACATGAACAATATGAACGTAATTATTGCCGATGACCATCCGATTGTACTGTTCGGTATTCGCAAATCACTTGAACAGATCGAGTGGGTGAATGTAGTCGGTGAATTTGAAGACTCTACAGCACTGATCAATAACCTCCCAAAGCTTGATGCACACGTGCTCATTACCGATCTCTCCATGCCTGGAGACAAATACGGTGATGGGATCACGCTCATCAAATACATTAAACGTCACTTCCCGGATATCTCGATCATTGTTCTGACCATGAACAACAACCCGGCGATCCTGAGCGCGGTACTGGATCTGGACATCGAAGGGATTGTGCTGAAACAAGGCGCACCGACCGATCTGCCAAAAGCGCTGGCGGCGCTGCAGAAAGGCAAGAAGTTCACGCCTGAAAGCGTTTCTCGTCTGCTGGAAAAAATCAGCGCGGGTGGCTACGGTGACAAACGCCTGTCGCCGAAAGAGAGTGAAGTTCTGCGCCTGTTCGCAGAAGGTTTCCTGGTGACCGAGATTGCCAAGAAGCTGAACCGCAGTATTAAAACCATCAGCAGCCAGAAGAAATCAGCGATGATGAAGCTGGGCGTGGATAACGATATTGCCCTGCTGAACTATCTCTCCTCCGTCACCGCGCAGACCCAGGCCGACAAAGAGTGATCCCGCCGTTTATGCGGCGGTGCTTCGGCACCGCCTCTCCTCTGCCCTGCGCCTTTATTATAAGCCCTTCCCGGCCTTTTTTCCGCGTACGCGCTCCGCGTAAATCGACAATGTCTGCTTCAGCACGTCCAGCGTCACCGGTTTCGACAGACAGCTGTCCATGCCTGACTCCAGACAGCGCTGTTTCTCTTCCGCCAGCGCGTTCGCCGTTACGCCCACCACCGGCAACGTCAGGCCCAAGCTGTCGGATGCGCTGCGTCAGACGGTAGCCGTCCATGTTAGGCATGTTGACGTCGCTCAGCACGATATCAATATGATTCTTACTCAGCACGTTCAGCGCATCCACGCCGTCATTGGCGGTTTTGCACTGGTAGCCCAGCGATCCAAGCTGGTCAGCCAGCAGGCGACGGTTTATCGGATGGTCATCCACCACCAGAATCATCATATCGTCATTCACCGACGCCAGAGACTCCGGTGACGGCAATCCGCCCGCGCCGTCGCTCTCTTCCAGTTCCACTTTGTAGATGCGTGCCAGCAGGCTCAACAGCTCGTGCGGGGTGGCGACACTGTGTACCCATTCTCCTGGCGCACGCTCAACCGGGATACCGATGTGGCGACGGCAGAAGAGCACTGACCCTCTCCCCTGCCACGGCTGTTCTGGCATCTCGTCGGCGATCAGCACATCGTCCACGTCCGGTGTTTGACCTTCATAGCGGCACACCCTCACGCCGCTGTGGGTAAGCAGTGCCGTCAGATAGTCATTCAGCGAGGCGTTATGCACCGCCAGCCAGCAGCGCTTATCGCTCAGCCCGTCTACCGTGGCTTTTGCCGGATACTGCGCCGAATAGAGCGGAATGCGGATGGTGAACTGGCTGCCCATGCCGGGCTCGGTATCCACCGAGATATCACCGTCCATCATGCTGACGAGCTTCTCACAAATCGCCAGCCCCAGTCCGGTTCCCTGGAAGTTACGCTGCACGCCGGTCCCGACCTGGAAGAACGGGTCGAACAGGCGAACCACCTCCTTCGCCGGGATGCCGACGCCCGTGTCGCGCACGCGAATGCTCAGGTAATCCCCCGCCCGGCAGACGTGCAGCACAATACAGCCGGTATCGGTGAATTTAATGGCGTTGCTGAGCAGGTTAGAGATGACCTGCTGCAGGCGCATCGGATCGCCGTGCAGCGTCAGCGGCACGTCCGGCTCGATAAAGCAGTAGAGCCCCAGCTGTTTACGCACCACCAGCGGCAGATAGTTGGCGCTGATATGGTTCATCACCTCGCGCGGCGAGAACTCCCGCGGCTCGATTTTCAGCTGCTCGGACTCGATTTTAGAGAAGTCGAGAATATCGCTGATGATTTTCAGCAGCAGGCTGGAGGAGTTGTTCATCGCCGTCACCAGCCGGTCGACGCCCTTCGGCAGCTCTTCCTTGGTCTGCAGCAGATCGAGGTTACCGATGATGCCGTACAGCGGCGTACGCAGCTCGTGGCTGACGGTGGCAAGGAACATGGATTTCGACTGGCTGGCCTGCTCTGCCGCCTGCGCCATCTCCTGCAACGACTCTTCCATCTTCACGCGCGCGGAGACATCCACCAGCACGCAAATCGCCACGTTTTCATTGCGATAGCGGGAATGCACAAAGCTGATCTGCAGGTTGGTGTGCGTACTGGTCAACACGTCGACAAAGTTAACCTGCTGGCCGCAGATAATTTGCGTCAGCCGCTGCCGGTCTTCATGCGTCAGCATGTTCAGGTAGTTATGCGCCAGTTCGTTACTCAGGATATTGGTCCCGTCCTGGGTACGCAGAATACAGATCCCCACCGGCGCCGAGGCAACAATCTTGCGGTTAAACTGCTCGTGTTCCTCCAGCCGCTGGGCGTCGTTCTCGGCAGGAATAAAGATTTTCCGCTCATACATGCGCGCCAGGGTAAACAGCGCCCCCCCGCCAGCAGGTTGAGCAGAATCGCATTCATGATAAGGATCAGCATGAGCCGATCCACTCAAGCACCATCGGTCGACAGCGAACGAATAGACGACACCTGAGGCTGGAAGGCGGCAGGCTCTTCTTCAGCACCAGCTCGCGGAAACCCGAGGTATAGCCAAACCACGACCGCTCCTGCATCCAGTGCGGTTCGACGTTTAACCGGTTATCCGGCCCGGCGAGCGAGATCAGCTGATGACCGTTTTCATCCAGAATGGTCACGCCCATCGGCAGGCTGCCCGGGCGTGAAGAAATTTTCCATGCGAATGGTCTGCTCAATCCCCAGCAGCGCCTGCAGGCGATTGCCCAGATAAACCGGCGTCAGGGCGTAGAAATAGCCCACGCCCGGACGCGGGCCCTGGCTCACCCAGAAGATGTTATTGCCGCGCTCGTCCTGCGGTGCCGCATTGCGGTATTTCACAATACGTTCATGCAGGCTTTTCAGCGCATCGTCACGCTCAACGGGCACATCGCGCAGGCCAAAGTCAGCCATGCAGAGATTTTCGCTGCCAATCAGGAAGACGCGGTTCAGGTCATAGGCGGCGGAGAAATTGTCGCGCCAGTAGCGCATAAACCAGGCGAGGGATTCCAGCGAGCCGCGCCAGGTATTGCTCATGGTGGAGCAATCGGAATCCGGGAACAGCGGCTGGAAGTCCGGGACTTCGGTTTTGTCATCACGCCCGCGAAGCGCAAGGATGCCGTTTTCCGCCGTCAGACGATTTTCGGCAATATACTTCAGCTCCTTCATCACGTCAGACGTTCGCTGAATGTAGCGCTGGGCCTGGTCGGAGCTTAAGTTAAACTCCTGGCGGATCTCCGCTTCTTTCTGGTGCAGGGCGTTAACGATGTAAAACACCGAGAACAGGGCCACCAGCAGCCAAAGCAGGAGCGCCAGCGCCCGAAACAGATAGCGAGAGACTTTCAGCGTAGTACGAAAGGAGACGAGGTATTTCAAGGGGGCGAGGCTCCGCCGTCGGGGTCAAAAGAATGTGGCGTTAAGGTAGCGGTAAACGCGCCAGGTCGCAACGTTGACTTATCTGCTTGTGCAAAAGAAAAGGGCCGGAATCCGGCCCTTTTTTGCATCAGGAGACATTACTCGTCAGCGTCATCCGCTGCGTCATCGTCGGTGTCGGCTTCCGGCGCGATATCATCATCGCCTTCCGCAACGCTACCGTCGATGGAGTCGAGCTCTTCGTCATCCACCGGCTCAGCAACGCGCTGCAGACCCACCACGTTTTCATCTTCCGCTGTACGGATGAGGATCACGCCCTGGGTATTACGACCCACCACGCTGATCTCAGACACGCGGGTACGCACCAGCGTACCGGCATCGGTGATCATCATGATCTGGTCCGCATCATCCACCTGCACCGCGCCGACAACGGAACCGTTGCGCTCGGTCACCTTGATGGAGATGACGCCCTGCGTGCCGCGAGACTTGGTTGGGTATTCCCCTTCCGCCGTACGTTTACCGTAACCATTCTGCGTCACGGTCAGGATAGCCCCTTCACCGCGCGGAATAATCAGAGAAACAACGCTGTCTTCGCCAGCCAGCTTGATACCACGCACGCCCGTCGCGGTACGACCCATCGCACGAACGGCGTCTTCTTTGAAGCGCACCACTTTACCGGCAGCAGAGAACAGCATCACTTCATCGGAACCGGAGGTCAGATCCACGCCAATCAGCTCGTCGCCTTCGTTCAGGTTGACGGCGATGATACCGGCAGAACGCGGACGGCTGAATTCGGTCAGCGCGGTTTTCTTCACGGTACCGCTGGCGGTCGCCATAAAGACGTTCACGCCCTCTTCGTACTCGCGTACCGGCAGGATGGCGGTGATACGTTCGTTGGCTTCCAGCGGCAGCAGGTTGACGATTGGACGACCACGCGCGCCACGGCTGGCTTCCGGCAGCTGATAGACCTTCATCCAGTACAGACGGCCACGGCTGGAGAAGCAGAGGATCGTGTCGTGGGTGTTGGCCACCAGCAGGCGGTCGATAAAGTCTTCTTCTTTAATACGCGCTGCAGATTTGCCTTTACCGCCACGACGCTGTGCTTCGTAGTCGGTCAGCGGCTGATACTTCACGTAGCCCTGGTGAGACAGGGTCACCACCACGTCTTCCTGGTTGATCAGGTCTTCGATGTTGATGTCCGCGCTGTTGGCGGTGATTTCGGTGCGGCGCGCATCGCCGAACTGATCGCGGACCGCCACCAGCTCTTCACGGATCACTTCCATCAGGCGCTCTGCGCTGCCCAGGATGTGCAGCAGCTCAGCGATCTGTTCCAGCAGCTCTTTGTATTCGTCGAGCAGTTTTTCATGCTCAAGGCCGGTCAGTTTCTGCAGACGCAGATCCAGAATCGCCTGGGCCTGCTGCTCGGTCAGGTAGTACTGACCGTCACGCACGCCGAACTCCGGTTCCAGCCACTCCGGACGCGCGGCGTCATCGCCCGCACGTTCCAGCATCGCGGCGACGTTGCCCAGATCCCACGGACTGCGCAATCAGGCCGCGTTTTCGCTTCGGCCGGGGTCGGCGCACGACGGATCAGTTCGATGATCGGGTCGATGTTGGCCAGCGCAACCGCCAGCGCTTCAAGGATGTGCGCACGGTCGCGCGCTTTGCGCAGTTCGAAGATGGTACGACGGGTCACCACTTCACGGCGGTGACGCACGAAGGCGCTCAAGGATCTCTTTCAGGTTCATGATCTTCGGCTGACCATGGTGCAGCGCAACCATGTTGATGCCGAAGGAGACCTGCAGCTGCGTCTGGGAGTACAGGTTGTTCAGCACCACCTCGCCCACCGCGTCGCGTTTGACCTCAATCACGATGCGCATACCGTCTTTGTCAGACTCGTCACGCAGCGCGCTGATGCCTTCAACGCGTTTCTCTTTCACCAGCTCGGCGATCTTCTCGATCAGACGCGCTTTGTTCACCTGATACGGGATCTCGTGAACGATGATGGTTTCACGGCCGGTTTTGGCGTCCGCTTCCACCTCGGCGCGGGCACGGATGTAAATCTTGCCGCGGCCGGTGCGGTAGGCTTCTTCAATGCCGCGACGACCGTTGATGATGGCCGCCGTCGGGAAGTCCGGGCCCGGGAATGTGCTCCATCAGCCCTTCAATGCTGATGTCTTCATCGTCGATATAGGCCAGGCAGCCGTTGATCACTTCCGTCAGGTTGTGCGGCGGAATGTTGGTTGCCATACCGACCGCGATACCGGACGAACCGTTGACCAGCAGGTTCGGGATCTTGGTCGGCATGACATCTGGGATCTGCTCGGTGCCGTCGTAGTTATCGGCACGAAGTCAACGGTCTCTTTTTCCAGGTCGGCCATCAGCTCATGAGGCGATCTTCGACATGCGGACTTCGGTATAACGCATCGCCGCGGCGGAGTCGCCGTCGACCGAACCGAAGTTACCCTGGCCATCTACCAGCATGTAGCGCAGGGAGAACGGCTGCGCCATACGCACGATGGTGTCGTAAACCGCGGTATCACCATGCGGGTGATATTTACCGATGACGTCACCGACGACACGGGCAGATTTTTTATAGGGTTTATTCCAGTCGTTGCCCAATACGTTCATGGCGTAAAGTACGCGACGGTGAACCGGCTTCAGGCCATCGCGGACATCCGGCAGCGCACGGCCAACAATGACCGACATCGCATAGTCCAGATAGGAGCTTTTCAGCTCTTCCTCGATGTTAACCGGTGTAATTTCTCTCGCAAGGTCGCTCATCTAACCGCTATCCCTCTACTGTATCCCGGATTCAAAGGTCGCAAATTATAACACAGCCGAGGTGATTGAGGTAAACCTATACGCTTTATTCACGGGGATTGCCTGATATACTCCTTTGTCTTGCTAAATAAGGAGTAAAAGCGCCCATGAATGCCGAAAAATCCCCGGTGGCTCACAACGTTGACCACGAAGAGATTGCCAAATTTGAAGCGGTGGCGTCCCGCTGGTGGGATCTCGAAGGTGAGTTCAAACCGCTGCATCGCATTAACCCGCTGCGTCTGGGCTATATCGCGGAGCGTTCCGGCGGTCTGTTCGGTAAGAAAGTGCTCGACGTCGGCTGCGGCGGCGGCATCCTGGCTGAGAGCATGGCGCGCGAAGGGGCGAACGTCACTGGCCTGGATATGGGCTTTGAACCGCTGCAGGTGGCCCGCCTTCATGCGCTGGAGTCCGGTATACAGGTGGAATACGTGCAGGAAACCGTAGAAGAGCACGCGGCAAAACACGCCCATCAGTACGATGTGGTGACCTGCATGGAGATGCTGGAGCACGTTCCCGATCCGCAGTCGGTGGTGCACGCCTGTGCAAAACTGGTGAAACCGGGCGGCCAGGTCTTCTTCTCAACCATCAACCGCAACGCCAAAGCCTGGCTGATGGCCGTCGTCGGCGCGGAGTATGTGCTGCGCATGGTGCCGAAAGGCACCCACGACGTGAAGAAATTCATTAAGCCTGCGGAGCTGTTAAGCTGGGTTGACCAGACGTGGCTCAAGGCAGCACATCACCGGCCTGCACTACAATCCGCTGACCAATAAATTCAAACTCGCACCGGGCGTTGATGTTAACTATATGTTGCACACAACCGCCAAGCAAACGACCTGCGCCGCCCGCCCGGGGCGCGCGGGCGGCGCGAGCATCGGAAAAATCCGCGCCCGACCGCATTTCCACTGACGGCAAACGCTGTACAACCAGTCTCTTTCACGAACTATCAGCATCCAGATCAATTCGCGCGCGCGTTTTAAGGTGAACGTCATTCAAAATTCATAAGCAAACGCAGATAGTTCGCGCGACGATCAGCGCGGGCTTTTTGCGCCTAAATTTCCCGACTCTCGCCGTTGAAAGAAATCACGCACTCGATCAAATATTGAATAATCCTTTTATCCTATTATTGACACCACGTCCAGGCCTTACGGTACGAGGACTTAGCCTTTTTTACCCTTTCACAACCTCAATTTAACGTCAAAATCAACCCTTGTGCTGAAAAGATTCGATACTAGAATACTCACCATATAGCGTTTTTCTTATCGCAAACCCCCTATATATAGTATTTATCCACAGAGTTAGTCACAAGAGCCGATCTGTGGATAAACGGGGGATATTTTTTATTTCACGGACAGGTAAAACCCACATGAATCAGAGTCTGCTGGTGACAAAGCGCGACGGTACTACCGAGCGTATCAATCTGGACAAAATCCATCGAGTTCTCGACTGGGCAGCAGAAGGACTGAACAACGTATCTATCTCCCAGGTTGAACTGCGTTCACACATTCAGTTTTACGACGGCATCAAAACGTCCGATATCCACGAAACCATCATCAAAGCGGCGGCCGATCTCATCTCCCGCGAAGCGCCGGATTATCAGTACCTGGCCGCACGTCTGGCGATTTTCCACCTGCGTAAAAAAGCCTACGGCCAGTTTGAGCCGCCGAAGCTGTACGATCACGTGGTGAAAATGGTTGAGCTGGGCAAATACGATACGCATCTGCTGGAAGACTACACGGAAGAAGAGTTCGAGCAGATGAACGGGTTTATCGATCACTGGCGCGACATGAACTTCTCCTACGCGGCGGTGAAGCAGCTGGAAGGCAAATACCTGGTTCAGAACCGCGTAACCGGTGAGATCTACGAAAGCGCCCAGTTCCTCTATATTCTGGTGGCCGCCTGCCTGTTCTCCAACTACCCGCGTGAAACCCGTCTGGATTACGTGAAGCGTTTCTACGATGCGGTATCCACGTTCAAGATTTCGCTGCCTACGCCGATCATGTCCGGCGTGCGCACCCCAACCCGTCAGTTCAGCTCCTGCGTGCTGATCGAGTGTGGTGACAGCCTGGATTCCATCAACGCCACCTCCAGCGCCATTGTGAAATACGTTTCCCAGCGTGCCGGTATCGGCATCAACGCCGGCCGCATCCGTGCGCTGGGCAGCCCGATCCGCGGCGGTGAAGCGTTCCACACCGGCTGTATCCCGTTCTATAAACACTTCCAGACGGCCGTAAAATCCTGCTCGCAGGGCGGCGTGCGCGGCGGTGCGGCGACCCTGTTCTACCCGATGTGGCACCTGGAAGTGGAAAGCCTGCTGGTGCTGAAAAACAACCGCGGCGTCGAAGGCAACCGCGTGCGTCACATGGACTACGGCGTGCAGATCAACAAGCTGATGTACACCCGTCTGCTGAAAGGCGAAGACATCACCCTGTTCAGCCCGTCCGACGTCCCGGGCCTGTATGACGCGTTCTTCGCCGATCAGGACGAGTTCGAGCGTCTGTACACCAAATACGAGAAAGACGACAGCATCCGCAAGCAGCGCGTGAAGGCGGTCGAGCTGTTCTCCCTGATGATGCAGGAACGTGCCTCTACCGGCCGTATCTACATCCAGAACGTTGACCACTGCAACACCCACAGCCCGTTCGATCCGGTCGGTTGCGCCAGTGCGCCAGTCTAACCTGTGCCTGGAGATCGCCCTGCCGACCAAACCGCTGGAAGACGTGAACGACGAAAACGGCGAAATTGCGCTGTGTACGCTGTCCGCCTTCAACCTGGGCGCGATTAAGAGCCTGGACGAGCTGGAAGAGCTGGCCACGCTGGCGGTTCGTGCGCTCGACGCCCTGCTGGACTACCAGGATTACCCAATCCCGGCCGCAAAACGCGGTGCGATGGGCCGCCGTACCCTGGGTATCGGCGTGATCAACTTCGCCTACTGGCTGGCGAAAAACGGCAAGCGTTACTCCGACGGCAGCGCCAACAACCTGACGCACCAGACGTTCGAAGCCATTCAGTACTACCTGATGAAAGCCTCCAACGAGCTGGCGAAAGAGCAAGGCGCGTGCCCGTGGTTCAACGAAACCACCTATGCGCAGGGCATTCTGCCGATCGACACCTACAAGAAAGATCTGGATGCGGTATCGTCAGCGAGCCGCTGCACCTCGACTGGGAAGCCCTGCGCGAGTCCATCAAAACCCACGGCCTGCGTAACTCCACGCTCTCTGCCCTGATGCCGTCTGAGACCTCTTCGCAGATCTCCAACGCCACCAACGGCATTGAGCCGCCGCGCGGCCACGTCAGCATCAAAGCGTCGAAAGACGGCGTGCTGCGCCAGGTGGTGCCGGATTACGAGACGCTGGAAGACAACTACGAGCTGCTGTGGGAAATGCCGAAAAAACGACGGCTACCTGCAGCTGGTGGGTATCATGCAGAAGTTTATCGACCAGTCGATCTCGGCCAACACCAACTATGATCCGACGCGCTTCCCGGCCGGCAAGGTGCCGATGCAGCAACTGCTGAAAGACCTGCTCACCGCCTACAAATTTGGCGTGAAAACGCTGTACTATCAAAACACCCGTGATGGTGCGGAAGACGCGCAGGACGACCTGGTACCGTCAATTCAGGACGATGGCTGCGAAAGCGGCGCATGTAAGATCTGATCGAAAGGCGCCTGCGGGCGCCTTATCGTGTCTGGGCCAGCAGCGGCTGGCCACGCAAAAAATTTCAACATGGACTCACCGTCATGGCATACACCACTTTTTCACAGACGAAAAACGACCAGCTCAAAGAGCCGATGTTCTTCGGCCAGCCGGTCAACGTGGCACGCTACGATCAGCAAAAATATGACATCTTCGAAAAGCTGATTGAAAAGCAACTCTCCTTCTTCTGGCGTCCGGAAGAAGTGGACGTCTCCCGCGACCGTATTGACTACCAGGCGCTGCCGGATCACGAAAAACATATCTTCATCAGCAACCTGAAGTACCAGACGCTGCTGGACTCCATTCAGGGCCGCAGCCCGAACGTGGCGCTGCTGCCGCTGATCTCGATTCCTGAGCTGGAAACCTGGGTGGAAACCTGGGCGTTCTCCGAGACGATCCACTCCCGCTCTTACACCCACATCATCCGCAACATCGTGAACGATCCGGCGGTGGTGTTTGACGATATCGTCACCAACGAGCAGATCCAGAAGCGCGCGGAAGGCATTTCTCCCACTACTACGACGAGCTGATCGAGATGACCAGCTACTGGCATCTGCTGGGTGAAGGCACCCACCACGTGAACGGCAAAACCGTCACCGTGAACCTGCGCGCGCTGAAAAAGCAGCTGTACCTGTGCCTGATGAGCGTCAACGCGCTGGAAGCGATCCGCTTCTACGTGAGCTTCGCCTGCTCCTTCGCCTTTGCCGAGCGCGAGCTGATGGAAGGCAACGCCAAAATCATCCGTCTGATTGCCCGCGATGAAGCCCTGCACCTGACCGGCACCCAGCACATGCTGAACCTGCTGCGCACCGGCGCGGACGATCCGGAAATGGCGGAGATCGCCGAAGAGTGCAAGCAGGAGTGCTACGACCTGTTCGTGCTGGCGGCCCAGCAGGAGAAAGAGTGGGCAGACTACCTGTTCCGCGACGGCTCCATGATTGGCCTGAACAAAGACATCCTGTGCCAGTACGTGGAGTACATCACCAACATCCGCATGCAGGCGGTCGGCCTCGATCTGCCGTTCCAGACGCGCTCTAACCCGATCCCGTGGATCAACACCTGGCTGGTGTCCGATAACGTGCAGGTGGCGCCGCAGGAAGTGGAAGTGAGCTCCTATCTGGTCGGTCAGATCGATTCTGAAGTCAACACCGACGACCTGAGCGATTTCCAGCTCTAAGCATGAGCCGTTCCGTGGTAATCCTGCGCAGCTCCGGCTCCCGGCTGGAGTGCGCAGGACGAGCACCCTTCTCTGCTGGTGGCGCTTGAAGCGCATCAGGTGGAGGTCGAGTATCAGTGTCGTGAAGGCTATTGCGGCTCCTGCCGCTGCCGTCTGCTGAAAGGCGAAGTGGATTATGCGGAAACCCCACTGGCGTTTATTCAGCAGGGCGAGATTTTGCCCTGCTGCTGCAAGGCCAGAGGCGATATTGAGATCGAGCTGTAACCTGCCGCTACACCAAACGCAAAAGTCCTTTAATGCTGCAACATCCATACAGGTCGTCTGAGAGGTTGCCGCTTGCTGCACCGGCGTAAATCCATCCCTGGAGCCTGCCGCCGCGCCGTCCTGGCGCGGAGGCTGCTGCAAGCGGCAACCTCCCCCACGCCCAATCAGGCTTCTTCATTGCGGTAACAGAACGTCACCCTGCAGCGACACCAATGCTAACGGGAAGAGGGGATGTTGAGCTAAGCCGGACGTCACGCGGCAAGGATGCCGCGTGTCGAGGCCCGCAGGGAGCGGGTTTTGCCGTTCCGGGCGTGCTCAACTTCCCCTCTGACCTTGCTGATGATTACCGCCAGCACAATCGGGTTAGCTCTTCACCGTCTCCAGAACATCAATCCAGCCGTGACCGGTACTGACTTCACTGCCGTGCAGCCAGCGGCGCAGCATATTCATCGCCATCATCGCTACCACTTTCTGCCGGGTTTCCAGATTGTGCCGCCCGTGGGTAAATTTCACCCGCTGGCCCCAACTGGCTTCCGGTGTATGCAGCGCAATCGACACTTCCCCTTCCTGCAGATCACCAACCGACAAGGCCAGCACCGTACCCTGCTGAGCGGCTAACTGACGCGTGCGCGTAACCTGCGCTTCCAAAGACTCCTCACGTGCCGGCAGCAGCTCGGCGGCGCTAAGCGGCACCTGCGCGGCGGCCAGCTGCCAGTGCAGCAACCCGGCCGTGTATTGTTCGCTCAGAGCAAGGCGGAAGCCGCGATCGTGCAGTTCCCGCGCCAGCACGGCCGGCAATCCTTCAAAGCCTTCAAAAATGGTGCACTCGGCCAGCAGTAACTTAACCTGCTGCCACACCTGCTCCATCGCCACGCGCTGGCTGGCCGGGCCGGTCAGTTTAATCTCAATGATGGGCATCGACGAACGGTAGCCCATCACTACACCTTCCGGCAGCGGCAGCGGTTCAAGCTCCGCGGCGATATCGCTCTCGCCGCGACCAAAGGTGGTCAGACGCAGGCACAGCGGGGGTTCTGGCAGCGTAAAACGCGCCTTAAGACGCGGAATAATCTGCTGCTCAACCATCACTTTGAATTCTGAGGGCACGCCGGGGGTAAAGAACATCAGGCAGCGGTTAAGCTGCAGGGCAAACCCACAGGCGGTGCCGACCGGGTTATCGAGCATTTCGGCATTGGCCGGAATCTCCGCCTGCTTGCGATTGCTGGGTGCCATGAGCCGCCCGCGGCTGGCAAACCAGGCTTCCATCTTCTCCAGCCACGCCTGCTGCAACACCAGTTCGCTGCCGCTGGCGGTGGCCGCGGCCTGCGCGCTGAGATCGTCGCTGGTCGGCCCGAGACCGCCGTTCACAATCAGCACGTCGGCAATCTGACTGCGACTCTGTAGCGCTTCAACCAGCGAGCTCATCGCATCGCCGACCGTACTGCGACTGGTCATCGGCAGGCCGTGCTGAAACAGCACATCGGCCAGCCACGCAGCGTTGGTATCGACAATCTGCCCATGTAACACTTCATCGCCCGTTGAGAGCATTTCGACACGTATCACGATCTCTTCTCCTTATCCCTGTGGCTTTCACTGTAGGGAGCGCGCAGGCGAAACACAATCGCCACCGGTGCGAAATAGCGGGTTAATCGCGATGCGGAAAGAAAACAGCGGGAAAGCAGGAATCGGGCGCGACGAACATCGCGCCCACGGGGATTAACGGCGCGCCAGCAGCAGGCCAACAAACAGACCGGCAGCCGCACCGATACCAATGCCCTGCCACGGTTTTTCATGCACGTAATCGTCGGCACGATACGCTGCCTGTTTGGCACGATAGTAATAGCTGTCGGACGCCTGGCTCACGCGATTCTTCACGTCTTCCAGCGCCTGCTCGGCTTTCTGCTTCAGTTCGATATATTTCTGGTCCGCCGGATCGCCCGAGGAGCGCAGCACTTCTTCCAGCGTTTCCGTCAGCAGCGCCAGATCGTCATCAAGACGGGTTTCAAATTGATCGGTAGATGACATGTTCACAATCCTCCATGTTTAAATGCGGTGTCGATTAACTATAGTCATAAATTGCGTTTTTGCGCCGCGCCGTCATCCGCTGACTGCGCTTTTTGCCGCGCTGAACGCAAAGTTATGTCATCCGGGGCGTTGCACGCGGAATTGTGCTTCGTTTATTTGATTAATCTGATAAATTTTCAGCGGACTGAATTTTTTATTTTCGCCACTGTCGTAACCCCCTGTAGCCTGACGCTAAATGTCTTGCGACAGCCTCAATACACCCGAGCAGCTAAGGAAAAGATTTCCGGCATGAATCGTAGAAAATTTATGAAAGCGTCCATGGCCCTCTCTGCCGTTAGCGGCATGACCGGGCTCTCCTCGCTGTTTGCGCAGTCCGCCTGGGCCGATGATGGCATCGCCGACGGAACCGCCGTGCGCTTCGATTTCGATGTGCTGAAAAAGAAAGCCGCGGCGCTGGCCAAACAGCCCTGGGGCGGCGCGCCCGGCCCCCTGCCCGCGACCCTGGCCAATCTGACACCGCAGGCGTATAACGAAATTCAGTACGACGCTAACCACTCACTGTGGAACAACATCGCCGACCGCGAGCTGGATGTGCAGTTCTTCCACGTTGGCATGGGCTTTCGGCGCCGCGTGCGCATGTTCTCCCTGGACGCCGCCAGCCGCGATGGCGCGCGAAATCCACTTCCGTCCGGAGCTGTTTAATTATCACAACGCTAATGTGGATACCCAGCAGCTGGTGGGTAAAACCGACCTCGGCTTTGCCGGCTTCCGCGCCTTTAAAGCGCCGGAGCTGGCGCGTCGCGATATCGTCTCTTTCCTCGGTGCGAGCTACTTCCGCGCGGTGGATGACACCTACCAGTACGGCCTGTCCGCCCGCGGCCTGGCGGTTGACACCTTTACCGATACGCCGGAAGAGTTCCCGGACTTTACCGCCTTCTGGTTCGAGACCGCCAAAAGCTGAAGACACCACCTTTGTGGTGTATGCACTGCTGGACGGGGCCAGCGTCACCGGTGCCTACAAATTCACCATCCACTGCGAAGAAAAACGCGTGGTGATGGAGGTGGAAAACCACCTGTTTGCGCGCAACGAGATTCGTCAGCTCGGCATTGCGCCGATGACCAGCATGTTCAGCTGCGGCAACAACGAACGCCGCATGTGCGACACCTATTCATCCGCAAATTCATGACTCCGATCGCCTGGCAATGTGGCGCGGCAACGGGGAGTGGATCTGCCGTCCGCTGAATAACCCGCAGAAGCTGCAGTTCAATGCCTATCAGGACAAAAACCCGCGCGGCTTCGGTCTGCTGCAGCTGGATCGCGATTTCTCGCACTATCAGGACGTGATGGGCTGGTATAACAAACGCCCCAGCCTGTGGGTGGAGCCGCGTAACGACTGGGGTAAAGGCGCGGTCAGCCTGATGGAGATCCCGACCACCGGTGAAACGCTGGATAACATCGTGTGCTTCTGGCAGCCGGAAAAACCGGTCAAAGCGGGCGAGCGAGTTTAATTTCCAGTACAAACTCTACTGGAGCCAGCTGCCGCCAGTCCGCAGCGGTCTGGCCCGCGTTTATGCCACCCGCACCGGCATGGGCGGCTTCCCGGAAGGCTGGGCACCGGGCGAACACTACCCGGAAGAGTGGGCCCGTCGCTTTGCTATCGATTTCGTCGGCGGCGACCTGAAGGCGGCCGCGCCGAAAGGCATCGAGCCGGTGATCACGCTCTCCAGCGGCGAAGCGAAACAGGTGGAGATTCTCTACGTCGAACCGTTGAACGGGTACCGCATCCTGTTTGACTGGTATCCGAACAGCGGACTCAACCGAACCGGTGGATATGCGCCTGTTCCTGCGCACCAAAGATGAGACGCTGAGCGAAACCTGGCTGTATCAGTACTTCCCGCCACCGCCCGATCAGCGCAAGTACACCGACGACCGGCAGATGACGCCGGGCTAACCTGCACGGCGAGGCCAACACCTCGCCGTTAGTTTTTCTGCATGCCGACGTGCGGAATATTATCTTCCAGATAAACGTCCGTGACCGCCCGGAAGCCCAGGCGACCATAAAAGCCTTCCAGATGCGCCTGCGCGGACAGATATACCGCCCGCTGCGGCCAGTGCTGTTCGCAGCTGTTCAGCGCCTGCTCCATCAGCCGATAGCCCAGTTTCAGGCCGCGCGCCTCTTCCGACACAATCACCCGACCAATGGTCACCGGCGAAGAAGCCAGCGCGGGCGTCAGCAGACGCGCATAGGCCAGCAGTTTGCCATCAAGAAAGCCCAGCAGATGGCGGTTATCAGCCGTCAAATCCTGGCCATCTATATCCTGATACGGACAGGCCTGTTCGACGATAAACACCTGATTGCGCAGCGCCAGCACGGTATACAGCTGCTGCGCAGTCAGTTCACTGTGGTGGCAATCAAGCCATTGCATATCCATCATGCTTCCTTGTCTGAGCGAAAAAAGTGATCTTCACAGCCTATCACAGCGCATGCGCTAAACGCAGTGGGCAGCACGTAACAGGGGCGGACACGCGGAGCAATGTGATCAAACTCTCAAATTGCAGGCAAAAAAAATCAGGCCCGCAGGCCTGATTGTGAAGATGACGCGCTGTTTACATCAGCGGCTGAGCCATCTGCACCAGCGTAATCAGCGGCTGCGGATAGATACCGAAGAGCAGCACCAGCAGCGCGGAGATCAGCACCACGATACCACCGGCGCTGTACTGCCAGTTGGTTGGGGCATCGCGGTTGAGCTGCTGCGGCGCGCTCAGGTACAGGCTCACGGCCACGCGCAGGTAGTAGTACAGACCAATCGCGGAACCGATCACCACGCCCGCGGTCAGCCACCACAGGTGCGCCTGCACACCGACGGCCAGCACGTAGAACTTACCGATAAAGCCGAGCGTCATCGGGATACCTGCCAGCGACAGCATCATCACCGTCATCACCGCGGACAGGATCGGACGGTGCCAGAACAGACCACGGTAGGAGAACAGTGAATCGGCATCCGGACCACGGTACGGGCTGGACATCAGGCTCACCACGCCGAAGGCGCCGAGGCTGCTGAACAGGTAACCGGCCAGATAGACGCCCACGGCTTCCATCGACATCTGACGGCTCTGCAGCGCAATCAGCGCCACCAGCAGGTAGCCCAGGTGAGAGATGGACGAGTAGCCCAGCAGACGCTTGATGTTGGTCTGGCTCAGCGCCATCAGGTTACCGAAGATGATGGAGACGAACGCGATAATGCCCAGCACCACGCGAACCGCTTCGCTGTCGCCCACCGGTGCGTACAGGAACAGACGCATCACCACCCCGAAGATGGCGATTTTGCTGGCGGTCGCCAGGAAGGTCGAGACCGGCGCCGGCGCGCCCTGGTAAACGTCCGGCGTCCACAGGTGGAACGGCACCAGCGAGAGTTTGAAGCCAAGGCCGACGATCATCATGCCCAGACCCGCCAGCAGCAGCGGCTCATGCAGCATGCCGTCACCGAGGCTCTTGCCGAGCGCCATAAAGGAGAGGTTACCGGACTGTGCGTACAGCAGCGCAATACCGAACAGCAGGAACGAGGACGCCGCGGCAGACAGAATGGTGTACTTGATGGCGTGCTTCCAGCGAGCGCTTCTGGCGGAAGGCGTAACCCACCAGACCGAACAGCGGCAGCGAGATCAGCTCAATACCGAGGAACAGCGCGGCCAGGTGGTTCGCGTTCGCCAGCAGAATGCCGCCCAGCGCGGCAATCAGAACCAGCAGGTAAAACTCTTCTTTGTTGTCCGGGTAGCCTTCCAGCCACGGGTACGCAAAGGTGCAGGTTGCCAGGCTCGCCAGCAGCACCAGCCCGGTGTAGAGCATGGCGTAACCGTCAACGCGCATCAGCGGGGTGACGTCCATCGCCCCACCCTGGCCAACAAACCAGAGAGAGAGCAGCGCGACGTTCAGGCCGATGACCGACAGCGTGGCATTCAGGAAGTGGTTGCGTCGCCACGCAATGGAGAGCATCACAACCACCACCGTCAATCCGACGATCAGCAGCGGTAGCAGCGCGATCAGTTGTTGTGGAGTTATTGTCATGGCGAATTACGGCCTTGTAGTAGAAATAGAATTAACAAACCACTGCTGGATATTGCCCATCGCGGCATGCGAGGTATCCAGAATCGGCTGCGGGTAAACGCCCAGCAGCACCAGCAGTACGACCAGCAGCAGGATGATGAACAGCTCACGCAGCGACATCCCCGGCAGTTCTTGTGCAGCAATTTCGCTCTTCGCTTTACCGAAGTAAGCGCGGTGCAGCATGATCAGCGAGTAGACCGAAGCGAACACCAGACCGAAGGTGGAGATCACGGTGATCACCGGCACCACCTTGATAGCTGCCGAACAGAATCATGAATTCGCCGACGAAGTTACCGGTGCCCGGCATCCCCAGCGTGGCCACGGCGAAGAACAGCGACAGCGCCGGCAGCCACTTAATTCTGCGACCACAGGCCGCCCATCTTACGCATGTCGCGGGTATGCAGACGTTCGTACAGCTGGCCGCACAGGATGAACAGCGCCGCGGCGGACAGACCGTGCGCAATCATCTGGATCACCGCGCCCTGGTACGCCAGCTGGCTGCCGGTGTAGATGGCAATCAGCACGAAGCCCATGTGCGAAACCGAGGTGTAGGCGATCAGGCGCTTGATGTCGGTCTGCGCGAAGGCCATCCAGGCACCGTAGAAGATACCGATGACGCCCAGCCACATGGCGATCGGCGCGAACTCCGCCGAGGCGTTCGGGAACAGCGGCAGAGCGAAAACGCAGCAGGCCGTAGGCCGCCGTTTTCAGCAGGATGCCCGCCAGGTCAACGGAACCCGCGGTCGGTGCCTGGGAGTGGGCGTCCGGCAGCCAGCCGTGCAGCGGCACCACCGGCATTTTCACCGCGAAGGCGATGAAGAAGCCCAGCATCAGCAGATATTCCACGCCGTGGGACATTGGCGTTTTCAGCAGGTCTTCGTAGTTGAAGGTCCAGACGCCGGTCGCGTTGTAGTGCACGAACACCAGCGCCAGGATGGCAATCAGCATCACCAGACCACTCGCCTGGGTATAGATGAAGAACTTGGTCGCCGCGGTGATACGGGTTTTCCCGTCGGACGCCTTGTGGCCCCACAGCGCGATCAGGAAGTACATCGGCACCAGCATCATTTCCCAGAAGAAGAAGAACAGGAACATGTCGATGGCGAGGAACACGCCGATCACGCCGCCCAGGATCCACATCAGGTTCAGGTGGAAGAAGCCCTGATACTTCTCGATTTCACGCCAGGAGCAGAGTACCGCCAGCACGCCGAGCAGGCCGGTCAGCACCACCATCAGCAGCGACAGGCCGTCCATCGCCAGGTGGATGGTGATGCCGAAACGCGGGATCCACGGCAGGATGAACTCAGACTGCCACTGCGGAATGCCCGCAGACTGCGTCAGTGAATAGCCGCCCTGCAACCACAGTTGCAGGCCAAGCGCCAGCGTCAGTCCCATGGTGATCAGCGCGATCCAGCGCGGCACCTTCACGCCAAAGCGTTCAGTCTGCCAGCACAGGAAGCCGCCGATGAAGGGAATTAGTATTAGCCAGGGTAATAACATGGCGTACATTCCCTATTTTCGTCTTCGTTCAGGCTATCGGACGCGCCTGTTTCGCCTGCCGGCGGCAACGCACGATAGGCGGGTTGGGGGGGGGGAAATTTAAATTTAAAACGCGCGCCCATCAATCGCAAACACCATCAGCAGCGCCAGCACGACAACCGCACCGATGCTCATGGACGCCACATACCAGCGCAGGTAACCGTTCTCGCTGAACAGCAGGCCTTTGCCTGCAAAGCGCGACAGGATCGCCGGCATGTTCATCAGGGTGTTCAGCGGGTCGCGCTTCAGCAGCCACGCAATGCCCAGGTACGGCTTAACGAAGATCTTGTCGTACAGCCAGTCGAAGCCCCAGGCGTGGTACCACCAGGTGCCGAAGAAGCGGCCCGGCGCGCTGTTGGCCACGGCAGTGACCAGCGTACGTTTGCCCAGCCACAGCCATGCGGCAATCAGGATGCCCGCGATAGCGACCACACCGGAGGTGATTTCCAGCGCCACAATGCGACGGTTGCGCCAAGCTCGGGGTCCGCGCGTGTCTGGCAGTACGCCCTGCAGCGGAGGCACAATCATCGCGCCAACGAAGGTGGACAGTACCAGCAGCACAATCAGCGGCAGGTGATGGGTAATCCCCTTCCCTGCGTGAGCGTGAATTTTCTCTTCGCCGTGGAATACGATGAAAATCATGCGGAAGGTGTACAGCGAGGTCATGAACGCACCGACCAGACCCGCAACCATCAGATTGATGTGGCCGTTGGCCATGCGCACCCGCACAGGATCTCGTCCTTACTGAAGAAGCCCGCGGTGATCAACGGCAGCGCCGCCAGCGCCGCGCCGCCCACCAGGAAGCAGACATAGACCAGCGGGATGGACTTACGCAGGCCGCCCATCTTGAAGATGTTCTGCTCGTGATGGCAGGCCAGGATCACCGAACCGGAGGAGAGGAACAGCAGCGCCTTGAAGAACGCGTGGGTCATCAGGTGGAAAATCGCCGCGTCCCACGCCTGCACGCCCAGCGCCAGGAACATGTAACCGATCTGGCTCATGGTGGAGTAGGCGAGCACGCGCTTGATGTCGGTCTGCACCAGCGCGGCGAAGCCGGCCAGCACCAGCGTGACCGCACCGACGATACCCACCAGATGCAGAATTTCCGGCGTCATCAGGAACAGGCCGTGGGTACGGGCAATCAGGTAGACGCCGGCGGTCACCATGGTGGCGGCGTGGATCAGCGCGGAGACCGGGGTCGGGCCCGCCATCGCGTCGGCCAGCCAGGTCTGCAGCGGCAGCTGCGCGGATTTACCGACGGCACCGCCCAGCAGCATCAGCGTCGCCCACCACAGCATGTTGTTGCCTGCCGCGAAGTGCGCCGGCGCCAGTTCCACCATTTCGCGGAAGTTCAGCGTGCCCAGTTCGTTGTAAAGGATGAACAGCGCGAAAGCGAGGAAGACGTCACCCACGCGGGTCACGATGAAGGCTTTCATCGCCGCTGCGCCATTGCTCCGGATCGGTGTAGTAGAAACCGATCAGCAGGTAGGAACACAGGCCCACGCCTTCCCAGCCCAGGTACATCAGCAGCAGGTTATCGGCCAGCACCAGGACCACCATGCTGGCGATAAACAGGTTGGTGTAGGCGAAGAAGCGGGAGTAGCCCTCTTCACCGCGCATGTACCAGGAGGCGAACATGTGGATCAGGAAGCCGACGCCGGTGACCACCGACAGCATGGTCAGCGACAGGCCGTCCAGCACCAGGTTGAAGCCGATGTTGAAGTCACCGACCGCCATCCAGGTCCACAGCGGCAGGCCTAAACGGCTGCTGGCCGGCGTTGTCTGAAGAAGTCCATACCCACAAATACGGTGGTCAGCGCGGCCAGGCCGACAGAGCCCACGCCGACGGTAGCCGACAGATTCTCAGACCAGCGGCCGCGGGAAAACGCCAGCAGCAGGAAGCCAATCAGCGGAAAAATAATGGTTAAGGCAAGCAGGTTCATCCGCGCATCTCACTTACTGAATCGATGTTCAGGGTCTGGCGGCGACGATGGAGCTGCAGCAGCAGCGCCAGGCCAATACTCGCTTCGGCAGCCGCGAGGCTGATGGCCAGGATGTACATCACCTGACCGTCGGCCTGGCCCCAGTAGCTTCCGGCGACCACGAAGGCCAGCGCGGCGGCGTTAATCATGATTTCCAGCCCGATCAGCATAAACAGCAGGTTGCGGCGGATAACCAGACCGGTCAGACCCAGAACAAACAAAATCGCAGCGAGGATCAGTCCATGTTGTAAGGGGATCATGCGTGCTCCTCCGTTTTTCTTTTCGCGCGGTCGTCAGTGCGGTTGCTCAGCACCTCGCCAGGACGCTCTTCGCGGCCGACATGGAAGGCCACAACCAGACCCGCCAGCAGCAGCATTGAGGCCAGTTCCACCGCCAGAACGTATGGGCCAAAGAGGCTGATACCCACCTCTTTCGCGCCGATCGGCGTGCCGTCGATGCCCTGATCGTTAAGCGCCCAGAATGGCGTAAACGATCACCACCAGCATGATGGCCGACAAAATTGCCGGGCCGATCCACACCTGCGGTTTCAGCCACTGGCGCTCCTGCTCCATTTCAGAGCCGCCCAGGTTCAGCATCATCACCACGAACACGAACAGCACCATGATGGCCCCGGCGTAGACGATGATTTCCAGCGCACCGGCGAAGTGCGCGCCCAGTGAGAAGAACACCCCGGAAATGGCCAGCAGCGAGATGATCAGGTACAGCAGCGCATGCACCGGGTTGGTGTGGGTGATCACTCGCAGCGTCGCCAGGATGGCGATCAGGCCACAGATATAAAAAGCGAATTCCATTGCCCTCTCCTTACGGTAACAGGCTCTTGACGTCGATCGGTTTGGCTTCGTTCTCCGCTTCGCCTTTAGTCTTTGCCGTCGATTGCCATACCCGCCATCCGGTAGAAGTTATATTCCGGGTATTTGCCCGGACCGGAGATCAGCAGATCCTCTTTCTCGTACACCAGGTCCTGACGCTTGTACTCACCCAGCTCGAAGTCCGGCGTCAGCTGAATCGCGGTGGTCGGGCACGCTTCTTCGCACAGACCGCAGAAGATGCAGCGCGAGAAGTTGATGCGGAAGAACTCCGGATACCAGCGGCCGTCCTCCGTCTCGGCTTTCTGCAGCGAGATACAGCCGACCGGGCAGGCTACCGCACACAGGTTACAGGCAACGCAGCGCTCGTCGCCGTCCGGGTCGCGCGTCAGCACGATACGGCCACGGTAGCGCGGCGGCAGATAAACCGGCTCTTCCGGGTACATCCGGGTTTCGCGTTTGGCGAAGGCATGCAGGCCGATCATCCAGATACTGCGCACCTGGGTGCCGAAGCCAACCACTAATTCTTTTAAGGTCATGGTCTATAGCCCCTTATGGCTGCTGCCAGAGAATGACAGCGGCCGTTACCAGCAGGTTGACGAGCGTCAGCGGCAGGCACACTTTCCAGCCGAAGGACATCACCTGGTCATAACGCGGACGCGGCAGCGCTGCGCGAATCAAGATGAACATCATCATGAAGAACGCGGTTTTCAGCGCGAACCAGATGAACGGCGGCAAGAACGGGCCATGCCAGCCACCGAAGAACAGCGTGACCATCAGCGCGGAAATGGTGACGATACCGATGTACTCGCCCACGAAGAACAGACCGAATTTCATGCCGGAATATTCGATGTGGTAACCGTCGGCCAGTTCCTGCTCGGCTTCCGGCTGGTCAAACGGGTGACGGTGACACACCGCCACGCCGGCGATGGCAGAAGGTCATGAAGCCGAAGAACTGCGGAATGACGTTCCAGATGTGCGCCTGGTTGTTGACGATGTCGGTCATGTTGAATGAACCGGCCTGCGCCACCACGCCCATCAGCGACAGGCCCAGGAACACTTCGTAGCTCAGGGTCTGCGCGGAGGCACGCATCGCACCCAGCAGCGAGTATTTGTTGTTGCTCGACCAGCCGGCGAACAGCACCGCGTAAACCGCCAGGCCTGCCATCATCAGGAAGAACAGAATGCCGATGTTCAGGTCCGCCACCACCCAGGTCGGGCTGACCGGCACGATAGCAAACGCCAGCAGCAGCGAGGTGAAGGCGATCATCGGTGCCAGGGTAAAGATCACGCGGTCGGAGAAGCGCGGGATCCAGTCCTCTTTAAAGAACATCTTGATCATGTCCGCGACCAGCTGGAGCGAGCCACCCCAGCCCACGCGGTTCGGTCCGTAACGGTTCTGGAACAGGCCGAGCAGACGACGTTCGCCAAAGCTCATGAACGCGCCGCAGGTGACCACCACCAGCAGGATGACAATCGCTTTCAGAATGCTCAGCAGGATGTCGATAAGATCCGGCGTTAACCAACTCATGCTTTTGCCTCCTGCAGATTATCAAGACGCGCACCCGCCAGAACCGGCGCGATGCCAGGCATACCCATCGGCAGACCGACCTGCCCCGCCTGTCAGAGCCTCAGAGAAACGCAGCGGCAGGCGCAGGGTCTGACCGGCATAGCAAACCAGTTCCACGGACGCACCGTCGTTAACGCCAAGCTTCGCAGCATCCGCCGGGTTGAGCACCATGGGCGGCACTAGGTGCGGCGGATGCGGTTCTGGAAGACCGGTGAACGCTGGGACATCTCGTCGCTGCCGAACAGGTGGTAGTACGGCGCAATACGCCACTACCGTCCTGCCGCCCACGGAAGCGCGCCGGAACCGTGGTGAAGCAGTCCAGAGCGCTTTCGCCCTGGCTTCAATCAGACGCACGCCCGGATCGCCGTGGCGCAGGTGGCCGCCCACTTCAGCCTGGAACTTGTTCCAGGCCTGCGGGGAGTTCCAGCCCGGCGCCCAGGCGAACGGGATCTGCGAACGCGGCGCAGACGGCTGGTTGTTCCCTTCCATGGAGAAGGCGAACATGGTGTCTTTATCCTGCGGCTGACGCGGTTCGTGCACGCTGATGTTGGCGCGCATGGCGGTACGGCCACTGTAACGGTGCGGTTCACGCGCCAGTTTCTGGCCGCGGATGCGGAAGCTGGCGTCCGGCGCGGCATCTTTAATGCCTGCCAGCTGCGGCAGCGTTTCCACAACCGCGGCGTCGATCACGTGGTCGAGCTGCGTCCAGTCCACTTCACGGCTCTCCACGGTGCTGTGCAGCGAGTGCAGCCAGCGCCAGCTTTCCAGCATCACGGTGTCCTGTCGTCGTAGTAGGCCGGGTCGTAAACCTGGAAGAAGCGCTGGGCGCGGCCTTCCTGGTTGATCACGGTGCCGTCGCTTTCGGCGAAGCTGGCCGCGGAGAGCACCAGGTGGGCTTTGTCCATGATCGCGGTGCGCTGATGGTCAATGACCATCACCAGCGGCGCTATGCAGGGCCGCATCGACGCGCGGCGGCGGCAGAGGCGTGGCGGTAGAGGTCGTTTTCCAGCACCACCACGGCGTCAGCGGCACCGGATTCCAGTTCGCTTAACGCAGCTTCCAGCGAGCCGCCGCCGATCAGGCCCAGGCCAATGCTGTTCACCGCACGGGCAATCATGGTGATACCGACGTCAGCACCGCGCCCTTTCAGGGCTTTGGCCACGTTGGCTGCCGCCTGAATCATCTCCGCGCTACCGGCGTTGGTACCGGAAATAATCAGCGGTTTCTTCGCGCCGGCCAGGGCCTGAACAATCACGTCGAGCTTGTTGTTCAGGCCGCGGTCAAAGTCGCTCAACCGCCGGTGCGCTGTCGTCCAGCGCGTGGGCGATGGCGAAGCCAAGGCGCGCCTGATCTTCAACCGGTGCGCGGTAGGTCCACGCGGCGATATCGTCCAGACGGGTGTTGTCGACGTTGGTGACAAACAGCGGATGTTTGGCGCGCTGGCCGATGTTCAGGATCGCCGCGATCTGCCAGTCGGCCACTTTCTGCGCCGCTGCCATTTCGCGTGCTTTGCCCTTCACCGCCTGACGCACCGCCAGCGCCACGCGGGCACCGGTCTGGGTCAGGTCTTCGCCCAGCACCAGGACCGCATCGTAGGATTCGATTTCGCGCAGCGCAGGCGTATGGATACCGCCTTCACGCAGCACTTTCAGTACCAGCTGCAGACGTTCCTGCTCGCTGCCTGGGCGATGCCGGTGTAGAAGTTTTCCGCGCCGACCAGCTCGCGCAGGGCGAAGTTGCTTTCCAGGCTGGCGCGCGGCGAACCGATACCGATCACTTTCTTCGACTGACGCAGGATATCCGCCGCGCCCTGCATCGCCTGCTCAGCGTTCAGGGTGATGACCAGTCGTCGCCGCGCAGCTGCACCGGCTGACGCGGACGGTCTTTCAGGTTGACGTAGCCATAGCCGAAACGGCCGCGGTCGCACAGGAAGTAGTGGTTAACGGTGCCGTTGTAGCGGTTTTCGATACGGCGCAGCTCGCCGTAGCGCTCGCCCGGGCTGGTGTTGCAGCCGAGGCTGCACTGCTGGCAGATGCTCGGCGCAAACTGCATGTCCCACTTACGGTTGTAACGCTCGGAGTGGGTTTTGTCGGTGAAGACGCCGGTCGGGCAGATTTCCACCAGGTTGCCGGAGAACTCGCTTTCCAGCGTGCCGTCTTCCGGACGACCGAAGTAGACGTTGTCGTGCGCGCCATACACGCCCAGATCGGTGCCGTCTGCGTAGTCTTTGTAGTAACGCACGCAGCGGTAGCAGGCGATGCAGCGGTTCATCTCGTGGGAGATGAACGGGCCCAGATCCTGGTTCTGGTGGGTACGCTTGGTAAAGCGGTAGCGACGGAAGCTGTGGCCGGTCATCACCGTCATATCCTGCAGGTGGCAGTTACCGCCCTCTTCGCAGACCGGGCAGTCGTGCGGGTGGTTGGTCATCAACCACTCCACCACGCTTTCGCGGAACTGTTTGGCTTCTTCGTCATCGATGGAAATAAAGGTGCCGTCGGTGGCCGGCGTCATACAGGACATCACCAGGCGACCACGCGTGTCTTCCGCGTTTTGGTATTGCTTCACCGCACACTGGCGGCAAGCACCGACGCTTCCCAGCGCCGGATGCCAGCAAAAGTAAGGAATATCGAGGCCGAGGGACAGACAAGCCTCCAGCAGGTTGTCCGCTCCGTTGACTTCATATTCTTTGCCGTCTACATGAATCGTAGCCATTAGCATGCTTCCAGTTGGCTCGGTCGAAACCGAGCGTTAATACAACAAGTTCCTGTCCCGCGCCTCGGCCCGGGCGATTCCGTGTACGGCGGCGGCTTACCAGCGCGCTTTCAGCAGGTTCGGCTGAATCCCGCCAATCGCATGGGTATTGCCGAACGGCTGCTTGATGCCCGCTTCGAACTCGTCACGGAAATATTTAATCGCGCTCTGCAGAGGCTCGACGGCACCCGGTGCGTGGGCGCAGAAGGTTTTGCCCGGGCCGAGGTGACGGCACAGCTGCTCGAGGGTCTCGATATCCCCCGGCTGGCCTTCGCCACGCTCCAGCGCACGCAGGATCTTCACGCTCCACGGCAGACCATCACGGCACGGCGTACACCAGCCGCAGGACTCGCGGGCGAAGAACTCTTCCAGGTTGCGCACCAGCGACACCATGCCGATCTCGTGGTCGACCGCCATCGCCAGCGCCGTACCCAGACGGCTGCCGGCTTTGCCGATGCTGTCGAATTCCATCGGCAGGTCAAGGTGCGCTTCGGTCAGGAAGTCGGTCCCTGCGCCGCCCGGCTGCCAGGCTTTGAACTTCAGGCCATCGCGCATGCCGCCGGCGTAGTCTTCAAGGATTTCGCGCGCGGTGGTACCGAACGGCAGTTCCCAGACGCCCGGATTTTTCACCCGGCCGGAGAAGCCCATCAGCTTGGTGCCGGCATCTTCGCTGCTAGGAGATGCCCTTGTACCACTCCACGCCGTTCGCGAAGATGGCCGGCACGTTGCACAGGGTTTCGACGTTGTTGACGCAGGTCGGTTTGCCCCAGACGCCGGCGCTGGCCGGGAACGGCGGCTTGGAGCGCGGGTTCGCGCGGCGGCCTTCCAGCGAGTTAATCAGCGCGGTCTCTTCACCGCAGATATAACGCCCGGCCCCGGTGTGAACGAACAGTTCGAAATCAAAGCCGCTGCCGAGGATATTTTTACCCAGCAAACCCGCTTCGGTCGCTTCGGCAATGGCGCGACGCAGATGTACCGCTGCTTCAATATATTCGCCACGCAGGAAGATGTAGCCACGGTAAGCTTTCAGCGCAAAGGCGGAAATCAGCATGCCTTCCACCAGCAGGTGCGGCAACTGCTCCATCAACAGGCGGTCTTTGTAGGTGCCCGGCTCCATTTCATCGGCGTTACACAGCAGGTAACGGATGTTCATGGATTCGTCTTTTGGCATCAGGCTCCACTTCAGACCGGTGGAGAAGCCCGCACCGCCGCGCCCTTTCAGGCCGGAGTCTTTCACCGCATTAACGATGTCATCCGGCGCCATGCCGCCGAGGGCTTTACGCGCACCGGCATAGCCGTTTTTGCTCTGGTATTCGTCGAGCCATACCGGCTGTTTGTCATCGCGCAGACGCCAGGTCAGCGGATGCGTCTCAGCAGTACGAATTACAGTTTTCATTTGTACTGCTCCAGCAGGTCAGGAATCGCTTCCGGCGTCAGATGACTGTGAGTGTCCTCATCAATCATCATGGTCGGCCCCTTGTCGCAGTTACCCAGGCAGCAGGTTGGCAGCAGAGTAAAGCGACCATCGAACGTGGTCTGGCCCGGCTTGATATTGAGCTTCTTCTCAATCGCAGCCTGGATGCCCTGATACCCGGTGATGTGGCAGACAACGCTGTCACAGTAGCGGATCACATGGCGGCCAACCGGCTGACGGAAGATCTGGCTGTAGAACGTGGCTACGCCTTCTACGTCACTTGCCGGAATACCCAGCACTTTCGCGATCGCATAGATCGCCCCATCCGGCACCCAACCACGCTGTTTCTGTACGATTTTCAGCGCTTCAATGGACGCCGCACGCGGGTCTTCGTAGTGGTGCATCTCGTGCTCAATGGCGGCACGTTCTGCTTCACTCAGCTCAAAAGCCTCGGTTTGTGGTTGTTGATTCTCGTGCATAATTAGCGGTCCACATCTGACATAACAAAATCGATACTACCCAGATAGACGATCAGGTCGGAGACCAGGCTGCCGCGGATGGCCGACGGGATCTGCTGCAGGTGCGCAAAGCTCGGCGTACGCACGCGGGTGCGGTAGCTCATGGTGCTGCCGTCGCTGGTCAGGTAGTAACTGTTAATACCCTTGGTCGCTTCAATCATCTGGAAGGATTCGTTGGCCGGCATGACCGGGCCCCAGGAAACCTGCAGGAAGTGGGTGATCAGGGTTTCGATGTGTTGCAGCGTGCGCTCTTTCGGCGGCGGCGTGGTCAGCGGGTGATCGGCCTTGAACGGGCCTTCCGGCATGTTGTTCAGGCACTGCTCAAGGATGCGCAGGCTCTGGCGCAGCTCTTCCACCTTCAGCATCACGCGGGTGTAGCAGTCGCTGATGCGCCGCCGCCCACCGGGACTTCGAAGTCGAAGTTCTCGTAGCCGGAGTAAGGACGGGCCATTTACGCACGTCGAAATCGATACCGGTGGCGCGCAGGCCGGCGCCGGTGGTGCCCCACTCCAGCGCTTCTTTCGCGTTGTAGGCAGCAACGCCCATGCGAACGGCCTTTCAGGATGGTGTTGCGCAGCGCCGCTTTCTCGTAAGAGTCCAGACGCTTCGGCATCCAGTCGAGGAATTCACGCAGCAGACGGTCCCAGCCGCGCGGCAGATCGTGCGCCACGCCGCCGATGCGGAACCAGGCCGGGTGCATACGGAAACCGGTGATCGCTTCCACCAGATCGTAGATTTTCTGACGGTCGGTAAAGGCGAAGAACACCGGGGTCATCGCGCCGACGTCCTGAATGAAGGTGGAGATGTACAGCAGGTGGCTGTTGATACGGAACAGCTCTGACAGCATGACGCGGATCACGTTGACGCGATCCGGCACGGTGATGCCCGCCAGCTTCTCAACCGCCAGCACGTATGGCATTTCGTTCACGCAGCCGCCGAGGTACTCGATACGGTCGGTATACGGAATGTAGCTGTGCCAGGACTGACGCTCGCCCATCTTCTCGGCGCCACGGTGGTGGTAACCGATGTCCGGCACGCAGTCGACGATCTCTTCGCCGTCCAGCTGCAGAATGATGCGGAACGCACCGTGCGCAGACGGGTGGTTCGGACCGAGGTTGAGGAACATGAAGTCCTCGTTCTCGGTGCCGCGCTTCATGCCCCAGTCTTCCGGCTTGAAGGTCAGCGCTTCCATCTCCAGATCCTGCTTGGCTTTGGTCAGCTGAAACGGATCGAATTCGGTGGCGCGCGCCGGGTAGTCTTTACGCAGCGGGTGGCCTTCCCAGGTCTGCGGCATCATGATGCGCGTCAGGTGCGGGTGGCCGTTGAAGGTGATGCCGAACATTTCCCAGGTTTCACGCTCGTACCAGTTGGCGTTGGGGAAAAGTTTGGTGATCGTCGGCAGATGCAGGTCGTTTTCAGACAACGCCACCTTGAGCATGATGTCGCGGATTACGGTCGATCGAAATCAGGTGGTAGAAAACGGAAAAATCCGCGGCGGGCAGGCCGGCGCGGTGGGTACGCAGACGTTCGTCCATGCCGTGCAGGTCAAACAGCATGACGTACGGTTTTGGCAACTTCTTCAGGAAATCGACAACTTCCAGCAACTGTTCACGCTTCACCCAAACCACGGGCATGCCGGTGCGGGTGGCCTGAACAGTAAAGGCATCCGGCCCAAAACGGTTGCGCAGTTCGCCAATGACCGGGTCATCCAGGTGATCCCGGGTCTGCCAGGCAGGCTTCTTGCGCGGTTAAATCGGTCATATTGTTCACCATTCCAAAGGCCTGTAATCAGGCACTCAAAAGTAGGCGTCAGGATGGCCGGCATCGCGCTATGTTGTCATTATCTGATGCGGACGTGTTCTCCATGCCGTGTACAGGCCTGCAAATTAAATTTCGTCAGGCGTACGCAGGTTGGTGACGGCAATACGTTCACCACGTTTACGCTCGCGCTCAGACTGCATGTTGGCGCGATACACGCCCTGATCGCCAACAACCCACGACAGCGGGCGACGTTCTTTGCCGATGGATTCCTGCAGCAGCATCAGCGCCTGCATGTAGGCTTCCGGACGCGGCGGGCAACCCGGGATGTACACATCCACCGGGAGGAACTTATCGACGCCCTGCACGACGGAATAGATGTCGTACATGCCGCCGGAGTTGGCGCAGGCGCCCATGGAGATAACCCACTTTGGCTCCAGCATCTGGTCATAAAGACGCTGAATGACCGGTGCCATCTTGGTAAAGCAGGTACCGGCTACCACCATCAGGTCAGCCTGACGCGGGGAAGCACGCAGTACTTCCGCACCGAAACGCGCAACGTCGTGCACCGCGGTGAATGACGTCACCATCTCCACGTAGCAGCACGAAAGGCCGAAGTTGTACGGCCAGATGGAGTTCTTACGACCCCAGTTGACCATATCGTGCAGGGCATGTTCGAGTTTGCCCATGTACACGCTTTGATTGACTTCTTGCTCCAGGGGGTCGGTTACGATCTCCTGTTTTTGCAGGGGGTAACGGTCATTCTCACCGTTAGGATCTATGCGGGTGAGCGTATAATCCATCTTATTGCCTCGCTGTTACTGCTGACGATTAGAGATACTGTTTTCCGGGTTGATGTGTTCACGACGTGAACGCGCAGGCGTCCAATCCAGCGCGCCAATACGCACCAGATAAACCAGACCGGCCAGTAGCACTAAAATGAAAATTGCGGCCTCGACAAAGCCCACCCAACCACTTTCGCGAATGGAGGTCGACCATGCGAAAAGGTAAAGCGCTTCCACGTCGAAGATGACGAAGAACATGGCTACCAGGTAGAACTTGGCAGACAGGCGTAAGCGAGCGGACCTACTGAATCAATACCTGATTCGAAAGGTGTGTTTTTGTGCCTTGCACGGGCGCGACCGCCCAGGAACCAGCCGCCGACTAACATCAGGCAGCACAGGCCAATGGCTACAATAAGAAAGATTGCGAATGCCCAGTGATGAGCGATGACTTCTGTGGATGTTGACATACTCATTGCTTACTCATCAAAAGTGATACCAACGACACTGCTCTTGCTGGCAGATGGGCATCACATCGATTCATGGGGAGGAACAAATAACCTTACACTAACTGTCAGAAATGAGACGTAGACAGCAAAATGATGGGGTTTTTTACTCCTTTCTATAACCTATTGTCAACTTTAACAAAAGTTTCTTCACATTAAATTACATCCGCATCATATTATTAACATATGCACCCCTGAGCGCCAGCTAAATCGCTTCAGTTTGTACGGTTAATTTCAGTGTAGAAACGGGTAATATCACAACGTGCATGAATCGTGTCCGTTTCGGAAGTAAAAAAAATAACCCTCCTATTTTGACAGGATTTGCCAACGATTCCTCCCCCCACAATAGAGGGGTATTTTTTTGATCCAGAGACACGCTTTTGACGTTAAAATTCAACCTGGAAAACGGCAACATATTTCCTGTTTTTTTAACATAAGAGGGATGTGGATAAAGTTGGCACGAAATGATAAATAAATTCCGCGCAAGATTAAAATGACAACACATTTCACTTATTGAGAAACGCTTAGTGAAATTAAATCAGGCAATGACAAAATCGATGCATAAACCCTAAAGCGGAAATAACCGCCATAAAAAAAGCCTTAGCTGCATTTTCAAATCAGGCTAAGGCTCTTTTCTCTAACTTTTAACAATTATCTGGCATGCCGGTTGTGCCGGATTACCAGTAACGGTCAACCTTACTCTTCAACGATCCAGCAGCAGGCGTACCGTCCGGATGTAACGCGCTCAGATTGCCACGGATAACCGTTAGTGCCGTACCTGTTCCATCGCGTTGAAGATGGCCATCGCCAGCTCATTATCGCTGTCCGGATTATGGCACAGCAGATACTGCGTATCCGGCAGCGCCGGCAGGCCATCCGCCGCCCCCAGCACGCGCAGATCGGGGCTCATCATTTCAACCGGACGGGCGGTGACACCCAGACCGGCTTTCACGGCCGCACGCACCGCGGACAGCGTGGAAGCCACGTAGGCGATACGCCACGGGATACCGGCTTCGTCCAGCTGCTTGATCGCCATGTCGCGGAACGGGCTTGGCTCATCCAGCACCACCAGCGGGATCGGCTTCGCCGCGCTGGAGAACGTAGTCGGCCGCGCAGTACCACAGCGTTGGCGATGTGCGCAGCACCAGGTAGGTCAAACTGCCCGGGACGATGCGTGGTCACCACCAGATCGACTTCGCCCTCATTCAGCATCTCCACCATAAACGCATTGCGCTTTACGCGCACGTCCAGCGCCAGCTTCGGATAGACGGACGTTACGCGGTTCAGCAGAAACGGCAGAATGGTATCGGCGGTGTCGTCAGAAGCGCCAATCGTTAGCACGCCCTGAATATTGCTGAACATTAACGACGTACAGGCTTCATCATTAAAGCGCAGGATCTTCCTGGCATAACCCAGAAGCTGAATACCATGCTCAGTCAGGAGTTTGTTACGCCCATGACGGGCAAACAGCTCTTTACCGACCAGTTGCTCCAGCCGCTGCATTTGCTGGCTGACGGCTGATTGAGTTCGGCATACGGCAGCAGCAGCCGCTGCAAAGGTGTTCAGATCAGCAACCGCAACAAACGTTCTCAGCAGATCGAGGTCGAGATTCAGTATCGGACGATTTGCATTTGTCATAGTGTATTCTTCACTTTTTTAAATTCTAATTTACGAACTACTACCCTGGTGTATTACCATACTTATCAAAGAGATAAGTGGTAATGGTGCTTAATGTTCGCCCTGTGTGAAGGCGCTCATGAAAAAATCGAGTCAGGCGGATGCCGACGAACACATCACCGCAAAACGGGCAAGGGCGTCGTAAAAGTCAGAACAACTTCCTGGGCCAGGGACGTCAGTAGAACGTTGCTGGAAGCTGTGTAGTTGCCTGGTTTCCCGCCAAACTGTCCTGCGGGGCAAAAAGGAATAACATCTTGTTATGCTGATGCGAAGCGATAAAGTGCATCAAATAATAAATTATACTTAATCATTTTTACGCTATAAATGGAAATGTTTTTGTTCAAAACATCGTAATTTTTGACCAAAAGCCATTTCCGGCACATCCTGCCACAACGCTGCTGATTTTTTAACCCGCCTGGTTCTTAAACTGAATGATAAGCGTTAAAGTGACAGCGTAAATGCTATTTAAGCCGCTGCCACGCGGTTTTATCCCCGGCTGACGGGGCCTGGTTTCAACCGCCTGGCAAAGCAAATAACCGTCGTCATCGCCTCATGCCAGATAGTGCTTAATCATTGCTGCACATTTTTTCGGCATCTAACAAGATTCCTTTAACTATTTCATCAAGTCGCTAACCATTCCTCAGACCGCACTTAAATGAAAAATTGCTGAATGGCGCGGCGCGCGGCTGGATATCCCGGTTTACAGGCGACCCGATCAGCGTAAGCATTTAATGTTGATTCTCGCCATTTTAATAGATAATTAAACCAGTTTTAATAGTTAAAAATGCGTTTCGCGCCACTGAATCCGGCAAAGCCTGGCTATCGCGCCAAAACCCAGCGCTGCCCTTCTTTTGTTACGGTGAGAGGAGTAAATTGAGCAGGTTTGATTTTAGTGGCAGGTTAAAAGGACTCTGCCCATTAAGGCGGTAACGATGAATTTTCAAATTGAGAAATCCAGCAAGCTGGATAACGTCTGTTATGACATTCGCGGCCCGGTTCTGAAAGAAGCTAAACGTCTTGAAGAAGAAGGCAACAAAGTTCTGAAACTCAACATCGGCAACCCTGCCCCGTTTGGTTTTGAAGCCCCGGATGAAATCCTGGTCGACGTGATCCGCAACCTGCCCACTGCGCAAGGCTATTGCGATTCCAAAGGCCTCTACTCGGCACGTAAAGCCATCATGCAGCACTACCAGGCGCGCGACATGCGCGACGTTACCGTTGAAGATATCTATATTGGCAACGGCGTCTCCGAACTGATCGTGCAGGCCATGCAGGCGCTGCTGAACAGCGGCGACGAAATGCTGGTGCCCGCGCCGGACTATCCGCTGTGGACGGCTGCGGTATCGCTGTCCAGCGGTAAAGCGGTGCACTATCTGTGCGACGAATCCGCTGGCTGGTTCCCGGATCTGGACGATATCCGCAGCAAAAATCACGCCGCGCACCCGCGGCATCGTGATCATCAACCCGAACAACCCGACCGGCGCGGTGTACAGCAAAGAGCTGCTGATGGAGATCGTCGAGATCGCCCGCCAGCACAACCTGATCATCTTCGCCGACGAGATCTACGACAAGATCCTGTATGACGAAGCCCAGCACCATTCGATCGCCGCGCTGGCCCCGGATCTGCTGACCGTGACCTTCAACGGCCTGTCGAAAACCTACCGCGTGGCGGGTTTCCGCCAGGGCTGGATGGTGCTGAACGGGCCGAAAAAGCACGCCAAAGGCTATATCGAAGGGCTGGAGATGCTGGCTTCCATGCGTCTGTGCGCCAACGTGCCGGCGCAGCACGCCATCCAGACCGCGCTGGGCGGCTATCAGAGCATCAGCGAGTTTATCGTGCCCGGTGGTCGCCTGTACGAACAGCGCAACCGCGCCTGGGAACTGATCAACGATATCCCGGGCGTCTCCTGCGTGAAGCCGCAGGGCGCGCTGTATATGTTCCCGCGCATCGACGCGAAGCGCTTCAATATTCACGACGACCAGAAGATGGTGCTGGATTTCCTGCTGCAGGAAAAAGTGCTGCTGGTGCAGGGCACCGCGTTTAACTGGCCGTGGCCGGATCACGTGCGTATCGTGACCCTGCCGCGCGTAGATGACCTGGAAATGGCGATCAGCAAGCTGGGCCGCTTCCTGGAAGGTTACCACCAGTAATCCTGCGGTGACGCCGCGCCTACCCGGCCTACTCGCCCCATCCCTTGCATCTCTCCTCCGGTTGGAAAATTCGCCGCCGCTTCACAATGCCTCGCCTGTCTGCCGTGAGACAAAAGGTAACCTTCCATGAGCCAGAGCCATTTCTTCGCCCACCTCTCCCGCCTGAAACTCATCAACCGCTGGCCGCTGATGCGCAATGTGCGCACGGAAAATGTCTCCGAGCACAGTCTGCAGGTTGCCATGGTCGCCCACGCGCTGGCCGTCATTAAAAACCGCAAATTCAACGGCAACCTCAATGCCGACCGCATCGCCCTGCTGGCGATGTACCACGATGCCAGCGAAGTGCTGACCGGCGATCTGCCTACGCCGGTCAAGTATTACAACCCGCAGATTGCCCACGAATACAAGAAGATCGAAAAGATTGCCCAGCACAAGCTGATTGAGATGCTGCCGCCTGAATTGCAGGACGCGTATCGTCCGCTGCTGGATGAGCACCTGCATAGCGAGAGCGAGCAGGCGGTGGTGAAACAGGCAGACGCGCTGTGCGCCTACCTGAAGTGCCTGGAAGAACTGTCTGCCGGCAACAACGAATTTCTGCTGGCCAAAGCGCGTCTGGAGAAAACGCTGGCGCAGCGGCGATCCCCGGAGATGGACTACTTCATGGAAGTGTTCATCCCCAGCTTCAGCCTGTCACTGGATGAAATCACTCAGGATACGCCGCTGTAACCTGCGCCGCTCAGCGTGGGCTGTTTCAGGCGCGGAGCGTCACGCTGAAATAACCGTCCGGCTGTTTACTGATGTGCAGCGGCTGCAGATTTTCCACCTGCAGCGCCACTTCACTCAGGCGTGGCGCATCGGCTGGTGGATTGACCGCTACTACGGCGCTGCCCGCTTCCAGCCCGGCGATAATGCCCGCCGGCGCATCTTCCACCACCACGCACTCTGGCGCAGAAAGCCCCAGCCGCTCAGCGCCCAGCAAATAGGCGTCGGGCTGGGGCTTACCGTGTTTAACCTGCTCGGCGGTGATAAACACCTCCGGCTGCGGCAAACCGGCCGCCTTGTGACGGGCGTGCGCCACCGGCACCGAACCGGAGGTGACGATCGCCCAGGGGATGTCGAGTGCGTTCAGGCTAGCCAGCAACGCGAGCGCACCGGCAATCGCCTGCACGCCGTCGGTATCCTGCGCTTCGAGCTGCTCCAGCCAGTCGAAATCGCGCTGAATCTCCGCTTCAGACTGGCCCGCCATAAAGTGGCGCAGAGAAGTAATGGCCTGTTTACCGTGAATGAAATCCAGCACCGCTTGCGGGTTGCCACCGCGGCGCTCGGCCCAGTGCGTCCAGGCGCGCTCTACCGCCGGCAGCGAATCCACCAGCGTACCGTCCAGATCAAACAGAAAACCTCTACACTGCACACGCACCTCCGTCAGGCATTAATGATTTGTTGAATTTCATTGCTGCTTAAATGATACTGACGCGGACAGGCGTGCCACACGCTCAGCATGCGCTGATATTTTTCCCACATCGGGGTCTGCGCGTTGAAGCCGTGGGTGCCGGCATCGAAGTGGGTATAACGCCCTTCCGTATTCACCATAAAGCGCACATAGCTCAGATAACGCGCTTCCGTTGCGGCATCGAAGCCTAAGAAGGTCACGCGGCGCTCGTCAATGGACTGCTGATCTTTGAGATTCGTCCAGGACACGTGCAGGGCGTGATACATCTCCATAATGTCGATCACGATGCGACAGGTTTCTTCTTTCAGCTCGCCAAACTCGCGGTCCAGTTCGCGCATTTGCAGACCAAAGCCGCGTTCGACGATGGTTTGCAGGCGGCTGTAGCGCGCAGCGTTATCGGGATCAAGCATAGTCATCATCTTGTACTGGTTGGACAAAATCAGACGTTGAGCATGGGTCATTTCCATCTTTCGACTCCTGTAGCGCATTGCACTTAAAAAAAAGACACGGTAACTGATTGTTACTGTGCCCTCTTTTCGTCGTCGTTTCGATGATCAATCACAAATCATCGAGGAATGTTTTATCCAGTTGCTTAAAAGCACGCTTTAACGTGTCCGCCAGCGCCTGGTAATCCGGCTTGCCTTCCACCGGGGCGAGCGCCTGACCGGCCTCTTCCAGCTTACCGCGCACTTCATAAAACCAGTGTAAAATAGAAGGAGGAAGTGGCGTGATGGACCGTTTACCTAGCCACCACAGGCCCTGCATCGGCAGGCTTAATGCGAAGAGCGCCGTGGCAACGGCAGGTCCAAGCTGCCCACCCAACGCAATCTGCCAGCACAGCGTAAAGATAGCGACAGGCGGCATAAAGCGAATCGCATAGCGCGTGGCGCGGATGGTGCGATTCTCAATAAACATCGGCGCAAGGCGCTTTTCCATTGGCCACGTCTTTGCGTAATGCTGTCCCCGACGAAACAGACTGAAGAAATTTACGGACGGGTTCTCTGGTGTCGACATGGCTGTACCTCAACTTCACATATAAAAATTAAAATTTTCGTGCAAAACCACAACAAGCTATGACAACGTTCAAAATATTTTGTCATCTCTACCCCGTATCGGGTATCCTGTGCCAGCCTGATAGGGCCATAGACGAGAATCATTAGCTCGTCAAATTATTGCATATTATGCCATTGGCTGAAAATTGTGCAAAATGGCATAAAATCATAGTTATTTCTTCCATCATGCCACAATGTTCGTTTGGCATGATGTTAATCATAAATGTCTGAGTCATCATGCGTTACGCTGTTAGACTCACTGACGTTTTTTTAGCCACGTATCAATAATAGGTACTTCCATGTCGAGTAAGTTAGTACTGGTTCTGAACTGCGGTAGCTCCTCACTGAAATTCGCCATCATCGATGCGCTCAACGGTGACGAATACCTCTCTGGTTTGGCCGAATGTTTCCATCTGCCTGAAGCACGCATCAAGTGGAAAATGGACGGCAGCAAACAAGAAGCGGCTCTAGGTGCAGGCGCCGCTCACAGTGAAGCGCTGAACTTTATCGTTAACACTATTCTGGCACAAAAACCAGAACTGTCTGCTCAGCTGACTGCGATCGGTCACCGTATCGTCCACGGCGGCGAAAAATACACCAGCTCCGTCGTGATCGACGAATCTGTGATCCAGGGCATCAAAGACTCTGCCTCCTTCGCACCGCTGCACAACCCGGCTCACCTGATCGGTATCGCTGAAGCGCTGAAATCCTTCCCGAATCTGAAAGACAAAAACGTGGCCGTATTCGACACCGCGTTCCATCAGACCATGCCGGAAGAGTCTTACCTCTATGCCCTGCCGTACAGCCTGTACAAAGAGCACGGCGTACGTCGTTACGGCGCGCACGGCACCAGCCACTTCTATGTGACTCAGGAAGCCGCAAAAGTGCTGAACAAGCCGGTTGAAGAACTGAACATCATCACCTGCCACCTGGGCAACGGTGGTTCTGTTTCGGCTATCCGCAACGGTAAATGTGTTGATACCTCCATGGGTCTGACCCCGCTGGAAGGTCTGGTGATGGGCACCCGTTGCGGTGACATCGATCCGGCGATCATCTTCCACCTGCACGACACCCTGGGCATGAGCGTTGACCAGATCAACAAAATGCTGACCAAAGAGTCCGGCCTGCTGGGTCTGACCGAAGTCACCAGCGACTGCCGTTACGTTGAAGACAACTACGCCAAGAAAGAAGACGCCAAACGTGCGATGGACGTTTACTGCCACCGTCTGGCGAAATACATCGGCTCTTACACTGCGCTGATGGAAGGCCGTCTGGACGCGGTTATCTTCACCGGTGGTATCGGTGAGAACGCGGCAATGGTTCGTGAACTGTCCCTGGGCAAACTGGGCGTTCTGGGCTTCGAAGTTGATCACGAGCGTAACCTGGCTGCCCGCTTCGGCAAGTCTGGCTTCATCAACAAAGAAGGCACCCGCCCTGCTCTCGTTATCCCAACCAACGAAGAGCTGGTCATCGCGCAAGACGCGCACCGCCTGACTGCCTGATTCCACACCGCCAGCAATGCTGGCGGTGCTGTTTTGTAACCCCCCCATTTGGGCGGTAACGAAAGAGGATAACCGTGTCCCGTACTATTATGCTGATCCCTACCGGAACCAGCGTCGGCCTGACCAGCGTCAGCCTTGGCGTTATCCGTGCTATGGAACGCAAAGGCGTTCGTCTGAGCGTCTTTAAGCCAATCGCCCAGCCGCGCGCCGGCGGCGATGCGCCAGACCAGACCACCACCATCGTTCGCAAGAACTCCAATCTGCCGGCGGCCGAACCGCTGAAGATGAGCCACGTTGAGTCTCTGCTGTCCAGCAACCAGAAAGACGTGCTGATGGAAGAGATCATCGCCAACTACCACGCTAACGCCCAAGACGCGGAAGTGGTGCTGGTTGAAGGTCTGGTGCCGACCCGCAAACACCAGTTTGCCCAGGCGCTGAACTTTGAAATCGCGAAAACCCTGAACGCAGAGATCGTTTTCGTGATGTCTCAGGGCACCGACACCCCGGAACAGCTGAAAGAGCGTATCGAACTGACGCGCAGCAGCTTCGGCGGCGCGAAAAACAAAAACATCACCGGCGTGATCGTCAACAAACTGAACGCACCGGTGGATGAGCAGGGCCGTACTCGCCCTGACCTGTCCGAAATCTTCGACGACTCCTCCAAAGCGAGCATCGCCAAAGTTGATCCGGCTAAGCAGCTGTTCGCCAATCCAGCCCGCTGCCGGTTCTGGGCGCGGTGCCATGGAGCTTCGATCTGATTGCCACCCGTGCAATCGATATGGCGCGTCACCTGAACGCGCACGATGGTCAACGAAGGCGACATCAACACCCGCCGCGTGAAGTCCGTGACCTTCTGTGCGCGCAGCATTCCGCACATGCTGGAACACTTCCGCCCAGGTTCCCTGCTGGTGACCTCCGCAGACCGTCCTGACGTGCTGGTTGCAGCCTGCCTGGCGGCGATGAACGGCGTGGAAATCGGTGCGATCCTGCTGACCGGCGGCTACGAGATGGACGCGCGCGATCAGCAAGCTGTGCGAACGCGCGTTCCCGACCGGCCTGCCGGTCTTCATGGTGAACACCAACACCTGGCAGACCTCCCTGAGCCTGCAGAGCTTCAACCTGGAAGTGCCGGCTGATGACCACGCAGCGTATCGAGAAAGTTCAGGAATACGTTGCCGGCTACATCAACGCAGACTGGATCGAATCCCTGACCGCGACCTCCGAGCGCAGCCGCCGTCTGTCTCCTCCAGCATTCCGTTACCAGCTGACCGAGCTGGCGCGTAAAGCGGGCAAACGCGTTGTTCTGCCGGAAGGCGACGAACCACGTACCGTTAAAGCGGCAGCTATCTGTGCAGAGCGCGGCATCGCGACCTGTGTGCTGCTGGGTAACCCGGATGAGATCAACCGCGTAGCGGCGGCTCAGGGCGTTGAGCTGGGCACAGGCATCGAAATCGTTGACCCTGAAGTGGTTCGCGAAAGCTACGTTGCCGCGTCTGGTTGAGCTGCGTAAGAGCAAAGGCATGACCGAAGCCGTTGCGCGCGAGCAGCTGGAAGACAACGTGGTGCTGGGCACGCTGATGCTGGAACAGCAGGACGAAGTTGACGGTCTGGTTTCCGGTGCGGTTCACACCACCGCGAACACCATCCGTCCACCGCTGCAGCTGATCAAAACCGCGCCGGGCAGCTCTCTGGTGTCTTCCGTGTTCTTCATGCTGCTGCCTGAACAGGTTTACGTTTACGGCGACTGCGCGATCAACCCGGATCCGACCGCCGAGCAGCTGGCTGAGATCGCGATCCAGTCCGCAGACTCCGCGACCGCCTTCGGTATCGAGCCGCGCGTGGCGATGCTCTCCTACTCCACCGGCACCTCCGGTGCAGGTAGCGACGTAGAGAAAGTGCGTGAAGCGACCCGTCTGGCGCAGGAAAAACGTCCTGATCTGATGATCGACGGCCCGCTGCAGTACGACGCCGCGGTCATGGCTGACGTTGCGAAATCCAAAGCGCCGAACTCACCGGTTGCCGGTCGCGCTACCGTGTTCATCTTCCCGGATCTGAACACCGGTAACACCACCTACAAAGCGGTACAGCGTTCTGCCGACCTGATCTCCATCGGGCCAATGCTGCAGGGCATGCGCAAACCGGTTAACGACCTGTCACGTGGTGCGCTGGTCGATGATATCGTCTACACCATTGCGCTGACGGCGATTCAGTCGCAGCAGGCTGAAGGCTAATCCCCTTCCCCGCTCCGCATCAGCACGCCCGCCCGGGCGTGCTTTTTTTTTATCCTGCGCCACAACCCTGCCCGTATAAACGCACTGGCAAAATCCCGCCTGCGCGCTAACACTGATTACACTCTCCCGCGACTTACGAGGTCAGCAATGAGCAACAGTGATGTGCACAGCCGTCGGTTACAGGCCACGCCGCGTGGCGTGGGCGTGATGTGTGATTTCTTTGCGGCGAAAGCCGAAAACGCCACGCTGTGGGACCAGCAGGGGCGCGAATATATTGATTTCGCCGCTGGCATTGCGGTGCTCAATACCGGCCACCGGCATCCCAAAGTGCTGGCGGCGGTACAGCAGCAGCTGACGTGCTTCACCCATACCGCGTTTCAAATCGTGCCGTATGAGAACTACATTCACCTTGCGGAGCGTCTGAATGCGCTGGTGCCGATTGAAGGCGCCGTGAAAACCACCTTCTTTTCTACCGGCGCCGAGGCGGTCGAGAACGCGGTGAAAATCGCGCGCGCAGCCACCGGCCGTCCGGGAATTATCGCCTTCAGCGGCGCGTTCCACGGTCGCACCAATATGACCATGGCGCTGACCGGCAAAGTACTGCCTTACAAAACCGGCTTCGGCCCGTTTGCCAGCCCGGTATTTCATGCGCGTTACCCCAATGCGCTGCATAACGTCAGCGTGCACGATGCGCTCGACAGTCTGGAGATGATTTTCCGCAGCGATATTGCGCCACAGCAGGTGGCGGCCATCATCTTTGAACCGGTTCAGGGCGAAGGCGGATTCTATGTCGCGCCCCCAGAGTTTGTGACGGCGCTGCGTCAGCTGTGCGATCGCCACGGCATCCTGCTGATCGCCGATGAAGTACAGAGCGGTTTTGCACGCACCGGCAGGCTGTTTGCCAGCGAATATTATGAGGTACAGCCGGATCTGATCACGCTGGCGAAAAGTCTGGCAGGCGGGTTTCCGCTGTCGGCGGTAAGCGGCCGGGCCGCGGTGATGGATGCACCGGAGCCGGGTGGTCTGGGCGGCACCTATGCCGGCCATCCGCCAGCAATTGCCGCCGCGCATGCGGTACTGGATATTATCAGTGAGGAAAACCTGTGCGAGCGTGCGCAATGGCTCGGTACGCAGCTGGCGGAAGCGTTGAACGGCGCGGGCTGTCGTGCGCTGGCAGAGGTACGCGGCTATGGCTCGATGATGGCGGCGGAGTTTCATGACGCCAGCGGCCGGCCTTCGGCGGAAATCGCCAAAGCAATTCAGCAGCAGGCGCTGGCCGAAGGATTGATCCTGCTGACCTGCGGCGTGCACAGCAACGTGATCCGCTTTCTTTATCCGCTAACCATTCCGGATGCCCAGTTCAGCACGGCGCTGAACATTCTCACCCGCATTCTCAGCCAGCATTAAACACAAAAGGCACCCTTAGGGTGCCTTGCTGCGGAAGCGCAGGAATCAGGCTTCGCTGCTTTGCTTACTGCGCACCGCGTCACTGTTGCGGCTCAGCCACAGCGACAGGGCTTTGAGTGAATCATCGGTGAATTCATCACAGCGGGCGGTGATCTCTTCCGGCGTCATCCAGAACACTTCATCCACTTCCTCTTCCTGCATGGCAAACGGACCGTGCGACACGCAGCTGAACAGTCCACCCCATACGCGGCAGTGCTGATCTTCGAAGTAGAATTTGCCGTGCTCGGCGAACGGAACATCAGCGATGCCGAGCTCCTCTTCCGCTTCACGACGGGCGGATTCCAGCAGGTCTTCACCGCTTTGCACCACGCCACCCGCAGTGGCATCCAGCATACCCGGCATGAAATCTTTGCTCTCGGTACGGCGTTGCACCAGAATCTTGCCCATGCCGTCGTGCACCACAATATAGGTAGCGCGATGGCGCAGACATTGCGCACGCATCTGCGCACGGCTGGCCTGCGCAATCACTTCGTTTTCTTCACTAACGATATCCACCCACTCGATACCGTCACCTGCCGTTTGATCCACCATCCGGTAACCCTTTCTCTGTTTTCGGCGTGCCCAGCACGCGCCTGTTTGCGATGCTTTATTAGAATGAGCGCTAAGGTAAAGCGTTCTTTTCGTCGCCGCAAGGTTTTAGCGTGCTTTACCCGACTCGGCCAGCCACAGCTGCACCGAGGCGCGCTGCCACTGGAATTCTGCATAGTGCTGCAGCTTCACCGGCAGCGGATCGCCGTGCAGCGCCAGCCGGTTAATCATCACCGCCAGGTCGGTGTCGGCAATCGACCACTCGCCAAACAGGTTCTGTTGGCCGTCCGGCAGCAGGCGCTGCACCGCGGCAATCAGTTTACTGGCGGCCTGTTCGCCAGCGGGCGTGAGCGGAGCAAAGCGTTCAGCAGCAAACAGCACTTCGGTAGGTCGCTCCGTGCGCAGCGCCAGCAAATCGCTGCGCAGCCATGCCTGCACTTCGCGCGCGTGAGCACGTTTTTCGCGATCGCGCGGATAGAGGCGCTCAAACTCCGGCGCCGGAAAACGCTCTTCGAGATATTCGGCGATGGCCGAGGATTCATTCAGGCTGACATCATCTATTTGCAGCGTGGGCACACGGCAGGTCAGCGACAGGCCGCGGTATTCGTCGTCAAGCTGTGCATTGCGCGACAGGTCAACGCGCCTGATAGTAAAGGGAATGCCCTTCTCGGTAAGCGCAACATAAACTGACATGGCATACGGGCTAAAAAAACAGGAATCGGACCACAACGTAATGGCGGGATAGTTCATCAGCTGCCTCGGCTAAGCGTCAGGTGTGCATCATGTTTACCGATTTTTGCCGGCTAAGGCAATGGCGCGCTGGTCCGATGTTTTGCCGCAGGACCACGGCAAACTGGCGGTTTTTCATCATAAGCGTAAGCGCTGTCACGCCGCAGCGGCACTTCTCTTCTATGCTCAATTCAGAGCAGATAATTAATGACAGGGAGACTAAACATGCACCTGCTTATTACCGGCGGTACCGGCTTGATAGGTCGCCATTTAATTCCGCGCCTGCTGCAGCTGGGCCATCAGGTGAATGTGGTAACGCGTGACGTGGCGGCTGCGCGGGAAAAACTTGATGCGCGCGTGATGCTGTGGTCAGGCATCAACCAGCAGTCCGATCTCAATGCTATTGACGGCGTCATCAATCTGGCGGGAGAACCGATTGCCGACAAGCGCTGGACCGAGCAGCAGAAGCAGCGCCTGTGCGAAAGCCGCTGGCAAATCACTGAACAGATCGTCTCGCTGATCCACGCCAGCAGCAATCCGCCGCGCCTGTTGATTTCCGGCTCGGCCACCGGCTTTTATGGTGATACCGGCGATGTGGTGGTGACCGAGGACGATCCGGGCCACGAGGAGTTTACCCACACCCTGTGCGCCCGCTGGGAGCAGCTGGCGCTGAAGGCGCAAAGCGAGCGCACCCGCGTGTGCCTGCTGCGCACCGGCGTGGTGCTGGCACGCGAAGGTGGCGCGCTGAGCAAAATGAAGCTGCCGTTCAAACTTGGCGTCGGCGGACCGATTGGCAGCGGCAAACAGTACCTGCCGTGGATCCACGTGGACGATCTGGTCAACGCCATCCTGTGGTTGATCGATAACGATCAGTTGCAGGGCCCGTTCAACATGGTGGCGCCTTACGCGGTGCGCAACGAGCAGTTCGCCGCCACGCTGGGCTTGGTGATGCACCGTCCGGCCTTTATGCGCACTCCGGCCAGCGCCATCAAACTGATGATGGGAGAATCCGCCGTGCTGGTGCTGGGCGGGCAGCACGTGCTGCCGAAGCGGCTGGAGGAGTCCGGCTTTGGTTTCCGCTGGTACGATTTGCAGGAAGCGCTGCAGGATGTCGCCGGCTGACGCGTCTCCGCTCAGGCTTACCGCGACGCCACGGCGGGCGTAAGGCAAAGCTGCTGCAGGAAACGCGCCATTAACGGCCGGGTATCCTGCCTGCGCCAGACGGCATACAGCACAATCTCCAGCGCCAGATCGGGTAGCGGCATCAGCACAACATTATCCGGAACGATGCGCGCCAGGCTCTGCTGGATCAGGGTGAAACCCAGCCCGGCTTCGACACAGGCAAGCGCCGCCAGCGGACCATTCACTTCAAAACGAATATCCGGCTGGAAGCCGGCGCGCTGGCAGGCTGTCAGCAATCGCGCCCGCGCGGCAGGGTTGAGATTTTCCTGGTCGGCAATCCACGCCCGACCGTGCAAATCAGCCGCCACGGGCGCGGTCAGCGCACTGGAGGCCGGCATCGCCAGCAGCACCGGCTCGGTCGCGATCTTCTTATACACAAAATCCGCGTCGTCGTGCGGCAGCGTATGCACAATGGCAATATCGATCGCCCCCGCCTCTAACCGGGCAATTTGCTGTGCGGAACGTAACGCATGCAGCCGGACATCAATGCCCGCCCCCGGTGCCAGCCGCGCCAGCGCTGCGGGCAGCAGGCGCGAGTGAATAGCCGCCTCCACATATCCAATATCCAGCCGCCCGACGTCACCCTGCTGCAGATGCTGCGCATACTCTTTTAGCCGTTCGTGATGCTGCAAAAAGGGCGTCACCTCGTTGAGAAAGCGCTTACCCTCGTCCGTCAGGCGCAGACGTTTCTTTTCACGGTGAAACAGCACCATGCCCAGTTCGCTTTCCAGCTGCTGAATTTGCCGGCTAAGCGGTGACGGCGAAATATGTAACCGTTCCGCAGCCTGACCAATATGCTCCAGCGCCGCGACAGTGGCAAAGGCGCGCAAAATTTTTATGTCCATGACAATCCGGGTCTCAACTCTGTCAAAAATGACACTGGTCACCTTAACGGTGTTAGCGTCATTATCGCGCTAACAGCCACTGACGCAGCATTATCATCGCGCTAATCCGCCGCGAAAATTGCCGCGTTATTTTGTTTAACGTGAACGAGTAAATTAGCGCACTGAGATCATTATGAGCCAGGCAATATTTTCATACACCACCGGTAAATATCAGGTCAGCGCCATCAGCGACGGCACCATGCAAGCCAGTCTGAGTTTATTAACGGACATTCACCACGACGATGCGGTCGAACTGCAACGTCAGGCAGGCATAGCACAGCCGGGCGACATCCATGTGTTTTGTTATCTGATCCGCGGTCAGGGACGCGTGATTCTGGTGGATACCGGGATGGGAAAACGCGATGCGCAGAGCGGCAAATTACTGCCTCATCTGCAGCTGGCCGGGGTAACGCCGGACGACATCGATACCCTGTTATTAACCCATGCGCACCCCGATCATATTGGCGGCTTGCTGGACAGCGCGGGTCAGCCGGTCTTTCGCCATGCCCGGCTCTGCCTCAGCCACAGCGAAGCCGCCTTCTGGCAGGATGATGCGGCGATCAGCCAGCTGAGTGAACGCGCGCAGTTAAACGCGGCGCTGGTGCGGCGCACCCTGCAGGCTTATGGCCCGCGGCTACAGCTGATGGCGGATGAGGAGATCAGCCCGGGAATCCGTGCGCTGGCGTTGCCCGGTCATACTCCGGGGCATTGCGGGTTTCGCATTGATTCAGACGGCGAGCATTTATTGATTTGGGGTGATATTGTGCATTACCCGCCTGTTCAGCTGGCCTGTCCGCAGGTTTCTATCGCCTTCGATATTGATCCCGTCATGGCCAGAGAGTCGCGCCAGCGTATTTTGCAGCAGGTGGCAGCGGAAAATACGGTGATTGCCGGCATGCATTTTGGCGCGTCTGGCTTTGCCAGAATCGTGGCGTTAGCGAACGGCGGTTATACGGCCAGCTATGTGTCAGCGAGTCACGATGGCGAAGCGGGTGAGCCATGACCGACTAACAGGCGGATTGACGGTGACATTACACCTGACACTCCGCCTGTTATCACTTACGCCTGTTTCGGCTGGCCGTTCGACGCCGTCAGACCGCCATCGACCGGCAGGTTAACGCCGGTGATATAACGCGCGTCGTCGCTGGCGATGAAAGCAATCGCGCTGGCGATATCTTCCGGCTCACCGGCGCGGCCCAGCGGAATACGGTCATAGAAGCGTGCGAGCAGCGCCTCATCGTTTTTCATCTCTTCGGTGAGATCGGTGAAGGTAAAGCCGGGACAAACGGCGTTAACGCGCACGCCGTCGGTGCCATAATCCATCGCCAGCGCGCGGGTAAAATTGGTCACCGCGCCCTTGGCGGCGTTGTAGACACTCATGCCCCAGTCGCCGCCCAGTCCGGATACCGACGAGGTATTCACCACGTTGCCTTTACTGTTAAGCAGCGCGGGCATAAAGAAGTGGGTGCAGTAAAATACACCGTCGAGGTCAGTGCTCATCAGCGACTTCCAGTCCGCTATCGACACTTCATGAATTTTGCCCTGCACTATGCTGCCGGCGTTATTCACCAGCACATCCACGCGCCCATACTGCTGCTGCACCTGCTCTGCCAGTTGTTTAACCTGATCCGCATCGCCGACGTCGCAGGGTGCCACCAGATGATTTTCTCCGCTCAGCGTGTTCAGCACCTGTTCCAGCTTGTCGCGGGTTCTGCCCACCAGTACCACCTGTGCGCCTTCACTGGCGAAGCGCTGCGCCGCTGCGGCACCAATGCCGGATCCGGCTCCGGTAATCACCACCACTTTCTCTGCAAAGCGCGACATATTTCCTCCTGGTCATTTCGTGGTTGAAACGGTTAAGCCTGGCAGCCAGCGCGCTGAGTTCAAGCGAAGCCTGCAGATTTAACGTGGCGCTTAGTTCAGGAAATAACCGGCGGATTATCAAATAGTGCACTTTTTTGTACGGTTATTGGTCGCCACCACCCAGCCCGTCTACAGTTAACATTCGCCATAAAAATTTACAAAAACTGAAGATTCCGGCCCGTTGTGCCGCCGCGCACGCCGGCCGGTTACGCCTTATCTTGTTACTCTGTCTGGAAGCGATAATGAAAAAACGAGCCAAAACCCTGCCCGGTGTCACACGACGCCAGGTACTGACCTGGTCGACGCTGGGCGTTGCCGCTGGCGTCACCCGCGCCGCCGATGCCGTCTCCCTCAAGGGCGCCCCCGGCTGGACACCCTTCGCCGATAACCCTCCGGAACAGTTCCAGGCTCAGGGCTGGCTGTTCTTCACCGATGAAGAAGCGCGCACCGTGGAAGCCATGGTTGACCGCATTATCCCGGCGGACGAGCTGAGCGTGGGCGGCAAAGAAGCCGGCTGCGCTGTCTTTATCGACCGCCAGCTGCACGGCTTTTATGGCACCTTCGAACGCCTCTACATGCAGGGCCCGTTTCAGCAGGGCACTACCGAGCAGGGCGACCAGTCGCCGCTGGTGCCGCACCAGCGCTATCGCCACGGGCTGGCGGCGCTCAACCGCTACGTGCAGCAAACCTCGCAAAAGAACTTTGTCGATCTGACGCCGGCGCAGCAGGACGCGGTGCTGGCCGACCTGGAAGCCGGAAAGGTGCATTTCAGCGGCTTTGATGCACAATCGCTGTTTCTTCCAGAGGTGCTGGACAACACCATGGAAGGCTTCTTCGCCGACCCCATCTATGGCGGCAACCGCGACATGGTGTCGTGGAAGATGCTCGGCTTCCCCGGCGCGCGCTACGACTACCGCGACTACATCGGCCTGCACAACCAGAAGCTGAATCTCGTGCCGCTCTCCATCGTCGGCAGCTCCGCCTGGACCAAGAAGGGTTAACAACGCCATGGCCAAGAAACTACCTTCCACCGACGTCGTGGTTGTCGGGCTCGGCTGGGCGGGTTCCATCATCGCCCACGAACTGGCCGACGCCGGCCTCGATGTGATCGGCTTCGAACGCGGCCCCTGGCGCGACACCGCCAGCGACTTCAACCTCGCCTCGGCCGCCGACGAACTGCGCTACAACCGCCGCCAGGAGCTGATGCTGCGCACCCGGCAGAACACCTGCACGATGCGCAACAAGGAGTCGGAAACTGCCCTGCCGATGCGCGTCTGGGGTTCGTTCCACCCCGGCAACGGCACCGGCGGCGCAGGCAACCACTGGGCCGGCATCACCTTCCGCTTCCAGCCCGAGGAATTCCGCCTGGCCAGCCACCTGAAGGAGCGCTACGGCAAGGAAGTGCCCGCCGAGCTGACCCTGCAGGACTGGGGCACCACCTGGGAGGAAATGGAGCCGCATTACGACGCCTTCGAGCGGCTCGCCGGCGTTTCCGGCAAGGCCGGCAATCTGGGCGGGCAGATAGTTGAAGGCGGCAACCCTTTCGAGGGCGCGCGCTCGCGCGAGTACCCCAACCCGCCCACCGCGCAGACCTACGCCCCGACGCTGTTCGCCGAAGCGGCGCGCAACCTGGGCTACAAACCCTTCCCGGTGCCCTCGGCACTGGCCTCCCAGGGCTACACCAACCAGTTGGGCGTGACCATGGGGCCCTGCACCTTCTGCGGTTTCTGCACCAACTACGGCTGCGCCAACTATTCCAAGGCCAGCGCCATCGTCAACGTCCTGCCGGCGCTGATCCGCAAACCCAACTTCACCGCCAGGACCAACTCCGAAGTGCTCAAGGTGACCATGGACAGCAGCGGTTCCCGTGCCACCGGTATCGTCTACGTCGACTCCAGCGGAGAGGAATGGGAACAGCCGGCGGACATCGTGGTGGTCGCCGCGTTCATCTTCGAGAACGTGCGGCTGATGCTGCTTTCGGGCGTCGGCGAACCCTACAACCCGATCGCCAATACCGGCACCACCGGGCGCAACTTCGCCTACCAGACGGCCAACAGCGTCAAGCTGTTCTTCAAGGACAAGAACTTCAATCCCTTCATCGGTGGCGGCGCCATCGGCATGGGCATCGACGAGTTCAACAACGACAACTTCGACCACTCCGGCCTGGGTTTCGTCGGCGGCGGCAGCACTCGCGTGACCCCGATCGGCGCCGCCCCCATCGACTCGCGGCCGGTTCCGCCCGGCACGCCTGCCTGGGGCTCCCAATGGAAGAAAGCCACGGTAGAGAGCTACCTGAGCAACATGTCCATCGGCTGTGAGGCCAGCAGCTACACCACGCGCAGCAACTACCTGTCGTTGGACCCCAACTACAACGACCCCCACGGTCGACCGCTGCTGCGCATCACCTTCGACTTCCCGGAAAACGACCTGCGGATGGCGCAGTACTGCACCGACAAGGTGGCAGAGATCGCCCGCAGCATGAACCCGCAGCAGATAGTCCCGGCTCCGCGCAAAGGCCCCTGGTCGAATACCTCTTACCAGTCTTCGCACATCGTCGGCGGCTTCATCATGGGCGCCGATCCGAAGAACAGTTCGGTGAACAAGCACCTGCAGGTCTGGGGCGTGCCCAACCTGTTCGTGGTGGGCTCCTCGGCCTTCCCGCAGAACCCCGGCTACAACCCTACCGGCACTGTCGGCGCACTGGCCTTCAAGGCCGCCGATGCGATCCGCAGGCTATACCTTAAACGCCCCGGGGAGATGATCAGCGCATGAAGACTCTCCTTCGCATCGGCACCCTCGCCGCGCTGCCTGAGCCTGCACCAGCTTTGTGTCTCACGCCCAGCCGGAATACGATCAGTACGCGCGTGGAAAAGGGTCGCTATCTCGCCGTCGTCGGCGACTGCACCGCCTGCCACACCCTGCCCGGCGGCGCGCCGTTCGCCGGCGGCGTGGCCATCGAGACACCGTTCGGCAAACTGGTCGGTGCCAACATCACCCCGGACCCGGACACCGGCCTGGGACGCTGGAGCTTCGAGGACTTCCAGGCGGTAATGTCCACCGGTCACAGTCGTGGCGGCAAACGCCTGTACGGCGCCATGCCGTTCACCGCGTACACCAAGGTGCACCGCGAGGACAACCGGGCGCTCTGGGCCTACCTGCAGACCTTGCAGCCGGTGCACAACCCGGTGGAAACCAACCTGTTGCCCTTCCCCTTCAGCGTGCGCACCAGCCTGATCGGCTGGAACTGGCTGAACTTCACCCAGGGCGAATTCGTTCCCAAGCCAGACAAGTCGGCACAATGGAACCGTGGTGCCTACCTGGTGGAGGGGCTCGGCCATTGCGGCACCTGCCACACACCGAAGAACCTGCTCGGCGGTGACGACAACGAGCGCTTCCTCGCCGGCGCCAACCTGCAGGGCTGGGTCGCCCCGGACATCACCGCCAACCCGCACAGCGGCATCGGCCAGTGGAGCACCCAGGACCTGGTGCAGTACCTGAAAACCGGCGCCAACCGCTTCGACATCGCCTCCGGCCCGATGGCCGAAGCGGTGGGGAACTCCACCCAGCACTGGAGCGACGAAGATCTGATGGCGGTGGCCGTGTACCTGAAAAGCGGTGAATCGCGTGATGAGCAAGCGCCCGCCGCACTTGCCGCGACGGACGATCGCATGAAGCTGGGCGCGCAAATCTATGCGGCGAAGTGTTCAGCCTGCCACAGCCCGGGCGGTCGCGGTGAGAAGAATATCTTCCCGCAGCTGGCGGACAATCCGTTGCTCAATCAGGAGGATGCCACCTCGCTGATTCGGGTGGTCGCCGCCGGCAGTCGCGGTGTCGACACCGATGCCCGCCCCACAGCACCGGCAATGCCGGCCTTTGCCGGCACGCTGGGTGATGAGGAGATCGCGGCGGTGGTGAGCTACATCCGCAACAGCTGGGGAAATGCCGCCGCACCGGTCAGCGCTGACGACGTGAAGAAAGTGAAACAGAAGCTGGAATAGCGCCGTGTCAGCACCGGCAGTCCTTGCTGCCGGTGCGACAGGTTGACACTCAGCTTTAGCTGCGCTGCTGCACCACCGACGACTTCACTGCTGACGCCTCTCGCGTGTGTCCCGGCTGCGGCACGCGAATGATAAAGGTCAGCACGCCGGCGAACAGGTAGAGCGCGGTATAGGCCCACACCACCCCGACGATATCGAAGAACGGCAGCAGCAGTGAAGCAATCGCCGGGGCAACAAAGTTACTCAGCCCGGCCGACAGATTGTAAATCGATACCGCTGCGCCCTTATGATGCGGTTCCAGCGTCGGGAACACCGCGGTCATCGGCACAAAGGCAGCGACAAAGATCCCCAGCATAATCGCCGGAATCAGCGCCACCCAGAAGTTATGCCCGGCATACAGCGGCAGGTAGTAAAACGCCAGGCTGGAGATCGCCATACCGAGACAGCCGAACCAGCGCACCTGACGGATCCAGCCCAGCTTCTCACCGGTAATGCCCCAGAAAATATTGGTAAAGATGGTGACGAAGAAGAACACCGCCCAAATCTGCAGCCATTCGGAGATGGTAAAGCCGAGCCGATCGACAAACAGCAGCGGCATGATGATGGCAAAACCAAACAGCGACAGCGTATTGATGATGCGGATCAGGCAGGCATAAAACACATGCTGGTTGGTGAACAGAATGGTTACGGCACGCGACATCTCCGTCATCTTATCGCGCAGCGGCAGATTAACGCGGGAACGGTCCACCGGCACGTTGCGCAGGCTGAAGTAGGCCAGCACGCCGCCGCACGCCACCCAGACAATCGCCAGCCATAAGGTGCCTGTTTCGCCCAGCATCGGGATGGTCAGGCTCGGCAGATAGCTACCCACCACGCCAATCCCCACGGAGTACATCGCCCAGAACCAGCCGGTGGCGGCGGCAAGCTTGTCACGCGGCAGCACCTGCACCAGCATCATCATGAACGAGTAGATAAAAAGCGGATAGGCCAGGCCGCGAATACCGTAGAACAGCACCATCAGCGGATAGTTACGCAGCCCGAGCCCCAGCGACATAAACAGCGCATGCATGACGATCCACAGCACAAAGCCAATCATCATGGCGCGCTGCGGCGTAATCAGCTCCGCCACCACGCCGGAGGCCCACGCCGCCAGCGCGGCGGCCAGGCCGTAAAACGTAAACACTACCGCCGACTGGGCCGGCGAAAAGCCCATGTCAGTGATGTGGCGCGAGAGAAACGCCATTTCGAAGCCGTCGCCGGCCATGAAAATGGCGATGGCCAGAAAGCCCCAGAACATCTTTTTCGGTAAGCCAAACCAGTATGCGTTCGATTGCATGACAATCTTCCTTCCGTTCGCTAATCCGATCAGGCAGGCAGCAACGCGCGCGCCTGCTGTTGTTGTACATAGAATTCACGGAACAGGCGCAGCCGCGGCTGCAGCACGGCCCCGCGCGCCGCATCGGGCTGATAGCGCGCCTGCACTGGCGGCTTCAGGCACACGTCGGCTTCGCTGCCGCCGTCGGCCAGCCACGCCAGTCGCGCCGCACCCAGCGCGCCGGAGGCGCTGGCCGGATGGGTCACTATCGGCAGCTGCAGCACGTCAGCAATCAGCTGCGCCCACAGCGTGCTGCGCGCACCGCCGCCGGTCAGGCTGCACTGCCGAATCTGCTGCTGCGTATCGCCCAGCACCGCCAGACCATCCGCCAGGCCAAACGCTACGCCCTCAATCACCGCATAGCCGAGCAGCGCGCGCGGCGTTTCGTGGCGCAGATGGAAAAATGCCCCGGTCGCCTGCGGATCGTTGTGCGGCGTGCGTTCACCAGAGAGATACGGCAGAAACAGCGGTGCCTGACGCAGCTGTTCCGCGCTGAGCTGTGCCATCTCGTCCATCAGCTGGCTTTCGGTGACCGACAGCAGATTGCACAGCCAGCGCAGACAGCTGGCGGCGCTGAGCATCACGCTCATCTGGTGCCAGCGTCCCGGCAGCGCATGGCAGAAAGCGTGCACGCCGGATTGCGGATCGGCGCGCAGCCGATCGTTAACCACAAAAATCACGCCCGACGTGCCGAGCGAGATAAAGGCATCGCCCGCATTAACCGCGCCAACGCCCACCGCCGATGCGGCGTTATCACCGCCGCCGCCGGCCACGCTCACCGTGGCGGCTAAGCCCCATTCGCTGGCCAGATCGGCGCGCAGCGTGGCGCTGACCGCGCAGCCCTCAACCAGTTCGGGCATCTGTGCGCGCGTCAGCCCGCTAATCGCCAGCAGTGCGTCAGACCAGTCGCGCTGGGCCACGTCGAGCCACAGCGTACCGGCGGCGTCCGACGGCTCGCTGACAAAGCGCCCGGTCAGACGCCAGCGCAGGTAGTCCTTGGGCAGCAACACCTTGTCGATGCGGCGGAAGATTTCGGGCTCATGTTCCGCCACCCAGTGCAGTTTCGGCGCGGTAAAGCCGGGCATAATCAGGTTGGCGGCGATTTCCATCATCTGCGGATGCTGCTGGCGCAGCGCATCACACTGCGCCGCGCTGCGCGTGTCGTTCCACAATATGCATGGCCGCAGCACCTCACCGGCGGCATCCAGCAGCACGGCGCCGTGCATCTGACCGGAGAGACCGATGGCGCGAATCGCGGCCCACGCGTCCGGCGCCTGCTGGCGCAGCCCGGCGATCGCCTGACCACACGCCTGCCACCAGCGCTCGGGATCCTGCTCCGCCCAGTGCGGATGCGGGCGCTGCACGCTGAGCGTGGCGTGATTCGACGCCACAATCTCGCCCTGCGGGTTAACGATCAGCGCTTTGAGTTCAGAGGTGCCAATATCAATGCCGAGATACATGCTGTGCGCTCCTTACACCGTCGCCGGCTGCAGCAGTTGCTGCTCAATGGCGTCTACGCTGCGCGTCACCAGCGCATGAAAAGCGCGGTCATCGGCCAGTTCGGCAAACAGCGCGCGGTCGCTGAGGAAGGTTTGTAGCGCATTCTCGCCGCTCAGCTGCTGGCGCAGCGCGTCAGCATTGAGCACGCCATCCTGATAGGCATACGGCAGCTGGTTGCTGGCCCAGCGTTGCAGGAACAGGTAGAACAGCGCCGGCAGCACGGCGGTAGCGGTCGGTTCTGCGCCGCGCTGATAGCATTCGCGCAGCGTCGGCGTCACCATGCCGGGAATCTTCGATAGCCCATCGGCACCAACGCGCTGGTTGGTATCTTTGATGTAGGGATTGCTAAAGCGCGCCAGCACCACGTCGCGGTAATCCGCCAGATCGAGCGGGCTGGGCGACAGTGACGGGATCACGTCCTGCGTGATGTAGTCATACGCCAGCTGATAGATCGCGGGCTGACGCGTGCTGTCATCAATGTAGTCATGGCCGGTGAGCGTGCCGGCCCAGGCAATCGCCGCGTGCGTGGCGTTGAGGATGCGGATTTTCGCCTCTTCCCACGGCAGCACCGACACCACCAGCTCCACGCCCACCTTTTCCAGCGCCGGGCGTCCGGCGATAAAATCATCCTCAATCACCCACTGGATAAACGACTCCGCCATCACCGCCGCGCCATCGTCTCTACCGGTGGCCGCTTTGACGCGTTCGGCGACATCCGGCGTGGGGCGCGGCGTGATGCGATCCACCATGGTGTTTGGCGAAGTGGTGTTATCGCGCACCCAGCTGGCCAGCGCACTGTCGCCCTGCGCGGCGAGAAACGCCAGCATGCCGTGACGAAAACGTTCGCCGTTGTGACGCAGGTTGTCGCAGTTGAGCAGCGTGACCGGCGCACCGCCGCTGGCCACGCGCTGGCGCAGAATGCGGGTCAGCGCGCCGTAAATAGTGCGCGCCTCACCACGGAGATCGGCCTGAATATCGGCCTGGCTGAGATCGAGTTCATGCGCCGGCGTCAGGTAATAACCGGCTTCGGTCACGGTAAAACCGATCACTTTTGTGTCGGCGCTGGCGCCCTGCGCTACCAGCGCGCTGATCTCCGCATCCCATGGCAGGATGGTGCGCAGCGAAGTGATGGTTTCATAGGCGCGCTCGCCCTCCGGCGTCACGGTTTCCAGCACGTACTCGCCGTTTTGCGTCTGCAGCTGATCAAGCAGCGCTACCGCATCGCCGCGGATGTTGCCGAGCGCGATGCTCCAGCTGTCATCGCCCTGCTGGCGCAGCTGGTGCAGATACCACGCCTGATGCGCGCGGTGAAAAGAGCCTGCGCCGATATGCATCCACACTGATTTCATCGTCATAGTCGCCTCGAAATAAACATTTGCCACAATAGAGGGCATTTGCCCGATGAGGCGTAGCATAGTCGCCGCCGGGGCGATCGTTCTGCGAGATCCATCACATTTAATACTTTTGCTCTTTTTTAGGGCTTTTGCTCAATTAACGCTTCAGGGGCAAGACGCGATAAACTGGCGCATCGGAGTTTGACGGAACAAGGCGATGAGCAGAGAAGAGAAGAAGCAGGAGCTGGCAGCGCGGGCAGCGTGGATGTATTACGTAGCAGGCGTCACGCAGCAGGAGATTGCGCGCGCGCTGGGCTTATCGCGGCAGGTGGCGCAGCGGCTGGTCTCCAGCGCGCGTGAGATGGGCATGGTCAGCGTGAAGATCGACCATCCGGTCACGCACTGCCTGCATCTGGCGCGCGAGATCGAACAAAAGTTTGGCCTGACGCTGTGCCGCGTGGTGCCGTCAGCCGGGCTGGATGATGAGGCGATTCAGCAAATGCTGGCGGTGGAAGGCGCGGCGGTGATGGCGCAGTTTATCAACGAAGAGACGCCGCAGGTGTTTGGCATCGGTTCCGGCAAAACGCTGCGCTCAATGATTGATGCGCTGCCGTGGGTTGAACGGCCACAGCATCAGTGTGTGTCGATGATCGGCGCGATTGCGCGTGACGATTCCGGTACCCGCTACGACGTACCGCTGAAAATGGCGGAGAAGATGCAGGGCAAATATTTCTTCATTCCGGCGCCGCTGTATGCTGACACGCCGCAGGATAAGACGATGTGGGTGCAGCATCAGGTCTATCAGCGCGTCACCCAGCGTGCGCTACAGGCGAACGTGGCGTTTGTCGGCATTGGCGAAGTGATGCCGGGCTGCCCGCTCAATGCCGAAGGCTTTATCACCGATGCGCAGGTAGAAGCGCTCAACGCGCGCGGCGTGGTGGGTGAAATGCTGGGGCATTTTTTCAATCAGCAGGGAGAGCGGGTGTACGGCGAAACCGACGAGCTGCTGACCAGCGTGCTGCTGGAGAGCCAGACGCAGCGCAATATCATCGGCTTTGCCGGCAGCACGCGCAAATACGCAGCGATTCACGCCGCGCTGCACGGCGGCTGGATCTCCGGGCTGGTAACGGATGAAGATACCGCGCTGAAACTGCTGCATGGTTAATTAAATATTTCTGTGATTCGTCACGGCGCGATGTATCGCGCGGGTTTGACCGCCACATCGCCGGGAACGCGCAGTACATTGCGCCGCTACGGTTCAGAAACCTATTTCAACGATCCCTTCAAAAACTGCTGCAGGCGCGGGCTTTTCGGGTTGCCGAACAGCTCGTCCGGCGCGCCCTGCTCTTCAATTTTGCCCTGGTGCAGGAAAATCACGTGGTTGGAGACGTTGCGGGCGAAGCCCATCTCGTGCGTCACCACCACCATGGTTTTGCCCTCTTCGGCCAGCTTCTGCATGATGCGCAGCACTTCGCCCACCAGTTCCGGATCGAGCGCCGAGGTCGGTTCGTCGAACAGCATCACCTCCGGCTCCATCGCCAGCGCGCGGGCGATCGAGACACGCTGCTGCTGGCCGCCCGACAGATGCACCGGGTATTTGCCACGCGCGCGCTCATCGATGCCCACCTTCTCCAGGTATTTCACCGCGCGCTCGCGCGCTTCGGCTTTGCTCAGGCCCAGCACCTGCACCGGCGCTTCCATCACGTTCTCCAGCACCGTCATGTGGCTCCACAGGTTGAAATGCTGGAACACCATCGTCAGCCGGGTGCGCAGCAGACTGCAGCTGCTTTTTGTCGGCCACCTTCAGCTGGCCGTCTTTGTCGCGCACCAGGTTTATCGCCTCGCTGTTGACCACGATCGAGCCTTCACTCGGCTTTTCGAGGAAGTTGATGCAGCGCAGGAAGGTACTTTTGCCGGAGCCGGAGGAGCCGATGATGCTGATCACGTCGCCGGCGTTGGCCTGCAGCGACACGCCCTTCAGCACTTCATGGTCGCCGTAGCGCTTGTGCAGATCGATAACGTTTAATTTATTCTCAGCCATCGTCTTTCTCAGTGCGTCGAAGAAGGTTTCACATGCTGCGAGGAAGCGGCGCTTTCCGCCTGGCGGAACAGGCTAATCAGCACGTAAGAGATAATCAGGTAGAGCACCGCCGCAATGCCGAACGCGGTGAACGGCTGATAGGTCGCGGAGTTGATGTCGCGCGCGATCTTCAGCAGATCCGGCACGGTGGCGGTGAACGCCAGCGCGGTGGAGTGCAGCATCAGGATCACTTCGTTGCTGTAGAGCCGGCAGCGCGGTGCGCAGCGCCGACGGCAGAATGATGCAGCGGTACAGCTTGAACGGCGAGAAGCCGTAGGCGCGCGCGGCCTCGATCTCACCGTGCGGCACGGCGCGAATCGCGCCGGCGAAGATCTCGGTGGTGTAGGCGCAGGTGTTGAGCGTGAACGCCAGCACCGTGCAGTTCAGGCCGCTGCGGAAGAACGCGTTGAGCATCTCGGTGCCTTTCACGATCTCCAGGCTGTACATGCCCGAGTAGAACACCAGCAGCTGCACGTACAGCGGCGTGCCGCGAAACACGTAGGTGTAGAGCCACACCGGCGTAGAGATATAGCGATTTGGCGACACGCGCGCGATGGCCAGCAGCACCGCAAGGCTACCGCCCATCACCACGGAGGAGATCAGCAGCCACAGCGTGATCGCCACGCCGGTGAAGCGGTAGCCGTCGGTCCACAGCAGCGGTTTGCCAGTATTCCTGAATAATCTCAATCATAGCTCAGCCCTCTTCACGCCCACGGAGTAGCGCCGTTCAAGCCACAACAGCACGCCGTTGGAGACCGTCGTGATGGCCAGGTAAATCACCCCGGCAGACCAGCGCGAAGAAGGAACGGCTGCCAGGTGCTCTTGCCGGCCAGCTGCGTGGCCTTCACCACGTCGTCCAGGCCGAGGATCGAGACCAGCGCGGTGGCCTTGAGGAGCACCTGCCAGTTGTTGCCGATGCCCGGCAGCGCGAAGCGCATCATCGCCGGGAACAGAATGCGCCGAACGCTCTGCGCGCCGCTCAAGCCGTAGGCGGTGGCCGCTTCGAGCTGGCCGCGCGGCACCGCCAGGAAGGCGCCGCGGAAGGTTTCGGTGAAGTAGGCGCCGTAGATGAAGCCGAGGGTAATAATGCCGGCCACGAACGGGTCGATGTCGATCTGTGCCATGCCCAGCGCGTCGGTCACGCCGTTCAGCGCAGATCTGCAGACCGTAAAAGATCAGCAGCATCAGCACCAGGTCGGGCACGCCGCGGATCAGCGTGGTGTAGCCTTCAAAAATCAGCGCCAGCGGGCGGTTAGCGGGAGAGTTTGGCCCCGGCGCCTATCAGACCTATCACCACCGCCAGCACCACGGAGCTGAGAGCCAGCTCAAGGGTCACCAGCGCGCCCTCGAAAATTACTTCAGAATAGCCTTACAGCATCCCGCTTCGACCCCTGTCGTACGAGGGTGGAAACTAAACAAACGCTGTCCAGCAACACCGGCAGTCCGACCAGGATGGAATCACGGAAGGGGGGCACGGCCCCCCACGTTAGCGTGACTCAATACATCCGTTCAGGAACAGGAGTCTTACTCGCCGTAGACGTTGAAGTCGAAGTACTTCTTCGCGAGTTTGTCGTAGGTACCGTCTTTACGCAGCTCGGCAAAGGCTTTGTCGAAGGCGGCTTTCAGCTCGGTATCATCTTTACGCAGGCCAATACCGGTGCCGTCGCCAAAGTATTTTGTCATCTTTCACCGACGGGCCTGCAAACGCGTAGTCTTTGCCCGGCAGGCTGTTTCAGGAAGCCTTCGCTCGCCGCGACTTCATCCTGGAATGCCGCATCCAGACGGCCCGCAGCCAGGTCAGAGTAAATCAGATCCTGGTTCTGATAAGCCACCACGTCTACGCCCTTCTCACGCCAGTTAGGCATTGGCGTAGGCTTCCTGCGTCGAGCCCTGCAGCACGCCCACGTGCTTGCCTTTCAGCGAGTCGATGGTTGGCTGAAGCTGGGAGCCCTTCGGCGCGATCAGACGCGCGTTCGCGGCGTAGAGCTTGTCAGAGAAGGCAATCTCCTGCTGGCGTTTTTCGGTGATGGAGAGAGAAGAGATAATGGCGTCGATTTTCTTCGCTTTCAGCGACGGGATCAGCGCGTCAAAGTCGCTGCCCACCCAGGTGCATTTCACCTCAATGCGTTTGCACATTTCATTACCCAGATCGATATCAAACCCCACGAAATCGCCTTTCGCATCCTTGGAAGAGAATGGCGCGTAGGTTGCGTCTGTACCGATACGAACCGTCTGTGGAAGCGCTGCGTAGCTACCTGCTGCCGCACTTAACCCAGCACGAATAAAGACAGAGCCAGAACCGTCTTCTTCATACATTTACCCTCAAGTACCGTGATTTTATTATGTATTGTGTTGTGTGTTGTGTTGCAGGCTTCATCTTGCAGGTCTTATGCCACATTCGTGCCATCTGGGCGGAGGGAACTGTGCGCAGGCGTTCAATATTTAATACAGCGTCCAATCTGGGACGCTAACTGCACATTAATTTGCGGTGAGGGAAAGACTAACAGCGGTGTGCCGACACGGAAGAAAAAGTGAGATTGAATTAACTGTATGGCCGTGCATAAGATGCCCTGAAACAGTGATCGGCCCCGCGCTTTTGCACGCATTCAGTGCATTATTGCACAGATCAGGCACCCTGCCAGCGGGTGAAGAGATCTTCCGGCAGGTCGATGTCAAACTGATCGAGCACCCGGTTAACGGTCTGATCGATGACGTCGTCCAGCGCTTGCGGGCGGTGGTAAAACGCCGGTACCGGCGGCATGATCACCGCGCCCAGCTCCGCCGCCTGGCGTCATCAAGCGCAGATGCCCCAGGTGCAGCGGCGTTTCCCGCACGCACAGCACCAGAGGGCGCCGCTCTTTCAGCACCACATCCGCCGCGCGCGTCAGCAGGGTGTCGGTATAGCTGTTCACAATGCCGGAGAGGGTTTTGATCGAACAGGGCAGGATAACCATGCCCGCGGTTTTAAACGAGCCTGAGGAGATGCTGGCGGCGATATCGCGCGCATCGTGAACCACATCCGCCAGCGCCTGAACATCGCGCAGGGAGAAATCGGTTTCCAGCGCCAGCGTCTGCCGCGCCGCCTGGCTCATCACCAGATGGGTTTCCACCTCCGCCACGTTACGCAGCACCTGCAACAGACGCACGCCGTAAATCGCGCCGCTGGCGCCGGAAATCCCAACAATGAGTCGTTTCATGGATTTTCGGCCTCTGCTGATTTCAAAGCAGAGTGCGCCAAGAATAGCCGCTCCGCCGCCATAAATACAAAAACAAACAGGGCGGGATTGCGCCCGCCGCAGACGCGCCGATGCCCCTGAGACGACCAGGCGGTTAACCTTCGTTGTGCATCTCTAAGCTTTCGAGATCGTTCTGCAGCTGGAACGGCTTTGGCATCGTCGTTGCGCAGCGAATCAAGATAGTCGAGGTACTGCTGGTCAACGTCTTTGGTCACGTAAATACCGTTGAACACCGAGCATTCAAACTGGGGAATTTCCGGGTTCTCGGCACGCACCGCGTCGATCAGATCGTTCAGGTCCTGGAAAATCAGGCCATCGGCGCCGATGATCTGGCGAATTTCATCCACTTCACGGCCGTGAGCGATCAGCTCGTTGGCGGTCGGCATATCGATGCCGTAGACGTTCGGGAAGCGAATCTCCGGCGCAGCAGAGGCCAGATAGACTTTCTTCGCACCCGCTTCGCGCGCCATCTCGATAATCTGCTCAGAGGTGGTGCCGCGCACAATGGAGTCATCCACCAGCAGCACGTTCTTGTCGCGGAACTCCGCGCGGTTGGCGTTCAGCTTGCGGCGCACGGACTTACGACGCAGCTGCTGGCCCGGCATGATAAAGGTGCGGCCGACGTAGCGGTTCTTCACGAAGCCCTGACGGTATGGCTTATCCAGAATGCGGGCGATCTCCAGCGCGATATCGCAGGAGGTTTCCGGGATAGGGATCACCACGTCGATGTCCAGATCTTCCCACTCGCGGGCAATCTTCTCGCCCAGCTTCGTGCCCATGTTGACGCGGGCGCTGTAGACGGAAATCTTGTCGATGAAGGAGTCCGGACGCGCAAAATAAACGTATTCGAACAGGCACGGGTTGCTGACCGGGTTCTCGGCACACTGGCGGGTAAACAGCTGGCCCTTCTCGGTGATGTACACCGCTTCGCCCGGCGCCACGTCGCGCAGGAATTCGAAGCCCAGGGTATCCAGCGCCACGCTTTCAGAGGCCACCATATATTCGGTGCGGCCATCGCCGAGGTCGCGCTTGCCGAGCACCAGCGGACGAATGCCGTTCGGATCGCGGAAGGCGACCATGCCGTGACCGATGATCATCGCCACGCAGGCGTAAGCGCCGCGGATCTGCCGATGCATCGCGGCAATCGCGGCAAAAATGTTGTCTGCTTCCAGCGGATAGTGCCGGAAGTGATCCAGCTCGCTGGCGAACACATTGAGCAGGATTTCAGAATCAGAGGTGGTGTTGACATGGCGGCGGCCGTTTCTCTTCGAACAGCTTTTTACGCAGCTCATGGGCGTTGGTCAGGTTGCCGTTGTGAGCCAGGGTGATGCCGTACGGCGAGTTGACGTAGAAAGGCTGTGCCTCAGAGGCGCTGGAACTGCCAGCAGTAGGATAACGCACGTGACCGATCCCCATATTGCCCTGCAGACGCTGCATATGGCGGGCTTCAAACACATCGTTTACCAGGCCATTCGCCTTACGCAAACGGAAGCAGTTGTGTGCATCAATGGTGATGATGCCCGCAGCATCCTGCCCACGGTGCTGAAGCACCGTTAACGCGTCATAAATCGACTGGTTTACCGGCATGAAACCGGCGATACCGACAATACCGCACATTCGTCTTTTCCTCGTTAAGCCACATCTCAGGGTTTATGCCCTGGGCAAAAAACTCGACGAGCTTTGCAGATAGTCAAAGAACCATCTGATGATGAAGCTGAACTCTGGAATGAGCTGCGACTTTTGCCAGTCTGCACTTTTTGAGAACCCGGTGAAGGTATCCAGGAAGAACAGGATCGCGGCCACAATCAGCACGCCTCGCAACGCCCCGAAACAGATCCCGAGCACCCTGTCCGTTCCTGACAGACCGGTTTTCTCGACCAGCTGACCTATCACGTAGTTCACGATAGCGCCGACAATCAGCGTCGCGATAAACAGCACCGCGATGGCGATTCCATTTCGGACCAGTTCATCTTCAAAGCCCGTGAACCAGACAGACAGGTAAGTGTAGTAATGACTGGCGACAAAGAAAGCACAACCCCAGGTCACCAGCGATAACGCTTCACGAACAAAGCCACGGATCAGGCTAACCAGACAGGAAAAACCAATCACCGCAATGATGGCGTAATCAATCCAGACCATATGTGTCCCACGATTTACACGCCCTGTCATCCAGTTCGGGGCGAATTCTAACAGAAAAAGAAAACGTTTGCGTAGGGATTTCCTTCCCGCGCGTAAATAAAAAAGGCGCTGAAAAAATGTTCAAAACGCCCCTGGCTGATATCGCCTTTAACCTGCTGTATTCCCTCATTTTCGTACGCTTCGCTACAGAATACGAAAAGCCGCGCCTCTTTCTGCTATCGGCGCAGGTCTTACTCAGTTGTCAGCGTGCGCTGTAGCCCATCACCACACCGCTCAGGCCGGAGATCTGCTTCAGCTCACCCAGCGACCCTTTCAGTTTGTCTTTGGACGCTTCTGGCCCCACGAGGATACGGGTAATTTTACCCTGCACCGGCGTGGAAGGTGAAGTGTAAACACGATATCCCGCACTGCGCAGTTTGCTCACGACCTCGTTGACTTTATCGGCGTTTTTCAACGCACCGAGCTGCACCACATAGGCTTGTCCTGCTGGCGCGGCCGGCTCGCTCTGCTTCGGCGTTTCCGCCGCTTTAGGCTGCTCTGAAGTTTTTGGCTGTTCTGTCGCTTTCGGTTGTTCTGCCGGCTTCGGTTTCGGCTGCTCCACCGGTTTCGGCTGCGGCTGCTCAACCGGCTTCGGTTTCACCTGCTCTGCCGGTTTCTGCTGCTGGTGCACCGGCGGCGGCGTCACGACGCTGGGCTGGCTGTTTTGCGCTGGCTGCGTGCTGCCGCTGGCGGCACTGCTCTGCGTTGCGCTGCTGGCGGGCGCCTGCTGCGCCGCGCTCGCGCCTTCCGGCGGCTGAGCAGGCAGCGCCTGCGTCGCCGCAGGCAGCATATCCGGCTCATCGCGGTCACCCGGTTTCGGCACCAGCGGAATCGCGGCAAACTCATCCTGATAATGCTTTTTCTGCCCGTCGAGCAGCCCGGGAAGAATAATCACCCCGAGCGCGACCAGCACAATGGTTCCCATTAAACGGTTCTGAAACTTACTCGCCACCGGTTCTCCCCGCGTCCATCACTTCCATGACATGTGCCACCGTGTGGAATGAACCACACACCAGCACGGTATCTTCTGGTTTAGCATCCGCCATCGCGGCATGCCAGGCCTGCGCCACGCTACTGTAGATTGCGCCTTTGCCGAGATGTTCCATCAGCTGCTCAGCCGTCGCGCCGCGCGGCCCCTCCAGAGGAGCACAATACCAGCTATCGACCACACTCTCCATGCAGGCCAGCGTCCCGGCGATATCTTTATCATGCAGCATGCCGATCACCGCCAGCACGCGCCCGGTTTTTGGTAACGATTTGAGACGTCCCGCGAGATACGCCGCCGCATGCGGGTTGTGCGCCACATCCAGGATCAGGCGCGGCGACTCGCTGACAATCTGGAAACGTCCCGGCAGAATCGCCAGCGGCAGATGCCCTGACGAGGATCGCGCCTTTCGCTGACCGTGAGGCCGGTGGCGCGCAGCGCCGCCAGCGCGGTGGCCGCGTTCGGCTGCGGTACCTGCGGCAGCGGCAGATTGTCGCAGCGCGCCCTGCGCATCGCTGAAGCGCCAGCCGTTGTCCTGAACCTCATACTGCCAGTCAACACCGCGGCGCAGCAGCTGCGCGCCCTTCTCCTTCGCCACGTCAGCAATGGTGTGCGGCATATCCGGCTCGCCGACCACCGCCGGCTTACCGCCGCGGAAAATGCCGGCCTTCTCGCGGCCGATGCTTTCACGATCGGGCCCCAGCCAGTCGGTGTGATCCAGCGCGATGCTGGTGACCACCGCCACGTCCGCATCCACGATATTGGTGGCATCAAGACGTCCGCCCAGCCCCACTTCCAGGATCACCACGTCCAGCTGCGCCTGTTTGAACAGCCACAGCGCCGACAGGGTGCCGTATTCAAAATAGGTTAATGAGATCTCGCCGCGTGCGGCTTCAATTTCAGCAAAGCAGGCCCTGTGCCCGGCTTCCGCCAGCTCAGCGCCCTGCACGCGAACGCGTTCGGTGTAGCGCACCAGATGCGGCGAGCTGTAGACGCCAACCCGATAGCCCGCCGCCATCAGGACGGATTCCAGCGTACGGCAGGTGGTGCCTTTGCCGTTGGTGCCCGCGACGGTGAACACGAAAGGCGCCGGTTTGAGCACATCAAGACGCGCCGCGACCTGGCTTACGCGCTCAAGCCCCAGATCGATGGTTTTACTGTGCAGGTTTTCCAGATAAGAAAGCCACGCGGCCAGGGGCGACGTGGCTTGGGGAATGCTTTTATTTTCCATAATGCCCGGTTGTCATTAACAGATGTGGTGCATGAATCAAAAGGCAGCAGCCAACCGGCCCTGCCCGCCTTTCAGTTGCCTTCAGGCTTCGGGTCTGCTGATCCGGCCGGTACCACCACGCCTTCGCGCGGCCATCCGGGTTCGGCGCTGGCAGATTCATCAGCTTCGCCAGGATGCTCGCCAGCTTCAGGCGCATTTCCGGACGGCGGACGATCATGTCGATCGCGCCTTTTTCGATGAGGAACTCACTGCGCTGGAAGCCCGGCGGCAGTTTTTCACGAACGGTCTGCTCGATAACGCGAGGGCCGGCAAAGCCGATCAGCGCTTTTGGCTCAGCGATGTTCAGATCGCCCAGCATCGCGAAGCTGGCGGAGACGCCGCCCATGGTCGGGTCGGTCAGCACGGAGATATACGGCAGACCGCGCTCCTGCATTTTCGCCAGCGCCGCAGAGGTTTTCGCCATCTGCATCAGCGACATCAGCGCTTCCTGCATACGCGCGCCGCCGGAGGCGGAGAAGCAGATCAGCGGACAGTTGTCTTCCAGCGCCTGCTCAACGGCACGCACGAAGCGCGCGCCGACCACGGAGCCCATTGAGCCGCCCATAAAGGAGAACTCAAACGCGGCGGCCACAACCGGCATCCCGTGCAGCGTGCCTTTCATGACGACCAGCGCGTCTTTCTCGCCGGTCTCTTTCTGTGCAGCGGCCAGACGATCTTTGTATTTCTTGGAATCGCGGAACTTCAGCACGTCTTTCGGCTCCAGCTCGCTGCCCAGTTCTACCAGAGAACCTTCGTCCAGCAGGCTATGCAGGCGGTTGCGCGCCGACATACGCATGTGGTGGTCGCACTTCGGACACACCTCAAGGTTGCGCTCCAGCTCGGCGCGGTACAGAACCTGGCCGCAGCTATCACATTTCGTCCATACCCCTTCAGGAATGCTCGCTTTACGCGTTGGGGTGATATTGCTTTTAATTCGTTCAATCCAGCTCATTGATAACCTTTCTGCCTGAACCTGGTCGTATGCCAGTTTTGTTCATCGTTACTGCCGAATAATGCCATTTTTGCCCCCCCACATCCTTCAGTTTTCAACAGAAACACCATGAATGTTGCACATTAAAACATAACAGCCCGAAACTTTGGATAAAAAAGTGGTCGAACCGCCAGTGTGCATTTACTTCGCTTGTTTTGCCGCCGCACGTTTGTGACGAAAAATTTCAATCACGCCCGGCAGTACGGAAAGCACAATGATCGCTACAATCAGCAACTTAAGGTTTTCCTGAACCACCGGCAGATCGCCAAACAGGTAGCCTGCATAGGTAAACAGCAGTACCCACAACAGCGCGCCCATCACGTTGTAGGGGGCAAAGTGACGATAGGACATATGCCCCATTCCCGCCACAAACGGTGCAAATGTGCGCACAATAGGCACAAAGCGCGCAAGGATAATGGTTTTTCCGCCATGGCGTTCATAAAACGCATGGGTTTTGTCTAAATAGCTGCGACGGAAAATTTTCGAATCCGGATTGCTGAACAGCCGCTCACCGAACACCCGTCCAATCGTGTAGTTGACCGCATCACCGACGATGGCGGCAATCACCATCAGCACCACCATAAGATGCACGTTCAGATCGTTGGTCGGCAGCGCCGCCAGCGCCCCGGCGACGAACAGCAGAGAATCCCCCGGCAGGAACGGCGTGACCACCAGCCCGGTTTCACAAAACAGAATCAGGAACAGAATAGCGTAAACCCAGATGCCATACTGCGCGACCAGCTCCGCCAGGTGCACATCAATATGCAGAATGAAATCAATAATAAAACGAATTACGTCCATATTGTCTAAGCCCTAATTGCACCTTTGTTTAGTCCGCTAAAAACAGCGGGCCCATTGGCGGTTTCGGCAGGTCAAACCGATCCGGATAATCCACCGCGACCAGATACAGCCCTTCCGCTTTCGCCGTGGCTGCCGCCAGCGTGCGATCCTTCGCCGCCAGCAGCGTGGCCATCCAGGTCTCCGGCTGGTTGCCGGCAGCCAATCTCCATCAGGCTGCCCACAATATTCCGCACCATATGATGTACAAAGGCATTGGCTTTGATATCCACCACCACATACGCGCCAAAACGGCTGACGTTGATGTGCATGACGTTGCGCCACGGCGTGCGCGACTGACACTGCACCGCACGAAACGAGGTAAAGTCATTTTCGCCAAGCAGACACTGCGCCGCGCGATGCATCCGTTCCGCATCAAGCGGCTGATAAAAATGCGTCACGCCCTGGCTTAACACCGCCGGACGCAGGCGCTGGTTGTAGATGACATAACGGTAGCGACGCGCCGTGGCGCTAAAGCGCGCGTGAAAATCATCCGGCACAGCTTTTACCCAACGCACCGCAATGTCACCAGGCAAATTCGCATTTACACCCAGCGTCCAGGCGGCATCCTTACGCATGGCGGTGGTTTCAAAGTGCACCACCTGCCCCGTGCCGTGAACGCCCGCATCCGTACGGCCTGCGCACAGGACGTTAATCGGCTCGTTTGCCACCTGAGAGAGCGCTTTCTCCAGCTTCTCCTGGACGCTGCGCACCTCATTCTGACGCTGCCAGCCATAATATTTACTGCCATCGTACTCAATACCGAGGGCAATTTTATGAACCGGCTTTTGTTCCACGTCTGACATCAGTACAGGTACTCCTGCACCAGTTTTTCAGCGATCTTGACCGCCATCAGCGCGCCGCCGAAACGAACGTTGTCGGCAACGGACCAGAACTGGACCTGCTCCGGCATACCGTAGTCGTTACGCACGCAGCCAACGGAAAGATGCGCGCTGCCGGTGGCATCGCCCACCTGGGTCGGGAACTCGCTCTCTTCAGAGAGGACGATATCTTCCCCGCGGCCAAACGCATCGCGCGCCTCTTCTGCCGCGAGGGGACGCAGCGCTTCAAAGCCGACCATCTGCGCGTGACCGTAGAAGACCGGGGACTGCACGACGCTTGCGGAGATCATCAGGCCATCGTCCTGCAGAATTTTACGCACCTCATCGACGATACGGCGCTCTTCGCGCACGGAGCCCTCGCGGTCCGGCAGCAGCGGCAGCATGTTGAACGCCAGCTGGCGGCCAAAGAAATCATCTTCGTCAATCGGAATGCCGTTCAGCAGCTTCGCGCTCTGCCCGGCCAGCGCGTCAACGGCCTTTTTGCCGTTTGCGGACGCGGACAGCAGGCTGGTGACGGTAATGCGCGACAGGCCGCCGTCGTCGATCAGCGGTTTCAGGGCGGTCAGCAGCTGGCTGGTCAGGCTGTTCGGCACCGCAATGATGTTGCGGTTGCGGTAATCCGCCAGCACAAACGGGTTCACGTCCGGCACCACCAGCGGCACATCCGGCTCCATGGCGAACAGGCCGCTGGTGTCGATCACCAGGCAGCCCTGCGTTGGTCGCCTCTTCAACGTACGCCGCAGTCGCTTCAGCGACCGGCGGCGAAAAACGCCAGCTGCGCCTGCGTCCAGTCGAACGCCGCCGCGTCCTGAACCATCACGGATTTACTGTTAAAACGCAGATGCTCACCCGCGCTGTCCGTTCGCGCCAGCGCATAGATATCGCCCACCGGGAACTGACGCTCAGCAAGCGTTTCGAGCAGGGCTTCGCCCACGGCACCCGTGGCACCTAAAATGGCAATGTTCCAGCCTTCAGACATGGTGGTTTACTCCAGAAATGACATAAAAGCAGACCCGGGCGATCCGACATGCATCGCCCATTAATTCAGAAAAATCAGAGACTTAATGACGTTCGCCGGGTGAAGCGCATGGCACGTTAAAGCCCAGCTTATTGAGCAGCGCCGCCGCTCGCCGCGGTCATCGCACATCACATACAGCGAAGACCACTCGCGGCGCTCAACATAGTGCTTGCGCAGCCTATCAAATTCACCCGGCTGCCCGGCCACTTTGCGCAGCAGCGCATCATCGCGGCGCACATCATACACCAAATGCACCAGCCTTTTCAGCGTTGCCTGATCGAGCGGGCCGTGCAGGGTAATGCGGCCAAATTCAGGCGCGGCAGTAGGGTATCCAGCGCCACCTGCTGCGGATGACCGATAAAGGCGCTGTAGGCCTCGAAGACCTGCGTCGTGCCGCGCGCTTTCCCTTCGAGGGTATAACCGGCGATATGCGCGGTGCCCATGTCCACCTTGTTCAGCAGCTCAACGTTGAGATCCGGCTCCGGCTCCCAGACGTCCAGCACCACGCTGAGGTCTTGTCCTTCGTTCAGACACCTCCAGCAGCGCGGCGTTATCCACCACCGGACCCCGGCAGGCATTTATCAGAATAGTGCCAGCCTTCAGACGAATGAGCGCCTCATCGGCAAGATGCAGCGACTTATACGGCCCCTCTTTAAACAGCGGCGTGTGGAAGGTCAGCACGTCGGCCTGTTCCACCAGCTCGTCCAGCGAGCGGAAATCCCCGTCATCGCCGCGATCGGCGCGCGGCGGATCGCACAGCAGCGTGCGGATCCCCAACGCTTCCAGGCGCTTTTGCAGGCGCCCGCCGACGTTACCCACGCCGACAATCCCCACGGTGCGGTCTTTCAGAGCAAACCCGTCGCGCTCGGCCAGCATCAGCAGCGAGGAGAAAACATATTCCACGACCGCAATGGCGTTACAGCCCGGCGCGGCGGAGAAGCCGATCCCGGCCGCCGCCAGCCAGTTATCATCCACATGATCGGTCCCTGCCGTTGCGGTCCCGACAAACTTAACCGCTGCTTGCCGGCCAGCAACGCCTCATTTACTTTGGTCACCGAGCGCACCATCAGCGCGTCGGCGTCGTCCAGTTCGTTGACCGGGATCGGGCGACCAGGAACAGCCTTAACGTTACCCAGGCGGCTAAACAGCTCACGGGCGTAAGGCATATTTTCATCAACGAGGATTTTCACGGCGTTCTCCGACGGTTTACGGCTATTTGTCTGCTTGAAATAAACGGGGCATATCATGGCACAGAAGCCGGGGATTAACCTAACCGACGGCGAAAGCGCTCAGGGGTGGTGCCGGCGATCTGCTGGAACATGACGATAAACGCCGACGCGGAGCTGTAGCCGACGTCCAGCGCCACGTCCTGCACGGTCTTGCCCTGCTCGAGCAGCGACACGGCATGCAGGAAACGCAGGCGCTGGCGCCATTCGCTGAACGACATGCCCAGATCCTGCTGGCAGCGGCGCGACAGCGTGCGCTCGGTGGTGTAGACCCGAGCCGCCCACGCCGCCAGCGAGGTGTTGTCCGCCGGGCAGTGCTCCAGCGCTTCCAGCACCGGCGCCAAAAATTTGTCGTCCGACGACGGCAGATAGGTTTGCTGGCGCGGCGACAGGCGCAGCTGATCGATCAGTACCTGGCACAGGCGCAAATCCTCTTCCGTTTGCGGAATGTACTGCTTGCGCGCATAGAAATCCTCGGCGATGGCGCGGAATATCGGCGTCACGCTCACCAGGCAAGGGTCGGCCGGCATGCCGGTGCACAGCGCCGGCGTGATGTCCACCATGCGGCACTGCGCCAGCCGCTGGTTATAGCAGGAGTGTTCGATGCCGGCCGGCGCCCACAGCACGAACTCCGGCGGCGCCAGAAAGCGCTGCCCGCCGATGCGCAGCACCATCACCCCGGCTTTGACCCACATCAACTGGCCCCAGGTGTGGCTGTGCGGCTGGAATTCGGTGCGCGCGTTGAACTCCTCGCAGCGGAACTGCACCGGCTTCGGCGCCGGGATCAGCGACTCGGGGAAATGGCGGATTTCTGGCATGGTTTCGTCCCGTGATTTGTCTTGTTTACGCCGATTTTTGTCTGGATATCGCTATATATGATAAACCGGACACGCGTAGACTAGCCAGCATGTTGGACGTTATTGAGAATAATTATCATGAATATGCTTTTCCCGCTGTTGGCCGTGCTGATTTGGTCGATTAACGCCGTCGTCAGCAAACTCTCCGCCACCGCCATCGATCCGGCGGCCATCTCGCTCTACCGCTGGCTGCTGGCGCTGATTGCCCTGACGCCGTTCGTGCTGCCGGGCGTGCTGCGCAACTGGGCGCAGGTGCGCGCCAACTGGTGGAAATTGATGATCCTCGGTTTGCTGGGCATGGTGCTGTACCAAAGCCTGGCGTATTACGCCGCACACAGCGTCAGCGCGCTGTTTATGGGCATCATCGTATCGCTGATCCCGCTGCTGACCATCCTGATCAGCATCGTACTGCTGCGCATTGCGCCAACCGTCGGCGTGCTGCTCGGCAGCATACTCTCCTTCTGCGGCCTGATCTGGCTGGTCAGCGGCGGTCAGCCCGGCGTGCTGCTCAGCACGGTATCGGCAAGGGGGAATTGATGATGCTGCTCGCCACCGCCTCTTACGCGCTGTATGGCGTATTGACCAAACGCTGGGCCATCGCGCTGCCGAACTGGCAATCGCTGTACGTGCAGATCCTGTTCGGCGTGCTGTTGCTGCTGCCTAATTTCCTGATGGCGCAGGATGTCGGCTTGAACGGCCATAACCTGCCGCTGGTGCTGTTCGCCGGCATTCCGGCTTCGATCATCGCTCCGTTCCTGTGGATCCAGGGCGTGATGCGCCTGGGCGCCAACACCGCCTCGATCTTCATGAACCTGGCGCCGGTGTTTACCGCCGCTATCGCCGTGCTGTTCCTGCATGAGCAACTGCACGGTTACCACCTGATCGGCGGCGGCATCACCCTGCTGGGCGTTATCCTGTCGCAGCGGCTGCGCACGCCGCTGACGCGTAAAGCCAAAGCCCCGGCGGCCGACGTCGAATCCTGCAAAGAACAGGCTTAAGGCAGCAGCCTGAAACGCACCCGCACCAACAGGCCGCCCAGCGCGGCGGAGCTCTGCAGCTCCGGGCGGGTGCCGTGATACGCGGTGATGTCCTTTACCAGCGCCAGCCCCAGGCCGGCGCCAGGCTGATCGCCCACGTTGTCCAGCCGATGAAACGGCTGCAGCGCCAGCGCCTTGTCCTGCAAGGCGATGCCGGGGCCGCTGTCTTCAATCTCCAGCACGCCTTCCCCTGCCGCCTGATCCTGAGTGAGGCGCGCGGTCACCACGCCCTGACGCGGCGTGTATTTCAGCGCGTTGTCCAGCAGGTTGGCGCACAGTTCGGCCAACAGCAGCGCTTCCCCCGCCACCTGGCACGCCGCCTCGCCTTCAAACCCGAGATCGATCTGTTTACTGCGCGCCTGCGGCAAGCGGGAAAAACAGGCGTCGCGCAACACCTGCGCCAGATTGACCGGCTGCAGCTGGCGCTCGGCCCGGTGCTCGCTGGCCTTCAGGCGTGAGAGATGCAGCAGGCGGTCGGTCAGCGCCACGGTATTATCCAGCGTCGCGCTCATCGCCTGCAGGCTTTCGCGCCACTGCTGCGGCCGGTCGCTGGCCAGCGCTACCCCAACCTGAGTCTTCAACACCGCCAGCGGCGTGCGCAGTTGGTGCGAAGCATCGGCGCTGAAACGCTCCTGGCGCGCCACCATCAGCCGCAGCCGTTCGATATAGCGATTGAACGCCACCAGCAGCGGCTGCATCTCCGACCACGGCAATACCCGCGGCAGGGGCGTCAGCTCGCCCGGATCGCGCCGCAGCATAATGCCGGAGAGCTTGCGCATCGGCTTCAACACCCGCTTGAGCAGCGCGAACGCCAGAATCAGGGTCAACACCACCACCGTGCCCTGGCTCAACAGCGCCGCGATCATCATCTGTCGCGCCAGGTAACGGCGCGATTCCAGGGTTTCCGCCACCAGAATGGTCGCCATGCCGCTCACGCCCGACTCGTTGATCGGTTGAAACAGCGCCGCCACGCGGATCCTCGGCCGAGGTATTCCGCATCGTAAAAATGCACCAGTGCCGGGTAGAGCGTGGAACGCGGGATATGGGGCGGCAAAGGCGGCAAATCGTCATAGCCCGAAATGCTTTTCCCCTGCGGCGAGATCACCTCGTAATAGAGCTGATCGTTCATGTTGCGCTCGAAGCTGTCGAGCACCACATAGGGCACATCAACCGCCAGCTTGCCGTCGCGCACCACCAGCCGCTCCGCCACGGTGCGCGCCGACGCCAGCAGCGTGCGATCGTAAGCCAGGGTGGCGGCGCTCATGGCGCTGAAATAGTGGGTGTAGATCGAGATGCCGCCCAACGCCACCAGCGGCAGGCCAAAAAACAGCAGCAGTTGATAGAACAACGAACGCGGCGCGTTAAACCACCGCATTGCACCGCTCCAGGCTGTAACCCAGACCGCGCAGCGTGATGATTGCCACGTCGCTGCCCTGCAGCTTTTTCCGCAAACGGTGTACGTAAAGCTCAATGCTCTCCGGATTGGCCTCGTCGGACAGCGTAAACACCTGCTCAAACAGCTGCTGCTTGGCCACCGGGCGGCCGCGGCGGTGCATCAACGCGGTCAACACCGCCAGTTCGCGCGGCGTCAGCGCCAGCGGCTTGCCCTCCAGCAGGAAATAGCCTTCCGCATCGCGCTCCATTCTGCAACGCCGGCTGCGCGGCGCCGACGCTGCGGCGCAGCAGCGCCCGAATGCGCGCTTCCAGCTCGTCCAGTTCGAACGGCTTGGTGAGGTAATCGTCCGCCCCCAGATTCAGGCCCTTCACCCGATCGGCCACGTCGGTGCGCGCCGTCAGCAGCAGCACCGGCAGATCCTGCCCGCGCTTGCGCAGGCGCGCCAGCAAATCCAGGCCGTTCAAACGCGGCAGCGCCACATCCAACACCGCCAGCGCATAGCGTTCGTTGAGCAACAGATGATCGGCCGCCACGCCGTCCGGGGCGACGTCGACGGCAAAGCCGGCGCCGGTCAGCGCCTTTTGCAACCAGTGAGACAGCTCGGGGTGATCTTCAACCAATAACAGTCGCATTTTTCTTTTTTTTTTTCCTTCCACCCCCCCCCCCCTCAATCTTATATTTTTAAATAAAAAAAAAAAAAAAAAAAAAAAAAAAAAAAAAAAAAAAACACCCCCCCCCCCCTTTTGGGGGGGTTTAAAAAAAAAAAAAAAATAACCCACGCCCGCCCCGGTCTATATCAAATAAGAATTCGGGGGGGCTCAGCGACAGCCCCCTCCCCCCCCCGCCTCTCTGCGGGGTTAAAATAAAAAAAAAAAACCACAGAGCTTTTTTTTGGGTAAAACCCCACCTCACTCCCGCTCCCGCCCGCGCTCCTCTTTCTTTCATACTCTCCTCCCTCTTCATTTACAAAAAACACAACAAAAACACCACCATCCCCCCCCCCCCCCCTCAAACCACACCCCCCCCCCCCCCCCCCCCCCCCCTCCTCCTCCCCCCGCCCCCCCTTCCTCCCCCCCCCCTCTCCCCCCCCCCCCCCCCCCAAACACCCCCCCAAAAAAAAAAAAAACACCCCCCCCCCTCTTTTCTTTTCCCCATATTCCATCCCAAAAACAAACCCCCCCCCCCAATAATACCCAGGATTTTGGCCCGTTTTCCCCCCTCTCCTCCCCCCCCTTCTATAATAGCCCCCCCCCCCTTTGCCCCCGACAAGCGACCCCAATCACAGACTGGAAACTTTTCCGACCGCTGAAAGGTAAATGAAAGGTTGTTGTTTTAACAATCCTGCAACCCCCGGTGGCATTTCACAACCAGAACAATACCGAGGGCAAGTCACAATGAAAAAAATAATGACCGTACCTTTACCGCCGCCGCCCTGCTGCTGGCGGCCAATCAGGCCTTTGCCGTGGAAGCGCCCAAACGCACCGAATGCATCGCGCCGGCCAAGCCCGGCGGCGGCTTCGATCTGACCTGCAAGCTGATTCAGGTGTCGCTGCAGGACACCAAGGCCATCGATAAGCCGATGCGCGTCACCTATATGCCCGGCGGCGTCGGCGCAGTGGCCTATAACGCCATCGTCGCGCAGCGCCCGGCGGAGTTCGGCACCGTGGTGGCCTTCTCCGGCGGCTCGCTGCTCAACCTGGCCCAGGGCAAGTTCGGCCGCTACAACGTGGACGACGTGAAATGGCTGGCGGCGGTCGGTACCGACTACGGCATGATCGCGGTGCGCGCCGACTCGCCTTACAAAACCCTGAAAGATCTGATGGACGCCTTCCAAAAAGATCCCAACAGCGTGGTGTTCGGCGCCGGCGCCTCCATCGGCAGCCAGGACTGGATGAAAACCGCGCTGCTGGCGCGCGAAGTCGGCGTGGATCCGCGCAAGATGCGCTATGTGGCATTCGAAGGCGGCGGCGAGCCGGTAACCGCGCTGCTCGGCAACCATATCCAGGCGGTCTCCGGTGACCTGAGCGAGATGGTGCCTTATCTGCAGGGCGACAAGATCCGCGTGCTGGCGGTGTATGCCGAGCAACGTCTGCCGGGCCAGCTGGCCGACATTCCCACCGCCAAAGAGCAGGGATACAGCCTGGTGTGGCCGATCATTCGCGGCTTCTACGTCGGGCCGAAAGTCAGCGATGAAGAGTATCAGTGGTGGATCGGCACCTTCCAGAAAATGATGGCGACCGACGAATTCAAGCAGCAGCGCGATCTGCGCGGCCTGTTCGAATTCAACATGACCGGCAAAGAGCTGGACGCCTACGTGAAGAATCAGGTTGCCCAATACCGTGAGCAGGCAAAAGTATTCGGCCTGGCCAAATAACCGCAGGGGAAAACCATGAGCGATCGTATTTTTGCCGGCTTCTGGCTGCTGCTGTGTATCGGCGGGCTGTTCATCGGCTGGGGCATCCAAAGCGAATACAGCTATGAACCGCTGGGGCCGCGCCCGTTCCCGCTGGCGATCCTCAGCCTGATGGCGCTGTGCGCGGCCCTGCTGTTGCTGCGCCGCCCGCAGGCGGTGGAGTGGCCGCACAACAAGGTGCTGCAGCGGCTGCTGGTGCTGGTGATCACCCTGGTGCTGTATGCCTGGGGTTTTGAATGGCTGGGCTTCCCGCTGGCGACCGCGCTGCTGACGTTCAGCATCGGCCTGCTGTTTCAAGCCAGCCTGCCGGCGGCGGCTATCTCCGGCGTCGTCATGGGTGCAGCGCTGTATTACGCCTTTGACCAACTTCTCGATGTCACACTGCCGCTCGGCGCCTGGCTGAGCTAACGGGAGCGATGATGGATACCTGGATGTATTTGACCCAAGGGTTCGAAGTGGCGCTGGTGCCGCAGAACCTGATTATCGCCCTGATCGGCTGCTTCGTCGGCACCATCGTCGGCCTGCTGCCGGGCCTGGGGCCGATCAACGGCGTGGCGATCCTGCTGCCGCTGGCGTTTGCCCTCAACCTGCCGGCCGAATCGGCGCTGATCCTGCTGGCGACGGTGTATATCGGCTGCGAGTACGGCGGGCGCATCTCGTCGATACTGCTTAACGTACCGGGCGACGCGGCGGCGATCATGACCGCGCTGGACGGCTACCCGATGGCGCAGCAGGGGCGCGCCGGCGTGGCGTTGTCCATCTCGGCGGTCAGTTCGTTCGTTGGATCGATGATCGCCATCGGCGGCATCATCCTGTTCGCGCCGCTGCTGGCCCGCTGGTCACTGGCCTTCGGCCCGGCGGAGTATTTCGCGCTGATGGTGTTCGCCATCGCCTGCCTCGGCAGCATGATGAGCCAAAACCCGCTGAAATCGCTGCTGGCGGCGCTGATCGGCCTGGGCCTGGCGACGGTGGGCGTCGACGCCAACACCGGCGTTTACCGCTTTACCTTTGACAGCGTGCACCTCTCCGACGGCGTGCAGTTTATCGTGGTGGTGATCGGCCTGTTCTCGGTCAGCGAAATCCTGCTGATGCTGGAGAGCACCAGCGCCGGGCAAAAGCTGGTGCGTAAAACCGGCCGGTTGCTGTTCAACCGCAAAGAGGCGGCGCAGTGCGCAGGCCCTACCCTGCGCTCGTCGGTGATCGGCTTCTTCGTCGGCATTCTGCCAGGCGCCGGCGCCACCATCGCCAGCGCCCTGGCCTACATGACCGAGAAGAAAATCAGCGGCAACAGCGACACCTTCGGCAAGGGCGACATCCGCGGCGTAGCGGCGCCGGAAGCGGCCAACAACGCCTCGGCCTGCGGTTCGTTCATTCCGATGCTGACGCTGGGGGTGCCCGGCTCCGGCACCACGGCGGTGATGATGGGCGCGCTGACGCTGTACAACATCACCCCCGGCCCGGCGATGTTCACCGAACAGCCGGACATCGTCTGGGGACTGATCGCCGCGCTGCTGATCGCCAACGTCATGTTGCTGATCATGAACCTGCCGCTGGTCGGCCTGTTCACCCGCATGCTGACCATCCCGCTGTGGTTCCTGGTGCCGGCGATCGCCGCGGTGTCGGCGGTGGGGGTTTATGCGGTGCACAGCACCACCTTCGACCTGCTGCTGATGGTCGGGCTGGGCGTGTTCGGCTACATCCTGCGCAAAATGCACTTCCCGATGTCGCCGCTGATTCTGGGCTTCGTACTGGGTGAGATGCTGGAGCAGAACCTGCGCCGCGCGCTGTCGATCAGCAACGGCAACCTCGGCATTCTGTGGAGCAGCAGCATCGCGCAAAGGCTGCTGGTGCTGGCGGTCGCCGTACTGGTGCTGCCGCCGCTGTGGAAGCGCTGGCGTCGCAAGCGTATGAAGCTGGCCGCCGCCGAATAAATCCGTGTCTTATTGTTTTTCTCCCTGCCGCCCCCGTGGATTTCCCGGGGGCTTTTGCTATCATGTGCCATCGTTTTTCCGGCGCACCCGGATCTGACTCGTTTTCAAGGATTCCGCCATGCAACCTCTCAGCGGTCCCGGTGTGCCCGCGGGCGATCGTTCCTCTGTTAACCCGGCTAACGGCACCGGCCGCCCCGGCGCGGCACTGGGCGACCAGCCGCTCTCCCCGGCCCAGCGCACCACGCTGGAACGCCTGATCGTCCGGATCATGTCACTCAGCACGCTGAAATCGCCCGAACTGTGGGCTGGCATACGTCACGAAGTGGGCGTGAAAAATGATGCCGAACTGCAGTCGCGCCACTTTCCGGCGGCGGAGCAGCATCTCAACAGCCGTCTGACGCAAGTGCAGAACAGCCACGCCACGCGCCAGCTGTTGCAGCAGCTGCTGGAAAAGCTGCCTCAGGGTAACAATCGCCAGGCGGTAAGCGACTTTATCCGTCAGCAATTTAACCAGACGGTGTTAAGCGCGCTGAGCCAGGATCAGCTGCGTCAGGTGCTGACCATGTTGCAGAACGGTCAGATGGCTATCCCGCAGCCGCAGCAGACGCGCACCACCGATCGCACCCTGCTGCCTGCCGAACAGCAGGCGCTTAACCAGCAGGTCACGCGCCTTGCCGCCGCGACCGGGGAATCGCCGGTAAAAGTGCTGGCCGACACGCTGAAACTGGTCAATCTGAAGAGCGGCGACCCGGTTCCGTCGCGCCACTTCCCGCTGCTGACGCAGTTTTTGCAGGTGCGCCAGACGCTGAGCCAGCACAGCGCGCCGACGCTGCAGCTGCTGGAAAGCTCGCTCAAACAGCCGCTGAGCCACGACGAGCAGCGTATGCTCGAGGATTACAGCCTGCAGCGCTTCCAGGCCACGCCGCAGACGTTGCTGACACCGGCGCAGAGTCAGGATCTGCTGATGCTGCTGTTCAGCCGCCGCGCCGAGCGCAACAGCGAAACGCCGCTGGCCGACAGCGAGCTGCGTCCGCAGCCAATCTGGGCACCGTTTGTCGAAATTCTGCCGCGTCCACTGGCGCAGCGCCCGGCGCTGACGCTGGTGCTCGGCCTGGCGCTGTTCTTCTTTTTGCTCTGGCTGCTGCTGTAGTTAAGCCATCGCACTCAGCAGCCGCACTCCGCCGCGGGTGCCGCGGCGGGCCACTCGCCTGCCGCCGCGCCCCACGCCATCGGGTGGCCGTCGCGCTTCCAGAAATCCAGCCCGCCAATCAGCTCTTTAACCTGAAACCCCAGCTCAGCCAGTTTTAGCGCTGCTTTGGTCGAACCGTTGCAGCCGATGCCGTCGCAGTAAGTCACATAGACGCGGTGACGATCGAGCCGCGCGGTGCTGGCCGCATCCATTTCGCGATGCGGCAACGACAGCGCGCCGCAGATATGTCCGGCCTGATATGCGTCGCGGCTGCGGGCATCAATCACCACAATCTGCGTGACGCCCTGCGCCAAATCCGCCGCCAGATCCCAGGCATCGGTGTAATAGCTGAGTTTGTGCTGCAAATAAGCCACGCTGTGCTGCGGGCTGGCGGGCGGATAAAACAAAACGGCTGACATGGCATTCTCCTGTTGTGATGTCCCTGCAGTGTACGGCAAAGTGGTCTGCATCCTGATACCACTTTGACTGTAGCGATAAGACCATTATGCACCACGCCTTTTTGCCACTGTTTCGCCATCAGACGCAGGGCGGTTTACGTCAGCGGCTGTGCGCTACGCTGCGCCAGGCCATTGTCAGCGGCCATTTGCGCTTCGGGCAGAAGCTGCCCTCCAGCCGCCAGCTGGCTGCCGATCTGGCGCTGTCACGTGTGACGGTCGAAGCCGCTTACAGCCAGCTGGAGAGTGAAGGCTACGTGCAGCGGCACACCGGACGCGGCACCTTTGTCGCCATCGCCCTGCCGCCACCGGCGGAAAAGGCGACAGCGCAGCGCGCACCGCGCTTTTCGCAGCGCGGCACGCAGGTGCTGGCGACCGGTGGCTGCCAGGATCCCCCTTTTCCCCTCGCCTTTGCCGCCGGATCACCGGAACTGCGCGCGTTTCCGCACCGCCAGTGGCAGCGGCTGAGCCACAGCGTACAGCGCGCGCTGGGCAGTCAGGTGATGGGCTATGGCGATCCGCTCGGTTATGCGCCGCTGCGCCAGGCGGTGGCGGATTATCTGGCGCTGTCGCGCGGCGTGCGCTGTACGGCTGAGCAGGTCATCATGCTCACCAGTTCACAGCAGGCGCTGCAGCTGCTGGCGCTGATGTTTCTGGATGCAGAGGATGAAGTGTGGCTGGAGGAGCCGGGCTACCGTGGCGCGCGTAACGCCTTTCTCGCCGCCGGTGCCCGCTGCCGTGCCATGCCGCTGGACGATCAGGGCGCGCTGCCACTCAGCGGCCGGGCGCAACTGGTGTATCTGACGCCCGGCCACCAGTATCCGACCGGCACACCGATGAGCCTCGCGCGGCGGCTGCAGTGGCTGGCGTGGGCACGTCAGCACGACAGCTGGCTGATCGAGGATGACTACGACAGTGAATTTCACTATGACGGTCGCCCGGCGCCGGCGCTGCAGGGGATGGAAGCCGATAGCCGGGTCATCAGCCTGGGGACCTTTTCCAAAACCCTGTTTCCATCGCTGCGACTGGCGTGGATGGTGGTGCCCGCGGCGCTGGTGACGGCGCTGGGTCGCGCGCGCAGCGTACTGGACGGCCACAGCGCCCTGCTGCCGCAGGCGATCACCGCCGAATTTATCCAGCAAGGCTATTTCGCCAGCCACCTGCGGCTGATGCGTCAGCTCTATCATAGCCGGCGCGATCGGCTGCTGGCGCAGCTGGAACAGCATCTGCAGCCGTGGCTGCGGCCGCTGCCGGCAACAGGCGGGTTGCAATTGACGGTTGAGTTATTACAGGGAGATGAGGCGCGGCTCACACACCTGGCGCAGGCCGACGGTCTGCTGCTGCCGCGGCTGTCACCCCTTTACGCCGGCGCATCGAAACAGCAGGGCTGGATACTCGGCTTTGCCGCGTTGACGCCCGGCGAAATTGACCGCGCCTGCGCGAAGCTGGTAAGGCTGCTGGCAACCTGAATCCGTCAGCGACAAAAACAACAAAGGCCGGATTAACCGGCCTTTGAGCATTAGCGTAAGCGTTACGCCTGGTATTTACGCATGACCAGCGTGGCGTTGGTGCCGCCGAAGCCGAAGCTGTTGGACATCACCGTGGTCAGCGCTGCGTCGGTTGGCTGGGTCACGATGTTCAGGCCAGCAGCGCCTGCTCGTCCAGCTCTTCGATGTTGATGCTTGGCGCGATAAAGCCGTGCTCCAGCATCAGCAGGGAGTAGATCGCTTCCTGCACGCCTGCCGCACCCAGAGAGTGACCGGTCATGGCTTTGGTCGCGGAGATCGCCGGGCTGTTGTCGCCGAACACTTCGCGAATCGCGCCCAGCTCTTTCACGTCGCCTACCGGCGTGGAGGTACCGTGAGAGTTCAGGTAGTCGATTGGCGTATCCACGCCCTGCATCGCCATCTTCATGCAGCGCACCGCGCCTTCGCCGGATGGCGCAACCATGTCGGCGCCGTCAGACGTTGCGCCGTAGCCCACGATCTCTGCGTAGATGTGCGCACCACGCGCCAGCGCGTGCTCCAGCTCTTCAACCACAACCATACCGCCGCCGCCCGCGATGACGAAACCGTCACGGTGCGCATCGTAGGTACGGGAAGCTTTTTCCGGCGTTTCGTTGTACTTGGTGGACAGCGCGCCCATCGCGTCGAATTCGCAGGCCATTTCCCAGCACAGCTCTTCGCCGCCGCCAGCAAATACGATGTCCTGTTTGCCCAGCTGAATCTGCTCAACCGCGTTACCGATGCAGTGCGCGGAAGTCGCGCACGCGGAGCTGATGGAGTAGTTCACACCGTGGATTTTGAACGGGGTCGCCAGGCAGGCGGAAACCGCCGGACGCCATGGCTTTGGTCACCACGTACGGACCAACCGCTTTCAGACCACGCGGGCTACGCATCGCATCAGCACCGAACACCTGAAAGCGCTTTAGAAGAACCGCCGCCGGAACCGGCGATCAGACCCACGCGCGGGTTGTTCTGATAAACCTCTTCCCTCAGGCCGGAATCTTTGATCGCTTCCTGCATGGAGAGATAGGCATAGATAGAGGCATCGTTCATGAAACGAACCACTTTGCGGTCGATCAAACCGGTGGTGTCCAGTTTGACGTTACCCCATACGTGGCTACGCATGCCGGAATCTTTAAACTCTTCGGAGAAAGTGATCCCGGAGCGTCCTTCACGCAGAGATGCCAGGACTTCCTGCTGGTTATTACCAATGCTGGAAACAATGCCCAGGCCAGTAATCACTGCACGTTTCATTCAATACCTCTGTAAGTCGCACTAATTTAGTAAGTTTCGAGTCGCACAATAGCGTACACTTGTACGCCGAACAAGTCCGATCAGACATTTTCTGTGGAAATTTGCACCGATGGACTCACATCGTTAAGATCGTGCCACTGCCTGTCAGACGAGTAACTTACGTGAAACAAAACGCTATACAACCCGCCAACCTCGAATTCAACGCTGAGGGTACACCTGTTTCCCGAGAGTTTGATGACGTCTATTTTTCTAATGATAACGGACTGGAAGAAACCCGCTATGTTTTCCTCGACGGAAACCAGCTCAGCAGCGGTTTCCCGGCGCACCCGCGGCGCCTGTTTGTGGTCGCGGAAAGCGGATTCGGCACCGGGCTGAATTTTCTTACCCTGTGGCAGGCGTTTGACCAGTTCCACGCTGCCCACCCCGAGGCTACGCTAGCGATACAAAGATTACATTTCATCAGTTTCGAAAAATTCCCGCTCACCGCGCACGATCTGCGGCGCGCGCACGCGCGCTGGCCGGAGCTGGCGCCCTGGGCGGAACAGCTTCAGGCGCAGTGGCCGCTGCCCTTTGGCGGCTGCCACCGACTGCTGCTCGATGGCGGACGGAGGTGACGCTGGATTTATGGCTCGGCGACATCAACGAACTGACCGATACGCTCGATGATTCGATGAATCAGGGTCGACGCCTGGTTCCTGGACGGCTTTGCCCCGGCCAAAAACCCGGACATGTGGAGCCAGCATCTGTTTGACGCGATGGCGCGGCTGGCGCGGCCTGGCGGAACCCTTGCCACCTTTACCTCGGCGGGCTTTGTCCGCCGCGGCTTGCAGGAGGCGGGCTTTACCATGCAGAAGACCAAAGGCTTTGGCCGCAAGCGCGACATGCTGGCCGGCGGGATGGAGCAGACGCCCCCGGACAGCTCGCGGCTCAGCCGCCCTGGTTTGCGCGTCCGCGAGGCGGCACCAGCACGCGAGGTGGCGCTGATTGGCGGCGGGGTCGCCAGCGCGCTGCTCTCGCTGGCGCTTCTGCGGCGCGGCTGGCAGGTCACGCTCTACTGCGCCGACGACGCGCCAGCGCGCGGCGCATCCGGCAACCGTCAGGGGGCGCTCTATCCGCTGTTAAGCGCGCACGACCCGGCCCTGTTCCAGTTTTTCCCGGCGGCGTTTACCTTCGCCCGTCGCCTGTACGACGCGCTGCCGGTGACGTTCGACCATCAGTGGTGCGGCGTCACGCAGCTCGGCTGGGATGAAAAGAGCCAGCAGAAGATCGCGCAGATGCTGACGCATGGATCTGCCGCAGGAGATTGCGCACGGCGGGTGAGCGCGCAGGAGGCTCAAGACAGCTGGCCGGCGTGGAAACCGGCTGTGGGGGCATTCAGTATCCGCTCGGCGGCTGGCTGTGCCCGGCCGAACTGACCCGCGATCATGCCTGGCGCTATCGCCCAGGCGCAGGGGCTGCGCATGCACTGGCTGCATCGCGTGACGCAGCTGGTCCGCCAGCAGGCAAGCTGGACGCTGCAGTTCGCCCAACAGCCTGCGGTAAGCCATGCCAGCAGGTGGTGCTGGCCAACGGGCATCCGCATGCAGCCAGATCCGGCAAAGCAGCGAAGTTTGCCGGTGTATCCGGTGGGCGGCCAGGTCAGCCATATCCCGACCACGCCTGCGCTCGGCAAACTGCGTCCCAGGTGCTGTGCTATGACGGCTATCTGACGCCGCAAAAACCCCCTAACGGCCACCACTGCATCGGGGCCAGCTATCATCGTGGCGAAACGGATATGCGCTACAGCGAGGCGGATCAGTTGCAGAACCGCCAGCGCCTGATTGACTGTTTCCCGGATGCGGCGTGGGCGAAAGAGGTCGACGTCAGCGAGGGTGACGCGCGCTGCGGCGTGCGCTGCGCCACCCGCGATCATCTGCCGATGGCGGGCAACGTGCCGGACTACGAGGCGACGCTTGAGGCCTATGAGGATTTACCGGCGCAGCGCGCGCGCGGCGAGCAGATTGCGGAAGCGCCGGTCTATCCCGGCCTGTTTATGCTCGGCGGACTGGGTTCGCGCGGGCTGTGCTGCGCGCCGCTGGCGGCGGAAGTGCTGGCCGCGCAGATGAGCGACGAGCCGATTCCGCTGGACAGCGTTACGCTTGCGGGGCTGAATCCGAATCGATTAGTGGGTACGGAAACTGCTGAAGGGGAAAAAGTGCAGGTTAAAGCATAAAGCGCGGGGCGAGCGATCGCCCCGGCCAGTCAGGCAGAATGAGGCGACTGCTTACGTTTAGCCTGCTGGAATAAACAGGTTGTCCCACATGCCCAGCACCAGCGACTGGTCGCGCGGAGAGAGTTCCCCGGCCTGAATGGCTTTTTCCAGGCTGCGGGTGACCTGCGTCTGTCAGCGCTTCCGGCAGAGTGATCGTCACCCTGCCTTCCAGTTCAGCTACCGCCAGCGTCAGGTGACCACGCAGATAACCGCTGGCAAACAGCTCATCATCGCTGGCGTGTTCCACCATGTCATCAATTAACGCCAGAATGCGTGATTCAAATTCTGCGATCATCTTCTCATCATCCTTCATTTATCGGACTGCGGCGTTCAATTAGATCTTCCGGCCACGGAAACTGTTCCGCCGTGATCGCCGGCGTGTGGTAATAATTCTGTAAGGCCTCAATCAGGCGCGCCGGACGTTCCGGGATGCCTTTCTCAAGATAGTCCATCACCTGCGCATGCACGCGGCGCTGGAAGACGATACGATCCGGCTCGCAGTCGCCTTCGAGGTTGTCACAGCTGACGTTGAACGGGAAACCCGGCCGCCACGCAGAACAGCCATTCCAGCGCCTGCGGCTTCACCTCCACCTCCTCAAACTGCCCCTGCGTTTGCGGCATCGCGCCCGTCCGGGCAGTACCAGTAACCAAAGTCCACCAGCTCGCGACGCGCTTCACCGGCGATGCACCAGTGCGAAATTTCGTGCAGGCCGCTGGCGTAAAAGCCGTGGGCAAAGACGATGCGGTTATACGGAACCTCTGCATCAGCAGGAAGATAGATCGGTTCGTCGTCGCCTTTAATCAGACGGGTATTAAAATCGTCAGCAAAACAGCCGTCAAAAATCTCAATCAGCTGTTCGTAGTGATGCGGGTCTGTACTGCATAATATAATCTTTAAACAAAGCCGCCATGTCAGGGGGGTCCATTTCGTGCGATTACAGTGCGGCCCCAACCAGGTGAGGATCTCCTGTCCATGGCTGTCATAAAGAAGTTTGGCGCTCATTACGGCCGAGACGATGACGATCATCGGGCGAATCAGCTTTTGTCCTTTGCTTAACACCAGACGCGAGCCCGCGCGCGCGCCCAGGAACTGCCCTGCCATCATCACAAATCCGGTTGCCCAGATGACCTTGCCGCCAATGATAAACAGCAGCAGGCCGCCGACGTTCGAGGTGGCGTTGAGCACTTTGGCATGCGCGGTGGATTTGGCGAGGTTAAACCCGCCCAGCGTCACGAAGGCCAGCGCGTAAAACGAGCCGGCGCCGGGGCCGAAGAAACCGTCGTAAAAACCGACGCAGCCACCGGCAACCAGGGCAAACGGCAGGCCGTGCAGACGACGCTGGCGATCTTCCTCACCCAGCTTCGGCATCAGCAGGAAATAGAGCCCGATGCAGATCACCAGAACCGGCAGGATCTGGCGCAAAATATCCGACTGCACGTGCTGAACCAGCAGCGCGCCGGTCGTGGAACCGATAAAGGTCATCAGGATATTGAGCTTCTGGTCGGCCAGGCTCACCACCTTGCGGCGGATAAAATAGAGGCTGGCCGAGAAGGAGCCGCCGACCGGCCTGCAGCTTGTTGGTGGCCAGCGCCTGCGCCGGGCGCAAGCCCCGCCGCCAGCAGCGCCGGTACGGTTAATAACCCGCCGCCGCCCGCAAGGGCATCAATAAAACCGGCCAGCATCGCCACGAAGAACAGCACCACCAGCAGCAGCGGTGACACCATAAACAGATCGACGAAATTATCCATTAAAGTACATGCTCATCCAGTAGCGCCTGGCAGGAAGGCGGCAACGGAGGCGGTGTCTTCTTCTCAGGCTTAGAGGTGCCAGGTTTCGCCGGTTCAAACCAGCTTTGCAGTTCCGCACCGCAGCCATCGCCTGGCGGCGGTAGCGGCTGATCTTCACATTCCAGGCTGTTCGCCGGGCAGCGCAGGCGCACGTGCATGTGCGCACGATGCTGGAACCACGGGCGCACTTTGCGCAGCCAGTCGCGATCGGTTCCGGCATCCAGGCAGAGCTGCTGCTTGATGGCCGGGTTGACGAAAATCCGCGTGACGTCGTTATCTTGCGCCGCCAGCTTGATCATGCTGTCGATCTGCGGCTGCACAGGGACGCGCGCACCACGCTGGCCGTCGCTCCGCCCGATACCAGATCCAGCGCCTGCGGTTTCAGCAGCTGCGCGCCGCTCCAGCGCGCTTTTCGGCAGCTGCAGGAAGATATCGACATCCAGCCCGGTCTGATGGCTGGCGTGGCCGCCGTTAAAACGACCGCCGGCAGGCATCCCCATATCGCCAATCAGCATCGTGCCCAGCCCCAGGTTATGCACCTGGTTGCCCAGACGCTGAATAAACAGCACCAGATCCGGGTGGCCGAAATAACGACGCTGGTCGGTGACGCATCACCTGATAGGTAGCCGAGTTGCAGCGGCAGCTGCTGCGCGCCGACGATACAGCCGTTGGAGAAGGCGCCAATGGACTGCGGGCTCCCGGCCACCGGGTGATGGATTTTTTGCCACGGCGTCGCGGCCAGACTGGCTCCACTGGCCAGCAGCGCCAGCAGAGCAATTGGCGGTTTTTTTCATGTTTACCAGCGTGGAATGGTGGTCGTCACATCAGCGTTCTGCGCACGCTGGCGCAGGAGGTGATCCATCAGCACGATCGCCAGCATCGCTTCGGCGATCGGCACCGCGCGGATCCCCACGCACGGATCGTGACGTCCTTTGGTGATCATCTCCACTTCTTCGCCATCGCGGTTAATGGTGTGGCCCGGCACGGTAATGCTGGAGGTGGGCTTCAGCGCGATGTTGGCAATAATCTGCTGCCCGCTGCTGATGCCGCCCAGAATGCCGCCCGCGTGGTTGCTCTGGAAGCCCGCTCCTGCGTGATTTCGTCGCGGTTCTGGCTGCCGCGCAGGTTGATCACCACGTCAAACCGTCGCCAATCTCAACGCCCTTCACCGCGTTGATGCTCATCAGCGCGTGCGCGATGTCGGCGTCGAGACGGTCAAATACCGGCTCGCCCAAGCCCGGCGGGACGCCGTCGGCCACCACGGTCACTTTCGCCCCGATGGAGTCGCCCTCTTTTTTCAGGCCGCGCATCAGTTCGTCCAGCGCGTCCAGCTTGTCGGCATCGGGGCAGAAGAACGGGTTTTGCTCGACCTGATCCCAGTCTTTGATCGCAGGCGGAATGTCGCCCATCTGGGTCAGACAGCCGCGGATAACGATGCCAAATTTCTGCTGCAGGTATTTTTTGGCAATGGCGCCAGCCGCCACGCGCATCGCGGTTTCACGCGCGGAAGAACGTCCGCCGCCGCGATAGTCGCGCAGGCCGTATTTTTGTTCGTAGGTGTAGTCGGCATGGCCCGGACGGAACACGTCTTTGATGGCGCCGTAATCCTGGGAGCGCTGATCGGTGTTTTCAATCAGCAGACCAATGCTGGTGCCGGTGGTGACGCCTTCAAAGACGCCGGAGAGAATTTTCACCTGATCCGGCTCGCGGCGCTGGGTGGTGTAGCGCGAGGTGCCCGGACGACGACGGTCGAGGTCGTGCTGCAAATCGGCTTCGGTCAGCGGGATGCCGGGCGGTACGCCATCAACGATACAGCCCAGCGCCAGCCCGTGCGACTCGCCAAAGGTGGTCACGCGGAAAACCTGTCCAATACTGTTTCCTGCCATCACGGCTCCGATGTTGTTGTCTTGTTGTTGCGGGCGAGCGCTCGCCCCGATTTATTAATCTTTATAGATGCTGAAGTGTTCGCGCGCGTCGAGCAGCTGCGCTTTGGTCAGCATAAAGACGCCGTCACCGCCGTTGTCGAACTCCAGCCAGGTGAACGGCACGTCCGGATACTGCTCCATCAGATGTACCATGCTGTTGCCCACTTCACAAATCAGAACGCCGTCGTCGGTCAGGTAATCCGGCGCGCAGGCCAGAATGCGGCGCGTCAGCTTCAGGCCGTCAGCTGCCCGACGCCAGACCCAGCTCCGGCTCGTGACGGTATTCGTTCGGCAGATCGGACATGTCTTCCGCATCGACGTACGGCGGGTTGGTGACGATCAGATCGTACTGCAGCGTCGGCAGATCGCGGAACAGATCGGAGCGAATTGGCGTGACGTGATGGATCAGTCCGTGCTCTTCAATGTTGTGCTCGGTCACGGCCAGCGCGTCGGTGGAGATATCGACGGCGTCCACTTCCGCTTCCGGGAAGGCGTACGCGCAGGCAATCGCGATGCAGCCGCTGCCGGTACACATATCCAGAATGTGCTGCGGCTGATGGCCGATCAGGCCTTCAAAGTGATTGTTAATCAGCTCACCAATCGGCGAGCGCGGCACCAGCACGCGTTCATCGACATAGAACTCGTGGCCGCAGAACCAGGCTTTGTTGGTCAGGTAGGCGACCGGAATGCGCTCGTTGACGCGGCGGATCACGCGCTCAACGATGCGGTGTCGTTCGCTGGAGGTCAGGCGCGCGGTGCGCATGTCTTCCGGAATATCCAGCGGCAGATAGAGCGACGGCAGCACCAGTTGCACCGCTTCATCCCACGGGTTGTCGGTACCGTGACCGTACCAGATATTGGCGGCGCTGAAGCGGCTAACCGACCAGCGCAACATGTCCTGAATGGTGTGCAGCTCGTTCACTGCTTCATCGACAAAAATTTTATCCACTCTTTCCTCCAGGGCATGCTCGCATAATTTTCGGCGGCTAGTTTGCCATGAAGACGGCGATAAATCAGCAATGACGCGTACCCGCTTGAGGTTAAAAAACTGACATTTAGCTTGGGTACGCTTAGCGGTAAGGTACACGGCCAGAAACCCGCCATTTCTGATGAATCACTGACGACATGAAAAAAAAAACATCGCTCAGCGAGGAGGATCAGGCGCTCTTCCGCCAGCTAATGACCGGGACGCGGAAAATCGCGCAGGACACCATCGTCCATCGCCCGCAGCGTAAAAAAATCAGCGAAGTCCCGGTCAAACGGCTGCTGCAGGAGCAGGCCGATAACAGCCACTATTTTTCAGATGAATTTCAGCCGCTGCTCAATACGAAGGGCGCGGTACGTGCGCGAAGACGTCAGCCATTTTGAGCTGAAAAAGTTACGTCGCGGCGATTACTCGCCGGAGCTGTTTCTCGATCTGCACGGTTTAACGCAGATGCAGGCGAAACAGGAGCTGGGGGCGCTGATCGCCGCCTGTCGCCGCGAACATGTTTTCTGCGCCTGCGTGATGCACGGCCACGGTAAGCATATTCTCAAGCAACAGACGCCGCTGTGGCTGGCGCAGCACCCGCACGTGATGGCGTTTCATCAGGCACCCAAAGAGTACGGCGGAGATGCCGCATTGCTGGTGTTGATTGAAGTGGAAGAGTGGCAGCCGCCAGAGTTACCCTGACCGGCAAAGGGACAGCGAGTGGGAAATAAAGTGATCTCTATTATTCCCCCCACGGAGCCGGCAGCGGGGTGAATTGACGCAGCCAACGCAGCTGCAGCCTGAAGTATGACGGGGAATTACATGGCTTTTGCCAACTGTGTGGCACGGACTCATTTGCCAGTTAAAGCCAACTTGCCCTTTACCCGCGTCGTCATCAAACTCCACACAGGCAATGGCGGATGTCGTGAACATCGGCGGCGTTTCGCCCGGGCACAGCTCGGATACCAGATAGCCCACCAGCGGCAGGTGGGAAATGACCAGCGCGGGCGCACACCTTCATTGCACAGCGCCTGAAGATAGGCACTGACAAGGCCTACATCGCCACACGGGGTGAGTTCAGGAAGAACATCCACGCTGGCCGGCAGGTTCATACACTCCCCTACCACCTCCAGCGTCTGTTCAGCACGCAGGAACGGACTCACCAGAACGCGTTCGATGTCCACTTTTTGACCTTTCAGCCAGGTCGCCATCTGACGAGATTCGTCGCAGCCACACAGGGTCAAAGGACGAACCGAGTCACTGGCGGCATCGAGTGCCGCGTCGCCGTGACGCATGATAAAAACTTGCATATTGCACCGCTTTTGTTAACCAGAATCACCGGCGTTAACTACCCGCGATAAATGCTGAGAGGTAGAAAACCCGATGGCCGGGCATTGTGCCTGATCCATTCGGTGAATGAAACGCTGTTTTTTACCTCAATGGCGTAAGTATAGTCAATCTCTGTTTACAAAATCGCCAGAACAGGTTCATTCACCTCAGGATTTACCCTTCTTTGACCTCAGCTTACGAGGACAGTTTCCCTTGCAGGCCAAAATGTCTGGCCCCGTTCCGCCATCTGCAATAATTCGTCACACGGTGTAAAGCGTGGACCATATTGCGAAGCCAGACGTTGCAGGATAGCAACCACTTCACCCGCGCCGAGCGTATCCATGTAACGGAACGGGCCGCCAAGGAACGGCGGGAAACCAATGCCAAATACCGCGCCGATGTCGCCATCGCGCGCGCTTTTGATTACCTGCTCACCAAAGCAGCGCGCCGCTTCATTGAGCATCATCATCACGCAGCGCTCAGCGCACTGAACGGCGGACAGTTTTCCCTGACCGGTGGTCGAAATAAGCCCATAAACCGAAGGGTCGACCTGTTTCTTGCTTTTACGCCCTTTCGCGCCGTAAAGATAGAAACCGCGTTCATTTTTTCTGCCTTTGCGATCGTCCTTCAAAATTGCAGAAACAATGTTTGCAGGCGGGCTAAAACGATCGCCATAAGCCGCTTCCAGCACAGGTATAATTTTAGTGCCGGTGTCTATTCCCACCTCATCCAAAAGTTGGATTGGGCCCACGGGGAAACCAAACTTTACCAGCGCCTCGTCGACGTGCTCGATCTTCTCGCCTTCCGTCAGCAGCCGCATGGCTTCATTAATATAGGGCGCCAGAATGCGGTTGACGTAGAAGCCGGCTTTGTCCGCGACCACGATCGGCGTTTTGCCCTGCTTCTTCGCAAGTTTGACTACCGTGGCGTGGCGAGGGTCTGCGGCTGCGTGCCGCCATGTGGAATCACCTCCACCAGCGGCATTTTTTCCACCGGGCTGAAGAAGTGCAGTCCGATCACCTGCTCCGGACGCTGCGGCTTTCGCCGCGATATCGCCAATCGGTAATGACGACGTGTTGGAGGCAAAAATGGTATGCGGGGCGCAATGCTGCTCAACGTCTGCCACCATCTGCTGCTTCAGCGCCAGATCCTCAAACACCGCTTCAATCACCAGATCGCGGTGCGCAAAAGCCCTGATAATCGGTGCCGCCGCTGATGCGCCCCATCTGCTGCTGGCGTTTATCACGCTCGCTTGCCTTGATATGGCGGCGCCTGACCTTTTGATCAAGGTTCTGCCAGCTGTACTGCAGCGCGTGGTTGATCCCCTTAGGATTAATGTCTTTGATGCGTACCGGCAATTTGCCTTTGCTTGCGGTAACAAAAGCGATCCCGCCGCCCATAAGCCCGCCGCCCAGCACGCCAATGGCACGCAGCGGCGCAGGCGATGCCTCGCTGCCCGGGTCTTTTTTCACGGCGGTGGAGGCGAAGAAGAGGCTGCGCAGCGCCGCCGACTGCGGCGTCATCGCCAGTTCGCCAAAGGCTCGCGCTTCCGCGGCATAGCCGCTGCTGCTGCCCTGCGACAGCCCGGTTTCGATCACTTCCAGGATCCGCTTTGCCGCCGGGTAATTGCCTTTGGTTTTTTGTTCGGTCTTTTTGCCCACCATGTTGAACAGGAGCGTTCTGCCCAGCGGGCCGGCCAGCACGCGCTCGCGAACCGGCAGAGGACGTCTTGCCTGACGCCCTTTCAGCCGCAAGCTCAACGGCGGCCTCCAGCAAAATGGACTGCGGCACGACGTCATCGACCAGACCGGCTTTCAGCGCCTGACGGGCGCGCAGCTGTTTACCGGTTAAGATCATCTCCAGCGCCGTGCTGACGCCCACCAGGCGCGGCAGACGTTGCGTTCCGCCGGAGCCAGGCAGCAGGCCCAGCTGCACTTCCGGCAGGCCCAGAATGGTTTTCGCATCGTCAGTACAAATCCGGCTATGGCAGGCCAGCGCCAGCTCCAGCCCGCCGCCCAGACAGGCGCCGTGGATCGCGGCGATAACCGGGATCGGCAGGCTGCTGATCTCCGCCATCACCTGCTGGCCCTGACGCGCCAGCTCTTCGGCCTCCAGCGCGCTTTGCGCCCGGGCGATCATGTTGATATCCGCCCCGGCGATAAAGTTGTCGGGTTTGGCAGAGATAAACACCAGGCCGCGAATGGCTTTGTTCTGTCGCGGATCTGCTTTAGCATCGCGCGCACCTGAACGCCAAATTCGGCCTTCAGGGTATTCATCTTTTCATCAGGCACATCAATAGTGATAACGGCCACGTTATCGAGGCGAACCGTCAGATTAAATGCAGATGGCATATCCATTATTCAGCCTCCAGAACCATTGCCGCGCCAAGGCCGCCCGCCGCACAGGCAGTTACCAGGCCAAACCCGCCGCCACGGCGACGGAGTTCATGTAACGTTTGCGTGATCATGCGCGCGCCGGTGGCGGCAAACGGATGACCGTAGGCGATGGAACCGCCCAGCACGTTGAATTTACTCTGATCCACTTCGCCGCAGCGCCGCGATGGGCGCGGCCCAGCACATCGCGCGCGAAACGCTCGCTTGCCAGCAGCTGGACGTTTGCCAGGGTTTGCGCGGCAAAGGCTTCGTGCATATCGATCAGGGTTAAATCAGCCAGCGTCAGCCCCGCGCGATCCAGCGCCAGCGGCGTTGCCCACGCCGGACCTAGCAGCATGTCCTGCCAGACATCAATGGCGGTGAAGGCATAGCTGCGCAAATAACCCAGCGGTGTAATGCCCAGCTCTTGCGCGCGGGATTCGGTCATCAGGATCACGGCCGCAGCGCCGTCGGTCAGCGGCGTACTGTTCGCCGCCGTCACCGTGCCGTGCTGACGGTCAAACGCCGGGCGCAGCTTGGCGTAATCCGCCAGCGTTGGAGGTGCCGCGAATATTGTTATCTTCCGCAAGCGGTTCGCGATAGGGCGGCACATAGGCGGTCATCACCTCGTCGGTCAGTTTGCCTTCCGACCAGGCCTTTGCCGCAAGCTGGTGCGAGCGATGCGCCAGCGCATCCTGCTGTTCACGGGTAATGCCGTAGGTTTTCGCCATCTGCTCGGCGGTATCGCCCATGCGCAGGCCGGTGGAATATTCCGCCACGGCAGGGGGCACAGGCATCAGATCGCGCAGACGTAAACGCGAGAAGAGTTTGAGTTTCTGACCCGTCGTGCGGGCTTTGTTGGCATCCACCAGCGTACGCGCCAGCTTTTTACTGACGCCAATCGGCAGCACCGAAGAGGAGTCCGCCCCGCCCGCAATCCCGGCGCGAATGGTGCCCGCCATCAGGCTTTCGGCGACGTTGGCCACGGCCTGGAAGCTGGTTGCGCAGGCGCGGCTGACGCTGTAGGCATCGGTATGCACGTTCATCCCGGTGCCGAGGACGATTTCCCGCGCGATGTTGGGGGCTTCCGGCATCTGCACGACCTGGCCAAACACCAGCTGTTCGATGACCTCCGGCGGAATTTCGCTGCGAGCCAGCATCTCCCCCACTACCATTTTCCCCAGGTCGACGGCCGGTATGCCATGAAACGCCGTTGCCTGACGCGCAAATGGCGTGCGCAATCCACTGACTATGGCAATGCGATCGCCCTGACGGGTAATAAGCGGTAATGCCTGACTCATAACACTCCCCTGTAAAAAATTTTCGCAAACGCAAAGTGGTCTGACCTGATAATAGTCTTAACCATTTTTTTACATTCAGCCAATCGGGGAAACGAAAAAAGTGCGAGCAGCCTAACACAGAGAAAAAGAGGCAAAACGCCCCTGCCGAAAAAGCGGCGTCGGCAGCGGCGAAAAAGGATTAACGCAGGCCCAGCTGGAAAATCAGGGTTTCCGCTTCGCAGGCGAAAACAAAGTCGATGTCCAGCTTCACGCCGCCTTCCACTTCGGTAAAGGTCGACTTGATTTCACACGGATCGGATTCAACATCACGCGCACGCTTGCTCAGCGCGGCCAGGGTCTCTTCCGCTTCGGCACGGTTGGTGAACACGCGGCTGTAAGACGGCGGTGCAATCGGTGTTGTCCATAATGGTGCCAACATCCATACAGCAGCAAACCGGGGTTTCATCAGCACTGCATTTACTCATAGCATCAGTTTCCTGTTTATTCTCCTGACGAGCAAATCAACACTATCGGATCATTTTCTGCTGCAAAGTGTACGCCGGATGCCACGTCGCGGCTATCTTCCGCCGTTAATGGCGCAAAATCGGATAAGTGACCAATATCACACTAAAAAATGATCTAAAACAAAAACCACCCTTTTGGGTGAGTCGCGATGGTCACAACCGCAAGGATTTTGCCAACCAGATCTCGTTTCACGAAACATGTTTGAAAATATTAATAAACAAACTTGCAACATTTCAGGCTGGTCGGACCTATACTCTCGCCACTGGTCTGATTTGTCTGTCATACCTCAGACCCTACACTTCGCGCTCCTGTTACGGTATGTAACAATTATTGAATAAAAATAACTCAATGAGGTTATGGTCATGAGCCAGAAAACCCTGTTCAACAAGACTGCGCTGGCAGTCGCAGTGGCACTCGTCTCCACTTCCGCATGGTCAGCGGGCTTTCAGTTAAACGAATTTTCTTCCTCTGGCCTTGGCCGCGCGTATTCCGGGGAAGGTGCGATTGCGGATGATGCGGGTAACGCGAGTCGTAACCCTGCATTGATCATGATGCCCTGATGGACCGCCCTTCTTTCTCCATCGGTGCGGTGTATATCGATCCTGATGTCAATATATCAGGCAAGTCGCCTTTCACTGGTGCGAGCCTTAAAGCGGATAATATTGCCCCAACAGCATGGGTCCCTAACCTGCACTTCGTTGCACCTATCAATGAACAGTTTGGCTGGGGAGCATCCGTAACCTCTAACTACGGCCTTGCTACCGAGTTCAATAACAGCTACAATCCGGCTGGTGAATACGGCGGTAAAACAGACCTTACTACGCTGAACCTGAACCTGAGCGGTGCTTATCGCCTGAACGATAACTGGAGCTTTGGTCTGGGCTTTGATGCCGTCTACGCCGATGCCAAAATTGAACGTTACTCCGGAGAGCAAACGGCTCGCCTGCCGAAAACCAGCGATACCCAAATTGCGCAGCCTGAAAGGTGATGAATGGGGCTATGGCTGGAACGCCGGTATCCTGTACGAGCTGGATAAAAACAACCGTTGGGGCTTCACCTATCGTTCCGAAGTGAAAATCGACTTCGACGGCGATTACAAGAGCAGCATCCCGCGCGCCTTTAACGGCACGCCGCAGGCGATTGCGCTGGGTCTGCCGTATGGCACCAGCGGCGCCACCAGTTCCGGGTTCGCTGTCGCTGCATCTGCCGGAAATGTGGGAAGTGTCCGGTTACAACCGCGTTGCGCCACAATGGGCGATCCACTATAGCCTGGCCTATACCAGCTGGAGCCAGTTCCAGGAGCTGAAAGCGACCGGCACCAATGGTCAAACGCTGTTCTATAAAGATGAAGGCTTCCAAGACGCCTATCGCATCGCGCTGGGTACCACCTACTACTACGATGATAACTGGACCTTCCGCACCGGTATCGCATTTGATGACAGCCCGGTTCCGGCAGACAAACGTTCGATCTCCATTCCGGATCAGGACCGCTTCTGGCTGAGTGCTGGCGCGACCTATGCGTTCAACGAGAATGCATCCATCGATGCGGGCGTTTCTTATATGCACGGTCAGAAAGTGACGTTCAAGGAAGGCCCTTACGAGTTTACCTCTGAAGGTAAAGCCTGGCTGTACGGCACGAACTTCAACTACGCGTTCTGATAATCAGTACAGCGGCCCATGCGGGTCGCCAGCTGAAAACAAAACGGCGACCTGTTGGTCGCCGTTGTCATTTACTGGGAGTCGATATCTTTTAAATCGTCCT
>JBCNOY010000019.1:0-4855 GCA_039593615.1 Enterobacterales bacterium | reverse complement strand
AGCGTTCTGGTTCCTTGCTGCGATAACGCCAGCCTTTGGGCTGGCGTTTTTGTTTGTATTTCCCGCCTGTTAACACCGCGTGAAACGATTATCGTCAAAATGGTAACGATAGTTGCAATCGCCGGCGTGATTGCTCATCTCTCTCAGGGCCGCTGCCCTGCCCTGTTTTTGCGCAGAAAAAATCCTCCTGATCGCCCCTCAGCCCGCTTTGTTTGTGATCCTGAACCGCTTCAGCGGTAATTCCACTTTGCCGTACACCTGTTCATGAGCGTTAGCTCACACTGCTTCCATATAGTGAAACTTTTTGCACTATTTGTGATCGTGGCGACTCGTCATGCTGCCTTTTGGTGCGCGATAGTAGCGACAACTTTCCGGATACGTCCGTTTATTAAAAGATCTTTCCAGTGAATTCAGGATTCTGCAAACCTGGCATCAGCTTTGCAGTGTCGTGGATGGCTAAACGCCACAGAAAGAAATAAGCGCACAGTAAAGTGCGCGCAAACATAACAACACACGATCTCGCCACACAGGATGCATTATGAAAAAGACGATGATAGCCAGCCTGGCCGCTGCAGGCATGATGTTTGCCGTAGCCGGTCAAGCCCATGCGGGAACGACACTGGATGCCGTTAAAAAGAAAGGTTTTGTTCAATGCGGTATCAGTGACGGTTTGCCTGGCTTCTCTTATGCCGATGCGAACGGCAAATTTACCGGTATCGATGTGGACGTCTGCCGTGGCGTTGCTGCCGCCGTTTTCGGTGATGACAGCAAAGTAAAATACACCCCGCTGACCGCGAAAGAACGCTTTACGGCGCTGCAGTCCGGCGAGGTCGACATGCTCTCCCGTAATACCACCTGGACTTCCTCCCGCGACGGCGGCATGGGGATGTCATTTTCGCCGGCGTGACCTATTATGACGGCATCGGCTTCCTGACCCACAATAAAGCGGGCCTGAAAAGCGCCAAAGAGCTGGATGGCGCCACCGTTTGTATTCAGGCGGGCACCGATACCGAGCTGAACGTGGCCGATTATTTCAAAGCCAACAACATGAAATACACGCCGGTGACCTTCGACCGCTCGGATGAATCGGCCAAAGCGCTGGAGTCCGGCCGTTGCGACACGCTGGCCTCTGACCAGTCACAGCTGTATGCCTTACGCATTAAGCTGAGCAACCCGGCAGAGTGGATTGTCCTGCCTGAAGTGATCTCCAAAGAACCTCTCGGCCCGGTCGTACGTCGTGGCGATGAAGACTGGTTCTCCATTGTTCGCTGGACGCTGTTCGCCATGCTGAACGCAGAAGAGATGGGCATCAACTCGAAAAACGTTGATGAGAAAGCGGCTAAACCATCCAACCCGGATATGGCACACCTGCTGGGTACAGAAGGTGATTTCGGCAAGGATCTGAAGCTGGATAACAAGTGGGCCTACAACATCATCAAACAGGTGGGCAACTACTCTGAGATCTTTGAACGCAACGTGGGATCGGAAAGCCCGCTGAAGATCAAACGCGGCCAGAACAATCTCTGGAACAACGGCGGTATTCAGTACGCACCACCAGTACGTTAAGTCATAGCTGTAACGGGCACTGCTCCTGCAGTGCCCACTCCAGAGTCATGGTTACTGAGGTTTCTTTATGTCCCATCGCCGCTCAGCCGTAAAAGGATCGCTATCCTTTTCTCATCCCGCGGTCCGCGCCTGGCTATTCCAGATTATTGCTATTGTTGCGGTTGTTCTCATCGCCGTGTATCTCATCCATAACACCATCACCAACCTGAATAATCGCGGCATTACCTCCGGTTTCGCGTTTTTAGATCGCAGCGCGGGGTTTGGCATTGTTCAGCACCTTATTGATTACCAGGAAGGTGACACGTATGGACGCGTGTTCGTGGTCGGTTTACTGAATACGCTGCTGGTATCGGCGCTTTGTATCGTCTTCGCGTCGATACTGGGCTTCTTTATTGGTCTGGCGCGTCTTTCTGAAAACTGGCTCCTGCGGAAGCTGTCGACGGTTTATATCGAGACGTTCCGCAATATCCCGCCGCTGCTGCAGATCTTCTTCTGGTATTTCGCCGTACTGCGTAACCTGCCCGGCCCCCGTCAGGCCGTCGACGCGTTTGAGCTGTTTTTCCTGAGCAACCGTGGGTTGTCCATTCCTTCCCCGCCGGAGTATCGCACCCGGCGAGCCTGGCCATTCCTGATCGCGCTGGCGATTGCCATCGCCGCCAGCGCCGCGCTGTTCCGTTTTAACCGCAAGCATCAGATCAAAACCGGTCAGCTTCGCAGAACCTGGCCCACTGCGGCCGGTCCTGATCGTTAGCCTGCCGCTGGTCGCACACTGGCTGTTTGGCGCCGCGTTGCACTGGGATGTTCCCCATCTGCGAGGCTTTAACTTCCAGGGCGGAATGGTATTAATTCCCGAACTGGCGGCGCTGACGCTGGCGCTGTCGATTTATACCTCCGCCTTTATCGCTGAGATTATCCGTGCCGGGATCCAGGCCGTACCGCATGGGCAGCACGAAGCGGCACGCTCACTGGGATTACCCCATACCCGGTGACGCTTCGCCAGGTCATCATTCCGCAGGCTTTACGGGTCATCATTCCGCCGCTGACCAGCCAGTATCTCAACATCGTCAAAAACTCGTCGCTGGCCGCCGCTATTGGCTATCCGGATATGGTGTCACTCTTCGCCGGAACCGTGCTTAACCAGACCGGACAAGCCATTGAAACCATCGCCATCACCATGTCTGTCTATCTGATCATCAGCCTGGTAATTTCACTGCTGATGAACCTCTATAACCGTCGTATAGCACTGGTCGAGCGCTAAGGATTTATGATGACAAAAGCGATACTGTCGCACTCCTCGCGCCCTGCCAACTCGACAGGTGGACGTTTCATTCTCTGGGCGCGTAAGAATCTGTTCTCCAGCTGGAGTAACAGCCTGCTGACGATTGTCTGCCTGTGGCTCATGTGGGAATTGATTCCTCTGCTGAACTGGGCGTTTTTACAGGCCAACTGGGTCGGTTCAACCCGAGCAGACTGTACAAAAGCCGGCGCCTGCTGGGTGTTTATTCATGAGCGCTTCGGCCAGTTCATGTATGGATTGTATCCCCATGAACAGCGCTGGCGGATTAATCTGGCGCTGGTTATCGGCCTGCTCTCTGTCGCAGTCATGTTCTGGAAAAAGCTGCCTCACCGTGGACGCTATATTGCCGTCTGGGCGGTGGTTTATCCGATTATTGTCTGGGTGCTGCTCTATGGCGGTTTTCTGGGGCTGGAACGCGTTGAAACACGCCAGTGGGGCGGGCTGACGCTGACGTTGATTATCGCATCAGTGGGGATAGCCGGTGCTCTGCCGTGGGGGATTCTACTTGCTCTGGGGCGACGTTCAAAAATGCCGATCGTCCGCGTGCTCTCCGTTATCTTCATTGAGTTCTGGCGCGGCGTACCGCTTATCACCGTTCTGTTTATGTCGTCGGTCATGCTGCCGCTGTTTATGGCAGAAGGCACCACCATCGACAAACTGATCCGTGCCCTGGTCGGGGTGATTCTCTTCCAGTCCGCCTATGTCGCTGAAGTGGTGCGCGGTGGTCTGCAGGCGTTGCCTAAAGGCCAGTACGAAGCGGCGGAATCACTGGCGCTCGGCTACTGGAAAACGCAGGGGCTGGTCATTCTTCCGCAGGCACTCAAGCTGGTCATCCCGGGTCTGGTCAACACGATCATTGCCCTCTTCAAGGATACCAGCCTGGTGATCATCATCGGCTTGTTCGATCTCTTCAGCAGCGTGCAGCAGGCAACCGTTGACCCTGTCTGGCTGGGTATGTCCACCGAAGGATATGTCTTTGCTGCCCTGATCTACTGGATCTTTTGTTTTAGCATGTCGCGCTACAGCCAGCATCTGGAAAAGCGCTTTAACACCGGGCGTACACCGCACTGAGGAAATTATGAGCCAAATAACTATGACACCCGCCGACGCGATGATTACGCTGGAAAACGTGAACAAATGGTACGGACAGTTTCATGTCCTGAAGGACATTAATCTCAAGGTCAAGCAGGGCGAACGCATTGTCCTGTGCGGCCCTTCCGGCTCCGGGAAATCCACAACCATTCGCTGCATTAACCATCTTGAAGAGCATCAGCAAGGACGCATCGTGGTTGATGGTATCGAGCTGAATGAAGATATCCGCAATATCGAACGCGTGCGTCAGGAAGTGGGAATGGTCTTTCAGCACTTCAATCTGTTTCCGCACCTGACCGTTCTGCAGAACTGTACGCTTGCACCGATTTGGGTACGGAAGATGCCGAAAAAGGAAGCCGAGGCGCTGGCAATGCACTACCTGGAGCGCGTGCGTATCGCCGAGCATGCGAATAAGTTCCCTGGCCAGATATCGGGCGGCCAGCAGCAGCGTGTGGCTATCGCCCGCTCGCTGTGCATGAAACCGAAAATTATGCTGTTTGATGAACCGACATCAGCGCTCGATCCGGAAATGGTGAAAGAGGTTCTGGATACCATGATTGGGCTGGCACAATCCGGCATGACCATGCTGTGCGTGACGCATGAGATGGGCTTTGCGCGAACCGTGGCCGACCGGGTGATCTTTATGGATCGCGGGGAGATTGTTGAGCAGGCGCCACCGGATGAGTTCTTTGCGCATCCGAAGTCAGAACGTACGCGAGCATTCCTGTCGCAGGTGATTCATTAATCGATCGTTATCGCCGCATCATTCAGCCCTTGCCAGCTATGGCGCTGGGCTTTTCCTTACCGGGCCTGTGGCTTTTACTGACCGTTTTTATGCGCAGAAAGGTCACCGCGGAAAACAAAAAAGCCCTCACCTGTTTCGAGATGGCCTTTCTCCCC
>JBCNOY010000018.1:0-6857 GCA_039593615.1 Enterobacterales bacterium | reverse complement strand
CACAGGCGTTTTGCAACGCTGCAGACTGCAAGCATTTGAGAGACCCGAACACATCGTAAATTTCATTCTTATTACGGAGAATGAACACGACGTGTCGTTTCAATTTTCAGCTTGTTCCGGATTGTTAAAGAGCAATAACTTCGCAATGCATTCAGTAAATGCATTCTGAAGTTGTCTCAACGCGGGTTCGTTGATGGTGGAGCCAAGCGGGATCGAACCGATGACCTCCTGCGTGCAAAGCAGGCGCTCTCCCAGCTGAGCTATAGCCCCCAACCTCCTAACGCGCAACAAGGTGGTCTGGTGATGAACCACGACCCCACCCTTATCAGGGTGCTCTAACCACCGAGCTACAGCCCAATTCTCTAAGTTCATCAGACAATCTGTGTGAGCTCAACTTACGCGGGAAGGTGGATCTTCAAGGTAAGGAGGTGATCCAGCCGCAGGTTCCCCTACGGCTACCTTGTTACGACTTCACCCCAGTCATGAATCCCACCGTGGTAACCGTCCTCCTTGCGGTTAGGCTAGCTACTTCTGGTGCAACCCACTCCCATGGTGTGACGGGCGGTGTGTACAAGGCCCGGGAACGTATTCACCGCGGCATTCTGATCCGCGATTACTAGCGATTCCGACTTCATGCAGTCGAGTTGCAGACTGCAATCCGGACTACGATCGGTTTTATGAGATTAGCTCCCCCTCGCGGGTTGGCAACCCTTTGTATCCGACCATTGTAGCACGTGTGTAGCCCTGCCCGTAAGGGCCATGATGACTTGACGTCATCCCCACCTTCCTCCGGTTTGTCACCGGCAGTCTCCTTAGAGTGCCCATCCGAACCGCTGGCAACTAAGGACAAGGGTTGCGCTCGTTGCGGGACTTAACCCAACATCTCACGACACGAGCTGACGACAGCCATGCAGCACCTGTGTCCGAGTTCCCGAAGGCACCAATCCATCTCTGGAAAGTTCTCGGCATGTCAAGGCCAGGTAAGGTTCTTCGCGTTGCATCGAATTAAACCACATACTCCACCGCTTGTGCGGGCCCCCGTCAATTCCTTTGAGTTTTAATCTTGCGACCGTACTCCCCAGGCGGTCAACTTAACGCGTTAGCTGCGCCACTAAAGCCTCAAAGGCCCCAACGGCTAGTCGACATCGTTTACGGCGTGGACTACCAGGGTATCTAATCCTGTTTGCTCCCCACGCTTTCGCACCTGAGCGTCAGTATTGGTCCAGGGGGCCGCCTTCGCCACCGGTATTCCTCCACATCTCTACGCATTTCACCGCTACACGTGGAATTCTACCCCCCTCTACCATACTCTAGCCTGCCAGTTTCGAATGCAGTTCCCAGGTTGAGCCCGGGGATTTCACATCCGACTTAACAAACCGCCTGCGCGCGCTTTACGCCCAGTAATTCCGATTAACGCTTGCACCCTTCGTATTACCGCGGCTGCTGGCACGGAGTTAGCCGGTGCTTATTCTGCGGGTAACGTCAATACAGCAAGGTATTAACTTACTGCCCTTCCTCCCCGCTTAAAGTGCTTTACAACCCGAAGGCCTTCTTCACACACGCGGCATGGCTGGATCAGGCTTTCGCCCATTGTCCAATATTCCCCACTGCTGCCTCCCGTAGGAGTCTGGGCCGTGTCTCAGTTCCAGTGTGGCTGGTCATCCTCTCAGACCAGCTACGGATCGTCGCCTTGGTGGGCCTTTACCCCACCAACTAGCTAATCCCATCTAGGCTCATCTGATAGCGCGAGGCCCGAAGGTCCCCCGCTTTCATCCTCAGATCGTATGCGGTATTAGCTACTCTTTCGAGTAGTTATCCCCCACTACCAGGCAGATTCCTAGGCATTACTCACCCGTCCGCCACTCGCCACCCAAAGGAGCAAGCTCCCCCGTGCTGCCGTTCGACTTGCATGTGTTAGGCCTGCCGCCAGCGTTCAATCTGAGCCAGGATCAAACTCTTCAGTTTAAAGTTTGATGCTCATCGAATTAAACTTCGTAATGAATTACGCATTGTTCACTCAGAAGACTTGGTATTCATATTTATTGTCCGAAGACGTTAAGAATCCATGTCACTTTGAGTGCCCACACAGATTGTCTGATAAATTGTTAAAGAGCAGTGCAACGCGGCTTTCGCTCACCCGTTGCGAGGTGGCGTATATTACGCTTTCCTCTTTCAGAGTCAACCCGTTATTTCAGGATTTTTTCTCTTCAACCGGGTGAACCGCTTCACGCCCTGCTGAACCGCTGAGTTGCCGCATCCGCCGTGTCGATGGAGGCGCATTATAGGGATCCCAATTTTTTAGCACAAGTATTTTTTAGATCTTTTTTTCCGACTGCTGATTTTCCGCGCTTTTCGCTGAAATCCCGCCCGATCTGCTTAAATATTGACGTATTTTGCCTTGCACCGGAAGCCAACAAAGTCTAGCGGTAAAGTCATCAGAAAAGCGCCATTCTTAGAGGTAGATATGTCTGCAGTATTACGTCCTTATAAAGATCTGTTCCCCCAAAAAGGCGATCGCGTGATGATCGATGCCAGCAGCGTGGTCATTGGTGATGTCGAATGGCCGATGATGTCAGCATCTGGCCGCTCGTCGCCATCAGGGGAGATGTTAACTATGTGGCGATTGGTGCACGCACCAATATTCAGGACGGTAGCGTTCTGCATGTCACGCACAAATCCTCCTATAACCCCGAGGGCAATCCCCTCATCATTGGAGAGGATGTTACCGTTGGCCATAAAGTGATGCTTCACGGCTGCACGATCGGCAATCGCGTCCTTGTTGGCATGGGGTCGATTTTGCTGGATGGCGTCATAGTAGAAGATGACGTAATGATTGGTGCCGGCAGCCTGGTCCCGCAGAACAAACGGCTGGAGAGCGGCTATCTCTATCTGGGAAGCCCGGTAAAACAGATCCGCCCCCTGAAGGAGGCAGAGATCGAAGGATTAAAATACTCGGCGAACAACTACGTAAAATGGAAAAATGACTATCTGGATCAGGATAACCAAACCCAGCCCTGATCGTCTTCCTGCTGTTCGCGGATTAAATCGCTGGCTTCCTCTTCCAGATCCCAGCGATTTTCGCAAAATACCGCTAGCGGGTCTGAACCGCCAAAACGATGCAACAGCGTTTCCCCATGGATGGCACAGGTAAGTTGCATACCCTGCACCAGCACCGGAAAACAGACCGCTTGTTTACTGCTCATCCCAGCTCTCTCTGTCCGGGAAATGAATAGCCTGATTCACGCCGAAAGCTCCTGCTTTAAGCTTTTCAATGACCGGCTCGACCGCAGGCAACACGCCGTGCCAGAGCAGCACCGCATGCGCAGCCTGCCCCACCAGCATTCCCAGCCCATCGGCTAACTGTTTCGCGCCGTGTTGTTCGCACCAGTTCAGGAAAGGCGTCTTCCCTTTCTGATAGAACATGTCATAGAAGTACATATGCGCACTGACCAGCGAAGCGGGGATCGCCGGGATCTCACCGTTGATGCCGCTGGACGTGGCATTAATGACAAGATCGAACTCACGTTCGCCGGCCAGATGATCAAGCGCTCACCGCGCTGGCATCGCCGCCACTGTGCCGGGCAAACAACCGCCGCCAGCTCTTCTGCGCGCGAAAAGGTTCTGTCGTGCGGTTAATGATCACCAGCGCACAGTCCAGTGAAAGCAGAGGCAACAATACGCCCCGCGATGCGCCACCCGCACCAATCAGCAGGATCCGATCCCCGGGCTTGATAAAGGACAGTCGTTCCAGATCGCTGAGTAAACCAATCCCGTCGGTGTTGTCCCCCAGAAGGCGTCCATCCTCAAGCCGTTTTAGGGTATTGACTGCACCAGCCAGTGAAGCGCGCTCGGTCAGCTCATCCGCACGTTCGAAGGCTTCCTCTTTAAACGGGACCGTCACATTCGCGCCTTTGCCCCCCGCGGCGAAAAAGGCCTCCAGCGTAGGGATAAAGGCATCCACTGGCGCCAGTACGCGACCATAGGGATGATCTATCTGCAGCTGCTCCGCGAACTGCTGATGGATCAACGGTGACTTGCTGTGTGCAATGGGATTACCAAAAACAGCATAGGTTTCCATGAGATTACCCCTGGCGAAAACGTTCGCCGGTCAAAGCGTCGCGAATTTCAGATGGATTCAGGCGCCCTCCCGTTTCACCGACAGCAACACCGGGAAACATTCCCGAACTGCTCGCGCCACTTCTTCGGTTGTCCGACAAGGCGGCAGCCCGGTCAGGTTGGCGCTGGTTGAGACCAGCGGTTTACCAAATGCGAGACACAGCTCCAACCACCAGCGGATGGTCAGTGACGCGAACGGCAAGGGAATCAAAACGTCCGGTTAACCAGCGCGGCGTTGTCGGCTGCGCCGGGAAGACAAAGGTGACCGGTCCAGGCCACGCGGAGAAGATAGTCTCGCGCTGCGCTCGGGCTCGCATAGAGTCATCAATATAGGGCTTAAGCTGCTCGTAATTCGCAGCGATCAAAATCAGCCCTTTCTCGACGGGTCTTTGTTTCAGGGCAAGCAGACGGCTCACAGCCGTCTCGCTGTCAGGATCGCAACCGACCCCAAAAACAGCTTCAGTTGGATAGGCGATGACTTCTTCATTTTTCAGTACGTCCACTGCATGCGCAATGGAGCCTGATGGCAGGTTATTATTCACTATATTGATCCGCCGGATACCGGCTTTCCACATTGTTTACTGGCGCAGAAGCGTTTCATGCCTTGCGCGGTTTTCTTTTCTATCAGTAGCGGATAATTGCAATGAGGGCAGACACCCGCTACCGGCTTAAAATTGATAACGAACTGGCATTCAGGGTAGCGATCGCAGGAATGGAAGGTCTTACCATAACGGGAACGGCGCTGTACCAGCTGGCCGCGCTGACACTGCGGGCAGGCAATTGCCGTTTCATCAGGCTTATCAATTTGTTCCGTATGTTCACATTCCGGGTAGCGGCTACATCCAATAAACATGCCGAAACGCCCCTGGCGCAGCGCGAGTTCGCCACCGCAGAGAGGGCACAGCTGCCCCTCCAGAATTTTAACGATATGTCCATCCGCCTGGCTTTTCAGAGGACGAACATAATCACATTCCGGATAGTGTGAACAACCGAGAAACGGGCCGTGTTTCCCGGAACGAATAACAAGTTCAGCCCCGCACTGCGGGCAGGGCTCGTTTTTGCGCACCGTGAACAGTGCTGATTTGGCCATAACAACTCTTGGTGCTGCACATTGAATTAGTGCAGCATACCTTCATTCACTTCAAAGAGTAATTCTTCCATTTGCTGATAGGCATTTTCACAGCCCGGGATATTAAACAGAACCATCAGGATCACCCATTTGAGATCTTCCAGTTCAAATTCTGCCTGTATCCAGCGCCATGACGCGCTCTATCACCATTTCTCGCGTTTCGAGGTTCAGCACCTGAATCTGCTCAAGGAATAAAATGAATCCCCGGCAGCTGGCGTCCAGCCGTTCACACTCTTCTGCGGTATAAATGCGTACTGACAATGGGTCAGAAGCAAGCTGCATCGGTTCGGCGAGGCCTTCCTGATAATCAGCCAGCTTTTCCAGCCACATCAACGCATTGTAGATATCTTCCCGCTCAAACCCCGCATCGGTAAGATCCTGTGTCAATTTGTCCTGATCCACTCGCATTTCTGCTTCGTTATGGATGTAAGTCTCAAACAAATACATCAGTACGTCGAACATGGCATGCCCTCCTTAATCGGACATAGCCGCCGGGTACAGCTGCGATCCACCCTGCTAACTCCAGTTCGAGTAGCTGTGCTACCGTTACTGGCACAGGTTGGCCGGCACGTTCAGCGACGACGTCAACAGGTGTTACCTCATCTCCTACGTTAGCCAGGAGCTTGGGAAATGGCAATGCCACCTTTCCCTGATCTGATGAATATTGTCGCTTTTCGGGATCTTCCTGCAGCCATTGCAGCCCATATTGCAAATTTTCAAGAATATCCCCGACTTCCGTTACCGGTGTTGCCCCCTGCTTAATCAGCCAGTGCGGTCCCTCGCATCCGGGATTACCTATCGGGCCTGGCAAGGCGAAGACTTCTCGCCCCTGTTCGAGCGCGCACCGCGCCGTGACCAGCGAACCGCTTCGCCGCGCGGCTTCAACCACCAGCACGCCTTTGCTAAGGCCGCTGATAATGCGATTACGACGCGGAAAATTTGCCGGCCTGGGCTGCGCGGAAAGCGGAAACTCAGACACTATCGCGCCGTCAGACTCAATAAGCCGCATCGCCAGTGCCTGATGCCGGCGTGGATAAATGCTAAAAAGACCGTTCCCCAGCACCGCGACACTTCGCCCTTTAACTGACAGCGCCGCGCTGTGGGCAACGCCGTCAATACCGCAGGCCAGCCCGCTGGTGATCGTGAAACCACTTTGTGAAAGTTGTTCGCACCAGTTTTTCCCCCATCGCTCGCCGTACCATGACGGCGCACGACTGCCAACCACCGCCAGCTGAACGGGGTTAAGCGACTCCAGAGGTTACCCTTTATAGAATAAAGCGCAGCGCGGATAATCAGGCGATTTCGCGCAAACGGGCGGGATAAAGGGCATCGGTTGGCCGTTAATAAATGATGTCCCGGCTGCTCAAGCCATATCAGGCTACGTTCCCCAGCTCACGCTGGACCAGAAGGCAACGAAACGTGCAGCCTGCTTTGCGTGTCGTCCAGCCCGTGCTCCTGCAGCCACGCGTCGCCTCAATGCCTGCGCTGGCTGCCAAACAGCCGCCCATGATGAACTGACGGGCGCGCTCACCGCTTAAACCCCAGACGTAAGTCAGCCTGATAATCCTTTCACTGCGTTCCATGCTGCGCTCCCTGTCAGCCGTGCTCTGAG
>JBCNOY010000017.1:0-202081 GCA_039593615.1 Enterobacterales bacterium | reverse complement strand
ACGAAACGACTGCCTTCCAGTGCGGCAAGCACGCCGTCCTGAATCAGCAGCAGGTCATCACCGTCGCGCAGCATACTCAGTAACGCGTCGATATCACATTGCCATGGTGAATGGCTCAGAGTATGGAGCATGGCAGCCTCAGAAAGTCAGAACGGTGTCGTAGTGGGAAAGGTGTTCGCGCAATGCAGCAGAAGACAGGACTGTCACATCCAGCACGAAAGGCGTCTGCCGTGCAAGCTCCTGGCCAGCGTGCCAGCAGCGAACGCCGACAGACATACAGGGTTTCGATGTCGTACAGCGGCAGCACTTTGAAGGTCGCGATGTAATCCCGCGCCAGAATGGCCTGTGGCTGCTGACCCCGCCAGAAGCTGAAACACCCCGTCGCCCAAAAAGAAGACGCCGATATCTTCGGTCAGCGCGGACGTCGCAAGTAACGCATCCAGCCCTTCGCGGCCGGAAGCGCTGCCGTGCGGCGCAGACGTAAAAACAAATGCCACGCGCTTCATCAGAATTGCACCACTCTGTCGCAGGTTAACGCCGCCTGTGCCAGCGCACCCAGGCCACTTAACGAAAAACCGGGCTGCAGGTTAGAACCCGATAAACCAAGACGCGCGGCTTCGGTTGCATCTGTCACGCCGCGGCGCAGTGCCGCCGCGACGCAGATATGCAGTTCTACGCCCTGCTTTTCGTTTAGTGCCTGCCAGCCGCGCACCACGTCAAACTCATCGCTCGCCGGTGACGTAAACTGGTTCGCGTTATACACCCCTTCCCGATAGAAGAAGACGCTCGCCAGCTCATGTCCGGCCGCCAGCAGCGCATGCGCAAACTGCAGCGCGCTGCTGGCCTGCTGAGTCCCGTACGCCGGGCCTGTCACCATTAACGCAAAACGCATTACTTGTCTTGTCCCAGGAAATCACCGCTTTTGAACTGGCGAATATAGAGATAGACCGTGTGCTTGGAGATGTTCAGACGATCGGCCACCTGGTTGATGGCGTCTTTAATATCGAAAATGCCTTTCTCATAGAGATTGAGCACGATCTGACGATTCTTGGCGTTGTTCGAGACGTTGCGATCGGCATTCACCTCTTCAATGGTGAACTCCAGCGTCTGCGTCACCAGATCTTCGACGGAGGAGGCAAAGTTAACGGAAGAGCCAACATCCGGCGTTTCCGGCGGAATAAAGGTGCTCATGATCTGCGAGAACGGCACATCAAGGTTCATGTTGATGCACAGCAGGCCAATCACCCGATGCTCGCGGTTTCGAATCGCGATGGTTTCTGACTTCATCAGCACGCCGCTTTTGGCGCGGGTGAAGTAGCATTTGGAGACGCTGCTGTCCGCGCCGGTCATGTCATGCAGCATACGCAATGCAAGGTCGGTAATTGGCGAACCAATTTTACGGCCAGTATGCTCACCATTCGCAATGCGGATGGCGGAACACTTCAGATCTTGCAGGGAGTGCAATACGATTTCGCAGTGGGAGCCAATGAGCATCGCTAACCCGTCCACCACCGCTTCATAGGATTTCAGAATATCGAAGTCGGTCTGATCGAAAGGACGTTGATCCAGTAAATCAAGTTCACTGGTTTCGTTGGTTAAAAGCGACCTGGACATGAAAAAAACACTCCTTTTCAGGAGCCTGTCGTTAGGTTTTCAGGGCAGGCTCATTATCTACACGGACAACTAAATTAATACAGCGTGCCTAACGCTTTCCAGTGTTAATTATATCTGCCCCACAATAAAAAACCGCCGCCTTAAAGGCGGCGGTTTTTTTTCAGCATTACTTCTTAGCAGCAGCGGCTTTATCGTCAGCCGGTGCGTCTGCCTTGGCATCCGCTTTCGGTGCCGGTTTGATGTCCAGCAGCTCTACGTCAAAGACCAGCGTAGAGTTGGCAGGGATACCCGGAACGCCGGTTTTGCCATAGGCCAGATCCGGTGGGATAACCATCTTGATCTTGCCGCCTTTCTTGATGTTTTTCAGGCCTTCAGTCCAGCCCGGGATCACGCCGTCCAGACGGAAGGAGAGCGGCTCACCACGGGTGTAAGAGTTATCGAACTCTTTACCGTCGATCAGCGTACCTTTGTAGTTCACAACAACGGTGTCGCTGTCTTTAGGCGCATCGCCGGTGCCTTCTTTCTCAATTTTGTACACCAGGCCAGTCGAAGAGGTTTTCACACCCTTCTCTTTAGCAAAGGCATCGCGGTAGGCTTTGCCTTTCGCTTCGTTGTCTTTAGCGTCCGCGTCCATCTTGGTCTGCGCGGCGCCCTTCACACGCGCTTCGAACGCCTGCAGAGTCTGTTCAATTTCCTGGTCAGACAGCTTGCTCTTATCTGCAAATGCGTCCTGAACGCCCGCGATCAGCTGAGCTTTATCCAGTTTGATGCCCAGTTTCTCTTGTTCTTTCAGAGAGTTTTCCATGTAACGACCCAGAGATGCGCCCAGTGCGTAGGCGGATTTCTGGTCGTCATTTTTGAACGCCGCTTTGCTGTCTGCAGTGTCAGCAGGCTTCGCAGCAGTATCAGCAGCGAATGACAGCGGCGCGTTCAGCGCAACAGCCATCGTGGTCGCCAGCAGCGTTACTTTAAACAGTGATTTCATCCATATCTCCAGGGCCTGGGGACTCTCACCCCAGCGTTAAACGTAAATGAGTGACGTACTATAAAACGTTGCAGTAGAGAAAACTACAGACAGTGTAATTACTCGGTCAACTTTTCAGACTATTTTTGTTTAAATAAGTTTCTTGCCAGAGATATAGGCGCAACGCGAGGATAAACTCAATGCAACTACGCCAGACCGAAGGTGAAATATCAGGTGATTCTGACACGAAAGACCGTAGAATCACGCCCGACAAGATAAACGGAGGTGAATGATGAAGGATACAACAATAGAAGCGAGAATGGCTGAGCTGGAAAGCCGCCTGGCTTTTCAGGACATCACCATCGAAGAGCTAAACCAGACCGTGACCGCACATGAGCTCGAAATGGCGAAACTGCGGGATCATATGCGCCTGCTGACGGAAAAGCTGAAGGCTACGCAGCCGTCGAACATTGCCTCTCAGTCGGAAGAGACGCCACCTCCTCATTATTGAGGCGTAAAAAGGGACCCGCGTGGCTTTTTACGCCTTAGTGGCAGCCGCAACCGCCGTTACCGCAACCACCTTTACCGTGGTCGTGATCATGACCATGGTCGTGGCCGTGACCACCGCAGCAGCCATCGTGGCCGTGATCGTGGTCATGGTCGTGACCGTGCGCACCGTGAACGTGGCCATGAGCCAGCTCTTCTTCGGTCGCTTCACGGATCGCAACAACTTCTACGTTGAACTTCAGGTTCTGGCCAGCCAGCATGTGGTTGCCGTCAACCACGACGTGGTCATCTTCCACTTCGGTGATTTCAACTGGAACCGGGCCCTGGTCGGTTTCTGCCAGGAAGCGCATGCCAACCTGCAGTTCGTCAACGCCCATGAACACGTCTTTAGGAACGCGCTGAACCAGGTTGTCGTCATACTGACCGTAAGCGTCGTTCGCGCCTACAGCAACGTCAAATTTGTCGCCAACTTCATGACCTTCCAGCGCGTTTTCCAGGCCGGAAATCAGGGAACCGTGACCATGCAGGTAGTCAAGCGGCGCACTCACCGGAGACTCATCAACCAACACACCGTCTTCTGTACGTACCTGATAGGCCAGGCTGACCACCAGGTCTTTTGCTACTTTCATGATATCTCCTGAGCGTGGGAAAATTGCTGGCGCAGATTGTAGCGGAAATCTGCACCTGTGTACCCTTTAGCTTAAAAAAACTCAGGGCATATCGCTAGTCCGGATGAAAAATCCCGATAACTTGCTCTTCTTTGCGAACGTGATCGCGGGCCTCTTTGTCGGCCTCACGCATCTGGTGACCGCACTTAACACACTCAACAACATCAATATTATTTTCCCGCCACATCGCCAGGGTATCTTGCGCCTGGCAGGTCGGGCATTTTGCACCCGCGATAAAGCGTTTACGTACAGCCATCTTTCGTTACCCTTTATTCAAATTCATCCCAGCCATCGAGCTGGCGTCGTTCCTGCTGCATCTCGCGCTGGAAGATCTCCTCCAGCTCGCGACGCGCTTCCCGCACGCGGGAGATCTGCGCCGTATCGGTATGGACCGGCATCAGCTCGCGCAGCATCCGCATATCCAGCCGGCGGAAGTGCATCTGGGCACGCTGCGCCTGATGCGGATGCATGCCCAGCGAGATCAGCGCCTTGCGCCCCAGCTCCAGCGCACTGGAGAACGTCTCACGGGAGAAGTGTTTCACACCCGCCTGCAACAATTCGTGAGCTTCAACACGTCCCCGCGCACGCGCCAGAATATGCAGATGCGGGAAATGCTGCTGGCACAGCTCCACCAGCTTCATCGTGTCTTCCGGATCGTTACAGGTAATGACGATGGACTCTGCCGCTTCTCCGCCCCCGCCGAGCGCAGCAGCTCGAGCTGAGTCGCATCGCCGTAGTAAACCTTGTAGCCGTATTTGCGCATCAGGTTGACCGCGCTGATATCCCGCTCCAGCACGGTAATGCGCATTTTGTTCGCCATCAGCAAACGCCCGATCACCTGTCCAAAACGGCCAAAGCCCACCACGATCACCTGCGGCTTATCATCCTCCACCCACGGCGCTTCGTCTTCATCGTCTGGCGGATTCAGGCGGCGCGACAGCAGTTTATCCACCACCTGCATCAGCAGCGGCGTGGTCATCATCGACAGCGTGACCGTCACCAGCAACAGCGCCATCTGATCGTCTTTAAACAGCTTCTGGGAGGAGGCGGTAGAGAACAGCACAAACGCGAACTCGCCTCCCTGGCTCAACACGCTGGCAAACTGCATGCGTTCCGAACTGCGCAGGCCGTAAATGCGCGCCAGGACGTAGAGCACCAGCGTTTTCACCGCCACCAGGATGGCCACGCTCACCACAACCCACAGCAGATGGGTATAGAGCACGCCAAGGTTGAGCGCCATCCCCACCGAAATAAAGAACAGGCCTAGCAGCAGCCCTTTAAACGGATCGATGGCAATTTCCAGCTCGTGGCGGTATTCACTCTCCGCCAGCAGCACCCCGGCGATAAAGGTCCCGAGCGCCATCGACAGCCCCAGCGCATCCATAAACAGCGCCGACCCCAGCACCAGCAGCAGCGTCGCGGCGGTAAACACCTCGCGCACGCCGGACGCGGCAATAAAGCGGAACACCGGACGCAGCAGGAAACGCCCGCCAATCAGCATGCCCGCGAAGGCCAGCACCTTCATGGCGATTTTCGCCCAGTCGAAGTGGTCGTCGCCGGAGCCCGCCAGCAGCGGCACCAGCGCCAGCGCCGGGATCACCGCCAAATCCTGGAACAGCAGCACCGAAAAGCCCAGCTGACCGGCTTCGTTGCGGTTCATGCCTTTGTCGCGCATCAGCTGCAGCGCCATCGCCGTCGACGACATCGCAAGGCCTATCCCGCCAATCACCGCCGCCTGCCAGGCGAAGTGCGTCAGCATTAACAGGCCACCCCCAGAATCGCGGCGCTGAACAACACCTGCGCGGCACCCACGCCAAAGATGGAGCGTCGGAGCTGCCACAATTTAGAAGGGTTCAGCTCCAGGCCGATGATGAACATCAGGAACACCACGCCCAGCTCGGAGAAGTGAAGAATCTCATCCACATCGCTGATGAATCCCAGTCCCCAGGGGCCAATGGCGATCCCCGCCAGCAGATAACCCAGCACCGCACCGATACCAATCCGCGCGGCAAGCGGCACCGCGACGACGGCCGCAAATAAAAACAGCACCCCGGCGAGGAGCAAATTCGATCCTTCCATTAACGACCTCCTGCCGGAATCGGTGACGCCAGCCATTCACCGTAGGCTCTGGCGTGGCCTTGCCCAGTTCTTTCGGATCCTGACGCCGCGCCCAGTAGACAATAATCGGGCTCATCCAGTGCATACGGCACATCTGCCGCCGTCAGCTCGAACGGCCGCAGAATGTCGCTCATCGGGTAGCGGTTCAGGCCGTCGTGGCGATAAGCCCTCTCCGGTTCACCGGTGGTAATCACGCTACGCCAGTACTTTCCCGCCAGCTGATTGCCCCCCACCCCGCTGGCAAAGCCCCGCGACAGCACGCGGTCCAGCCACTCTTTGAGCAGCGCCGGACAGCTGTAGGTATAAAGCGGATGCTGGAACACAATCACGTCATGCTGACGCAGCAGTTCCTGCTCGTAAGGAATATCAATAAAGAAATCAGGATAGTGCGCGTAGAGATCGTGCACCGTGACGTGGTCCAGCTGCGTGGCCGGCTGAAGCAAAACCCGGTTTGCCACCGAGTCCTGAGATTCCGGATGGGCATACAGCAGCAACACTTTGGGCGGCTGAGACATCATTCCCCTCCCGGTCTTGTTTCTGTTTTTGTGTATCGTCGTTGTTTTGGGCTACCATGGCGGCCCGGTGCGGAAAATGGCCCACACCTTACATTATCATAATGACAAATTAACATAGTCGGAACATACGGCGCTTCTATGATTGTTTTCTCCTCGTTACAAATTCGTCGCGGCGTGCGCGTCCTGCTGGATAACGCCACGGCCACCATCAACCCGGGCCAAAAAGTGGGTCTGGTGGGCAAAAACGGCTGCGGTAAATCCACGCTGCTGGCGCTGCTGAAAAACGAGATTAGCGCGGATGGCGGCAACTTCACCTTTCCCGGCAACTGGCAGCTGGCCTGGGTGAACCAGGAGACGCCGGCGCTGAGCGAACCGGCACTCGACTATGTTATCGACGGCGACCGCGAATACCGTAAGCTCGAGGCGGAACTTAACGGCGCTAACGAGCGCAACGACGGCCACGCCATCGCCACCGCTGCACGGCAAGCTGGACGCCATCGACGCGTGGACCATTCGCTCCCGCGCCTCCAGCCTGCTGCACGGCCTGGGCTTCAGCAACGAACAGCTGGAACGCCCGGTGAGCGACTTCTCCGGCGGCTGGCGTATGCGCCTCAACCTGGCGCAGGCGCTGATCTGCCGCTCCGACCTGCTGCTGCTCGATGAACCGACCAACCACCTCGATCTCGATGCGGTGATCTGGCTGGAGAAGTGGCTGAAGAGCTATCCGGGCACGCTGATTCTGATCTCCCACGACCGCGACTTCCTCGACCCGGTGGTGGACAAAATCATTCATATCGAACAGCAAACGATGTTCGAGTACACCGGCAACTACAGCTCGTTCGAGCGCCAGCGCGCAACCCAACTGGCCCAGCAGCAGTCCATGTACGAAAGCCAGCAGCAGCGCGTGGCGCACCTGCAAAGCTTTATGGATCGCTTCAAGGCGAAGGCCACCAAAGCCAAGCAGGCGCAGAGCCGCATCAAGATGCTGGAGCGCATGGAGCTGATCGCCCCGGCGCACGTCGACAACCCGTTCCACTTCAGCTTCCGCGCGCCGGAAAGCCTGCCGAACCCGCTGCTGAAAATGGAAAAAGTCAGCGCGGGCTATGCCGACCGCATTATTCTCGACTCCATCAAGCTCAACCTGGTGCCGGGTTCGCGCATTGGCCTGCTGGGGCGCAACGGCGCCGGTAAATCGACGCTGATCAAACTGCTGGCGGGCGAGCTGGACCCGCTGAGCGGTGAAATCGGCCTGGCGAAAGGCATCAAGCTGGGTTACTTCGCCCAGCATCAGCTGGAATTTTTACGCGCGGATGAATCGCCGCTGCAGCACCTGGCGCGCCTGGCGCCGCAGGAGCTGGAGCAGAAGCTGCGCGACTACCTCGGCGGCTTCGGCTTCCAGGGCGATAAGGTCACCGAAGACACCGAGCGTTTCTCCGGCGGCGAAAAAGCCCGTCTGGTGCTGGCGCTGATCGTCTGGCAGCGCCCGAACCTGCTGCTGCTCGATGAACCGACCAACCACCTGGATCTCGATATGCGTCAGGCGCTGACCGAAGCGCTGATCGAGTTCGAAGGCGCACTGGTGGTGGTCTCGCACGACCGTCACCTGCTGCGCTCCACCACCGACGATCTCTACCTGGTGCACGACGGCAAAGTCGAACCGTTCGACGGCGATCTGGAAGACTACCAGCAGTGGCTGACGGACGTGCAGAAGCAGGAGAACCAGCCGGAGGAGTCGGCGAAAGACAACGCCAACAGCGCGCAGGCACGTAAAGATCAGAAGCGCCGCGAAGCGGAGCTGCGCACCCAGACGCAGCCGCTGCGTAAAGAGATCGCCAAGCTGGAAAAGCAGATGGAAAAACTGGGCGCAGAACACAGCTCGGCGCAAGCCGAAGAGAAGCTCGGCGATAGCGGGTTGTACGATCAAAGCCGTAAGGCCGAATTGACCGACTGCCTGCAAAAGCAAAGCCAGGCCAAATCCGCGCTGGAAGAGACGGAAATGACCTGGCTGGATGCGCAGGAGCAGCTGGAAGCAGATGCTCGCGGGGAGGGGGAGAGGGGGGGGAGCAGACCCAGGGAGAGGAAAAACCTTACTCCCGCGCTGGAACAGCCTCCTCCCACAGGAGAGGGAACAAACCAACCCCCCGCCCACGGCGGCCCCCCCCCGCGGGAGAGGGAACAACCCCCCCGCGCCTGAACAGCCTCCTCCCACGGAAGAGGGTACAAACCTTAATCGGCCTTACCGGCTACGCATGGTCGGCCCCCTCTCCCGCTGGCGGGAGAGGGTTGGGGTGAGGGCAATCCACGCTCCGAAATCACACCGGCACATCCCCCAAAATCGTCGCGCGGTGCATGATGCGCCGCTGCGGAAGATAGTCCGCATTGGCATAATGCTGCGTTACGCGGTTATCCCAGATCGCCAGATCGTTCTCCTGCCAGCGCCAGCGCACCTGAAACTCCGGTTTGGTGATGTGCGCAAACAGGAAACCCAGCAGCGCCTCGCTCTCTTTCTCGGTCACGTCCACAATGCCGTCGTGGTGAACCCTTCGTTCACAAACAGCGCCTGTTTGCCCGTGACCGGATGGGTCCGCACCACCGGGTGCAGCAGCGGAGGATGCTTCGCCACAGCCTCCTGCCAGCGCTGATGTTCCTCTTCCGTTTTACGGTACTTGTACTCCGGGAACGATTTTTTGAAGTCGTGCTCCGCCCGCAGCCCGCTCAGCAGCGTCCGGAACGGCGCGGAGAGCGCCTCATACGCCGCAATCCCGCTGGCCCACAGCGTATCGCCGCCGGTCTCCGGCAGCAGCTTCGCCGCCAGAATCGCCCCCGCCGGCGGCGTCTCGATAAAGGTCACGTCGGTATGCCAGTTATCGTTGTCCGGCGGGTTATCGTTGTGGGTGTCGAGGACGATAATCTCTTCCACCCCTTCCGCATGCGGATAGACCGGGTGGATATGCAGATCGCCAAAGCGCAGGGCCAGCGCGCGCTGCTGCTGCGGGGTGATCGCCTGCTCGCGCAGGAACACCACCTGATGGCGCAGCACCGCGTGGTACAGCTGCTCAAACTGGTTATCGCTCAGCGGACGGGTCACATCCAGGCCCGACACCTGCGCGCCAATGTACGGCCCCAGCGGGGTAATGGTCAGACGTTCACTCATTGTATTTCTCCATGCCAGGGCGTCAGACGGCGCTGTAACGCGCGCAGCCCCAGTTCTAATCCAAAGGCGATCGCGGCGATCACCGCGATCCCTGCCAGCACCACGTCAGTCGCCAGGAACTCTCCCGCCGACTGCACCATAAACCCCAGGCCGCGCGTGGCCGCAATCAGCTCCGCCGCCACCAGCGTGGACCAGCCCACGCCGAGGCCGATGCGCAGCCCGGTTAAAATCTCCGGCAGCGCGCCCGGTAAAATCACGAAACGCAGCACCTGCCTGCGGCTGGCTCCCAGCGACTGCGCCGCGCGGATCCGCACCTGCTGGGCGCTCTTCACGCCCGCCAGCGCCGACATGGCCACCGGGGCGAAAATCGCCAGATAAATCAGCAGGATTTTTGACGTTTCACCGATGCCGAACCAGATCACCATCAGCGGCAGATAGGCCAGCGGCGGCACCGGACGGTAAAGCTCAATCAGCGGGTCGAGGATGCCGCGCACCGTCGGGCTCAGCCCCATCGCAATCCCCACCGGAATGCCGATAATCACCGCCGCCAGCAGCGCCACCAGAATACGCGCCAGGCTGGCACCTAAGTGCTGCCAGAGCGTGGCATCCATAAAGCCCTGCGGCCCGGCGATGGTAATGAGTTTGGCCAGCACCTGTCCCGGCGGCGGCAGAAACAGCGGGCGGAATCAGCCGCAGCGCAGTCACCTGCCCACCACACCAGCAGCAGCACGGCCAGCGCTCAGCGACGCTCAACGTGATTTGACGTGAGAAAGGCCAGCGCAGCGCCAGACGCGTGCGGCGCGTTTTTTCACTGAAGACGATGCTCATGAGAAAGGCCTCCCGCTGTTCAAACACGCGGCTTAAAACGTACTCACGCTGTTCGATAAACAGCGGATCGGATTTGATGCTGCGCACGGGTTCCCCCGCGACGTAGCGGCGGGCGAAATCCAGCGGCAAGCGCTCCAGCACGCGGCCCGGCCCCGGCGAGAGCAGCACCAGCTCGGTGGCCATAAACACCGCCTCTTCGATATCGTGGGTAATCAACAGCACCTGCTTGCCCGTCTCATGCCAGAGGCGCAGCAGCAGGGTTTGCATCTGCTCGCGGGTGAAGGCGTCCAGCGCCCCGAACGGCTCGTCCAGCAGCAACAGCTGCGGATTCGCGGCCAGCGCGCGGGCAATCCCGACGCGCTGTCGCTGGCCGCCGGAAAGCTGCCAGATAAAGCGTTTTTCCGCGCCTTCCAGCCCCACTTTTTTTCAGCATCGCCCGCGCCGTTTCCAGCCGCTGTTCACGATTGCCGATGCCCGCAAGCTGCAGCCCAAACGCCACGTTTTCCTGCACGTTGCGCCACGGGAGCAGGCCTTCATTCTGGAAGACCACGCCGCGCTCGGCGCCCGGGCCTTCCACCTTTTTGCCTTCCAGCTGAATGGTGCCATGCTGATAAGGGCGACAAACCCGGCGATCAGATTCAGCAGCGTGGTTTTTCCGCACCCGGACGGGCCCAGCACCACCAGCAGTTCACCGCTGTCCAGCGTCAGGTTGATCTCCTCCAGCGCGGGTTTGCCACCGTAATCAGCAGACAGATTTGTAATATTCAGCATGGCGGACTCCTTATTTCACAAAACGATCGGTCACGTACTGGCTGTAATCCGTCGCTACCGCCGGCACTTTGCCCTGCTCTTTCAGGAAGGTGGCGGTATCAACAATCGCTTTGTTTACCGGCCCGGTCAGCTGCTGCACCTGCTGCGCGGGGGTCAGATAGGTATTGCCCTTCACCAGCCCCGGCACGTCCGCTTCCGGCACGCCGCTCAGGCGGGAAAGTTTTTCCAGGTTGGCGGGCTGCTTCAGCCATTCATCCGGGTTACTGATGTACGGCTGCTGGGCGTCAATCGCGCTTTTGGCGAAGGCTTTCACCACCTCAGGATGTTTCTCGGCGAAGTCTTTGCGCACGACCCACACGTCGAGCGTTGGCGCGCCCCACTGGCCCACTTTTTCGGAGTCGGTCAGCACGGTGCCGTCTTTTTCCAGTTCGTTCACGGCCGGTGCCCACACGTAGGCCCCGTCAATGTCGCCGCGCTGCCAGGCCGCGATAATCGCCGGCGGCTGCAGGTTGATGATTTGTACCTGCCCCGGCTTGATGCCCCAGTGTTTGAGCGCCGCCAGCAGGCTGTAGTGGGTGGTGGAGATAAACGGCACGGCGATGCGTTTGCCGATCAGATCTTCCGGTTTGGTGATGTTTTTCTTCACCACCAGCGCTTCAGAGTTACCGAGCTGCGAGGCGAGCAGGAACACCTCAATCGGCACCTGCTGGCTGGCCGCCACCGCCAGCGGGCTGGAGCCAATATTGCCGATCTGCACGTCGCCGGAGGCTAACGCACGCACCACGGAGGCGCCGCTGTCGAACTTGCGCCAGTCGACTTTCGCGCCGCTCTCTTTGGCAAAGGTGTTGTCCGCCTGCGCGACTTTCGCCGGTTCCGCAGAAGTTTGATACGCGACGGTGACGTCCACCGCCTGCGCCTGAAAGGTCATCAGCGCTAACGCGGCTGCTACCGCGCTAATTGTTTTGGTTACTGCCATCATCATGCACCCCAATGTTGAGTCGTGACGGCAGTGTCGCCAGCAGCAATGATTTCATAAAGGAATTAAAAATTATCCCTAATAAAAATCGGTTCTTAGATCAACATCGGTTAACGCTATGCAAAAAGTGCAAATACAAAACCGCTGGTTCGGAACAAATATGTCAGGCGCTCACATGCCGACTGTGGTATTGATCTCGTCTTGATTTTTTCCCCCTTTTACAGCGGTACTGGCCTCCATGTCGATTGAGAAAGTTGCGCGCCTCGCGGGCGTGTCGAAAGCCACGGTTTCACGGGTGTTGAACCAGCATCCTGGCGTCCGGCCAGATACGCGTAAACGGGTGCTGGCCGCAATTAATGTGTGCGAATACCAGCCCAACCTGCTGGCGCGCCAGCTGCGTACCGCGCAAAGCAACATGTTGCTGGTGCTGATTTCCGATATCACCAATCCGTTCTGTTCACGGGTGGTGCAGGGCATCGAGGCGGAGGCCGAAGCGCACGGCTATCACATCCTGTTATGTAATTCCGCGTCACAGCTGCGGCGCGAAACCGCCTATCTGGCACTGCTGGCCGGCAAAGTGGTGGATGGGGTGATCACCATGGACGCCGCGGCCTGCCTGCAGGGACTGAAAGAGTTAATTGGTGATGCGCCGTGGGTGCAGTGTGCGGAGTACGATCCCTCGGTGAACGCCTCCAGCGTCACCATTGATAACCGTCAGGCGGCCTATGACACGGTGCATTATCTGGCTGGCAAAGGGCGTCAGCGCATTGCGCTGGTCAACTGCGATATGCGCTATCTCTATTCGCACCAGCGCGAAAGCGGCTATCGCGACGCCATCACGCAGCTGGGGCTTGACTGGCACGGCGTCGCTTACGCCAGCGATATCTCCTGCGAAGCGGGCAGCGCGGCGCTGCGCGAACTGCTAACACAGCCAGAGCGGCCGGATGCGGTGTTTGCGGTATCAGACGTGCTGGCGGTTGGCGTGATTCACGCTGCTCTGGAGGCCGGACTGCGCGTGCCAGAGGATCTGGCGGTGGTCGGCTTTGACGGCATTCCGTTCACCAGCAGCATCAACCCGCCGCTGACCACCATTGCCCAGCCGATGAACCAGATGGGTGCGCGCAGCGTGCAGCTGCTGCTGGCGCGCATCCGTCAGCGCCAGGCGGCAGTGGTGCATGAAGTGCTGCCGTGGACGCGCATTGAGCGCGCCTCCAGCTGACTCAGTGCCAGATCAACAGCACGCAGGCTGCGGTCAGCGCACCCATGGCGAGGTTGAAGATTTTCCACGCGCGCGGGCTGCGCAGCAGGCGGCCAATCAGCGAGCCAAAACCCATCCAGATCACGCCGGAAACCACGTTCACCAGCGCCATACCGATGCTGATCGCCACCACAGAATGCAAATAGGCGCTGCCCGCAAGGCTGAAGCTGGCGACCGCCCCCAGCGCCATCAGCCAGGCTTTCGGGTTGAGGAACTGCAGCAACCCGCCCTGAGAAAGCCGCATCGGCTGCACGCTGCGCATCGTCGGTTTCCAGCTTTTCATAGGCGGCGGTGGCAATTTTCCACGCCAGCCACAGCAGGTAGAGGCTACCGGCCACTTTCAGGATCAGATGCAGCGAGGGGTAGAGCAGAATCAGGCTGCCGATGCCAAACGCCACCATCAGCAACATCACCTGCATGCCAATCATGATACCAATCAGCAGTGGAAAGGTGCGCAGAAAGCCAAAGTTAGCGCCTGAGGCGGTCAATAACAGATTATTGGGGCCAGGCGTGATGGCGGCGACCCACAGGAAGCCCAGCATTGATAGAAAAAAGACTCGGTTCCATGTATATTCGGGTGCTCCTCACCCAGAAAAGCGAATTTTTGCAGTATCATTGTTAGTTCTTGGTATTGAAGCTAACAGTGCGCTAGGGATCAGACAAGTACTATCCCAGGCTATTTTGATCGCCCGAGCGGCGAGCGCTTTACCCCGCTGCGCGGCGTCGGCAATCCGCCATCTGCAAACGCTGCTGCCGCGGCTGCTGCGCCGGCGCGTCACGCTGCGCCCGCACTGGCAGCGGCTGGACCTGCCAGACGGCGACTTCGTCGATCTCGCCTGGAGCGAAGCGCCGGCACAGGCTCGCCACAAGCCGCGTCTGGTGGTGTTTCACGGTCTGGAAGGCAGCCTGCACAGCCCGTATGCGCATGGGCTAATCGAGGCGGCCAAAGCGCGCGGCTGGCTCGGCGTGGTGATGCATTTTCGCGGCTGCAGCGGCGAACCCAACCGTCAGAAACGCATCTATCACTCCGGTGAAACCGAAGATGGGACCTGGTTTTTGCACTGGCTGCGGGAACCTTCGGCACGGTGCCCACCGCGGCGGTAGGCTATTCGCTGGGCGGCAATATGCTGGCCTGCCTGCTGGCCTAAGGAGGGGGAAAGCGTCCCGCTGGATGCCGCCGTCATCGTCTCCGCGCCGTTCATGCTGGAGCAGTGCAGCTACCACATGGATAAAGGCTTTTCCCGCGTCTATCAGCGCTACCTGCTCAACCTGCTGAAGGCCAACGCGGCGCGTAAGCTGAAGGCCTACCCGGACACCCTGCCGGTCAGCCTGCGCCAGCTGAAAAAGGTGCGCCGCATTCGCGAATTCGACGATCTGATCACCGCGAAAATCCACGGCTTCGCCGATGCGATTGACTATTATCGTCAGTGCAGCGCCATGCCGCTGCTCAGCAAGATCACGCAGCCGACGCTGATCATTCATGCCAAAGATGACCCATTTATGGATCATCACTCGATTCCCGCTCAGGAATTCCCTGCCCGACAACGTTCACTATCAGTTGACCGAGCACGGCGGCCACGTCGGGTTTATCGGCGGCACGCTGCGCCGACCGAAAATGTGGCTTGAGACGCGCATTCCTGACTGGCTAACCCCTTATCTGGACGGTGCAAAATGATTATTCCCTGGCAGGATCTGGCTCCCGAAACGCTCGATAATCTGATTGAAAGCTTTGTATTGCGCGAAGGCACCGATTATGGTGAACAGGAACGCTCGCTTGAGCAAAAGGTCGACGACGTAAACCGCCAGCTGAAAAGCGGCGACGTGGTGCTGGTGTGGTCAGAACTGCATGAGACGGTCAATATCATGCCGCGGCGTGAATTTCGCGGCTAATGCGTCAGGCGGCAATTCGTGGTAACAATGCTCATCGCCGGACTTTCAGTCAGGGAGTTGCTATGTCTGCCAGACATCCGGTTATCGCCGTTACGGGGTCCAGCGGCGCGGGAACCACCACCACCAGCCTCGCCTTTCGCAAGATTTTCGCCCAGCTGAATCTCCGTGCGGCGGAGGTCGAAGGCGACAGCTTCCACCGCTACACCCGTCCGGAAATGGACATGGCCATCCGTAAGGCGCGCGATCTGGGTAGACACATCAGCTACTTCGGCCCGGAAGCCAATGACTTCGGCCTGCTGGAACAAACCTTTAGCGAGTACGGTCAGAGCGGCAAAGGGCAGTCCCGCAAATATCTGCATACCTACGATGAAGCGGTGCCCTGGAATCAGGTGCCGGGCACCTTTACCCCCTGGCAACCGCTGCCGGAACCCACCGACGTGCTGTTTTACGAAGGATTGCACGGCGGCGTGGTCACACCGCAACATGACGTGGCGCGCCACGTGGATCTGCTGGTTGGCGTGGTGCCGATCGTTAACCTGGAGTGGATCCAGAAGCTGATGCGCGACACCAGCGAACGCGGCCATTCGCGCGAAGCGGTGATGGATTCGGTGGTGCGCTCCATGGAAGATTACATCAACTTCCTCACGCCGCAGTTCTCCCGCACCCACATCAACTTCCAGCGCGTGCCGACGGTGGATACCTCCAACCCGTTTGCCGCCAAAAGTATCCCGTCCCTGGATGAGAGCTTTGTGGTGATCCATTTCCGCAATCTCGAGGGCATTGATTACCCCTGGCTGCTGGCGATGCTGCAGGGCTCGTTTATTTCGCACATGAATACGTTGGTGGTGCCGGGCGGCAAAATGGGGCTGGCGATGGAGCTCATCATGACGCCGCTGGTGGAGCGGTTGATGGAAGGGAAACAGATCGCATTGAATAGCGCAGGCTAACGCGCCAGTTTCGCCGGGAGGTAATGAGATCGGGAGCGCAGGGCCGCGCTCCCGGCAAAAGATTACAGGCCCTCGATCACTTCATACGAATGGGTGATTTTTACCGCTTTCTCCAGCATTAACGCCACCGAGCAGTACTTCTCCGCAGACAGGTCCACCGCACGCGAAACCGCCGCGTCTTTCAGCGCTTTACCGGTGACCATAAAGTGCAGATTAATGTGGGTGAACAGGCGTGGCGCCTCTTCGCGACGTTCTGACGTCAGTTTCACTTCACAATCCGTCACGTCATGACGCCCTTTTTGCAGAATCGACACCACGTCAATGGCGCTGCATCCGCCCGCCGCCATCAGCACCATCTCCATTGGGCTGGGCGCTTTATCGCCGGAGTTACCGTCCATCAAAATCTGGTGCCCTGACGCGGATTCGCCCAGGAACGTTAACCCTTCAACCCATTTCACGCGCGCTTGCATATTCTTAAACTCCAACGTTGCATTTTTGGTGACAGATTACGCGTGCGTTACATTTCTCGCAATGGAAGGCGACCTGCATCATGCTGAAGCGAGACACCAGGAGACACGCGGCGAAAGCTATGCTAAAACACTCTGGATGCTACAGTAATACATTGACGTCACGAAAGATGAATGCAGAGGACGAATCAAAAGCATCGCTGGCTACGAATCGTTACGGTAGCCGAATAACTGTCGCCTCACGGGAAACGCTGAGAATTCGATTGCAACCCCAGAACAGTCCGCGAAACTGCACCCTGCATGACTCTGGTGACAGCTTATAACAGAGGATAACAGCGCATGGTGCTTGGCAAACCGCAAACAGACCCGACTCTCGAATGGTTCTTGTCTCATTGCCACATTCATAAGTACCCATCGAAGAGCACGCTGATTCACCAGGGTGAAAAAGCGGAAACGCTGTACTACATCGTTAAAGGCTCGGTGGCAGTGCTGATCAAAGATGAAGAAGGGAAAGAGATGATCCTTTCTTACCTGAACCAGGGCGATTTCATCGGTGAACTGGGCCTGTTTGAAGAGGGCCAGGAGCGTAGCGCCTGGGTTCGTGCAAAGACCGCATGTGAAGTGGCTGAAATTTCCTACAAGAAGTTCCGTCAGCTGATTCAGGTTAACCCGGACATCCTGATGCGTCTTTCTTCCCAGATGGCGCGCCGCCTGCAGGTCACCTCAGAGAAAGTGGGCAACCTCGCCTTCCTGGACGTGACGGGCCGCATCGCACAAACTCTGCTGAACCTGGCGAAACAGCCGGACGCCATGACCCACCCGGACGGCATGCAAATTAAAATTACCCGTCAGGAAATTGGTCAGATCGTCGGTTGCTCCCGTGAAACAGTGGGCCGCATCCTGAAAATGCTGGAAGATCAAAACCTGATCTCCGCCCACGGTAAAACCATCGTGGTCTACGGAACGCGTTAATTCCGCTTAAACGGCGTGCCATCGCAAGGTGTCACGCCGTTTTTGTCTCTACTCCCCATGTGGCGCAGGCTGATCTATCACCCGGAAGTTAACTACGCACTGCGACAAACGCTGGTGTTGTGTCTTCCCGTGGCCATAGGCCTGATCCTCGGACATCTTCAGCAAGGTCTGCTGTTTTCCCTCGTGCCTGCCTGCTGCAACATCGCCGGTCTGGACACGCCGCATAAGCGCTTTTTCAAACGCCTGATTATTGGTGGCTGCCTGTTTGCCGGCTGTAGCCTCGCCGTACAGCTGTTACTGGCTCGTGATATCCCGCTGCCGCTGATCCTGACCGTGCTGGCGATGACGCTCGGCGTCACGGCGGAAATCAGTTCGCTGCACGCTCGCCTGCTTCCCGCGTCGCTGATTGCGGCCATCTTCACGCTAAGCCTCGCCGGGAATATGCCGGTGTGGGAGCCGCTGCTGATCTACGCCCTGGGGACACTGTGGTACGGGCTGTTCAACTGGTTCTGGTTCTGGCTGTGGCGGGAACAGCCGCTGCGCGAATCCCTGAGCCTGCTCTACCTGCAAGCTGGCGGATTACTGCGAAGCCAAATACACCCTGCTGACCCAGCATACCGATCCGGAAAAAGCCTTACCGCCGCTGCTGACGCGCCAGCAGAAGGTGGTGGATCTGATAAGCCAGTGCTATCAGCAGCTGCATATGCTCGCCGCCAACAAGAACCACGAGTACAAACGGCTGCTGCGCACCTTCCAGGTAGGCCTGGATCTGCAGGAGCATATCTCCGTAAGCCTGCACCATCCGCAGGAGGTGCAAAAGCTGGTCGAGCGCAGCCACGCCGAAGCGGTGATCCGCTGGAACGCGCAGACCGTCTCGGCACGTCTGCGGGTGCTGGCAGACGACATTCTTTACCACCGCTACCCCACGCGCTTTAACATGGAAAAACAGCTCGGCGCGCTGGAGAAAATCGCCCGTCAGCATCCGGATAACCCGGTCGGCCAGTTTGCCGCCTGGCACTTCAGCCGCATCGCCCGCGTGCTGCGCACCCAGCGCCCGCTTTATCCGCGCGATCTGATGGCGGATAAGCAAAAACGGCTGCCGCTATTGCCCGCGCTCAGGAGCTATCTGTCGCTTAAATCGTCCGCCCTGCGCAACGCCGCACGGATTAGCGTGATGCTCAGTACCGCCAGCCTGATGGGCATGGCGCTGCATCTGCCGAAACCCTACTGGATCTTAATGACCGTGCTGTTTGTCACCCAAAACGGCTACGGCGCCACGCGGGTGCGTATTCTGCATCGCGCGGGCGGCACCATGGCCGGGCTGATCATTGCGGGCGTGACGCTGCACTTCCACGTGCCGGAAGGCTACACCCTGGCAGGGATGCTGGCGATCACGCTGGTGAGTTACCTGATTATCCGCAAAAACTACGGCTGGGCGATGGTGGGCTTCACGGTGACGGCGGTATACACCCTGCAGCTACTCACGCTCAATGGCGAACAGTTTATTGTCGCCAGGCTGATCGATACCCTGATCGGCTGCCTGATTGCCTTCGGCGGTATGGTCTGGCTCTGGCCACAGTGGCAGAGCGGGCTGCTCAGGCAGAACGCCCACGACGCGCTGGAGGCCGACCAGCAGGCCATTCGCCTCATCCTGAGCGACGACCCGCAGCCCTCCCCGCTGGCGTATCAGCGCATGAAGGTCAACCAGGCGCACAACGCCCTGTTTAACTCGCTCAATCAGGCGATGCAGGAGCCGGGCTTTAACTCGCACTATCTGGCCGATATGAAGCTGTGGGTGACGCACAGCCAGTTTATCGTCGAGCACATTAACGCCATGACCACGCTGGCGCGCGAGCACACGATGCTGACGCCGGATCTGGCGCAGCGCTATTTGCAGTCCTGTGAAATTGCGCTGCAGCGGTGTCAGCAGCGGCTGGAGTATGACGGGCCGGGTGAGTCGGGGATCAGCGAATATTCTGGAAGCGCCGGAAACGCTGACCCACGGGCCAATGAGCACGCTGGAACAGCATTTGCAGCGCGTTCTGGGGCATCTGAACACCATGCACACCATTTCGTCGGTGGCATGGCGTCAGCGTCCGCATCATGGCATTTGGCTAACGCGCGTGTTGAAACGAACGCCGTACTAATTCTGCTGGACGATCTTCGCGACCGCCGCGGCAAAGCGGGTTAATCCGTCTTCAATATCCTTGTCTTCCACCACCAGCGACGGCGCAAAGCGCATCACGTCCGGCCCGGCGTTGAGCACCATCACCCCTTCGCGAGCGGCGGCGTGCAGGAAATCGCGCGCGCGGCCCTTGTACTGCGGCTTCAGCTCGGCGCCAATCAGCAGCCCCATCCCGCGGATCTCGCTGAACACGTCGTACTGCTCATCAATCTTTTGCAGGTGTTTCACAAACAGCTCGCGCTTCGCGCTAACGCCGTTCAACACCTCTGGCGTGTTGATGATGTCGAACGCGGCACCCGCCACCGCGCAGGCCAGCGGGTTGCCGCCGTAGGTGGAGCCGTGAGAACCGACGTGGAACGCGGAGGCGATCTCCTGCGTGGTCAGCATCGCACTCACCGGGAAACCGCCGCCCAGCGCTTTCGCGCTGGTCAGAATATCCGGCGTCACGCCGTAGTGCATATAGGCAAACAGGTCGCCGGTACGCCCCATTCCGCACTGCACTTCATCAAAGACCAGCAGCGCCTGATGCTGGTCGCACAGCGCGCGCAGCCCTTTCAGGAACTCCGGCGTTGCCGCCGTCACGCCGCCTTCCCCCTGAATCGGCTCCACCACCACCGCGCAGGTGTGGTCGTCCATCACCGCTTTCACCGCGTGCCAGATCGTTAAACGGCACGTGGACGATGTCGGCCGGTTTCGGGCCAAACCCGTCGGAATACTTCGGCTGGCCGCCAACGGAGACGGTAAAGAGGGAGCGCCCGTGGAAGGCGTTGTGGAAGGCGATGATTTTGGTTTTGTACGGGCTGTGGCCGTTGTGCGTAGCGCGTAGTAGCGCGCCAGCTTAAAGGCGGTTTCGTTGGCTTCGGTGCCGGAGTTCATAAAGAACACGCGCTCGGCGAAGGTGGCATCGATCAGCTTGCGGGCCAGGCGCAGCGCCGGCTCGTTGGTGAAGACGTTGCTGGTGTGCCACAGGGTTTCGCCCTGGGTTTTCAGCGCCTCCACCAGCGCGGGATGGCAATGACCCAGCGCCGTGACCGCAATACCGCCCGCGAAATCCACATACTCTTTACCCTGCTGATCCCAGACGCGGCTGCCTTTCCCCTTCACCGGGATAAACTCAGCCGGTGCATAAATCGGCAGGATCACTTCATCAAATGTTGCGCGGGTAATTGCTGGTTGTTCAGTTGCCATGTCATGCCCATCCATTTTATGTCACATTGATTGTGAAAATATAATCACAAAATATGCATAAAAAATCACAGCAAGGCAACAGATATTCAGCGATGGAGGAAATTTGCCAGCAGTGCGTGCCCCTGCTCGCTGAGGATACTTTCCGGATGGAACTGCACGCCTTCGAGATCCCATTCGCGGTGGCGAATCCCCATGATCTCCTGCGTATCGCTCCAGGCGGTCACCTCAAAGCCGTCAGGCAGCGTCGGCGGGTCAATCACCAGCGAGTGGTAGCGCGTCACGGTTAACGGATTATTGAGCCCCGTGAACACCCCGGTGCCCGCGTGCGTAACCGGCGAGGTTTTACCGTGCATCACTTTGGCGGCCCGCACGATGGTAGCACCAAACGCCTGGGCAATCGCCTGATGGCCCAGGCAGACGCCCAGGATCGGCAGCCTGCCGGCATAGTGCTGGATAACCTCCAGCGAAATACCCGATTCCGACGGGGTGCAGGGGCCGGGTGAAATCACGATTTTCTGCGGAGCCAGCGTCTCGATATCGGCGAGCTCGATCTCGTCGTTGCGACGAACAACCACCTCTGCACCCAGTTCGCAAAAATACTGGTAAAGGTTCCAGGTGAAGGAATCGTAGTTATCAATCAGCAGAATCATGGCGGCTCCCGAAAAAAATGCCGCCCTATTCTACTCAGATTCCCGCGCTTCGCTCACTACTTTGGCAAAGATAGCGTTTAGCGCGGATAAATCACCCGTTGCGCCGCTGCGGTTAGCCGCCACCCACTGCTCGGGATCGATATCGCGCCAGGCCAGCGCGTAGCCCGCGTGGAGCGCCAGCTGCTCGAAGAACACGCGTTGGGCAATACCGTTGCCGCGCATGAAGGGATGCAGCATGTTGATTTCGCAGTAATAGTGGCTAACCCGGTCAACAAACGCCGCTTTCTCAAGACCCACAAGATACTTTTCGCTTTCCAGCGCCGCCATCAGTTCATTCCCCATCTTCTCGATGTATTCGAAATGGCAGAAGGGAATATCCCCCTTCAAAATATCGTCGGTACGGAGCTCGCCTGCCCGCTTCATCTCTCTGCGGACAGAGATGGCGATGAATAAGGCACAGATGGGGCAACCCGGGCGCGGAAGGCCCAAGCGCCAGCGTCGCCAGCCGCGCCGCGCTGAATGCCAGCTCGGCTTTACGCAATTGCGCCAGTCGTGAATCCGCGGTTCGCACGTCACGTTGGCCACAGGTAGGGATCGCGCACCGCCAGGTGTACGCCATATGCCTCCTCAGCGATGCCAGCGATCATCCGCCTGGGCGCTCTCGACGGCAGGTTCATTCACCGTGTCAACCGGCCAGAGGCAACTGGCCTGAAAATTGACGCTACGCTGCTGCTCCCAGAGACGGGATTTTTGCTTGTCGGTGAGTTTTTTCACTTAACGCCTCCCTGAATAGTCCGTTTGCCACAAGTATAAGCAGCAAAACGCGCTTTCGCAGGGAGGGCGACATAACGCGGGCAGGAGAAGCCCGCGTTCAGAAGAATTACGGCAGAACTTTTGCGGAGAGGATAACGACCGGTTTTGACGGCACATTCTGGTACGGACCGACGTCGTGAGTAGGCACCTGAGAAATCTTGTCGGCCACGTCCATCCCTTTCACGATTTTACCGAAAACGGCATAGCCGAAGTCGCGCTGACCGTGGTCGAGGAAGGCGTTATCCGCCACGTTGAGGAAGAACTGGCTGGTCGCGCTGTCTTTGTCCGCGGTACGCGCCATGGAGATGGTGCCGCGCTTGTTCAGCAGGCCGTTGTCCGCTTCGTTTTTGATCGGCGGGTTAGGCTGTTTCTGCTGCATCTGCTCGTTGAAGCCGCCGCCCTGAATCATGAAGCCCGGGATCACGCGGTGGAAGGTGGTGTTGTTGTAGAAGCCGCTGTTCACATAGTCGAGGAAGTTTTTCACAGAAACCGGGGCTTTCTGGCTATTCAGTTCCAGCTCAATATTCCCGGCGGAGGTGGTCAGCAGAACGTGAGGGTCCCCTTTTGCTGCCAGCGCAGCAGGGGAAACGGCAGAAAGAGCAAACACAGCTGCGACAGCCGCCAGTGTTGATTTGAGCATGAGAATTCCTTAACAAAGCGCAGTATAAAAAGCGAATGGCTTGATTCTAAAGAGCAGTATGAACGGAGACCAGCCTTTTACCTAATTTTACGAAATTGAAACAGTTGTAACCACGCAAACGATTGGTTTTACCGTCGCGCAATCATTTGTGTGATGAAAATCACACTAAAAAACCTGAAATGAACTTCTCGCACGTTTCACTGCTATGATTATTACGATCACAGATCAATGTTAAGTCTAAATTCATGCCAGCTCTCAGCGCCCGATGGGCGCTTTTCTTTTTCTGAACAGGCCAGACATGACTAACAGCAATCGCATCAAGCTCACATGGATCAGCTTCTTCTCCTACGCCCTGACCGGTGCGTTGGTGATCGTCACCGGGATGGTGATGGGAAATATCGCAGAGTACTTCCAGCTGCCCGTTTCCAGCATGAGTAACACCTTCACCTTCCTCAACGCGGGGATCCTGATCTCTATCTTCCTGAATGCCTGGCTGATGGAAATCGTGCCGCTGAAAACCCAGCTTCGCTTTGGCTTTGTGCTGATGGTCGCCGCCGTGGCGGGGCTGATGCTGAGCCACAGCATCGCCCTGTTCTCTGCCGCCATGTTCGTGCTCGGCCTGGTTAGCGGGATCACCATGTCGATCGGTACGTTCCTGATTACCCATATGTATGAAGGCCGCCAGCGCGGCGCGCGCCTGCTGTTTACCGACTCCTTCTTCAGCATGGCCGGCATGATCTTCCCGATGGTCGCGGCCGTTCTGCTGGCGCGCAGCATTGAGTGGTACTGGGTCTATGCCTGCATTGGGCTGGTCTACGTGGCGATCTTTATTCTGACCTTCGGCTGCGAGTTCCCGGTACTGGGCAAGAAAGCGCAAACCACGGCAGAGCCTGTGGCGAAAGAGAAATGGGGTATCGGCGTGCTGTTCCTCTCCATCGCCGCCCTGTGCTACATCCTGGGCCAGCTGGGCTTTATCTCCTGGGTACCGGAATATGCCAAAGGTCTGGGCATGAGCCTGAACGATGCGGGTAAACTGGTGAGCGATTTCTGGATGTCTTACATGTTCGGCATGTGGGCGTTTAGCTTCATCCTGCGCTTCTTCGACCTGCAGCGCATTCTGACCGTGCTGGCAGGTCTGGCGACCGTACTGATGTATCTGTTCATCAACAGTTCCCCGGAACATATGCCGTGGTTCATTCTGACCCTGGGCTTCTTCTCCAGCGCGATCTACACCTCGATCATCACCCTGGGCTCTCTGCAGACCAAAGTGGCCTCGCCGAAGCTGGTTAACTTCGTTCTGACCTGCGGCACCATCGGCACCATGCTGACCTTCGTGGTGACGGGCCCGATCGTGGCCCACAGCGGCCCGCTGGCGGCGCTGCACACCGCTAACGGTCTGTATGCCGTGGTGTTCATCATGTGCTTCATCCTGGGCTTCGTGACCCGCCACCGCCAGCACAACGCGGCAGCAGCGTCTCACTAACCCTTACGCCCCTTTGCGCTCTGCAGAGGGGCTGTTTCTGGCAAAGCTTACCTCTTCTCCCCCAACGTCCGTCTGGATCCACGTCTGCGCCAGCTGCGTTGTGGCGATCACCCGCCCCTGACGAATCGACCAGCGCACCGGCACCTGGCAGCGCACCGCTTCAAACCCGCTCTCCGCAGGCAGAATAATCAGGTTCGCCGGGTTTCCCGTGGCAATACCGTAATCGCTCAGGCCAAAGGTTCGAGCGCTGTTATGGGTGATGAGATTCAGTCCGCGGTCGATTTGCGGATAGCCCATCATCTGGCAGACGTGCAGCCCCATATGCAGCACCTGCAGCATGTTGCCGGTGCCGAGCGGGTACCAGGGGTCGAACACGTCGTCGTGGCCGAAGCAGACGTTGATGCCCGCCTCCAGCAGCTCTTTCACCCGGGTGATGCCGCGGCGCTTCGGGTAGTCGTCAAAGCGCCCCTGCAGGTGGATGTTGACCAGCGGGTTGGCGACGAAGTTAATCCCCGACATCTTCAGCAGGCGGAACAGCCGCGAGGTGTAAGCGCCGTTGTAGGAGTGCATCGCCGTGGTGTGGCTGGCCGTCACGCGCGGGCCGATGCCGCCTCGTACGCCAGCGTGGCCACCGTCTCGACAAAGCGCGACTGCTCGTCGTCGATTTCATCGCAGTGGATGTCCACCGGCCGGTCATACTTCTTCGCCAGCTCAAACGCCATGTGCAGCGACTCGACGCCATATTCGCGGGTGAATTCGAAATGCGGGATCGCCCCCACCACGTCGGCCCCCAGCCGCAACGCCTCTTCCAGCAGCGCCTCGCCGTTGGGGTAAGAGAGAATCCCTTCCTGCGGAAAGGCGACGATCTGCAGCGTTCCCACGGCGCCACCTCCTGCTTCACCTCCAGCATCGCCTTAAGCGCGGTGAGCGTCGGGTCGGAGACATCCACGTGGGTGCGCACAAACTGCATGCCGTTGGCAATTTGCCACTTCAGCGTTTGCCAGGCGCGCTGCTTTCACATCCTCATGGCTGAGCAACGCCTTGCGCTCCGCCCAGCGCTCAATGCCTTCGAACAGCGTGCCGGACTGGTTCCAGGCCGGCTCGCCGGCGGTCTGGGTGGTATCAAGATGAATATGCGGCTCGATGAACGGCGGGAGAGCCAGCCCACCGCGCGCGCATTCAGCCACATCTTTCGGCGTGGGCGGCCGCGTGCGGCGGCTGCGGCAATCAGATGGCGCCGATGTCGCCCGATGGCCAATTGCGATCCCATGCCACAACGACCCGGTTCGCCCGACCTAAATAACGCAGATTCTGAATAAGCCACTTAAGACGGTTGCTGTAGACATACCCTTCTCCGCTGATAAACGCAGTCTCTGATCTTAAGCTAGCGTATCGATTTTTGCAAAACGGCCGCGCCGCTGGCAACTTTTCTGCCGCCATTGGGTAATTTTCAGCCAACAAATAAAATCCGCCCAACTTAGATAAAAATCCTGACAAATCAGTCATATACCACCTAAGGAGTAGGCGAAGACGTATTTGATTTGCATCAATAAGCGCCCCTGCTGAATCGTTAAGGTAGGCAATAATAGAAAAGAAATCGAGGCAATAATGAGCAAAGTCAGACTCGCTATCATCGGTAACGGCATGGTCGGCCACCGCTTTATTGAGGATCTTCTCGATAAGGCCGATGCTGAGCAGTTCGATATTACCGTGTTCTGTGAAGAACCCCGCAAGGCGTACGACCGTGTGCACCTGTCTTCCTACTTCTCCCATCATACCGCCGAAGAGCTCTCGCTGGTGCGCGAAGGTTTCTACGAGAAGCATGGCGTAAAAGTGCTGGTGGGCGAACGCGCCATCACCATCAACCGTCAGGAAAAGGTGATCCACTCCAGCGCCGGCCGTACGGTTTATTACGACAAGCTGATCATGGCGACCGGCTCCTATCCGTGGATCCCGCCGATTAAAGGCTCGGAAAGCAGGACTGCTTCGTCTACCGCACCATTGAAGATCTCAACGCCATTGAAGCCTGCGCGCGCCGCAGCAAACGCGGTGCGGTGGTCGGCGGCGGTCTGCTGGGCCTGGAAGCCGCAGGCGCGCTGAAAAACCTCGGCGTGGAAACGCACGTGATCGAATTTGCCCCGATGCTGATGGCCGAACAGCTCGACCACATGGGTGGTGACCAGCTGCGTCGTAAAATCGAAAGCATGGGCGTGAAGGTTCACACCAGCAAAAACACCAAAGAGATCGTTCAGGAAGGGACTGAAGCGCGCAAAACCATGCGCTTTGCCGACGGCAGCGAGCTGGAAGTGGACTTCATCGTCTTCTCCACCGGCATCCGCCCGCGCGACAAGCTGGCGAAACAGTGCGGCCTGGCCGTCGGCGCAGCGCGGCGGGATCATGATCAACGACACCTGCCAGACCTCCGATCCGGAAATCTACGCCATCGGCGAATGCGCCAGCTGGAACAACCGCGTCTACGGCCTGGTGGCGCCGGGCTACAAAATGGCGCAGGTCGCCGTCGATCACCTGCTGGGCAGCGAAAACGCCTTTACCGGCGCCGACATGAGCGCCAAGCTGAAGCTGCTGGGCGTGGACGTCGGCGGCATTGGCGATGCGCACGGCCGCACGCCGGGCGCCCGCAGCTACGTCTATCTCGACGAAAGCAAAGAAGGTCTACAAACGCCTCATCGTCAGCGAGGACAACAAAACCCTGCTCGGCGCGGTGCTGGTGGGCGACACCAGCGACTACGGCAACCTGCTGCAGCTGGTGCTCAACGCCATCGAACTGCCGGAAAACCCGGACGCGGCCTGATCCTGCCGGCCGCGACGCCTCCAGCGGCAAACCGTCCATCGGCGTGGATAAGCTGCCGGACAGCGCGCAGATCTGCTCCTGCTTCGACGTCAGCAAAGGCGATATCGCTCACCGCGGTCAACAAAGGCTGCCACACCGTTGCGGCGCTGAAAGCCGAAACCAAAGCCGGTACCGGCTGCGGCGGCTGTATTCCGCTGGTCACTCAGGTGCTGAACGCCGAGCTGAGCCGAAACAGGGCATCGAAGTGAACCAACAACCTGTGCGAGCACTTCGCCTATTCGCGCCAGGAGCTGTACCACCTGATCCGCGTGGAAGGCATCAAGTCCTTCGACGAGCTGCTGGCGAAGCACGGCCAGGGCTACGGCTGCGAAGTGTGTAAACCGACCGTCGGCTCGCTGCTGGCCTCCTGCTGGAACGAGTACGTGCTCAAGCCGCAGCATACGCCGCTGCAGGACACCAACGACAACTTCCTCGGCAACATCCAGAAAGACGGCACCTACTCGGTGATTCCGCGCTCCGCCGGCGGCGAAATCACGCCGGAAGGGCTGATGGCGCCTGGGCCGAATCGCGCGGGAATACAACCTCTACACCAAAATCACCGGCTCCCAGCGTATCGGCCTGTTTGGCGCGCAGAAGGACGACCTGCCGGAAATCTGGCGTCAGCTGATTGCCGCCGGCTTTGAAACCGGCCACGCGTACGCCAAAGCGCTGCGCATGGCGAAAACCTGCGTGGGCAGCACCTGGTGCCGCTACGGCGTCGGCGACAGCGTCGGCTTCGGCGTCGCGCTGGAAAACCGCTACAAAGGCATCCGCACCCCGCACAAAATGAAGTTCGGCGTCTCCGGCTGTACCCGCGAATGCGCCGAAGCGCAGGGCAAAGACGTCGGCATCATCGCCACCGAGAAAGGCTGGAACCTGTACGTGTGCGGCAACGGCGGCATGAAACCGCGCCATGCGGACCTGCTGGCGGCCGATCTCGATCGCGACACGCTGATGCAGTATCTCGACCGCTTCATGATGTTCTACATCCGCACCGCCGATAACCTGCAGCGCACCTCGGTGTGGCTGGAAAGCCTGGAAGGCGGCATCGACTACCTGCGCAGCGGTGATCATCGACGACAAGCTGGGCCTGAACGAACAACTGGAAGCGGAGATGGCGCGCCTGCGCGATGCGGTGATCTGCGAGTGGACGGAAACCGTCAACACCCCGGCGGCGCAGACGCGCTTCAAACACTTTATCAACAGCCCGCAGCGCGACCCGAACGTGCAGGTGGTGCCGGAACGCGAACAGCATCGCCCGGCGACGCCCGGACGAGCGCATTCCCGTCACCCTGGTGGAGGAGAGCCACGCATGAGCCAGTGGGTAAACATCTGCAATATTAACGACACATTCTGCCCGCCACCGGCGTGTGCGCTGCTGGTCAACGGCGATCGCAGGTGGCGATTTTCCGCCCCTATGCGCCACGATGAACAGGTTTTTGCCATCAGCAATATCGACCCGTTCGCTTGAGGCCAGCGTGCTCTCCCGCGGCCTGATCGCCGAGCATCAGGGTCGAGCTGTGGGTCGCCAGCCCGCTGAAAAAACAGCGTTTCCGCCTGACCGACGGCCTCTGTCTGGAAGATGAAAGCCGCTCGGTCGCCAGCTTCACCAGCCGGCGGTGCGCGTCAGCAACGGCCAGGTCGAAGTCTGCGCCTGACAGAATTCCTTCACTTTATGAGACGTCACTATGTTTACCGACACGATCAATAAATGCGCCGCCAACGCGGCGCGCATCGTCCGCCTGGCGAAGGAGAGCCCGCTCGGCTTCTGGATCAGCTCGGCGATGGCCGGCGCCTACGTCGGCCTCGGCATCATCCTGATCTTCACCCTCGGCAACCTGGTCGACCCAAGCGTGCGACCGCTGGTGATGGGCGCCACCTTCGGCATCGCGCTGACGCTGGTGATCATCGCCGGTTCCGAGCTGTTCACCGGCCATACGATGTTCCTGACGCTCGGCGTCAAGGCCGGCACCATCCGCCAAAGCCAGATGTGGGCGGTGCTGCCGCAAACCTGGCTCGGCAACCTGCTCGGCTCGGTGCTGGTGGCCCTGCTCTATTACTACGCCGCCGGCGCGCTGCTGCCGAACGATACCAGCTCGCTGATCCACAGCGCCGCGCTGGCGAAAACCACCGCGCCGGCCGAAGTGCTGTTCTTCAAGGGCGCGCTGTGCAACTGGCTGGTTTGCCTGGCGATTTGGATGGCGATCCGCGTAGAAGGCGCCGCCAAGTTCATCGCCATTTGGTGGTGCCTGCTGGCCTTTATCGCCTCGGGTTACGAACACTCCGTCGCCAACATGACGCTGTTCGCCCTCTCCTGGTTCGGCAACCACAGCGAGGCCTACACCCTCGCCGGCATCGGCCACAACCTGCTGTGGGTGACGCTGGGCAATATCCTGTCCGGCTCGGTGCTGATGGGCCTGGGGTATTGGTACGCTACGCCGCGCACCGAACGCCCGCAGGCGGCGAAGCCGCCGGCGTCGACCGCCTGAAATTCGGTATAATCCCTTCCACAGCCCGCACCGTGCGGGCTTTTTCCGAGGATTCCCGATGGATTACCTGCCGATTTTTTGTCAACTGCAACATAAACCGCGACTGCCTGCTGGTGGGCGGCGGCGAGGTGGCCGAACGCAAAGCGCGCCTGCTGCTGGAGGCCGGCGCAGCGCTGACCGTCAACGCCCGTGGATTTTTCCCCCCCCAGTTTCAGCTGTGGGCTCAGGACAGGGAAGAAGGCTGACGTCTGGGCCGACGGCGCATTTAGCCCGACCCTGATCCCTGGCTGGATGCATGCTGGCTGGCGATTGCGGCCACGGACCGGATGATGAAGTCAACCAGCACTGGTGAGCTGACGCCGCCGAAGCAGCGCCGTATCTTCTGCAACGTGGTGGATGCGCCGAAACAGGCCAGCTTTATCATGCCGTCGATCATCGACCGCTCGCCGCTGATGATGGCGGTCTCCTCCGGCGGACGAGCGCCGGTGCTGGCGCGTCTGCTGCGCGAGAAGCTGGAAGCGATGCTGCCCCAGCATCTCGGCCAGCTGGCTGCGCTGGCGGGCTCACTGCGCGAGCGCGTGAAGCAACACTTTAGCAGACCTTGGCGCGAGCGCCGTCGCTTCTGGGAACGGTTATTCGCCAACGATCGGCTGGCGCAGTCGCTGGCCAACGACGATCGGGACACCAAGCCGCTGGGACGGCCGAATGCCAGGTCGATGCAGCTGTTCAGCGAACCGCTGGACCATCGCGGCGAAGTGGTGCTGGTGGGCGCCGGGCCGGGCGATGCCGGTTTGCTGACGCTGAAAGGGCTGCAGCAGATCCAGCAGGCCGATGTGGTGGTGTACGACCGGCTGGTGTCCGATGACGATTATGAATCTGGTGCGCCGCGACGCCGAACGCGTCTTCGTCGGCAAACGCGCGGGCCACCACTGCGTGCCGCAGGAGCAAATCAACCAGATCCTGCTGCAGCGAGGCGCAGCAAGGCAAACGCGTGGTGCGCCTTAAGGGCGGCGATCCCTTTATCTTTGGCCGCGGCGGCGAAGAGCTGGAGACCCTGTGCTGGCGGACGCCAACGTGCCGTTCTCGGTGGTGCCGGGCATCACCGCCGCCTCCGGCTGTTCCGCCTACAGCGGTATTCCGCTCACCCACCGCGACCATGCCCAGAGCGTGCGCCTGGTGACCGGCCACCTGCAAGGCCGCACGGCGAACTGGACTGGCGCAACGCTGGCCGCCGAGCAGCAGACGCTGGTGTTCTATATGGGGCTCAACCAGGCGGCCACGATTCAGCAGCAGCTGTTACGGCACGGGATGGACGCAGCGATGCCGGTGGCGCTGGTGGAAAACGGCACCTCGCCGCCACGCAGCGCGTCGCCTGCGCCACGCTGCAGGAGCTGGCGACGCTGGCACAGCAGGTTGCCAGTCCGGCGCTGATCATTGTGGGCCGCGTGGTCAGCCTGCGCACGCAGCTGAACTGGTTCTGATGCGGTAAAATACTGTACAGCGCTGCGCTTTGCCGCCAGACTGAGCAGCCAAATCAATCACAAGGAGTTTCCATGCGCATTATTTCTCTGGCCGCGGCGCTGCTGATGCCGCTGAGCGTGGCGGTGAGTGCCGCCCCGGTGACGTGGTCAACGGTCACGGGCGAATGGCAGGTGGTTGCCGTGACGCCGAAAAAGGAGAACGGCCAGATTTACATCAAAAACGATCCGCAGTTTATGGGCGCGCGTGTGGCGTTTAAACCCAATGCGATTAGCTGGACGCGCGGCACTGCCGAACGCGGCATCAATCCGGCGACCGACAATTGCCATGGCAAACCGCGCCTGAGCGCCGCCAGCGGGGCCGGACAGGATCGTGATTTCAGCTTTCGCTATGGCTTCAACGTGCACTGTGGCAATCAGGCGTGGGGACCGGCACCGGGCGCGGTACTGAGCGTGCTGGCCGACGGCAATGCGCGGCTATTCTGGGATGGCGCAGAGCTGACGCTGCATCGGGTGAAGTAAAGCCTGCGGGGCGCGTTGTGCTGCGCCCCGGCAAACCGGCTTACGGCTGCGCCACGAAACCAACGGCGTGATACACCTTCTTCAGGGTTTCCTGGGCGCGCGCGCGGGCTTTCGCCGCGCCGTCGCGCATCACCTGCTGCAGGAAGGCTTCGTCGTTACGGTAGCGGTGATAACGCTCCTGCAGCTCAGTCAGCATGCCGGAAACGGCATCTGCCACCGCGCCTTTCAGGTGGCCGTACATCTTGCCTTCGAAGTGCTGCTCCAGCTGCGCGATGCTCTTGCCGGTCACGCCGGAGAGGATATCCAGCAGGTTAGAGACGCCCGCTTTGTTCTGCACACGTCGTAGCGCACAACAGGCGGCTCTTCGGAGTCGGTCACCGCGCGCTTGATCTTCTTCACCACCGATTTCGGATCTTCCAGCAGGCCGATCACGTTGTTGCGGTTATCGTCCGACTTGGACATCTTCTTGGTCGGCTCCAGCAGCGACATCACGCGCGCGCCGGACTTCGGAATAAACGGCTCCGGCACTTTAAACACATCGCCGTACAGCGCGTTGAAGCGCTGGGCGATATCGCGGCTCAGCTCCAGGTGCTGCTTCTGGTCTTCGCCCACCGGCACCTGGTTGGTCTGATACAGCAGAATATCCGCCGCCATCAGCACCGGATAGTCGAACAGACCGGCGTTGATGTTCTCAGCGTAGCGCGCGGATTTGTCCTTGAACTGCGTCATGCGGCTCAGCTCGCCGAAATAGGTGTAGCAGTTCAGCGCCCAGCCCAGCTGCGCGTGCTCCGGCACGTGCGACTGAACGAAGATGGTGCTTTTCTTCCGGATCGATACCGCAGGCCAGGTACAGCGCCAGCGTATCCAGCGTGGCTTTGCGCAGCTCGGCCGGGTCCTGACGCACGGTGATGGCATGCAGATCGACGATGCAGTAAATGCAGTGGTAGTCATCCTGCATCTGCACCCACTGACGCAGCGCACCCATGTAGTTGCCAATGGTCAGTTCACCTGAAGGCTGTGCGCCACTAAAAACGATGGGCTTACTCATGTTCAATGTTCCTGATCTCTAAAGTCACGCGAAAGCCCGAGAGCGGGCAAAAAATCGCTAAAAGTGGTCGAAAGCCAAATCGGGCTCGCTCGAGCGCGATCGGCTCACCGTAGTTGTAGCCATAGGTTAACCCCACGGAAGGACACCCGGCCGCGCGGGCAGCCAGAATATCATTGCGTGAATCGCCGACAAAGAGCAGTTGCTCCTGCAAGCGTACGCCGATAATTTTCCTTGCCGAGCACCAGATACAACGGCGCCGGGTGCGGTTTTTTTCTCCACCACATCGTCGCCGCCGATCATCAGCGAGAAATAGTCGGCAATGCCGAGCGCCTCCAGCAGCGGAGCCACAAACGGCGTCGGTTTGTTGGTCACCAACGCCAGCGGCAGACCGCTGGCGTGCAGCGCAGCCAGCGTCTCCTGCACCTCCGGGAACAGGCGAAGCTGCCGGCTTCGACGGTCTGCGTCATAGAAATAGCGATCGAACAGTTTCGTTCACGCAGCCGGTCGCGCTGCTCCGCTCGTGTTTCCCCTGCGGACTCACGGCCCTACGCGCCCAGCTGAGCGCCCGCTCCATCAGAACATCGGCGCCGTTGCCAATCCAGGTTGAGACGCGCTCAACGCCTGCGGGCGGCAGCTGCAAATCGGCCAGCGCCAGATCGATGGCGCCCGTGCCAGGCCCGGCGCGCTGTCGACCAGCGTGCCGTCGAGATCGAATGCCAATGCGCGGATAGCCCTGAAATTTAGCCATGGACTTACCTTCGCCAGCTCGCTGCGCATTTCATCGATCACCTTTTTGTAATCCGGCTGGCCGAAGATGGCTGAACCGGCAACGAACATATCCGCGCCTGCCGCCGCGATTTCACCGATGTTATCCACTTTCACCCCGCCGTCCACTTCCAGACGGATATCGTAACCGGACTCGTCAATGCGACGGCGCACTTCGCGCAGCTTATCCAGCGTGCGGGGGATAAACGACTGGCCGCCGAAGCCCGGGTTAACCGACATCAGCAGGATCACGTCGAGCTTATCCATCACGTAGTCGAGATAGCTCAGCGGCGTGGCCGGGTTGAACACCAGACCGGCTTTACAGCCGTGCTCTTTGATCAGCTGCAGCGTGCGATCGACATGCTCGGAGGCTTCGGGATGGAAAGTGATGATGCTGGCACCCGCCTTGGCGAAGTCAGGCACGATGCGGATCAACCGGTTTGACCATCAGGTGCACGTCGATCGGCGCGGTAATGCCGTAGTTGCGCAGCGCTTTCAGCACCATCGGACCGATGGTCAGATTGGGAACGTAGTGGTTGTCCATCACGTCGAAATGGACCACGTCGCCACCAGCCGCCAGCGCGTTGGCGGTATCTTCACCCAGGCGGGCAAAATCGGCCGACAGAATTGACGGGGCAATCAAAAACTGTTTCATCCGCTTCTCCCAACGTTGTGCGCCAGCCGGAGCTGGCGTGATGCGTTGGTCGCGGACGAAACCGGCTCAGCGGCGATAAAGCGCCAGCAGTTCGTCCACCTTTTACGTGCGGCCGCGTATGCTCGGCTGATGGTACGCCGCGCTTTAACCACATGTAAATGCTTCGCATGCTGATACCACTCGCGCGTCAGCAGGGTATCGTGGTTTGAAATCAGTACCGGGATGCGGCTCTCCTGCGCCAGCTTACTGCGCCAGTTCCGCCAGGCGCTGCTGCTCGGCGAGGCTGAAGCTGTTGGTGTGGTAAGCGGTGAAATTCGCCGTCGCCGACAGCGGCGCGTAAGGCGGATCGCAATACACCACCGAGCCTGCAGGGGCGTTGCCCAGAGTAACATCGTACGATGCTCGCAGACAAAGGAAATGGCTTTCTGCGCTTGCTTTTTCGGCAAAGTGATACAGCTCGTCCTGCGGGAAATACGGGCGCTTATAGCGGCCAAACGGCACGTTAAATTCCCCGCGCAGATTATACCGGCACAGGCCGTTGTAACCATGGCGGTTGAGATAGAGGAACAGCAGGGCGCGCTGATAGGTATCCGTGCTGGCGTTGAACGCCGTACGCTGAGCGGTAATAGGTGTCCGCCGGTATTGCCGCTGGCGCTGAACAGCTTGCGCGCCTCTTCAATAAACGCGGCGGTACGCAGCTTAACGATGTTATAGAGGCTGATAAGATCGCTGTTGATATCCGCCAGGATATAACGAGAAAAATCGGTGTTGAGGAACACCGATCCCGCACCCACGAAAGGTTCGATTAGACACTCGCCTTTTGGCAGGTGCTTTTTAATATCGTCGAGCAGGGGGTATTTCCCCCCTGCCCATTTCAGAAAAGCGCGATTTTTTTTCATGCTGACTAACTGATTACACCTTCTTCGGCTGTGGAGAAAGCTCCGACAGCATCCTGCGCTTTAAACAGGGCCGCAGCAGCGCGGCCCCACATCACTTACTGGCTCTCTTTCTTCACCTGGCTGAGCGGTTTAACCCACGGGTTCGCCGCACGCACTTCCGCCGGCAGTGAAGCTACCGCACGTTTGGCTTCGGCCGGTGTGGACGAATAAACGCCGCTCACCAGCACGTACCACGGCTGGCCGTTACGCGTGGTCTTATAAACACGTGATAACCGCTCAGATTCTGATTTCTTCGCCCAGGCGTTCAGGTTCGCTTAGTTCGACGCACTGCTCAGCTGCAGCGTGTAGTTGCTGCCCGATGGCAGCGACTTGCTGGCACCGCCACTGCTGGCCGGCGCGCTGTTGTGCGCGGTGGTGGTGTGCGTTTTGTTCTCTTTCACTGCGGCCGGTTTGCTGGCAGCCGGGGTTCTGTGGCTGCTGCCGCTGCTGGCACTTTTCGAGGCTCAATCACGCGTGGTGGCGTCTCAGCGCGTACCGCCGGCGGCGTGACCGCTTTGCCGGCGCTGCCGCGGCTGACCGTTGCCGGTGCGGTAGGCAGCGAACTGTTGCCCTGTGCGCCCTGCGCCGCGGCATCAACGGAACCCTGCTGATTATTCAGCGCGGTATTGAGATCACCCGGCAGCGTTACGCGCTGCTGGTTGGCCGGTGTGTCAACCGGTGCTGCCTGAGTCGGCGTGGAGGAGACAGACGGCATGGAGATTGACTGACCGTCACTGCCGGCGGGTGCGGCGTTACCGGCGGTATTCTGCGGCGCACTGCCCTCAGCCGACGGCGTGGCATTCTGCTGGCCGCTCATGGCGGTTGAACCTGACAGGTCGATATTCTTTTCACTGCCGCCGCCAGCCGGTGCCGCGCTACCGGTGCTGGCGCTGTTGCTGGCCGGTTTTTTCTCGTCCGGGCCGGTCAGCGCGGAGCCAATGCCCAGCACCAGAATCAGCAGCACCAGAATGCCGATGCCCATCATCATATGCTGACGGGAAACCGGTACCTTTCCGCCCTTTTCGGCGCAGAAGGACGATCCTCTCATCCAAAACAACATCGTCAAAGTTGATCTGCGGCTCGTTATCACGTTCTGAAGATTGCGAGGCCGCGTGGGACGGCGGTCACTGGCGTCAGGTTTTAACTCGTCTTCCGGTTTGAATTCATCCATTTAGCCTCCTCCGTAAAACGGCACGCTTCCCACGTGCCGCATCACTGCTCACTGTTCCCCCGCCGGACAGCAGCCCGACGTAGTCCGGGGGATAATCAAGATACTTTGCAATCGTTAATCGCAGCCAGCACCATATCATGCGCCACGCCGCCGCGCACTTCGGAGCGGCCAATAGCGAGAGGCAGCACCAGACGCAGCTCGCCGCCGAGCACTTTTTTATCGCGCATCATGTGCGGCAGATAGGCTTCCGCCGTCATGCTGGCCGGGCCGTTAACCGGCAGGCCAGCACGCTGCAGCAGCGCAATGATGCGGTCAGTATCGGCAGCGCTGAACTGACCCAGACGCTCAGCAGTGCGCGCCGCCATTACCATGCCAGCCGCAACGGCTTCACCGTGCAGCCAGTTGCCGTAACCCATTTCGGCTTCAATCGCATGGCCAAACGTATGCCCCAGATTCAGTAAAGCACGTAAGCCGGTTTCACGCTCGTCGGCAGCCACAACTTCGGCTTTCAGCTCACAGCAACGACGAATGCAGTATGCCATCGCCGTGTCATCCAGCGCCAGCAGCGCATCCATATTCTGCTCCAGCCACTGGAAAAACTCACCGTCCAGAATAATGCCGTATTTGATCACTTCCGCCAGACCGGAGGCCAGTTCGCGCGTCGGCAGCGTTTTCAGGCAGTCGAGATCAACCACCACCGACGCGGGCTGGTAGAAAGCGCCGATCATGTTTTTACCGAGGGGATGGTTCACCGCCGTTTTGCCACCGACAGAGGAGTCAACCTGGGACAGCAACGTGGTCGGCACCTGAATAAAGCGTACGCCGCGCTGATAGCTGGCGGCCGCAAAACCGGTCAGATCGCCGATAACGCCGCCGCCCAGCGCAACCAGCGTCGTGTCACGCCCGTGCGGTTTTTGCAGCAGCGCGGTAAAAACCGCATCCATCACCGCCAGCGTTTTGTACTGCTCGCCGTCGGGCAGAATCACACTGATCCACTTTCACCCCGGCATTGCTCAGCAGCGTCGCGAGTTTGTCCAGATAGAGCGGAGCCAGCGTCTCATTGGTGACCAGCATGGCCTGATCACCCGCTTTCAGCGGCAAAAAAGAAGCTGGATCGTTAAACAAACCAGCCGCGATGGTGATAGGGTAACTACGTTCCCCGAGAGTGACTGTGATCCTCTCCATGACGCGACATCCACCTTTAATGCTTTTACCCGCAGGCGAGTGTATATAAAGCCAGAATCAGTTGCTTTCCAGCATGTGGATAATCTGGTTTGCGACCACTTTAGCGCTCTGGTCGTCAGTGCGAATGGTGACGTCAGCAATCTCTTCATACAGCGGATTGCGTTCGTCAGCCAGCGCTTCCAGTACTTCGCGCGGCGGCGCGTCAACCTGCAGCAGCGGGCGCTTTTTATCACGCTGCGTGCGAGCCAGTTGCTTTTCGATGGTGGTTTCCAGATAGACCACCACGCCGCGGGCGGAGAGACGGTTACGGGTTTCGCGAGATTTCACAGAGCCGCCGCCGGTCGCCAGAACGATGCCCTGTTTTTCCGTCAGCTCGTTGATGATTTTTTCTTCACGATCGCGGAAACCTTCTTCGCCTTCCACATCGAAAACCCAGCCCACATCAGCTCCGGTTCGTCGCTCAATCTCTTGATCAGAATCGAAAAATTCCATATTGAGTTGTTGAGCTAACTGACGCCCAATAGTGCTTTTGCCGGCACCCATAGGCCCAACCAGAAAGATATTGCGTTTCTCTGCCATTTTTTCGGTACTACTAAGACTATTCGTTGATGATAACCCCGCGTTCAGCACATTCAGCGTGGCGGGACATGAACTGAAACCTCATGAGCGATAGAGCGAGAGTCAGACGGAAAATTATCTCAACACTCCTGGCTTGTTTGGCAACCGAATAAATTGCCCCCGGCGACCTTCAAACAGGACCGGTCTGTGGTTCGCGAGACGGTAACGCTCTTCCTTTTTTGCCATCCTTGTGCGCGCTACAGGTGCGCTGGCTGGGCCTGTCGCTCCCGACAGCTTACCTGCGTAAACTGTGGAATAGGTGCCGTTGCTGACGTCCTGTACCACCCAAAATTCGGGCATATTTCTTTCGATGTCAGTATCGCTTGTCACTGACACCCGCCGGAAGGTTATCCTGCCGCGTTCCGTTACACCGTTTTAAAATCGCTAAACCTTGTATGCTAATTCCTGCCCTGCGTCAACGCAGTTGGTCATATGGAGCGAATTTTCCGCTTTATCCGGCGGTAAGCGCTGCTTCCCTGACCAGTCGCGGCGTGATGAAGATCACCAGCTCACGTTTTTTGCGCTCGTCGGTCTGCTGACGAAACAGACTGCCGAGCAGCGGCACCTCGCCCAGCCACGGCACGCGCTTTTCGCCCTGGGTGCGCTGCTGCTGGAAAATACCGCCCAGCGCCAGCGTTTCACCGTCGCGCAGCGTCACCTGAGTGGCGATTTCCTGCTTATCAATGCTCAGCACCTGACTTTCCCCCATCGTCAGGCTGCGACCCGGCATATTCTGGCTCAGCCGCAGCGTGAGCTGAATACGCCCGTTGCCCAATACCACTGGCGTCACCTCCATGCCCAGCACCGCCTCTTTGAACTCAATCGCCGTCGCACCACTGTTACCGGATTTCACCTCATAGGGAATTTCGGTGCCCTGCTTGATGGTGGCGGTCTGCTGGTGTGAGGTAAACAGTCGCGGGCTGGCGATGATTTCGATCTGGTTCTCCTGCTCCAGCGCACTCAGCTCCAGATTAAGCAGTTCGCCGTTCATCGGTCCGAGCGTGACGCCGGCGCGTATCGCCGGATTGCTCACCGCCAACGGCACCAGCAGCTGCGGATTGCGCAGCGCCCCGGTGACGACATCGCCGGGTGCGGTGCTCCAGCTGACGCCGAGCTCGCGCAGATGCTCTTCATTGATGGTAACAATGTGCGCTGACAGCTCCACCTGCTCCAGCGGCAGATCCAGCGCCTGCAGCCAGCGCTCGGTGTCGCGCAGCGCCTGCGCACTGTCCCGCAGCAACAGGCTGTTGGTACGGCTATCCACCGTCACGCTGCCGCGCGGCGTCATCAGCGAGCGTTCCGCCTGCAGGCTGCGGTAGACATCGCTGGCGCTGGCGTAGTGCAGCGTGACGGTGCGCTGCTCAAGCGGCGCCTGCAGCTGCTTCTCTTCACGCTCCGCCTGTGCCTGCTGTGCCTGCCGCTGCTGCCAGCTCTCCGGATAGACCAGCAGCACGCCCTCCTCCTGGATCACGGTGAGTTTCGCCAGCCGCGTGACCAGCGCCAGCGCACGCTCCCAGCCGACGTTATCCAGCCGCAGCGACAGCCGCCCCTCCACGCCCGGCGCGATCAGCAGATTAGTTTGCTGATAGTCAGCCAGCGCCTGCAAAATGCGCTCGACCGGCGCATCATCAAATACCAGGCTCAGGGGCTGATGAGCGGCGTGCAGCGGACTGCTCAGCGCCAGCCACAGCAGCAGCGTCATCCTTTTCATAAAATCCTCCTTTTATTACCCATGTGATGTGCTGCGGCGGGCAGCTCTGCGTGGCGCTCAGTACCAGCGTATGTGCACTGAGCTGGGTCACCTGCCACGGTGCCACCGGAAAAGCAGCCGGTGCACTCAGCCGCTGACGTTTGCCCTGCTGTGAAACCAGCCAGGCCACAAAGTGCGGCGCGCGACCAATGATGCCCTGTAATCGCCAGCCGTGCGGCACAGCAGCAGGCGCCTGACACTGGCTGGCAGCCAGCGGCTGGAACGGATCGCGCGCCAGCGCCCAGCTGCTGCACAGCAGTAACACCAGTGCGCTACTCCGCATCGTCACTCTCCAGCCAGAACTCGCTGTGTAACACGCCCTGCTCCGCCTGCAACTGAAAACGCTGTGGCACCGCTAACGCCGTCGCAGCCAGCCCGCTGAACAGCGGCAGAAATTGCGGCCAGCTCAGGCGCAGCGCCAGCTGCTGTGGCTGGCTGTCCGGATGCCAGGCCTCGAGCTGATTGCCGCGCGCTGCCACCAGTTGCTCTAACGATACGGACGCCGCCATTGCCGCTGGCTGCAACGTTGCGATCTCCGCCTGGAGCTGTTCGATGGCCGGTCGCGCGTCCAGCTGCTGCTGACGTTGCTGGTGCTGCTGCGCCAGTTGTGACAGCTGCTGTTGCAGCGTGCTGAATTGCTGCTGTTGCGGACGCAGCAGCAGTAGCCACGCCAGCCCGAGTAACAGCAGCGCCAGCAAATGCAGGCTGGCTATTCGCCACGTCAGTGCCAGCTGCAGCCAGCGCTGGATGAGTTCATTCATCGGTCGCCTCCTGCAGCCGGGCACGCAGCGCGAAGCGGTAATCTCCCTGCGCCTGACGCTGTACGCTGCCCTGCTTCACCGCCGCAAACAGCGGCTGCGTCTGCAGTTGATGGCGGAACGCGCTGACATCAGCCAGGCTCTGCGCCAGGCCGTCCAGCACCAGTTGCCCCTGTCGCCGCTCCACGCGACTCAGCCACAGCGTCTCCGGCATCAGCGCCGGCAGTTGCTGCCAGAACTGCTGCCAGCGTTGATGCTGCTGCAGCCGCTGTTGCTGCGCCTGCTGCCTGCGTAACAGATCATCCCGCTGCGCCATCAGCGTTTGCTGTTGCGCCAGCCGCTGCTGGATCTGCTGGAGCTGCATGGTCATATCGGTGTGCTGCCGGGCTGCCAGCTGGAGCCGCTGTTCAGCGCGCCACCACAGCAGCAGCGTGAGTAACAGCGTTACCAGCAGCACGGCAACCAGCAGCGCCACACTGTGCTGGCGGCGTAGCAGCAACTGCTGTGCCCGCCACGGGAGCAAATTGACCGCCAGCATCAGTAATCCTCCGGACGCAGCGCCAGGCCTAGCGCGATCGCCAGCGCGCCCGCCTCTGCCGGTAGCGGCGGTTGCAGATAATGCAGCAGCGCCAGCGGCTTACAGCGCTGCACTTCCGCCTCCGGCAACGCCTGCGGTGAGGTGCAAAACACCGCTTGTGCCTGGGGAAAGGTGTCACGCAGATGGGCGAGCGTCAGGGGTTCGGTCGCCGCGCCGCAGGCGCTATTTTCGCCGGCCAGCGTCCACAGCCAGTGGTCGCTGAGCGGATGGATCAGCAGCTGATGCGGGCGCAGCGGAACGCGCATGGCGATCTGCGTCAGTGCCAGACTGCTCAGCTCAAACACGTCGGGGCGCAGTCCGGCCTGCTGCAGCGGCGCCAGCCACTGGGCGATGACGTCGCGGCGCGCGGCGGTGACGTGCAGCTGGCTGGCGCTGCCACCCAGCCGGTAATCCAGCGACAGCGAGGCGGCTTCGACCGGGAACAGGCGTGATGCGGACGCGTTAACGTAGCGGCTGAGCGCCGGCTCGCGTAATGAGGTCTCTGGCAACGGCAGCGTACGCTGCAGCACCAGCTGCGGCGGCAGGCCAACGCGCAGTGAGTAGCGCCTGGGTAAATGACGCTGCCAGCGCACCAACATCTCCTGTAACACTGGCGAGGTTTGCAACACGCCGTTGCGTAACGTATCGTGCGGCAGCGGCTGCTGCCACCAGTGTCGCAGCTGCCATCCGTGACGGCGTCGTTCAATGCCAAGGGCGCAGAGTTGCCCGTTCTGGATGTCCAGTCCAATTTGCCAGCGCTGAAAAGCCATGCGCGCGATCTCCTTATCGTTACAGGAAAAAGGATGATTACCCGCATTGCATGAAGAATGACGGCTATATCAATGCATCAGGCTTGCCTTTATACTACCGCGCGATTGTTTATAAACTGCCCAAATGACAACAAATGGGAAATCTCCGGTGAAGTTCGTAAAGTATTTATTCATCCTTGCAGTCTGTTGCATTCTGCTGGGAGCAGGCTCGATTTACGGTTTGTACAAATATATTGAGCCACAGCTGCCTGATGTCGCAACACGCTGAAAGATGTGCGGCTGCAGATCCCGATGCAGGTTTACAGCGCCGATGGCGAGCTGATCGCGCAGTATGGCGAGAAGCGCCGTATTCCGCTGACCCTGAACCAAATTCCCCCGGTGATGGTGAAAGCCTTTATCGCCACCGAAGACAGCCGCTTTTACGAGCACCACGGTGTCGATCCGGTGGGGATTTTCCGCGCCGCCAGCATCGCGCTGGTCTCCGGCCACGCCTCGCAGGGGGCCAGTACCATTACGCAGCAGCTGGCGCGTAACTTCTTCCTCAGCCCTGAACGCACGCTGATGCGTAAAATCAAGGAGGCCTTCCTGGCGATCCGCATCGAGCAGCTGCTGAGCAAGGATGAAATCCTTGAGCTGTATCTGAACAAAATCTATCTGGGCTACCGCGCCTACGGCGTGGGCGCGGCCGCGCAGGTCTACTTCGGTAAACCCGTCGAGCAGCTGACCCTGAGCGAAATGGCGACCATCGCCGGCCTGCCGAAAGCGCCGTCCACCTTTAACCCGCTCTATTCGCACGACCGCGCCGTTGCGCGTCGTAACGTGGTGCTGTCACGCATGCTGGAGCGAAGGCTACATCACGCAGAGCGAGTATGACCAGGCGCGCAACGACGCCGTTGACCGCCAACTACCACGCCCCGGAAATCGCCTTCTCCGCGCCTTATCTCACCGAGATGGTGCGTCAGGAGATGGTGAATCGCTACGGCGACAAGGCCTATGACGATGGCTACCAGGTGTACACCACCGTCACCCGCAAACTGCAGCAGGCGGCGCAGGAGGCGGTACGCAACAACGTGATGGCCTACGATATGCGTCACGGCTATCGCGGCCCGTCCAACGTGCTGTGGAAAGTGGGCGAAGCCGGCCTGGGATCACAAACACATCGTCAACGCGCTGAAAGATCTGCCGGTCTACGGTCCGCTGAATGCCGCCGTGGTCACCAGCGCCAGCGCCGAGGAAGCCACGGCGATGCTGGCAGACGGCAGCAGCGTTTCCCTGCCCATGGCCGGCATGCGCTGGGCGCGTCCGTACCGCTCCGACACCCTGCAGGGCCCAACGCCGCGTAACGTCACCGATGTGGTGCAGGCCGGGCAGCAGATCTGGGTGCGTAAAGTCGGCGAGGCCTGGTGGCTGGCGCAGGTGCCGGACGTCAACTCGGCGCTGGTCTCTATCAATCCGCAGGACGGCGCGGTACTGGCGCTGGTCGGCGGGTTCGATTTCAACCAGAGCAAGTTCAACCGCGCCACCCAGGCGCTGCGTCAGGTCGGTTCGAACATCAAACCGTTCCTCTACACGGCCGCGATGGATAAAGGCCTGACGCTGGCCACCATCCTCAACGACGTGCCGATTTCCCGCTGGGATGCCGGTGCCGGCTCCGACTGGCGGCCGAAGAACTCGCCGCCGACCTATGCCGGTCCGATTCGTCTGCGCCAGGGGCTGGGGCAGTCGAAAAACGTGGTGATGGTGCGCGCGATGCGTGCGATGGGCGTCGACTACGCCGCAGAGTATCTGCAGCGCTTCGGCTTCCCGGCGCAGAACATCGTGCATACCGAGTCGCTGGCGCTGGGCTCCGCCTCCTTCACGCCGATGCAGGTGGCACGCGGCTACGCGGTGATGGCGAACGGCGGCTTCCTGATTGACCCGTACTTCATCACCAAGATCGAGAACGATCAGGGCGGCGTGCTGTTCGAAGCGAAGCCGAAAATTGCCTGCCCGCAGTGCAATCTGCCGGTGATCTATGGCGACACCAAAAAGTCGGTGGCGCTGAATGAAGAGAACATGGAAAACGTCGCCACCTCGCAGGAAGGCAGCAACAGCACGGTGCCGCAGCCGCAGCTGGAGCAGGTTACCCCGGCTCAGGTGCAGCCGGACGGCGACCAACAGTATGCGCCGCACGTGATCAACACGCCGCTGGCGTTCCTGATCAAGAGCGCGCTGAACACCAACATCTTCGGTGAACCGGGCTGGATGGGCACCGGCTGGCGCGCCGGGCGCGATCTGAAGCGTCATGATATCGGCGGCAAAACCGGTACCACCAACAGTTCCAAAGACGCCTGGTTCTCCGGTTATGGTCCGGGCGTGGTGACGTCGGTGTGGATCGGCTTCGACGATCACCGCCGCGACCTGGGGCGTACCACGGTATCCGGCGCGATTCAGGATCAGATTTCCGGCTACGAAGGCGGCGCGAAGAGCGCGCAGCCGGCCTGGGACGACTACATGAAAGTCGCGCTGGAAGGCGTGCCGGAGCAGCCGCTGACCGCCGCCGCCAGGCGTGGTGACGGTCAATATCGACCGCAGCACCGGCCAGCTGGCCAACGGTGGCGGCAACAGCCGTCAGGAGTACTTCATCGAAGGCACCCAGCCGACCGAATATTCGGTGCATGATGTGGGCACCACTATTATGGACAAGCGGTGAAAGCCACGAGCTGTTCTGATCAAAAAAGCCGGGGGAAATCCCCGGCTTTTTGTTTTTACCCCGTGCGGCTTTCCGCGCCTTTTATTGCGCCGCCAGGTGTCCTCAATAACTCAACCGCCCCTGCTTCACCAGCCACTCACGCACCAGGAACAGCGCGCTGACGTTGCGCGCCTCACGAAAATCCGGGTCTTCCAGCAGCGCCATCAGGTCGCTGAGCGGCCAGCGGCGTACAATCAGCGGCTCCGGCTCATCCCCTTCCAGCGACTCTGCGGATAGAGATCCTTCCGCCACCACGATATTCATTTTGCTGGAAAAATAGGACGGCGCCATGGTCAGTTTGCTCAGGAATGAAAGCTCATTCGCGCCGAAGCCCACCTCTTCTTTCAGCTCGCGGTTGGCGGCTTCAAAGACGCTTTCACCCGGATCGATCAGCCCTTTCGGGAACCCCAGCTCATAGGATTCCGGTGCCCACCGCGTATTCGCGGATCAGAATCAGGTCATCGCCAATAATCGGCACAATCATCACCGCTTCGCGATCGACGAGGGGCGCATGCGCTCATAAACGCGACGCACACCGTTGCTGAACTCCAGATCAACCGCTTCGACGTTAAACAGGCGCGAGCGGGCCACCGCTTCCACGTTGAGGATGTCAGGTTTTTTCAGGGGAGTGGTCATATCAGCCTCAAACTTAGCACAGCCTTGTGAAACGCGATGACGTCAGCATACCGAAGCCCGCGGCATTGTGCGACACGCAGCACGGGTCAATCATGGTGACATACATTTGCCCGCTGCCGCTAACAACTTCTTGTTATCTGCACAGTAAGATTTTCACAATAAGTCAACGGGGTAGCAGCAAATTCGGATAATACCGATGTTTAATTGAGGGGCTTGTGAGTAACATCCCGTTAAGGAATAATCTAACAAATTTATAATACAATGATTTTGCGCGGTATTTTGTTTCATTTGCCTCTTGTCAGAATGACTTCTGCTCGCCAAAATTGACTCGTATTGCAGGTTTTACCGGGAGCACATCGTAAACGTGACGGCAGTTTTTTGGCTGGATTGAGCAAAGCATGAGCACTCTTATCGTCATTCTGGCTGTCATGCTGGCCTGTTCGTTAGTGGCCGGAATCGGCTACTGGTACGCTATGCGGCATCGTCCGCCGTTGGCGAAACCACTGCCGTTTATCAGTCCGCCCTGCCGTAAACTCACCGATGAAGAACGCGTTGCCGTTGAGAAGTATATTGCGTCGCTGGGTAAAGCGCGTCAGCACAGCAGCGGGCGATCGACCCGATCGTCACGGGAACCCGAAGCGCTGGCGCTGACCGCACAGAGCAATAACGTTTATCCCGTTACGCGCTCCATCACCCGCTATGGGCTCTCCACTGACGATCCCCACAAATGGCGCTATTACCTGGACGAAGTCGAGGTGCATCTGCCGCCGCTGTGGGAGCAGTACATCGCTGAAGAAAATTACGTCGAGCTGATCCGCACCCAGACCCTGCCGCTGGTGATCTCGCTCAACGGCCACTCGCTGGTGAACTATGCGGTGGAACAACCGGCGCTGCCGCCGCTGGTGCGGCCGATGTCGACCAACGCTTCGATTCGTAAAGAGGAGAGCGAAAACGTCGAGCTGCTGCAGGTGCGCAAAGAGTCGCCGGAAGAGTATCAGCTGTCGCGCGCCGACGGCACACGTGAAGCAAGCGCCATTTGCTGCGCCTTCCTGCTGTTTTTCCTCAGCCTGGTGCTGCCCGGCAGCCTGATGCTGTGGATTGCGCTGCCCGCCGGCGCGATCGTCGCTGTCAGCCTGTGGTTTATGTACCGATTCCCCGGTGAAAAAGGGCTGCGCGATGTGCACTGTCTGCGCGGCGCACCGAAGCGCTGGGGCCTGTTTGGCGAATCCAATCAGGAGCAGAGCAACATTTCGCTCGGCATCATCGATCTTATCTACCCGCCACACTGGCAGCCTTATGTGGCGCACGACCTGGGCCAGACGACCGATGTGGATATCTACCTGAATCGTCAGGTGGTGCGCCAGGGGCGCTTCCTGTCGCTGCATGATGAAGTCAGAAACTTCCCGCTACAGCACTGGCGTAAAAACCTGGTGCTGGCGTGCGGCTCGCTGCTGGTGCTGGTGATGCTGCTGAGCTGGATTCCGCTCAGCATGCCGATCAAACTCAGCCTCGCCTGGCTGAAAGGCACCGAAAGTGTGGAAGTGAACAGCGTCGATAAACTCACTGCCCTGCCGCTGCACATTGGCGATAGCCTGAAAGTGAGCGGCACCGGCATGTGCTCGGTTCCGGGCAATTACCAGAGCAACCGCAGCTACGGCTACATGCCGTTCGACTGCTCGGCGATTTACTGGAACAACGCTGCGCCGCTGCCGCTGCCGGAGTCCGAAATCATCGACAAAGCCGCCGCGCTGCTGGAGACCACCACGCAGCAGCTGCATCCGGAAACCAACACCGACCCGAAACTGAACCCACAGCTGGCGTCGGCGCCATTCAGAAATCAGGCATGATTCTGCTGGATGATTTCTCCGATATCGTGCTGAAAACCCAGCAGCTGTGCAGCCAGCAGCAGGACTGCGTGCGCCTGAAAAACGCCCTGGTCAACCTGGGTAACGCCAAAGACTGGGAGCGGCCTGGTGAAACGCGCCAGGTCCGGCACGCTGCAACGGCATGAACGTGCTGCTGCGCCCGGTGAGCGCCGAAGCGCTGGAGAATCTGGTGAACACCGCCACCTCGACCTTCTTCTCGCGGGAGACGCGTCGCGCGGCGGAAACCCTCAACAGCCCGCCGCCGGGCGGATTCCTGATCAGCAGCGATGAAGGCCGCCAGCTGGTCAACCAGCCGCAGCCGTCGGTGGCGCTGTTCGATCTCGACGCCCATTCACAATGGCACGAACTGCAGCGCCTGTCCGGCATGCTGCTGCACACGCCGTTTGCCGCCAGCGGTATCATTACCAGCATTACCACCGATGCCAACGGCACGCGCCACATCGCCCTGCACAACGAGCCCGACGCCATGGCGCAGTGGCGCTATCTCGGCACCGCGCTGCTGATGCTGGTGCTGATTGTCAGCGCCGTCAGCAACGGCCTGCTGGCGCTGCGCCGCATCCACCGCAACCGCCTGCGTATGGCGCAGATTCAGCAGTATTACGACAAGTGCTTTAACCACAACCTCAGCACTATGCAGAGCGTGCGCTCGCTGTTCCTGACCCGGCCTCCGCCCTTCATCTGCTTGCTACCCTGTCGCCCTGTTTTCCCCCCCCACCCCACAACATATCAGGCGATGCGGAAAACAAGAACATGCCGATTACGCTTAAGGGATTGGCGATGGATCGGCAGCCCGCAACGGCACCTCGCCCTTGATTTATCACGTTGTCCACCCACACCTTTGGGTATCCGAAAGAAGATCAGCGTCTGTGGCAGGAGAAGCACCGGCGACACCGGATCCATCTTTCCGGCGTCACGCTGTTCGCGACCGTGTGCGACCGATCGCCACACGACGCGACGCAGCGTAACAGCAGGAGCCGCCATGAAAGAAAAACCCTCTGACGGGGTAAGACTGGATAAATGGCTGTGGGCGGCGCGTTTTTATAAAACCCGCGCCCTTGCCCGCGAGATGATTGACGGCGGCAAAGTGCATTACAACGGCCAGCGCAGCAAACCGAGCAAGCTGGTTGAGCTGAATGCCACCTTAACGCTGCGTCAGGGCAACGATGAACGTACGGTAGTGATTAAAGCCATTACCGAACAGCGACGGCCGGCCAGCGAAGCCGCACAGCTGTATGAAGAGACGGCGGAAAGCATAGAAAAGCGCGAGAAGACCGCGCTGGCGCGCAAAATGAACGCGCTGACCATGCCGCACCCGGACCGGCGACCGGACAAAAAAGAGCGCCGCGATCTGATGAAATTTAAACACGGTGAGACCGAATAACCCTCACCCGCACGAGAGACTATTATGGCCCAACACGACCAATTACACCGCTATCTGTTTGAAAAATTCGCCGTGCGCGGCGAGCTGGTCACCGTATCCGAAACCTGGAAACAGATCCTGGAAAACCACAACTACCCGCTGCCGGTGAAGACGCTGCTGGGCGAACTGCTGGTTGCCACCAGCCTGCTGACCGCGACGCTGAAATTTGCCGGCGATATCACCGTGCAGCTGCAGGGTGACGGCCCGATGACGCTGGCGGTGATCAACGGCAATAACCGGCAGCAGATGCGCGGCGTGGCGCGCGTTCAGGGCGACGTGCCTGAGAATGCTGACCTCAAAACGCTGGTGGGTAATGGCTACCTGGTGATCACCATCTCCCCTGAGGAAGGTGAGCGCTATCAGGGCGTGGTGGGTCTGGAAGGCGATACCCTGGCAGCCTGCCTGGAAGATTACTTCATGCGTTCCGAACAGCTGCCGACGCGCCTGTTCATCCGCACCGGTGAAGTGGACGGTCAGCCTGCTGCCGGCGGTGGATGCTGCTGCAGGTTCTGCCTGCGCAGGACGCTCAGACCAATGATTTTGAGCACCTGGCGACGCTGACCGAAACCATCAAAGCGGAAGAGCTGTTCAACCTGTCGGCGACCGACGTGTTGTGGCGTCTGTACCACGAAGAAGAAGTGACCGTCTACGACCCGCAGTCTGTGGAGTTTAAGTGCACCTGCTCGCGCGAGCGCTGCGCTGGCGCGCTGAAAACCCTGCCGGATGAAGAGATCGACAGCATCATGGCGGAAGACGGCGAAATTGATATGCACTGCGACTACTGCGGTACGCACTATGTGTTCAATTCGATGGATATCGCTGAGATCCGCAATAACGCCTCCCCGGCGGATCCGCAGATCAAAACTGCCCCACCTTAACCCTCTCACCAAACGGGCGGTGACGCCGCCCGTATTTTCCGCCGGCGTAGCGCTATGATTTTTCACGGAAATTAACTAATTTACGCTAACTTTAGTTTCATAAGTGTATGCAGATTTCATTCTACATTGTCACCGTTAAAATCACCAGCTCGGACCATTCTTTAACTCTCTTCGGAACATTTTCCACCTCGCTAAGACGAAATGATACACTGCGATAATCCTTGCGAATCTGCCCTGTGCGTGCTAAATTTTTCCAGATCGTAAATCTATGCGCAGCAGGTCGCGGTAAACAACCTCAGAAAAACCCTACAATTTCAGGCAGTACATATTGGCTAAGGAGCAGTGATATGCGTGTTACTGGTTTAACCCCGCAAGATCTCAAGGCTTATGGTATTCACGACATCCAGGAAGTCGTCTACAACCCCGACTACGATACGCTGTATCAGGAAGAGCTCAATCCAGCACTGGAAGGATACGAGCGCGGTGTGCTGACGAATCTTGGTGCTATCGCCGTCGATACCGGTATCTTTACCGGTCGTTCGCCGAAAGATAAGTACATCGTCCGAGACGAAACCACCCGCGATACGCTGTGGTGGGCCGACAAGGGCAAAGGCAAGAACGACAACAAACCGCTCTCCCCGGAAACCTGGCAGCACCTGAAAGGGCTCGTCACCCATCAACTTTCCGGCAAGCGTCTGTTTGTGGTCGACGCTTTCTGCGGCGCTAACGCCGACACCCGCCTCACCGTGCGTTTTATCACCGAAGTGGCCTGGCAGGCGCATTTCGTGAAAAACATGTTTATTCGTCCGACCGACGAAGAGCTGGCAGACTTCACGCCGGATTTCGTGGTGATGAACGGCGCGAAATGCACCAACCCGCACTGGCAGGAGCAGGGTCTGAACTCCGAGAACTTTGTCGCCTTCAACCTGACCGAGCGCATCCAGCTGATCGGCGGTACCTGGTACGGCGGCGAAATGAAGAAAGGGATGTTCTCGATCATGAACTACCTGCTGCCGCTGCAGGGCATCGCCTCCATGCACTGCTCGGCCAACGTCGGCGAGAAAGGCGACGTGGCGGTCTTCTTCGGCCTGTCCGGCACCGGCAAAACCACCCTGTCCACCGATCCGAAACGTCGGCTGATTGGCGATGACGAGCACGGCTGGGATGACGACGGCGTGTTCAACTTTGAAGGCGGCTGCTACGCCAAGACCATCCGCCTGTCTGAAGAGGCCGAGCCGGATATCTTCCACGCGATCCGCCGCGATGCGCTGCTGGAAAACGTCACCGTGCGGGCCGACGGCACCATCGACTTCGACGATGCCTCGAAAACGGAAAACACCCGCGTCTCTTACCCGATCTACCACATCGACAACATCGTGAAGCCGGTGTCCAAAGCGGGTCACGCCACGAAGGTGATCTTCCTGACCGCGGATGCGTTCGGCGTGCTGCCTCCGGTATCGCGCCTGACGGCCAGCCAGACGCAGTACCACTTCCTCTCCGGCTTCACCGCCAAGCTGGCCGGTACCGAGCGCGGCGTGACGGAGCCGACCCCAACCTTCTCCGCCTGCTTCGGCGCAGCCTTCCTGTCGCTGCACCCGACGCAGTACGCCGAAGTGCTGGTGAAACGCATGCAGGCATCCGGCGCGCAGGCATACCTGGTGAACACCGGCTGGAACGGCACCGGCAAACGTATCTCCATCAAAGATACGCGCGCCATTATCGACGCCATTCTGGATGGTTCTCTGGACGACGCCGAAACCTTCACGCTGCCGATGTTTGACCTGGCGATGCCGACCACGCTGCCCGGGTGGACGATGCGCATTCCTCGATCCGCGCAATAAATAGCTGGCCTGACGCCGCAGCCTGGCAGAAGGCAGCCGAATCGCTGGCGAAGCTGTTTATCGAGAACTTCGAGAAGTATACCGATACCGCCTGCCGGCGAGGCTGCGCTGGTGCAGCGCCGGACCGAAGCTGTAAGTAGCCCAGCCGCCAAGGCGGCTTAGCGCCTTTCCGCGCCCCCCCGGCCCGACCGTTTCATTTAACTCTTTCTTTCTGCCCTCGCGTCACCGGAACCGGCAACCAGGCGCGAATGCTCAACCCACCCCGCTCGCTGGTGCCAATCTCCAGCAACCCGTTATGGTTATCGATAATACGCTGCACAATCGCCAGGCCTAAACCGGTGCCGCTGGTGCTGCGCGCGCTGTCGCCGCGCACAAACGGCTGGAACAGATGCTTACGCTGCTCGGGCTTGATGCCCGGACCGTCATCTTCCACCTGGAACCAGGCGCGGTTGAGTTCACGACCCGCTGCTGACCTTGATCCAGCCGTTGCCGTAGCGCGCCGCGTTAACCACCATGTTGGCCACCGCGCGCTTAATCGAGAGCGGATGCATGCGTACCAGCATCACGCCCGCGTCCAGGACGGCATCAATCTCACGCTCGTAGCCGCTTTCCGCCGCCACCACTTCGCCCAGCACCGCGTTCAGATCCGCCATCTCCATCGGCATCTCCTGCCCGGTGCGCAGGTAATCGATGAACTGCTCGATGATGGCGTTGCACTCTTCGATATCCTTGTTGATGGACTCGGCGAGATAACCGTCCTCTTCCCCCATCATCTCCGTCGCCAGACGGATACGCGTCAGCGGCGTGCGCAGGTCATGGCTGACGCCCGCCATCAGCAGCGTACGGTCATCCGCCAGCTGCTTCACGCCCGCCGCCATATGGTTGAACGCGCGCGTCACCGAACGGACTTCCGAGGCGCCATACTCGCGCAGCGGCGGCGGAATAATGCCTTTACCCACCTGCAGCGCAGCGTGTTCCAGGTCGACCAGCGGTCGGTTCTGTATACGGATAAACAGCCAGGCGCCGCCTATCGCCAGCAGCATAATCGCCAGGGTATAGCGGAACAGCGGCGAGAAGTCGCCCTGATGGATTTCGGTCAGCGGGACGCGCACCCAGATATTGGGCGACAGCCAGGTTTTCAGCCAGACCACGGGCGAGCTTTTGTTGACCTCAACGCGCACTTCCGTCGGGCCGCCCAGCTGCTGCGCCATCTGCTGGCTGAGGAATTCGTAGTGCTGCGCCCAGCGCAGGCCGCGCTCTTCCGCCGCTTCGTTGGAGTAGAGCGAGATGCCCAGTTCACGGTAGATTTCACGACGAAACGCCGGCGGAACGACCAGCTGCGTGCCGTCCTCCAGCTGCAGCTTATCGGTCATCAGCATACGCACTTCGTAGGCCAGGACCTTATTGAACTGCTGGAGGCTCGGCAGGATCGCAAAGTTCAGCACCACCAGGTAGGTCGTCACCAGGCTGACGAACAGCAGGGTGACGATCAGCAACAGGGTGCGGGCAAACGAGCTTCGCGGCGAGAAGCGCATTCGCCTCATGCTTTAGAGCCGTCCGGGACGAACACGTAGCCCAGACCCCATACGGTCTGAATATAACGCGGATGCGCCGGATCTTCTTCCACCATGCGGCGCAGGCGGGAGATCTGCACGTCGATGGAGCGTTCCATTGCGGTGTATTCGCGACCGCGCGCCAGGTTCATCAGCTTGTCACGGGAAAGCGGTTCACGCGGGTGGCTGACCAGCGCTTTCAGGACCGCAAACTCACCGCTGGTGAGCGGCATCGGCTCATCTTCACGGAACATCTCGCGCGTGCCGAGGTTCAGTTTGAACTTGCCGAAGGCAATAACGGCTTCTTCCTGCGACGGCGCGCCCGGCAGTTCGTTCGCCTGACGACGCAGCACGGCGCGAATACGCGCCAGCAGTTCACGCGGGTTAAACGGTTTTGGAATGTAGTCGTCGGCGCCGATTTCCAGGCCCACGATACGGTCAACCTCTTCGCCCTTCGCCGTCACCATGATGATCGGCATCGGGTTGCTCTGGCTGCGCAGACGGCGGCAAATGGACAGCCCATCTTCGCCCGGCAGCATCAGATCGAGCACCATCAGATGGAAAGATTCACGGGTCAGCAGACGATCCATCTGCTCAGCGTTCGCGACGCTACGAACCTGGAAGCCCTGCTCGGTCAGATAACGTTCCAGCAGCGCACGCAGGCGCATGTCGTCATCCACGACCAGAATTTTGTAGTTCTCTTGCATTGTGTGTACTCCCAAAGGTTCGGATAGTCTTTGTAACAGCGTATTCTAAAAAAGTGCACGTATTCGACCAGTTAATTCTGGTATAAATTCTAGTCGAAATTGTTACAAAGCATATTTAACAGCAGCTTATCTGTTCATTTTAACCGCGAACTGCGGCTCCGCTCGCGCTTTTCTGACTGATTTTGACGCCGTTTAGCGCTTGTCTGAAAATCAGCGGCGTTTTCTGCCGGCGAGTGGTCCAGCCGGGCCGTCCCGCTTCCGCCGTCAGGCGGGGCGCGCCATTTGGCTTAAGTTTCGCCTGCAGGATAAGCCAGCGGCCGCGCTCAGCAGCATAAAATATCGCGCTTTCGACGCTGACTGCGTATCCGCGCTCGGAACAGTGCCAGTGCGCGCGCAAAATAAGGCCAGCGTTAAATAAAGTGATTTAAATCAGTCAGTAAACTCCCCTTTCCTCTGCGCAAATGATCTCCGACACTGCATCGGTACCTGCTTACTGAGTTCATGTGGAGAAGAAAGATGAAAAAAACCGTTGTTCTGCTGAGCGCTCTGGTACTCACCAGCCTCACACAGGTTCAGGCCGCTACGCCAGCGGGCGAAGCCGCCGGCGCACAGGCGTCGACCACGGCCAAAGGTAATTCCGATGCTATCGGCATCGGTGCGGTGGGAGCCCTGCTCGGCGTCGCGCTGGCCACCATGGGCGGCGGCGATCACGGCGGTAGCAGCACCTCAACGACCACGGCGACCACGCCGGGCAAATAACGCTTATCTGGCGCGGCAAGGCTGCGGCGCTTCCCCCTCTTATACTGCCAGCCCTTTCGCCAGCGGAGAATAAGTTGCGCCCCGGCTTGTTTCACCAGGCCATTACTCTCCGCCTCTTTTTTCCTCACTTTCCGTCACGTACTCAATGCGGTTCACAAACCATACCTTCTGTCCTTCCGGCGTGTTTACCGTCACCTCGTCATCCACCTCTTTTTTGATCAGCGCACGCGCCATCGGCGAGTCGATGGAGATGTACTCTTTCACCGTATCGCCATAGATCTCGTCCGGTCCGACGATGCGAAAACGCTTCACGTCGCCCTGCTCATTCTCTACTTCCACCCAGGCACCGAAGAACACTTTGCCCTCCTGCTGCGGCGCATAATCAACGATTTTCAGCTCGGCGAGGCATTTACGCAGATAGCGCACGCGCCGATCGATCTGGCGCAGCAGGCGCTTGTTATAGATGTAATCGGCGTTTTCAGAGCGATCCCCCAGGCTGGCGGCCCAGGAGACAATGCGGGTGATTTCCGGCCGCTTCTCATTCCACAGATGGTCGTGCTCAGCACGCAGCTTGTTATAGCCTTCGCGGGTAATCAGTTGGGTTTTCATCGCTTCACTCGTGGTTACAGCCCTGTTCACTGCACAGAGGCTATCACAAAGCCTTACCTGCCCGGACAGGCACCTAGCGTCTTTTTCATCAGGCGCACATAATCGGCGACCAGGCCGGGCGTCCAGGTCATGATTTCTGCCCGTTCGCGCAGCACGCAGGCGCCCCAGAATGCCGGCTGCAGCAGCAGCGCAAACACCTGCTGCAGCCGCTGGCCGTAATAGCCTTCAAACGCCACGTCCAGCGCATCCACCACGGTGGTCGAACAGTTTTTTGCCGTCAGATTATACAGGCTGTCACCACGGTTGGCCTGCCAGTAGCTGGCGAGCGCCTGCCCGTTGTAGTGCTGAAAACTGAAGGTTAAATCCGGGCTGCGCCAGTCGGCAATCTCTGCCGCCAGCGAGGGGAGAAAACGGCCGGGGCGATCGTTAATCTGTCCGGCCAGCAGCAGACGCGGCAGCTCGTGCGGTTGCGGATCGATCTCCTGCTGCGGATAAAGGCTGATGTAACCGCGCTTGCCAAAGCTCAGTGCCGCGTGGCCGGTACAAAAGTGCCCTTCACCGTTAATCACGCCGATGTAACGGTCAATCACATAGCGCTTCGGCTGTTGACTGGCTTCAGACTGCGCCTGCCAGACGTGGACACAGAGAGGAAATGCCGCGGCGACCGGCGGAAAGCAGGCCTGCTGCCACGGCCGGAGCCGCGCGATATGACGATGGCCGCGACAAAACCACGGCAGCAGCGTAACGGACTGACCCGCCGGCAGGCGCTGCCACTGGCGCCAGACGCGCCACACCGTCAGGCTGAACGACAGCAGCAACAGTACCAGCCAGCTGCCCAGCAACAGGCAGGTATGCAGGTTGTCATTGAAAAACAGCACCACGCTGAGCACCATCTCGCCGCAGCCCAGCATAAAATGTCGCACCCAGCGCTGGCGCTGAATCAGCGCCGCGCTCAGGCAGCGAAACAGGCCGTTAAACAACAGGCAGATTTCCATCACCCTCAGCAGCAGTTTCTTCAGCTGCCTTTCGTCACCGTGCCACAGCGCGCCGGCCAGCAGCGTACCGACAAAAATCAGGGAAAACAGCAAATTGAGCCAGCGCTGCAGCGACACCTCGCCGCTCAGCAGGTTAAACAGCAGCGACAGCGACAGTAAGAGCGCCAGCACCTGTAGCGACAGATTGATATGCCCATCGACCAGCACGTCCGCCACGATCATGCCGGCCAGCAGCACGCCGCACAGCGCCAGGCCATAAATCAGCAGACGATAACGCACCAGCAGCTCGCGTCCGGCCAGCAGTAGCAGTAATTTAATCATTGCTTCACCCTCCTTCCGTGGTTTGCCGCGGATTATAGGGCAGAGACGGGGCGAGCCTGGCTGCAACCGGCACGCCATTGCGCTGGGGTTTAACACATAGGTGGCTAAGTTTCTCTGAGTTGCGCGCTGCATTCAGAAAAAGACGGATTCACCGGTCAGCGGCTGGCAATTTGCGGCCTCAGTCCGTATAACTGTCCCCTATTTCTAACCCTGTGTAAGCAAGACCGTTACTGATGATGAAAGATTCGCTCTGCCGCATTATTGCGGGTGAACTTCAGGCACGAGCCGAACAGGTAGAAGCCGCCGTTCGCCTGCTTGATGAAGGGAACACCGTGCCGTTTATCGCCCGCTACCGCAAGGAAGTCACCGGCGGCCTGGACGATACCCAGCTGCGCAAGCTGGAAGAGCCGCCTGGGCTATCTGCGCGAACTGGAAGAACGCCGCCAGGCGATCCTCGAAATCCATCGAGGAACAGGGCAAGCTGACCCCGGAACTGGCCCGCGCCATCAACGGCACGCTGACACAAAGACCGAACTCGAAGACCTCTACCTGCCTTACAAGCCGAAGCGCCGCACGCGCGGGCCAGATCGCCCTCGAAGCCGGCCTGGAACCGCTGGCCGACGCGCTGTGGAACGACCCGTCCCAGGACCCGGAAAGCGAGGCCGCGCGTTACGTCGACGCCGACAAAGGCGTCGCCGACGTCAAGGCCGCGCTGGACGGCGCCACGCTACATCCTGATGGAGCGCTTCGCCGAAGACGCCACGCTGCTGGCGACAAGCTGCGCGATTACCTGTGGAAGAACGCCCATCTGGTCCGCCCGCGTGGTCGCCGGCAAAGAGGAAGAAGGCGCCAAATTCCGCGACTACTTCGATCACCACGAACCGCTGAACAGCGTGCCGTCGCACCGCGCGCTGGCGATGTTCCGCGGCCGCAACGAAGGCGTGCTGCAGCTGGCTCGCTGAACGCCGATCCGCAGTTTGAGGAAGCGCCGCGCGAAAGCCACGGTGAAACGCTGATCGCCGACCACCTCGGCCTGCGCCTGAACAACGCCCCGGCCGACAGCTGGCGCAAAGCCGTGGTGAGCTGGACCTGGCGCATCAAGGTGCTGCTGCACCTGGAAACCGAGCTGATGGGCACCGTGCGCGAACGGCGCCGAAGACGAGGCGATCAACGTGTTCGCCCGCAACCTGCACGACCTGCTGCTGGCCGCCCCGGCCGGCCTGCGCGCCACCATGGGCCTCGATCCGGGCCTGCGCACCGGGGTCAAGGTCGCGGTGGTCGACGCCACCGGCAAGCTGGTCGCCACCGACACCATCTACCCGCACACCGGCCAGGCGGCCAAAGCCGCAACCTCGGTGGCAGCGCTGTGCGCCAAACACCAGGTCGAGCTGGTCGCCATCGGCAACGGCACCGCCTCAGCCGCGAAACCGAGCGTTTCTATCTCGACGTACAGAAGCAGTTCCCGCAAATCAAAGCGCAGAAAGATGATGGTCAGCGAGGCCGGCGCATCGGTGTATTCCGCCTCCGAACTGGCGGCGCAGGAGTTCCCCGACCTGGACGTGTCGCTGCGCGGCGCGGTATCCATCGCCCGTCGCCTGCAGGATCCGCTGGCGGAGCTGGTGAAGATCGAGCCGAAGTCGATCGGCGTCGGCCAGTATCAGCACGATGTCAGCCAGAGCCAGCTGGCGCGCAAGCTGGACGCGGTGGTGGAGGACTGCGTGAACGCCGTCGGCGTCGACCTGAACACCGCCTCGGCCGCGCTGCTGACGCGCGTGGCCGGCCTGAACGCGCACGCTGGCGCAGAACATCGTCGACTGGCGCGACGAGAACGGCCGGTTCCAGAACCGTGAGCAGCTGCTGAAGGTCAGCCGCCTGGGGCCGAAAGCCTTCGAGCAGTGCGCCGGCTTCCTGCGCATCAACCACGGCGACAACCCGCTGGATGCCTCGACGGTGCACCCGGAAGCCTATCCGGTGGTGGAGCGCATCCTCGCCGCCACCGAACAGGCGCTGAATGAACTGATGGGCAATCCGGCGTAGCCCTCAGCGCCCGACCTGAAAGCGCGCGAGTTCACCGACGAGACCTTCGGCCTGCCGACCGTCACCGACATCCTCAAAGAGCTGGAGAAACCGGGCCGCGATCCGCGTCCGGAGTTCAAGACCGCGAACTTTGCCAGGAAGGCGTCGAGACCCTCAACGACCTGCTGCCGGGCATGGTGCTGGAAGGCGCGGTGACCAACGTCACCAACTTCGGCGCGTTCGTCGATATCGGCGTGCATCAGGACGGCCTGGTGCACATCTCGGCGCTGTCGGACAAGTTCGTCGAGGATCCGCACGACGTGGTCAAGGCCGGCGACATCGTCAAGGTCAAGGTGATGGAAGTGGATCTGCAGCGCAAGCGTATCGCGCTGACCATGCGTCTGGATGAGCAGCCGGGCGAAACCAACGCGCGCCGCGGCGGCAACCGTGGCGCAGGCAAAGAGGCCGCGCGGCCGGCCGCCGGAGCCAAAGGCCGCGGCAAACCTGCCAGCGCCAGCGTCGGCAACAGCGCGATGGGCGATGCGCTGGCGGCCGCGTTTGGGAAGAAACGCTAAGCGGCGCGCGAGTACAGGAGGTTGATAAATTGTCCTGGCGGACTACGCTGAAAAAACCGTGTGAAAAAATGACCTTCCGCGTAACCCGGCGATCCGATGGACATTATCAACTTCCTGCTCGATGAGATTTATGAAGGTAGCTTTCCCGTCGCGGCGCGCGAGCGCCTGCTTTCGCACATCCGCGCGGCGCGCGACACGGTAAAGCTGCCGCGTAAAGCGCACTGGGATGAAAAAGACGTGGTGCTGATCAGTTACGCCGACCAGTTCCGCGAACCCGAGCAGCCCACGCTCGCCAGCTTTACGCGCTTTTTTCAGCAGCATCTGCAGTCCACCTTCAGCCTGGTGCATCTGCTGCCATTTTTCCCCTATTCGTCCGACGATGGCTTCTCGGTTATCGATTACCACAAAGTGAACCCGATCTGCGGTGACTGGCGGCACATCACGGCGCTGCACAGCGAAACCCGGCTGATGTTCGATTTCGTCTGTAACCACATGTCGGCGCACAGCGCGTGGTTTCGCCACTTTCTGGCGCAGGATGCCGGCTGGGACGACTTCTTTATCAGCATGCCGCCTGCCACCGATCTCAGTGCCGTGACGCGCCCGCGCACCTCACCGCTGCTGACGCCGTTTACCCTCGCTAACGGCGACACGCGCTTTATCTGGACCACCTTCAGCGCCGACCAAATCGATCTCAACTTCGCCAATCCGCAGGTGCTGATCCGCATGGTGGGCGTGCTGCTGGATTATCTCAACAAAGGCGCGGATTACGTGCGGCTGGACGCGGTGGGCTACATGTGGAAAACGCCGGGCACACGCTGTATCCATCTGACCAAAACCCATCAGCTGGTGAAGCTGTTTCGCGCCATCGCCAACGAAGTCGCGCCAGGTACGGTGATCGTAACCGAAACCAACGTGCCGCATCAGGATAACATCAGCTATTTCGGCAACGGCCACGACGAAGCGCAGATGGTTTACCAGTTTTCGCTGCCGCCGCTGGTGCTGCACGCCATTCACTCCGGCTCGGCGCGTGCGCTGCGCCAGTGGGCCAGCACGCTTGAGCCCGGTGATGGCGGCACCACCTTCTTTAATTTTCTCGCCTCGCACGACGGCATTGGCCTCAATCCGGCACGCGGCATTTTGTCTGAAGTGGAGATTGTGGCGCTGGTGCGTGAACTGGCGCTGGAGGGCGCGCTGGTGTCCTATAAAAACAACCCGGACGGCAGCACCAGCCCGTATGAAATCAACGTAACGTATCTGGATGCGCTCAATCACCAGACCGACGATGACGACACGCGCCTGCGTCGCTTCCTGCTGGCGCACGCGATTCTGCTGGCCTTTCCCGGCGTGCCTGCCATCTATATTCAAAGTATTCTCGGCTCGCGCAATGACATCGAGGGCGTGCGCGCTGCCGGGCACAACCGCGCCATCAACCGTGAGAAGTACAGCCTGCGCGATATCGAACAGCAAATCAGTGGCGGCAACCCGCTGCGTCAGCAGGTGTTTGAGCGGCTCAGCGCGCTGATTCAGCTGCGCACCCGGCAGCCGGCGTTCCATCCGGACAATCGGATGACGCTACTGGAGAGCGACAACGCGGTGCTGCTGCTGCGCCGTCACGCGGCGGACAGCGACGAAGGGTTACTGTGCGTGTTCAATCTCAGCAGCCGCGAAATCAGCACCACGCTGCCGCAGGCGCGCCCTTTTCAGGATGTGATCAGCGGGCAGCGCGTGGATGGCAGCCAGCCGCTGGTGCTGGCCGCCTGGCAGTTTATGTGGCTGCGTGGATGAACTGCTGCACCTGCTGGCAGAACGCCTCCGGGTGCGAAATAAACGGCGCGTGCGCGGCCTTCGCGATGACAACCGACTGCGAATGCGGCCAGCGCGCATCCAGCTGCGGCGCAATGCGGCGCGGCACCAGGCCATCCAGCGCGCCATAGATACGCAGGAACGGCAGCGTCAGCCCATCCAGTGCGCTGCGCAAATCATCGTGGCGCAGAATGTTCAATCCCCCTTCCAGTACCGCTACCGACGGCATCGGCTGCGACAGCACTACCTCTTTCAGCTGGCGCGCATCCTGACGCGCATTTTCCGTCCCCATGGTTTGCAGCGCGAGAAAACGCTCCACGGTGCGCTGGAAATCGCTGCTCAATTGCTGCTGGAACGTCGCCAGCGTCTCAGGCTGAATGCCGGGCCATTCATCCCGGGCGGTAAAGCATGGCGACGACGCCACGCTAATCAATGCCGCCACGCGATCGGGCTGGCTCAGCGCCAGCTGGCTGGCCACTAAACCGCCCAGCGACCAGCCGAGCAGCACGGCGCGCGCTGGCAACTGCGGTAATAGCTGCTGCGCCATCTGCGCCAGGCTCAGCGGCCCAAATCCCTGGCTGCGACCAAATCCCGGCAGGTCCACCAGGTGCAGACGAAAATGCGGCGCTAGTCGCGCCTGAATGCAACTCCACACTTCGGCGTTCAGTCCCCAGCCGTGCAGCAGCACAAGATCGCGATCGCCTTTGCCTGTGGTGTGCCAGTAAAGCGAACTCATCGGTTACACTCCCGAAAAGTGAAAAGGAGGTCGCTATGCTAGCAATCCCGGCCCTGTGTTGGCTATGCCGTCTGCCGCTGCGTATCGCCCGGCACGGCCTGTGCAGCGTATGTCTGCGTCAGCTACCGGCGCTGCCGGCGCTCTGTCCCTGCTGCGGACTGCCGGCCAGCGGCGATCAAACGCCCTGCGGACGCTGTCTGCGCCGGCCGCCGCCCTGGCAACGGCTCTTACTTGCGTGAGTGATTATGTGCCGCCGCTGAACGAATGGGTGCAGCAGCTCAAATTCTCGCGCGCAACCGCACTCAGGGTGATGCTGGCGCGGCTGCTTTTGTTAAAATTATTAACAAAGCGCCGCCAGCAGCCGTTGCCGCGTATCGATCTGGTGCTGAGCGTGCCGCTGCATCGCCGCCGCGCGTGGCAGCGTGGTTATAATCAGGCCGCGCTGCTGGCTAAACCGCTGGCGCGCTGGCTTGGCTGTGAATACCGCGAAGGGCTACGCCGGGTGCGTCACGGTGCGGTGCAGCATGCGCTCAGCGCCCGCGCCCGGAAAAGCAATCTGCGTGGCGCGTTTCGCCTTGAAATGGCGGTGCGCGGACGCCACATCCTGCTTATCGATGATGTGGTGACCACCGGCAGCACGGTGGGGGAAATCAGCCGCTTATTACTGGCGCAGGGCGCGGCCAGCGTACACATAGGATGCCTGTGCCGTACCTTGTAGAGCGTCGGCGTTGGGCGTATTATAACCAGGTATTTTAGTCAACTATTGAGCTAATGCCATGATCCGTATTACAGATGCTGCACAAGAGCACTTTGCCAAACTGCTGGCAAATCAGGAAGAAGGCACCCAAATCCGCGTATTCGTGATCAACCCGGGCACGCCGACGGCCGAATGCGGTGTCTCTTATTGCCCGCCGGACGCGGTAGAAGCGACGGATACCGAACTGAAGTTCGACAAACTGTCCGCCTATGTCGATGAGCTGAGCGCGCCGTATCTGGAAGATGCGGAGATCGACTTCGTGACCGATCAGCTGGGTTCTCAGCTGACGCTGAAAGCGCCGAACGCCAAAATGCGTAAAGTGTCGATGACGATGCGCCGCTGATGGAGCGCGTGGAGTATCTGCTGCAGTCGCAGATCAACCCGCAGCTGGCGGGCCACGGCGGTCGCGTGTCGCTGATGGAGATCACCGACGAAGGCTATGCCGATTCTGCAGTTCGGCGGCGGCTGTAACGGTTGCTCGATGGTCGACGTGACGCTGAAAGAAGGCATCGAGAAAGAGCTGCTGGCCGAAGTTCCCGGAACTGAAAGGCGTGCGCGATCTCACCGAACACCAGCGCGGCGAGCACTCTTACTACTGATAGAAGATGCGGCAGCCACCCCGGCTGCCGGCGTCGTTTTTCCCACCCCCGACTTCTTACGCCCTTCATTGACGATCGCCAGCAGCTGCTGCACTTTCCGGTAACTAAACAACTTCTCCAATGGTACGCGCAGTTTGCGCCGCCAGTTGGGGTATTCGGCTACCGTGCCCGGCACGTTGACCGGCGTCTCCATTCCCAGCCAGTCCTCCGGCTGCAGCCCCAGCAGGGCGCTGTCGGTGTACGCCAGAAAGCGGTGCACGCCCTGATTCAGCGCAGGCGTCAGACGCTGGCCGGCGCGGTTTTTGCTGCGCGCATCAATGGCTTGCGCCTCGCTCATCGCCTTCAGCAGCGCTTTTCTCTGCCCATCGCGTTCGGCGATGGCCGCCTTCAGCATGCTCCGCGTTTAGTATACAGCCCCAGCTGCTCGCGCAACTGCAGATCGGCGGCATGCCAGAATCCGCTCAGCGTCGGCAAATCATGGGTACTGGCGCTGGCAATCGACTGGCGCGGATAGGCTGCCGGTGGCCGGAACTGCCCGTCCTCCCCGCACTCGAACATCAGCACCTTCCACGAAAAAATGCCGCGGTCGCGCAGCTTGCTGACGATCTCCACCGGCACGGTACCGAGATCTTCACCGATCACCATGCAGCGGTGGCGCTGACTTTCCAGCGCCAGGATCGCCAGCAGATCGTCCACCGGATAGGCAACATACGCGCCTTTGTCGGCACCTTCGCCATAGGGAATCCACCACAAACGCAGCAGCGCCATAACGTGATCGATACGCAGCGCGCCGCAATCGCGCATATTGGCGCGCAGCAGATCGATAAACGGCTGATAGCCGCGCGCGCGCCATCACGTGCGGATCCATCGGCGGCAGCCCCCAGTTCTGCCCGAGCGGGCCCAGGATGTCCGGCGGTGCCCCCACCGATGCGCCCAGCTTATACAGCTGCGGATCCTGCCAGGTTTCCGCGCTGTGCTGTGCCACGCCAACCGCCAAATCGCGATATAACCCGACCGCCATCCCCAGCTGCTGGCTCACCTGCCAGCAGGCGGCAAACTGCTGCTGTACGCCAGCCACTGCAGCCAGCTCCAGAACAGGATGTCGTCCTCATGCTGCACGCACCACTGCTGCACCTCCGGCTGCTGCGCCTGCTGCCAGCCTGACGGCCATTTTTCCCAGCCCCACTCATCGGGATGCTGCTGGCTGCGCGCCGCTACGATGGCGTCAAACGCCGCCTGATAGCGCAGCGCATCGCCGCCTTCAGCCAGAAACTGCTGAAACGCCGGCTGCCGGGTCAGCTGCGGCTGTGCGTGCTGCCAGGCAAAACGCAGCGCAGTCAGCTTGAGCGTCGTCACCGCGCGATAATCGACAAACGCTGCGCTGCGCGCCTGTTTTAGCGCTTTGCGCGTTGGCGCGCTGCTGCCACCAGCGCTGGGCGGCGTCACTGTGGATGAATTCGTCGATTTGATTGATGTCGATGTACAGCACGTTCAGCCAGCGGCGCGACCTCGGGCTGTACGGGCTGGCGCGATCCGGCTGCGCCGGATAGAGCGCATGGATCGGGTTGAGACCGACGAAATCGCCGCCGCGCGCGGCCACCTGCTCCAGCATCTGCATCAGATCGCCAAAATCGCCGATGCCCCAGTTGCGCGCCGAGCGCAGCGTATAGAGCTGCACGCAGCGCGCCCCAGCGCTTCTCCCCCTGCGCCAGCGCTGGCGGCAGATAACAGCGCGCCGGTGCGATGATAATGCGCGTCTGCCACTGCTGGCGTGAAGTGCTCAGCGTGAGCTGATGGTAGCCCTCGGGCAGTTCTGCCGGTAGCACCAGGCTTTCTCCCGCGCTCAGCGTGCCGTCATAGTGCTGCCCCTGCTCGCTCACCAGCTGCCAGCGGTAGTCGTCGCTGCCCTGCGGCGTCAGTTCAGGCTGCCCGGGCGGCGTGAACACCAGCACCGGCGGCAGCGGTGGCGCGTTGCCCGTCGGGGCGTCCATCAGCGCCAGCAGCGCGCGTTTGGTGTCGTCGCTGATGGTCTGTGACTCACCTTTATTGTTGATAAAACTCAGTGCGATACCGGCATCCCGTGCAGCCTGATCCAGTTTCTTCATGGCCATGTTGTCTCCTTCGTTGCCGTGCGCACATTACGCATGCAGCGTCATTTTCCGGCGGCTCAGCGCGCCGCCTGCCAGATACGCTGTTGATAATCGCGAATCGAACGATCGGCACTGAAGCGGCCGGTATGCGCCGTGTTGAGAATCGCCGCTTTGGTCCACGCTTCCGGATCGCGCCACAGCGCTTCGACGCGCTGCTGTGCCGCGATGTAAGCGGCGAAGTCCGCCAGCACCAGATACGGATCTCCCTGTTTGCTCAGGCTCTCCAGCAGCGGCGCAAATACCTGCCGGTCGCCGTCGCTGAATTTGCCCTTTTCCAGCTCCTTCAGCAAACCGTCGAGATAGCGATCGTGCTTACGCAGTTTCTTCGGACTGTAACCGTCGGCCTTCAGTGCTTTCACCTCCTCCACGGTGTTGCCGAAGATAAAGATATTCTCTTCGCCCACCTGCTCGGCGATTTCGACGTTGGCCCCGTCCAGCGTGCCGACGGTCAGCGCGCCGTTCAGCGCCAGCTTCATGTTGCCGGTACCGGAGGCTTCTTTACCGGCGGTGGAGATCTGCTCGGAGATATCCGCCGCCGGGATCATCATTTCGGCCGCCGAGACGCGGTAATCCGGCAGGAACACCACCTTCAGGCGATCGCCCACCATCGGATCGTTGTTGATCGCCTCCGCCACTTTATTGATGGCAAAGATGATGTTTTTCGCCAGGTAGTAGCCCGGCGCCGCCTTGGCGCCAAACAGGAAGACGCGCGGCACGATGTCCAGATTCGGGTTGTCGCGCAGCTGGCGATACAGCGACAGGATGTGCAGCAGGTTCAGGTGCTGGCGTTTGTACTCGTGCAGACGCTTGATCTGCACATCGAAAATCGCGTCCGGGTTGATCTCAATGCCGGTCACGCGTTTGATGTACACCGTTAGCCGCAGTTTGTTTTGCTGCTTGATGGTGCGGAACTGCTGGCGAAAACTTTTCTTCTTCGCCAGCGGCGCCAGCCATTCCAGCGCGTCGAGATCGTTGGCCCACTCCACCTTCAGGGTGTCGTCAATCAGCGCGGACAGCAGCGGGTTGCACTGCTTCAGCCAGCGGCGCGGCGTGATGCCGTTGGTGACGTTATGGAATTTGTTCGGCCACAGCTGGTGATATTCCGGGAACAGATCCTTGACCACCAGATCCGAGTGCAGCGCCGCCACGCCGTTGACCGCAAAGCCGCTCACCACGCACAGGTTGGCCATGCGCACCTCGCTTGTCGCTCACCACCGCCAGCTTGGGCCAGACCGCACTGTCGTTCGGCCAGCGCTGTTTGACCTGCTGCTTCAGCTGGCGTTGATCTGTTTGATGATTTGCAGAAATGGCGCGGCAGCAGTTCGCGCACCAGGCTCTCCGCCCAGCACTCCAGCGCTTCCGGCATCAGCGTGTGGTTGGTATAGGCAAAGGTACGGCTGGTAATGGCCCAGGCGTCGTCCCAGCTCAGCTGATGCTCATCGAGCAGCACGCGCAGCAGTTCCGGAATGGCGATGGTCGGGTGGGTGTCGTTGAGCTGAATCACTTCGAAATCCGGCAGCTGCGCCAGCGCACGGCCCGCCAGGTGATGGCGACGCAGAATGTCCGCCACCGAGCAGGCGCACTGGAAATACTGCTGCATCAGGCGCAGCCGTTTACCGGGCTCATGGTTGTCGTTCGGATAGAGCACTTTGGTCAGCTTGTCGGCTTCTATGCCCTGCTGCTCCGCCTGCAGGAATTTGCCGTCGTTGAAATCGCTCAGGTTAAACGGATGCGCGCTGATGGCCTGCCACAGGCGCAGCGGCTGCGCCACGCCGTTGCGATAGCCCAGCACCGGCAGATCCCAGGCTTCGCCGATCAGCTGCTGTGCCGGACGCCACTCGACGCTGCCGTCGTCGCGCTTTTTGACCTTACCGCCCAACCCCACCGGCACATCCAGCGCGGCGTTGTGGCGGAACCACGGATAGCGATCGCGCTGCCAGTCATCCGGCGCTTCGTGCTGCTGTCCGGCCACAAACGACTGACGGAACAGGCCGTACTGATAGTTCAGGCCGTAGCCAATCGCCGACTGGCCGACCGTCGCCATCGAGTCCAGGAAGCAGGCCGCCAGGCGTCCCAGACCGCCGTTGCCCAGCGCCGGATCGACCTCCTCCTCCAGCAGTTCATTCAGCTCAACCTCGTGCTCTGCCAGCGCGGCGGCCACCTCGTTATACCAGCCGAGGTTGAGCAGGTTGTTCCCCGTCAGCCGGCCGATCAGAAACTCCATTGAGAGATAGTTAACGTGGCGCTGAGCACTTTTCGGCGGCACGGCGCGGCTGTGCGGCCAGCAGTTCCATCAGCGCCCGGCTGAGCGCCTGCCACCACTGATGCGGCGTCATCTGCCGGGCGGAAGTCAGTCCGAGCTGCTGCCACTGGCGGGTCAGTGCGGCGTCAAAGCGGGTTTTATTGAATTTTAGCGGCGACATAGTGCATCCCTTTGCATCCGAAACGGTAAACACGGGCAAGCGCAAATCTGAAAGAGTAAGTTAAGCCGGGGACGCTGAAAAAAGCGACAGGGAAATGAAGATGCAGTGAAAAAAGGCGTGCCGCTGCGGCCTGGTCGCCATCAATGGCGACCCTACAATAAGCGCGATGACCTGGTGCATCAAAGGGTGCGCATTGATGCGCACCTGGGAAATCAGCACAGCTCCAGATGCACTTCGTGCTGTTCAATCACCTTCAGTACGCTTAACGGCGGGGTTTGATCGGTATACAGGTAATCAATCAGGCTCATGTTGCCCAGGTTAACCATCGCGTTACGGCCAAACTTCGAGTGATCCACCACCAGCATCACGCAGCGCGAGTTTTCAATAATCGCGCGTTTGGTGCGCACTTCGTGATAGTCGAACTCCAGCAGCGAGCCGTCCCTATCGATGCCGCTGATGCCGAGAATGCCGAAATCGAGGCGGAACTGAGAGATAAAATCGAGGGTGGCTTCGCCCATAATGCCGCCGTCGCGGGTGCGCACTTCGCCGCCCGCGAGGATCACGCGGAAATCCGGCTTGGCTGCATCAGCGAAATCGCCACGTTGAGGTTGTTGGTGACCACGCGCAGGTTCTTGTGGTTCAGCAGCGCATGGGCCACCGCTTCCGGCGTGGTGCCGATATCAATAAACAGCGTGGCGCCGTCCGGGATCTGGCTGGCGACCTTGCGCTCGGCGATGCGTGCCTTTTCCGCCGACCACATCACTTTGCGATCCTGCCACGCGGTGTTCACCGAGCTGGAAGGCAGCGCCGCGCCGCCGTGGTGACGCTGAATTTTGTTTTGATCGGCCAGGTCGTTCAGATCGCGACGGATGGTCTGCGGGCTGACGGCAAACTGCTCCACCAGCTCTTCCGTGCTGACATATCCCTGACGCCGGACCAGTTCGATAATGGCGTCATGACGTTGTGTTTGCTTCACATCTCTCTCCTCGGCTCAAGGCCGTGTTCTTTTTATCCTGCTGCTAGCGACGTGCGCGTTTGCGCGTATCAACGAACGCCATCGCCAGCCCCACGGCCAGCCCGGCGACGTGCGCAGCGTTCGCGATCGACAGGCCAAAGGCGCCGTACCAGCCAATCACCAGCCATACAATAGCGAAGCCAATCAGGCCGCGCTCGAGATAAATGCCACTTTCGGGATCGCGCTCGCCGCGCAGCCAGCAGTAGCCCATCAGCGCATAGACCACGCCGGACAGCCCGCCAAACAGCACGGCCCGCTGAACTTCGCCTGCATCCAGCCGCTCAGCAGGGCGCTGAAATCAGGGTGATAACGATCAGCTTGCCGCTGCCGAGACGCTTTTCAACCGCACCGCCGAGATACCACCACCAGATCAGGTTGAAGAGGATGTGCAGCAGCGAGAAGTGCAGCAGCGCGTGGCTGAACCAGCGCCAGACCTCAAAATACTGGGAGGAATCCGCCGGCCAGGCCAGCCAGCCGAGTACCACATCGTCGCCGACAATCTGCATCAGGATAAACACCGCCACGCAGGCGATCATGATGGTCATTGTGAGCGGACCTGCGCGTTCGCGAATGTTTGCCCAGATATTGCCACGCTCATAACGCAGACCGCTGTCGGTGGTACCGCTGTGCCAGCTCGCCGCCAGATAGCGCGGATGGCTGGGATCGCGCACGAACTGCGCGAGTTCGTTTTCGACCATCTCCAGCTTGCTGTCGTCATCCAGCACAATGACACAGTGACTTTCGCGCTCAATGGGCAGAGTAACGCCCCGCGTCGCCATATAATCGACAAACGCCTGGGCGATGCGCGGGTGGTTAAACTGGGTGATGCGCATCATGCGGTGCTCTCCTTCCTTTACAAAATCGGTCAGTATCAGAGGGCTGCCGGTGGCGACCTGCGTCGGAAACGCCGCGCGCCAGGCATCAAAACCGCCGTCGACGCTGTAGACCGCATCGCTAAAGCCCTGGCTGAAGCAGGAACTGCGCCGCGCCTTTACTGCTGTTGCCGTGATAGCACATCACCAGCACCGGCTGGTCGTGTCGGGCGCCGGCAATAAACGTCGCCAGGGTGTCGTTGGTCAGATGGTGGGCGCCGGCGGCATGGCCCATCGCAAAGCTTTGCGGATCGCGGATGTCCACCAGCAGCGCTTTTCCCTGGTGCCAGATGCTCGTTAGCCTGCAGGACGTTAATACACTCGAAGGTTTCCATGGGTCTCTCATTACCTCGTCATCAATTGGCGTTAGTTTACCCTGATAAGTCGCCGCTATAACCTGACAAATCCTGTGGATATGTGTTTTTTTTCCTGCCGAAATGTTAGCCATATCACTCTAAATTGTTTTTTTGATGTTACCAAAAGCGCTGGCGTCAATGTTGGTTTCCGATTATTATTACGCTCGAAAACGAACATTTTAGAACTATTCCGAACATCGGAGGAGATGACGTGGAAACCAAAGATCTGATTGTGATCGGCGGCGGCATCAACGGTGCCGGCATTGCGGTGGATGCCGCAGGACGCGGTCTGTCCGTGCTGATGCTGGAAGCGCAGGATCTGGCCTGCGCGACCTCCTCCGCCAGCTCCAAACTGATTCACGGTGGCCTGCGCTACCTGGAACACTACGAATTCCGCCTGGTGAGCGAAGCGCTGGCCGAACGTGAAGTGCTGCTGAAAATGGCGCCGCATATCGCGTTCCCGATGCGTTTCCGCCTGCCCCACCGCCCGCATCTGCGTCCGGCGTGGATGATCCGTATCGGCCTGTTTATGTACGATCACCTGGGTAAACGCACCAGCCTGCCGGGCAGGAAAGGTTTGCGTTTTGGCTCAGAATCGGTCCTGAAGCCTGAAATCATGCGCGGTTTCGAATATTCCGACTGCTGGGTGGACGATGCGCGCCTGGTGGTGCCGAACGCGCAGGAAGTGGAAAAACGCGGCGGCGAAGTGCGCACCCGCACCCGCGCGACCCGCGCCCGGCGTGAAAACGGCCTGTGGATGGTGGAAGCGGAAGACATCGATACCGGCAAGAACTTCAGCTGGAAAGCGCGCCAAAGGCCTGGTGAACGCCACCGGCCCGTGGGTGAAGCAGTTCTTTGACGACGGCCTGAAGCTGAAATCGCCGTACGGCATTCGCCTGATCAAAGGCAGCCACATCGTGGTGCCGCGCGTGCACACCCAGAAGCAGGCTTACATTCTGCAGAACGAAGACAACCGCATCGTGTTTGTGATCCCGTGGATGGATGAGTTCTCGATCATCGGTACCACCGACGTGGAGTACAAAGGCGATCCGAAAAACGTCGAGATCGATGAGAACGAAATCAACTACCTGCTGAAAGTGTATAACGCGCACTTTAAAAAGCAGCTGTCCCGCGACGACATCGTCTGGACCTACTCCGGCGTGCGTCCGCTGTGCGATGACGAATCTGATTCACCGCAGGCGATCACCCGCGACTACACGCTGGATGTTCACGATGAGAACGGCCAGGCACCGCTGCTGTCCGTGTTCGGCGGCAAGCTGACCACCTACCGCAAGCTGGCCGAGCATGCGCTGGAAAAACTGGCGCAGTACTACCCAGACTGCGGCCCGGCGTGGACCAAAAACGCCGTGCTGCCCGGCGGTGATATCGGCGGTACGCGCGATGATTACGCCGCCAATCTGCGCCGTCGCTATCCGTTCATCAGCGAAGGCATGGCGCGCCACTTTGCCCGCACCTACGGCAGCCATACCGAAGTGCTGCTGGAAGGCGCGAAGAGCCGTGAAGATCTGGGTGAAAACTTTGGCCACGAATTCTATGAAGCCGAACTGCGTTACCTGGTGAAACACGAGTGGGTGCGCGAGCTGGACGATGCCATCTGGCGCCGTACCAAAGCAGGGTATGTGGCTGAGCGAAGCCGAACAGGCGCGCATCCGCGACTGGCTGGCGGAAAACGGCCAGAAACCGGCGCTGTCGCTGGCTTCCTAATCGGCTTAAGCATTGTCCTCAACCCCGCCACCGCGCGGGGTTTTTATTTTTTCTCTTTTTGTGTCGGCGAGAGGTTATTCACACAAGGCACTGCACCAGATCAATTCTCACCGCTCCGCTTACTGACTAAATAATCCGCGACTGGATTAACGGACTCGTCAGTGACAGGGAGTATCACGCATGGATTTAGCCACTTTTCCGCTCAATATCTTCACCACACAGCGCATGTTTAATGACTATGGCGCTGACGATATGCGCTACGGCGATATCTGTGAACGCCGGATGAAAAACGAATTCGGCCTCACCCACATTTCCAATGTGATCGACCCGTGGAACATGACGCGGCTGCATCCCTTCCATAATCCCCAGTCGCGCTTTGCTGGTGCTTATGCGAAACCTGGCGAAAAGCTTTCACCGCTGGAGTGCGCCAGGCTGCTGTTTGCTGAGATGCAAACCACTTCATTACCTTTCGCGCTTGTTGGCCCGCAACGTTTCCTGATAAATAAGATGCTGGAGCATTTTATGCGCTCCAGCGGCCTGCCGTTTCGGGATTTGTCGCTGGATATGGCATATCGGGACAAAATTATGAACGACAGAAGCATAAACAGCACACACAAAGCCATAATCGACACCCTCAATGTTAATATTGATTTTGGTATCAAAGGCCTGCCATTGAAAAATATAGGTGATATTAATTCTGCCATTAATAACTCAATCCTGCCTAAGTTCGATTCATTTATCATGGATAAAATAAATGGTTTAGGCATTACTGTTCATGATGTTTATGCTACCAAAATTGACATATTGAGTCTTGACGTTAATGGTGCGCGCTGGAGGGCAAAAATGCGCTTCAGCGGACAGGATCATTTCGGTCTGGATACGCATGATATTCACAAGCATAAATTCAGACAGTTTCAGTTTTTTAAGATATGGTTCACCTTACAACGTTATGATAAATTTGGCTTTCGTCCTTTTCTGACGAACATGGATGCTGTGATAGATATTGAAGGCGGCCGTTAATGAACAGGAAGACATGGGCAGGATTAATTCTGCTTGTTGCATTAGCCAGTGGCATATATTGCTACCTGAACTTCAGGGAAGTTAACGTCATTGACGTTCACCAGGATTACTATTCTGCATCAATTATCGTCGATCACCTGCCTTACTCTGACGATAAAAAAATAAGGTGGTGGTTGAGTCACCAGCAGCAAATAACATTAAAATACAATATTAAAGCCTTTAATCAAAATGGCCCCATCACCTACTATTTTTATGCATCAGGTGTAGGATATCAGCCATTGGAAAAAGAAGACCGTATTTGTTTTAAGCAAATGCAGCCTCCTGCTAATTGTCTGGATAAAAATTTACTGATGAAAATTCAGCGGACGCAGGATGGTGGCGTGATGTTCTCACTGGATTCAGGAGATTACACAGTGAATAAAGAAAATGAAATTAGTCGATTGCAGAAGAGCAATTGATACATAGCGCGATAAATCGCGCCGCTACAGTGTGTGCGGTCGATAATGACGAAAGTCACTGCCGAATTTACCGTAGCGGCGCAATTCATTGCGCTAATTAACACGCAAACTTACAGCCCGGCATTGTCACGAATATATTTACGGGCTTTCACTGCATATTCGAATGGGTTAGCGATGGCCGGATCCTGCTCCGCTTCGACGACCATCCAGCCTTTGTAGCCGTAATCATCGAGGATTTTGAATACCGGTTTGAAATCGATCACGCCATCGCCTGGTACGGTGAAGGTGCCTTTCTTCACTCCGTCGAGGAACGACAGCGAGTTTGCGCGCACCTCTGCCACCACGCTGTCACGCACATCCTTCAGATGCACGTGGAAAATACGCGGCAGATGCTGGGTCAGCACATCCAGCATCACCTGCTGTGATCCTTCGGAGTAGTAAATGTGGCCGGTGTCGTACAGCAGACCGACGTTATTGTTGGTCATTGCCATAAAGCGGTCGATTTCGGCTGGCGTCTGAATGCCGGTGCCCATGTGATGATGCAGCGTCACGCGCATCCCTTTCTGCGCTGCGATCGCCGCCAGTTCGTTGTAACCTTCTGCCGTCAGGCGCCACTCTTCGTCCGTGAAAACCGGCTTCTGCTCCAGCACCGGCAGCGACGTGCCCTGAATGCTTTTGCTCTGTTCCGAGCAGCCAATCACGCGCGCGCCCATGGCGTGCAGGAAATTCATGTGATTGATGAACTGATCGATGGTTTTCGCTTTGTCACCGTTGGCAAAAAAGGTACTGAACCAGGCGTTGCAGATCTGAATGCCGCGGATATCCAGCATCGGCTTCAGCACCGCCGGATCGCGCGGATATTTGCTGCCCACTTCGCTGCCGGTGAAGCCCGCCAGCGCCATTTCGCTGACCCTCTGCTGGAAAGTATTTTCGCTGCCGAGTTCCGGCATGTCGTCGTTGGTCCAGCCGATCGGCGCAATCGCCAGTTTGACGTTCTCTTGGTTCATTTTCAGCTCCCTGATACAGAGAGGCAGCGGTAATCCGCTGCCGTGGATAGGTTTAGCGCACGCGCCTGATTATTTGTTGTAGAACACCGGGCGCGCCGGCAAGGTCACCGGCACAATCTCGCCGCTGAGCTGGGCCGCCACGCAGGCGTCGGCGGTCACCGCGGCGGCGTAGCCGTCCCAGGCGGAAGGCCCGGTCAGCTTGCCCGCAGCCACGTCGTTGATGAAACCCTGCAGCTCGACGTCATAGGCGTCGATAAAGCGATCTTTCCAGTCGGTCAGGATTTCGGTCGACAGGCGGGCGCCGCTGCGCATCTGCACCGAGGACGGCTCCGGCAGTTTGGCGATGCCGGTTTCCCCCACCACTTCGCACTGAATGTCGTAGCCGTACTGGCAGTTGACGAAGATTTCGACGTCGATGCGCGTACCCTTGGCGGTTTCAAACAGCACAATCTGCGGATCTTTCAGGTGCGGGAACGCCTTCGGGCTCTTACGCGGGAACACCACCTGCACCGACACGTAGTCATCATCGAGCAGCCAGCGCAGCACGTCGATTTCGTGGATCAGGGTGTCGGTGATCGCCATATCGGTGGTGTAGGCCTCGCCGACCGTCGGGTTGCGGTGCGCGCAGTGCAGCATCAGCGGTTCGCCGATCTGGCCGCTGGTCAGCACCTGTTTCAACGCGCGATAGCCCTGGTCATAAGGGCGCATAAAGCCGACCTGCACCAGCCGCTTGCCGTGTTTCGCTTCGGCATCGACGATGTTTTTGCAGCCCTGCGCGGTCACCGCCAGCGGCTTCTCGCAGAACACCGGTTTGCCGGCGGCGATGGCCGCCAACACGAACTCTTCGTGGCTCGGCCCCCAGGACGTGACCAGCACCGCCTGCACGTCGGCGGCCTTGATCAGATCGTGGCCGTTGTCATACACCCGCGCATCCAGCTGCAGATCGCTCACCACCTTGGCGGCGTTGTCGCGGTTGATGTCGTTTACCGCCACCACGCGGGCACCCTGCAACACTTTGCTGCAGCGACGGATATGATCGCGGCCGATGGCGCCGGTGCCGATAACCCCAATGTTCAATGTCATTTTCGCTACCCTCGAGATTTATGTATGAAAACGAATCAGTAATCGCGCGCCTTATCGATGTTTTCCTGCAGCTTGCGCGCCACTTCGACGATTTTCTCGCTGTCGGCCACCTGAGCGCCGCCCACGCGCCACCAGCTGAGATACTTGTGCACCATGGTCTTCGGCAACACCTTGATGTCCAGCAGCGTGGACACGGTTTGCCTGCGGGCGTCGGCCAGCGCGTCGAGCAGCTGCTGCTCGGTGGTGACCCGATAGGTTTTACAGCCGTAAGCCGCCGCCAGCATGGCGAAATCGACCGGCACCAGCTTGCCGTCGAGCTTGCCGCCCTCTGGATTGCGGAAGCGGAATTCGGTGGTGTAGCTGTCCATGCCGTGTTCCATCTGCAGGTTGTTGATGCAGCCGTTGGTCATGTTGTCGAACAGCACCACGTTGATCTTGCAGCCTTCCTGAATCGAGGTGACCAGTTCGGAATGCAGCATCATGAATGCGCCGTCGCCCACCATTGCGTACACCTCGCGCTGCGGCTCGGCCAGCTTGACCCCCAGCGCGGCGTTCACCTCGTACCCCATGCAGGAGTAGCCGTATTCCACGTGGTAGCCGTGCTCGCTGCGGTTGTGCCACACCCGCTGCAGATCGCCCGGCAGGCTGCCGGCGGCGGCGACGATCACGCTGTCCGCCGGCAGCTCGCGGTTCAACACCCCCAGCACGCGGCTCTGGATCAGCGCGGAATCGGTCTGGGCGATAAATTCGGCGAACACCCGTTCGCGATCGAGGTGATCGTCGATCTCCGGTACAAAACCCGCGCCGCCGTATTCCACCGCGTAAACACGCGCGGTCTCTTCACGCTGGGCACCACGCGCCGCGGCGATGGCGTCGCCCCAGCCGGCGCGGTAGTCAGCCTGCGCCAGCAGCGAACCCAATGCGTTCAGGGCCTCGCGGGCGTCCGCCAGCACCTGCACGCCGTCGAGCTTGCCGGCGTCAAAGGCGCTGACATTGATATTGAGGAAGCTGACGTCCGGGTGTTGGAACAGCCATTTGGACGAGGTGGTGAAATCGGTGTAACGGGTACCGACGCCGATCACCAGATCGGCCTGCCGGGCCAACGTGTTGGCCGCCAGGCAGCCGGTTTCCCCGATGCCACCGAGGTTGAATTCATGGTCGCTCGGCACCGTGCCTTTGCCGGCCTGGGTTTCGGCAAACGGAATGCCGAAGCGCTCGGCAAATTCGCGCAGCGCCCGCCCGGCCTGCGAGTATTTCACGCCGCCGCCGCACACCAGCAGCGGTTTGCGCTTGGCGGTCAGCAGCGCCAGCGCGTCCGCCAACATGCCGTCGGTCGCCGGGCGACGATCGAGCCGATGCACGCGTTTCTGGAAGAAATAGTCGGGATAGTCGTAGGCTTCACCCTGCACGTCCTGCGGCAGGCACAGCGTCACCGCGCCGGTATCCGCCGGATCGGTCAGCACGCGCATCGCGTTGATGCAGGCGCTCATCAGCTGCTCCGGCCCACGATGCGATCCCAGTATTTGCTCACCGCGCGGAACGCGTCGTTGGTGCTGATGCTGAGATCGTAAGGCTGCTCGATTTGCTGCAGCACCGGATCCGGCTGGCGGGAAGCGTAAACGTCGCCCGGCAGCAGCAATAAAGGAATGCGGTTGGCGGTGGCGGTGGCCGCGGCGGTGATCATGTTGGCGGCGCCGGGGCCGACCGATGAGGTGCAGGCGTAGATCTGCCGGCGCAGCTTCTGTTTGGCGAAGCCGATCGCCGCGTGGGCCATGCCCTGCTCGTTGCGGCCCTGATGTACCCGCAGCTCGCCGCTATCCTGTTCCAGCGCTTGCCCCAGCCCCAGCACATTGCCGTGGCCGAAAATCGCGAAAATGCCCGCGACGAATTTGGTCTCCACGCCGTCGGCCAGCAGATACTGGTTATCGAGAAATCTGACGAGCGCCTGCGCCATGGTTAGCCTGATCTTGCCCATTTACTCACCCTTTAGATTGAGGGCCGCCCCGGAAAGGGCTCGCGCCGAGCCGACAATCCCGTGTTTGTATTACGCGGCGGCAGCTATTATCTTGAGCAGGCGATGCCCGCTGCTCACGAAGTCGACAACCTGAAACGTGAAGCGATTATAAACAAATATATTTTTCATAAAATCACATTACAGAAGAAACATTTCATTTTGCGATAAAGATCGCATATTGCATGAAAAGCCCGTTTCATCTCGTGCTTCAACCTTCGCTGACTTCGCGCCGCGCAATGGCGGGTGACCACCGTCAGCACTCAGGATGACAGCCTTTTATCCTGTCCTCGCACTCCTTTTCAGCGCACGTCTGGCCGCCCTTCCGTGGCCGTTTCACCGCCTTTTCCACCCCATTGCCGATGTTTTAAACGCATCACATTTTTGGGGTGTAAATTTCATTCTATATTGAAATTGAAATTTTCATTCCCCATACTGTCCCTATGCTTCCTGCAGGGCGCCACGCTCGGGCCGCCGCCGGAGTTTTGCTTAAACAGAAGGAAACGGGTATGGCTACACAAGAAAAACAGCTTGATGTCATTTGTCTCGGGCGCATCGCCGTCGATTTCTATGCTCAGCAGATCGGCGCGCGGCTGGAAGACGCCGGCACATTCGCCAAGTACCTCGGCGGCTCTTCCGGCAACGTGGCCTACGGCACCGCCATTCAGGGGTTAAAATCCGGCATGCTGGCGCGCGTCGGCGACGAGCACATGGGCCGCTTTCTGCGTGAAGAGCTGCAGCGCGTCGGGGCCGATACCCGCTGCCTCATCACCGACAAGCAACGATTAACCGGCCTGGTGATCCTCGGCATCAAGGATCAGGAAACTTTCCCGCTGATCTTCTACCGCGAAAACTGCGCGGACATGGCGCTGACGCCGGACGACATCGACGAGGCCTACATCGCTTCCTCGCGCGCGCTGGCCATCACCGGCACGCACCTGTCGCACCCGAACACCCGCGCCGCGGTGCTGAAGGCGCTGGAATACGCGCGCCGCCACGGTCTGCGCACCGCCCTGGACATCGATTACCGCCCGGTGCTGTGGGGGCTGACGTCGCTGGGCGACGGCGAAACCCGCTTTGTGGAATCGGACCAGGTCACGCGCGAGCTACAGGAGGTGCTGCACCATTTCGATCTGATCGTCGGCACCGAAGAGGAGTTTCACATCGCCGGCGGCAGCACCGACACGCTGACGGCGCTAAAAAACGTGCGGCGGGCCACGGCGGCCACGCTGGTGTGCAAGCGCGGCGCGCAGGGTTGCTCGGTGTTCGAAGGCGAAATCGCCGACGACTGGGCGCAGGTGAAGCTGCACGCCGGCGTGCGGGTTGAGGTGCTGAACGTGCTGGGGGCCGGCGACGCCTTTATGTCCGGCCTGCTGCGCGGCTACCTGAACGATGAGGGCTGGGATCAGGCCTGCCGCTACGCCAACGCCTGCGGCGCATTGGTGGTGTCGCGCCACGGTTGCGCGCCGGCCATGCCGACCAAACGGGAGCTGGACGACTATCTGCTGCGCGAACGGCAGGTCACGCGCCCGGACCGCGACGCACGCCTGAACCACCTGCACCGGGTGACCACCCGCAAGCAGCAATGGCCAGAGTTGTGCGTGTTCGCCTTCGATCACCGCAAGCAGCTGGCGGACATGGCGCGCGAAGCCGGCGTCGGCGAGGAACGCATTCCGCGCCTGAAAACCCTGCTGCTCACCGCGGCGCAACAGGCTGCCGCGCAGGCCGGGCTCAACGGCAACAGCGGCATTCTGGCCGACACCACCTACGGGCAGGCGGCGTTGAACGAGATCACCGGCCAGGGATGGTGGATCGGCCGGCCGGTGGAGCTGCCCAGCTCGCGCCCGCTGCGCCTGGAGCACGGCAATATCGGCTCGCAATTGATCGACTGGCCGCAGGAGCACGTGGTGAAGTGCCTGGTGTTTTATCACCCGCACGACGCGGCGGAACTGCGCCGCGAGCAGGATGCGCTGATCGCCGACGTCTACCGCGGCTGCTGCAAATCCGGCCACGAGCTGCTGCTGGAGGTGATCCTGCCGGACAACAACCCCGACAAGGACGAACGCCATTACCTGGAGATGATTGAACACTTCTACCGGTTGGGCATTCAGCCGGACTGGTGGAAACTGCCGCCGCTGAGCGCGGAAAACTGGCGGCGGGTCGGTGCGCTGATCGACACCTACGATCCCTTCTGCCGCGGCGTGCTGATCCTGGGGCTCGACTCCCCGGAAGCGGTACTGAAGGCGGGCTTTGCCGCCGCCGCGGATGCGCGCTGGGTGAAGGGTTTCGCCGTCGGCCGCACCATCTTCGGTCAGCCTTCGCGCCGCTGGCTGCAGGATGAAATCGACGACGCGGCCCTGATCGAGCAGGTGAAACAAAAATACCTGACGCTGATCGGTTTCTGGCGCCAGTACCGTCCGCAGGCGAGCGGTGCGCACTGACAGCGAGCGCGAGTTCACGTCCCCTTAAGGCCATTTCGCCGCTTTAAGGGGATTTTTTTGCCCCTTTTCTGTGAAGTCGCGCAATGTGCGATCGAATAAATCGCTTTTTGAGGAAATGAAATTTCCGCTCCGTCTGTTAAAATACCCTGTCAATATTTCAGGCGTCAGGCCAATGCGCCTTCACCCCACTGCGAGCCGAATGGATGAACAACCCAACTCAACTTTCGCTGTTACAGGACGAGATTCGCCACCGTTATGAAACGCTGAGCAAGCGTTTGAAGCAGGTGGCGCGCTATATTTTGGATAACAGTAACAGCATCGCTTTCGATACCGTTGCCTCCATCGCCGCACAGGCCAGCGTCCCCCCGTCTACCCTGATCCGTTTCGCCAACGCCTTCGGCTTCAGCGGCTTCAACGAAATGAAGCAGGTATTCCGTCAGCATCTGATGGAAGAGACGGTGAACTATACCGAACGCGCGCGCCTGTTCCGCCAAACCTCCACCGACGACAACGTCGCGCCGGAGAAACCGGCGGAAATTCTCAACGTATTCACCATGGTCAACGCGCAGGCGCTGCAGCAGCTGGCGATGCAGATCGCCCCCGAGCAGCTGGATCGCGCCGTCGAGTTGCTCAACAACGCCGAAAATATCTACGTGATCGGCCTGCGCCGTTCGTTCAGCGTCGCCTCCTATCTCACCTATGCGCTGCGCCATCTGGAGCGCCGCGCGTTTCTGATCGACGGCCTGGGCGGCATGTTCACCGAACAGCTGAGCATGGTGAAACCGAAGGACGTGGTGATCGCCATCAGCTATTCGCCGTACGCCCGCGAAGCGGTGGAACTGGTGGAACTGGGCGCCAAGCGCGGTGCGCAGCAGATCGCCATCACCGACAGCCAGGTCAGCCCGCTGGCGGCCTTCAGCGACGTCTGTTTTGTGGTGCGCGAAGCGCAGGTGGATGGGTTCCGCTCGCAGGTGGCCTCGATGTGCCTGGCGCAAACCCTGGCGGTGTCGCTGGCGCTGAATAACAGCAGCAGCGAATAAACCTCAGGTACCGAATAGAAAAAAGGCAGCCAGATGGCTGCCTTTTTTTATCTGTGCGCATCAGAGAATGCGTGTGCCGTTTAACCTGGTGCGCATCAATGCGCCCCCTACGGCTGTGCACGTTTATATGCTTGCGTACGCCGTTTAACCTGGTGCGCATTTCCGGCGACCGCGCGGAGACCCGATTAACGGCGCGGATACTGCTCGCTGTTCACCCAGGCGTGATCCTTCTCCCAGGTGAATTTCCACTGCCGTACCGGCCCGGCCATCACGTTGAGATAATAGTTGTCGTAGCCTGCCAGCGTCGCCACCGGGTGATAACCGCGCGGCACCTTCACCACATCGCGGTTATAGACGGGCATACACTCGTCGAGCGAACGGTCGTCGGTGTAGACGCGCTGCATGGCGAAACCGGGCTCGGGGTCGAAAGCGGTGATAATAGGTCTCTTCCAGATAGGTTTCGTCCGGGCTGTCCTTCTCATCGTGTTTGTGGCTGGGGTACGAACTGGTCGCGCCTTCGTCGGTATACACCTCCACCACCAGCAGGCTGTCGGCCGATTGATTATCCGGCAGAATGTTATGCACCAGGCGCTGGTTGCGCCCTTTGCCACGGTGCTCCACGCCAACATCCTGCGGTGCAATCAGCCGCGCCGGCAGGTTGCCACTGCCCGGCGCACTGCACACCGCCAGCTCCAGATCGCTGTCGGCAGTGACTTCAACCTCATCGTGATGCGGCACATAAACCGAGTAAGGCGGCGTGCGCTCAAACGGCGACAGGCGCTTACCGATGCCAGGGAATTCTGCGTCGCGGGTTTTCACCGACGCCAGACCGGCCACCAGCACCAGGCACAGCTCTCTATCGCCGCTGCTTAACCGCAGCGTCTGGCCCTTTTTCAGCAGATAAACGTCAAAGCCCACATATCCCCAGCCGGCACTTTCCGGCGTCACGTGCTGGATGCGCCCTTCGGCGTCCGGCTGCTGACATTTGGCAAGCAGTGAAGACATCTCGATTCTCCTGTTAAAAATTTTGAAAAAACCCCCCCCCCCAAGGAGCAACGGCCTGGCCTGAATATGACAGCGCTTAACCCAGCGTCGGCATGCTGAATTCGGACACCGTCTGCTGCCCGGCCGGCCAGCGCGCGGTGATGCGGTTTTCATGCGGGTGTAGAAACGCACGCCGTCGGGGCCGTGGACGTTGAGCGCGCCAAACACCGAGCGCTTCCAGCCGCCGAAGCTGTGGAACGCCATCGGCACCGGGACCGGCACGTTGACGCCCACCATGCCCGCCTGCACCTCTTCGCACGAACTCACGCGCGGAGTGGCCGTTGCCGGTAAAGATGGCGCTGCCGTTACCAAATTCGTGGCTATTTACCAGCTGCAGCGCGCTGTCGAAGTCGCTGGCGCGCATAATGCTCAGCACCGGACCGAAAATTTCTTCTTGATAGATGGCCATCTCCGGGGTGACGTTATCGAACAGCGTGCCGCCGACGTAGTAGCCCTCTTCATGGCCCGCGACTTTCACGCCGCGGCCGTCGACCACCAGCGTCGCGCCTTCCTGCCTTCCCCGCTGTCGATGTAGCCCAGCACCTTGCTTCTGGTGCGCGGAGGAGACCAGCGGCCCCATTTCATTCTCTTCGGCGCCCTGCTGCAGGCCCGGCCCGACGCGCAGCGCTTCGATCAGCGGCGTCAAGGCGCGAGATCAGTTTGTCGGCGGTATCATCCCCCACCGCCACCACCACCGGGAGCGCCATGCAGCGCTCGCCGGCCGAGCCGAAGGCCCCGCCCATGATGGCGTTCACGGTGGCCATCTCCAGATCGGCATCCGGCATCACAATGGCGTGGTTTTTCGCGGCGCCCAAGGCCTGCACGCGCTTGCCGTGCGCGCTGGCGGTCTTGTAGATATGTTCCGCCACGGCGGAGGAGCCGACGAAGCTCACCGCCTGAATGCGCGGATCGGTGCACAGCTGCGCCGCGTCTTCATTGGCGCAGTGCACCACGTTGAACACGCCGTCCGGCAGGCCGGCTTCTTTCAGCAGCTCCGCCAGGCGCACCGAGGCGGAAGGCACCAGCGCCGGCGGCTTTCAGCACGAAGGTATTGCCGCACGCCAGCGCGATCGGGAACATCCACATCGGCACCATCGCCGGGAAGTTAAACGGCGTAATGCCGGCGCAACCACGCCCAGCGGCTGCATCAGCGAGTGGCTGTCAACGCCGGTGCCGACGTTCGGCGAGTGTTCGCCCTTTGATCAGATGCGGAATGCCGCAGGCAAATTCGACCACTTCCATGCCGCGCGTCAGTTCGCCCAGCGCATCGGAGAAGACTTTGCCGTGCTCAGAGACGATCAGTGCCGCCAGTTCATCGCGATGCTGTTCCAGCAGCGCTTTGAAGTTGAACATGACGCGGGCGCGGCGCAGCGGCGCCGTTTGCGACCAGTCGGGAAACGCCCCATGGGCGACCTCGATGGCCTGCGCCACTTCTGCCGCCGAGCTTTGCGTCAGTTCGCGGATCACTTTGCCGGTCGCCGGATCGTAGACCGGAATGGTTTCGTTGCTGGCGCTGTGCGTGATTTTGCCGCCGATAAAGTTTCCTACGATAGTCATGTCGTTGCCTCTTTGATGTGTAAGGTCCCTGCAGGCCGCGGGTCAGTCTGGGTCGCGCCCGATCAGGCAATACGGAAAGCGTGCTATGAAGCTATTACAGTGAAATAAATTTTTCAAATAGTTCTTTTTGGAAAATTTACTTTTAGCGGCCTGGATCGCATTTTTCCGCCAGCATTAGCGGACTAGCGTAAAGTGCGGGCCTGATGACAATGCCGATGCTGCCTGCGCCCGTAATTAGCAGCAGGGAGATGAGCAGGACGAGCAATCAGCGAGAGGGTCAGCGCCGGAGCGTGGCTGGATGAAACGAAATATGAAATTTTTGCGAGGCAGATCCAATATCCGTTATTTCATAATTCAATTAAAACGAAATAAATGTTTTCTTTGCACCATCTGCAGACAATGCGATGTGAAACGAACCCTTATCTGTGTCTTAGCGACACGCTTTTGTTAGTGTTGGCCTCGGTCGGAGGCCTTTTTTTCACCTGTTTCCCCCATCCGATGCGTGATTGCCGCAGCGGATTGCCTGGTACGCATCAATGCGCGCTCTGTCATGCTGTAGGGGCGCCATTTATGGCGACCTGGACGCCGCGTCCTCGGCTGGCATCCCAGCCTGACGCTTGATCATCCGCAGGGTACAAAGCAGCGCAAATCCCACCAGCAGCGCAGTCAGCAGGTAGACCAGCTGTACGCCGGCGAAGCTCATGATAAAGCCCGCGATCGGACCGGTGATGCCGAGCGACAAATCCATAAACGCGGTGTAGGTGGCCAGCGCGCTGCCCTGGTTCTGCTGCGGCACCACTTTGACTGCGACCACGCCAATCGCCGGGAACACCAGCGAGAAACCGGCGCCGGTGAGAAAAGCGCCGAACTTCGCCATCCACGGTTCGAACGCGCCCGCCACCAGCAGCAGGCCAATCGCCTCAACGGCAAAACACAGGCTGGCGACGCGCAACCCGCCGAGCTTGTTGATGGCATTGGGAAACAGCAGGCGCATGCCGACGAACGCAGCGCTGAACAGCGTCAGCGCGAAGGCGGCACCATCCCAGCCCTGCTCCTGATAAAACAGGGTGATAAAGGTGGCGATCACGCCAAAGCCCGCCGAGCCCATCGCCAGCAACAGGCCAAAACCGTATACCTTACCGAGCACCGCGCGGAACGGCAGCGGTTTGGCCTTGCTGCCTTTCACCGGCGCCCGGGGCAGCGCCAGCACTATCGCCAGCACGCTGATGGCGATAATCACGCTGGAGAGCAGCAGCAGGCCGCCGCTGCGAAAGATCATCACCCCAAGCGGTGCGCCAATCGCCATTGCGCCATAGGTGACAATGCCGTTCCAGGAGATCACCCGGCCAATATGCAGCGAGCCGACTTTCGCCACGCCCCACAGCGAGGTGCCGGTGCCGCAGAAACTCTGCCCGACGCCCAGCAGCACGCGCCCGAGGCACAGCAGCGCGAGGCTGAGCACCTCCTGCTCCTCTATCAGCGCCGACAGCAAAATACACAGTCCGCTCACCAGGCTGCCAAACAGCCCAAGCACCACCACCTTTTTGGGTCCCCAGCTGTCGGCATAGCGACCGGCATGCGGACGGCTCAGCAGCGTGGCGACATATTGCAGGCTGATCACCACGCCGGCCCAGAAAGCGCTGTAGCCCAGGCCGTCATGGACAAAGCCCGGCAGCACCGCCAGCGGCAAGCCAATGGTGAGATAGGTTGCGAAGTTGAACTTCACGATGGAGAGAATCTGTAAATTCAGACGAAAACGGCTGTATTCGGCCGCGGCGGGCTGGTCAGGCATGAGTGATTGCGCTCGTGTTTGACGGAATATTTATAGCTGAAGCTTCACTATACGCCTTTTCTCGCCGTGCGCACCGTCGATTCGCGGCGGGCCGATGGCGGTATCTCCGACGGCGCTTATCGGGTTCGCTTCGCTTACTCCTAAACAAACAATTACTTACTGGCGTTCAACTACACTTTCCACAGCGAACCACCATTCAGGAGAGGGAATGAACGAAAAGCCACAGGAGAAAATTGGCCAGAACATCCTGGTCAAGCTGGCGATGTTAGTGATTATTCTGGCGGGCATTCGTGCCGCGTCAGATATTCTGGTGCCCTTCTTACTCGCCAGTTTCCTGGCGATTGTACTTAATCCTCTGGTGACCCTGCTGATGCGCCGGGGTCTGCGGCGCGGCGTGGCGATCTCGCTGGTGATCACGGTGATCTTCATTGTGATGCTGCTGCTGGTCGGGGTGCTGGCCAGTTCGGTAAGCGAGTTCAGCGATACCTATCCGCAAATCCGCAGCCTGCTGGAACAGAAGCTGACGGTGCTGCAGCGTTTCGCCGCGCAGTTTCATATCAATATCTCCACCAGCGCACTGGCGGCACGGCTCGATCCCAATGTGATTATGAACATGGCCACCACGCTGCTGGCGCAGTTCTCGGGTGCCATGACCAATGTGGTGCTGTTGATTCTGACCGTGGTGTTCATGCTGTTTGAGGTGCACCATCTGCCGTACAAACTGCGCAATGCGATGATGAATCCGCAGATCCGCATCGCCGGATTGCACAAGGCGCTGAAGGGCGTCACGCACTATCTGGCACTGAAAACGCTGGTCAGCCTGATTACCGGACTGGCGGTGTGGCTGGTGCTGATGCTGCTGGACGTCAAATTTGCGCTGTTCTGGGGCGTTGTCGCCTTTATCCTCAATTTTATCCCCAATATCGGCCCGATTATCGCCGGTGTGCCGCCGTTTATTCAGGCGCTGGTGTTGAATGATGTGTATGACGCCGTGCTGGTGGCGGCGCTGTTCAGTGCCATTCACATGGTGTTTGGCAATATGCTGGAACCGCGCCTGATGGGACGCGGGCTGGGGCTGTCAACGCTGGTGGTATTTCTGTCGCTGATTTTCTGGGGCTGGCTGCTCGGTCCGGTCGGGATGCTGCTGTCGGTGCCGCTGACCAGCGTCACCAAAATCCTGATGGAAACCACGCCGGGCGGCAGCCGGCTGGCGATAATGCTGGGTAATGGCCGCCCCAAACCGCGCCTGCGCGTCAAAAATAACCGGCCCGCGCCGCGCCCGTAACGTCTTACCACGCCACGATGCCAGACGATCCGTATCTGTCGATCGCCTGGCAGCTTCCCTGCGCAGTGACGCTGCCGTATGGCGTCAGCGCGCATCGCCATGCCTGATGATTCTGGCGCAACATTCTTACTCATCTCGTGCCACAGGTGTTTTCCTGCCGGGAAATGCCAGTAACGGCAAAACATTGTCAATAAACGCAAAGCGCGAACCATAATTGACTTGTATCAGATTGGTGGAAAATCAAAACGCTAACATGCACGGCCGCGGGAAAGTGTTATGCTGCTGACGCCGTAACGCGCTTCCTGAATGCTGCTTAAACCGACCGAGGAAAGTCTGGTGCCTCTGCAAAAACGACAACGCGATTTTGGCTGGCTGTTGATTGTCTGTGCCGGGTTATTACCGCTGGTGCTGGGCATATTTTGCACAGCCATTGAGGCGCGCCATACTGTCAGCCAGCAGCAAATTGCCACCGCCAATGCCCTGCTGACGCAGGCAGAAAAGATGAGCGACAGCGCCTGGGATATGGTGACCCGCCTGCGTCAGTACCAGAATCGTCGCTGCGCCGATATTGATGAAGATTTGCAGCGCGCCGGCACCCTTAATGCCTATTTCCGCTCGATTGGCACCCTGCAGGGCAGCGAAATCACCTGCTCGTCGGCTTACGGGCTGCAGCACGACACGCTGGCCGGGATGATGATGCAGTCACCGCCGGTGACCGGCAAAGCCTGGTGGAGCCTGTCGATTCGCGGCACCTCCGGCGTACCGGATCGCCCGGCGGTGATTTTCGTGCGTCACCTGCCGGACAGCAGCGGTTTCTGGGCGGTGATTGATGGCCAGTATCTGATGGATTTCATGCGCGCCATCGGCGAGTCGAACCGTTATCAGATGAGCCTGCGCTTCAACGGCGGCAGCCCCATCGCCAGCGGTCCGGACGACCAGCCAGAGCTGCCGTACCTCAGCAGCGCCAACTATCAGGCGGAGTCCAGCCGCTATCCAATCAGCGTCAGCGTGACGGTACCCGCCGCCGAGCTGATCAAAGCCTGGCGTCAGGCGCTGCTTATTTTCCTGCCAATGGCCGCCATCTTTTCGATTTTGCTGATGGTGCTGACCGCCAACTGGCTGCGCCGCCGCCTCTCATGGGCGGATGAAATTCGCCGGGCGATACGCAACCGTGAGTTCACGGTGCACTATCAGCCGGTGTACAGCACCGGGATTCAGCGCTGCACCGGTGCGGAAGCGCTGATGCGCTGGCAGCGGCCCAACGGCGAAATGATCCGCCCGGACATCTTCATCAGCCATGCCGAAGCGGAAGGCATGATCGTGCCGCTGACCCAGCATTTGCTGGCGATGATGGCGGAAGATATCCAGAGCTGGCAGGTTGAACCGGGCTTCCATATTGGCTTTAACCTCGCGGCTGAGCATCTGCAACACCCCGATTTTGTGCAAGACATGATGCGTTTTGCCCGCAACATCCGTGACAAACAGATGCTGATCACGCTGGAGCTTACCGAGCGCAGCCTGATCGAGGACGGCGACGCGGTGTCGCGCAAGCTGCGTTATTTGCAGTCGCACGGCATGAAGGTGGCGATTGACGACTTCGGCACCGGCCACTGCGCGCTCTCCTATCTGATGACCTTCCCGCTCGATTACCTGAAGATTGACCGCGGCTTTATCAACGCCATTGAAGGACTGGAGATCGAAACCCCGGTGCTGGATGCCATCATCAATCTGTGCCACAAGCTGCAGCTCGAGGTACTGGGTGAAGGGGTAGAAACCGCGTTGCAATTTCAGTATCTGCAGCAGCGTGGCGTGGTGTTTATTCAGGGCTATTATTACGCCCGTCCGATGGACAATAACCAGCTTCGCGCCTGGCTTAATCAGCAGGGGCGCCAACCGCTTCCCGTTGAGGACCACCATGAGCCTGAACTGCATCATTCTTGATGATTATCAAAATGTTGCCCTGTCGCTGGCCGACTGGGCATCGCTGCAACCGCAGGTACAAACTACCGCGCTGCACCGCCACTACGCCGACGAAGATGAACTGGTCGCTCACATCGCGCACGCCGACATTCTGGTGGTGATGCGCGAACGCACGCCACTCAGCGCCCGGCTGATAGGCCGCCTGCCCAATCTGAAGCTGATTGTCACCTCCGGCATGCGCAATGCCTCAATCGATCTGCACGCCTGTGCTGAACGGCTGATTGCGGTGTGCGGCACCGCCAGTAGCAGCGCGGCGCCGCTGGAGCTGAGCTGGGGGCTGCTGCTCGGTCTGGCACGCCATATTCCGGCGGAGAGCCAGGCGCTGCGCAGTAACGGTGCGTGGCAGCATACGCTGGGCATGGCGCTGCACGGCAAAACCCTCGGCCTGCTTGGGCTGGGCAAGATTGGCGGTGAGATGGCTAACGTGGCGCGCGCCTTTGGCATGCGCGTGTGCGCCTGGAGCCAGAACCTGAGCGAAGCACGCGCAGCGGCGTGCGGCGCAGAAAAGATGGCTTCGCTGCCGGCGCTGCTCAGGGCGAGCGATGTGGTATCGATTCATCTGGTGCTGAGTGAGCGAACCCGTCATCTGCTGGACGGCGCGGCGCTGGCGTACATGAAGCCGGGCGCGCTACTGATTAACACCTCGCGCGCCGGGATTGTCGATCAGCAGGCGATGATCAGCGCGCTGCAGTCTGGTCAGCTGGCGGGCGCCGGGCTGGATGTCTTTGAACAGGAGCCGCTACCGGCCGATCATCCGCTGCGTCAGTTGCCGAACGTGCTGGCAACGCCGCATCTGGGCTATGTTGCCGATACCAATTACCGCACCTACTTCAGCGAGGCGGTGGAAGATATTGCTGGCTGGCTGCACGGCGCGCCGCTGCGCTCGCTGCTTTAAGCCCCCGGCGCGTCGACAGCACCAGGGTTAGCTGTGGCAGTACAGCCGCGGCAGCCCGGCATAATTAATCATCTGGTCGCCATTGGGCAGCTGGTACATCTGGTAATAATCGTTATTGCCCTCGCGCGCTGGCGAAAACACGATCTGCGCCGCCAGTGCGGGCGGTACGGTGTCGTCTGCCAGGATACGGACGTTGCGCGTGGTGCTGAGCATGAAATCGCCCTGGCGGCGCCAGGTGGTATCGGATACGCGATGCAGGCGATAGTGGCGATCGCGTACCGTGACGGTGCCAGTCAGCGTTGAGCTGCCGCTGCCGTCCGCCTTAAAGCGCGTGCGAATGGTGGCATCAATCGCACCAGCCGGCGCGCCTTCATGATCAATACGATACGGCACTTCACACCACTCCGGCACCGGTTCTGCCGGCCGCAGCAGCAGCGCCAGCGCCCACGGCAGCACAAAGGCCAGCACCACTGCCGTGGTGATTATCGCTTTACGCATCGGGTATCTCCTGCGCTGATACCATCCATGAAATACATTCGTTGTCCTTCTGCGCGATCGGTTTGGCGCACAGGAAGGTGCTGGAAAAGAGTCGGGTGCGCACCGGGTTGATGTACACCATCGGCGGCGCAGAGCCATCCGGCAGGCGCGGCTGCCACTGCCGATAACGCCGCAGCGCGTCCTGCACCACCCACGAATCGGCTTTCAGGTGGCTGGGGATAAACACCTGGCTGTTCTGAATGCGCAGCAGCGGTCGGAAATCCAGCGCATCGTGCTGCACCGGCGCAAACATCTGACGTGCCAGCAGAGCCAGCGCGACATTCACCAGCAGCAGCGCAACGATCGCCCAGCGCAGCACAGGCCGCTTCTTCTTTACGCTGGCCGGCGCGGGCGCGGGTAGCGGACTGACCACCGCTGCCGCTGGCGCAGCCACCGGCTCATCGCTCAGCGGCGCCACATCGACCTGATCGGCCAGCACGCAGCCAATCAGCGGCACCTGATGCACCAGCGGCCCCGGCGCGTGTGCCAGCTGCGCCTGCTGATTGATGGCGGCAATGGTGGCCGTCAGGCGTTCGGCGAACGGTGTGTCGCTGGGGACGCGCTGGAACAGCGCATGCAGGGTCTGGTTGCGCACCAGTTTGCCATCCGCATCAATCACGCGCCGCAGAATGGCGGTTTGCAGCGGCGTCAGTGCCACGCGGTGCGCGGGCGACTGCACCGGAAAGAGGACCTGCTGGTCAACGTCAAAACAGAGACTTTTTGCAAATAAAACAAAGCGTGCCATGCGGCGCCCGATCTCCGGCAGAGAAACTGGCGCAAGTATAGATATTTTCGCTCGCCCGCGCATCTGCGCTGCGGCCTGCGGCGCGATTCAGACAATTTTTTTGCCGCGATTGCGGACCAAAACGGCCATAGTTTTAGCCAAAAAATAGCCAGTTATTGGCGGAAACATGACAAATATCACATTTAAACGGTATACTCTGTCGCGGGATGCAATAATTACCTGAGTAATAATTGCTTTGGCAGGCCAGGGAAAAAACCACTTTCACGGCTATGCTTTAATTTTCTCAACGCCGCGGACTGAACGCTCCACCGAGTCCGCAGCGTTGAGGACTTTTTGAATTCCAATACAGGGTAACCTCATGAAATTACGTAGGAAGCGTGTAAAACCTATTGGGCTGGATGACGTCACGATTATCGATGACGCTCGTTTACGTAAGGCCATTACCGCCGCGTCACTCGGTAACGCGATGGAGTGGTTCGATTTCGGCGTCTACGGCTTTGTCGCCTACGCGCTTGGTAAAGTGTTCTTCCCCGACGCCTCGCCCGGCGTGCAGATGATTGCCGCGCTGGGGACCTTCTCCGTTCCCTTCCTGATTCGTCCGCTGGGCGGTCTGTTCTTCGGTATGCTGGGCGATAAATACGGTCGTCAGAAAATCCTGGCCATCACCATTGTCATCATGTCGATCAGTACCTTCTGTATCGGCCTGATCCCCTCTTACGCCACGATCGGCATCTGGGCGCCGATTCTGCTGCTGCTGGCCAAGATGGCGCAGGGCTTCTCCGTGGGCGGTGAATATACCGGTGCGTCGATCTTCGTCGCCGAATACTCGCCGGACCGTAAGCGCGGCTTTATGGGAAGCTGGCTGGACTTTGGTTCGATTGCCGGCTTTGTGCTGGGCGCGGGCGTGGTGGTGCTGATCTCAACCGTGGTGGGCGAGGAGAACTTCCTCGACTGGGGCTGGCGTATTCCGTTCTTCCTCGCGCTGCCGCTGGGCATTATCGGCCTCTATCTGCGCCACGCGCTGGAAGAGACGCCGGCGTTCCAGCAGCATGTCGATAAGCTGGAGCAGGGCGATCGCGAAGGGCTGCAAGACGGGCCGAAAGTCTCGTTTAAAGAGATTGCCACCAAACACTGGCGCAGCCTGCTGACCTGTATTGGTCTGGTGATTTCCACCAACGTGACCTATTACATGCTGCTGACCTACATGCCGAGCTACCTGTCGCATAACCTGCACTACTCGGAAGATCACGGCGTGCTGATCATCATCGCCATCATGATGGGTATGCTGTTTGTGCAGCCGGTGATGGGCCTGCTGAGTGACCGCTTCGGCCGCCGCCCGTTCGTGATCGTCGGCAGCATCGCCCTGTTGCTGCTGTGCGATTCCGGCCTTTATTCTGATCAACAGCAACGTGCTGGGGCTGATTTTCGCCGGTCTGCTGCTGCTGGCGGTGATCCTCAACTCCTTCACCGGGGTGATGGCCTCAACGCTGCCGGCGATGTTCCCGACGCACATTCGCTACAGTGCGCTGGCCAGCGCCTTCAACATCTCGATTCTGATTGCCGGTCTGACGCCGACCGTGACCGCCTGGCTGGTGGAAGCCAGCAACAATCTGTATATGCCGGCTTACTACCTGATGGTGGTGGCGGTGATCGGTCTGATGACCGGTCTGTACATGAAAGAGACCGCCAACAAACCGCTGCGCGGCGCGACGCCGGCGGCATCGGACCTCGAAGAAGCGAAAGAGATCCTGCAGGAGCACCACGACAACATCGAGCAGAAGATTGAAGATATTGATGAAGAGATCGCCCGCCTTGAGGCGAAGCGGAAAAACCTGGTGCAGCAGCACCCGGACATCAACGAGTAATCTGCCCTTTCACTCCCGCCACCCGGCGGGAGTTTTGTTTCTGCGGTTGCCGGGTGCGTGAGAATGTGTGTGCTGCGGTGATGCTTCCAGGTGCGCATGAATGCGCCCCCTACGAGTGTGCTGCGGGTTAGGATGCTGCGGCTGCCTGGTGCGTATAAATGCGCACCCTACGGGTAACGGCGGGTTGGGATTCGGCGGTTGCCGGGTGCGCTGTAGGGTCGGCATTCATGCCGACCGGCAACAACGCCCGGCCCGCACCGCACACAATCCTTCATGCTACCCGGCGAAAAGGGGTAAACTGTCGCCACTTTTTTCACCAGCATAAGTTAACCGAGCATGTCTGATTTCAATCTCATTCAGCGCCCAAGAAGACTGCGCAAAAGCGCGTCGATGCGCGAACTGTTCCAGGAATCCCACCTCAGCCTGAACGATCTGGTGTTGCCGATCTTTGTTGAAGAAGAGGTGGATGATTACAAAGCCAATCAACGCCATGCCGGGCGTGATGCGCATTCCGGAAAAATATCTGGCGCGCGAAATCGAACGTATCGCCAAAGCCGGTATCCGCTCGGTGATGACCTTCGGCATCTCTCACCACACTGATGCGACCGGCAGCGACGCGTGGAACGAAGATGGCCTCGTGGCGCGCATGTCGCGCATCTGCAAAGAAACGGTGCCGGAAATGATCGTGATGTCCGATACCTGCTTCTGCGAATACACCTCCCACGGCCACTGCGGCGTGCTGTGCGATCACGGCGTCGATAACGATGCGACCCTGATTAACCTCGGCAAACAGGCCGTCGCCGTCGCTGCCGCAGGCCGGTGCGGATTTCATCGCCCCTTCCGCAGCAATGGACGGCCAGGTGCAGGCGATTCGCCAGGCGCTGGACGCGGCCGGTTTTACCGATACCGCCATCATGTCCTACTCCACCAAATTCGCCTCCTCGTTCTACGGCCCGTTCCGTGAAGCGGCGGGTACGGCGCTGAAAGGCGATCGCAAAACCTATCAGATGAACCCGATGAACCGCCGCGAAGCGATTCGTGAATCGCTGATCGATGAAGCCGAAGGCGCAGACTGCCTGATGGTGAAACCGGCTGGCGCGTACCTCGATATCCTGCGCGATATCCGCGAGCGCACCGAGTTGCCGCTGGGCGCTTATCAGGTGAGCGGTGAGTACGCGATGATCAAATTCGCCGCCCTGGCGGGCGCCATTGATGAAGACAAAGTGGTGCTGGAAAGCCTGGGCGCCATCAAACGCGCGGGCGCGGATCTGATCTTCAGCTACTTCGCCCTCGATCTTGCCGAGCAAAAAGTGCTCTGATCCTCTCGTTACGCTAAACAATCGCGCATTACCGCGGTTGTTTAGTGCTCTCTGCCCCTGCGCGGGCACGACATCCGGTTTGCTGTAACACATCCATCATTAACAAGAGTTACGCGATGAAAGCACCTGCACTGCCTGAGGACGAATCACAGCGTCTGACCCAGTTACGTGCGCTCAACATTCTGCATACACCCACAGAAGAGCGTTTTGACCGTTTAACCCGCCTTGCCCGACGTCTGTTTGACGTTCCGGTCGCGATGGTCAGCCTGCTGGAGAATGACTATCAATGGTTTAAATCCAGTGACGGTTTTGATCGGCCAACCACCGCGCGTAGCATCTCTTTTTGCGGTCATACCATCCTGCAGGATGAGGTGATGGTGGTCGAGGACGCGCTGGCCGACACGCGCTTCAGCGATAATCCGCTGGTTACCGATGCAGACAATCCGGTGCGTTTCTACGCGGGCTATCCGCTGCGCACGCCGTCCGGTGCCAAAGTCGGTACGCTGTGCATCATCGATAATCATGCGCGCCAGTTCAACGCGGAGGATCTGCACGCGCTGCGCGATCTGGCGGCCATGGCCGAAGCCGAGCTGGTGGCGTTTCAGACCGCGACGTCCGATGAGCTAACGCAAATCACCAACCGGCGCGGCTTTATGACGCTGGGTCAGATGGCGCTGAATGAGTGCCAGCTAAAACAGCTGCCCGCCAGCCTGACGTTTCTCGATCTCGACGGCTTCAAGGCCATCAACGACCGGCATGGTCACCGCGAGGGCGACCGCGCGCTGATGGACTTTGCCGATGCCATGAAGGTGAGTTTTCGCCATGCCGATATCTTTGCCCGGCTCGGCGGCGATGAGTTTGTGGTGCTGCTGAACGGCATTAGTCAGGACGAGGCGGAAGCGACGCTGGCGCGCTTCGCCCACTATCTGCATAAACAGATGCAGGATCTGGAGCGGCGCTACACGCTGCAGTTTTCGTCGGGCATCGTGGAATTTGATCCGCAGCAGCCGCAATCGCTGGAGCAGCTGCTGGAAAGCAGCGACGCACGCATGTACGCCGCCAAGTACCAGAAAAGGCAGCCGCGCAGGTAGCCGCTCCTTAATGCGCCAGGTCGTCAATCAGCGTCTGATTAAACTTCGCTGGCGCTTCCATCTGCGGCGCGTGCCCCATGCCGGGGAACTCAATCAGTCGCGCGCCGGGAATCAGCTGTGCCACCTGTTTGCCCAGCACATTGTAATGGCCGAGCTGCGCTTTCACCGCCGGTGAAGCGATATCGCTGCCGATCGCTGTGGTATCGGCCGTGCCGATCATCAGCGTGGTCGGCACCTTCAGGTCTTTAAACTCGTAATAGACCGGCTGGGTGAAAATCATGTCGTAGATCAGCGCCGAGTTCCACGCCACTTTCTCATGCCCCGGTCCTTTATTCAGCCCGGCCAGCATCTGCACCCATTTGTCATATTCCGGCTTCCACTGGCCGCTGTAATAGGTGTGCTGCTCATATTTCTTAATGCCCGCCGCGTCGAGCTTCAGCTCGCGCTGATACCATTGATCCACCGAGCGCCACGGCGCGCCCTTCGCCTTCCAGTCCTCAAGGCCAATCGGATTGACCAGCACCAGCTTCTGCGTCTGCTGCGGATACATCAGTGCGTAACGCGTCGCCAGCATACCGCCGGTGGAGTGGCCAACGATCACCGCTTTCTCAACGCCGAGCTGCGCTAACAGCTGATGGGTGTTTTGCGCCAGCTGCTGGAAGCTGTACTGATAGCGGGCGGGTTTGGTGGAGGTGCAGAAACCAATCTGATCCGGCGCAATCACGCGATAGCCCTGCTGGCTCAGCGCGTTGATGGTGTCTTCCCAGGTGGCAGCGCAGAAGTTTTTACCGTGCATCAGCACCACTGTCTGACCATTGGCCTGCTGCGCGGGCTTCACGTCCATATAGCCCATGCTGAGCGACTGCTGCTGGGAGGAGAAGGCAAAATGCTGCAGCGGATGCGGATAGTGAAACCCCTCCAGCTGCTCGCCATACACGACCTCTGCGGCCTGCGCGCTGAGCGTGCCGCACAGCATCGCTGACGCCAGCGCTACGCTCAGTAACGGTTTTAATCGAAAACGAAACGTCATGTGACCTCTTCTGTACAGGGGAAAAACCCTCAGTCTGGCACGAAAACCGCCGGTGGATATTGATGCGCCGTGCCGCCGCCCGGCACACCTTTAACTGTTAAGCCGCGCAAAGCGATAACTCATTTGCGTTAATAATAACGGCCGTAATTACGGCAACTATTCAACATCATCACAACATGTCGGTGATTAATTTCACGATAAACAAGACCAGTCTTGATGACAATTAATAAAAAAGCCATTTCCTGATAAAACTTTACGTTACGCCAGTGCTTAAAAAGTTTAATTTAATTACACTGTGTCGAGTTATTGGAGGACCATAATGATGCAGCAAAAATACAACCAAGGGGTGATTGATTCGGTGACCGAATGGATTATGGCCAACCTGGATCAACGTTTGAGCATTGATGATATTGCACTGAAATCTGGCTATTCCAAATGGTATTTACAGAAACTGTTTGCCCGTTACCATAACGAAACGCTGGCGCGTTATATTCGCAAAAAGAAACTGATTTGTTGCGTGAATGAGCTGAAATTCAGCCGCACACCGATTATCAGTCTGGCGGTTAAATATCATTTCGAAAGTCAGCAATCCTTTACCCGCTCATTTAAACAGGTGATGGGCTGCACGCCGCTGTTCTGCCGCAAACGCCAGCTGAGCGATGCTGCCGAAGCCCTGTTGCGTAACAGTGACGATCCCTGCGCGCTGTGTCGCAAGGTCGGGTTTAATCGCAGCGAGCAGGAAAAACAGGTTGTTAATCCGCTAAGCGAAAATAATGGGAAGTTTCCAGCGCGTATTAGCTGCGCGGTGCGCTAATCACGTCTGATATGTCGGAAAAATATTTATAACCGCGTGAGTAGAAGCGGCGCGATTTATTGCGCTGATATGCAGGTGCACCGTGCCCATCCGGGCATCTCGCAATAAATTGCGCCGCTACGGTACGTGCGAAATATCATTTCGGTGCCTGTTGACCGCACAGATTGTAGCGGCGCGATTTATCGCGCTGATGTTCCGCCACACCGTGCCCATCCGGGCATCGCGCAATAAATTGCGCCGCTACGGTACGTGCGAAATATCATTTCGGTGCCTGTCGACCGCACAGATTGTAGCGGCGCGATTTATCGCGCTGATGTTCCGCCGCACCGTGCCTGTCCGGCCGGTGAAACCCTGTTATTTCTCAGCGCACCGGCTGGCCCGGCAGCAGCTTATCTGACATCAACTGGCGACAAACAAACGCGTCCTGCCGCGCCTGCTGCTGCTGTTGCGGCGACAAATCCTGCCACACCGTTTGCAGATGCTCTGCCAGCCCGGACTGGAAATGAATCTTCTGCAGCGCGTAATCCGAATTACCGCCTTCAATAATCTGCTGCATCGCCTGCGCGCTGTTATCGCGCCCGTCATGGGTCAGCGTACAAAAGGTCGCGATGTAGTAAGCCTTGTCCTCATCGCTGTAATGCGGCATCAGCCACCAGACCAGCGCACTGATAACCAGCAACAGCGGTAGCAGGAATTTGATTTTTAACATGGGTTTATTGACCAGCTGAAAAAGAAAACGCCGCGATCTTAACAGATTCGCCGCGCCATGCCGCACGCCATTTTCAGGCTTTTCTCCGGCAGATTGAGACGAGGCTTAACCGTGAATAACGCCGATGCGCTTATAAAGTAGCCCACTTCATTTGCTTCATTATTCAGGGAAGAAAATCATGAGAAAAAGCCAGCTGGCACTGCTGATTGGTGCCTTGTGCCTTAGCAGTTCGCCTTATGCCGGGATCCTGCGCTATGACATTGACGTGCAGGAATACCGCGATTTTGCCGAGAACCGGGGTAAATATGCTGTCGGCGCCACCGACATTCCCATCTACCGCAAAGATGGCACCTTTGAAGGCTATTTAATGAATGTCCCCATGCCGGACTTCAGTATGGTCAGTGATAAGGGTTTCAGCTCATTTATCTCGCCCTCGTTTGTCACAGGCGTCAAACATATGCAGTCCCACAGATTGGTGAACTTAGGGAATAAGGCAAAATTTTCGCCAACTTACCGTAGTATTGCCATAAATAATGATCCCTCGCGCGATTTTAACTTACCGCGCATGCACAAGGTGATTGTCGAAAGCGCGCCTACGCCTTACATCGGCGGTGAAGAGTTTAATGCTAACCCCAGTCGCTATACTGCATTTGCCCGCGTGGGGGCGGGTTATCAGCAAATTGACGATCCCGAAAGCGGTAAATTGATACCCATCGAGGGTGCCTATGTCTATAACACAGGTGGGACATTCAAGCCCGAAGCTATCACGAATATATTTTCTAAATTCATAAAATGGAGAATTTTTGCTCCTAATCATCCGGCATTCTCTCTGTTAAGCATTGGCACTCGTGGAGGTGATAGCGCTAGTCCGCTCTTCGCCTGGGATAATATCGAGAAACGCTGGGTACAGTTCGCAGTTCACTCTGGCGGCTATGGCGGCGGCACCACCTACAACTATCACTTTGCCAGTGAATTAATTAATGGAACATATGTTCAGGAGATGCTGGATTCCGCCAGGGATGCCGATGTTGAGGACAGTGGCGCCGGCACCCTCGAATGGCGCGGTGATAGCATTATGCAGGATGGCAAAAGCTGGCAATGGCACGGGCTTAATCAGGCTCAGGCAGAAACCGCACCCGCCAAAGCCAGCAACGAACAGCTCAATGCCACCAAAGATCTGCGCTTTAACGGCGACGGCGGCATCATCGAGCTGGCGCAGTCGGTCAACCTCGGCGCAGGCTTGCTGCGTTTCTCTAACGACTACACCCTGCGCGCCGCAGGCAACAGCAACTTCAGTTGGGTCGGCGGCGGCGTTGAGGTCGACAAAGACAAAACTGTGCTGTGGCAGGTTAACGGCCTGCAGGACGATGCGCTGCATAAAATCGGCGCCGGTACGCTGCACGTTAACGCCAGCGGTATTAATCCCGGCGCGCTTAACGTCGGCGACGGCACGGTCATCCTTGACCAGCAGGCAGACGCGCAGGGACGCAAACAGGCGTTCTCCACCGTCACCCTGTTCAGCGGCCGCCCGACCGTGGTGCTCAACAGCGCCGATCAGTTAAGCACTGACAACATCCGCTTCGGCTATCGCGGCGGTACGCTGGACATTAACGGCCACGATTTGACCTTCGACGATATCCTGCACAACGACAGCGGCGCGCGCATTGTTAATCGCAGCCAGACGCTGGCGCATCTCGATCTCACCGGCGATAACCGCCTGTTCCTCGGCGAGCTGGGCGAAGCGGATTCACGCGATAACCTCAACGTGACCCCTCATCAGCGCTGGCAGCTGGCCGGCGGCGCGCAGCTTAATCAGCTGGCGGTGGCCGACGGTGTACTGACGCTGAGCGGCGAACAGGTTGAGCATGCCGGGAAAGTGTTCTTTGCCAATGACTGGCAGGACAAAACGTATCACATCAACCAGCTGCAGGTGGCGCAGGACGCCGCGCTAACCGTCGCTGAGCACGCTCACGTTACCGGCAATATCACGCTGGCCGACGAGGCCACGCTTAACGTGCTGGGCCGATCCACGCTGGCCGGCGACATCAACCTGAGCGGCACCGCTTCCAGCCTGATTGCCGATATCGCGCAGTACGTCAGCACGCTGGGCGAGCTGGCTTCCACCATCAGCGCCAATATCAGTGGCCAGGGCAGCGTGATTAAAAGCGGTGACGGGCGGCTGACGCTGAGCGGTGACGTCAGCAACCAGCAGGGCGTTGAGGTGCAGCAGGGCGAGCTGGAAGTGAGCGGCCGGCTGCATACGCCGCTGAACATGGCCGCCGGCACGCTGCTCTCCGGCGGCGGCGTCATCAATCACGCCAGTCTCGCCGATAACGTCACGCTGGCACCGGGCTGGAACAATGCGCCGGACAGCTGGTCGACCATGCGCCTTGGCGATCTGCACCACGGGCGCGACACGGCGCTGGTGCTGAACTCCGCGTTCCGCCAGGACGCCAGCGATCGCCTGCTGATCGATGGCGATCTGCAACAGCCGGACGATGCGCCGCTGTGGCTGACGGTAAAACCCCAGGCCAGCTGGATCGATAGCGATCGCAACCACAACGGCGCAGCGGATAACAACGAAGGTGTGTCGCTGGTGCAGGTCGGCGGCCAGGCGCACGCCGACAGCGTTCAGCTGGCTGGCAGCTATGTGGCGCGCGGCGCCTGGGCTTACGGTCTGTACGCCTTCGCACCGGGCCGCGCCAGTGGCGATGAGCGTCTGGTGGCGGGCGAAGGGGATCAGTTCTGGGATTACCGCCTGCAAAACATTCTGCTGGCGGAAGGGGATAACCGCGAACCTTATCTGCCGGAGCCGGAGCCGGAGCCTGAACCGCAGCCGGAGCCTGAACCGCAACCCGATCCAGAACCGCAGCCGGAACCGGAAAATCCGCAGGTGCCGCAGCCAGAGCCAAAACCGGAGCCGGGCAAGGTGCGCGCGGCGGTGATTCCGCAGGTGCCGGCCTACATCTCGCTGCCCGCCGCCTTCCACAGCGTGACGCATAACCTGCAAGCGCTGTTCAGCAGCAGCGCGCAGCAGGCGGGCGCAGAGGGCCGTCCGGATCTGTTTGTTTCCGGCTACACCGGCGACGACCGCTATCACAGCGCGGGCGGCTTTATGGATTACGGCTACGATTTCCACAGCCGCTATCAGGGCTGGATGATTGGCAGCCGCTTCCCGCTGCAGTCCGCGCTGGCGCTGAGCGTCGGCGTCAATAAGGGCAACCTGAGCATCACGCCGGAAGCGCGCGACGGCAACAGTCACGCCCGCGTCGATACGCTGGGCGCCAGTGCGCTACTGAGCTGGCAGCCCGATCAGGGCCTGCAGCTGGCCGTGCCGGCTGGCGTGATGCAGTATCGCGGCAGCGTCAGCACCGACCTGCGCGGTAACGTAACGCAGCTGAAAGCGCGCGGCGCTAACCTCGGGCTCGACAGCGGCTGGCGCTGGCAGTCCGGCGCGCATGCGCTAACGCCGGTGGCCGGCGTGAATGCGCAGTGGCTCGATATCAATGATTTCACCGACAGCGACGGCGCACAGGTCAGCTACCGTAATCCGCTGCAGTGGCAGCTCTCCGGCGGCGTAAAATACGACTTCCGCCCCAACCAGAAGCTGAAGCTGGGGGCAGAAACGCGCTACGTGCAGCGCATCAGCCAGCGCGATCGGGTGGCGATTGGTGACGGCCAGCAGGCAGCGCACTTCGCCACCGGACGCGGCGGCAACAGCCTGCAGTACAGCGGTTACGCCGGCTGGCAGGTGCTGGACAATCTGGAGCTCAACACCCAGCTTCAGGGCCAGCAGCGCCTGACGCAGGAAGGCATCAGCGACTGGAATCTGCAGGCCGGTGTGAAAATCAGTTTTTAATCGCGGCTCTCACCACGCATCAGCCCGGGACAATTCTTACCGGGCTTTTTTATGCTTTTCTGAAAAAAAACCAGACAAAACTTAATTGCCGCATTATTTGGTCGCATTAGGTTGACGATTCTCGCTATTTTCATCCATGGAAGAGAATATGAAACTTACCCCGCTAACGCTGGTGATCAGTACGTTCTGTTATAGCCTTCCTGCATTCGCTGATGAGCGCTACCCTGCATTTTCCACATCACAAAATAATAACGTTAACGCTGCGAATATTCCGCATCCACCGGGGCCCTTTCATGGTCCATCAACCCAGGAAATCCCTGAGCTGCCGCTGCTTGCCCAGGTCAGCCGCCAGACTGGCGAAGGGATTAAACAGCTTGGGAAAATGATCGCCCGCGGCTCGTGGTTTGATGAGATCAATCCGGCAACCTCGGGCCTGGTGCGATCCAATGTGCTGGCCGGCAATAACAGCCATCATTTGTGGTATTACCGGTTACAGACCATGGTCCTGACCGGGGAGAAAGATGAAGGATTGCCGAATATTAATAATCCTGGCATCGTGGCTCCGATACCCGACCCCGGTAAAGGCGAAGCTGTCATATTGCCGCCGCCACCGCCGCCTGAGCCGGAACCGCCACAGCTCACACCTGCGCCACAAATCCCGACCTACCTCGCCCTGCCCAACATGCTGTATGCCCTCAACGACGCCATGCAAACCCGCTTCCACTTCGCTGCCCAACAGATGAGCATGGATGATCATCACAACCTGTTTGTGTATGGCTATAGCGGCGGCGAGCGTTATCGCAGTGCGCAGGGCGATAGCGATGCCACCAGCCGCTATCAGGGCTGGATGCTGGGTGCGCGCTGGACGCCTGAAGCGGAACAGAGCCCGCTGGCCTTCAGTGCGGGCGTGCACAAAGGCGTAGCGACTATGCTGTCGAATACGGCGGCCGGGCGCAGCCAGCTGCGTATGCGAACCCAGGGTATTAATGCGCTGATCGGCATTCAGCCGCCTGAGGGTTGGCAGCTGGAGATACCGCTGGGGCTGACGCATTATCGCGGCACCTTACGCCATGAAACCCAGGGTGAAGTGGCGCGGATCAGCGCCGTTAGCGGCAATATCGGCGCAGAAGCCGGCTGGCGCTGGCAGCAGGATGCGCATAGCCTGATGCCGCTGGCCGCAGCCGGTGTGCAGTGGCTGCATGTTGCGGATTTCACGGAGCAACAGGGTGCACAGGTGAATTATCAGCTGGCGCCGCAGTTAAGCCTGGCTGGCGGGGTTAAGTATGATTATCAGCCGCTGTCGTCAGTGAAGCTGGGGCTGGAGGCGCGTTATGTCTGGCACAGCGGCGGGCAGAATACGCTGGATGCCGGCGATTTGCGCGGATTGCCGATTGAGCGCGCCCGCCACAGCGCCCAGCTGGGCGGTTACGTCAGCTGGCAGCTGCATGAAAACGTGGAGATCGGCACGCAGTTGCAGGTGCAGCAGCGGCTGGATCGCCCCGGCGTGAGCGACTGGAATGTGCTGAGCGGAGTGAAAGTGGCGTTTTAAACCAGTAAAAGGATGCAGATTGTTGTAGCGGCGCGATTTATCGCGCAATTTTAATTACCGCACCGCGGCGGAATGCGCAATAAATTGCGCCGCTACCGCCCGTGCGGTTATCAGCGGCATCACATGGAAGGGATATCTGCGCGAGAAATCGCGCCATCATGATTTATCGCAGATGCGATTTATGCACTGTCCAGTCGCACAAACCGTAGCGGCGCGATTTATCGCGCATTTTAATTACCGCACCGCGCCATCACGACGCCTGCAAATAATGCACTACCGACTGGTTCAGCGTATCCAGCTTCTCTTCCAGCAGGAGAAGCCCTTCGCGGATGACCTCCTGATCTTCAGCGCTTTGGCAGGCGCGCTCGATCTGCCCGCACAGATCATCGATCTCGCTGGCGTAAATGATCTGCGCCGATCCGCCCAGCCGGTGCAGCGACGAGGCCAGCGCCGTCCAGTCCTGCGCATCAAAATGATGCCAGCACTGCTGCATATCGTTGCGGCTCTCCTCGCCGACCTTCTCCAGCATCTTCGCCACCATCGCATCGTCGTGATACACCATGGCGCGCAGCGATTCGAGCGACAGCAGCGCATCCAGCGCCGGCACTTCGGCGGCCGGCTCGTTGCTGCTCAGCAGCTCAGCCAGCTTGTCAATTTTCAGCGGCTTAAACAGGCAGGCGTTCATGCCCGCTTCAAGACAGCGCACGCGCACGTCCGACTGCGCATTCGCCGTCAGACCAAAAATTTTCACCGCGTTGCCGCTGCGGCGCAGGGTCTGCGTCAGTTCGATGCCGCTCATGCCCGGCATATTGCAGTCGGTAATAATCAGATCGAACGCCTGATGCGCCAGCAGCGCCAGCGCCTCTTCGCCGCTGCTGGCTTCGCTGATCTGCTGGCCCAGCTCGCTGAGCTGGCTTCGCAGCAGCAGGCGGTTGGCCGGATGATCGTCGACCACCAGAATATTCAGCTGTGGCAGCGCACGGCTGCGCGCCACGCGGGTTTTCTCCAGCAGCTTGCGCGCCCGGCGTGCCGGCATCATTACATTAAGCTGAATCAGCGTGCCGCGTCCCGGCTGGCTGTTGAGGTTCATGGTGCCCTGCATCTTCTCCAGCAGCTGGGCGCTGATCACCAGGCCAAGGCCGGTGCCGGTCTGCTTGCGTCCCTCTTCGGTCTGGGCAAACGGCTGAAACAGTTTGGCCTGATCGGCAGCGCTGATGCCCACGCCGCTGTCTTCGATCTCAATTTCCAGTTCCAGCGAACCGTCTTCCCACTCATGGCCGATCACCCGCACTTCCACGCCGCCTTCGTGGGTAAACTTGATGGCGTTATTGATGTAATTGGCGATCACCTGGCGGAAGCGCGCGGCATCAATAAACACTTCCAGCCCCGGCGGCGTGTCGCTGTGGTAGTGCAGCGTCAGATTTTTGCCGCTGGCCATGCCGTCAAACAACCGCACCACCGGCAGCACCAGCTGCTCGGTGCTGACCCACTCCGGCATCAGCTCCAACTGGCCGCTCTCAATCTTGGCCATGTCGAGGATATCGCCAATCAGCCCCAGCAGCGTGTTGGCCGACTCGTAGGCGATCTGAATGGCTTCATTGTCGCGCTGCTTGCGTCCTTCCAGCTCCAGCAGGCCGATGATGGCGCTGATCGGCGTGCGGATCTCATGGCTCATGGTGGCGAGAAACGAACTCTTGGCGCGGTTGGCTTCATCCGCCACCTTTTTCTCCGCCTGCAGCGCCAGCATCAGCAGTTCGTAGGCGGTAACATCCTGCCAGCCGCAGATCAGTCCGGTGATATTGCCCTGCGCATCGCGCTGTTCCTGCGCCCAGTGGTGCACCATGCGCGCTTCGCTGCCATTTTCGATCTCAATTTCCAGATCCTGGGCGGTATCGCCCCACAGACTGTTGTGCGCCAGCGCCACCAGCTCCGGATCGTTGACCGCTTCCGGGCTCATCAGCGGATAGAGTTTGCTGATGAGCGGCGACAGCGGATGGCGTTGATCGTAAAGCGAAAAGCTCAGGCGCTGCGCATCGACGCCGGCAAAAAAGCGCTGAAACGCACCGTTAGCACTGACCACGTTCCAGTTGCGATCCAGCACATAGACCGGTGTTGGCAGGCCATTCAGCAGCGCATCGCGAAAGCGCAGTTCGGCCTGCAGGTCAGCTTCTGCGCGACGGCGATGCTTCACCTCTTTGCCGCGATAGTAAACCCACGCCAGACAGGCGATTAGCAGCAGCGCGGTCAGCAGAGTGATGGCGTAAAACTGCGCGCGGTACAGCTGCCAGGTGGTGCGCGTGGTCTGTGGTGTGCCCTGCCAGCGGCTGGCAATCAGCGAGATTTCGCTCGGCTGAATGTCGGCCAGCGCCTTATCAATAATGCTCAGCAGCTCCGGCTGATCGCGGCTGACGGCAAAGCTCAGCTCCACCGGCCGCAGCGACAGGCGCGACACGATCTTCAGCGGCTGCTGCGCGTAGCGCGCCAGTAACGTGTTCACGCTCAGCTGGTTATCGATCAGCCCGGCAACCTTGCCCTCCTGCAACAGTTGCAGCGCCAGGCTGGCGTTATCCACTTCAGACAACTGCAGCGTGGGGAAGCGATCCAGCAGCGCCTGACGCGCCGGATTGCCTTTGACGATACTGAGCTTCATGCCGGGATAGAGCGCCTGCGGCGCATCGGGCTGGTCCGGCACCAGCAGCACCAGCGGCACCTTCAGGTAAGGTCGGGTAAAGCGCACCGCCTCCTGATGGCCGCCATCCTGCGCCACCGCCGCCAGCATCGCTACCTGATGTTGCTCCAGCTGCTGTAGGCCGTCATGCCACGAATACGCCGGCACCGGGGTGAAAAACAGCCCGGTGCGCAGCTGGATCAGATGCAGCAGATCGGCGCTGATCCCCTGAAATTCACCCTGCTCATCCAGCAGCGCCAGCGGTGCGGAGAACGGATTGAACGCCACCTTCACCTGCGCATGCTGCTGCAGCCACTGCTGCTCGCGCGGCGTCAGACTGAGCGGATCCTGCAGTCGCCAGACGTCCGGCCGCTGCGACCACTGTCGCGAAATCAGCCGATGCTGTTCGCCGGGAATGGCGGCGATGGCGGCATTCAGCGCTTGCAACAGCGGCTGATTATCGGCTTTCACCACCAGACGGCTGCCGTATAGTGCGTCTTCCGGCAAAATCGCGGCCAGCGCCAGCTGATTGACATAGCTGCGCTCAATCAAAAACGTCGCCGCCTGCAGGCTGCCGAGCGCATAGTCCGCTTCACCACTCGCTACCGCCGCCAGCGCCGCCTGGCTGGAGGGATAACGCACGATGGTGGCGTCAGGGAAATGCTGTTTGATTTGAGCATCGGTAAGAAAGCCTTCACGCATGGCGAGGCGCAGCGGCGCATCGTACGGCAACGGCTGTGAGGCCTGCTTCTCCGCGGCGATCACCACCGGACGGTTGATGAGAAAACTGTCTGTTGCCCTGAAGGCCGCCGCATCGTGCAGTTCGCGGCCCGGCGAGCTAAACAGCGCATCCGCCGCGCCGCTTTTTACCGCCGCCTGCGCCGCCGCCTGGCTGGGATAACGCACCATCACCGCCTGCACGCCAAGATTACGCGCCAGCAGTTGCAGATAATCGGTGTAGATGCCTTCCACGCTGTTGCCGCTGCCCGCTGCTTCCTGATAGATCAGGTAAGGCGGCAGCTCCGGTGTCCACACCGCGATGCGCAGCTCATGTTTAATGCGCAGCCAGCGCCACTCATCACCGCTCAACTCAATATGCAGGGGTGCCAGCTTTTCACGGCTGAACAACTGAAATATCTCGGGCTGCGGCTGGGCGGCCATCAGCGGGCTCAACAGCAGCAGAAGCAGGGTGACCAGGCGCAGCATCGCTACTCCATGTGATTACGATTGGCGAAGGCAAAGAGATCGCGCAGGCTTTTGCAGTGCAATTTCTCCAGCAGACGGCCTTTGTAAGTTGAAACGGTTTTATTGCTGAGATTCATGCGGTTAGCAATGCGCATGTTATCCAGCCCCTTCAACAGATAAGTGAAGACCTGAAATTCCTGCGGCGACAGCGATTCCAGCAGCTGCTTATCAGAGTGGATGTGATTCTCTTCCGCCGGCACATTAATACCGGCCAGCGGGAAGTAGCCATAGCCACTTTGCGCTGCACGAATTGCGGTGATGATTTCCGGCAAATTGTCTTTTTTACTGATAAAACCATTCGCTCCGCAGCGCACACTCTGTACCGCATAAAAGTTCTGATTCTTACCTGAGACGATAATAATAATACCCGGAAAACTCTTAGCACGCAGCGCTTTAACCACTTCGATGCCGTTCAGCGAGTGAATATCAATATCCATCACCACGATATCCGGATAATGCTGGTCGATAAGCTGCAGTGCTTCATAACCATCATCGGTTTCGGAGACCATGCTATGTCCTTCTTTTTCAAGAAGAAAGCTTACCGCCATGCGAGCCATAGGATGATCGTCGACGACAATAAATTTCGCCATGTTTTATTTCCTGACGTGACCTTAAAGAGAAAAGTTAATTACCTGACTATTAGACTAATAAATTCAACCCTGAATCAACCACAATCAAATAACAAAACGTAGGTCGCGTCCTACACGTCACCGATGAACATTCCCATATCCCTGTGCGGAATTTAATCGTAAGATCTCACTATCGCGAATTAATTACTCTGCGAACAATATGAGTTGTATTTAAATGTAAGGGCGTAAATATGGGAAAGGAGATTCCAGTGAAAGCAGGCAGTGATAATAAGCCGAAGAGAATCATTATTGCGCTCAGCTGCCATTTTGCACTGACCGGTTTACGTGCGTTGTGCCAGCCGCTGAAGGATTGCAGCGTACAAACGCTGCAGATTGCGCCGGAAACGGTAGCGGAAGAGCTGATGTTCAACCACGCCGATTTACTGATTACCGAACTGCCGCGTGACGCCGCCGGCCTGGCCGAGCTGCTGCTGATTCCCGAGTGGTTTAAAGGCCATACGCTGATTCTGCTGGATGAAGAGACCGAGCCGATGCGTCAGACGCTGGTGGCCGCCGGGTTCTCTGCGGTGATGAGCAAAAACGATCGGGCTGAGGTACTGCAGCGCAGCATTGGCCAGCAGCTGCAGCGTAAACCGTCGCGCTACGATTACGCCGCACCGGGCCGCAATGCGCTGGCACGCGAAAAACGCGTAATGTGCGCCCTGCTGCGCGGCATGAAGCCAGCACGCATTGCGCGTGAAATGGGCCTGCACCCGCGTGAGATTAGCCGCAGCAAGGTCAACAGCCTGGCGCGCAGCGGGTTTCCCTCGCTGAACGCGATGCTGGCCTGCACCGGCCGCCGCCCGATTTAAGCAGCAGGAAAGCGCCGCAATAAACCGCATGTTGCAAAGCACATATAAATTCGTAGGGTGCGCATTCATGCGCACCAGGACAGCGCAGCAATAAAACCGAGCACTAACCGTAGCGGCGTAATTTATTGCGCAATCTACTGCGGTGCGGCTGGCGGACTCGCGCGATAAATCGCGCCGCTACGAAACCTGCGGTCTGGAAACCGGGCACCTGAATGGCGCAGCCATATCATCGCTGCAACCGGTGCGACTGAACACTCTGCCACCCGGACGGCACAGCAATAACAACACGCACCAACCGTAGCGGCGCAATTTATTGCGCAATCTACCGCGTTGCGGCTGGCGGACTCGCGCGATAAATCGCGCCGCTACGACACCTGCGATTTGCAAATTGGGCACCTGAATGGCGCAGCCATAATGCCGCTACGACACCTGCGGTCTGGAAACCGGGCACATGAATGGCGCAGCCATAACATCGCTGCAACCAGTGCGACTGCACACTCTGCCACCCGGACGGCACAGCATTGACACCTTGCACCAACCGTAGCGGCGCAATTTATTGCGCAATTGACAGCGGTGCGACAGCCAGATTCACGCAATAAACCGCACGTCGCAAAGCGGTTATAAATCCGTAGGGTGCGCATTCATGCGCACCTGGACAGCGCAGAAATAACACAGCGCACCAAACAGCGCAGCGAAATAATTACACAACCATTAATTCGCAAGATAATAAAAATTACAGACCGGTCTTAATTGACACGTAACCATTAAAATATTAATCGCTGTCTCAGATGTTTTTTAATTTAATTCTTAAGACAGGGACTACAGAACACCGATGAACATTCGCATAGTGACACAGGAACTTTCGCTCTATTATAACTTCATCGCTTAGCAGCCACACCGCTAAAAGATAATAAAGCCATAATCTGATTACCTGCGCTGTTATCACTAATAGCTTGTAAGAGAAGACAGCCACATTATTTTTAAAGGACATTAACCCAGCGCACTATCGGGATAATGCCTACCACCTTCTCCGTTTTATTTATCAGGGAAGAAGGTTATTAAACACAACGAAGGAAATAAACCATGATGAACAAAATGATGAAAACCGCCTGCGCCCTCGCTGTGCTGGCGGCCTCGGCCAACGTAATGGCTGAAAGCGTAGAGCTGAAGCTAATTGGCACCATTTCGCCACCATCCTGTAAGCCAACCCTGAGCGGCAGCGGCGGCATTGACTACGGCAGCATCCTGTCCGACTCACTGAACCCGACCGGCTACACCCAGTTGGCAGACAAAGAGACCACCCTGAGCATCGTGTGTGATGCACCGGCTAAAGTGGCGATTCAGGCAGTGAGCGGTCGTAAAGACTCAACCGTCTCTGACGGTGCCGAGGGTGCCAGCGGTGCTGCCGCACCAGTGAGCGCAGTGGGCCTGCCAGCTGGTTTTGGCGTGGTTGGTCTGGGCATGGTCGGTGAGACCAAAGTCGGCGCGTACGGCGTGGCGATCAGTGACGTTACTCTCGACAGCACCGCCGCAAAAGCTATCCAGTCTGATGACAAGCAGAGCTGGAACGACAGCAACGCCAGCTCGCTGTACAAAGCGGACGGCAGCACCAGCTACCTGAGCTGGAGCGACGCCGGTGACGTCGCGCCCGCCGCCTTTGAAACCATGAACGCCAAACTGACAGTGAAAACCTATCTGAACAAAACGTCAGATCTGGATCTGTCTAAACCGGTACAGCTGGACGGCCTGACCACTATTGAGCTGGTCTACCTGTAATTACTATTTAACTAAACGCATTAACGCAGCCGGCGTTTTAACCTGGCTCGCCGTTAATAGCTAAGTCTTTATTTCCCTGCGCCATAATCCGCAAGGAAATTAACCCAATAAGGGATTTTAATAATGAAAAAAATGATGAAAACCACCTGTGCGCTGGCCGTGCTGGCCGCCTCCTGCAACGTCATGGCTGAAAGTGTCGATATGCGCGTGACGGGTGCAGTTACGCCTATTGCCTGCAAACCGGTGCTTGCTAACAACGGCATTGTTGATTATGGCAATATCAACACCAATACACTGAGCAATGATAACTATACATTTCTTCCCAGCAAAGATATCAGTTTAACTATCTCCTGCACCGCGCCGGCTAAAATTGCGCTGCTGGCAACCAATGGCCGCCCGGGAAGCACGCTTTCTGATGCCAAAGAAGGTACTGCGGGAACCGCATGGCCAATTATTCGTGGTTCTATTCCATATAATTCTGGTGTAGCGGGTTTAGGTATGGACGGTGATAAAAAAATTGGCGCTTACACCTTAATTTCCGTTGATACCAAGGCCGATGGCGAATCAGTAAAACGAATTATTTCATCTAACAAAACGAGCTGGAATGGTGCTAGCTCAGAATCATTTTTCGCTGATAATGGTAATTATCGTTACATGACCTGGTTCAAGGACGACCTGGTCGAGCCTGTAGCATTTAAAAATCTCACCTCAACGATTAGAGTCATGTCATACATCAATAAAGCTTCTGAACTCGACCTGACAAAGCCAGTCAAGCTTGATGGGCAAACCAATTTCGAAATGTTTTATCTTTGATTAAGTTAACTTCACTTACTCAAAAAGCAGATTCAAATTGTATACACCACCAAAATTTACTAGCAGGATAAAACATGAAAAAGTATATTAAGACTCTTTGCACACTGGCCATTCTGGCCTCTGTTAATCAGGCCAGCGCTGAGACTTTTCAGCTTGGTGTCACCGGAAACATTACACCAACAGCCTGTACGCCAGCTATCGCCAGTAATGGTGTAGTCGATTACGGCGTAATCAAAACTGAGACATTGAATAAAGATAATTATACCTGGCTGGATGAAAAAGAGATTACATTGAATATTTCCTGCAACGCACCCGCTAAAGTTGCATTGTTCGCAACCAATGGGCGTAAAGGAAGTACACTCTCAGATACGAAAGAAGGTGTTACCGGTGCCGCCTGGCCTGCTATGCGCGGCAAGATCCCTCTAACTGCAGGAGTAGCCGGGTTTGGTTTGGATGGCGAAACTAAAATTGGTGCTTATGCTGTTACTATTGGACAGGTAATTAAAGATGAAAACAATGCTGCAGTTATTAAATCACCCAATAAAAACTCATGGACCACAAATTACCCGTACTCTCTTTATGATCAGGAAGGTAACACACAATATGTAACAATAAAAGAAGATGGTGCGGTTGCTCCTGTAGCATTTACTACAGCCACTTTCCCATTAAAAATCATTGGTTACGTTAATAAAACTTCTGAACTGGATATCTCCAAGCCAATCAAACTCGATGGCCTGACCAATATCGAAATGGTTTATCTGTAATAACTGCTGTAATAACCCAGGCCGGAATAAACCCCCGGCCTTATTCACCCACTTTATAATTCTTATATTGAATTAACAACCAAACCAGCCGGGAACACATTATGCTGAATTTATTTACCCGCCGCACGGCATGCGCGGCCGCCCTGTTATTGTCTGCCTCTCAGGCTTATGCCACCGGTATGGTACCGGAAACCTCGGTGGTGATTGTCGATCAGGCCGATGGCGAAGGCGCACTGAATATTCAAAACACCGATCCAACGCCGGTATTATTGCTGACCACGCTGCAGGATACGCCAGACGATAAAGAACCGCTGCTGACCGTTACGCCGCCCGCGGCGCGCGTCGAGCCGGGAAAATCACAGCGCGTACGTTTTATTCTTACTACTAAAGAGCCGCTGAAAACCGAACGCCTGAAGCGCGTGGTGGTGGAAGGCGTGCCGCCACAGAAAAAAGACTCCAGCGAAGTGCGCATGACGGTGCGGCAGAACCTGCCGGTGATCATCCGTCCGGCCGGTCTGGCCAAAGAGATGGCACCGTGGAAACGCCTGAACTGGAAAATGCAGGGCGACCAGCTGACCGTCAGCAATGACTCACAGTACGTGGTGCGCCTGAACCAGGCGGTGCAGACGCTGCCCAACCGCAACGTCTACATGCTGCCGAACAGCTACGTGCTGCCGGGCCAGACATTTACCCTGACGGCGCAGGACGGCAAAAAAGCCGGAAATGCACAACAGGTACGCATCTCTCCGGCCACCACCTGGGGTTACAGCGTCGACACCTACGACGCGCCGCTCGCGCGCTAATGGAGTGAGCCGTGCCTGGAATTAACACGACACGACGTCTGCTGCCGCGCCCGCGCCTGCTGTGCGCGGTACTGTTCCCGGCGCTCTGCTGCTTCTCCGCTTACGGTGCTGAGGAGCTGGAGTTTGATAGCGCCGCGCTGGCCGCGCGCGGTATCGACCCGAAACTTGCGGCGCTGTTTAAAAATGCGCCGCGCTTCCTGCCCGGCGCGACCACGGTGGCACTGCGCGTCAACGGCGCTGAACGCGGTCGGGTGCGCGTCACCTTCGATGAGCAAGGCGATCCCTGTATTGATCGCACCTTCCTGAAAGCCGCCGGCCTGCTGGTGCCGCGCGGCGTCAGCGACGACGGCTGTTTTGATCTGAAAAGCGCCTGGCAGCAGGCGGAAATCAGCGCCGATCCCGGCGAAGAGCGGCTGTCGCTGCTGGTGCCACAACAGGCGCTGGCCGCGCCGGATCAGCATGATAGCTGGCAGCACGGCGGTGCCGCCGGCATGCTGAGCTACGACGCGCAATACCTCGATTCGATTGGCAAAAACGCCGGACTCAACTTCATGCAGGTCGGGCTGGAGGGCGGTTTTAACGTCAGCGACTGGATTGTGCGCAGCCGTCAGACAGTATCGCGCTTCAACGGCGAAGTCTCACTTAACCACCAGGGCGCCTATGCCCAGCGTAGCTTTACCCAGACTAAACAGGTGCTGCAGGTGGGCCAGATCAACCTGCAAAACTCGCTGTTCGGCACCGGCCAGGTGCTGGGGGTGCAGCTTTTTCCTGAGCTCGGTCTGGAGAAGCGCGGCGGCGCCGGGCTGGTGGAAGGCATCGCCAACAGCGCGTCGGTGGTCGAAGTACGCCAGGCGGGCGTGCTGGTGTACAGCACCAGCGTGCCGGCCGGTCCGTTCAAACTGCAGGGATTCTCCCTGCTCAATACCCGCAACGATTTACAGGTAACGCTCACAGATACCCAGGGCAATAAGCAGGAGTTCGTGGTGCCAGCTGCGTCGCTGCCAATGAGCAGCGGCAGCGCACCGGGCCTGTCGATTGGCGTGGGTAAAATGACGCAGCTGGCGGGCAACGCCGGTTCGCCGTGGGTGGCCACGCTGTCGCGCGGCTGGGAACTGAACGCGCGCAATATCTTTACCGCCGGTCTGATGACCACCGCGCAGTGGCGCGCCGCCGCCATCAGCCTCAACAGCCAGCCGTTCAGCCGTACGCAAACCCAGCTGCAAATCACCGCCAGCCAGGATGCGCGCCACGGCGATCGCGGCGTGTCGGTGTATAGCGCAGTGAGCCAGAAGGTCAGCGAACGCATCAGCCTGAGTCTCAACGCCTCCACCCAAAGCAAGGGTTACAGCGATATGGGCGATGCGCAGCAGAATGAGCGTCGTCAGCGTGATTACAGCAGCCGCGACCAGATCGGCGCTGGCATCAGCTGGGCCGGTGGCGATGTCGGTACTTTCTCGCTCGGCTGGGCGCGCAGCCGCACGTTCAACGGCGATAGGATCTCGTATCTGCGCGGCGGCTGGAGCAAATCGTTTGACCGCGCTTACCTCAGCCTCAACGTCGAACGCAGTGGTGGCGGACGCAACAACACGCCAGAGCAGCGCGTTTATATGGCGCTCAATGTGCCATTTGGTGATTCAAAAACCGTCAGCAGCTACCTCAACCACAGCGATAAAAATGGTGCCCGCGCCGGTGCGCGTTACAACGATCGGCTGTCGCAGGATCGCAGCTGGAGTCTGTCGGCCGAACGCGACTTCCGCCAGCAGCGCGACAGCCTGAGCGCCGGCATGGATATGGTGACGCCGGTCAGCCAGCTGAGCGGCAGCCTGAGCCGTTACGCGGAAGACAGTACTAGCTGGTCGCTGCGTGCCAGCGGTGGCGCAGTGGTGCACGGCGGTGGCGTCACGCTGTCGCCGTATCGCATCGGCGATACCTTCGGCATTGCCAAAGTTGGCGACGAGCGCGGCGTGCGGCTGGATACGCCAGGCGGCCCAACCTGGACGGACGGACGCGGCTATGCGGTCATTCCATCACTCAGTAGCTATCGCCGTTCTCAGGTGCAGATTGATGCACGCAGCCTGAAGAAGAACGTTGATATCGCCAACGGCGTACAGGAAACCAGCGCCGCACGCGGGTCGGTGAGTTATCTGGCGTTCGATATCGTACGCAGCCGCCGCGTACTGGTCGACGTGAAGGATAACGTCGGCAAAGTGCTGCCATATGGCGCCAGCGTGTTCGACGCCAAAGATAACTTCGTTACAGCAGTGGGCAGCGACGGCAGCATCTTTATTTCCGATGCCGGTGAAGGTGGCCGCATGGAAGTGCAGCTGGGCGGCAAAACCATTTGCAGCTTCAATCTGAAGTTGCCCGCAAAGCCGCAGGACGCCGGACTGTTTGAAAACGCCAGCGCGCAGTGCAGCTAACAGGAGAGAAGAAGATGAAGCATCTGTTTTACCCGCTCGGGCTGGCGCTGCTGCTGTGCCAGAACGCACTGGCCAGCCTGCCCACACTGCCTCAGGTGGCGCAGGATACGCCCTGCTCGCTGTCGCTTGGCACGCAGGAAGTGAACTACGGTCGTCAGACGCGCTATCAGCTGGCGGACGCTGGCGGCGGTCAACTTTCGCCCGGCAAACGCGAGCTGCTACTCGGCGTGGTGTGTCCGTATAGCCAGCCGATGAAGCTGGCACTGCGTGGCGATCGCGCGCTGGATGGCGCACTGCGCTGGGGTGAGCACGGCAGCGTGCGGCTGCGGCTGTATGACGCGCGGCTCGACGGCCAGCCGGTCGCGCTGCTTCAGGAGCAAAGTGGCCAGAGCAGCGAAAGCCTGCTGCTGCGTCCCGGCGAGCCGTTCAGCGCGGTGCAGAACGGCAACGTGGTGGAAGGTAAAGCCTTTACCGCGCAGCTGGAAATTGTGCCACTGCTGCCGGAGAGCGCCTCACGCGTGGCGCTGCAAACCGACAACGAAGCACGACTTACCCTGGAGCTGCTGCGCTAATCCCGCGCTGCACCGCTCCGCCATTCCCGCAACGGGCGCACTGATGCGCCCGTTTTTTTACGCCATCACAAGGAGAACAGACATGGCACACTTCCGACTTTCCCCTCTCTCTTACAGCTGCGCGCTGGCGCTGCTGGTTGCCAGCGGTGCGCAGGCGGCCTCGGCGTGGCAGGCGCTCGACGGTGCCAAAGTCGCGGCGACCAGCGGCTACGAATCACGCAGCGCGCGTGACTATCCGCTGGTGGCCAGCGGCGCCGGCAGTCTGCTCACCACCGCCGTGCCCGGCCTGAACTTCGTCACCACCGGTAGCCTGCTGTATGCGGCGCAGGCACTGAACGGCGGACGCATCGAACTGGATGGTGCCCATCTCGCCACTGACGGCGTGATGGCGCACGGCGCGAACCTCAGCGACGGACAATTAGTGATGCGCGGCGGCAGCATCAGCACGCTGGGCGACAGCAGCGCCGGCGTGATGGCCAGCGGCGACAGCGAGGTCACCCTGACGGATGTCACGCTCAGCAGCCGCGGGCGCGATGCCACCGGCGTTACCCTCAGCCAGGGCCAGCTGACGCTGCGCGACAGCCGCATAAGCGCCAGCGGTGAAAATGGCGGCGGATTAGCGCTGGGCGGTGGCGGACGCGGCAATGCGCGCGCGGCGCTCAGCGATGTGACCATTGAACTGAGCGGTGCCGGCACGCGTGCGGCAATCGAGCTGGGCAACGGTACGCTGAACGGCAGTCAGGTAGCGATCAACGTCAGTGACCGTCATCGCGGCATTGAGATCTATAACCCGCAGGGCAGCAGCGGACGCGGCAGCGTGACGCTGAGTGACAGCCAGATCGTGACTGACGCCGGTGACGGCGTGTACACGCTGGGCGGCGATGTGCTGCTCAATAACGTTACGGTCGACACGCAAAGCGGTATGGCGGTCAACGTCAACAATCGCTCGACCGCCACGCTACTCGGCGGCAGCTTTAACACGCACGCCGATAACGCGCACACGCTGTGGATCGCCTCGGAGAGCGCCTCCGCCCACGCGCAGGACAGTCGCTTTAGCAGCGAGGGCAACAACGCACACGCATTTCACGCGCAGTTTGGCAACGCCACGCTGGACAATATTGTGCTCAGTACGCAGGGAGCCGGCAGCTATGGTCTGTACAGCGAAGCGCAGGTTGATGCGCAGCATCTGACGGTGGAAACCCACGGCTCCGGCGCCATCGGCGTGTTTGCCGCGCGCGGCGGCAACATCAATCTGGCCAACACTCAGGTGCGCACCGCCGGTGATTCCGCCACTGGCCTGCTGGCCTATCCGGGCTCGGCGATCAGCGGTAAGCAGGTGGATGTCAAAACAGAAGGCGCTGGCGCGCACGGCGCCTGGGTGCGCTCTGGCAGTATGCAGCTGCAGCACAGCACGCTCAGCACCGCAGGCCAGCAGGCAGCGGGTTTGCAGGTGAACGCCAACAGCAACGGCGACAGCAGCACGGTAACGCTCGACAGTACGCAAATCGTCAGCCAGCAGGGTGCGGCCATCAAAGTGACCAACAGCAACGCTGACATCGCGCTGACCAACGGCAGCCAGTTGCAGGGCGGCGACGCGCTGCTGGACGTGGCGAGCGGCACGCTGCCGTCAGAAGTCACGCTGAACGCGGATAACCATGTACGGCTGCAAGGCGACGTGCGCGCCGACGCCGCCAGCCGGGTGGCGCTGGCGCTGAGCAACGCCTCACAGCTGAGCGGCAGCGTTCAGGGTGCCGATAGTCTGACGCTCGACGCCAGCAGCCAGTGGCAGCTCAGCGCCAGCTCAACGCTTAATACGCTGCACAGCGACGGTAACGTGAGTTTTGCCCCGCAGGCCAGCGGCTTCAGTACGCTGGATGTGCAGACGCTGAGCGGCAACGGCAGCTATCATCTGAACACCGATCTGGCGGCATTGCAGGGCGATCTGATTCGTGTTGCGGGCGCTGCCAGCGGCGATCATCTGCTGGGCATTAGTAACAGCGGGCGCGAACCGCAGCAGAGCGACGCGGCGCTGACGGTGGTGACTACCGGCGGCGGCGATGCCCACTTTGCGCTGGAGCACGGCGTGGTGGATGCTGGCGCGTGGCAGTATCAGCTGGAGCAGCGCGGCCAAAACTGGGTGCTGGCGCAGAAGCACGATGAGGAGGAGCAGCCACTGCCAACGCCTTCCGCCGCCACAGTAACCGCACTGTTTAACGCCGCACCGATCGCCTGGTACAGCGAGCTGACCAATCTGCGTACCCGTCTTGGCGAAGTGCGCGACAGCGCAGCGCAGGGCGGCGCCTGGACGCGCGTCATCGGCAATGACTGGCGTATCAACGCGCGCAGCGGCGTGGCGTGGCGCCAGCAGATGCAGGGCGTGGCGATGGGCGTTGATAGCGCCAAAACCACCGGCTATGGCCAGCGCCTGCTCGGCGTGTTCAGCGGCATCAGCAAAAGCCGGCTGGCCTTTAGCGGCGGCAGCCAGGGCACCATCAACAGTTTCTATATTGGTGGCTATCACACCTGGCTGCTGAATGATGGCTGGTTCGCCGATGCGGTGGTGAAAGCCAACAACTTCAGCAACCGCGCCGACGCGCGCATGTCCGATGGCAGCAAGGCCAGCGGCAGCTATCAGACCGCCGGATTTGGCGCCTCGCTGGAGCTGGGCCGCAAGTTTAACTATCAGAACGGCTGGTTCGCCGAGCCATCACTGCAGTTCTCCTCGCTGTGGGTGCAGGGTAAAGCATATCGCCTGAGTAACGATCTGGCGGCGAAGGCGGCGTCTGGCGGATCGCGCCTGGCAACGCTGAACCTGACCGGTGGACGCGAGATGGCGCTGGAGAACGGCGGCAAAGTGCAGCCGTGGCTGCGCGCCGCGCTGGCGCAGGAGCTGATGCACGATAATGCCGTCAGCGTTAACGATCAACGCATGAACAGCAACCTGGCGGGCCAACGGCTGGAGCTGGGCGCGGGCGTTAACGTCTCACTGACGCGCGATATTGCGCTGTATGCGGACGCCAGCTGGAGCCACGGCGATAAGCTGGCATCACCGTGGAGCGGCAGCGCGGGCCTGCGCTGGCAGTTCTGATCCTTATCTGGCACGCATTCAGCGTGCCTTTTGCTGCGGCGCCACTGTCTGGCTGACAGGGTGCCGCAGCGCGTTAAGCGACACGCCCTACACGTCCACCGCCCTGCGGCTGAAACAGAAAGAACAGCCCGGCGCCGGGACTGATCACCAGCATACGTCCTCCCTTTTGCGGCTGCAGTTCCGCCAGCGCCAGCGTGCGCACGTCATTGAAATCCGTCACCAGCGCCGGAAAATGCGCCATGCCGTTAATCTGCGCCCGGTACTCGCGCATCATGCCGCGTCGCAGGTGCTGCACATCGTTATTGAGCCAGCGCGGCAGGCTGTTCGCCAGCTGATGCGCAGCCACCGGCCCGCCGGTGTAAGCCAGCAAACGCACGCGCGCCTGGCGCGGCGGCTGAATAAAGTGGTGAATAAACCAATCCATGTATGCGTCTTTCATCCCTGCGCTTCCTCTGTGCTGACCGGCTGGCCTCAGGCTATTTTAAGGACTGGCAGGTTTAAGGTTAATGAGACCAGGCCTACGCGCCGGTCAGTGCAGTCTGACAAATGGGGGAGATTCTTAGTCGTTTGGGTTTGGGTTTGCCCTCACCCCGGCCCTCTCCCGCAAGCGGGCGAGGGAGTGGTCCGCTGCGGACGGGGAAGGCAGTGCGTCACATGAGTTAACCAGGAAGGCGCAGCGGGTGGAAAGTGTGAAAGGCATGCACCGCCCAGTTCCCTCTCCCGCAAGCGGGCGAAGGAGTGGTCCGCTGCGGACGGGGAAGGCAGTGCGTCACATTCGTTAACCGGGAAGGCGCAGCGGGTGGAAAGTGTGAAAGGCATGCACCGCCCAGTTCCCTCTCCCCAACCGGCACTGGTCAGTTCCCTCTCCCGCTTGCGGGAGAGGGTTAGGGTGAGGGAAAAATCACTCGACTATTAAAAAATTAAACCGCCTGCGCGCAGGCCCAGGCCGAGCTCCACGCCCACTGGAAGTTGTAGCCGCCGAGCCAGCCGGTCACATCCATCACTTCGCCAATAAAATAGAGCCCCGGCACGTTGCGCGCTTCCATGGTGCGGGAAGAGAGTTCATTGGTATCAACGCCGCCCAGCGTCACTTCCGCGGTGCGGTAGCCTTCGGTGCCGTTTGGCTGCACGCGCCAGTTTGTCAGGGTCTCCACCAGCGTCTCCTGCTCGCGGCCTGTTAAGCTGCTTCAGCGTCACATCCGGGATCTGCCCCAGCTCCTGCAAACACTTCCACCAGCCGCTTCGGCAGCTGCATCGCCAGGGTGTTTTTCAGGCTTTGATTCGGGTGCGCGGTACGCTGCTCGTTGAGGAACGCGTCGAGATCGCAGTCTCCGGGAGCAGGTTAACCGTGACAAACTCCCCCGGCTGCCAGTAGCTGGAGATTTGCAGTACCGCCGGGCCGGAGAGGCCGCGATGGGTAAAGAGCAGGTTTTCGCGAAACACCGTGCCGTCTTCGGCGGTGATAACAGAGGGCACAGACACGCCGGACAGCGTCTGCAGCTGCTCCAGCAGCGGCTTATGCAGCGTAAACGGCACCAGCCCGGCGCGCGTCGGCAGCACTTTCAGGCCAAACTGTTCGGCAATCTTATAGCCGAACGGGGAAGCGCCCAGCCCCGGCATCGACAGGCCGCCGCTGGCGATCACCAGCTTGTCGGCACTGACGGTTTCCGCCATTCAGTTGCAGCGTGTAGCCCTGGTCGTCACGCGCAACGCTCCAGCACTTCGCTGCGCAGGCGCATGACCACGCCGCCCTTCTCGCACTCGGCCACCAGCATATCGACAATCTGCTGCGCCGAGTCGTCGCAGAACAGCTGGCCCAGCGTCTTCTCATGCCAGGCGATACCGTGCTTACCCACCAGGTCGATAAAATCCCACTGGGTATAACGCGCCAGCGCAGATTTACAAAAATGACGGGTTTTGCTTCAAATAGGCCGCGGGTTCGACATACAGGTTAGTGAAGTTGCAGCGCCCGCCGCCGGACATCAGGATCTTGCGGCCCGGCTTTTTGCCGTTATCCAGCAGCAGCACGCGACGACCCGCCTGCCCGGCCAGCGCCGCACAAAACATACCCGCCGCACCGGCGCCAATTACCACGGCATCAAACCTTTCCACGTCAAAACCCTCTTTGTTAACTGCCGCGGATTGTAAAGTTTCCTCTGTGGTCACACCAGCGTAAAAAGATATTACAAAGCCATTCCATTGAAATTTAAAGAATATCCTTTCAGGCACATTTTCCATCAATTACCAGCCGAATGACAAATTAAGTCAAAAAAGAGCTATATTTCACTTTGCCCGCTGCGCATTTGTCCCTGATAATGCGCCGCGTTCATGTCCTCAAAATGGCGTAACGTCCTATGCTACATTTGTTTGCTGGCCTGGATTTACATACCGGGCTTTTACTCTTGCTTGCTCTGGTTTTTGTACTGTTTTACGAAGCGATCAACGGCTTCCACGACACTGCAAACGCAGTAGCGACGGTTATTTACACTCGCGCAATGCGATCGCAGCTTGCGGTTGTGATGGCGGCGGTGTTTAACTTCTTTGGTGTCCTGCTGGGCGGATTGAGCGTTGCCTATGCCATTGTGCATATGCTGCCAACCGATCTGCTGCTGAACGTCAGTTCTGGCGCATGGCCTCGCTATGGTGTTCTCCATGCTGCTGGCGGCGATTATCTGGAACCTCGGTACCTGGTATTTCGGCCTGCCTGCATCCAGTTCTCACACCCTCATCGGCGCGATTATCGGTATCGGGTTAACCAATGCCCTGATGACCGGTACATCGGTTGTGGATGCGTTAAATATCCCGAAAGTGCTGGGGATCTTTGCCTCTCTCATCGTCTCCCCTATCGTGGGTCTGGTGGTGGCTGGTGGGCTGATCTTCATCCTGCGTCGCTACTGGAGCAATACCAAAAAACGCGCCCGTATTCACCTGACGCCAGCAGAGCGTGAGAAGAACGACGGCAAGAAAAAGCCGCCGTTCTGGACGCGTATCGCCCTGATCCTTTCCGCTATCGGCGTGAGCTTTCTCACACGGCGCGAACGATGGTCAGAAAGGCATCGGTCTGGTGATGCTGGTGCTGATTGGCGTTGCGCCGGCGGGCTTCGTGGTGAATATGAACGCCTCCGGCTACGAAATCACCCGTACGCGTGATGCGGTCAACAACGTTGAAACCTACTTCCAGCAGCACGCCGAGCCGCTGAAGCACACCGTGCCGATGGCGCCGACCGGCTGATGCCGACTCCGGAAGACGGTCGCTCCACGGCGGCCCGCGCGAGTTCCACTGCCATGCTCCCGGCGCACGATTTGCGATTAACGCGCTGGAACGTGCGAAAGGCATGCTGGGCAATATCGAAAGCTATGACAAACTGACCGTTGAGCAGCGTGGTCAGCTGCGTCGCATTATGCTGTGCATCTCCGATATGACGGATAAAGTGGCGAAGCTGCCGGAGATCAGCGCTGACGACCAGCGTCTCCTGAAGAAACTGAAAGGCGATATGCTCAACACCATTGAGTACGCGCCAATCTGGATCATCATGGCGGTCGCGCTGGCGCTCGGTATCGGTACGATGATTGGCTGGCGCCGCGTGGCGACCACCATCGGCGAGAAGATCGGTAAGAAAGGCATGACCTATGCGCAGGGTATGTCCGCGCAGATGACGGCGGCGGTATCTATCGGTCTGGCGAGCTACACCGGGATGCCGGTATCCACCACCCACGTACTCTCCTCGTCCGTGGCAGGTACCATGATTGTTGACGGCGGCGGCCTGCAGCGCAAAACCGTGACCAACATTCTGGATGGCCTGGGTGTTCACCCTTCCGGCCTCCATCCTGCTGTCTGGCGGGCTGTACTGGATTTCGCTGAAGCTGATTTAACGCTTCAGCGTTGCAGGGTTCTGTCGCGGGTGCGTTGCGAATACAACACAGCGCATCGCGACAGAACCCGCTTCCCTTATGCTCAGTGCCAAATCATCAATGCAATCATGCTGACGACGACCAGGCCACACAGGGCGCTGGTTAAAATGAACTGACGACGCAGGCGCTCGCAGCGACGGATAAACTCTTCATCGTGATGATCGCGGTAGCGCTGGTAGTAGATATATCCCACCAGACGCATCTGCTTGCTGGGCTGTCCATGCGAGGTGAAGAACCCTCCACCGTCCACATACTGATAAAGCAACGGATCGCAACCACGAAGTACCACTAACAGCGCACGTAACGATGAGAAGTAGCGCGCCATATTCACTATGCAAACCACGCATAACGCCCAAAACAATGCGACGGTGCTAATCATACATCCTCCCCGGCGTCCGCCCACGAAGCAAGGCTTCTGAGCTACCGCACCCCAATGCCCTGACAGACAGTTCAGTGAAAGAATGACCAAAAGTCGATCCGGTTCGCGTTTTAATATCCGAACGGCTCATTTAATAGTGTAGGAGATCCGTTAATTTTTTTGCCACAAGGTTAATCGTTATCAACACCAAAGCTTGAAAAATATGTTTAACTGGGCCGTAATGAAAGCATCAGACGACGGCTTTCCCATTTAGTCATCGATAACTTAAGGAAGGAGTAACACTATGGCTTACAAACACATTCTCATCGCGGTAGACCTCTCCCCGGAGAGCAAAGTGCTGGTTGATAAAGCGGTATCCATGGCACGTCCCTACAACGCGAAAGTTTCGCTGATTCACGTTGATGTGAATTACTCCGACCTCTACACCGGTCTGATCGACGTCAATCTGGGCGATATGCAGAAGCGTATCTCAGAAGAGACGCACCACGCCCTGAGCGAACTGTCCACTAACGCAGGCTACCCGATTACCGAAACCCTGAGCGGCAGCGGCGACCTGGGCCAGGTATTGGTTGATGCGATCAAGAAATATGACATGGACCTGGTGGTGTGCGGTCACCATCAGGACTTCTGGAGCAAGCTGATGTCTTCCGCGCGCCAGCTGATTAACACCGTTCACGTGGATATGCTGATTGTTCCGCTGCGTGACGAAGAAGACGAGTAAGCGCGAGGCTGGGGTCGCCGGACCGGATTCTCGCCATCAAGGCGACCCGCAGGGAACGGCGACGGCGCCGGCGACCCGGGGGGCGAAACCCGCGGCGTGCGATTCCCGCCACCAATGGCGACCCTGCATGAACATAACGCCGTACGGTCGGCAGACGCCGCCACCCGGTTTTTTATTCCGCCGCCTAAACCGGCGGAGTAAATATCAAAACGGTGGCCTTTGGTCACCACCGCCGATTGGTCGTGGCAACGTCGGCCAGCGGCGGCGCATAGTCCGGGCGCTTCACCACCACCCGCTTCGTCGCCAGCTGGCGAGCCGGCTCCAGCAGGCCATCGGCATCCAGATCCGGCCCCACCAGCGACTGAAACACCCGCATCTCTTTCTTCACCAGCGCGCTTTTCTGCTTGTGCGGAAACATCGGGTCGAGATAGACCACCTGCGGGCGCGGGGTGATATCGGTCAGCGCCGTCAGGCTCGAGGCGTGGATCAGCTGCAAGCGTTCCTGCAGCCACGGGCCGATTTCCGGGTCCGCATAGCCACGCCGCAGACCGTCGTCGAGCAGCGCCGCGACCACCGGGTTACGCTCCAGCATCCGCACGCGACAGCCCACCGAGGCCAGCACAAAGGCATCGCGCCCCAGCCCCGCCGTGGCATCCACCACGTCCGGCAGATAGCTGCCCTTTGATGCCAACCGCTTTGGCCACCGCTTCGCCGCGACCGCCGCCGAACTTGCGCCGGTGCGCCATCGCGCCGCCGACAAAATCGACAAAAATCCCGCCGAGCTTCGGTTCGTCGCGCTTACGTAATTCGAGATGTTCTGGTGTCATCACCAGCGCCATCGGGTTTTCATCATCGTGCTCCAGCCCCCAGCGGGCGGCCAGAACAGATAAGGCGCCGTCTCCGGCGCCCGTTTCATCCACTAAGCAGATCTTCACGTAACAATCAGCCTTTGATCCCGTAATGCTCAAGCATCGCATCCAGCTGCGGCTCGCGTCCGCGGAAGCGTTTGAACAGCACCATTGGCTCTTCGGAACCGCCGCGGGTCAGGATATTGTCGAGGAACGACTGGCCGGTTTCGCGGTTGAAGATCCCCTCTTCTTCGAAGCGAGAGAAGGCATCCGCCGCCAGCACGTCGGCCCACAGGTAGCTGTAGTAACCCGCCGCGTAGCCGCCTGCAAAGATATGGCTGAACGCGTGCGGGAAGCGGCCCCAGGTTGGCCCAGGAATAACGGCAACCTGCTTTTTAATCTCGGCCAGGGTTTCAAGAATTTTCGCGCCCTGCTCCGGGCTGAACTCGGCGTGCAGGCGGAAATCGAACAGGCCGAACTCCAGCTGACGCAGGATAAACATCGCCGCCTGGTAGTTCTTCGCTGCCAGCATTTTATCCAGCAATTCTTTCGGCAGCGGTTCGCCGGTCTCATAGTGACCGGAGATAAACGCCAGCGCGTCCGGCTCCCAGCACCAGTTTTCCATAAACTGGCTCGGCAGTTCGACCGCATCCCACGGCACACCGCTGATGCCTGCCACGCCTGCGGTTTCGATGCGGGTCAGCATATGGTGCAGACCGTGACCGAACTCGTGGAACAGGGTGATCACTTCGTCGTGAGTAAAGAGCGCAGGTTTGCCGTTTACCGGACGGTTGAAGTTACAGGTCAGGTAGGCGACCGGCTTCTGCAGAGAACCGTCTGCTTTACGCATCTGGCCCACGCAGTCGTCCATCCACGCCCCGCCGCGCTTGTTCTCACGCGCGTAGAGATCGAGGTAGAAGCTGCCGCGCAGTTCGTTTTTCTCGTCATACAGCTCGAAGAAGCGCACGTCCGGATGCCAGACGTCGATATCGGTACGCTCTTTGGCGGTGATGCCATAGATGCGTTTTACCACCTCGAACAGGCCGTTAACGGCTTTGTTTTCCGGGAAGTACGGGCGCAGCTGCTCGTCGCTGATGCTGTAGAGGTGCTGCTTCTGTTTTTCGCTGTAGTAAGCGATGTCCCACGGCTGCAGCTCGTCCACGCCAAACTCCGCTTTCGCGAAGGCGCGCAGCTGGGCCAGCTCTTTTTCACCCTGCGGACGGGCGCGTTTCGCCAGATCGGTCAGGAAGTCGAGCACCTGCTGCGGGTTTTCCGCCATTTTGGTGGCGAGCGATTTATCGGCGTAGTTTTCGAAGCCCAGCAGTTGCGCCAGCTCGTGGCGCAGGGCGAGGATTTCCGCCATGACCGGGCTGTTGTCCCACTTACCGGCATTCGGCCCCTGATCGGAGGCGCGGGTGCTGTAGGCGCGGTACATCTCTTCGCGAAGCGCCTGGTTGTCGCAGTAGGTCATTACCGGCAGATAGCTCGGGATATCCAGGGTTAGCAGGAAGCCGTCCTGCTCTTTCGCCTCGGCCTGCGCTTTTGCCGCCGCCAGGGCGCTTTCCGGCATGCCGGAAAGCTCCGCTTCGTCGGTGATCAGCTTCGTCCAGCCCATGGTGGCGTCGAGCACGTTGTTGCTGTACTGGTTGCCCAGCTCGGACAGGCGCGCGGCGATTTCACCGTAGCGGGTCTGCTTCTCTTTTGGCAGGCCAATCCCGGACAGCTCAAAATCACGCAGGGCGTTATCGACCGATTTTTTCTGCGCCGTGTTCAGTTCGGCATAATGGTCGCCGTCGCGCAGGTCGCGGTAGGCTTTGTAGAGCCCTTCGTGCTGGCCGACCCAGGTGCTGTACTCAGAGAGCAGCGGCAGGGTTTGCTCGTAGGCTTCGCGCAGTTCCGGGCTGTTTTTTACCGAGTTCAGGTGGCTCACCGGGGAGAAGATACGCCCCAGCACGTCGTCCACTTCGGCCAGCGGCTGACAAAGATTTTCCCAGGTGTACGGCGCGCCCTGCGCTACCACGCTTTCTACCGCCGCGCGGCAGTTGTCCAGCGATTGCGTAACGGCTGGAACCACATGCTCGGGAGGAGGATTTTAGAAAACGGCGGCAACGAAAAAGGCGTCAGTAATGGATTGGTCATAAACGCTGTCCTTTCATCATGGAGTGGGGCCGCGCGCAGGGGCGCGGCGCAATTTTACTAACATGCGGCCAGACGAGGGGAAAATCAATGCCACCCGCAAGGGCAGAGAGAAAAACGCGCGATGAATCGCGCCGCTACAATAAGTGCACGTATCAGTAGCGGCGCGATTCATCGCGCAATGTTGAAAAAAAGCCCGCCAGACGGCGGGCCAGAGGTTATTTGATGGTCAGCTGATAATGGATCACATCATACGGCGCGACCCACGGTGGCAGCGGCTCGCGCTCGTAAATATCTTTCGCCAGCGCCCAGCCTTCCACTGCGCCGCCTTTACCGGTCAGCGACATGCCTTCCTGTAACAATGGCGGCAGGCTGTCGTTGAACGGCACCTGATCGTGCGAAAAATCATTGATTACCTTGCCGCTCAGGGTGGTGACGCGGACGCTGACCGCTGCCTGCTGGTCCGGCAGCAGTTTGCCTTTGACGCTTTTCACCGCAAACCACTGCATGCCGAGATCTTTCTTCAGCGCTTTACGCTTCGCCACTTTCTTGTCCAGCTGCGCGTAACCTTTTTCAATCAGTGCGTTCAGTCCTTTGCCAATGGAGGCCTGCATAGTGGCGTAACGGCGCGCCATCTCTTCGCCATCAAGCAGCGAATCACCGCTTTGCAGCTGGGTGGTTAAGCCGGCAATCAGCTGATCCATACTGATGCTGAGGCCGATGTCTTTGACCATCTGCAACTGCACTACCGCATTGCTGGCGATGAACTGACCCAGCGTGTAACCATCGCGTTCAGCATCGCTTTTCGGGGCAGAAAGTTTCGGCGCGGCGGCCGGTTGCTGCTTCGCCGCCTCCAGTTCCCGCGTCAGCTGCGCCAGGTTGTGCGCCTGCTGCTGTTTTTCGCTATCCAGCGCGGCGAGTTGTTTTTCGCGCTCGGCCTGCTGCGTCTGCAGCGCGGTGAGCTTCTTCTCGCTTTCCGTCTGCTGTGACTGTAACGCTTGCAGCTGTTTGTCGCTTGCAGTCTGCTGCGCGGCCAGTTTTTGGGCGCTCTCAGCCTGCTGGGCGCTGAGCTGCTTTTTGCTCTCAGCCTGCAACGCCGCCAGCGCCTTGTCGTTTTCTGCCTGTAAGGCCGCCAGCTTTTTGTCACTTGCGGCCTGCTGGGCGCTGAGCTGTTTTTTGCTCTCTGCCTGCAGCGCCGCCAGCGCCTTATCGTTTTCCGCTTTCAGCGCTTTAAGCGCGTCGGCGCTCTGAGTGACCGCCGCGCGGGCGTCACTGAGCTGTTTCGTCAGCTGGGCGCTGCCGGAGCTTTGCTGCTGCTGTGCCTCTTTCAGCGCCTGCTGCAGCGTGGCGATGTTTTTCTCCTGCTGCTGCTTCTCCGTGCTGAGCGCCGCCAGCTTTTTGTCGCTTGCCGCCTGCTGGGCGCTGAGCTGCTTTTTGCTCTCTGCCTGCAGCGCCACCAGCGCCTTGTCGTTTTCCGCTTTCAGCGCCTTCAGCGCGTCGGCGCTCTGAGTGGCCTCCGCGCGCGCGTCACTGAGCTGCTTCATCAGTTGGGCGCTGCCGGTGCTTTGCTGCTGCTGTGCCTCTTTCAGCGCCTGCTGCAGCGTGGCGATGTTTTTCTCCTGCTGCTGTTTCTCCGCGCCGAGCGCTGCCAGCTTTTTGTCGCTGGCGGCCAGCTGCGCCTTTAACGCATCGTCCGCTTTCACCGCAGGTGCAGCAGACAGCTTTTCCAGCTCCGCCACGCGGGCGCGCAGACGCGTCAGTTCCGCACTGTGATCGGGCGCTGTGGCGGCTTTTTTCTCTGCCTTGCTGACGGTTTTCGCCGCCGGTTTAGCGGCCGGTTTTGCAGGTGGCTGTGGTTTTGCTGCCGGTGCCGGCGGCAGGGTGCGCGCTGCTTCGCTGAACGCGCGCAGCATGTCATCATCAGCCGCTGACGCGGCCTGTCCGGGTAGCATTAAGGCCGCACTAATCAGCACCGCCAGCAGATGACGCTGTGTCATCAAAACCTCCAGTCGCGGCTCCTTGCCGCTAAGAAAACAAAAGGCCTCATCTCAATATGTTAATTGAGATGAAGCCATCCACCGCGCGAGGTTGTCGCGCTGTTAAAAAAGGGGTCGGCTTACGCCGTTATTGTTAACCGGCCTGGCGAATAATCAGCTGTGACAGACGGGTTTTAATGCGGAAGCACAGTTCACGGATCTGGAACTGATAGCGCGGCATGACTAAATCGTTAATATCCGCGCCAATCGAATCTTTAATCTGCAGATATTTGTTGGTCTGCGCGCCAATTTTCTGGAATTCCGCCTGGTAGCTGTCGTAAGACGCCTGGCTGTAGAGACGCATCGCATCCAGCTCTTTACGGCACTGCTGAATGTTGCTGGCGCGATCGTCAGCGAACGAGGCAGCGGCCGGCTGGGCTGGCGCTTCGGTTACAAACGGCTGGCCGTCAGGCCGTGCAGCGGATTCAGCCATCGGCTGAGCGTCGGCGGCGGGCGGCGTTACCAGGCTATGAACAGGCTGTTGTTTCGCGCAGCCGGCCAGTGCCAGCAGGCTTGCCACCGCGATACCAGTCATTTTTTTCATTATTGTCACCAGGAGTTATTAAGGATGCTTGAAGCAAAAAATTATACGGCCATGGCCGAAAAGTTTCCTTGCCAGAGACGCATTCCTGGCATTTCGCTCGCGACCGCTTCGTTTTCGGCTACTAACTTACTTAATCTGCGGTAAAATTTCGAGAGTCGAATTATCCCTAAGTGAAATTAGTTCTCTACCAGACCGGTCGCATTCCGCTAAAGCGACCCGGGCGCTGAAAACTTAAGCGGATGGTAAAACGTCAGCAATTTTTATGCGGCGCGGCTATAATCGCGCCACACACGATCTATTCGACTTCATTGATCCAACCGCGGACCCCTCTTTTTTATGCTGAGTTATCGCCACAGTTTTCATGCCGGCAACCATGCCGACGTGCTGAAACACACCGTTGAAAGCCTGATCCTCACCGCCCTGATGGAGAAGGAGAAACCTTTCCTCTATCTGGACACCCACGCCGGTGCCGGACGTTACCAGCTGAGCGGTGAGCACGCCGAACGTACCGGCGAATATCTGGAAGGCATTGCGCGTATCTGGCAACAGCCGGACGCACCGGCGCTGCTGAAGCCCTATCTGGCGGCGATTCGCAACCTTAACCCAACCGGTATGCTGCGCTATTACCCTGGCTCGCCGCTGATCGCCCGCCATCTGCTGCGCGACGAGGATAAGCTGCAGCTCACCGAACTGCATCCGACCGATTACCCGCTGCTGCGCAGTGAGTTCAGTAAAGATGCGCGCGCCCGCGTTGAACGCGCGGATGGTTATCAGCAGCTGAAGGCCAAACTGCCGCCACCGACCCGTCGCGGCCTGATCCTTATCGACCCGCCGTACGAAATGAAAAGCGATTATCAGGATGTGGTGAAAGGCATTCAGGAAGGTCACAAACGTTTCGCCACCGGTGTCTATGCGCTGTGGTATCCGGTGGTGATGCGCCAGCAGATCAAACGCATGCTGAAGGATCTGGAAGCCACCGGCATCCGCAATATTCTGCAGATCGAGCTGGCGGTGCGTCCGGACAGCGATCAGCGCGGCATGACCGCCTCCGGGATGATTGTCATCAACCCGCCGTGGAAGCTGAAAGCGCAGATGGAAGAGCTGCTGCCGTGGCTGCACCAGAAGCTGGTGCCCGCCGGCACCGGTCACTACAGCGTGACGCAAATCGTGCCGGAATAAGCGCTACACCTCAAATATCGCAAAATCATGCGCCAGTTCGGTGGCCGGAAACACCGACTGGCACTCAGCCAGCAGCCTTTCCCGATCCTGTGACAAATAGCGCGAGCTAAAGTGCGTAGCGATCATGCGTTTTGCACCAGCGCGCTGTGCCACGCTGGCCGCCTGCACCGTAGTGGAGTGGCCGCGCCCGTTGGCTTTTTCCGCCATCGCCGCTTCCAGCGTGGTTTCATGCACCATCACATCGGCGTTCGCCGCCAGCTGCAACGCCACCTCGGTAGGGCCGGTATCGCCGAAGATCGCCAGCACTTTGCCTTTGGTGGCCGGGCCAAGATAGTCGGCGCCGTTGATCTCGCGGCCATCTTCCAGCGTGATGCGTTTGCCCTGTTTCAGATCCTGATACCACGGGCCGCGCGGCACGCCTTCCGCCTTCAGGCGCGGTGCGTCAAGGAAGCCCGGCTTATCATGCTGTTCGATGCGGTAGCCATAGCACTCAACCACGTGGTTTAGCGCATAAGCAGTGACGCGAAACTCACCGTTATCCAGCACCGGACCGGCTTCGATCTCGACAATCTCCAGCGGATAGCCGGTATAAGAGCCGCTCAGGCTGAGCGCGGTGTCGACAAACTGGCGCAATCCTTTCGGACCGTACAGCGTCATCGGCTCGGTCAGGCCCGCCATCGAACGGCTGGTGAGCAGACCCGGCAGGCCAAAGATGTGATCGCCATGCAAATGAGTAATAAAGATTTTTTCCAGCTTGCCGGGCTTAAGCGCCGATCGCATAAACTGATGCTGCGTCGCTTCACCACAGTCGAACAGCCAGGTCTCGCCGCGTTTCGACAGCGTCAGCGCAATGGCGGTGACGTTACGCTGCAGGCTGGGCGCGCCCGCGCCGGTACCAAGAAATGTCAGGTGCATGATAAGTTCCTTTGAGCCAACCCCTTGCCGGCATTCAACCCTATTACATACATAGGTGCAAACTTTGCGCCGGTAACTGAAGCGGCGTTACACTCTATGCCAGTTTTCCTCCAACAGATGGACACAACGGATGACCAAACATTATGATTACCTCGCCATTGGCGGCGGCAGCGGCGGTATCGCCTCCATCAACCGTGCGGCCATGTACGGCCAGAAGTGCGCGCTGATTGAAGCCAAAGAGCTGGGCGGCACCTGTGTGAACGTGGGTTGTGTACCGAAGAAAGTGATGTGGCATGCGGCGCAGATCGCCGAAGCCATCCATCTGTACGGCCCGGACTACGGCTTTGACACCACCGTCAACCGCTTTCGACTGGAACAAGCTGGTCGCCAACCGCAGCGCCTACATCGACCGTATCCACACCTCGTACGACAACGTGCTGGGCAAAAACAAGGTCGACGTGATCAAAGGCTTCGCGCGCTTTGTGGATGCGCACACGGTGGAAGTGAACGGCGAGACCATCACCGCCGACCATATCCTGATCGCCACCGGCGGCCGTCCGAGCCACCCGAACATTCCGGGCGCGGAATACGGCATCGATTCCGACGGCTTCTTTGAGCTGGACGCCCTGCCAAAACGCGTTGCCGTAGTCGGCGCGGGCTACATCGCCGTAGAGCTGGCCGGCGTGCTGAACGCGCTGGGCGCAGAAACGCACCTGTTCGTGCGTAAACATGCGCCGCTGCGCAGCTTCGATCCGCTGATTGTTGAAACGCTGGTGGAAGTGATGAACACCGAAGGGCCGACCCTGCACACCGAATCGGTGCCGAAAGCGGTGGTCAAGAATGCGGACGGCAGCCTGACGCTGCAGCTGGAAAACGGCCAGCAGCCAGACCGTCGATTGCCTGATCTGGGCGATTGGCCGCGAACCGGCGACCGATAACCTCAACCTCGGCGGTGACCGGCGTGGCGCCGAATGACAAAGGCTATATTGACGTCGATAAATTCCAGAACACCAACGTCAAAGGCATCTACGCGGTGGGCGACAACACCGGTGCGGTAGAGCTGACCCCGGTGGCCGTGGCGGCCGGCCGTCGCCTGTCCGAGCGCCTGTTTAACAACAAGCCGGACGAGCATCTCGACTACAGCAACATCCCCACCGTGGTGTTCAGCCACCCGCCGATCGGCACCGTCGGCCTGACCGAGCCGCAGGCGCGCGAGCAGTATGGCGACGACCAGGTGAAAGTGTACAAATCGTCGTTCACCGCCATGTATACCGCCGTGACCCAGCACCGTCAGCCGTGCCGCATGAAGCTGGTCTGCGTGGGTCCGGAAGAGAAGATTGTCGGTATCCACGGCATCGGCTTCGGCATGGATGAGATCCTGCAGGGCTTTGCGGTGGCGCTGAAGATGGGCGCCACCAAAAAAGACTTCGACAACACCGTGGCGATTCACCCGACGGCGGCGGAAGAGTTCGTCACCATGCGCTAACACCGCCTCAGCGCCATCATCACAGCCCCCGCCTGGGGGCTTTTTTGTTTGCTGACTACTCAACAGCGCGCATACCCGCTATGATTTTTGCTTTGCTGGCCCGGCGGCCAGCGTTTTGCGGTAACGGGACGACGTCAGCACGTGAATATCATCAGCATAATTATGGAGTCGGGCAAAGCCGCGGTCGACGTCGCGCTTTACACCCTGATTCCCATCATGGTGGTGATGCTATTCATCATGAAATACCTCGAAGTGAAAGGCGTGCTGGATTTTGTCGTACGCCACGCCACGCCGTTACTGAAGCCGCTGGGGATTACCGGCCTGGCGCTGTTCGCACTCATCCAGTTAAATTTTGTCAGCTTTGCCGCACCGCTCGCCGCGCTGGCGATCATGGAGAAGCGCGGCACGTCAGACCGCCACATGGCAGCCACGCTGGCGATGCTGTTCGCGATGGGCCAGGCCAACGCCTTTTATCCGCTGATTCCTGACGGGCTCAACTGGAGCGCCGCGCTGCTGTTCTCTATCAGCGGCGGCGTGCTGGCGGCCGCCTCAACCTATCACTTTTTTGCCCGCAAACTTTCCGATGTCGCGCTGCGCGATGAAGACCAGGGCGTGGAGAACAGCGACGCGAAGCCGGGGCTGATCGCCATCATCAACACCTCGGGTGCCGACGCCATTCGCCTCGCGCTCGGTTCGCTGCCGATGCTGATCCTTTCGCTGTCGGTGGTGGGCATCCTGAAGAGTGCCGGCGCCATTGAGCTGCTGACGCAGTTGCTGGCACCGCTGTTACACAAACTGCATATCGCCGAGGTGTATGTGCTGCCTGCGCTGACCAAATGCCTGGCCGGCGGCACCGCCTATTACGGCGTGGTTGCCGGTCTGGTCGAACAGGGGCAGTACAGTGCGCACAACATCAACGCCTCGGCAGGCCTGCTGATTCAGACCTTCGATCTGCCTGGCATCGGCATTTTCCTCGGTCTCTCCAGCCGTTTTCCGCGCCTGTTCCGCTTCGCCGTGCCCGGCATTTTGCTCGGCATTGCGCTGCGCGCCACGGCGCACAGCCTGCTGTTCTGATGCCGGTTTCCCGGTCAGGATTTTGCCGCAGCAACAGACTTACGCATCCGCGCCAAACGCCAGCGCTTTCTGCGTTCGCAGTTCTGCCAGCCGGGCTTCCAGCGCGGCTTCGATGTGCTGATAGGCCGTGCTGCCCAGCGCCAGCCGCAGCGGCATCGTTTCCTGATCCAGCGTCGCCAGCGTGGCCGCCACGCATTTTCCGGCATCACCCAATATAGCAAAGTCACCCGCTTCAATCGCCCGACGGAACTGACCGGATGCGTTATCACGATAGGCGTCGAGCGGCGCGGCGATATCCAGCCCGCTGGCGAAGTTAGTGACGGTCGGGCCCGGCTCCACCAGCAGCAGCTCGATGCCAAAGCTGGCGACTTCCTGGCGCACCGCTTCGACAAAACCTTCAATGCCCCATTTGCTGGCGTGATACAGGCTGAAATTGGGATACGCCACCTGGCCGCCTTCGGACGAGATCTGCGCAATGCGGCCACCGCCCTGCTGGCGCAAATGCGGGATGACGGCGCGAATCAGCTGGATCGATCCGGTGAGATTGGTGGCGATCTGGCGTGCAATCTGCGCGTCGCTGAGCTCTTCCGCCGCGCCAAACAGACCGTAAGCGGCGTTGCTTACCACCACATCTATACGCCCGACGTGGGCAAAGGCGGTGGCGATGGCCGGTGCGATACTGGTCGTTGCGGCCAGATCCAGCCGCATCACCAGCAGCCGATCGCCATATTGCTGCTGCAAATCGGCTAGCGCCTGCTCGCGGCGCACCGTTGCCACCACGCGATCGCCACGCTCAAGTAAACGTTCACTCATCAGTCGGCCCAGTCCGCTGCTGGCACCGGTAATTAACCAGGTTTTCATTTTGCGCTCCTCATGTTGAAAACCTGATGATAGATCGCTTTACTGGTGGTCATAATCTCCCCAATCGAACATGACCTGGTGAGGAAATACCACCAATGAAACGCCCTTCCTGGCACGAACTGCAGGCGATCAAAACGCTGGGCGAGCAGCGCAGTTTTCGGCGCGCCGCCGAGCTGCTTGGCCTGAAGCGCTCTTCGCTCAGCCACCTGGTGAAAACGCTGGAGCACAACCTCGGCGTGCAGCTGTTTCAGCGCACCACACGCAGCGTGTCGCTGACCGACGCCGGTGAGCAGCTATTACAGCGCCTCGGGCCGCTGCTCAATCAGATGGATGAGGTGCTGCACGACGTCAGCCTGAGTCGCCAGCAGCAGTACGGTACGCTGCGCATCAGCGCCAGCGATGTGGTGATTGGCCTGCTGCTGGATCAGGTGGTGCCAGAGTTCAGCGCGCGCTATCCCGGTATTCAGCTTGATTTCTCCGCCCAGGGCGCGCTGGTAGATATCACCGCCGCCGGGTTTGATGCCGGCATCCGTCTGATTGAAGATGTGCCGCAGGATATGGTGGCGATTGCGCTCGGCGGCCCGCTGACCTTCGTTACCGTGGCTTCGCCCGACTATCTGGCGGTGCACGCGCCGGTGCGTCAGCCGCAGGATTTACTGCAGCAGCAGTGTATTCGTCATCGCCTGCCCGGGGGCAAACGCTATCGCTGGGAGTATCAGAGAGCGGAAGAAAGTCTGGAGATTGACGTGCCGGGTACGCTGACGTTAGACAATAACGCGCTGATGGCGCGCGCGGCCATCAACGGTTCAGGGATTGCGTTCGTGCCTTCGCTGTATGTTAGCGAGGCACTGCAGCAGGGGAAATTAGTGGAGCTGCTGGCCGACTGGCGCATTCAGTCGGCGGGAATCGCGCTGTGGTTCCCGCCGAACCGGCATCAGTCGATGGCGCTGCGGCTGTTTATCGACGCATTGAAAACCCGCCTGCCGCACTACCGCTGAATCAGCCCTGACGCTGCGGCGCTTTGTGCACCATGGTGTAGGCGTAGTCGACGCCCATGCCGTAGGCGCCGCTGTGCTCGCGCACCAGATCCATCACCGCATCGTAGGTCTCTTTGCGCGCCCAGTCGCGCTGGTACTCCAGCAGCACCTGCTGCCAGGTCACCGGCACCGCGCCCGCCTGCACCATTCGCTGCACGGAACGTTCGTGCGCATCAACACTGGTGCCGCCGGAGGTGTCGGTCACCACATACACTTCATAGCCGGCTTCCAGCGCCATCAGAGCCGGGAAGGTCAGGCACACTTCGGTCCACAGCGCGGAGATGATCAGTTTTTTGCGGCCGGTTTTCTCTACCGCCTCGACAAATTTCGCGTCCTCCCAGGAGTTCATGGAGGTACGCTCAATCGGCTTCGATTCCGGGTGCACCGCCAGCAGTTCTGGCCAGATGTAGCCGCTGAAGCTTTCCGTTTCTACCGAGGTGTAAATCACCGGCACGTCGAAAATTTTCCCCGCTTTCGCCAGGGCGACGGTGTTATTTTTGAGCTGCTGGCGGTCAATATTGGCGACACCAAACGCCATCTGTGGCTGGTGGTCGATGAAGATCAGGGTTGAGTTCTGTGGGTCAAGCAGGTCGAGTTTAGACATGATAGTTTCCTCTAAAGTGGTTTTAAATTTGTGTGTTGTGCTGCTGGAACAAACTTTAGAGAAAGCGCGGACAAAGAGATAACGCAAAGAATTTTACAACTTGTTCAAAGCGTTTTTAGAAGCTTGATTTACATAGGTTAATTCACTCAAGCGCAGCGTTTTCACTGGTAAAACAGCGGCTCACCGGCGTTGATTCTGCGCCTGCGACGGGCGTAATCTGTGGCGACAAAATCATAAAAAACACCATCGCAAAATGATCGTACGTCCTCATCAACACTGGTTTCTCCGGTTGTTTGACTGGCACGGCTCAGTGCTGTCTCGCATTGCGTTCCGCCTGTCGCTTAACCTGCTGATGTCAGTGATCGCCATTCTAGGTTATCCCTGGTATTCCACGCTCGGCATTCACCTGACCACCGCACCGTTCAGCCTGATTGGCGTGTCGATCGCCATCTTTCTTGGCTTTCGCAATAACGCCAGCTACGCGCGCTTTATCGAGGCGCGCACGCTGTGGGGCAATATGCACATCACTCAGCGCTCGCTGCTGCGCCAGGTGAAAACGCTGCGCGGACTGCGTGCGGAACAGGTGCAGGAGTTTATCGGGCTGCAGCTGGCGTTTAGCTGGAGCCTGAAACACCGGCTGCGTAAAACCGATGCCCAGGCCGATCTGCAGCGGCTGCTGCCGCCCGCGTGGCACGCCGCGGTGCTCGGCCATCCGATGCCGACCTCACAAATCATGTTATGCATGGGCGAATGGCTGGCGCAGCGGCGTGATGAGGGATTAGTGACGGATATCGTCTGGCAGAGTATTGATGACAACCTCAACCATCTGTCGGCGTATCTGGGTGGCTGCGACCGGCTGGCCAGCACACCGATTCCCTTCGCCTACAGCCTGATTCTGCACCGCACGGTGTATCTGTTCTGCACCCTGCTACCGTTCGCGCTGGTGGCGGATTTGCACCTGATGACGCCGCTGGTGTCGGTGTTTATTTCGTATACCTTTTTGTCGCTGGAGTCGCTGGCGGAGGAGCTGGAAGATCCGTTCGGCACCGCGCCCAATCATCTGCCGCTGGACGCGCTGTGCGTGAATATCGAACGCAATCTGAAAGCGATGAACAACGATTTCCCGCTGCCGGCAGCGAGCCAGCCGGACCGGTATTTTAATCTGACGTGACGGCACGGGCTGATTCAATCGCCATGGTCGCTGAGCGCACCGCATCGTAGCGGCGCGATTTATCGCGCTAATCCGACCGCTGCGCCGCTGTTTTTTGCGCAATAAATTGCGCCGCTACGATTCGTGCGGCATTTTATTTCTGCACCATCATCCTGCACACATTGTAGCGGCGCGATTTATCGCGCTAATCCGACCGCTGCACCGCTGTTTTTGCGCAATAAATTGCGCCGCTACGGTTCGTGCGGAGGGTTACTGCAGCGCCGTTGTAAGCACTCCTGGATTGATGCGCCAGTAAAGAAGTTAACCCAGCTTATCCAGCCAGCGGACATACGCCTGGTCCCACAGCGCGGCGGGGGTGCCGGCTTTACCGAGGCCAAAGCCGTGGCCGCCGCTGCTCAGTTCAATCAGCTCAACCGGCACGCGCATCCGGCGGCAGGCGTCGCGCATCAGCTCGGTGTTATGAGGGTTGGAGGTATGATCGTCCTCCGCCTGCGCCAGGAAGGTTGGCGGGTAGGCACGGGTGACGTAATTTTGTACTGACCAGTTGGCTTCCTGGGTCGGCGTGGCGTCATTGCCCACGATCATCTGGTGAGTACGGGTGTGCTGATACGGCGCTTCAAGGGTGATAACCGGGTAAATCAGCCCGACGCTGTCTGCGGTTGGCCGGATGTCATCCAGCGAATCCTGCGGTGAATAGGTGACGAAGTCAGGCCGCGCTGCCGCCATGCCGAGCAGATGGCCGCCAGCCGAAAAGCCCAGCAGATGCACCTTGTTTTCCATGGCGCGCACCATGCGAATCGCGCGCTGCGCATCCTGCAGCGGCGCCAGTCTGCCGGCCTGCCACTTTTCACCCGGCAGTCGGTAGCTCAGCACGTAGGCAGTATACCCGTTGGCATTAAGCCAGCGCGCGACCGGCCAGGCTTCGCGCCCCATGCCGATAAAACGGTAGCCGCCACCAGCCGCAACGATCACCGCTTCGCCGTTGGGATTCTCCGGACGAAAGCGCTGAATGGCGGGAGAAACGATATTGGTCCATGAACCGTTAGCGCTGACTTTCAGCAGGCCAGACGGACCGCCGCCACCCGGTGGGTCGTCCGGCCAGAGCGGAATAATGTCATCCCGGGCAAACAGTTTGCCCGCCGTCATGGAGAGTACGGTTGCTCCGCTAGCCAACAGAAAACGACGCCGTGTAATCATCTTGCCCAGTAGCCGGTATGGAAAATGCGCCAGCCCGGAGGCGGCGTCTCATTATGTGATGCAGGTCCTGTTTCAATCTGGCGATAATGTACGCATTTCGTACAAAAAAGCCATAAAAAAACGCGCCAGAAAAGGCGCGTATTCATGAAGAGAAGGGAAAATTAATCCTGCTGCTGGAATTGGGTCATCACCGTCTGCTCACACTGCTGCTGATCGTGGCGCAGCTTCGCCCGCTCTTCTTCACCCAGTTCCAGCCAGCCGTTAACCACTTCCTGCGCGGTTTCCTCGTTGAAGGAGGGTTTGTTCATGGCCGACGGTGACTGGCTGGCCGCCAGCTGTGACTTCATTTTCTCAGTGTAGCTCTGCATGTCACCGGTTTTCTGCTCCCCGCTAACAATGTGGCACAGCTGGCTGGCGTAGATATTCTCCTGCGCGTCGGCATCCGTATCATCCGCCAGCGCGCTGGCAGACAGCGACAGCCCTACCAGGGCGATAAGCAATGCTTTCATAATAAGCTCCCGTTATTTCCAGAAAATCACGTTTCGTCTTGCTGCGCGCGTGCCGCCTGCCGGGCAGCACGCCAGTTCAGTAGCGGCGTCACCGTGATGCCGTGCAGCACAATGCTGCACACCACCAGCGTCAGCGCCATGTCCATCATCTGTTCCGCCTGCGGGCCCTGCAGGCCGTGCACCCAGGCATAAGCAATATAATTGATACTGCCGATGCCGCGAATCCCCAGCCAGCCAATCAGCATCCGCCGCATAAACGGCATCTCGCAGCGCCAGGTGGTCAGCCATACCGCCAGCGGTCGCACCACCACAAACAGCAGCAGCGCCAGGCCGATGCCGGTGAGATTCCAGTGATGCGCCAGCGTAATGCCCAGCACCACCATCATCGCTGCCGCCAGCAGGCGTTCGATAGTATCACCAAACGACAGCGCATCGCCGACCACCAGGCCGACCGATTTCACCGGGCTGCCGCCCCCCTGCTTCAGTCGCTGGTTAGGATTGACCAGCACCTCTGCCGGCAGGTAGCGCTTCTCTTCCGGTAAATCTTCCAGTGGAAAGCGTTTAGTCACGCGCAGCTCGGCGCGGCGTAAGCCAACGCCTGCTGCAAAAGTGGCAAGGAAGCCAGACGCATCCACCGACTGCGCCGCCGCGTAGCTCAGGGCGATCAGCGCCAGCGCGAGGAAATCATTGGGCGCCACGTCGTGATGCGCGCTACGCAGATGGGTCGCCAGCTGGCCGATCAGCCGGCCAAGCAGATAACCAATCGCCAGCCCGCCGCCAATCGCCCACACCACATCGCGCGCTGCCCAGCCGCCCAGCAGCTCCAGACTGAAGGCGCCCGGATGCATCAGCAGCAGCGCCAGCATCAGCAGCGGCAGCGCTGAACCATCGTTCATGCCGGCCTCGCTGGAGAGCGCCACGCGCAGCGCATCGTCATCGCGCGCATCGTTAACGGAGATCAGGCTGGCAAGCACCGGGTCGGTCGGGGCAACAATGGCGCCAAACGCCAGCGACAGCGGCCAGCCAAAGCCGGTAATCCAGTGAATCAGGCAGGCCATGCCGCCGACGGTCAGCAGCATCGCCGGAAAAGCCAGCCGCAGCCCGACGCGCCACGCGTGCGCGCTCATCGGCAGACGCAGCTTGAGCCCGGTGATAAACAGCGAGGCGGCCATGGTGATTTCGGTGATATGGGCGGCGAGCTCGGCGTGGCCGATAATGTCGATTTGCAGCAGATTAAGCATCCACGGGCCGCACAGAATGCCCGCGAACAGGTAGAGACCAAACGACGTCACCGGCCCCCGGTGAATCCAGCCGGAAGCCAGTGACATCAAAAGTAGCAGACCGCCAGTAAGGGCGGTCCAGGCCAGGAAGTTCATAACGCTCCGTTTTTAAATAACATTCTCCTTTAAGCCTGGCACAGGATCGTGAATTAGTTTTGCAGATGGCGACTGGCGAGACGAATCAGCAGCGCAAGCACAGCGGCAGCCGTCGCAAGGCTGACCACGCCATTCCAGCCGAAATGGGCCAGCGCCAGGCTGCCGAGCGCCGCGCCGGTCGCCATACCGATAAACACCACGGTGAACATCAGCGCATTGAGGCGGCTGCGCGCTTCCGGCGCCAGGCTGTAGACCAGCGTCTGATGCGCTACCAGCGTGGCCTGCACGCCAAGGTCAAAGCCGATGGTGCTGAGGATAATCAGGCCAAGCTGCGCCGGCACCGGCAGCACCGGCAGCAGGAACATCAGGGCAAACGACACCATCACCAGCGTGGCGCCATACTGGGTGACACGCGCCGGGCCGATGCGGTCGGCAAAACTGCCCGCCAGCGGCGCGGCCAGCGCCCCGGCGGCACCGGCCAGACCGAAGGCCCCTGCCACGGCGCTGTCGAGATGGAAGCGATCGCTCAGCATCAGCGCCAGGGTAGACCAGAAGGCGCTAAAACTTACCGACAGCAGGCCCTGCGCCAGCGCCGCGCGGCGCAGCGTCTGGTGATGCTGCCACAGATGCGCCAGCGACAGCAGCAGACGCGGATAGCTCACCGTGGTGCCCGGCGTAAAGCGTGGCAGCGCGCGCCACAGCGCCAGACTGCTCAGCAGCACCGCCGCCGCCGCCATCATGTACATGGTGCGCCAGCCCAGATACTCCGCCACCACGCCGCTCACCACGCGCGACAGCAGAATGCCGACCAGCAGCCCGGTCATCACCGTGCCGACGGTTTTGCCACGGCTGCGCTCCGGTGCCAGCGCCGCCGACGCCGGCACTATGTCCTGCGCCACGGTAGCGGTTAATCCGGTAACAAAGCTGGCAATCAGCAACGCATTGATGCCGCCGGAAAAGCCGCACAGCAGCAGCGCGGCGACCAGCAGCAAGCCTTTTACCAGAATGATGGTGCGGCGATCGTGGCGGTCACCGAGCGGGGCCAGCAGCAGAATCCCCAGCGCGTAACCGGCCTGGGTTAGCATCGGCACCATACCAACGCTGCCGATGCCCACATTGAACTGTTTACTGATGATATCCAGCATCGGCTGGCTGTAGTAAATCGATGCCACGCTGAGACCGGCACCGGCCGCCAGCGTAAACACCAGCGGTGCCGGCAGCTTTTCAGCAGGCATGGCAGAAGATTGAGACATGGCAGACATAGTGGTTTTCCCCCGTGATGATGCGCTTATTAAAGCGCGTTGCGGCCATACGCGGTAGACTGCTATGACACAGAACTGTTATGCATGGTACGTATGAGCACACTCACCAGCGTTGACCGCATCGAACTGATGCAGACGTTTATCCGCATTGTTGAAAGCGGCTCGCTGTCGGCGGCCGCGGCGCAGCTCGGCACCACCCAACCCACCGTGAGTCGCCGTCTGCAGGCGCTGGAGCAGCGGCTAGGCCTGAAACTGATTTTACGCACCACCCATGCGCTGAAACTCACCGACGACGGAGAGCGCTGCTATGCCCAGGCACGGCAGCTGGTGGCCACCTGGCACGCGCTGGAAGATGAGTTAACCGGCGCGAATGACGACCCGATCGGCACGCTGCGCGTGCGTGCGCCGCATGCGTTTGGTCAGGATCAGTTGATTGCGCCGCTGATGGATTATCTGCAGCGCTATCCGCGCCTGGCAGTGGAGTGGATGCTCAATGACCGCACGCCGGACTTTGTCAGTGAAAACGTTGACTGCGCCATTCAGGTCGGCGCGCCCACCGATCCGTCGGTGGTGGCGGTGCTGCTGGCAGAAGTGCCGCGCTTTGTCGTCGCGGCACCGGCGCTGCTGGCAGCTCATGCGCCGGTGCAAGAGGTTACCCAACTGACGCAGTTGCCGTGGCTGGCGCTGACCAGTTTTTATCGTAATGAAATTGCGCTGCAGCGTCTCAGCGACGGCCAGCCAATCAACCTGGCGATTGCCCCGCGCCTCGCCAGCGATAGCCTGTACGCGGTGCGCAAAGCCGCGCTGGCGGGCATGGGCGCCGCGATTGTGTCGTCATGGGTGGTGCAGGAGGATTTAGCCAGCGGCGCGCTGGTACAGCTGGTGCCCGACTGGCAGGCGCCGCCGCTGCCGGTGTGGCTGACCTACCCGTGGGCCAGTTATTATCCGGCCCGCCTGCAGCATTTTTTCGCGATGATCAGGGACGTGATGCCGCAGCTGACCGGCACGCAGCCGGTGCGGTAAGGGGCCAGGTCGCCATAAATGGCGACCCTACGGGCATTGCGGTTTTTACAGGGTGCGCATTGATGCGCACCTGATGTAATCGGTCAGCTCGTGCGTAAAGGTCACGATTTCTTTTCAACCTTCGACATATTATCCAGCCAGCCCATCACAAAGGCCGACAGCACGAAGGTCAGGTGGATGATCACGTACCACATCAGCTTTTCGTTGGCGACGTTACGCGCGTCCATAAAAATACGCAGCAGGTGAATCGATGAGATCGCCACAATGGAAGCTGCCACCTTGTTCTTCAGCGAGCCGGAATCCATCTTGCCCAGCCAGCTGAGCTTCTCTTTGCCTTCATCGATATCCAGCTGCGAAACGAAGTTCTCATAGCCGGAGATCATCACCATGACCAGCAGGCCACCGACCAGCGTCATGTCCACCAGCGACAGCAGCAGCAGAATCAGATCGTTTTCCGCGATGCTGAGAATGTTGGGCAACAGGTGAAAAATTTCCTGAAAAAATTTAACCGTCAGCGCCAGCAGCCCCAGCGAAAGTCCAATGTAAACCGGTGCCAGCAGCCAGCGCGATGCATACATCAGGTTTTCGGTAAAACGTTCCATAAGTTCCCATTTATCAACAGACAAGCCATCGAGTATAACCGAACTTATGTGAAGTTATTTCAGTGCTTCTTCAGAAATTTCAGGCGCGACTGGCAGCGGCAGCGACAGGCGAAACACCGCCCCGCCCTGCGGCCGGTTTTCCGCCCAGATGCGTCCGCGATGCGACTCAATAATGGTTTTGCTGATGGCCAGCCCCAGCCCGACGCCCGGCACGGCCGACTCCTTGTCGCCGCGGGCAAACTTGTCAAAAATGCGCGTCAGATTCTCCGGCGCAATGCCCGGCCCGTTGTCCCAGACAGCGATCTCCAGCCGCGCTTTATCGCGCCAGGCGCGAATGCCGTGCTGCGCGGCATTGCCGGCATACTTCAGGCTGTTTTCGATCAGGTTGGTAAACACCCGCTCCAGCATCGCGCTGTCGCCTTTGATCAGCACCAGCTCCGGCGGTAAATCCAGCGTAAAGTCGTGCCCTTTCAGCGACGGTCCCATGCTGCTTAGCGCGCCGCCCACCACCTCTTCCAGCGACAGCCACTCTTTGCGCAGGTTGAAACCGCCGGACTGGATGCGCGCCATATCCAGCAGGTTATTCACCAGCCGGGTGGTGCTCAGCACCTGCTGGCGGATCTGGCTGGCCTGGGGGGCGTGTTTCGAGCCTTCCTCGCCGGCCAGGTCCAGCGTCAGAATTTCTGCCTGGCCAAACAGGACGGTCAGCGGGGTGCGCAGATCGTGCGACAGCGCCGCCAGCAGCGAGTTACGCAGCTGCTTTCGCGCTCGGCGGCCAGCCGTGCCGCTGCTTCGCTGGCGGCGAGGGCCAGGCGTTCCAGCGCGCTGGCAATCAGCAGCGTAAAGGTCTCCAGCAGCCGCTGCTGTTCGGGGATCATCAGCTGGCGCAGGTTGTAAGGCTCCACCATCACCAGCCCCTGATTTTTATCGGCACTGCGCAGCGGCAGAATCTGGTAGGGCACGCCGGGCAGGGTGTCGGTGCCGGCGCCGGCCGGTAGGCCTTTGTCGAAGCTCCAGCGCGCGATGGCCTCGTCCCAGGGCGGCATCCCGATGGCCGCCTTCACCCGCCGACCCTTTGCAGGTCGCCGTGTTCGTCCGGCAGCAACAGCAGGCTGCGCGCCTGAAACGTCGAGCGAATAAAGTGCTGGCTGGTGTGCGGCGATATCCAGCGGCGTTCAGCGCACCGCCCAGCGATTTCGACATCTCATACAGATGGCGCGCGCGCTGTTCGCGGTAGCGCGCCACCCGCGCCTGATAGCGCACGCCGGCGGTCAGATTGCCGATCATCAGCCCGACGGCGAGCATCACCGCGAAGGTCAGCAGATACTGCACGTCCGAGACGGCCAGCGTCCCGCGGGGGGCAATAAAGAACAGATCGAAGCTGATGACGTTGATCACCGTCGCCAGCACCGACGGCCAGCGGCCGAAAAGAACAGCGCCACCACCACCACGCCAGCAGGTAGATCATCACCAGGTTGGCGGCATCAAACGCAATCAGCCACTGGCTGGCAATCAGGGTAATCAGGGCGCACAGCGCGACCGCGACCAGACAGCCGCGCAGCTGCATGCGCCATTTATCGCCGCTGGCACGGCTGGCCGCTCCGGGCACGCTGGCACGATCGCGCACCGGCTTGTCGTCCAGCGCCACGATCACCAGATCGAGATCCGGCCCCAGCCCGCCGAGCCAGCTTGTCGGCAAAGGATTCGCGGCTAAACCAGCGGCGATGCTGGCGGCGGCCGATGACGATTTTGCCGAGGTTATGCTCGCGCGCATAGCGCAGCATCGCTTGCTCTTCCTGCGGATCGGAAAGGGTGGCGGTTTCCGCGCCCAGCTCCTGCGCCAGCCGCAGCGAGCTCAGAATGGCGCGACGCTGGTTTTCCGGCAGCCGGTTGAGGCTGCGGCGTTTCGACATACACCGCATGCCAGACGCTGCCGAGTTGGGCCGCCAGACGGGCGGCGGTGCGGACCAGCTTTTCGTTGCCGCTGCCGTGACCGACGCACAGCAGAATGGCATCGCGCGTGTGCCAGACTTTCTCGCGCCCCTGCAGGTCGCGCCAGGCGCGCATCTGATCGTCGACCCGGTCGGCGGTGCGGCGCAGCGCCAGCTCGCGCAGGGCAATCAGGTTGCCTTTGCGGAAGAAATGTTCGATGGCGCGCTCGGCCTGGCCGGCGATATACACTTTGCCTTCGTGCAGGCGCTGGCGCAGATCGTCCGGCGGCAGGTCGACCAGCACCACTTCGTCGGCGCACGTCAAAGAAGGGATCGGGCACCGTTTCGCGCACCTGAATGCCGGTCACGCCGCCGACCACGTCGTTCAGGCTTTCCAGATGCTGAACGTTGACGGTGGTGAACACGTCGATGCCGGCATCCAGCAGCTCTTCAACATCCTGCCAGCGTTTGGGATGGCGCGAGCCGGGCGCGTTGCTGTGCGCCAGTTCGTCCATCAGGATCAGCGCCGGACGGCGCGCCAGCGCGGCATCGAGATCGAATTCCGCATGGCGCGACCGACCACTGGCTGATGCGGCGCGGCAGCAGCGCCAGCCCCTTCAGCAGCGCGGCGGTCTCTTTACGGCCGTGGGTTTCAACCACGCCGACCAGAATGTCCAGCCCCTGCGCCCGCAGCCGCTGGGCCTCCTGCAGCATGGCGAAGGTTTTCCCGACGCCCGCGCAGGCGCCGAAGAAAATTTTCAGTTTGCCGCGATGGGCTTCAGCTGTTGATTGAGCAGCAGGGCATCGGGATCGGGGCGCGGTAATGGGCTCGTCGGTCATGCGAGTTCCATTTCCTTATCGCGTGCACCAAGGGCATTGCGCAAAAGCGCCGCACGGTATGGCACATGTAGCGGCGCGATTCTTGGGTTGAACTTCCCGCAGGCATCCAGCGCCAGATTCAGCTTCAACAAGTTCACCACCGGGGCATCGCCGATAAACGGCAGCCAGCGGGCGCTCGGTGTTGCGCGCAATCAGCGCCTCAACGTCTGTTCAGCGTCAGTTGCGCGCTGCCGCAACGCGCGGGATCTGCCATGCCACCGCTGCCGGCGTCAGGCCGGAGTCCAGGCCGCTGCCCGAGGCGGTCACCAGCTCCACCGGCACCGCTGCCGGCTGGCCTGCGGATTGGCGGCGCGCAGGGCTGCTACGCGCTCAGCGACGGCTTTATCCAGCGCCGGGTTGCTGGCCGCCAGGTTGCTGCCGCCGGATGCCAGCGGATTATACGGCCGAATCGCCGGTGGCCGATGGGCGGCCCCAGAAGTAGCCCCGGCGCGTGAAGTTCTGACCGATCAGCGCGGAGCCACGCACCGCGCCGTCGCGCTCAATCAGCGAGCCGTTGGCCTGAGACGGAAACCACCACTGCGCCAGCCCGGTGGTCACCAGCGGATAGAGCCCGCCGGTAATCAGGGTCAGCAGAATAAACAGAAGTATAGCGGGACGTAACATGGTCATTTCTCTTCTCCTTTTAAACCAGGCCGAACAGCGTCAGCAGCAGGTCGATCGCCTTGATGCCGACGAACGGCACCACCAGCCCGCCCAGCGCCGTAAATCCACAGGTTGCGGCGCAGCATGGCCGCCGCGCTGAGCGGCCGGTAGCTCACGCCCTTCAGCGCCAGCGGGATCAGGAAGACGATGATCAGCGCGTTGAAGATCACCGCCGACAGGATGGCCGAGGCCGGGGAGTGCAGGTGCATCACGTTCAGCGCGTTCAGCTGCGGATAGGTCGCGGCAAACGCCGCCGGGATGATGGCGAAGTACTTCGCCACGTCGTTGGCGATGCTGAAGGTGGTCAGCGAGCCGCGCGTCATCAGCATCTGCTTGCCGATCTGGACCACCTCGATCAGCTTGGTCGGGTTCGAGTCCAGGTCGACCATGTTGCCCGCCTCTTTGGCCGCCTGGGTGCCGGAGTTCATCGCCACCGCCACGTCGGCCTGCGCCAGCGCCGGCGCGTCGTTGGTGCCGTCGCCGGTCATCGCCACCAGGCGGCCTTCCGCCTGATACTGGCGGATCAGCGCCAGCTTGGCTTCCGGCGTGGCTTCCGAAAGGAAGTCATCGACGCCGGCTTCGGCGGCGATCGCCGCGGCGGTCAGCGGGTTGTCGCCGGTGATCATCACCGTTTTGATGCCCATCTTGCGCAGCTCGGCGAAGCGCTCCTTGATGCCGCCCTTGACGATGTCCTTCAGCGCCATCACGCCCAGCACGCGCGCGCCTTCGGCCACCACCAGCGGCGTACCGCCGGCGCGCGCCACGCTCTTCCACCCGGGCATTAACCTCAGCCGGGAAGCTGCCGTGGCTGGCTTCAATATGACGGCGAATCGCGTCCACCGCGCCTTTGCGGATCATGCGATCCTGCACGTTGACGCCGCTCATGCGGGTCTGCGCGGTGAAGGGCACGAAGGTGGCGTGCAGGCTCTGCAGACGTCGCGCTGGCGCAGGTTGAAGCGCTGCTTGGCCAGCACCACGATGCTGCGGCCTTCCGGCGTTTCGTCGGCCAGCGAGGCCAGCTGCGCGGCATCGGCCAGCTGCTGCTCGCTCACGCCCGGCGCCGGCAGGAACTCCGACGCCTGGCGGTTGCCGAGCGTGATGGTGCCGGTTTTGTCCAGCAGCAGCACGTCCACGTCGCCGGCGGCTTCCACCGCGCGGCCGCTGGTGGCGATCACGTTGGCGCCCAGCATGCGGCTCATGCCGGCCACGCCGATGGCCGACAGCAGGCCGCCGATGGTGGTCGGGATCAGGCACACCAGCAGCGCCACCAGCACCGTGACGGTGACCGGCGGTGCCGCCCCAGGCGGAAAACGGCAACAGCGTGGCGGTTGCCAGCAGGAACACGATGGTCAGCGCCACCAGCAGGATGGTCAGCGCGATCTCGTTCGGCGTTTTACGGCGCTTGGCGCCTTCCACCATGGCGATCATGCGGTCGAGGAAGGTTTCGCCCGGGTTGACGCTGCACTGCATCACCAGCCAGTCGGACAGCATGCGCGTGCCGCCCGTCACCGAGGCGAAATCGCCGCCGGATTCGCGGATCACCGGCGCGGATTCGCCGGTGATGGCGCTTTCATCCACCGAGGCGCCGCCTTCAATCACTTCGCCGTCGCACGGGATGATGTCGCCGGCTTCCACCAGCACCACATCGCCTTTGCGCAGCGTATCGGCCGCCACCGGCCGCCACTGCGCACCGTGAAACGGTTCCGCCAGTTTCTTCGCATCGCTGTGCTTGTTCACCCCTTTCAGGCTGTTGGCCTGCGCCTTGCTGCGGCCTTCGGCCAGCGCTTCGGCGAAGTTGGCGAACAGCACGGTAAACCACAGCCACAGGCGACCGCCGCGGTAAAGCCGGCGCTGCCGTTCAGCTGCCCCGCCGCCATACCGATGGCCAGCAGCGTGGTCAGCACGCTGCCGACCCAGACCAGAAACATCACCGGGTTGCGCCACTGCACGCGCGGACTCGAGCTTTTTCACCGCATCCAGGAGCGCCGTGCGCGTCAGCGCCGCATCAAACAGCGCCAGTTGTTGACGACTCATGATTCCGTTATCCCTGAATAAAGCGTTGCAGATGTTCCGCCACCGGGCCCAGCGCCAGCGCCGGCACGAAGGTCAGCGCGCCCACCAGCAGCACGGTGCCCATCAGCAGGCCGATAAACAGCGGGCCGTGGGTCGGCAGCGTGCCGTTGCCCGCCGGCTGAATTCCTTCTTCGCCGCCAGCGAACCGGCGATCGCCAGCACCGGCACGATGATGCCGAAGCGGCCGACAAACATGCAGAAGGCCAGCAGCAGGTTCTAGAACGGCGTGTTGGCGCTCAGGCCGGCGAAGGCGCTGCCGTTGTTGTTGGCGGCCGAGGAGACGGCGTACAGCACTTCGCTGAAGCCGTGAGTGCCCGGGTTGAGGATGCCGGCGCGTGCCGGCCTCGGTCATCAGCGCCAGCGCGGTGCCCAGCAGCACCAGCGCCGGCGTGACCAGGATCGCCAGCGCGGTCATCTTCATCTCGCAGACGTCGATCTTCTTGCCCAGGTATTCCGGCGTGCGGCCGATCATCAGACCGGCGATAAACACCGCCAGCAGCACGAACAGCAGCATGCCGTACAGGCCGGAGCCGACGCCGCCGAACACCACCTCGCCGAGCTGCATCAGCCACATCGGCACCAGGCCGCCCAGCGCCGTGAAGGAGTCGTGCATGGCGTTGACCGCGCCGCACGACGCCGCCGTGGTGACCACCGCAAACAGGCTGGTGGCGAGAATGCCGAAGCGGGTCTCCTTGCCTTCCATGTTGATCGCGCTATCGGCGCCCAGGGTCAGAAAGTGCGGATTGCCGCGCAGCTCGGCCCACATCACCAGCGACCACCGCCAGCCACGAAGATGATGCGACATCGCCCAGAGCAGCGTATGGCCCTGACGGCGATCGCCCACCATGCTGCCAAAGGCAAAGCACAGCGCGGCCGGGATCAGGAAGATCGCCAGCATCTGCACGAAGTTGGTCAGCGCGGTCGGGTTTTCGAACGGGTGCGCCGAGTTGGCGTTGAAGAAGCCGCCGCCGTTGGTGCCGAGCATCTTGATCGCTTCCTGCGACGCCACCGGCCCCATCGGCAGCGTCTGCTGCGCGCCTTCGAGCGTGGTGAAAGGCATGTAAGGCAGGAAGTTTTGCAGCGTGCCCTGGCTGACAAAAAACAGCGCGATCAGCAGCGCAATCGGCAGCAGGATCCACAGGGTAATGCGCGTCAGGTCGACCCAGGCGTTGCCGAGCGTTTCCAGCGAACGGTTGGCAAAAGCGCGCATCAGCGCGAAGGCCACCGCAATACCGGTGGCGGCAGAGAGGAAGTTCTGCACCGTTAAGCCCGACCATCTGGCTGAAGTAGCTGAGCGTGCTTTCGCCGGAATAGGACTGCCAGTTGGTGTTGGTGACAAAACTGACCGCCGTGTTGAGCGCCAGATGCCAGGACAGGCCCGGCAATTGTTGCGGATTCAGCGGCAGCGTGCCCTGCAACATCAGCATGGCAAACAGCAGCACAAAGCCGAGCACGTTGAACAACAGGATGGCCAGCAGATAGTGCCGCCAGTTCATCACCGCGCCGTCAACGCCGGCCAGACGCCACAGCACGCGTTCGCTGCGCGCCAGCAGGGGTTTATCCGCCACCATCAGCGCCAGCAAGCGGCCCAGCGGCTGCGCCAGCACCAACAGCACCAGCAGAAAGCTGGCAATCAGCAAAAACGCCTGAGCAGCCATCAGAATGCCTCCGCATTAATCAGGGCATAAACCAGGTAGCCCAATAACAGGAACACCAGCACGATGCCGGCTATCACGCCCACACTCACAGCAACCTCCAGAGGATTTGGTAGTGCAGCAAGCATGCGCGGCGCGGCATAAAGAAGGGGTAAAAAGGCGCAGAGCGGGCGTAAAGAAAGTATAAAAACGCGGGCAGATCAGGCGCTTTCCAGCGCCCAGATGCGATTCAGGTCAACGTTGTGCCACAAGCCGCTGTCCTCAGCGCCGGTGATGGTATCGGTGCAGAAGCTGTCGCCGAGGTCCAGCGCTTCCGGTTTGACCTCGCGCTGCGAATGCAGCGACCAGAACACATGCACTTTGGGCTTCAGCAGCGATTTTTCTCCGGCCTGCACCACTAGCGCCACGCGCCCGGAGGCCAGCCGTACCAGCGAGCCCACCGGATAAATACCGATGGTGCGCACAAACGCGTGCAGCAGCGCACTGTCAAAGTGGCCGCGCCAGCTCAGCATATTGTGCATCGCCTCAGCCGGCGTCCAGCCTTTGCGATACGGGCGATCGGAGGTCACCGCGTCGTAGACGTCACACACCGCCGCCATGCGTGCGTACAGCGAGATCTCTTCGCCCTGCAGCCGATGCGGATAGCCGCTGCCATCGAATTTTTCATGGTGATGCAGCGCAATATCCAGCAAATCTTCATCCGCATGGGCTTCCATCAGCATTTGCGCACCGACGATTGGATGCTGGCGCATAATCGTAAACTCTTCGTCGGTGAGCTTATCCGGCTTGTTGAGGATGGTCAGCGGCACCGCGGCTTTACCGACGTCATGCAGCAATCCGCCCATGCCCACGCGACGCAACTGCTGTTCATCCAGCCCCATTTTCTTGCCCAGCGAAATCATCAGACCGCACACCGCCATGGAGTGCAGGTAAGTGTAATCATCATGATTTTTCAGCCGCGCCACGCTGAGCAGCGCGGTTGGCTCGCGGGTAATCGATCCGGCAATTTCATCGACCAGCTCAAGGGTAAAGGCAAGATCGAGGCCCTGCCCCATGCGCGCTTCGTTGAACATCGCCAGCACCTGCGGCTTGCCCTGGTTGAAGATGCACTGCGCCTGATCCATCTCGCGGAAAAACGGCGTCTGCGGAATGTCTTTTTTCGGCTGCGGCGTGGCAGGCGCGCGCACCGACCGCTCGGGATCGATCCATACCTGCTGGATCCCCTCGTTACGGATCAGGGCGATCTGACGCTTATCGGTGATCAGCATCTGGTTGCGAATGCGTTTGTCCTTGATCCACCAGACCTCAAGCTTGTGGATAAACATGCCTGGCCGCAGCTCGTCAACGGTAATCAGCTTTATCACGATATCGCTCCTTAATATCAGTGGATGGTAAGGAGTGATATCGGCAGCTGAGCAAAAAATCTTCAGGGCGGCGTGACTGGTCGGGTCAGGCAGGAACGTTTAAGCATTGCGCAATAAATTGCGCCGCTACCGCGCAGTGCATTAAGCCACTTTAATGCCAGCCTTTTGCGCCGTTTTCTCTTCTGTGGCAACGGCAGCGTTGTGCCGATCGCCTACGCGTTCAATCGGGCCCATCACCAGCAGGAACAGCAGTGCCGCGACGACACAGTGCGCGCCGACGAACACCAGGCCAATGCTGTAGCTGCCGGTCAGGCCAACGATCACGCCAAACAACAGCGGCGTGATAAAGCCCGCCATGTTACCGATGCCGTTGAAGATCGCGCCGGCGAGGCCAACCGCCTCTTTGGGCGCCGTATCGCTGACCACGGTCCAGGTGCCCGCGCCCGCCGCCACGCCTTTGCCGAAGAAGGCAAACGACATGATGGCGATAATGCCGGCGTTGGAAGGGATCACCGCCGCCAGAATCAGCGAGGCGGCCATCAGCATGCCAACGATGTACGGCGTTTTGCGCGCCCACGACAGGCTCCAGCCGCGCGCCAGCAGTTTATCTGAAATGTAGCCACCGCTGATGCCGCCCAGAAAGCCAAACAGCGCCGGTGCAATGGTGGCGAAACCGGCATCCAGAATGTTCATGCCGCGCGCCTGCACCAGATAGATCGGGAACCAGGTAATGAAGAAGTAGCTAAGCGCGATGGTGCAGTACTGGCCGAGGTAGGCGCACCACAGCATGCGGTTGGTGAGCAATGTTTTGAACATCGCTTTGCTGACCGGTGGCCGCGCCCGCAGCGTTTGCGCGGCGTCGATATCCACCAGCGCGCCACCCTGTTCAATGTAATGCAACTCGCTGGCGGAAACGTGTGGATGCTGACGCGGGCTGCGCATATAGCCCGCCCAGACAAACACCGCCAGCACGCCGATGCCGCCGAGCACAAAGAATGGCCATTCCCAGCCATAACGCGACACCAGCCAGCCGGAGAGCGGTGAGAATATCGCCACGGCAAAGTATTGTGCCGAGGCAAACAGCGACGATGCGCGTCCGCGCTCTGCGCCCGGGAACCACATGATCACTGCGCGGGCGTTAGCGGGAAAGCTCGGCGCCTCAATCAGGCCCAGCGCGAAGCGCAGCGCAAACATCAGCGTCAGCGCCATGGTCATGCCACTGGAAAACTCACCGACAAATCCCATCAGCAGGGTCGAAACCGACCACAGCGCCAGCGTCACGCCGTAGACCTTTTTGGTGCCGAAGCGATCGAGAATCAATCCGCCGGGGATCTGGCCGATGACATACGCCCAGCTGAAGGCCGAAAGGATCAGGCCGAGCTGGATCGCCGACAGGCCAAACTCCTGTTTGATCGCTGAGCCGGAGATCGACAGGATCGAGCGATCGGCATAAGCGACCACTGACAGGAACAGAATCAGGCAAAGGATCCAGATACGCACATGGCTGTTCTGGCTGCGGTTTTTGCGTTGCAACATAGGCTGAACTCCTTGATGGAGGAGCATCCTGCCCCGAAGCGATGATGGTCAGGAATACCGCGCAGATTTCCCTGTTCAGCAACTATAGGAAGCCAGTGTTGCTCTGGTCATTGTGCGAATGAAGGAATCCGCGCGGCGAAACGGCGCGGGTTTTGGTCGCTGACACAAAGCCGGGTGCGGTAGCGCACAAAATCTTTAATCCGTGCTGGCTTTCGCCGCGGAATGTGCGCCAGCGCTGAGAAAAGAGTTTGCGCGATCACTATGAGCAGGCAAAGCATCCATGCGCGTCGGGCAAATTGTGCGCTGCACAGCAAATTACCACGCAGCAGATTGCCAGCTCTGCTGCCGGCTCGTAGGCTGAAAATGATTTCATTGAGCCATTTTCAACACCAATGAAAAATTTATTCTAATAAACAGCTTACTCTGGAGTCTGCGATGAAAACCCTCAAGGCGATACTGTTACTTGGCCTGCTGACCAGTTCAGCTTCCGCGCTGGCGGAGAAGATCGGCGTGTCGATGGCCTATTTTGACCAGAACTTCCTTACCATTATTCGTCATGCCATTGATAAAGAAGCCAAAGCGCGCGGGCTGGATGCCCAGTTTGAAGATGCGCGCGGCGACGTCGGCCGCCAGACCGACCAGGTGCAAAGTTTTATCAGCGCAGGCGTGGATGCCATCATCGTCGATCCGGTGGATTCTGCCAGCACACCACAGCTGACCCGACTGGCGCAGCAGGCGAAAATTCCGCTGGTGTACGTCAACCGCACGCCAGGCGATAAAACCCTGCCGCCCGGCGTGGTGTTTGTTGGTTCGGACGAACGCGAATCCGGCACGCTGCAAATGGAGGCGCTGGCTAAACTGGCGAATTATAAAGGTAACGTGGCGATCATGATCGGCAACCTGACCGATGCCGGCGCGCTGCAGCGCACCAAAGATGTCGAGCAGGTGGTGGCGAAATACCCGGGCATGAAAGTGGTACAGAAGCAGCCAGCAAACTATGCGCGCAACGAAGGCATGGACCTGATGCTCAACTGGATTGGCAACGGTGAAGCGATCGATATCGTCGCGGCCAATAACGATGAGATGGCGATTGGCGCGGCAATGGCGCTGGCAAAGAGCAATAAAAAGATTCTGGTGGGCGGCATCGACGCCACGCCGGACGGCCTGAAGGCTCTGGCGCAGGATAAGATGCAGGTGACAGTGTTTCAGGACGCCATCGGTCAGGGTAAAACCTCGGTAGACGTGGCGCAGAAGCTGATTAAAGGCGAGAAAGTGGCTTCACACGTGTGGATCCCGTTCGAGCTGGTGACCAAAGAAAATATGCAAAAGTATGTCGAGCGCAGCCAGTAGCCGACAGACTCTGCCGGGGCGCGATTGTGGCGAGCTGAGTTGCCTGGTGCGCATGAATGCGCACCCTACAGATATTCTGTGAACACTGTAGGGGCGCCATTTATGGCGACCTGGTTACCGGGCACCCTGGTTCCAGGCCGACGCAACCATCACTCGCGCAGTATCGCCATGACGATAATGTCGTGGTACTCGCCCTCGCGCAGGCAGGCTTTGCGCTTCACGCCTTCCTGCTCAAAGCCCAGGCGCTGATACAGACGCAGCGCGCGCTGGTTGTCGTGAAACACTTCCAGCTCAACGCGTATTACGCCCAGCCAGTTAAAGGCATAGTCGATACCGGTGCGGATCAGCCGCTCACCGATGCCGCGACCGCTAAACGCCGGATCGACGCCAATACCAAAACTAATGCTGTGACGCGTACGCGGCCGCTGTTCGGTAAACAGCGTCAGCTCGCCCACCATCTGCCCGTCGATTTCCGCCACAAAACCGATATAGCCTTCGCTGTCCATACGCTCGAATTTTTTCTGCCAGGTCGCGACGCTGGGAAACGGCAGCTGCGTGGTCCAGCGATACACCTCGGGATGACTGTATAAACGTTGATAGGCGGCGGCATCGCCCGGTTCGCGTCCGCGAATCTGCAAATCCATGTCGATAATCCCTGTTCAGTTGCACTAAGCTGTTAACTCTCACCGATCGGAAAGAGTGGCCTTATGTTGTATCGTCGTTTTGAACGTTTTATCAATATTTTTCAGGATGCCCCCACCGATTCCCCACCCGCCAGAGTGTGGCCGTTTTACCTCTATTATCTGCGCCAGGTCTGGCCGGTGTTCCTCGCCCTGCTGGTGGTCGGCCTGATCGTGGCGCTGATCGAGGTGGCGCTGTTCAGCTACCTCGGCCGCATCGTCGATCTCGCCCAGAGCACGCCCAGCGCGGAGTTCTTCCGCGTGCACGCCAACGAACTGATCTGGATGGCGGTGGTGGCGCTGGTCCTGCGCCCGCTGTTCAACGCCCTGCACGACATGCTGGTGCACCAGAGCATCAACCCCAGCATGACCAACCTGATCCGCTGGCAGAACCACCGCTACGTGCTCAAGCAGAGCCTCGGCTTCTTCCAGAACGATTTCGCCGGGCGCATCGCCCAGCGCATCATGCAGACCGGCAACTCGCTGCGCGATTCGGCGGTGCAGGTGGTGGATGCCCTCTGGCACGTGGTGATCTATACCGTCAGCGCCCTGGTGCTGTTCGCCGAGGCCGACTGGCGCCTGATGATCCCGCTGCTGCTGTGGGTGGTCGCCTACGTCGGCGCCCTCGCCTACTTCGTTCCCCAGGTCAAGCACCGCTCGGTGGTGGCCTCGGATTCGCGCTCGAAGCTGATGGGGCGGATCGTCGACGGCTACACCAACATCACCACCCTGAAGCTGTTCGCCCACACCCGCCAGGAAGAGGACTACGCCCGCGAAGCCATCGGCGACCAGACCCTCAAGTCCCAGCAGGCCGGGCGCGTGGTGACCTCCATGGACGTGACCATCACGGTGTTCAACGGCCTGCTGATCGCCGGCACCACCGGCCTGGCCCTGTGGCTGTGGAGCCAGTCGCTGATCTCGGTGGGCGCCATCGCCCTGGCCACCGGGCTGGTGATCCGCATCAACAACATGTCCGGCTGGATCATGTGGGTGGTCAACGGCATCTTCGAGAACATCGGCCAGGTGCAGGATGGCATGCAGACCATCGCCCGCAGCCGCGCAGCGTGCAGGACGCGCCGCAGGCGCCAAGCTGCGGGTAGATGCGTGGCGAGGTGCGCTTCGAGGATGTGCGCCTTCCACTACGGCAAGGGCGGCGGCGTGATCAAGGGTCTGGACCTGAACGTCAGGCCCCGGCGAGAAGATCGGCCTGGTCGGGCCGTCCGGCGCCGGCAAGTCGACCCTGGTCAACCTGCTGCTGCGCCTGTACGACCTGGAGGGCGGGCGCATCCTGATCGACGGCCAGGACATCGCCCAGGTGACCCAGGAAAGCCTGCGCGCGCAGATCGGCATGGTCACCCAGGACACCTCGCTGCTGCACCGCTCGATCCGCGACAACCTGCTCTACGGCCGCCCCGATGCCAGCGAGGCGGAGCTGCAGGAAGCGGTGCGCAAGGCTCGCGCCGACGAGTTCATCCCGCTGCTCAGCGACGCCGAGGGCCGCCGCGGCTTCGACGCCCACGTCGGCGAGCGCGGCGTGAAGCTCTCCGGCGGCCAGCGCCAGCGCATCGCCATCGCCCGCGTGCTGCTCAAGGACGCGCCGATCCTGATCCTCGACGAAGCCACCTCGGCGCTGGACTCGGAAGTGGAAGCGGCGATCCAGGAAAGCCTGGAGACCCTGATGCAGGGCAAGACGGTGATCGCCATCGCCCACCGCCTGTCGACCATCGCGCGCATGGACCGGCTGGTGGTGCTGGACAAGGGCCGCATCGTCGAGAGCGGCACCCATGCCGAGTTGCTTGCCCATGGCGGGCTCTACGCGCGCCTGTGGCAGCACCAGACCGGCGGCTTCGTCGGCGTCGATTAATCGCCGCGCCGGTAAGGCAGGGCGTCGCGCGCTTCCTGTGCCCAGGCGCGTACTCCTGCCCGCTCCTGCTGCAGAAAATCCCCGACCGCATCACGCAGCCCCGGATGGCACAGATAGTGCCAGGAATGGGTGAGTTGCGGTTCAAAGCCGCGCACCAGCTTGTGCTCGCCCTGCGCACCGGCATCAAAGCGCTGCAGCCCTTCGGCGATGGCGAATTCCATGCCCTGGTAGAAACAGGTCTCGAAGTGCAGCCGGTCAAACTCCGCCAGACAGCCCCAGTAGCGGCCATACAGCGTGTCGTCATCCACCAGACAGAAGGCCATGGCGGCGGGCTGCTGCTGTAGCGTGGCGATCACCACGCGAATCGCCTGCGGCATCCGCTCCGCCAGCAGGCTGAAGAAGGAGCGCGTCAGATAGGGACGCTGGCCGCGCACCGCGTAGGTGTTGGCGTAGCAGGTATACACAAAATCCCACTGAGCTTCACGCAGCTCATCGCCGCGATACCAGTTAAACGCAAAGCCGCTGCTGGCCACCTGTTCGCGCTCTTTGCGTAGCTGCTTGCGTTTGCGCGACATCAGCGTGTCGAGAAAGTCGTGAAAATCGCGGTAGCCGCGATTGTGCCAGTGATACTGCACGCCGAGGCGCGCCAGCCAGTCCGGCTGGGTTGCCAGCAGCGCGTTGGCGTGCGGCGTGGTGAAGTTGATATGCGCCCCGCTTAAGCCGTGCCGCTGCAACGCATCGGGTAGCGCCTCCAGCATCGGGATAATCGCCGTCTCGTCGCCCAGCAGACGCGCACCGGTCACCGGGCTGAACGGAATGGCGCCGAGCCATTTGGGGTAATAGGCGATACCGGCACGCTGGCAGGCATCGGCCCACGCGTGATCGAACACATATTCGCCCCACGAGTTGCGTTTACGGTATCCCGGCAGCGCCGCCCGCAGCCTGCCGTCTTCGCGCCACAGCAGATGATCCGGCTGCCAGCCGTTTTCCGCGCGCACGCTGCCACTCTCTTCCAGCGCGAGCAGGAAGGCGTGACGCAAAAAAGGTTGATTGTCAGGTAACAGCGCATCCCATTCGGCAGCGGTGATCTCCGCCAGCGATGACAGGTGAAGCAAAGGCATTGGTGGCTCCCGGCCAGCTTAAGGCGAACGCCTAGTTCAGCAGGTTTTGCCGCCGTGCGAAAGGTGCGGCGCACTGAATGTAAAGCGGGTCGTTGCTCAATGCTGCGCACATTGCTGTCGCGGCCCGTGCCACGATTTTCACTTCGCCTGTGTATACTCACCCTTTTCCTTGCAGGAAATGCCATGGATCGTCTTGATTGTGATCGCATGTTTGTCGCCGTACTCGAAGTCGGCAGTTTTGCCGGTGCCGCCGCCCGGCTCGGCACCAGCAGCGGCCAGGCGTCAAAGCTGGTGTCACGTCTGGAGCAGCAGCTTGGCGTGCAGCTGTTCAAGCGCAGCACACGGGCGCTGTCGCCCACCGAGATCGGCCGCGCCTATTATGAGCGGGTGAAAACCCTGCTGGAGGCGTTCGACGCGCTGGATGCCACGGTGCAGGAAAATGCCCGCTCGCCCACCGGCCGCCTGAAGATTAGCGCACCCGGCACCTTCGGCACCGCGGTGCTGGCCAGCGTGCTGGTGGCGTTCGCGCGTCACTATCCGCTGATTGAGCTGGACGTCAACTTCTCCGATCGCGCCGTGAATATCGTCGATGAAGGCTTCGATATGGCGATCCGCATCGGCAAGCTGGACGACAGCAGCCTGATTGCGCGCCGTCTGGGCGAGGTGCCAATTCGCCTCGCCGCCGCGCCCGGCTATCTGCTGCAACACGGCACGCCGCAGCACTGGCGCGACCTGGCGACGCATCAGTGCATCAGCGATACCAACTTTCGCGATCCCTGGCACTGGCCGTTCGTCACGCCGTGCGGCGACAGCGTCAGCATGCCGATTCGCGGCCGCCTGTGCTTTTCCAATACCGAAGCCTGCCTGCAGGCGGCGCTGTCCGGCCTCGGCATTGCACGTCTGCCCGGTTTTATCGCTGCACCGGCGCTGCAGCGGGGCGAAATCGTCACGCTGCTGGAGGACTTTGCGCCGCCAGCCATGGGCCTGTTTGCCCTGTATCCGCCCGCGCGCCATCTGGCGCAGAAAACCCGCCTGCTGATCGACTTTCTGGCCGAGCACTTCCGCCTGCATCCGCCCGGCTGATTCCTTCCATTCTGGAAACAATCAAAGCCGTTTTGCCCGGATTATCAGCATAACGGCAGCACGGTAAGCTGCTGACATCACTTCAGAGGAGCAGAGCGATGTTGGTAAACGGTAAGTGGAGCGCAGAGTGGCATCCGGTTCAGGCCACCGATAAACAGGGCGGCTTTGTACGCCAGACTTCCAGCTTTCGTTACTGGATTAGCGCCGATGGCAGCAGCGAATTTGCCGCCGAGCCGGATCGCTATCATCTGTACGTCGCACTGATCTGCCCATGGGCCTCGCGTACGCTCATCGCGCGCAGCCTGAAAGGGCTGGAGCAGATTGTCAGCGTGTCGGTGGTTGAGCCGCAGCTTGGCGCGCAGGGCTGGCGCTTCGGCGATTATCCCGGTGCCGATCGCGACCCGCTGAACAACGCTGAGTATCTCCACCAGCTGTATACTCGCGCCGACGCCGACTTTACCGGGCGCGCCACCGTGCCGGTGCTGTGGGATAAAAAAACCCAGACCATCGTTAACAATGAGTCGGCGGATATTCTGCGCATGTTCAACAGCGGCTTTGGCGATCTGGCAGACAACCGGCTCGATCTCTACCCTGAGGATCTGCGCCCGGAGATCGACGCGCTGAACGCAACGATCTATCCGCGTCTCAATAACGGCGTTTATCGTACCGGTTTCGCCACCACCCAGGTCAGCTATCAGCAGGCGTTTAATGAAGTATTTGAGCAGCTGGATGAGCTGGAGCAACGGCTGAAAGATGGCCGCACTTTTCTGCTGGGTGAACGACTGACCGAAGCCGATATCCGCCTGTTCGTGACCCTGATACGCTTTGACGTCGCCTATCACGGCCTGTTCAAATGCAACCTGCGCCGCCTGCGCGATTACCCGCTGCTCGATCGTTATCTGAAGAGTGTGCTGGCGGTCTCCGGCGTGCGGCAAACGGTGAACATCGACCACATCAAACAGGGCTATTATTCGATTAAAGCGCTGAATCCCAACGGCATCGTGCCAGCGGGACCGGATTTGGCGGACTACGGTTTTTAAGGAGCAGGGCAATGGCAAAAGCGTTAGTGGTGTTTTTACATGGCGTCGGCAGTAATGGCGCGGATTTGGCGGTGCTGGGGCAACACTGGTCAGCGCTGCTGCCCGACGTGGCATTTGCCGCGCCCGATGCGCCCTTTCCCTTTGAGCACGCCATGGGCTATCAGTGGTTCAGCCTGACCGGCATCACGCCGGAAAACCGTCCGGCACGCGTACGGGCTGCGCGCGACGCCTTTGACGCCACGCTGCAGCAGCTGATGGCGCAGCACGCGATGGCCGGCGCGTGGCAAAAGGTGATTCTGGTGGGATTCTCGCAGGGCTCGATCATGGCGCTGGATGCGCTGGCCTCCGGACGCTATCCGCTGGCTGGTGTGGTGGCCTTCTCCGGTCGCCTGGCCTTTGACGAGGCGCTCACGCCGCCGCCGCATGCCTCCGCGCTGCTGATTCACGGCAAAGCCGATGAGGTCATCCCGTTCAGCGAAACCGTCTCCGCCGCGCAGCGCCTGCAGAGCGCGGGCGTCGCGGTCACCGCACAGTATGAACCCGCCACCGGTCACACCATTTCCAGCCACGGCGCGATGCAGGCAGCGGCCTACATCGCCCAGTGCCTGCAGGATTAAGGCCAGTAGCGCTGCAGCGCCTGCCACGCCTGACGCGCGGCCGCTTCCGGCGGCTGTGCTTTGAGGCGATCGTTAAACACTTCGATGCCCACCGGACCGCGATAGCCTGCACTTTTCAGCTTATCGACAAAGCGTTCCACTTCAATGATGCCATCGCCGGGCAGTAAGCGCTGATGGCGCGCATAGTCGCTCAGCGCCTGCTTTTCCTGCGGTGGCATCTGCGCCATATCGCACAGCTGCACTTCATAAATGCGGTCGGCCGGAATGCCGTCGAGCTGAGAGGCATCGCCACCGCGTGCGCAGATGTGGAACAGATCGACCACCAGCCCGATATTGGGCTGATCCAGCCGCTGCAAACGCTGCCACGCCAGCGGCAGCGTATTGTCGACGCTGCACCACGCCATCGGCTCATACATGATGCGCATGTTATAGCGCGCGGCTTCCGAGGCCAGCCAGCGCAGATCCTCATCAATGCGCTCCGCAACGCAGTCTTCGCGCGTGGTCGCCGGCGCCTGAATGGTATCGCAGCCCAGCGATTGCGCGACGCGAATGAAATCACGCAGTTCGGCGCGCTTTTGCAGCCGTTCGCTGTCCGGCGCGCCGGTAAAGTCACGCAGCACCTGCAGATTGGTAAAGCCCAGGTGCAGCTGCGCGGCCAGCGCCGCCGTGTGCTCAGTAACCTCTTCCCGCCACATTTCAACCTGATCGAACCCGGCGGCACGCGCCGCCTGCAGCTTATGCGCCGATTCACCGTTTAACAGCACCAGGTTAAGGAATTTCGGGTTTGCAGACATCAACAGCTCCTTAATCGTCTGGATAAAGCGGTGACAGAGGCTGTGCGCCACCCGCACAGCATCCTGATCAGTATCCCCCTCTTAAGGGTGATTTCAAGCGTGTCGTTTAGCCCAGCAGGTTCACCACGGCGAAACCGGCAAAGGTCATCAGCAATGAACCGATGACATGCACCATCACACTCGACATTGCCCACAGGTATTTTCCTGATTGTAGCAACACCACGATCTCGGCCGAAAAGGTCGAAAACGTCGTCAGCCCGCCGCACAGGCCGGTGACGATCAGCAGTTTCCATACGGGATCGATGTGCGGATTGCGCACAAACCACGCCATCGCCGCGCCAATAATAAAGCCACCGACCAGATTAACGATCAGCGTACCTGGCGGCAGGTTGGGGAATAACGTATTGAAACGCAAAGAGATAAGCCAGCGCAGCGTGCAACCGATGGCACCACCGATCATGACCGCGAACAGCGACTTCAGCATAGTCTGGAGCTCCTGAATTGAGATACGCGCAGGGCCGCGGCAGGACAGAAACTACACCTGACACACCGCCATCTCCCGCGCAGGGATAAGCAAGTTGTCAGGCGTCATCAGCCGTCTGTAACCAGAGGGCGGTTGGGTAAGGTGGCACGCCATCACCTCAGAGGCACAATAATACGCTGGCGCGGTGGAGGTGACAATATTCACCTGCCGTCAGCGTATCGTCGGGAACAATTATGTTTTACCGTGGCAGACATCATCAGCAAGGAGATTCCGATGCGTACCCTGATTTTTGATACTGATATCGGCGTGGATGACGCCTTTGCGCTGGCGTATGCGGCGCGCACGCAGCGGCTGCTGGGCATCACCACGGTGTTTGGCAATGTCGCGGTTGGCCAGGCGGTAAAAAACGCCCGGCTGTTCTGTGCAAAGATGAACATCAGCGCGCCGGTGTATCGCGGCTGTTCGCGTCCGCTGGCGCTGGCCCCTTCCGCACCGGCCACCCTGCACGGCGCAGACGGTCTCGGCGATGCCTTCGATAACCCGTATAGCGATGCCGCCGACAGCGCGGTGCAGTTCATCATTGATAGCGTACGCGCGCAGCCGCACGCGATTACCCTGGTGGCAATCGGGCCGCTGACCAATATCGCCTGCGCCATCAACCAGGCGCCAGACATCATTCCGCTGGTAAAAGAGCTGGTGATCATGGGCGGCGCGTTTGGCACCGACGGCCACGCCGGTAACGTGACGCCGTTCGCTGAGTTCAATATCTGGAAAGATCCGCATGCCGCCGATCAGGTGCTGGCCTCGGCGCTGCCGGTGGTGATGCTGCCGCTGGATGTGACGCACAAGGTGCTGATCAGTGGAGAGGAAGTGCGCCAGCTGAATCAGCCGGTGTTGAGTGCCATCTGCCGGCCTTATCTGGCTTATAGCCTGCAAAAAGAAGGATTTGATGGCATGGCGCTGCACGATACCCTGACGCTGTCGTGGCTGGCGCTGCCGCAGGCGTTCAGCGTGACGACAGCGCCGGTGCGCGTGGTGACCGAAGGCATCAGCCGCGGCCAGACGCTGCAGCGCGTGAGCACTCTCGCCTCGCGCGACGATCCGTTCGCCGGCCTGCGCGCCCAGCGGTTGTGTCTGGGCGTCGACGCCGAGGCGGTACGGCAACATTTTTTTGCCACGCTGCGCGCCTGACACGCTCTCTAGCGGGCGAAATGGATGACGCCTTTGATCAGCTCAGGGTTGTTGATCACCCCGGGCTCAAAAGTCTCGGCCAGCGTCGAGAAGTCGTAATGGCGGTTGAGCATCATATCGGCCCGCAGCTGACCGCTGGCCATCAGGGCGCGCACCTTGTCGAAGTCTTCCCGCGTGGCGTTGCGGCTGCCCAGCAGCGTGGTCTCCTTTTTGTGAAACTCGGTGTCGGGGATCACCAGATCGCCTTTGTGCAGGCCAACAAACACGATGGTGCCGCCGTGACGAATCAGCTGCACGGCGCTGTTCATCGCCGCCGGACTGCCGGTGGCGTCAATCACTTTCGCGGCCAGCCGCCCGCCAAACTCTGCACGCAGCGCGGCGATAAAATCATCGGCCAGCGGATCGATCGTCGCCAGCTGCAACTGCTGCGCAACGTGCGCGCGCCGCTGAGCGCTGGTATCGGCCACCACCACCTGTGCACCGGCTGCGGCGGCAATCGCCGCGACGCCCAGGCCAATCGGTCCGGCTCCGACCACCAGCACCTGCTCATCGGCGACCAGCGCCGCGCGTCGCACCGCATGGGCGCTGATGGCAAAGGGCTCGATCAGCGCCGCTGCTTCGGGCGCCACATCGTCAACCGCCAGCAAATTAGTGTCCGGCACGCTGAGAAACTCGCAAAAACCCCCGTCCTGATGCACGCCAATCACTGAAATCTGTTCACAGCAGTTGGTTTTGCCGCTTAAGCAGGCGTCGCAACGCTGACAGGCCACGTAAGGAATCAGCGCCACGCGCTGCCCTGGCTGAAATCCCTGCGCCGCCGCGCCCAGCGCCACCACTTCACCGCACAGCTCATGGCCGAGCACGCGCGGATAGGAGAAAAACGGCTGATTGCCGGCCCAGGCGTGAATATCGGTGCCGCAAATGCCGGCGGCAATTGGTTTAATCAGGACTTCGCGCGCGGCAGGCGTCGGTACGCTGCGCTGCTGCCACACCATGCTGCGCGGTTCGGCGACCACCAGCGTTTTCATGTTCGTCATCGTTTCCTCCTGGGCTGTTCACGCAGTTATGGCGAAAATCGACCGCGGCGGGAGGTTGCGCTGTGCGAAGTGTGAGTCAGCGCGATTTTTTTGGGCTTTGTGTGGTTTTTAATGCATAAAAAACCGGAGGGCCGTATGAGCCGAAGCCAGAATCTGCGCCAGAACGTCATCAATCAAATGCTGGAAGCCATTGCCCGCCGTCATGTGCGCTCGCCGCTGCCCCCGCAGGCGGCGCTGGCCGAGATGTTTAATATCAGCCGCACCACGGTGCGCCACACGTTGCAGCATCTGCATCAGCGCGGCGTGCTGGAAAAAGTGGCTGAGACCTACGTGATCGTGCGCGATCCCTGCGAGGAGGATGGGTTTAGCGTACTCAGCCCACCGATCGACCAACAAGCGGTGCAGTTTGAGCAGGCGTTTTTTAACCTGATTAACCAGCGTTTGCTGATGCCAGGCGACAGTTTTACCGAACTGCAGCTGGCGCAGCAGGTGCGGGTCAGCCCGGTGGTGGTGCGCGAGTTCCTGCTGCGCTTTATGCGCTATAACCTGCTGGAACCGGTTAAGCGCGGCCACTGGCGAATGAAGAAATTCGATCAGGAGTACGCCGAAAAGCTGTTTGAACTGCGCGAAATGCTGGAAACGCACGCGCTGACCCGCTTTCTTAACCTCGCCGCCGGTGATGAACGCTGGGTGCAGGCGCGCGATCTGCTGGATCGTCATCGCGCGCTGCGCGACACCATCGCCAGCAACTACCGCCAGTTTGCCGCGCTGGATAAAGAGATGCATACGCTGATTCTCTCCGCCGCCAACAACCCGTTTTTCAATCAGTCACTGGAAATTATCTCTGTGATTTTTCACTCGCATTATCAATGGGATGAAAGCGACCTGAAACAACGCAACATTGTCGCGCTGGAGGAGCATATGGCGATTCTCACCGCGCTCATCAGCCGCCAGGATGTGGACGCGCTGTGCGCGCTGCATGCGCATCTCAGAACCGCCAAACACTCAATGATCCGCTCTATCCGGCAGTACAATTAAAAACCGATTAAAAACCACAAAGCATAAGCGCCCGCACGAATCAGAAACATGTTTGCAACATCTCCCGCGGTTTACTTCTAGTCTCGAAGGCAGCCCCTTAGGGCAGCCCGTTTCGCTGCCGCAGGAACCCCAAGACTGATAACGATAAGTACCCGAACCTGGGAGGTTGCAATGGAAAATACATCAACGCGCGGCGGCACCACCGCGCCAGCACCCGAGCACGCCGGGAAGGATTATGTGCCGGCGCGCGCCGACGTGGTGCGCTCTCCGCGCATCCGTAAGATTCAAATCACCGCCATGCTGCTGCTGCTGTTCGCCGCCATCATCAACTACCTTGACCGCAGCTCGCTGTCGGTAGCCAACATGACCATCCGCGAGGAACTGGGCTTATCGGCCACCGAGATTGGCGTGCTGCTGTCGGCGTTTTCGCTGGCCTACGGTTTAGCCCAGCTGCCGTGCGGCGCGCTGCTCGATCGCAAAGGCCCGCGCATTATGCTGGCCATCGGCATGTTCTTCTGGTCACTGTTCCAGGCGGCGGCCGGGCTGGTGCATAACTTCACGCAGTTTGTGCTGGTGCGCATCGGGCTGGGCATTGGCGAAGCACCGATGAACCCGTGCGGCGTGAAGGTGATCAACGACTGGTTCAACATCAAAGATCGCGGTATGCCGATGGGGATGTTTAACGCGGCGTCGATGATTGGTCTGTCGGTGGCACCGCCGATTCTGGCGGCGATGATGCTGGTGATGGGCTGGCGCGGCATGTTTGTCACCATCGGCGTGCTGGGCATGTTTCTCGCCATTGGCTGGTATCTCACCTATCGCGACCGGGATAACAACAAACTGAGCGGCGAAGAGATTCACTATCTGCAGGCGGGCAGCGTGGCATCACGCAAAGAGCCGCTGAGTTTCGCCGAGTGGCGGGGGCTGTTTAAGCAGCGCACCATGTGGGGCATGATGATTGGCTTCAGCGGCATCAACTATACCGCGTGGCTGTACATCGCCTGGCTGCCGGGCTATCTGCAGTCGACCTATCATCTGGATCTGAAAAGCACCGGCCTGCTGGCCGCCATTCCTTTCCTGTTCGGCGCGGCGGGCATGCTGCTCAACGGTTACGTGGTGGATGCGCTGGTGCGTCGCGGTTTCGACGCGGTGAAAGTACGTAAAGTGTCGATTGTCAGCGGCATGCTGCTCTCTGCGGCCTTTACCACCTTTGTGACGCGCGCCACCGACACCACCAGCGCGGTAACGCTGATTGGTATGGCGCTGTTCTGCATTCACTTTGCCGGTACCTCATGCTGGGGCCTGATCCATGCTAACGTCACGGCGCGCATGACGGCGTCAGTGGGCAGTATCCAGAACTTTGCCAGCTTCGTTTTCGCCTCTTTTGCGCCAGTAATTACCGGCTGGGTGCTGGATACCACCAAATCGTTCAGCCTCGCGCTGATGATATGTGCGGGCGTCACGGTGGTCGGCGCGCTGGCTTACCTGCTGCTGGTCAGAAAACCGATCACAGATGGGGTGTAACACCAGGGTTTCTGCTTAATGCTCTTCTCTGGGTGCGCAGGTTATGCGCACCCTTGCTTCATCCGCCCGCCACACCTATTCCAGCCGCCGCGTTATCGCCTGAGTCCGGGTCTGATCAGATAAATTAAACTGCATGATGGCAATCACTATCCAGCACTATTAAGCCCGAAATAAGGAAAATATACCGCTAAACACGTCGGTAATAGTTATTATTTTAAGACAAAACTCAAAGACGAATATTATAAATTACCACCCTCAGTGCATTATTATCCATTAATGCATTAACGAAGGTGAATTAATTAGCCACAGTAAACTTTTGTGGATTAGATCAAAGTTTGACCGGATAATTTAACTTACCGTTCAGTCACTATTAATGTTCAGGTATGAGCGTGGTGACCAAATGGATTTACAACGCAAGGCCCTTTTTATCTCTTTTGATGCCGTGGCATTATCGGGTATTACGGTAGAAGCCACTAAAATTGCCGTTCGTTTACGCGAGCAGGGAATCACCTCCTTTCTTGATATCGGCTACGACATAAAAATTGATAAGGGAAACTTCGGACGCCCCTATTCCGAAAATGAAATCAATTCGCTAAAGCATCATTTTACATTAGTCCGGCATGATGAAATCCGTCAGGTGGAAGGTTATAACCCGGCCTTCCTGCAATATATTCATGACGTGCTGATTAACCATAGCCAGACGCTGGATGCCGCCGCAGAAAAAATCCTGGTGCAGCAGACGGAAAAGATGGCACAGGCGGTGGCAAACGCGCTGTGCGCAAAATGGCAGGCGCTGGATATCAATTATTTAATCATTGAAAACGGGACGCTGCCGGATAATATTATTTTTACCCGCGCGCTCTATCTGGCGATTGCGCAATACGGCGCCGCAAAACAGCTCGGCCGGTTTGTGTTGTGGCGCGACCACGACCTGATGTGGAACAGCGAATCCACCTCATCGCGTTACGGCAGCGCGCCCTGGCCACATGCCGTCAGGCCACAGCCCTCGCCGCATATCACCTACGTCACGCTGAACCAGGCACTGGCCTCACAGCTGGCGGCCTGGTGCGAACATCAGGTCGAAATCGAGGTGATGCGTAATACCTATCCTTTTGACCCGAGCCATCCGCGCAAAGATTTACGCCGCCAGTTTGGGTTGCTGGCGCAGGACAAGGTGATTGCCCGCACCACGCGAATTATTCCGGCTAAGCGACTCGATCGGGATATTCACCTGTTGCATGCGCTGAACAGTGAACTTATCGCGCAGCATCAGCCACAGCGCGTTTATTTAATGGTCGCCGGCGATCCGCTGGAAGACAGCGTGCATTATCACGCATTGAAGCAGTTAATTAGCCAGTTCCAGCTGGAGCGTTACGTCATCTTTTTTGGCGCGTTAAATCACGACTTCATGGAGCGTAATCCACAGGCCACCACCATTCAGGATCTTTATCACGCCTGCGATGTAGTGTCGTTTTTAACCGCATGGGATTACGACAGCTACGGTAATCCGATTGGCGAGGCGATCAGCCATCAGCGCTGTTATATCGCCACCCGCTATGAATATTATCACGAGGTGTATGGCCAGTACGGTTTTGAAGGCGAACTGATGGCGATTTCCGCCAGCCATGATGGCCTGCCGGATGCCGATTTTATTCAGCGCGTCAGTGCTTTATTACAGGATGACGCACGCCGCGACGCCATCGCCACGCGCAATTATCAGAAAGGAAAATCCCTGCTGTCGGATCACATCTTCCGGCAGATATTTAATGTGTAGTTAAGGAGTGACTATGGATAACCGTTGTTTTATTTCTGTCGTGCTGCCGGTTTATAACGAGGCAGCACGTATTAACGCGGTGCTGGAATCAATATTGCAGCAGCGTTCACCCGGCGGATTGTTTAATTTTGATAATCTGGAAGTGATCATGGTGGATAATAATTCCACCGATAATTCGGTCGCGCTGATTGAAGCCTTTGCCGCGCAGCATCCGCAGCTGACGATTCATCAGTTGCAGGAGACGGTGCAGGGCGTCTCTTCGGCGCGGAAAAAAGGCATGGATTTCGCCTCACAGCGCGCCGGTCTGCGCGACGAGGCCAGCGGCTTTCAGCGCAAGCACTACATCCTTTCGGCCGATGCGGACTGCACCGTTGATGCACTGTGGATCGACGAACTGGTCGGCACCATGATTGCGCAAAACGGCGATCTGGGCACCTGTAACTACTATTACGAAACCGCGGATTTTCACGAGCGCCCGCGGCTGTATGCGGAGATTGATAAAACACTGCGCTGCCGCCACGCTTCCTTCTCCCTGTTTGGCGGCTTTCCGGACGGCAAAGGCTTTGGCGTCGAAAAGCAGCTGTACGATGAAGTGGGCGGCATCGAGATTTTTTACCAGCTGAAAAACGGTGAGTTTGTTGAACATCTGTCAGACGACTGGGATTTTGGCATCAAGGTGATCGCCGCCGGCGGCAAACCGGTGTATGCGCCCAATTCGCGCGTGCAGATCAACAGCCGCCGGGTGGATAACCTGCTGCACGAAGTGATTGAAGGCGTGGCCTACGGCCATAACGGCACCATCATCATGAAAGATGTGCGCCCCACGCTCACCGCACTGACGCCGTTCACCGATGTCAGCGCAGAGCAGGCGCAGCAGGCGTGGCACTACTCGATTAAAGATTACGTGCCAAAAAATCTGGTGCTGCCGGTGTTGCTGAATCCGTCGCTGCTGCGCGACGATGCCGCGGTGATTGATTTCTTCACGCCAGAGGTGGCTGAACGCCTGTTCGCCCGCATTCACAGCATGATGCAGGAGATGAGCGTGACCGATTTCCTGCCGATCCACAGCTACAAAACCCCGGCGTTTCGCCTCTATTTTGAATTCCGCCATGAGCTGTTTGCCGCGCTGCGTCGTGCCGTCGGCGCAGAGATTGGCGAGCCACCGCCGCTGCCGGCCTGCTTTGCCCGGGTGACGGAAAATGATTTCGCCCGCTTTGTCTGGTATTACTGCGAAGATCGCGAATCCGGTGAGGCGCATAACTACTTTGCAAACGGCGGGGTGTTCTGATGCGTGCTGCCTGGCTGCAATCCCTGCAGGATATCGATCGTCACTATCCTCGCCCGGCCATATGCGAGGTGCTTAGCCGGCCGGAAAACGCCGATTTGCTGGAATACGTGGTGCATGATCCTTTTGGCTGCCATGTGTTTCCCGGTGATATCGACGATTTTCCGCTGCCGAATTTTTTCCGCGCCATGCAGCACAGCCTGAGCCATGCGCCGCAAATTCATCTGTGGGCGTATATCCCCACCTGCCGCTATAAGTGCCATTTCTGCCAGTTTCCTACGGTGATTGTAAATCCGCAGTCGCCGCGCGCGCCTGAGCTGTTCCGCGATATCGTCGATCGCAACATTCAGGAGGCGAAACTGTGGCTGGCGCAGCTGCCGGCACTGGGTGAAGTGCCGGTGGGTGAGTTCAACCTGTTCGGCGGCACGCCCTCGCTGCTGCCACCGGATGAGCTGCGGCGCTTAATGGATTTTTACCGCAACCATTTCAACTTCCGCGAGGCCACGCTGCGCTTCGAAGGCGAGCCCGGCACGCTGACGCGCGAATTCCTCGCGCAGCTGCGCGAACTGGGCTTCAGCAAACTGTCGTTTGGCGCGCAGTCATTCTCAGACCGCCTGATCAAAGGCTGTGGTCGCCTGCACAGCGCGGATGCCTGCTACAAGGTGATTCGTGATGCACGCGAGCTGGGCTTCGCCCTGGTCAGCGTCGACCTGATGTATGGCCTGCTGGGACAAACGGTGGACGACGTGCGTGACGATTTGCAGCAGGCGCGCGCGCTTGACCTGTCGCATCTGGTGTTCACCAAGCTGCACATGAAGCCGTTCGCCGAGAGCCGCACCGGCGTGTCGGCGGAGGGAGAAAATGCCTGGCAGCGTAAGAATGCGGCGATGCCCAGTCTGGGTCAGCAGTATCAGATGCGCGCGCTGGCCGAGCAGTGGCTGGATGGCGATTACCTTGAACATCCCACCATGTATTTCCACCATCGCAGCGCACCGCCGGAGAAGTGGAAAGCGATCATTACCGATCTCGACCAGCAGGCGCCGGAAGTGGCGATTGGCCTTGGCGGCAGCTCCAAATGTGCCGGCGCGGAGCTGATTAACCTGACCGACTACGCCGATTATCAGCGCGCACTGGATAACGGTGAGCTGCCGATCGCCTCGGTGCGCGGTATGTCGCCGGATCAGCAGGCCATCAACGGCTGCAAGATGGCGCTGTCAACGCTGATTCCGCTCGACGATGTGCTGTTTCAGCAGAAGTTTGGCGTCAGCCTGTTTGCCCAGCCAACCATCGCCCGCGCGCTGCGTGAGTTGCAGCAGCGCGAGTTAGTGCACAGCGATGGCCGCTACGTCACGCTCACCCCCGCCGGCCGCGTGCTGGTAGAAGCCATCATCAATACCCAGTTCGACTAAACCGCCCTTACCTCTCAACGGCACGCGACGGCGTGCCTGGAGCCTGTTATGTCCCAGTCTGTTTATAGCTTTTTTTATATCGCCATCGACACCGAAGCGGGCGTCACCGCTGAACAGTTTGAAACCTTCGTGCGCGAAAAAGGCGTGCATCTCCCCTGCTATCCCGGCTGGCGCTGGACGCTGTTTCGCGGTCTGCGCGGCGAGCGCGTCGATCAATACCTGATGCTGTTTGAAATGAAAGATGCGGCACAGCGCGCGCGCTTTATGCAGGATGACGGTGAACTTACCGCCGAGGCAGAGCACTTCTGGCATCTGCATCCCGACGCGGACACGCTGCTCAGCGAGTGGCGCCAGCTGGCGACCTTCGCGCGGCGCCCGACAATTTTCACCCATTTCGATCTGCTGGCAGAGAATCCTCACAGTACGCTGCCGGGTGGCCCGCGCTTTGATGCCCGCAGCGGCACCGCGCGCATTCTCGGTACCCACTATCTGGCGCTGCGGCCGGGCGTGCAGCCGCAGGAATTTGAGCAATTCATCGCGCAGAATGCCGCGCGTATCGTTGATTATCCCGGCTGGAAGTTTCATCTACTGAAAGGCCACAGCGGCAACCGGCTGGACGGCTATGTGGTGATGATGGAGATTGAGAGTGAAGCGGCGCTGAATGTGTTTTATCCGCAGCCTGATATCGCCACCGCCAGCGCGGCTGACTTTGCGCGCGCGCACCGGGATACCAAACAGATGTATGAAGAGTGGAAGCAGCTGGCGTCCTTTTCCGGTTCGCCGCAGCTGTATACCGATTATCTCGCCGTGGCGGAATGTGGCACGCTGAAGTGAGTGCTGGCGGCGCGCTCTGCTCATTGCTGAAACGCGCCGCCGGATTTCTCCGTTACGACTGGTAGTAATACACCGCTTCAAAAGGCCGCAGGTGCGTCAATGCCCCAGGCGGCGATGCCTCACTGTAATTACTCATCAGTACCTGCCAGTTGCCTTCAACTTCCGGCAGCAGCAGTGGCTGCGCGCTGTGACTCAGGTTCGCCACCACCAGCAGGCTTTCACGCGGCGAATTGCGACGATAACACCAGATGTGTGACGCTTCCGGTGCCAGATCCTGATAATCGCCCTCGGTGAAGATAGCGTAACGCTTACGCAGCCGAATCAGCGTTTGGTAGCCATAGAACACCGAGTTGCTGTCGAGCAGCGCATTAGCCGCGTTGATCAGCGTATAGTTATCCGCCACGCCTATCCACGGCTCACCCCGCGTGAAGCCGGCATTGGCGCTGCTGTCCCACAACATCGGCGAGCGGCTGTTGTCGCGCGATTTGCTGGCCAGAATCGCCAGGATTGCCGCCTCCGGCTTGCCCTGCGCCAGCCATGCAGTGTGAATGTTATGGCTCTCGATGTCCTGATACTGCTCAATGCGAGTGAAATGGGGGTTGGTCATGCCCAGCTCTTCGCCCTGATAGATATAGGGCGTGCCCTGCATGCCGTGCAGCACCATCGCCAGCATTTTGCCGCGGCGATGCGCAGCGCGCCTTCATCACCGAAGCGCGACACGATGCGCGGCTGATCGTGGTTACACCAGAACAGCGCGTTCCACGCGCTGTTGTGCATCCCCTGCTGCCAGTGGCGGAAAAAGGTTGCCTTGAGCTGCACGAAGTCCGGCGCCGCCAGCGTCCATTTTTCGCCGTTGGGATAGTCCACCTTCAGGTGGTGGAAGTTAAAGGTCATCGACAGCTCGCTTTGCCGCCAGCGAAGCATACTGCTGGCAGTTCTCCAGCGTGGTCGAGGACATCTCGCCCACCGTCATCAGGCCGCGCGGCGTGAACACATCGCGGCTCATCTCCTGCAGGTACTCGTGGATGCGCGGGCCGTCGGTGTAGAAGCGGCGGCCGTCATGGCCGGGTAGATCGTCGCTAAAATCCTGGTGTTTCGACACCAGGTTGATCACATCGAGCCGCAAGCCGTCGACGCCTCGGTCCGCCCAGAACTGGCACACCTTCTTCAGCTCTTCGCGCACCGCCGGATTTTCCCAGTTGAGATCGGCCTGCTCCGGCGCGAACAGGTGCAGATAGTACTGCTGCCGCCGTTGCGTGCCACGCGCCAGGCGCTGCCGCCAAACTTGGACCGCCAGTTGTTGGGTGGCGTACCGGGCGCCCCGTCGCGCCAGATGTAGAACTGGACGTACGGGCTGCTCACCGGCTTCGGCACGCTTAAACCAGTCGTGCTCGGTCGAGGTGTGGTTAAACACCATATCCAGCACCATGCGGATGCCGCGCCGGTGCGCCTCCGCCACCAGGTGGTCAAAGTCCGCCATGGTGCCGTAGGCGGGATCGATGGCGGTGTAATCCGCCACGTCGTAGCCGTTATCCACCTGCGGTGAGACATAGAACGGCGTCAGCCAGATGGCGTCGACGCCCAGCTGCTGCAGATAGTCCAGCCGCTGGGTCACGCCGCGCAAATCGCCGGTGCCGCGGCCCCTGCTGTCCTGAAAACTCTTGGGATAAATTTGGTAGATGACGCCGTTTCTGCCACCAGTGAGGAAGGGTATTCAGCGTGCCTGTTCATGTTGCACCTCGGCCTGGCTGATGATGGCGGTTGCCGCTTTACGTTTGGTGATGATGATGGTCAGCAGCAGCGGAACGAGAATCGCCACCAGAATCGCCAGCGAGTAAATCAGCCAGAACTGTGGCTGGATAGAGAGGATGCCCGGCAGGCCGCCGACGCCGATGCCGTTGGCCATCACGCCGTTCAGGCCGCACAGCAGGCCCGCCAGCGCGGAGCCGATCATCGCGCACAGCATCGGGAAGCGGTATTTGAGGTTGATGCCGTACATCGCCGGTTCGGTGACGCCGAGGTAGGCGGAGATGGCGGCCGGCACGGAGAGGTCGCGTTCAGCACGCTCTTTGTTAGCGATGATGATGCCGACCACCGCAGACGCCTGCGCAATGTTGGACAGCGCAATCAGCGGCCATACCGGCGTGCCGCCCATGCTCTGGATCATCTGCATATCAATGGCCAGCGTGGTCTGGTGCACGCCGGTGATCACCAGCGGCGCATACAGGAAGCCAAACAGCGCGGCGCCAATCGGGGCGAAGCTGCCGGTCATCAGATGACGCACCGCGAAGGCCACGCCGTCGCCAATCATGCGGCCAAACGGACCGATCAAGGCAGTGCGCCAGGAACACCGCCAGCAGCAGCGAACACACCGGCACCACCACCAGAGTCAGATAGGCGGGCACGATACGTTTTAGCGCCAGTTCGATTTTCGCCCAGCGCCAGCCCGGCCAGCAGCGCCGGGATCACCTGCGCCTGATAGCCGACCCGATCAATGCTGAACCAGCCGAAGTTCCACACTTCCGGCACCTGGCTGGCCAATCAGATACGCATTCATCAGCTGCGGTGAAACCAGCGTGACGCCCAGCACGATCCCGAGGATCGGCGTACCGCCCATCTTGCGCACCGCGGACCAGCAGATCCCCACCGGCAAATAGAAGAAGATCGCTTCGCCAATCAGCCACAGGAAGTCGTACACCCTTTTCAGCGCCGGGATACATCTGCGCCAGGGTTTTACCATCGCTCATCGGCACTATCGCCGATCACGTTACGGAAACCGAGAATTAAACCGCCGCTGATCAGCGCCGGCAGCAGCGGGAAAAATATCTCGGCAAAATGGGATAATAATGCCTCGTGCCATTTCATCTGGCTGCGCGCCGCGGATTTAATCTGCTCCTTAGAGGTCTCACTAATATTTAGTGCTTCAACTAACGCTTTATAATAAGTGTCAACTTCGGTTCCAATAATTACCTGAAACTGTCCGGCAGCGTTAAAGCATCCTTTAACGCCGGGCGTGGCGCGGATGGCCGCCGGATCGGCTTTGTCGACATCCTGCAGCACAAAGCGCAGGCGGGTAATACAGTGCGAAAGTGACAGAATATTTTCCCGACCGCCCACGCGGTCAATGAGATCGTTAATGATCTCGCGACTGATGGTTTTCATTATCATCCCTTATTTCCATGCCGGAATCGGCAGTGGACGATAATACGCCGCTGCTTTTAATTTTAACTATAGCAAAGCGAGGGAATTAGTTGGCGATCACAAAAATATTTACGCAATACATTGCAGGAAAATTAACTTAACAATAATTATTTAACCTGATAACTAAATCTGCGCCATTTAAATATAAATTCGGGACATTTCGTATTGTTGAATATTTATTTAAACGGTAGCGCGGTGGCTGTGCAACGTTCGCCACCGCGCAGCAATGCGTCAGACGATGCGGTGGCGCAGACGACCAATCTTCTCAATTTCCACTTCGATCTCATCGCCAGGGAACATAAACAGCGGTGGCGTACGCTTTTTCCCCACGCCGCCCGGTGAGCCGGTGATGATGACATCGCCCGGTGACAGCGGACTAAACGCCGAAATGTATTCAATGATCTTCGCCACCGGATGCACCATGCTGGCCGTGGTATCGTTCTGCACTTCGCGCTGATTCAGCCAGGTTTTGATCGCCAGCTGCTGCGGGTCCGGGATGTCGTCGGCGGTGGTCATCCACGGGCCAAAGCCGCCGGTTTGCTGCCAGTTTTTGCCTGCGGTAAACCAGGTGAACTGCATGTCGCGCACCGTGGCATCCATAAAGCAGCTGTAGCCCGCTACATGCTGTAGCGCATCGGCGGCTTTTACCTGATAAGCAGCCTTGCCGATGATCACCGCCAGCTCGCCTTCGTAATCAAATTCAGCCGTGGTCGCCGGTTTCAGCAGGGGCTGCTCGTGTGCTGCCAGCGAATCGGCAAAGCGTACGAACAGCGTCGGCGCGTCGAGCGTGGCGGCAAACTCCTGGCGCTTGTCGGCATAGTTCATACCAACACAGAAGACTTTGCCTGGGTTTTCCACCACCGGCAGGAAGCGAATCGCGCTGAAGGCATAGTCCACCGGCTCGCTCAGGTACACCTGCAGGTCACTCAGGCCACCGCGCTGCAGCAGAGTTTTCAAATCCGGACAGCTTTCGCCCAGCCGCGCACCGAGATCGATCACGCCGTCGGGTTGCACGATGCCATAACTTTTTCTTGCCTGGTCAATAAGAGAAAAACTGCACAGCTGCATGATGGCCTCAATGTTATAGAGAATTTGCGCGCAGGTTATCAAAAGCCAGACGGAAAAGCGGTATGACCTGAGGGTAAAGTAATTAATGTTTGTGAGTTTTGGTGACAGAGGTGCGCAGAGGGGAACGGCGCCGGGTGATAACCACAGGTCGATCCCTGACCGCGATTATCGAGGGTTTCTGGCGGAGCGCTTAGTTTAAGGCGCCCGGCGGTACGTGTTTGAAGGTCTCAACATAAGAGCGAAACACGGAGCGGAAAAAACGTTTCATGGTGCACCTGATACAAAAATTGTTGAAGAATTACGCGAAAATTATAACGCCCGCGCATTTTTCACGCAATTATTTTTGAACCAGATCACAAAAACGCGCCCACCTCAGGGTGCCAGACGTTAACGGAACAGCCCTAAGTGCTCAATCAGGATGGTGCAGCCAATACTGATCAGTACCACGCCGCCCAGCACTTCCGCCCATTTGCCCATTACCGGACCGATAAAGCGGCCGACCAGCACACCGGTGGTCGCCATGATAGTGGTAGCCGCACCGATGGTGAGCGCGGTGAGCACAATGTTAACCTGCAGGAACGCGAGGCCAACCCCCACCGCCAGCGCATCAAGGCTGGTCGCTACCGCCGTCAGCGCCAGTACCATAAAGCCGTGGCGCTGCGGCGCTTCACACGGCTCGTCGGCCGTCTGACGGAAACCTTCCATGATCATGCGGCCACCAAGAATGCCCAGCAGACCAAATGCCACCCAGTGATCCCACGCCATAATGTAGTGGCTGGCGGCCAGCCCGATGGCCCAGCCCACCAGCGGCGTCAGCATTTCAATGACGCCAAAAATCAGCCCTGTGCGTAATGCTTCTTTGAAGCCCGGACGATACAGCGACGCGCCTTTGCCCAGTGCTGCAGCGAAAGCGTCCATCGACATACCAAAGGCCAGAATCAGGGTTGCGATAAATGTCATGGTTTTCAGTCAATGCGGTGAAATAAGACGATTAAGCCTGCACTTTGTCCGCATATCGGGTTCAGTAATGAAAAAGTGCGCGCAGTCTAGCACGCCAACCCGCCAAAAAAAAGACAACAAAATCATGGGTTTAAGTATAGCAAAGGCTATAACTCTTAACTGCCGCTATTTCTGCAGCTAAGTGGATGGAATAGAAGAAATTTCTTAGCGTACGCTGCTGCGGGGATTGCACCGCGCCGCGGTTTTATGCGCTAATGCCCGCGCTAACTGATTTGGAATAATGCGATGAAAAACCCATTTGAAACGCTGATCATCCCGGGCGGCATTCTGCTGCTGGGCTTTCTTTCGGCGCTACTGCTGCCCGCCCCTTCGTTTGGCGTGGCGCTGGCAAAACAGCTGCAGCAGGCTCTGCATCTGCAGGATGTGAATCAGCTGTACACCATGGTGTTCTGCGTCTGGTTTTTGCTGCTGGGTACCGTTGAGTTTTTCATTATCCGCTTCGTCTGGCGCCGCTGGTTCCAGCTGCGCTGAGCGGTGCGCGTGATGCATTTTTCTTCTGACGGGCGCCTGACACGGTGCCCAAATTAAAAGTCACACAAATGTAACATTATTTTTACACGATCTGGCGAAACATCAGGCAACATAAAATCCGCATAAAAAATCAATTTCGCTAAAACCTATCGTTTTCAATGCGTTAATTTGTGATCCAGCTCACCGTGTGAAATCAACCCTCTCCATTTCCCTCACACTGTCGCAACAACTACGTTACTATAACTGCCTGATTAGGGGATAAAAATCCCTTATGGCAGCGCCGTCGGGCTGATTAATTCTTATGCTGAATCATTTCTGCATTTAAAAAATAAACAAACGTTTAATTCCGATACGAGAATGTTATATTCGAATGCATATGCATAACGTGCAGTTAACCGTTATCACACCTATGGCTTAAACCTGAGTCTTAACCTTTGAGAAATAGCGCAACGCGCTTGCAAAAAGCGTGGCTGTTTCGCCTGCGAACCTGTTGAGCTTCAGGGCAACAGAGAGGAGATGTCGCCTCATGAGCAACACTGCGGTAAATCTGGCGCTAGCCGCCGCTGGCATGGAAAGCACACACCTTCAGGAACGAAAAGACGTAGATGTCCTGCTGATCGGCGCAGGCGTGATGAGTGCTACCTTAGGCACCTGGCTGCAGGATCTCGAGCCAGACTGGTCGATTGAGATGGTCGAGCGGCTGGATGATGTCGCGGTCGAATCCTCTAACGGCTGGAACAATGCCGGCACCGGCCACGCGGCGCTGGCCGAGCTGAACTATACGCCCGAAAGAGCGGATGGCAGCATCGACATTGCCAAAGCGGTGGCGATTAACGAATCCTTCCAGATTTCCCGCCAGTTCTGGGCGTATCACGTACAGAAAGGCAACCTGAGTAATCCACAAAGCTTTATTCACAGCACGCCGCACATGAGTTTTGTCTGGGGCGAGGCCAACGTGGCTTTCCTGCGCAAGCGCTTCCAGGCGCTGCAGAAAAGCACCCTGTTCCGCGGCATGAACTACTCCGAAGATCGTGACCAGATCGCTGAGTGGATTCCGCTGGTGATGAACGGGCGTGACCGCAAGCAGAAAGTGGCCGCCACCTGGACCGACATGGGCACCGACGTTAACTTCGGTGAAGTGACGCGCCAGCTGATTGCCGCGCTGGAGAAGAAAGAGAATTTCCGCCTGCGTCTGCGTCAGGAAGTGCGCGATATCAAGCGCCTGAGCGATGGGCGCTGGCAGGTAAGCCTGCACAACCTCGCCAGCGGTGAGTCGCGGGTGCTGACCGCGCGCCAGCTGTTTATCGGCGCCGGCGGTGCCGCGCTGCCGCTGCTGCAAAAAACCGGCATCCCGGAAGTAAAAGGCTACGCTGGTTTCCCGGTGGGCGGCTCGTTCCTCGTCACGGAAAACCCGGACGTGGTGGCGCAGCACATGGCGAAGGTATACGGCAAAGCCAGCGTGGGCGCACCACCGATGTCGGTACCGCATGTTGATACCCGCGTACTGGATGGCAAGCAGGTGCTGCTGTTTGGCCCGTTTGCGACCTTCTCCACCAAATTCCTCAAGCAGGGCTCGCTGCTGGATATGTTCGGCGCGATGAACAGCAGTAACCTGCTGCCGATGATGCAGGTTGGGCTGAAAAGCTTCGATCTGGTGAAATATCTGGTCGATCAGGTGCTGCAGAGCGATGACGATCGTATGGAAGCGCTGCGCGCTTATGTGCCGCAGGCAAAACAGGAAGACTGGAAGCTGGTCACGGCCGGTCAGCGCGTGCAAATCATCAAAAATGATGAGAAAGAGGGCGGCGTGCTGCGTCTCGGTACCGAAGTGGTCACCTCGGCCGACGGCTCGATCTCTGCGCTGCTGGGCGCGTCACCGGGCGCCTCCACCGCAGCACCGATTATGCTGGAGCTGATGGCGAAAGTGTTCCCGGAGCAAATGCGCTCGCCCGAGTGGCAAACTAAAATCCGCGCGGTAATCCCGTCGTGGGGCCGCAAGCTGAACGGCGACGTGGCGCTGACCGAGAAGGTGCTGGCCGAAACCAGTCGCGTGCTGCAGCTGGATTATGCACCGGTCATCACGCCGGAAGCCGCCAACGACGAATGCCGTGAAACCGCCCATGTGGTGGGCAAGTAAGCGGCGACGCCTGTCCCTTCAACCGGTAAATACAGACCTGACTGAGGCCGCAATCGCGGCCTCTTTTTTTGATTACGGTGTCGCCCTTTGGATGACGCAATCCCTGACGGTTCAGCCTGGGATTTATTCACCAGGAAGCGCGCGTTTGTTAGCGGCACAATACATTGCACATTGCGCGATAAATCGCGCCGCTACATCAGGGTGCGTCGTACGGCTTCGTTAACTGACCAGCCCCCCATATGGTGCCCCTGCTTACCGCGCCATCTAACGCCGTAGCATCAGCTCAATAGCAGCGCGTCATACAGCATCCAGCCGGTGGTTGCCACCAGCGACAGCGCCATTAGCGTGTTGAACGCCTGACGTTTCCACGCAATCTGCAGGTGATGGCGCAGCCGATCGCCCAGCGCTGCCCAGATTAAAATGCACGGCAGGTTGAGGGCGGCGAAGCCGAGCAGCACCGCCAGCACACCGTTGCTGTTGGCGTACATCAGCGCCACGTTGGTGACCATCAGCCAGGCTTTGGGATTCACCGCCTGGAAACACACGCCGCCCAGCAGGGTCATCGGACGCGGACGTTCGCGCAGCTGCGGCGCACCGGCGCGGAAGATTTTCCACGACAGCCACAGCAAATAGCTGCATCCCACCACCGTCAGCGGCAACCGCACCGACGCCATCCAGTGCAATAGCAGCTCCAGCGCCACGCTCGCCAGCAGCATCTGTAACGCACAGCCGAGCAGGATGCCAAACAGCATCGGCAGCGTGCGCCGGAAGCCAAAATTGACGCCGGACGTTGCCAGTAACAGATTGTTCGGACCCGGTGTAATCGACATCACCGTAACGTAGCTAAAGAAGGATGGATCGAGCATGGTGCGTTTCCCTGAGAATCAACGAAGCACCATGCTAATGCGCAAATTACAATGGCAACAGAGACACAAAATCACTATTGTGATGGATACAGTTAAGGCAATTTTAAATTGTACCTATTGCGCGCGGAGGCTTTTGTGTCCCTTCCTCTCTCATCCGGCCAGACGCTGTACCAGCAGCTGGCGGACAGTTTTGCCGAATCTATCCATCAGGGCACGCTGAAGCCGGGTAAGCGCCTGCCGGCCATCCGGCGCGTGGCGCAGTCGCACCAGGTCAGCATCAATACCGTGTTAAGTGCCTGGCATATCCTGGAAGATCGCGGCCTGATAGAAGCCCGTCCGCAGTCGGGCTACTACGTGCGTGGCGTGCTGCCCGCGGTGACGCGACCGCTCAGGCCGATGAGCGCCAGCGTCAATGACCCCAGCACACAAAAACTAGAACTGATCGAGCAGGTGTTCGCCGCGCAGAATCACCCCGACTACACCAATATTTCGCTGGCCTGCCCGCAGGATAGTGAGCTGTTTCCGGCGGCGAAACTGGGACGCATTACCGCCTCCCTTATTCGCCGCGATAACGACATCATTGGTCGTTATGCGCTTCCGCCGGGTAGTGAGCGCTTACGGGAGGAGATTGCGCGCCGTAGTCTGCACACCGGCCTGAATCTGACTGTCGCGGACATCACCCTGACCCACGGCTGCATGGAGGCGCTGCAGCTGGCGCTGCGTGCGGTGACGAAGCCGGGCGACTGCGTCGGGCTGGAATCGCCGACCTACTTCTTTTTGTTCCCGCTGCTGGCCTCACTCGGGCTGAAGGCGCTGGAAATCCCCACCGATCCGCAAAACGGCCTGTCGCTGGACGCGCTGGAGATGCTGCTGCAGGAGCAGCGCATTCAGGCGCTGATCGCTATGCCGGGCGCGCAGAATCCGCTGGGCTACGTGATGCCGCTGGAGAATAAAAAGCGTCTCGCGAAGTTAGTGAACACTTACCACATTCCGCTGCTGGAGGATGGGCTGTATGACGAATTGCAGTTTGACTGGCCGCTGTCGCCGCCGGTCAAAGCCTTTGACCGCGACGGCTGGGTGATTTACTGCACCAGCTTCACCAAAACCGTCGCGCCCGATTTTCGCGTGGGCTGGACGGCTGCCGGCCGCTTCCACCCGGCGATTGCGCGGCTGAAAGCGGTATCGTCGATGACCGAATCAAAACTGCTGAGCGAAACGCTGGCCGAATTCCTTGCCAGTGGCGGTTATGATCACCATCTGCGTTCGCTGCGGCGTCGCTATGCCGCCAATCTGGATGCGGCGCGCGGCATCATTGCCCGTCACTTCCCGCAGGGCACGCGCGCTACCCTGCCGCGCGGCGGCTTTGTGTTTTGGGTCGAGCTGCCGGGTAAGGTTGACACGGTGGAGATGTTCCATCGCCTGTTGCAGGAGCAGATTTGCGTCACGCCGGGCGCGCTCTATTCACTGAGCGATCGCTATCGCCATGCGCTGCGTCTCTCCTGTTGCTATCCGTTTGATGAGCGGTACACCTGGGCACTGAAACGCACCGGCGCGCTGGCCTGTGAAATCACCGGTATCGCGCCGGGTCAGGATCAGGGCTTACCGTTGCGGCCCCAGGTAGTGTAACCCTCGCGTTCCGTCAGGCGCTCATAATAGGTTTGCACGGCAGGGAAGTCCGGATGGTCGAGCGGGGTTTCAAACCAGCGGTTCACCGCCAGGCCAACCGGAATATCGGCCAGGGTAAAGTTACGGCCCGCGACGTAGCGCCCGGTTTTTTCCAGCTGCTGATTAAGAATACCCATGGTGTGGCTCCAGCCCTTGATGGCGGCAGCCAGCAGGCGCGGATCCTGATGGGCTGGCGAATTGCGCACCAGCGACATAAAAGCATAGCGCCATGAGGTGTTGAGCTCGGTGGCCTGCCAGTCCATCCACTGATCGACCGGCGCACGCGCGCGCGGATTATCCGGGTAGAGCCATTCACCGCCGTTGCTGTTGGCGAGATAGCGCAGAATCGCGTTGGACTCCCACATCACGAAGTCATCTTCGATGATCACCGGCACCATGGCGTTGGGATTGAGCGCCATAAACTGCGGTGAGTGCAACGACTGCGGGTCTTCGCCCCACGGCTCGTGCTCCCAGGCAATATCCAGCTCTGAACAGAGCCACAGCACTTTACGAACGTTGATTGACGAGTTACGGCCCAGAATTTTTAACATAGCGGACTCCGCTGGCAGAATTGTTAATCTATTCATAGTCCTGTTAGACGCCTTAAGCAATCAGCAGGATGTAAATCCGGATTTCAGACAACCTCAATGAGGAAAGGAGCGAACATGCAGGTGGCGTTTAAACAAGTGGATGTGTTCTCCACAGGCGCGTTCAGCGGCAATCCGCTGGCGGTGATTATGGATGCCTGGGGTCTGAGCGACGCACAGCTGGCGGCCATCGCACGCTGGACCAATCTGTCGGAAACCACCTTCGTGCTGCCACCACAGGATGCCACAGCCGACTATCGTGTGCGCATTTTTACGCCCGGCGGCGAGCTGCCGTTTGCCGGACATCCCACGCTTGGCACCGCGCATGCCTTGCTGGAAGCTGGCTGGCCCCTGAAAACAGCGGGTAAGATTGTGCAGGAGTGCGGCGTGGGCCTGGTTGAGGTACAGATTGGCGCTGACGGTACGCTGGCCTTTGCCGCGCCGGACGCCAGCCTGACGCCGTTCAGTGATGCGCTGATGAGCAGCGCACTGCACAGTGACGCGTTCGATCTCAGCCAGACGCCAGCCGTGGCGGATATGGGGATTCGCTGGCTGTTGATTCCGATGAGCAGCGCGCAGGCGGTGCTGGAGGTGGTCACCCAGGCGGACGATTTACTGCGGCTGCAGCAGCATGCGGGCGTGAACGGCATCGCCCTGTTTGGCCCGCTGCCGCAGGACGCAGAGGCGCAGTACGAGGTGCGCGCGCTGCTGGTCGAGAACGGTAGCCTGGTCGAAGATCCGGTCACCGGCAGCGCCAACGCCTGTCTGGCACGCTATCTGGCGGCGCAGGGCCAGCGGCAGGATTACTGCGCGCGTCAGGGCAGCGCCATCCAGCGTGCCGGTCGCATTGTGGTGCGTTTTGCCGGTGAGACAATCTGGATCGGCGGGCAAACCCTCACCCTGATTGATGGCACGATTGAGGTGTAAAACGGGCGCTGCTCCGTTGGTTAACACGATTCGGTCGCAGCGCGATGTTTTTACAGTGCCTGACCGCCGGAGGCCTCGATACGCTGGGCGGTAATCCAGCCGGTTTCGTCGCTCAGGATCGCGCTGATGGCATCACCGATGTCATCCGGCAGACCAACGCGGCCCAGCGCGGTCACTGAAGCGATATGCGCGTTCAGATCTTTCGTGTCGCGCACGCGACCGCCGCCAAAGTCGGTTTCAATCGCCCCCGGTGCCAGAATGTTGACGCGAATGCGGCGCTCGCCCAGCTCTTTCGCCTGATAGCGCGTCAGCACTTCCATCGCCCCTTTCATGGCGGCGTAAGTACCTGAACCCGGCAGCGTCATACGCGTCAGACCGCTGGAAATGTTCAGGATGCGTCCACCATCGGCGATCAGCGGCAGCAGTTTCTGCGTCAGGAAATACGGCCCTTTGAAATGCACATTCACCAGCGCATCAAACTCCTCTTCACTGGTTTCGGCCAACAGCTTGTAATGACGTGGCCAGCGTTGTTCACGAAATAATCAAAGCTATCGCGCTGCCAGGTCTCGTTCAGCGTTGCTTTGACCCGCGCCGCAAAGTCATCGAACTGCTTACTGTCGCCCACATCCAGCTGCAGCGCCACCGCACGCGCGCCCAGCGCCTCAATCTCCTTCACGACCGCCTGCGCTTCTTCAGCATGACCGCGCCAGGTAAACAGAATATCGACGCCCTTAGCGGCCAGTTTTAGCGCGCCATTCTTGCCCAGACCGCGGTTACCGCCGGTAATCAATGCAATTTTATGAGACATGTTTCGCTCCGGTTGGAAAATTGAACACGGATTAAGGATATTCGCGAATAATTGATCTATAAACGCAGGGGAATACACAGCACTGTTTCACTAACAACAACAATCGGTGAACAACTATGGATAAAATTCACGCTATGCAGGTGTTTGTGCGGGTCGCGGAAATGGGCAGTTTTACCCGCGCGGCTGAGAGTCTGGGTTTACCCAAGGGCAGTGTGTCCCGCCAGCTGCAGGCGCTGGAAAATCAGATGGGCACACGCCTGCTGCACCGCACCACGCGCCGCGTGCATCTCACCCAGGATGGGCTGGTGTATTACGATCGCTGCCTGGATTTGCTGTCGATGCTGGATGATATGGACAGCCTGTTCCAGCACGATCCTGCCACGCTGAGCGGCAAGCTGCGCGTCGATATGTCGGTGGCAATGGCGACCGGTTTTATCCTGCCGCGTCTGCCGGAGTTTTTGCAGCACTATCCGGGCGTGGAGATTGAACTGAGCAGCAGCGATCGTCTGGTGGATGTGATCCGCGAGGGGTTTGACTGCGTGGTGCGCGTTGGCGAACTGAAAGATTCCGGCCTGATTGCGCGAAAAATTGGCTCGCACGCCTTGATCAACTGCGCCAGCCCTGGCTACCTTTCCCGCTTCGGCATGCCGGTGCGGCTGGACGATCTCGGCCAGCACGCCATGGTGCACTATACCCAACAGTTGGGGCAGCCCTCGCCGGGCTTTGAGTACTTTGATGGCAAACAGTGCCACTACGTGCAGACCGGCGGCGTGGTGACGGTAAACAGCACCGAAACCTATCGCGCCGCCTGTCTCGCCGGGCTGGGCATTATTCAGGTACCGGCGATTGGCGTGCAGCCGCTGCTGGAATCCGGCCAGCTGGTCGAAGTGCTGCACCACTTCCCGGCCAAACCGATGCCGATTTCCCTGCTCTATCCTCACCGTCGCAACGTGGCGCGCCGCGTGCGGGTGTTTATGGAGTGGCTGAGTCAGGTGCTGCAGGAATACGTGACCTGAACGGGCAGGCTATAATTTTATTTTCGCTGTGAACAGGATGCAGAAGGTCTATGACGGACAAAACCACAAAAGCCTCAGCGGCTGAAGCTAAGCCGCTGATTGATATCAAAACCGGGAACAAAACGGTGGATGGCTCGATCAGGCGCGTCTCACGCTTTGCCGCCTGGTTTCAGGCGATCCCGGCAGTGGCGCACCTTCTGCGCGCGCCGGAGCGCTTTAACGATCGCCTGGGAAGCCAGTTTGGTGCCGCCATCACCTATTTTTCATTCCTGTCGCTGATCCCGATCCTGATGGTGTCGTTTGCGGCGGCCGGCTTTGTGCTGGCCTCCAACCCGGATCTGCTGGCCGGAGTTGATCAACAAAATCGTCAACAGCATCAGCGACCCGACGCTGGCCAGCACGCTGAAAAACACCGTCAATACCGCCATTCAGCAGCGCACCACCGTGGGCATGACCGGCTTGCTGCTGGCGCTCTACTCCGGCATTAACTGGATGGGCAACCTGCGCGAGGCGATTCGCGCCCAGTCGCGCGACGTCTGGGAGCGCAAGCCGCAGGACCAGGAGAAAATCTGGGTGAAATATCTCCGCGACTTTGTTTCGCTGATTGGCCTGCTGGTCGCGCTGATCATTACGCTGTCGCTGACTTCGGTCGCCGGGTCGGCGCAGGCGGCGATCGTCAATGCGCTGGGGCTGGACGGCATCGAATGGCTGCGGCCGGCGCTGACGCTGATCGCGCTGTCGATCTCGATCTTCGCCAACTATCTGCTGTTCCTGTGGATTTTCTGGATGCTGCCGCGCCACAAACCGCGCAAAAAAGCGCTGCTGCGCGGCACGTTGCTCGCGGCGATCGGCTTTGAGGTGATCAAGTTCGTGATGACCATGACGCTGCCGTAGCTGGCGAAGTCGCCCTCCGGCGCGGCCTTTGGATCGGTGCTGGGGCTGATGGCGTTCTTCTACTTCTTCGCGCGTCTGACGCTGTTCTGCGCCGCGTGGATCGCCACCGCCGAATACAAAGATGATCCCGAGATGTCGCAGCCGCATCACCCGGCGTAACGCGACAATTCAGTTACATTTGCCGCAACAGCAAAAAATGTTTCCTGCTGGCTACTAAAGCAGCAAAAACCAGCAGGAAACGCTGGAGGGTCACTTTTATTTGGCCCTTTTGCAGAGAATCACGCCAGAAAAGCCGCACTTCCCATTCCCATCCGCCGCCGATTGCCGTAACTCAGAAATTATCCTCTTTTTCGCCGCCAAAGCCCGGTGTGACGCGGTTTTTCGTCATTGAATGCGGCAAAACAGGTGCGTAAGATGCCTTTCGTTTGACACTTACAATTAAGAAACAGTTATGCAAGCCTCCATCTCCGAAACACCCGACCAACCACACGACGGCACACCGGTAAACTCACGCAATAAAGTCGTCGTCGCCTCGCTGATCGGCACCGCCATCGAGTTCTTCGACTTCTATATCTACGCCACCGCCGCGGTGATCGTCTTCCCGCATATCTTCTTCCCGCAGGGCGACCCGACGGCGGCCACGCTGCAGTCGCTGGCGACCTTCGCCATCGCCTTTGTTGCGCGTCCGATTGGCTCTGCGCTGTTTGGACACTTTGGCGATCGCGTTGGCCGCAAAGTGACGCTGGTGGCCTCGCTGCTGACCATGGGCATCTCCACCGTGGTGATCGGCCTGCTGCCGAGCTATGAGACCATCGGCATTCTGGCGCCGGTGCTGCTGGCGCTGGCGCGTTTTGGTCAGGGTCTGGGACTGGGCGGCGAATGGGGCGGCGCAGCGCTGCTGGCCACCGAGAACGCCCCGGCGAACAAACGCGCGCTGTACGGCTCTTTCCCGCAGTTGGGCGCACCGATTGGCTTCTTCTTTGCCAACGGCACGTTCCTGCTGCTCTCCTGGCTGCTGACCGATGAACAGTTCATGAACTGGGGCTGGCGCGTGCCGTTTGTCCTCTCCGCCGTGCTGGTGCTGATTGGCCTGTATGTGCGCGTTTCGCTGCATGAGACGCCGGTGTTCGCCAAAGTGGCCGCAGCGAACAAGCAGGTGAAAATGCCGCTGGGTACGCTGCTGACCAAACACGTGCGCGTGACCGTGCTGGGCACGTTTATCATGCTGGCAACCTACACGCTGTTCTACATCATGACGGTGTATTCGATGACCTACAGCACCGCCGCCGCCGCCGGTTGGGCTCGGTTATCCCGCGTAACGAAGCTTGCTGTGGATGCTGATGGTGGCGGTGATCGGTTTTGGCGTGATGGTGCCGATTGCGGGCCTGCTGGCGGATGCGTTTTGGCCGTCGCAAAACGATGATCACCATTACCACGCTTATCATTCTCTTTGCGCTGTTCGTCTTCCCGCCGCTGCTGGGTTCCGGTAGCCCGGCGCTGGTGATGGGCTTCCTGCTGATTGGCCTGAGCCTGATGGGGCTGACCTTCGGCCCGATGGGCGCGCTGCTGCCAGAGCTGTTCCCGACCGAAGTGCGTTATACCGGCGCGTCGTTCTCCTACAACGTGTCGTCTATTCTGGGCGCCTCCGTAGCGCCGTATATCGCCACCTGGCTGCAGGCGAACTACGGTCTGTTCTATGTGGGCGTCTATCTGGCGGCCATGGCGGCGCTGACGCTGATTGCGCTGATCGCCTGTAAAGAGACACGCCATCAGACGCTGTATGAAGCGGTGTGATTGATTGCGTGTTGACAGAACCCGGCTCCGGCCGGGTTTTTTATTGGCGGTGTGGGGATGGTGCGGTGTTTCCCTCACCCTGGCCCTCACCCCGGCCCTCTCCCGTAAACGGGAGAGGGAGCGTCCGCGCGATGTTGATAGATAAGTGTAGAAACATCAGCCCGCACCAAACGGTTCCCTCTCCCGCCAGCGGGAGAGGGCCAGGGTGAGGGTGAGAGAAACGCTTCTGCCCCCCCAGACACAAGACATAAAAAAACCCCGGCAAGCCGGGGTTTGAGTGTGCTGAAAACTGTGTCTCGCGTGCCTTAGCCCGCTACCGCGATACGTTTCATATCGGTCATGTAGCCACGCAGTTTGCGGCCCACTGTTTCGATCTGGTGGGCTGCGAATCGCTTCGTTCACATCGCGCAGCTGCGCGTTGTCCACCGCGCCTTCCGCAATCGCTTTGCCCAGATCGCCCGTCTGCAGAGTGGTCATAAACTCTTTCAGCAGCGGTACGCAGGCGTAAGAGAACAGGTAGTTACCGTATTCTGCGGTATCGGAGATCACCACGTTCATTTCATACAGACGCTTACGGGCGATGGTGTTGGCAATCAGCGGCAGCTCGTGCAGCGATTCATAGTAAGCAGACTCTTCGATGATGCCGGAATCCACCATGGTTTCGAACGCCAGCTCAACGCCCGCTTTCACCATCGCGATCATCAGCACGCCTTTATCGAAGTACTCCTGCTCGCCGATTTTGCCTTCAAACTGCGGCGCAGTTTCGAACGCGGTTTTACCGGTCTCTTCACGCCAGGTCAGCAGTTTTTTATCGTCGTTCGCCCAGTCAGCCATCATGCCGGAAGAGAATTCGCCGGAGATGATGTCATCCATGTGTTTCTGGAACAGCGGCGCCATGATGGTTTTCAGCTGTTCAGACAGCGCGTAAGCACGCAGTTTTGCCGGGTTGGACAGACGATCCATCATCAGCGTGATACCGCCCTGCTTCAGCGCTTCGGTGATGGTTTCCCAGCCGAACTGAATCAGTTTTTCGGCGTAAGCCGGGTCGGTGACCTTCAGCCACCAGCTTGTCGAAGCACAGCAGAGAACCGGCCTGCAGCATGCCGCACAGAATGGTCTGCTCGCCCATCAGGTCAGATTTCACTTCGGCAACGAAGGAGGATTCCAGCACGCCCGCACGGTGGCCGCCGGTCGCCGCTGCCCAGGCTTTGGCAATCGCCATGCCTTCGCCTTTCGGATCGTTTTCCGGGTGAACCGCGATCAGCGTCGGCACGCCGAAGCCACGCTTGTACTCTTCACGCACTTCGGTACCCGGGCACTTCGGCGCCACCATCACCACGGTGATGTCTTTACGGATCTGCTCGCCCACTTCAACGATGTTGAAGCCGTGGGAGTAACCCAGCGCGGCGCCGTCTTTCATCAGCGGCTGTACGGAACGCACAACGTCAGAGTGCTGCTTGTCCGGCGTCAGGTTAACCACCAGATCCGCCTGCGGGATCAGCTCTTCGTAGGTACCCACTTTAAAGCCGTTTTCGGTCGCTTTACGCCAGGAAGCGCGCTTCTCGGCGATCGCTTCTTTGCGCAGGGCGTAGGAGATATCCAGACCGGAGTCACGCATGTTCAGGCCCTGGTTCAGACCCTGGGCGCCACAGCCGACGATGACCACTTTTTTACCCTGAAGGTAGCTTGCGCCATCGGCAAATTCGTCGCGCGCCATGAAGCGGCATTTGCCCAGCTGCGCCAGCTGCTGGCGCAGGTTCAGTGTATTAAAGTAGTTAGCCATGGGTGATACCTCGTGATGTTGTGTGTGCTTATTGTTCAGTTCGCGTTTCAGCGCCGAGAATGTACCCACATTACAACAGGAAATTTATTGCGGAAATTGATATATTCACAACGTCACATTGCAATTTTTGCAATGTAAAAAGAGGGAGTGGAATCGGTGGATTTACGCGATCTGAAAATGTTCCTGCACCTGGCGGAAAGCCGCCATTTTGGCCGCAGCGCGCGGGCGATGCACGTCAGCCCCTCCACGCTTTCACGCCAGATCCAGCGGCTGGAAGAAGACCTCGGCCAGCCGCTGTTCGTGCGCGATAACCGCACCGTCACCCTCACCGAAGCGGGCGAAGAGCTGCGCATTTTTGCCCAGCAGACGCTGTTGCAGTATCAGCAGCTGCGGCACTCGATCGACCAGCAGGGGCCGTCGCTCTCCGGCGAACTGCATCTGTTCTGCTCGGTGACCGCCGCCTACAGCCATCTGCCGCCCATCCTCGACCGCTTCCGCGCGGAGCATCCGCCGGTGGAAATTAAGCTCACCACCGGCGACGCCGCCGACGCCATGGAAAAAGTGGTGTCCGGCGAAGCGGATCTCGCCATTGCCGGCAAGCCGGAAACGCTGCCCGGCGCGGTGGCGTTTTTCTCAATGCTGGAGAATCTGGCGGTGGTGCTGATTGCCCCGGCGCTGCCCTGCCCGGTGCGTAACCAGGTATCGGTGGAAAAACCGGACTGGTCGACGGTGCCGTTTATCATGGCCGATCAGGGGCCGGTGCGACGCCGCATTGAGCTGTGGTTCCGCCGCCAGAAAATCAGCAACCCGCCGATTTACGCCACCGTCAGCGGCCATGAGGCGATGGTGTCGATGGTGGCGCTCGGCTGCGGCGTGGCGCTGCTGCCGGAAGTGGTGCTGGAAAACAGCCCGGAACCGGTGCGCAATCGCGTGATGATTCTGGAACGTCGCAGACGAGAAAACGCCGTTTGAGCTTGGCGTATGCGTACAAAAAAAGCGGCTCCATGAGCCGCTTATTGATGCGTTCTGGCACCCTGCTGTACACTCAGCCGGCGAGGCAAGAAGCGGAACGCCGGGTTATGGGTTTCGTCGTGGCACTCATAGCCCAGCTCGTTCAGCCGCGTTTCGAAATCCGGCTCGTGCTCGCCCAGTTCAAACGCCGCCAGCACGCGGCCGTAGTCGGTGCCGTGGCTGCGGTAGTGGAACAGCGAAATGTTCCAGTGCGTGCCCAGCGTGTGCAGGAACTTCAGCAGCGCGCCCGGCGATTCCGGGAACTCGAAGCTGAACAGACGTTCCCGCAGCGGCTTCGACGGACGCCCGCCGACCATGTAGCGCACGTGCAGCTTCGCCATCTCATCGTCGGAGAGATCGACCACGCTGATAGCCGCCCTCATGCAGCAGGTTGAGGATCTCTTTGCGCTCCTCCAGGCCGCGCCTCAGACGCACGCCGACAAAAATGCAGGCATTTTTGGCATCGGCAAAACGGTAGTTAAACTCGGTCACCGAACGACCGCCCAGCAGCTGGCAGAACTTCAGGAAGCTGCCCTTCTCTTCCGGAATGGTCACCGCCAGCAGCGCTTCGCGCTGTTCGCCCAGCTCGCAGCGCTCGGAAACGTAGCGCAGACCGTGGAAGTTCACGTTGGCGCCGGACAGCACGTGCGCCAGACGCTCGCCGCGAATGTTGTGCTGCTGCGATGTATTTTTTCATGCCCGCCAGCGCCAGCGCGCCGGAAGGTTCCGCCACCGCACGCACGTCCTCGAACAGATCTTTCATCGCCGCGCAGATGGCATCGCTATCCACCGTGATGATATCGTCGAGATATTCCCGGCACAGGCGGAAGGTTTCGTCGCCGATACGCTTCACCGCCACGCCCTCGGCAAACAGCCCGACGCGCGGCAGATCGACCGGATGGCCGGCATCCAGCGCCGCTTTCAGGCAGGCGGAGTCTTCCGCTTCGACGGCAATGACTTTGATCTGCGGCATCAGCTGTTTGATCAGCACCGCCACGCCTGCGGCCAAGCCGCCGCCGCCCACCGGCACAAAGACGCGGTCGAGATGGGCATCCTGCTGCAGCAGCTCCAGCGCCAGCGTGCCCTGCCCGGCAATCACCATCGGGTGATCGAACGGCGGCACCAAGGTGAAGCCCTGCTGCTGCGCCAGCTCAATCGCTTTGGCTTTGGCTTCGTCAAAGTTGGCGCCGTGCAGCAGCACTTCGCCGCCGAAACCGCGCACCGCATCGACTTTGATGTCCGCGGTGGCCACCGGCATCACGATCAGCGCTTTGATGCCCAGGCCGAGCGAGACGAGAACGCCACGCCCTGCGCGTGGTTGCCCGCCGAAGCGGTAATCACGCCGCGCGCTTTCTGCTCGTCGGTCAGCCCGGCGATCATCGCGTAGGCGCCGCGCAGCTTGAAGCTGTGCACCGGCTGGCGATCTTCGCGCTTCACCAGAATGACGTTGTCGAGGCGCGAAGAGAGTTTTTCCATTTTCTGCAGCGGCGTGACCTGCACGGCTTCATAGACCGGCGCGCGCAGCACCGCTCTCAGATATTCCGCCCCCTCAGGGGCGCGGCGGATAAGGGTTGCGACTCGGCCATCGTTAGCCCCCAAGTTTCGATTTATCGCGCACCGCGCCTTTATCTGCACTGGTGGCAAGGCTCGCGTAGGCGCGCAGGGCGAAGGAGACTTCACGCTGGCGGTCTTTCGGCGTCCAGGCTTTGTCGCCGCGCGCTTCCTGCGCTTCACGACGGGCCGCGATTTCCTGATCGCTCACCTCCAGCTGAATGCCGCGATTCGGAATGTCGATTTCGATCATGTCGCCGTCTTCCACCAGGGCGATGGTGCCGCCGCTGGCCGCTTCCGGCGAGGCGTGGCCGATGGAGAGGCCCGAGGTGCCGCCGGAGAAGCGCCCGTCGGTGATCAGCGCACAGCCTTTGCCCAGGCCCATCGACTTCAGGTAGGTGGTCGGGTAGAGCATTTCCTGCATGCCCGGGCCGCCTTTCGGCCCTTCGTAGCGGATGACCACCACGTCGCCGGCCACCACTTTGCCGCCGAGGATGGCTTCCACCGCTTCGTCCTGGCTTTCGTACACTTTCGCCGGACCGGTGAATTTCAGGATGCTGTCGTCCACGCCGGCGGTCTTCACGATGCAGCCGTTTTCCGCGAAGTTGCCGTACAGCACGGCCAGGCCGCCTTCCTGGGAGTAGGCGTGTTCGACGCGAGCGGATGCAGCCTTCGGCGCGGTCGTCGTCCAGGGTGTCCCAGCGGCAGTCCTGCGAGAACGCCTGGGTGGTGCGGATACCCGCCGGGCCGGCGCGGAACATTTTTTTCACCGCGTCGTCTTTGGTCAGCATGACGTCGTACTGGTCGAGGGATTCGGGCAGGGTCAGGCCGAGCACGTTGGGCACGTCGGTGTGCAGCAGGCCGGCGCGATCCAGCTCGCCGAGGATGCCGATGACGCCGCCGGCGCGGTGCACGTCTTCCATGTGGTACTTCTGCGTGCTCGGCGCGACCTTGCACAGCTGCGGCACTTTGCGCGACAGGCGGTCGATGTCGCCCATGGTGAAGTCGATCTCGCCTTCCTGCGCGGCGGCCAGCAGGTGCAGAACGGTGTTGGTGGAACCGCCCATGGCGATGTCCAGGGTCATGGCGTTCTCGAACGCCGCTTTAAGCTGGCGATGTTGCGCGGCAGCACGCTCGCGTCGTCCTGCTCGTAGTAGCGTTTGGTCAGCTCAACGATGCGCTTGCCGGCGTTGAGGAACAGCTGCTTGCGGTCGGCGTGGGTGGCCAGCAGCGAGCCGTTGCCCGGCAGCGACAGGCCCAGCGCTTCGGTCAGGCAGTTCATCGAGTTGGCGGTGAACATGCCGGAGCAGGAGCCGCAGGTCGGGCAGGCGGAGCGCTCGATCTGCTCGCTGTCGGCGTCGCTGACGTTCGGGTCCGCGCCCTGAATCATCGCATCGACCAGGTCCAGCTTGATGATTTTGTCGGAGAGCTTGGTCTTGCCGGCTTCCATCGGGCCGCCGGAGACGAAGATCACCGGAATGTTCAGGCGCAGCGCGGCCATCAGCATGCCCGGGGTGATCTTGTCGCAGTTGGAGATGCAGACCATGGCGTCGGCGCAGTGGGCGTTGACCATGTATTCCACCGAGTCGGCGATCAGCTCGCGCGACGGCAGCGAATAGAGCATGCCGCCGTGGCCCATGGCGATGCCGTCATCCACCGCGATGGTGTTGAACTCTTTGGCCACGCCGCCGGCGGCTTCGATTTGCTCGGCGACCAGCTTGCCCAGATCGCGCAGGTGCACGTGGCCCGGCACGAACTGGGTGAAGGAGTTGACCACGGCGATGATCGGCTTGCCGAAATCGGCGTCGGTCATCCCGGTGGCGCGCCACAGGGCGCGGGCACCCGCCATGTTGCGGCCGTGGGTGGTGGTGGCGGAACGGTACTTAGGCATGCTCTATTTACTCCCGTCTGACTATGTAATGGGACGCGGGCGCGTGCTGCACAACCACCTGATATTCTTATCTGTCTGTCTTGTCGTTACGGATTAACCTGATCCAACCAGCCGTATTTATCTTCTGTTTCGCCGGTGAAGAGGCCAAAGAACGCTTGCTGAATGCGTTTGGTGACCGGGCCACAGCGGCCTTCGCCCACCTGGATACCGTCCACGCTGCGTACCGGCGTGATTTCAGCCGCGGTACCGGACATGAACACTTCATCGGCCAGGTACAGCGATTCGCGGGACAGCACCTGCTCGCGCACTTCGATACCCAGGTCTTTCGCCAGCTTGATGATGGCGTCACGGGTGATGCCCGGCAGCGCGGAAGAGGTGAACGGCGGGGTGAACAGGATGCCGTCTTTCACTTCAAACAGGTTTTCGCCCGCACCTTCGGAGATGTAGCCGTTCACATCGAGCGCGATACCTTCCTGATAGCCGTGACGGCGCGCTTCGCTGCCGACCAGCAGGGAAGAGAGGTAGTTACCGCCCGCTTTCGCGGCGGTCGGGATGGTGTTTGGCGCAACGCGGTTCCAGGAAGAGACCATCGCGTCGATCCCCTGCTCCAGCGCTTCTGCACCCAGGTAAGCGCCCCACGGGAACGCGGCGATGATCACATCCGTGGTGTAGCCCGCTGGCGGGTTCACGCCCATACCGACGTCGCCCACGAAGACCAGCGGACGAATATAGGCGCTGGTCAGGTTGTTCTTGCGGATCACGTCGCGGCAGGCTTCCATCAGCTCATCCACGCTCTGAGATACCGGGAAACGGTAAATTTTGGCTGAGTCATGCAGACGCTGCATGTGTTCGCGATGGCGGAACACCACCGGCCCTTTGTGCGAGTCGTAGCAGCGGATGCCTTCAAACACGGAGGTGCCGTAATGCAGCGCGTGGGACATCACGTGGACCTTCGCGTCCTCCCAGCGAACCATCTCACCATTGAACCAAATGTAATCAGCTTTTTTTGTCGTCATTGTTCTTTTCCTTTCGCGCCTCAGGCGCGGATTTGTTGTGATGTGGTTGTGCTCTGGCAGATGGCAACATGGGCAACGTCTACCAGCTTTGATAACTGACTAAACAGTAAGTCGACCGGCCGCGGGCTGGCAACGGTCAATTCGATATTGATGTTCTGCGCATCGGTGGCGGTCTCCATATTCATAGAGCAAACCTGAAAACCACGATGACGCACCACGCGCAAAACGCGCTCTAACGTTTCCGGGTTGAAGCGAGCCTGTACGGCGACCTGATGCTGCATCATGATAATTTCTCCATCATTTGTGAGTTACTGGCACCAGGCGGTACCAGCGGCCAGACGTTCTCGAGTTCGTCGATTGAGACATGAAGCAGGTAAGGCCCTTCGCTGTTCAGCATGGTGTCGAGCGCCGCTTCAACCTGATCTTTACGGGTGATGCGCTGGCCCGGGATGCCAAAGGCGCTGGCCAGCGTGAGGAAATCGGGGTTATCGGTCAGGGTGGTTTCGCTGTAACGCCCCTCGAAGAACAGCTGCTGCCACTGGCGAACCATCCCTAAACGCTGGTTGTCCAGCAACACGATCTTCAGCGGCAACTGCTTGCGCTTGACGGTGCCCAGCTCCTGAACGTTCATCATGAAGGAGCCGTCACCGGAGATACAGATCACGGTATCGTCCGGGCGGGCAACCTGCGCGCCAACGGCAGCTGGCAGACCGAAGCCCATCGTGCCTAACCCGCTGGAGGTGATGAAATTTTCCGGAGCGGTGAAGGTCATGTGCTGCGCGGCCCACATCTGGTGCTGGCCCACGTCGGTGGTCACCACGCTGTTTGCCGGTTTACGGTCGGACAACTGCTTCAACAGCAGCGGCGCGTAGATCGCCTCGCCGGGGTGGTCGTAACGCCAGGCGTGCTCGGCGTGTCAGCGGCGTGCTGACGCCATGCGTTGATATCCAGCGGCTGCTGCAACGCCGGCAACAGCGCGTTGAGATCGCCCTGCAGCGCGACGTGCGCCTGACGCAGCTTGTTCATCTCCGCCGGATCGATATCCATATGGATCACTTTGGCGTTCGGCGCGAAGGTATTCAGCTTGCCGGTCACGCGGTCGTCGAAACGGGCGCCGACGGCAATCAGCAGATCGCACGCCTGCACCGCCAGGTTGGCCGCTTTGGTGCCGTGCATCCCCAGCATGCCCAGATAGAGCGGATCGTCTGCTGGCATCCGGCGCAGCCCAGTCCTTTCAGGGTAGAAACCATCGGGATGCCGGTCTCCTGCGCCATAAATTCTAACGCAGGGCCGGAACGGCCTGCGCCATGCCCACGCCGCCGCCGACGTACAGCATCGGTTTTTGCGCCTGCGCCAGCAGCTCGCGCGCTTCCGCCAACCGCTCGCATGCGGGGAGCGGCGTCAGTGCCTCTTCAACCGGCAGCAGGTGCGGCGTCAGGTCGCCGCTGCGCCAGCTGGATATCTTTCGGGATATCGACCAAAACCGGGCCAGGGCGGCCGGAGCTGGCGACCTGGCGAACGCTTCAGCCATGACGCGCGGCAGCTCTTCCAGAGATTCAACGAGGAAGCTGTGTTTGGTGCAGGCCAGCGACAAGCCCAGAACATCGACCTCCTGAAAAGCGTCGGTACCGATGAACGGAGAAGCCACCTGCCCGGTGATGGCGACAACGGGAACGGAATCCAGCAGCGCATCAGCCAGGCCGGTGATCAGGTTGGTGGCGCCCGGGCCGGAAGTCGCCATGCAAACGCCGGTTTTGCCGGTGGCGCGGGCATAACCAATGGCGGCCATCGCTGCGCCCTGCTCGTGTCGGCACAGGAGGTGTTCCACGCCGCCGTCATACAGTGCATCGTAAACCGGCATGATTGCGCCACCCGGATAACCGAATACTGTATCGACTCCCTGCGCGCGCAACGCATGTACTACCCACTGTGCCCCATTCATAGTTAGTTCCCCGTCATAAATCGGGAGAAACAGAATTTTGTGCTACTCCTCATTCTCTGCTCCTCGCTTATTCGCTGATATTTCGTCTAGTCATAAAAAAACCCCCGGACCTTTCGGTGCGGGGGTCTTAGTTCGTTAAGGCTTGATTTCTAAGCCTTTCCTCGTCCAAGTGCAGCCCCGCACGGTGGGATAATAATCACCACCACGCTAATCACGACCAGGCTAATCACTCGTAGAAGGGCTTTCATTTTCAGTTCTTTTTGCATCTTGTTCGAAGGAATACCTAAAGAGGTATCACAGTTTGCAGGGGATTAAAACAAGAATTTTCATACGGAATTTTATGACGCGCGCAGCTGACGCGCGTTATCGCTTTGTAAGTAAAAGGTTATTCGCATTTGTGATAATTATTCATTACGCCCGCGACGCAACCGTTATTTTGCTTTTGCGATCTGGCTGCGAAAATTAATGAACAGGATGAAAAGCGCAGCGATTTTCCTGAATACCGCAGCGGGATCGATAGTTTCAGCGTATCGCCGTATAGATAATCAGCAATGATAAAGGCACAAGGAGCGGTTCAAATGTCACTGTCGAAAGTCAGTTTATACACGCGTGCGGCTCTCGGCGTTACAGCGCCATTGGTGACGGTCGAGGTGCATATCAGCAATGGCCTGCCCGGCCTGACGCTTGTCGGTTTACCAGAAACCACGGTCAAAGAGGCCCGGGATCGGGTACGCAGCGCAATAATCAATAGCGGTTATGACCTTTCCCTGCGAAGCGGATCACCATCAATCTCGCACCCGCCGATCTGCCTAAAGAAGGGGGACGATACGATTTACCCATCGCTATTGCCCTTCTCGCGGCCTCAGAGCAGCTAACAGCACCGATGCTGAGTGACTACGAGTTCGTGGGTGAACTCGCGCTTACAGGCGCGCTGCGTGGGGTCTCCGGGCGCGATCTCGCGGCTGCCATGGCGGCACTGCAGGCCGGGCGTCAGATGGTCTTAGCGGAGCAGAATCAACAGGATGTCGGCCTGATACAACAGGGTGAAACGCTGGTGGGCAAGCATCTGGTGGAGATCTGCGCTTTCCTGCATAACCAGACGGCGCTGACGGTCGCCCACTACCAGCCTGAAACGGTGCCGCACGAGGCAGCGAGCGACCTGAGCGATATTATTGGCCAGGAGCAGGGAAGGCGGGCGCTGGAGATTACCGCCGCCGGTGGGCATAACCTGCTGTTGATTGGGCCGCCAGGCACCGGTAAAACCATGTTGGCCAGCCGACTGAGCGGAATTATTGCCGCCGCTTAATAATCAGGAAGCGCTGGAAAGCGCCGCAATGATGCCAGCCTGATCAGCAGCAATACCCCGCTGCATTCATGCAGTGGCGACGACGGCCATTCAGAACGCCTCATCACAGCGCTTCGCTGGCGGCGATGGTCGGCGGCGGGTCACTACCGCGGCCGGGCGAGATCTCGCTGGCGCACAACGGCGTGCTGTTTCTGGATGAGCTGCCCGAGTTTGAGCGCCGCGTGCTGGATGCGCTGCGCGAGCCGATGGAGTCCGGCGAAATCGCCATTTCCCGTTCCCGCGCCAAAGTCACTTTCCCTGCACGCTTTCAGCTGATTGCGGCGATGAATCCCAGCCCGACGGGCCACTATCAGGGGAACCATAACCGCTGTACGCCGGAGCAGACGCTGCGCTATCTGGGAAAGTTATCCGGCCCGTTCCTCGACCGTTTCGATTTATCTCTCGAAATCCCGCTGCTACCGGGCGGCTCGCTCAGCCAGAAGCAGCAGCACGGGGAAAGCAGTGCGCAGGTACGCGAGCGGGTAATGGCCCGCCCGGGCGAGACAGATGGCACGCGCCGGAAAAGGCTCAATGCGCGGCTGGCGAATGCCGGAGATCCGGCAGTGATTGTGTGCCCTTACAGCAGCGAGGATGCGGTATGGCTGGAGGAGACGTTGACGCGCTTTGGGCTATCCATACGTGCGTGGCAGCGTTTGCTGAAAGTGGCCAGAACCATTGCTGACGTGGAGGGATGTACTGACATTGAGAGGAAACACTTGCAGGAGGCGCTGAGCTATCGCGCTATCGATCGTTTGCTGCTGCATCTGCAGAAGTTGCTGGCATAAAAAAAGGGGCCGTAGCCCCTTCTTATCATCTTAGTCATCAGACTCGGTGTAGTCTTCTGCACCTTCCATCTGCGGCTTACCGCCAGACAGCGTATGGAAGCGCTTTGGACGCTTAATGCGTGCCATATACTTGATCCACACACGTTCCGCTTCAGACTGCGGCTCACGCTCACCACGGCAAACAGAAACAAACTGTTTTTCGTCTTCGGTTGCAGGTTCACGCTTACCCAGATCCAGCTCGTTAAAGGCATAACCATGGCGCTCAAGCAGTTGAGCTTCTTTGATGGTGAAATCGCCGTGACGAGAGAACCCGCGCGGATAATGTTTATTGTCGAAAAAACGATTAGTCGTCGTAAAGCTTTCCGCCATCCTACACGCTCCTAATTCTTTGGCCGAGCTATTTATGGCGCGGAGTATTAGTTACGCTTGACAGAGTGTAAAACAAAACATTTAAATCATAACGACAAATATTTTTGGGGAGAAAGATGTGGATACGGAATTGCTTAAAACTTTCCTTGAAGTGAGCAGAACACGTCACTTTGGGCGAGCAGCTGAAGCCCTTTACCTGACGCAGTCAGCAGTCAGTTTTCGTATTCGACAGCTGGAAAATCAACTGGGTGTGAATCTTTTTACCCGCCATCGCAATAATATCCGCCTGACGCCCGCCGGTGAGAGGCTTCTGCCGTACGCAGAAACGCTGATGAATACCTGGCAGGCGGCACGCAAAGAGGTTGCACATACTTCGAGGCATAATGAGTTCTCGATAGGGGCCAGCGCTTCCCTGTGGGAAGCGTATCTTACGCCCTGGCTGCAGACGCTATACGAGAACCGGGAGAGCCCCTGCAATTTGAAGCCAGGATTGCACAACGGCAGTCGCTGGTTAAGCAACTTCATGAGCGTCAGCTTGATCTTCTGATCACAACCGAAGCCCCCAAGATGGACGAATTTAGCAGCCAGCTGATGGGGCAGTTTTCACTGGCGCTCTATTCTGCGGCCACGCAAAACTGAAAAGCGATGAAGGCAGACCTGACCTATTTGCGCCTGGAATGGGGGCCAGATTTTCAGCAGCATGAGACGGGATTGATTGCACCTGATGATGTTCCACAGTTAACAACCAGCTCTGCGGAGATCGCCTGACCCGCCCAACTGCCCTGCAGTTACCACGGGAGGCTGCGCTTTGTTACCTGTTTGCTGGGCACGACACTAACAGCGGGGCTGCATATGATGGTTGGATTCCAGACACCCACGCCTTTCGCAGTGCGACCGCTGTATGCGATTTGGCTGCAAAACAGTGATAAGCAGTCACAGATAAAAGATCTGTTAAAAATCAATGTAATGAATCACTGAAGCAATAATCTGAGCAGGAATTCTGAGTGGACAGAAATGAAAGTCAGGCATTTTGCCTGTAGCAAGAATTTCAGGCAAAAAAAAATCCTTTGCCGAAGCAAAGGATTATATATGGCAGGGGCGGAGAGACTCGAACTCGCGACACCCGGTTTTGGAGACCGGTGCTCTACCAACTGAGCTACGCCCCTAATTAGGAAGTGGCGGAACGGACGGGACTCGAACCCGCGACCCCCTGCGTGACAGGCAGGTATTCTAACCGACTGAACTACCGCTCCACCGAATCTGTACTGATATCCGACCGTCGCTGATTTCAGGTATTTCGCCCTTTCCGAGTCACCGGGAAGGTCACGACCCGATTAGGGGTCTTAATTTGATGCCTGGCAGTTCCCTACTCTCGCATGGGGAGACCCCACACTACCATCGGCGCTACGGCGTTTCACTTCTGAGTTCGGCATGGGGTCAGGTGGGACCACCGCGCTATTGCCGCCAGGCAAATTCTGTTTTCGTCCGCGCCGCGCTCGACTGCGTGCCCCCCCCCCCCCCCCGCCGCCTGCCCAGCACAAATCCACTGGACGTAATCCGGTGAACAAA
>JBCNOY010000016.1:0-143084 GCA_039593615.1 Enterobacterales bacterium | reverse complement strand
TCTCAGACGTTGACAACCCCTCTTTTAAAAAAAACTTTCAACCGTCTCTTTTTTGCTCAAAACCGTGCTATAGCGCCAGTTTTTCGAGCGTTTCAAAGCCATAACGGCGTAAAACGGGTAAAAGTTGCTCCAGTTCGTCATGGCCATACGCCATACAAAACGCGATATTCGCATCGGTGGATTTCGCATCCGGCGCTTCATGCTCCAGCAACCAGGCCGTACGACGGGCAATAGCCGCACCGGAATCCACCAGCCGCGTGCCCTCCGGCAACACCTGCAACAGCTCTTCCTGTAATAGCGGGAAGTGGGTACAGCCCAGCACAACGGTATCCGGGGGCTCGGGCATCCGCAGCCACGGACGAAGAATACGACGCAGCTCGTCGAGTGATACCGCCTTGCCATGCAGCTTCGCTTCCGCCATCTCCACCAGCTCAGCCGAACCCAGCATCGCAATCTGGCATTCGTTAGCGAAACGGTCGATCAGCTCGCGGGTATAAGGACGCTTTACCGTGCCTCGCGTGGCCAGCAAGCCCACAATGCCGTTCGCCGTCAGACGCGCGGCAGGCTTTATTGCAGGGACGACGCCCACAACCGGGAACTGGAATTTTTCACGCAGGGCGGGAAGAGAAACGGTGCTCGCCGTGTTACAGGCGATGACGGCCAGCGCAAGGGGAACGCGCTGCACGATAGCCTCCACCACCGCCACGACGCGCTCAACAATAAAATCTTCGCTCTTTTCCCCGTACGGGAAAGCGACGTTATCGAAAGCGTAGATGTAATGGAGATCCGGCAGGAGATGCCGAATCTCATCATAGACCGAAAGCCCACCGACGCCGGAATCAAACACCAGCACGGTGGGACGCGGATTAGAAGGTGTAGCTGCCAGACAAGGTGTATTCCCGTCCTGCAGTTTGGTAGCCATAAACTGTCTCGTAATCTTTATCGAACAGGTTGGCTATTTTACCACGAACTGTGAGGTGTGAGGTGACAGGATACGAAACTGCGACATCCCACAGGCTTACACCGCCCATTTTCACGCGTCTGACGACGGGTAAAGGCGTCGGTTGCAAAGTCGCGTGTCGTAGCGCTCGCCGAGATAGTGATAAGTCAGGCTCCAGTCGAAATCATAGATCTGCGTGTCGAGCTGATATTTCACCTGCTGCTTAGCACGACGGTCCAGAAGTTCGTTGGTTGCAGCATTGCGGGCATCCACATAGTCGTAAGCAATCTGATGGCGTCAACGGCCCCGTATCAAACGATGCTGTCGCTTCCACACCTTTAATGCGCGCTTTACCGACGTTGTAATAGATATAGGTGGTGGGATCGCTATCAATCAGATTATCGATGTCATTACGATAACCGGATACGCGCCAGTTCACGCCCGCCGTCAGGCCTTCAAACGCCCCTTCCCACTGTTTGCTCTCTTCCGGCTTCAGGTCGCCGTTGCCATAAGAACCATAGAGTTGACCCAGATTCGGTGCTTTATAGGCCGTACCATAAGAAGCAACGAAGCGGTAACCCTCCACGAACTCCCAGGCCGCACTGCTTTGCCAGGTGCCGTGCCAGCCGAACTGAGAGTTGTCATCGCTGCGAACCGCCCCTTCCAGGGTGAAGTCACCCAACTGCTGCAGCCCGGTCAGGTAGACGCCGGTGTTACGCAGGTCGTAGCCGTTGGTCACGTAGTTTGTACCCGGCTCGGTGCTCTGCTTCTGCCAGTCAACGCCCGCGCCAATGTTCCCATGGCCAACATCAACGGAGTTGAGCCACTGGACATTGTACTGCTTGATTTCATCCAGCGTGGCTGTCGAATCGTAGCGGCCTAAATTCGGATCGTAGTTATAGTCTTTGCTGTGGCTATAGCTGGTGAGCAGCTGTGAATGGAAGATGTCATCGTTGAAGCGCAATCCTGCATCCCAGGTCTGACTATAGAGCTGGCGGGTATCGACGCCAGTCCGTCGAGGTTGAAACTGTTATCGTAGCTGTAGTAACCGTCGTAGGCCGTACGGTTGTCGTAGCCAAAGCCACGAACAAAGCCGCTCCACTGCCCGTCAGTGAATGCGTGCTCCAGCGCGCCATAGAGCGTTTTATTCATAAAGCCATCGCGATCGGTCTGGGCGCGGATCGCCATCCATCCGTGCCGGTTTGCCACCACATCAAACCCTTTGGTATAGGTGTAATCACCCGCAAGCGTGACGCGTGTGCTGTCGCCCAGCTGTTGCTGGGTCGACGCGTCATAGGCCTGATAGCCGTTGGAGCCGACGCCTGCAGAGAGCGTAGTACCCGGCTTTTCACGAGCGGTGATGATGTTGACCACGCCGCCGATCGCGTCGGAGCCATACACCGCCGAACGCGGGCCACGAACATATTCGATACGCTGCACCAGCGAGATCGGGATCTGGCTGAGATCGGACGACCCGGTGACGCCCGCCTGGTTAAGGCGGATCCCGTCAATCAGGATCAGGACGTGGCTGGAGTTGGTGCCGCGAATAAAGAGAGAAGAGAGTTGGCCCATCCCACCGCTTTGCGCGATATCCACGCCGGGCAGGCGACGCATAACATCCAGGAGCGAGGTTGCCTGCCAACGGTCAATATCGTCACGCGTAACGACTGACGTCGGCGCCAGAACGGTTTTTGCCGGTTGTTCAAAACGATTTGCCGTCCAACCACTTGCGCTCATCACCGAGTCGTGGCTGCGCCTAGCCATTGCGCCCAGCCCGAAAATGCCGTGACGGACAACGCCGTCAACAGCGATACTTTTTTAATCATTGTTAAAGCATCCACAATATAAGAAGGATGCCGCAGGCCTCATCGATAGCACGCGATGATGAAACCAAATGCGACGTGATCCCGGCAGGTCTTCGGGCTAGGTGGCTATATAAGGATGAAGACTTCCCATTTTCACAGTGTCTACAACGCTCATCCCGCCAGTCTTTACCGCTGCGCGTCAGCTCCAGATTTACACTGGATTCCCTTTTCACTCTCAGGAGACCGGAAACAGAATGCTACAATTAGACACGTATGGATGTCCAGACAGCTATTGGCCATTAAATCTGGACATCCCCTGAACAATCCCTACAATCGCCGCGTAATTCTTTATCACTCAGGACGCATCATGACCCCAGAACACCTCCCGACAGAACAGTACGACGCGCAGCTGGCAGAGAAAGTCGTCCGCCTGCAGAGTATGATGACGCCTTTCAACGCGCCCGTTCCCGAGGTGTTCCGCTCTCCTGTCAGCCACTACCGCATGCGCGCCGAGTTCCGCATCTGGCACGACGGTGACGACCTGTACCACATCATTTTCGATCAGCAGACGAAGTCCCGTATCCGCGTGGACAGCTTTCCGGCAGCGAGCGAGCTCATTAACCAACTGATGACGCTGATGATGGACGGCGTGCGCAACAATCCGGTACTGCGTAACAAGCTGTTCCAGATTGACTACCTGACCACGCAAAGCAATCAGGCGATTGTCTCCCTGCTGTACCACAAAGCCCTGAACGACGAGTGGCGCGAGCAGGCGGAAGCGCTGCGCGATGCGCTGCGTGCGCAGAACATCAACGTTCACCTGATTGGCCGCGCGACAAAAACCAAAATCATGCTGGATCAGGACTACATCGACGAGCGTCTGCCGGTGGCGGGTAAAGAGATGGTATATCGTCAGGTCGAGAACAGCTTCACCCAGCCGAACGCTGCAATGAACGTGCAGATGCTGGAGTGGGCGCTGAAGGCGACGGAAGGATCAACGGGCGATCTGCTTGAGCTCTACTGCGGTAACGGCAACTTCTCGCTGGCGCTGGCGCGTAACTTCGATCGCGTTCTGGCAACGGAAATCGCCAAACCGTCGGTGGCCGCCGCGCAGTACAACATTGCCGCCAACCATATCGACAACGTGCAGATCATTCGTATGGCCGCAGAAGAGTTCACGCAGGCGATGAACGGCGTGCGCCAGTTTAACCGTCTGGAAGGGATCGATCTGAAGAGCTACCAGTGTGAGACGATTTTTGTCGACCCGCCGCGCAGTGGCCTGGACGGCGAAACCGAGAAGATGGTGCAGGCCTACCCGCGTATTTTGTACATCTCCTGTAACCCGGAGACGCTGTGCAAGAACCTGGAAACGTTAGGCCAGACGCACAAGGTTGAACGTCTGGCGCTGTTCGATCAGTTCCCGTATACGCACCATATGGAGTGCGGCGTACTGCTGACGGCGAAAAGCCAGGGCAGAAGCTAAGCGCCACCTGCCAAAAAAGCGGGAAGGCCCTGCGCTTCTCCGTGCCACATTCGACAAAAACCTTTACTCAGTGATAACTTCCGCTCTTGCTGCGGCGGAAGCGCATGGCGATCCAGAACACCAGCGCCACAGACAGTACCGCAGGGAAGAAGTTAGAGCCGATATCCGGATATTCCGCGCGCACCACCGTGCTGTACAGCAATACGCCCAGAATAAAGCAGGCGGCGGCCAGCCCCGGTAACCCCACCGGCATGGTGCGGTTCAGGTAACGTTGATGCAGGCAGTAAACCGTCAGCACCAGCGCAATCAGCGGGAAAATCGAAAACGGCACGATGGAGCTAAAAATAGCGGCGAAAACGTACCATTAATGGATAAGCCAGCGATCAATGCCAGCAACAGCGTCCCTTTATCCTGACCTGACTGTTTCATTACTCACCTTCACTCTTCGGTTTGATGTGCCAGTTTCTCTTGTTCACGGCGATACCAGTAGTACGCGCCTTTGGAGATCATCCTGAGCTGCAATACCAGTCGCTCTTCGAGCTGCTTGCGTTGTTCAATGCTGACATCCAGCGCTTCGGCACCCGCGCTGAAAACAATCGTCACCATCGCCTCGGCCTGTGCTTCGGTAAACGCACGCGGCATATGGTTTTCGAGTTCAAGATAGTCGGCAAGTTCCGCGATGAAGTGCTGAATTTCGCGCGCGACGGCGGCACGAAACGCCGCCGACGTGCCCGAACGCTCGCGCAGAAGCAGACGAAACGCGTTGGGGTTGTTGCCGATAAATTCCATAAAGGTCGACACCGAGGTGCGGATCACGCTGCCCCCTTTGGCGATACGCTGACGCGCCTGGCGCATCAGCTGGCGCAGCATCAGGCCGCTCTCGTCGACCATGGTCAGGCCCAGTTCATCCACATCACGGAAGTGACGATAGAAGGACGTTGGCGCAATCCCGGCCTCGCGTGCGACTTCGCGCAGGCTCAAACTGGCAAAACTTCGCTCAGCACTCAGTTGACTGAATGCGGCTTCCACCAGCGAACGCCGGGTTTTCTCTTTTTGTTGTGCTCTTACGCCCATCACGATAGTTGAATCCTTCCAAAGGCCTGATGGCACTATACCAGAGAATAAAATTAATCTGTTTGCCTGGCTTTGTGAATGATTGTTTACGTGCGGTTTGTGCTCCACTGCCGGAAAAAAGCACAACGATAATTGGGTTACTCTGGCAATGATGTTATGATTCTGTTGCTTTTATGTATAAGAACAGGTAAGCCTTACCATGCCACATTCCTACGATTACGACGCAATAGTTATTGGTTCCGGCCCCGGCGGCGAAGGCGCTGCTATGGGTCTGGTGAAACAGGGAGCCAGAGTAGCGGTCATTGAGCGCTACCATAATGTCGGCGGCGGTTGCACCCACTGGGGCACCATCCCTTCGAAAGCCCTCCGCCACGCCGTTAGCCGCATTATCGAATTTAACCAGAACCCTCTTTACAGCGACCACTCCCGACTTCTTCGTTCCTCCTTTGCCGACATCCTGAACCACGCGGATACCGTCATTAACCAGCAGAAGCGCATGCGTCAGGGGTTTTATGAGCGTAACCACTGTGAAATTTTGCAGGGCAACGCGCATTTTGTGGATGAACACACCCTGGCACTCGAATGCCACGACGGGTCGGTTGAAACCATCACCGCTGAAAAATTTGTGATTGCCTGCGGTTCACGCCCATACCATCCGGCCGACGTGGACTTCTCGCACCCGCGCGTCTACGACAGCGACTCGATTCTGAGCCTGCACCATGAACCCCGCCACGTCATTATCTATGGCGCAGGGGTGATTGGCTGCGAATATGCGTCGATCTTCCGCGGAATGGACGTCAAAGTTGACCTGATCAACACCCGCGACCGCCTGCTGGCGTTCCTCGATCAGGAGATGTCGGATTCGCTCTCCTACCACTTCTGGAACAGCGGCGTGGTCATTCGCCACAACGAAGAGTACGAGAAGATCGAAGGCTGCGAGCGACGGGGTGATCATGCACCTCAAGTCCGGCAAAAAGCTGAAAGCGGACTGCCTGCTGTACGCCAACGGCCGTACCGGCAACACCGATTCCCTGCAGCTGGAAAATATCGGGCTTGAAACCGACAGCCGCGGTCAGCTGAAGGTCAACAGCATGTATCAGACCGCCCTGCCGCACGTTTACGCGGTCGGCGACGTGATTGGCTATCCGAGCCTGGCCTCAGCCGCTTACGACCAGGGCCGCATTGCCGCGCAGGCGCTGGTGAAAGGCGAAGCGACGGCGCATCTGATTGAAGATATCCCGACGGGCATCTACACCATCCCGGAAATCAGTTCCGTCGGCAAAACCGAGCAGCAGCTGACGTCAATGAAGGTGCCTTACGAGGTGGGTCGCGCGCAGTTTAAACATCTGGCGCGGGCGCAAATCGTGGGGATGAGCGTGGGAACGCTGAAAATTCTGTTCCATCGCGAGACGAAAGAGATCCTCGGGATTCACTGCTTTGGTGAACGCGCCGCGGAAATCATTCATATCGGCCAGGCGATCATGGAGCAGAAAGGTGGTGGTAACACCATTGAGTACTTCGTTAACACCACCTTTAACTACCCGACCATGGCGGAAGCCTATCGGGTCGCGGCACTAAACGGCCTGAACCGCCTGTTTTAACGCGCTGTCGAAATGGCCATCCATCGAACCACGGATGGCCTCTGCCAGCTGCTCATAGCGGCTGCGCAGCGGTGACCCAGGGCGATAGACCAGGCCAATCGTACGACGCGGCTCTGGTTTAATGCACGGCAAGTAGACCACGCCATCACGTTTACGCTCGTGCGGTACCGCCAGCGCAGGCAGCAGCGTAATACCGCTTCCCGCCGCGACCATATTACGCAGCGTTTCCAGGCTGGTTGCGCGGAAATGGGTATCCTCATCCGCACCCGCTTCGAAGCAGAAGCCCATCGCCTGATCGCGCAGGCAGTGGCCATCTTCCAGCATCAGCAGCTTTTCACCCGCCAGATCGGCCATCGGCACGCGATCGCGGTTCGCCCACGGGTGATCTTCATAGATCGCCAGCATCATCGGCTCATCGAACAGCGGCACTTCAATAAAGGCTTCGCTCTCTTTTACCAGTGCCAGAATGGCGCAGTCGAGCTTGCCGCTGTCCAGCTGCGCCAGCAGCTGATGGGTTTGCGCTTCGTGCAGGTACATTTCGAGTTTCGGGAACGTCTGGTGCAGCATCGGAATGATGTGCGGCAACAGGTACGGGCCAACGGTTGGGATCAGGCCAATATGCAGCGGGCCGGACATGGCCTCCCCCTGCTGGCTTGCCATTTCCTTCAGCACTTTGACCTCGCGCAGCACGGTGCGCGCCTGATCCACCAGCAGAAGACCTGCCTGTGTGAACAGAACCTTACGACTGGTGCGCTCCAGCAGCATCACGCCCAGCTCGTCTTCCAGCTTGCGGATCTGCCCGCTCAGCGTGGGCTGGCTGACGTGGCAGGAATCTGCCGCGCGGCGAAAGTGACGATGCTCGGCTAACGCTACCAGGTATTCAAGATCACGAATATTCATTATTCATCCTCCGTCGCCACGATAGTTCATGGCGATAGATAGCATAGCAACGAACGATTATCCCTATCAAGCATTCTGTTGAATAATACACCACGATAAGACCACGAGCGGCGCCGCCCGCGCCCGCCCTGCCCGCGGCGTGGCGGGCCCGCTTTTCCCCCCGGCCCCGGCCGCCGGCGCGGCTGCCGGCGGCCCCGCCCGCGTCCGCCGCGGGCCGTGCCCGGACGCTTCGGCCGCCCGGGGCGGGGGGCCGTGCTGCCCCCTCGCCGTGGTACCCGCGGCGCCCGGCGGCGCGGGCGGCGCGCGCGGGGCCGCGGCCGGGGGCGGCGCATTACGCCAGGTTTAAGCGCTGCTTCGCTTCGCCGATCGCCTGCGCCACCTGCTGCGGCGACACGCCGCCTTTCGCCGCACGCTTATCCAGGCAGGATTGCAGCGCCAGAATCGGATAAACATCGTCCCCGATCGCCGCGCTGAACTGCTGCAAGTCCGCCAGCGGCAGCGCTTCCAGCGGTTTACCCTGGCGAATCGCTTCCACCACCGCTTCGCCGACGATATGGTGCGCTTCACGGAACGGCACGCCCTTGGCCACCAGGTAATCCGCCAGCTCGGTGGAGTTCGCATAGCCCTGCTCCGCCGCTTCCTGGCAGCGCGGACGTTTCACCTGAATGCCGTCCAGCACCAGCGCCGCCATATGCAGGCAGTCCAGCCAGGTGTCGAGCGCGTCGAACAGCCCTTCTTTGTCTTCCTGCATGTCTTTGTTGTACGCCAGCGGCAGCCCTTTCAGCGTCATCATCATGCCGGTCAGCGCGCCCTGCACGCGGCCGCATTTGCCGCGGATCAGCTCCAGCGCGTCCGGGTTTTTCTTCTGCGGCATCAGCGATGAGCCGGAGGTCACGCGGTCGGACAGCTCAACAAACGCCCGCTTCGCCGGAGTTGAAGAAGATCAGGTCTTCGGCGAAGCGCGACAGGTGCACCATGCCGATAGAGGCGTTGGAGAGCAGCTCCAGCACGTGATCGCGATCGGAGACGCTATCCAGGCTGTTGCGGGTCGCCGAGGCAAAGCCCAGCCAGCCGGCCAGCTGCTCGCGATCGATTTCATAAGCGGTACCGGCCAGCGCGCCGCTGCCCAGCGGGCTGACGTCCAGCCGTTTCAGGGTATCCTGCAGACGGCTCTCATCACGCGCCAGCATCTCAACATAGGCCAGACACCAGTGCGCAAAAGTCACCGGCTGCGCGCGCTGCAGGTGGGTATACCCCGGCATCACCGCATCCTGGTTGGCTTCGGCGGTCTCCACCAGCGCCTGCTGCAGCTGGCGCGATCGCCTCCAGCAGCAGTGCCGACCTGCGGTTCTTACACCACAGCTTCAGATCGGTGGCGACCTGGTCGTTACGGCTGCGGCCGGTGTGCAGCTTTTTGCCCAACTCGCCGACCTTGTCGATCAGCTTGCCTGCTCCACCCAGCTGTGAATATCTTCGGCATCGCTTTGCAGGATCTGCTGCGGGTCCAGGCGCGAACCTCTTCCAGCAGCGCATTCAGCGCCTGCTTCCAGCTGCTGTTGCTCCTTGCCGTCAGCACGCCAACCGTCACCAGCGCTTTCGACCAGGCCACCGAGCCGACGATATCCTGCTCCGCCAGGCGGTAGTCGAAGCGCAAAGAGTCGTTGAACTGTTTGAACCGCTGATCCGCTGCCTGAGTAAAACGCCCACCCCAAAGTGCCATAACTTACTCCTGAATTTTTATGCGAAAGGGCGCAGCATGCTGCGCCCTTGCAGAGTCACGCCAATCGATTATTTATTCTTTTTCTCGTTCAACGCGCGGATGCGTGAAGACAGAGAGAACAGGCGAATAAAGCCGCCCGCGTGGCTGTGATCGTAAACTTCGTCTTCGCCGAAGGTGGCGAACTCTTCGGAGTACAGGCTGTTGGCCGATTTTTTCTGGGTCGCCGTCACCTGGCCTTTGTACAGCTGCAGCACGACTTCGCCGTTCACCTCTTCCGCCAGCGCTTCGGCAGAAGCCTGCAGCGAGCGGCGCAGCGGCGCGAACCAGCGGCCGTCGTACACCACATAGGACATCTCCAGGCCCAGCTGCTCGCGCCATTTGAAGCTGTCGCGATCCAACACCAGCTGTTCGACGGCGCGCAGCGCCGCCACCATGATGGTGCCTCCCGGGGTTTCATAGCAGCCGCGGGATTTGATGCCCACCAGGCGGTTTTCCACGATGTCGATACGGCCGACGCCGTGCTTGGCACCCAGCGCGTTCAGGGTTTCCAAGCACTGGTAAGGCGACAGCGCTTTACCGTTAACCGCCACAACGCGGCCTTTCTCAACGGTAACGGTCACCTGCTCAGGCTGATCCGGCGCTTCCTGCGGATCGACGGTCCATACCCAGCAATCTTTGTTCGGCGCATTCCACGGGCTTTCCAGCACGCCGCCTTCGGTGGAGATGTGCCAGGCGTTCTCATCGCGGCTGTAGATTTTTTCCAGCGACGCGGTGGTCGGAATGTTGCGCTCTTTCAGGTAATCCAACAGCGCTTCACGGGAACGCAGGTTCCACTCACGCCACGGCGCCACCACTTTCAGCTGCGGCGCCAGCGCGGTGTAGGTGGTCTCGAAACGCACCTGGTCATTGCCTTTGCCGGTCGCACCGTGGCACAGCGCGTCGGCGCCCACTTTCAACGCCAGCTCGACCTGCGCCTTGGCGATGATCGGCCGCGCCATCGACGTGCCCAGCAGGTAGCTGCCTTCGTACAGGGCGCCGGTCTGCAGCACCGGATAAACGTAATCGCGGATAAATTCTTCACGCAGATCCACCACGTGACATTCAGAGGCACCGGACTGCAGGGCTTTTTGCTCCACGCCTTCCAGATCGCTGCGCTCCTGACCGATGTCCGCCACGAACGCCACCACTTCACAGCCGCCGTAGTTCTCTTTCAGCCATGGAATGATGGCCGAGGTATCCAGGCCGCCGGAGTACGCCAGAACGATTTTTTTGATGCCTTGGTTTTGCATGATCTATTCCTTTCTAATTCTAAATTACGCGAGAATACGCGTGCCAATCGGCGTGCCGTTAAACAGCGCCGGCAGCTGCTCCGCGTGACGCCAGGAGGCGATATCCACCGGGCGGCCCAGCGTGCGCGCCGCATCCAGCGCGGCATTCACTTTCACGATCATGCCATCGGTGATGATGCCCTGCGCAATCAGCTGCTCGGCTTTCTGCTGCCGTCATTTCCGCAATGCGCTGGCCTTTACCGTCGAGAATGCCGCTCACGTCGGAGAGCAGGATCAGATCCGCACCCAGCGTTGCCGCCAGCGCGGTCGCCGCCTGGTCGGCGTTGACGTTCATCAGCTCGCCCTCGTCGGTCACGCCGATAGAGCTGACCACCGGCAGGAAACCGCCTTCCAGCAGCGTGTTAATCAGCTTAGGCGAACCCGGCTGTGCCAGTCCAACATGGCCGAGCGCTTCGTCGAGCTGGGTCACTTTTACGCTGTCGCCATCGCCCAGATAGAGGCCAACGGAGGCAATGTGGTGTTTCTTCGCCCACGCCAGCAGCGTTTTGTTGGCGGTACCCGCCAGCGCGCCGGTGATGATGTCGATCTGATCGGCAGGCGTCACGCGCAGGCCGTTCTTCTTCTTCACCGGCAGGGTGAGCTGCTTCATCAGCTCATCCACCACGCAGCCGCCGCCGTGCACAATCACCAGCGGGCGCTGATGCTGCGATCGCGATAGGTCCAGCAGCGCGGTAAACAGACGCTCCAGCGCTTCTTCGCTGTCCAGCAGTACACCACCGAGTTTGATAATTAATGGGTTCATCATCACACCTTAAATAAGAGACTGCGTTTCCGGGAAGCCGAAACGAATATTTGGACACTGCATCGCCTGTGCGGCCGCGCCTTTCAGCAGGTTATCTTCCGCGGCGACCACGATCAGATGCTCGCCCTGCACGGCAAAGCCGATATCGCAGAACGGCAGACCGACCACCGTTTTCAGCGCCGGCACGCCTTTGTCGTACAGACGCACCAGCGGTTTGTCGTCATACGCGCTGTGTGAAGGCCGCCGCCACATCCTGCTCTTTGGCTCACGCCAGGCCTTCAGGCGGCAGGTGATGGTTTCGAGGATCCCGCGCGGGAAGCTGCCCAGGTGCGGCGTGAAAATCACCGGCGCGCCCAGATGCGTCGCGATTTCCGGCTGATGACGGTGATTAAAAACGCCGTACGGCTGCAGGCTCACTTCGCAGAAGCTGTTGGAGATCGCCGGCTTTACGCCCGGCACCGCTCACGCCGCTGGTGGCGTTGATCACCGGCCACTGGTTCAGATCCAGCAGACCCGCCTCGATCAGCGGCTTCAGCGCCAGCTGCGCCGCCGTCGGGTAGCAGCCCGGCACGGCAATCAGCTGCGCTTCTTTCAGTTTATCTGCGCTCCACTCCGCCAGGCCGTACACCGCTTTTTCAAGCAGATCCGGGTGCTGATGGGTGAAACCGTAATATTTTTCGTAAAACGCGCCGTCGTTAACGCGGAACGCGCCGGAGAGGTCGAACACCACGCAGCCGGCCGCCAGGAACTCCGGCGCCAGGTCGTGGCTGACTTCGTGCGCGGTGGCGAAGAACACCACGTCGACGCCGTCGGTAAACTCGCTGATGTCAGACATCGGCTGCAGCGGCAGATCGACCATGCCTTTCAGCTGCGGATGCAAATCGGAAAGTAACTTTCCTGCATCATTGCTTTGCGCTGAAACCGTCAAAGCGGTTATGGTCATATGTGGATGGCGATTCACGTAGGTCACAAGCTCTGCGCCCGCATAACCGCTGGCGCCTACAATCAGCGTATTCAACATCGGGCCTTTCACCTTCTTAGTCGGTCGCTTGCGACGTAACAGGGGCGCGGCACGTTGTTGCGCCGTTCACCCACGGAGCCTGGCGTTGCAGCTTTTTTCCGTTCACATGCAGGTACGCCCACGGGCTTAATGTATTTTTATTCACAATTAATGCATGAATATTGATACTATCCTAACCTAAGGTCTGTCAACAATGAAAATGAACTTACCGCCATTTATCGAGATCTACCGCGCCCTGATTGCCACACCGTCCATCAGCGCAACGGAAGAAGCGCTGGATCAGAGCAATGAGTCTTTAATCAATCTGCTGGCGGGATGGTTTGGCGATCTTGGCTTTAGCGTTGAGGTTCAGCCGGTGCCCGGAACGCGCCACAAATTCAACCTGCTGGCCAGCACCGGAACCGGCGCGGGCGGCCTGCTGCTGGCCGGCCATACCGACACCGTGCCGTTCGACGATGGCCGCTGGACGCGCGATCCGTTCACCCTGACCGAGCACGACAACAAGCTCTACGGCCTGGGCACCGCCGACATGAAAGGCTTCTTCGCCTTTATTCTCGATGCGCTGCGTGACGTGGACGTGACGAAGCTGAAAAAACCGCTCTACATTCTGGCGACCGCCGATGAAGAGACCAGCATGGCGGGCGCGCGCTACTTCTCTGAAAACACCCAGCCATTCGCCCGGATTGCGCCATCATCGGCGAGCCGACCTCGCTGCAGCCGGTGCGCGCGCACAAAGGCCATATGTCCAACGCCATTCGCATCGTCTGGGCCAGTCCGGCCACTCCAGCGATCCGGCGCGCGGCGTGAACGCTATCGAGCTGATGCATGACGCCATCGGCCGCATCATGCAGCTGCGCGACAACCTGAAAGAGCGCTATCACTACGACGGCGTTCACCGTGCCGTATCCGACGCTGAACCTCGGCCATATGCACGGCGGCGATGCGGCCAACCGCATCTGCGCCTGCTGCGAACTGCACATGGATATCCGCCCGCTGCCGGGCATGACGCTGAGCGATCTCGACGGCTTGCTGAATGAGGCGCTGGCCCCGGTGAGCGAACGCTGGCCGGGCCGCCTGACGGTCTCTGAACTGCATCCGCCGATCCCGGGTTACGAATGCCCGCCGGACCATCAACTGGTCGAGGTGGTGGAAAAACTGCTCGGCGAGAAAACCGACGTGGTGAACTACTGCACCGAAGCGCCGTTTATTCAGACGCTTTGCCCGACGCTGGTGCTCGGCCCCGGCTCCATCAATCAGGCGCACCAGCCGGATGAATATCTGGAAACCCGCTTTATCAAACCCACCCGCGAACTTATTACCCAGGTTGTGCATCACTTCTGCCATTGATCGCACCTTCCCCCCAAAACCCCCACCGATGGGGCACCTTTGCACTGCGAAAGGTCTAGCAAATTGCCCCGTCAAAATCACGGGATTTCATAATAAGCCATATCCCCTTATCTGACGCAATGCGAATTAAATTTCGTAAATTGCCCCGCCATTTATTCGTTTGCTGCACGATGAACCGTCTAAATTTCGCATGTCAATTGACGAGGACGGGGAGTTTTACGCGATGGCTTTATAAAAGGCGATGACAAAATCTATGCCCGACGCGTAGAGAAATTTTCACATTGGCATAAAAAAAAACAATACATGATGGCGGTGTCTGGGGTTTTTATGAACGAACAATATTCCGCGTTGCGTAGTAATGTCAGTATGCTCGGCAAAGTGCTTGGAGATACCATCAAAGATGCGCTGGGCGAGAACATCCTCGACCGCGTTGAAACCATCCGCAAGCTGTCCAAATCTTCCCGCGCCGGTAACGAGGCCAGTCGTCAGGAGCTGCTCACCACCCTGCAGAACCTGTCTAACGACGAGCTGCTGCCCGTGGCGCGCGCCTTCAGCCAGTTCCTGAACCTGACCAACGCCGCTGAGCAGTACCACAGCATTTCGCCCAACGGCGAAGCGGCCAGCAACCCGGAAGTCATTGCCCGCACCCTTCGTAAACTGAAAGACCAGCCCGACCTCAACGAAGCCACCATCAAAAAAGCGGTGGAGTCGCTTTCGCTGGAGCTGGTGCTGACCGCCCACCCGACCGAGATCACCCGCCGCACCCTGATCCACAAAATGGTGGAAGTGAACAACTGCCTGAAGCAGCTGGATAACAAAGACATTGCCGACTACGAACGCAACCAGCTGATGCGCCGTCTGCGCCAGCTGATTGCCCAGTCCTGGCACACCGATGAAATTCGCAAACATCGCCCAAGCCCGGTCGACGAAGCCAAATGGGGCTTCGCGGTGGTGGAAAACAGCCTGTGGGAAGGCGTGCCGAAGTTCCTGCGCGAGCTGAACGAACAGCTGGAAGAGAACCTCGGCAATTACAGCCTGCCGGTCGATTTTGTGCCGGTGCGCTTCACCTCCTGGATGGGCGGCGACCGCGACGGCAACCCGAACGTGACCGCCGAAATCACCCGCCACGTGCTGCTGCTGAGCCGCTGGAAAGCGACCGACCTGTTCCTGAAAGATATTCAGGTGCTGATCTCCGAGCTGTCGATGGTCGAAGCGACGCCGGAACTGCGCGCGCTGGCCGGCGAAGAAGGCGCCAGCGAGCCGTACCGTTTCCTGATGAAAAAACTGCGTGGTCAGCTGATGGCCACTCAGGCCTGGCTGGAAGCGCGCCTGAAAGGCCAGCGCCTGCCAAAACCAGGCCTGCTCAGCCAGAACGAACAGCTGTGGGAGCCGCTGTATGCCTGTTACCAATCGCTGCAGGCCTGCGGCATGGGCATCATCGCCAACGGTGAACTGCTGGATACCCTGCGCCGCGTGAAGTGTTTCGGCGTGCCGCTGGTGCGTATCGACGTGCGTCAGGAAAGTACCCGCCATACCGAAGCGCTGGGCGAGCTGACCCGCTATCTCGGCATCGGCGACTATGAAAGCTGGTCGGAAGCCGACAAACAGGCGTTCCTGATCCGCGAACTGAACTCCAAGCGCCCGCTGCTGCCGCGCAAGTGGGAGCCAAGCGACGACACGCGCGAAGTGCTGGACACCTGCAAAGTGATCGCCGAAGCGCCGCAGGGCTCGATCGCCGCCTATGTGATCTCCATGGCGAAAACGCCGTCCGACGTGCTGGCGGTGCACCTGCTGCTGAAAGAGGCCGGCATCGCCTACGCCCTGCCGGTCGCCCCGCTGTTTGAAACCCTCGACGACCTGAACAACGCCAACGACGTGATGAGCCAGCTGCTGAATATCGACTGGTATCGCGGCTTTATCCAGGGCAAACAGATGGTGATGATTGGCTATTCCGACTCCGCGAAAGATGCGGGCGTGATGGCCGCATCCTGGGCGCAGTATCAGGCGCAGGATGCGCTGATCAAAACCTGCGAAAAAGCCGGCATCGAGCTGACGCTGTTCCACGGACGCGGCGGCTCAATTGGCCGCGGCGGCGCACCGGCGCATGCGGCGCTGCTGTCGCAGCCGCCGGGCAGCCTGAAAGGCGGCCTGCGCGTGACCGAACAGGGCGAGATGATCCGCTTCAAATACGGCCTGCCGGAAGTCACCATCAGCAGCCTGTCGCTTTATACCAGCGCGATCCTGGAAGCCAACCTGCTGCCGCCGCCGGAACCGAAAGCCGAATGGCGGGAGATCATGGACGAGCTGTCGACTATCTCCTGCGAAATGTACCGCGGCTACGTGCGTGAAAACAAAGATTTCGTGCCTTACTTCCGCTCGGCCACGCCTGAACAGGAGCTGGGTAAACTGCCGCTGGGCTCACGTCCGGCCAAACGCCGTCCGACCGGCGGCGTAGAGTCGCTGCGCGCCATTCCGTGGATCTTCGCCTGGACGCAGAACCGCCTGATGCTGCCCGCCTGGCTGGGTGCCGGTGCCGCGCTGCAGAAAGTGGTGGAAGACGGCAAACAGGAGGGAGCTGGAGGCCATGTGCCGCGACTGGCCGTTCTTCTCCACCCGCCTGGGCATGCTGGAGATGGTCTTCTCGAAAGCCGACCTGTGGCTGGCGGAATACTACGATCAGCGCCTGGTGGATAAACCGCTGTGGGCGCTGGGCAAAGAGCTGCGCGAACTGCTGGAAGGCGACATCAAAGTGGTGCTGGCCATCGCCAACGATGCGCACCTGATGGCGGACCTGCCGTGGATCGCCGAATCCATCGCGCTGCGTAACATCTACACCGACCCGCTGAACGTCCTGCAGGCCGAGCTGCTGCACCGTTCGCGTCTGGCGGAAGAGAAGGGAAAGAGCCGGATCCGCGCGTTGAACAGGCGCTGATGGTGACGATTGCGGGCGTTGCGGCAGGTATGCGTAACACCGGCTAATGGCCTATCGCGGCGCCTTTTATCGCGTCATCTCCCCACAGCAAAAAGGGCGCCGCTGAGGCCCCTTCTCTTTTTTATCCTTTCACGCTTATGCCGCCAGCGTCGGGCGAACGCCCAGCGTGTGGCAGATGGCGTAGCTCATCTCGGCGCGGTTCAGCGTGTAGAAGTGGAAATCCTTCACCCCTTCGCGGCACTTAAGAATCTTCACCATGTCCATCGCGATGTTGGCACCCACCAGCTTGCGGGTCTCCGCGTCATCGTCCAGCCCCTCGAACATTTTAGACATCCAGAGCGGAATGCGCACGTTGGTCATAGCGGCGAATTGCTGCGGCTGCTTGAAGTTGGAGACCGGCAGAATACCCGGGACGATTTCCACGTCGATGCCGGCGGCGACGCAGCGGTCGCGGAAGCGCAGGTAGCTTTCCACATCAAAGAAGAACTGGGTGATGGCGCGGCTGGCGCCGGCATCCACCTTACGCTTCAGGTTAAGCAGATCCGCCTGGGCGCTCTTCGCTTCCGGATGCACTTCCGGATAGGCGGCAACGGAGATATCGAAGTCGGCCACCTCTTTCAGCAGCGCCACCAGATCGGCGGCATACATGTCCGGCTTGCCGCCGCCCGGCGGCAGATCGCCGCGCAGCGCCACGATATGGCGGATGCCGTTATTCCAGTAATCCCGCGCGATGGCGCGCAGCTCGTCGCGGGTGGCGTCGATACAGGTGAGGTGCGGCGCCGCTTCCAGGCCGGTGCGCTCTTTGATGCCTTTGATGATGCTGTGGGTACGGTCGCGCTCGCCGGAGTTCGCACCGTAGGTCACGGAGACGAATTTGGGTTTCAGGCTGCTCAGACGATCGATGGAGTTCCACAGGGTTTGCTTCCATTTCACTGGTGCGCGGCGGGAAAAACTCAAAAGAGACGTTAATCTGGCCGTTTACCTCCGCCAGGCTCTGATTCAGCGCTTCCCGCTGGTTGGCGTGAAAAAAGCTCATACCTGACCTCTATCAATCGCATGTCATTGTCTGTTGTTGTTGTGAACTTCTATACGTTTAGACGTCCAGATGTAAAAATGACGGCAAATTAGCGGAAGGGACGTCAACAGGAAAATCATGATTGCCGGGAATAAGATGAGAAATATTCAACCAAAGGCTGAAAGGGAATTTCACTGACGGCAGGGAAAGCAGAGGGAAAAACGCAGACAGCGGACGCCGTCTGCGCAGAAGGAATTTTTACAGCAGCTTAGCCAGACGGTTGATGTCGGACTGGATCGCCCCGGCGGTGACATCGCGCCCGGCGCCCGGCCCGCGGATCACCAGCGGATTATCGCGATACCAGCGGCTTTCGATGGCGAAGACGTTATCGCACGGCAGCAGCGCCGCCAGCGGATGCTCAGGACGCACCGCCTCCACGCCGACCCGCGCTTTGCCGTTGGCCTCGAAACGCGCCACGTAGCGCAGCACCAGCCCCATCTCGCTGTGCGGCTTCCAGACGCTGCACCATCTGCTCGTTCAGCTCTTCACCATTTTCAAAGAAATGGTCCACAGAACCTTCTTCGCAGCCGCGCCGGCACCAGCGATTCGACGCGCACCGGATCCGGTTCGATGTCGTAACCGGCTTCACGCGCCAGGATCACCAGCTTGCGCATCACGTCTTTACCGGAGAGATCAACGCGCGGATCGGGCTCCGTTAAGCCCTGCTGCCACGCCTGATCCACCAGGTCGGTGAACGGCACGGTGCCGTCAAACTGCAGGAACAGCCAGGAGAGCGTGCCGGAGAAGATACCGCTGAGCGCCAGAATGCTGTCGCCGCTTTCGAGCAGGTCGCGCACCGTGTGGTTAACCGGCAGGCCGGCGCCCACGGTGGCGTTATACAGCCAGTGGCGACCGGTTTTTTCAAACGCGTCGTGGATCTGGCGGTATTTATCGGTGCTGCTCGCCCCCGCCAGCTTGTTGGCGCTGATGACGTGGAAACCGTGGCTGGCGAAATCAAGATACTGCTCGGCCAGCTGTTCGCTGGCGGTCACGTCCAGCACCACCAGATCGTCATACGGGTGCGCGCGCATCCACAGGAACAGCGACTCTTCATCCTGCTCTACGGCTTCATCATTAAAGAAGGCCAGCGCGCGGCTGGCGTCCAGCCCTTCGTAGTTCAGCAGGCTGCGGCGGCTGTCCACCACGCCCGCCAGAATAAATTCAAACCCGGTACGCGCCGAGAGCGTGACCTGCTCGCGGGCGAACAGCTCCAGCCAGCGGGAACCGATGTTGCCTTTGCCAAACAGCACCAGACCGATGCGCTTTTCCGCGCGGAACAGGGACTGGTGCAGCCCCTGAATCAGCCGCTCGGTCGGCCCCTGGCGCAGAACGGCCACCAGGCTGATGCCCTCTTCCGACTGCCAGATAAACTCCACCGGCTGGCCTTTCAGCTGCTGCCAGAAGCGGTGGCTGTGCAGCGGGTTACGGGTGACGCCCGCGCCCACCATCGCCACCAGCGCCAGCCCCTGACGCAGGCGCAGTTCACCCGGCAGACCCGCTTCATCCAGAAGTTTCAGGGCGCTGTCGACCACTTCCGAGGTGTAGCAGAGCTGCAGCAGCTGACGGTCAGCATGGATACCCACCGCCAGCGGACGCACCTGCGCGCGCTTCAGCAGCAGATCGATCTCTTTCTGCGCCAGCCTGAAGTCCTGGCCCGCAGGCACCTGGAACTCAATCAGGCAGACGTCGTCGTGGCTGGTGACAATACGCGCGCCGGTGCCGGACGCCAGTACGCGCTCAATGCGCGTAGAGCCCTGATCCGGGTGATAGCTGCAGCGCAGCTGGAGGTCGATATCGCTGCCGGAGACCGGCTGCAGCGTGCGCGCGTGCAGCACCGGCGCCGCCAGACGCGCCAGCTCGCTGGCTTCATCCAGACGCAGCAGCGGCAGCAGGCAGGCATCTTTCACTTTGCGCGGGTCCGCGCTGTAAACACCGGCCACGTCGCTCCAGATGGTGACGCGGGACACGCCCGCCAGCGCGCCAATCTGCGTTGCCGAGTAGTCGGAGCCGTTACGGCCCAGCAGCACGGTTTCGCCCGCGTTGCTGCGGCTGATAAAGCCGGTGACCACAATGCGCTTGCCCGGATGCTGCGCCAGCAGCTGTTGCAGCAGCGGGTAGGACAGGCCTTCATCCACCTGCGGCTGCGCGGCGCGTTCGGCGCGCAGGAAATCACGCGCGTCCAGCCAGGCCGCTTCCATACCCAGGTGGTTGCAGCACCGCCGCCATCAGGCGCGCCGACCAGATTTCACCGTGGCCCACCACTTCGGCATACACCGCATCGGTAATGCCGCCGTCCAGCAGCGCGGCCAGACGCTCAAGGTCATGCGTGAAGGCGCTGATCAGCCCGTCCGCCTACGTCCGCAGGCAGCAGGCCGGCAATCAGCTCGCTCTGGTAACGACGTAAGGACTGTTGCACCTGATGCGCAGAAAGGCGATCGGTCTGGCTCAGTTTCAGCCAGCTGATCAACTGGTTGGTGGTGCTGCCCGCGGCCGAGACAACCATCATGTCGCCCGGCTGCTGAATATTCCGCCATGATCCCTGCGACACGCAGGTAACATTTCACATCCGCCAGACTACTGCCACCAAACTTGTGCAGCTTGACGACCCTTCGCCCCTGCCTGCGCAATCACACTCATGATTACCCCTCGGCTGCGATCCGGAAGCCATTTTCCAGATCGGCAATTAAATCTTCACGAATCTTCAATACCGGTTGAGATACGCAGCAGCGTCTCAGAAATCCCGGCGGCGGCACGCGCTTCCGGCGCCATACCTGCGTGCGTCATGGTCGCGGCGTGGGAGATCAAGCTTTCAACCCCACCTAAGGATTCCGCCAGCGTAAACAGTGACAGCCCGCTCAGGAAGCGACGCAGCGTTTGCTCGTCGCCGTCCAGTTCAAAACTTAACATCGCGCCAAAGCCTTTCTGCTGGCGCGCGGCAATCTCGTGCCCCTGGATTTTCCGGCAGCGACGGGTGATACAGCTTTTTCACCAGCGGCTGGGTTTTCAGGAAATCGACAATCGCCTGGGCGTTGCGCTGCGCCACTTCCATGCGCGGCGACAGCGTGCGCATGCCGCGCAACAGCAGATAGCTGTCGAAGGCGCCGCCGGTGACGCCAATATTATTCGCCCACCATGCCAGTTCGGTGACCAGCTCCGGGATCTTTGGCAATCACCACGCCCGCCACCACGTCAGAATGGCCGTTCAGGTATTTGGTGCATGAATGCAATACCAGATCGGCACCCAGTGCGAGCGGGTTCTGCAGGGCCGGGCTGAGGAAGGTGTTATCCACTACACTTATCGCTCCCGCATCCCTTGCGAGCTGACAAATTTTCGCAATATCGACAACGCGCAACAATGGATTGCTTGGACTTTCTACCAGCACCAGCTTCGGTTTTTCCGCCAGCGCCTGCTTTCAGCGCCTGTTCATCGCCCTGATCGACAAACAGCACGCGATAGCAGCCGCGTTTCGCCAGGCTGTCGAACAGGCGATAGCTGCCGCCGTAGCAATCGTGCGGCGCCACCAGCAGATCGCCCGGCTTCAGGAACACGGTGGTCACCAGATGAATCGCCGACATCCCGGTGTTGGTCAACACCGCGCCTGCGCCCCCTTCCAGCTCCGCCAGCGCGCGCTGGACCACGTCGCGCGTAGGGTTGCCACGACGCGAGTAATCATGCGCGCGGGGTTCATTGAAATCGGGTGAAGTTATAGGTACTGGAAAGATGAATCGGCGGGACAACGCAGCCATACTGCTCGTCATCATTCAATCCGCTACGCACTGCAATGGTGGCCTGTTTACGCGTCATGGTGAGGGCTTCCTGGCGAATGAGGTGAAAAGTCAGGCACCAGAGTAAACATTGAAAGTATGAGACGTCAATACATCTGGACATCTAAACTTCTTTGCGTATAGATTGAGCAATGCGCAAATAGCCGTTAAAATTATATGCCATTGTTAGTGCCGATGGTGTTCAGCGCGCAATATCCGTGCCACGGGGATCGTCCTCTAACGGGGTAAAACGTGGCAAGATTAGCGGTCAGGCATCGAAAAATCGGGCATAATGTACCGGTTTTCCCCCTATTAAACTTATGACTGAGAGGATTAAAGGTATCTCATGGCTGAATGGAGCGGCGAATATATCAGCCCATACGCTGAGCACGGTAAGAAGAGTGAGCAAGTAAAGAAAATTACGGTTTCCATTCCTCTGAAGGTGTTGAAGATCCTCACCGATGAACGTACGCGTCGTCAGGTGAACAACCTGCGCCACGCCACCAACAGCGAACTGCTGTGCGAAGCGTTTCTGCATGCGTTTACCGGTCAACCGCTGCCGAACGATGAAGATCTGCGCAAAGAGCGCAGTGATGAAATCCCGGAAGAGGCAAAAGTGATCATGCGTGAACTGGGTATCGACCCCGAGACCTGGGAATACTGAGACCCCCCGCCCCAGAAATAAAAAAACCCAGCCGAGGCTGGGTTTTTTCCATCGGAAGATAACTTATTTGCTGCCCGGGATGCTGAAACGCTTGTTGAAGCGGTCAACACGGCCACCGGTTGCAACATCACGCTGCTTACCAGTGTAGAACGGGTGGCATTTGCCGCACACGTCCAGGTTCAGATCGTGAGCCCACGGTGGAGCGGATCTTGATCACGTTACCGCAAGAACAGTTTGCAGTAATCATCTTCGTATTTCGGGTGAATACCTTTTTTCATGGGAGAACCTCAGTTAAGGCCGCGTCGCTCTTCCAGCCCTAACGCCAGACACCACGCGATGTTGATTGTAAGTTCTTTGGCGTAAAGTACACCAAAGGCGGCGAATCATACAGAATTTGACCGCAATGTATGCAAATCCGATCCGCAATCGGCCGTGCATCTGTCACTCCGGGTAAACGCTGCCCACCGCCGTGCGCCAATGTGTATACTAACGCGCCACTTTTCAAGTCAGGAAGATTCGATGCCCGTCGCTCACGTTGCCCTGCCCGTTCCGCTTCCCCGCACCTTTGACTATCTGCTGCCCGACAGCATGACGCCCGCAGCCGGTGGCCGGCGCGCGCGTGAGCGTGCCGTTTGGCAAACAGCAGCCGGGCGTGGGATCGTCCGGTTGCACGCAGCGACACCAGCGAACTGCCGCTGGACAAGCTCAAACCGGTCGATGCGGTGCTCGACGACCGCGGCGCTGTTTCTCCCCAGCACTGTGGCGACTGCTGCTGTGGGCGGCGGATTATTATCATCACCCGATTGGCGACGTGCTGTTCCACGCCCTGCCGATCCTGCTGCGCCAGGGCAAACCGGCCCAGGAAGCGCCGCTGTGGCAGTGGTTCGCCACACGAAGGCCGGGCGCGAAGTGGCGCTCGAAAGCCTGAAGCGCGCGCCGAAACAGCAGCAGGCGCTGGCGGCGCTGCGTCAGCGGCCGAAAATCTGGCGGCATCAGGTCGACGAGCTTGAGGTCAGCGAAACCGCGCTGCAGGCGCTGCGTGCCAAAGGGCTGTGCGACCTGGCAGCGAACAGGCGCCGACAGCAGCACGACTGGCGCAGACAGTTTCTCCGTGACAGGCGAGCGGCTGCGGCTGAATACCGAGCAGGCCACCGCCGTAGGCGCGATTCACAGCGCGGCCGATCATTTCTCCGCCTGGCTGCTGGCGGGCGTCACCGGTTCCGGCAAGACCGAGGTCTACCTGAGCGTGCTGGAAAACGTGCTGGCGCAGGGCAAACAGGCGCTGGTGATGGTGCCGGAAATTGGCCTGACGCCGCAAACCATCGCCCGCTTCCGCGAGCGCTTTAACGCGCCGGTTGAGGTGCTGCACTCCGGCCTGAACGACAGCGAGCGCCTCAGCGCCTGGCTGAAAGCGAAAAACGGCGAAGCCGCGATTGTGATCGGCACCCGCTCGGCGCTGTTCACGCCGTTTAAAAAGCTTGGCGTGATCGTGATCGACGAAGAGCACGACAGCTCCTATAAACAGCAGGAAGGCTGGCGCTATCACGCCCGCGATCTGGCGGTCTTCCGCGCCCGGGAAGAGGATATCCCGATTGTGATGGGCTCCGCGACGCCGGCGCTGGAAACGCTGCACAACGTGCGCCAGCGTAAATACCACATGCTGCGCCTGACGCGCCGCGCGGGGAATGCCCGTCCGGCCATTCAGCACGTGCTGGATCTGAAAGGTCAGCAGGTCCAGGCGGGGCTAGCGCCCGCGCTGATTACCAACCGCATGCGCCAGCACCTGCAGGCGGGCAATCAGGTGATTCTGTTTCTCAACCGCCGCGGCTTTGCGCCCCGGCCCTGCTGTGCCACGACTGCGGCTGGATTGCCGAGTGCCCGCGCTGCGATCACTACTACACCTTCCACCAGGCCCAGCGGCATCTGCGCTGCCACCACTGCGACAGCCAGCGTCCGGTGCCGCGCCAGTGCCCGTCATGCGGTTCCACGCATCTGGTGCCGGTCGGTCTCGGCACGGAACAGCTGGAACAGGCGCTGGGCCCCTCTGTTTCCCGGACGTGCCGATGTCGCGCATCGACCGGGACACCACCAGCCGCAAAGGCGCGCTGGAGCAGCAGCTGGCGGAAGTGCATCGCGGCGGCGCGCGCATCCTGATTGGCACGCAGATGCTGGCCAAAGGCCACCACTTCCCGGACGTGACGCTGGTCGCCCTGCTGGACGTGGACGGCGCGCTGTTCTCCGCCGATTTCCGCTCCGCCGAGCGCTTCGCCCAGCTTTATACCCAGGTCGCCGGGCGCGCCGGCCGCGCCGGTAAACAGGGCGAAGTGGTGCTGCAAACGCACCATCCGGAGCACCCGCTGCTGCAAACCCTGCTGCACAAAGGCTATGACGCCTTTGCCGAGCAGGCGCTGGCCGAACGCCAGACCATGCAGCTGCCGCCGTGGACCAGCCACGTCATCATCCGCGCGGAAGATCACAACAACCAGCAGGCGCCGCTGTTCCTGCAGCAGCTGCGAAACCTCCTGCAAGCCAGCCCGCTGGAGGATGACCCGCTGTGGATGATGGGCCCGGTGCCGGCGCTGGCAGCCAAAACGCGGCGGCCGTTTCCGCTGGCAGATGCTGCTCCAGCACCCCTCGCGCATTCGTCTTCAGCATATCGTCAGCGGCGCGCTGGTGCTGATAAACACCCTGCCCGAAGCGCGAAAAGTGAAATGGGTGCTGGATGTCGATCCCATCGAGAGTTAAGCTGCGCCACATCTGCGAGCCGGATCGAAAAAATTAACGCTCATCACACTTTTTATGAAAATTCTGTAACCACCTCACACGGCGTTGGGTTAACAATAGTGCCCGTCCCGGCACTGGGCCGGCTATGTGTGAATATCTATGCGCTGTTCAGGCGCAGGAGAAAAGCGTTGAAGTCCAGGAAAGAGGTTGCACCGGCTGCGACCATGAAAGACGTTGCCCAGAAAGCACAGGTCTCTACGGCAACGGTATCCCGCGCATTAATGAACCCGGATAAAGTCTCCCAGGCGACCCGTAACCGGGTGGAGCAGGCTGCGCTTGAAGTGGGCTATTTTCCGCAGGCAATGGGGCGTAACGTCAAACGCAACGAGTCACGCACCATCCTGGTGATTGTGCCGGACATCTGTGACCCTTTCTTTAGCGAGATTATCCGCGGTATTGAAGTCACCGCGGCGGAACAGGGGTATCTGGTGCTGATTGGCGACTGCGCCCACCAGAACCAGCAGGAAAAAACCTTCATCGACCTCATTATCACCAAGCAGATCGACGGCATGCTGCTGCTTGGCTCTCGCCTGCCGTTTGATGCCAGCATTGAAGAGCAGCGTAATTTACCGCCGATGGTCATGGCCAACGAGTTTGCGCCAGAGCTGGAGCTGCCGACGGTCCATATCGATAACCTTACCGCCGCGTTCAACGCCGTAAACTATCTCCAGGAGCTGGGGCATAAGCGTATTGGCTGCATCGCCGGGCCGGAAGAGATGCCGCTGTGTCACTACCGTTTGCAGGGCTACGTTCAGGCGCTGCGCCGGACCGGCGTTACCGTCGATCCGCACTACATTGCACGCGGTGATTTTACCTTCGCTGCGGGTGGACAGGCGCTGGAGAAACTTCTGGACCTGCCTGAGCCACCAACCGCCGTATTTTGTCACAGCGACGTGATGGCGCTGGGCGCATTATCGTATGCCAAACGCCGCGGTCTTCGCATACCGAAAGATTTATCCATCATCGGATTCGATAATATTTCGCTTTCGGAATTTTGCGATCCGCCGCTCTCAACGGTCGCTCAGCCGCGCTACCAAATCGGCCGCGAAGCGATGCTGCTTCTGCTGGATCAGCTTCACGGTCAAACAGTTAGCAGCGGCTCGCGGTTGCTGGACTGCGAACTGATTGTTCGCGGTACTACCCAGGCATTGACTTAAAGTAAACGTCTTTCGGATACCCTTATCTGGTCAAAGCCCCGCCGCTTAAGTAACATGGCGGACTGACGAACGAATAAATACAGCGAAACGATAGTGGCACAACGAGATTATGTACGTCGCGGCCAGCCGGCACCTTCGCGACGCAAAAAGAGTAGCTCAAGAAAAAAGCAACGTAACCTGCCTGCTGTCTCGCCAGCAATGGTCGCTATTGCTGCGGCTGTAGTCGTCGCCTTTATTGGTGGCCTGTACTTTATCACGCACCATAAAAAAGAAGAGTCCGAGGCGCTTCAGGCCAGTAAAGTCGCCGGAAATGGCCTCCCTCCGAAGCCTGAAGAGCGCTGGCGCTATATCAAAGAGCTGGAGAGCCGTCAGCCTGGGGTGCGTGCGCCAACCGAACCTTCTGCGGGTGGTGAAGTGCAGAATGCGAATCAGCTGACGGATGAACAGCGTCAGCTGCTGGCACAAATGCAGGCCGATATGCGCCAGCAGCCTACGCAGCTGAACGAAGTGCCGTGGAATGAGCAGACGCCGGAACAGCGTCAGCAAACGCTGCAGCGTCGCCAGGCACAACAGCAGATTCAGCAGCAACAGCAGTGGGCGCAAACTCAGCCGGTACAGCAGCCTAAGGCACAGCCGCGGGTCACGGAACAGCCGTATCAGCAGCCGACGCGTACGGTGCAGTCTCAACCTGTCCAGCAGCAGCCTAAAACGCAGCCGCAGAAGCAGGCGGCTCAGCCGTATCAGGATCTGCTCCAGACGCCAGCGCATACCACCGCCCAGCAGCCGAAAACGCAGCAGGCCGCGCCGGTAACGAAAGAGACCGAAGCGCCGAAGCAGACGGCGGAGAAAAAAGACGAACGCCGCTGGATGGTACAGTGCGGTTCGTTCAAAGGCGCCGAGCAGGCGGAAACGGTGCGCGCGCAGCTGGCCTTTGAAGGGTTTGATTCGCGTATTACCACCAACAACGGCTGGAATCGCGTGGTGATTGGTCCGGTCAAAGGCAAAGAAAATGCCGATGGCACCCTTTCGCGTTTGAAAATCGCCGGTCACACAAACTGCATTCGACTCGCCCTGCCTCCCCCCGCCCGCGCCGGCCGGGGGTTGAAACCCCACAAAATTCCCCCATCTCTCATTGCATAATACAGCCCTGCGCACAGGCTGCGCGGTGTCTTTTTCCCGATTCTGTAACCAGGGGTCTGCTCGTGACAACAATAGTAAGTGTACGCCGTAACGGCCATGTCGTAATCGCCGGTGATGGCCAGGCCACGCTGGGTAATACCGTCATGAAAGGCAACGTGAAGAAAGTGCGTCGCCTGTACAACGACAAAGTGATCGCCGGCTTTGCCGGCGGCACCGCTGATGCCTTCACCCTGTTTGAACTGTTTGAACGCAAACTGGAAATGCACCAGGGCCATCTGGTGAAAGCCGCCGTCGAGCTGGCGAAAGACTGGCGTACCGACCGCATGCTGCGCAAGCTCGAAGCGCTGCTGGCGGTCGCCGATGAGAACGCCTCGCTGATCATCACCGGTAACGGTGACGTGGTTCAGCCGGAAAATGACCTGATTGCCATCGGCTCCGGCGGCCCTTACGCCCAGGCCGCAGCCCGCGCGCTGTTGGAAAATACCGAGATGAGCGCGCGCGATATCGCGGAGAAAGCGCTGAATATCGCCGGTGATATCTGCATCTACACCAACCACAACCACACCATCGAAGAATTGACCTTCCAAAGCGTAAGGATCTACCATGTCTGAAATGACCCCACGCGAGATTGTCAGCGAACTGAACAGCCACATCATCGGCCAGGACGACGCCAAGCGCGCGGTCCGTGGCCATCGCCCTGCGTAACCGCTGGCGCCGCATGCAGCTTGACGAAGAGCTGCGCCACGAAGTGACGCCGAAAAACATTCTGATGATCGGCCCGACCGGCGTCGGTAAAACCGAAATCGCCCGTCGTCTGGCGAAGCTGGCCAACGCGCCGTTCATCAAAGTTGAAGCCACCAAGTTCACCGAAGTGGGCTATGTCGGTAAAGAAGTGGACTCCATCATCCGCGATCTGACCGACTCCGCGATCAAAATGGTGCGCATCCAGGCGATCGAGAAAAACCGCTACCGCGCCGAAGAGATGGCCGAAGAGCGCATTCTCGACGTGCTGATCCCGCCGGCAAAAAACAACTGGGGCCAGCCGGAGCAGCAGCGCGGAGCCGTCCGCTGCGCGCCAGGCGTTCCGCAAAAAACTGCGCGAAGGCCAGCTGGACGACAAAGAGATTGAGATCGATCTGGCTGCCGCGCCGATGGGCGTGGAAATCATGGCGCCTCCGGGCATGGAAGAGATGACCAGCCAGCTGCAGTCCATGTTCCAGAACCTGGGCGGCCAGAAGCAGAAACCGCGTAAGCTGAAAATCAAAGACGCGATGAAGCTGCTGATTGAAGAAGAAGCGGCGAAGCTGGTGAACCCGGAAGAGCTGAAGCAGGACGCTATCGACGCGGTTGAGCAGCACGGCATCGTGTTTATCGACGAAATCGACAAAATCTGTAAGCGCGGCGGCAACAGCTCCGGCCCGGACGTGTCCCGCGAAGGCGTACAGCGCGACCTGCTGCCGCTGGTGGAAGGCTGCACCGTGTCCACCAAGCACGGCATGGTGAAAACCGACCACATCCTGTTTATCGCCTCCGGTGCGTTCCAGGTTGCCAGCCCGTCGGATCTGATCCCGGAACTGCAGGGCCGTCTGCCGATCCGCGTTGAGCTGCAGGCGCTGACCACCGAAGATTTCGAGCGCATCCTGACCGAGCCGAACGCCTCTGTGACCGTACAGTACAAAGCGCTGATGGCGACCGAAGGCGTGAACCTCGAGTTCACCGAAGACGGCATCAAACGCATTGCCGAGAGCCGCGTGGCAGGTCAACGAAACCACCGAGAACATCGGTGCGCGTCGTCTGCATACCGTGCTGGAACGCCTGGTGGAAGATATCTCCTACGACGCGAGCGACCTGAACGGTCAAACCGTTACCATTGACGCAGAATATGTGAGTAAACATCTGGATGCGTTAGTGGCAGATGAAGATCTGAGCCGTTTTATCCTATAATTCCAGTCAATACCCAGCCTTGCGCTGGGTATTTTTTTGCCCGCCCGCCAGCTGCACCCGATTATCCCATTGCCTCTGTTGTCGCTGCGCTGCAAAAGCGGGCGGATTTGATGTATCCTTTGCCTGTTTTCCTTAATGAGTTTTCCCAATGAAAGAACAAGAAAAAGCCGAGATTAAACGTCTCAGCGACCAGCTGGACGCGCTGAATCGCAAAGAACCGCAGCTGCTGGAAGCGGGCGATGCCGAAAAGCTTGGCGCGCTGCTGAAAGAGAAAGAGACGCTGGTGCAGGAGATTGAGCGTCTGCGCAACGTGCGCGAAGAGAAGCTGAGCAAAGAAGCCCAGCAGCTGAAAAAGCTGCCGTTCAGCCGTGAAATCACCAAAAAAGAGCAGGCCGACATGGGCGCGCTGAAGAAAAGCGTGCGCGGGCTGGTGGTGGTACACCCGATGACCGCGCTGGGACGCGAGATGGGGCTGAAGGTGATGACCGGCTACGCGAAGCAGCCGTTCTGATTGCCGTTACGCGGCGTGGGCCACGTCGCGTTCTGCCCCGGCAGCCTGCAGCACCTGCTGCGCCAGCGTATCCAGCAAGGCATAGCGGCGGCGATACTCCGCGCGCTTCTTGCTGGCAATCTCTTCCAGATCTTTACGTGCCATGCTCAGCGGCAGCGTAAACAGCTCATCACCCCGCATTTCACCGCCCAGTGACAGCCAGAACTCGCTATAGCTGGCAAAGAATTTATCACCTTTGCTGTGACGGTAGCGCAGACTGCGGAAAACATGGGTGGTATCGCCAACCGCGGTAATGGCCTGTACGCCGCACTGTGCCGCCAGAATAAATACCGCTTCCATCAGCAGACGCTTGGGAAATACGCCGTGTGCGGCTTTGGTGGCATCGCGAATAACGTCACTGGAAATATGTTTCCGCGGCCCCTGCAAGCCCCCAATTAATAGCGTGCGCTGCTGCTGTTCCTGAATAATAGAGAATGACAGCGAGGCCAGCGTCATATCCTGATAATTAAGCAGCAGCGTAATTTCCCCTTCCCGGTCGTAATGGCCGGAGCAGCAATAAAGCGCAAACTGCTCCTCGTTTTTGCCGTCGAAACGGGCAAGGAGATTACCGGTCGGGCTCAGCAGCAACTGGCGCAGCTGATTATTCGCCAGCCTGTCCATCAATTGATAATGATCGAGAATCGCCTGCGCACGCTGCGCCACGCTGAAACCGGCGCGCAAATAGGGACGATGCGGCTTAGCCGGCAGTAAGCCCTGGCTGTTTAACAGCTGCGGCAGAAAAGAGAGTCTGGCCAGCTGATGGAGATAATTAAAGGTGGTAAGTGGAAATACCGCTGACCTTAAGGCAAATTTCAGGCGAAATTGCTGGCTATTCCACAGCTTATTTGGCCGCAGCTTTCCACTGACTAAAGGTATAAACAGCGCAGCCGACGAAACGGAGTCCGGCTCAGAATGTGTAATAATAGACATGATTATTTTTACGTCGCGAGATAACTGAAGGCTACTGTATGCCCCAAAATATCAACGGCGCGTTAATAACCACTTTAGCCTGGTCATGACGTGATGTTTGTTGAGCTGCGGTTTAGGATGGCGATAAAAAAACCGGTGCACGCAGGCACCGGTTATTCACATAGCGTAAGCCAGAACTTATTTTGCCGAGGCGAAACGTGCCGCTGCTTCGTCCCAGTTCACCACGTTCCAGAACGCTTTGATGTAGTCAGGGCGTTTGTTCTGATATTTCAGGTAGTAAGCGTGTTCCCACACGTCCAGACCGATGATTGGGAAACCTGACGCGCCAGCGATGGCTTCGCCCATCAGCGGGCTGTCCTGGTTAGCGGTTGAAACGACCGCCAGTTTATCGCCTTTTTTCACCAGCCACGCCCAGCCAGAGCCAAAACGGGTCGCAGCCGCTTTCTCGAACTCTTCCTGGAATTTCTCAACGCTACCGAAATCTTTTTCGATTGCTGCTTTCAGGTCGCCCTGCAGCGTGGTGCCGGTTTTCAGGCCTTTCCAGAACAGGCTGTGGTTAGCGTGGCCGCCAGCGTTGTTACGCAGTGGGCCTTTTTTGTCTGCTGGCAGCTGATCCAGCTTGGTGATCAGTTCTTCAACCGGCAGGTTTGCGAATTCTGGCAGGCCTTCCAGCGCCGCGTTGGCGTTGTTCACGTAGGTCTGGTGATGTTTAGTGTGATGGATTTCCATCGTCTGCTTGTCGAAATGCGGTTCCAGTGCGTCGTAGGCGTACGGCAGGGATGGCAGTGAATAACTCATGTTCTTCCTCTCCATTTAGTGTTTGGCAGCACAACCTTGCTGGTGTGCCGCATAAGCAGTCGGATCATTATAGTTAAAATCATGATCCGGAAAAGGGTTATCAATGCCTTAGTAATGATAAGGATTTGATCAATCTGGCAAAAGGTGCGCACACACGGCTACACCTTATGCGTACTGGCGCGCAGCTTAAGCTGCACCGGCAGCTCATTGATGGCAGGCGGCTCGTCGCCGTTGAGCGCCGCCAGCAGACGTTTACCGGCCATGCGCCCCATCTCCTCGTACGGCAGCACAATGCTGGTCAGCGGCGGCGAACATACCGCCGCCAGCGGGCCACCGCCGATGCTGGCTATTGCCAGCTGGCTGGGCACCGAGACGCCGGCTGCGTGACAGGCCATGATGGCACCGCACGCCACTTCATCGCTGGTACAGATCAGGACGTCCAGTTCCGGCCAGGTGAGACGGATCTCTGCCAGCAGGCTGTGGCCGGCGGCAAAGGTGGGCATTTTCGGTGAGGTCACTACGCGGTGCGGTGCCAGATTCAGCGCCAGCATCCCGCTGTGCCAGCCATTGAGCAGCTGACGGAAAATAGTGCTGTGCGTTTGTGTGCACAGCAGGCCGGGATGGCGATAGCCGCGCTCCACCAGGCTGTTTACCAGCTGGCGAATGGCTTTCGCATAGTCCACGCCGATGCTGATGCCGGCAGAATCCTGATGCACGCCGCCGATGTCCATCACCGGCAGGCCGGAGTTACTCAGCAGGCGCTGCGCTTCGGCGGCATTGTCGAAATTGAAGTGCACCATCGCGGCCGGGTTGTAAGAGAGCAGCATCTCAATCAGCTCGCTCTCCTCCGCCGCCGAGTGATTGGCTTCGGCCAGCATCATGTTATAGCCCTGCGGCCGCAGCACCTCCTGCAGCGCCTCTGACACAATCGCGCTGCCCGGCGTCGCAAATGAGGGTACCACCATGGTGATCAGTCGCGACGAGGCTGACGCCAGGTTACGCGCCTGCACGTTGGGCACATAGGCCAGTTCCGCGACGGCCGCGTCGATCCTTGCGCGAATTTCGGGCGACACTTTCTCCGGCATACGCAAAGCGCGCGACGCCGTCATGGCGCTGACACCGACCAAACGGGCAACATCGGCCAGCGTGCTTTTGCCGGTACTGCGCCGTCGTTTTTCTGTCATGCGTTCTCCTGTCTCTACCCTGCTGGTTCCGGGTAGCGCTCGATTTATCCGCACGCAGCTTAAAACCAAAAGCAAATTGGTGCCATGTTAAAAACCACAGAATCGGGCATGTCTCATTGGCTGCGTGATTTTCGCTGGCCTGAGCATGTCACCCCGGCCTCAGCGTGACAAACCGCGCGCGCAAAAATGTTATCGCTAACACACTTTTTAACATCATTCGTGTTAGCGCTAACTTTTGCGAGCAACATCACAGAACCCAGGCGATAAAATCACCTACAGTGCACCGCATCGACGAATAAACAGGAATTACTGATGCTCACTCAATGGCTGACACCGCAACATATCCGGATAGTAGACGACGTTAGCGACTGGCAGGAAGCGGTGCGTTTATCGGCCGAGCCGCTGCTGGCGGAGGGGGCAATTACCCCGGCTTATCTGGATGCGATCTTTACGTCGCACGCTGAGCTGGGTCCCTATTATGTGCTGGCGCCGGGTCTGGCGATGCCGCATGCGCGTCCGGAACAGGGTGCACGCAAAAACGGCCTGTCGCTGCTGCACGTAAAACAAGGCGTGAATTTTGCCGCCGATGAAAACGACCCGGTGTTTGTCGTTATTATGCTGTGCGCCCTGTCTGGCGACGATCATATTCAGATGATCACTGCGCTGGCTGAGGTGTTCAGCGACGAATCCCGCCTGCAGCAGTTGCTGTCGGCATCGACCCTGCCAGCGATTGAAGCTGTCATTAAAGATTAATCACCAGAGAAACCTGAAAATGAAAAAAGTACTGATTGTGTGTGGAAACGGTTTAGGCAGCAGCTTCATTGTGGAAATGAACGTGAAGAAAATTATTAAGGAGCTGGGTAAAGAGGCTGAAGTGGGTCATACCGATTTAACCTCTGCCAAATCCGAGCAGGCCGATATTATCATCAGCGCTAAAGATATCGCTGACCAGCTGTCGAGCCACAGCGCACAGGTATTTGGCCTGAGCAATTTACTGGATAATGCCAGAATTAAAGAAATTCTCGCCGACAACCTGTAATTGACCCGACGAAATTTACTCACACGGAGTAATTTATGCTGCAGTTTATAATTAAGGATGTTCTTGGAACACCCGCTATACTTGTCGGCCTTTTTTCCCTGATTGGTTTATTACTGCAAAAGAAACCGGTATCCGATGTGATTTCCGGTACGCTAAAAACCATCATGGGTTTTGTTATTCTTATCGCCGGGGCCAACTTAATTGCGGCCACCCTGACCATCTTCAGCCAGCTATTCGAGCACTCGTTCAATATTCAGGGCGTGGTGCCGAATACCGATGCGATGGCCGCGCTGGCACAGAAAAACTACGGTACCGAAACCGCGATGATCATGGTGTTCGGTATGCTGGTGAATATTGTGCTGGCGCGCATTACGCCGCTGAAATACATCTTCCTGACCGGGCACCATACGCTGTATATGTCGGCCATGCTGGCGGTGATCCTGTCGGTGGGCGGCGTGCACGGCTTCTGGCTGGTGCTGATCGGCTCGCTGATTCTCGGCACCATGATGGTGGTATGTCCGGCGATTCTGCAGCCGTTCACCCGCAAAATCACCAATTCGGACGATCTGGCGCTGGGCCACTTTGGCTCCACCGGCTACCTGTTGTCAGCGCTGGTCGGCAAAGCGGTGGGCAAAGGCAGCCCGTCAATTGAAGAGCTGAAAGTACCCAAAACCCTCAACTTCCTGCGCGACTCGTCCGTGGCAATTTCGCTGACCATGATGATTCTGTTTGTCGCGCTGGTGCTGGTTGCCGGTAAAGAGTTTACCGAAAGTCAGGTGAGCGGCGGCCAGAACTTCATCGTCTTTGCCATTATCCAGTCAATCACCTTTGCTGCGGGTGTTTACATCATTCTTGCCGGTGTACGCATGGTGATTGCCGAGATCGTCCCGGCGTTCAAAGGCATCGCCGATAAACTGGTGCCAAACGCAAAACCGGCGCTGGATTGCCCGACGGTCTTCCCGTTCGCGCCGAACGCCGTGATCATCGGCTTCCTGTGCAGCTTCGCCGCCGGGCTGATCAGCATGTTCCTGTGTCCGCTGTTCGGTCTGAGCGTGATTGTGCCGGGTCTGGTGCCGCACTTCTTCTGCGGCGCGACCGCTGGCGTCTACGGCAATATCACCGGCGGACGGCGCGGCGCCATCATCGGTTCCTTTGTCCAGGGGCTGCTGATCTCCTTCCTGCCCGCCATTCTGCTGCCGCTGATGGGTGACCTTGGCTTCGCGTCCACCACCTTTGGTGATGCGGACTTCGGTATCGTCGGCATTGTGCTCGGCCATATTATTTCGTTCTTCCATTGATGTCACAGACAGCGCCTGCGGGCGCTGTTTGCGTAATGAGGAAATCAGCATGAACGCCCGCTTTTCACCGTCCCTGATGTGCATGGATTTGACCCGCTTCCGCGAGCAGATCGAAGCGATGAACGCCAGCGCCTCGTTCTATCATGTCGATATTATGGATGGCAGCTATGTTAAGAATATTACGCTGTCGCCGTTCTTTATTGAGAACCTGCGTAAAATTACCGATGTGCCGATTGATGTGCATTTAATGGTGAACCACCCGGAAGATATTATTCCGATGTGCATTGACGCCGGCGCGGATATTATCAGCTTCCATCCGGAGACGGCGAATAACAAAATTTTCCGTTTGCTGACGCAAATTAAAGAGGCCGGCCGTCGCTGCGGCGTGGTGCTGAATCCGGCGACGCCAGCCGACAGCATTCGTGAATATGCGCATCTGCTGGATAAAGTGACGGTGATGTCCGTCGATCCCGGTTTCGCCGGGCAGAAATTTATTCCGGAAACCCTGAACAAAATTCGCCAGCTGATCGCCATGCGGGAAACGCACGGTTATCACTATCTGACCGAAATCGATGGGTCGTGCAACGCGCGCACCTTTAAGCAGATTGCCGCCTCGGGCGTCGACGTGTTTATTGTCGGCACCTCCGGCCTGTTCAATCTTGACGATGATGTGGCGCAGGCGTGGCAGAAGATGGAGCAGATTTTTGCGCAGGAAACTGCCGCGGCGTGATGTCCTTTCGCGCCCTGCCAGATGCGCATCAACGCGCATCTGGCACATTATGCTGTCGGGTTGCCATTCATGGCGACCTGATATCTGAGTAATTAACGCCCCAGCTCGGTCAGCGACTTATCCAGCGCTCCCACCAGCCAGTCGATATCACCGCTCTGGAACGCCAGCGGCGGACGCAGTTTCAGCACGTTGCCGTACGGCCCGGCCACCGACGTCAGCACATGGTGATCGCGCAGCTTCTCGATCAAATCCAGCGCCAGCGCTTTGTCCGGCGTCTTACTGCTGCGATCCTGTACCAGCTCAAACCCAATAAACAGCCCGGCACCGCGCACATCACCAATGCAGTCATGGCGATCCATCAGCTTCTGCAGCTCCGCCAGCAGCTGGGCGCCGACCACGCGGCTATGCTCCTGCAGCCCCTCTTCCTGAATCACCGTCAGCACCGCCTGCGCAGCGGCCATCGCCACCGGATTGCCGCCGAAAGTATTGAAATAAGGGATCTCATCGCTGAACGCGGCCAGCACGTCGCTTTTCGCCAGCAGGCCGGAAACCGGAATACCGTTGCCCATCGGCTTACCGGTGGTGACCACATCCGGCACCACGCCGTGACGGGCAAAGCCCCAGAAGGCATCGCCGGTACGGGCAAAGCCGGGCTGCACTTCATCAGCGATAAAAATGCCGCCGTTAGCATGCACCACATCCACCGCTTGCTGCAGGAATCCGCGCGGATTAGGCAGCACGCCGTCGGAGGAGAAGAGCGAGTCGGCGAGGAAACCGGCGAATTTAATGCCGTGCGCTTTCATGTCATCAATCTGCTGCTGAATCTGATCGGCAAACCATGCCCCGAGATCGGGCGCATCGACACGATAAGCATCTGGCGGTGGCACCAGGCGAGTGGTCGGTGCCAGCGGCTGACCGCTACCCAGCGCCGGTGACGCGCCAGAGGTCAAATCACTGGTACCGTGGTACGCCTCCTGCGAGACAATAATACCGGTGCCACCGCTCCAGGCGCGCGCCACGCGAATCGCCAAATCGTTGGCTTCTGAGCCGGTACACATATACATGGCGCGATCGATGGCTTCCGGCGTGGTCGCCAGCAACGCTTCGCTGTAGTCAAGAATGCGCTCGTGCAGATAACGTGTGTGCGTGTTCAGCATCTTCATCTGCTGATTCACCGCCTCAATGACCGCCGGATGGCAGTGGCCGATACTCGCCACATTGTTATACACATCCAGATATTTGTTACCCGCCGCATCCCATAAATACTGCCCTTCGCCGCGCACCAGATGCACCGGCTTGCGATAAAACAGACGATACGATTCGCCCAGCACTTTGCTGCGCTTGTCCGTCAGAGTGCGGGTGGCCGGATCCAGCGCGTCGGCGTGTTCGGCGCGAAAACTGTTGGTATCCATGATGGTGGAACGTGTAACCATGGTAACTCCCGTTGCGAAGGTGAAAGGGGTGTTTGCAGCCTGATCTCTGCGAACATCATGCCTGCTTTAGTGAAAAATGCAACCAAATACACAAATACAACCAAATACACATGACGCCACGATGACACTCAGGTAAGCTTAGGCCCAGCTTCGCTCTGCCACAGGGAAACGTCATGCTGCAGGAAACCCGTTTACATCGCATCCGCGCGCTGCTGAGCACGCAACATCAGCTCAGCACTGAACGCATCATCAAAGAGCTGGGCATTTCGCGGGAAACGGCACGGCGCGATATCATTTCGCTTGAGGCGCAGGGGCTGGCGCGCCGCGTACATGGCGGTCTGGTGGCGCTGGAGAGCCCGCCGGAGCCACCGCTGCAGGTGCGCCGTAACGCACAGGCCAGAGAGAAACGCGCGATTGCCGCCGCGGCGGTACAACATCTGCAACCCGGCCAGACGCTGTTCCTCGATGCCGGCACCACCACCACGCTGCTGGCTGAAGAGCTGCGCACCATGTCCGGCCTGACCATCATCACTAACAGTCTGCAGGCGGCACTGGCGCTTAGCGCGGCCGAAGAGCATGAAACCCTGAATAACCAGGTGCTGCTGCTGGGCGGCATGATGATGGCCGGCGCGCAGCAGACGCGGGGAGAAATGACGGTGGGGGAAATTTATCGATATCGCGCCGACGTGGCGCTGCTGTCACCGGTCGGCATCGATGCCCGAAACGGCGCCAGCAGCTTCCATCCGCATGAAGCCGCCATCGCGCACGCCATGGTACAGCAGGCCAGCCGCACCCTGCTGCTGGCGGATCACAGTAAACTCGGCGTGATCAGCCGTACCCAGTACGCCCCTGTCGGCGATATCGATCTGTTGATTTGCGACGGCGGCGCGGCAAAGCCCGGTGCGCTCAGCGCTCTGCAGCAGGCGTTAGCGGTGCAGGTGGTGTAAGGAACTGCCCGATGCACGGTCACCGTACTGACGGCACGGTGACCTCATCGATTATGGCTGAACCAGCGTGTGGATTTTTTGGCTTATTTTCTCAACCAGCCGTCCGTCATTTTTAAAAACAAACTCATCGGAAAATATCTGATGGCCGTTACTGTAGCCAGGCGACCACAGCTGATTATTTTTCAGTGAGTCCTGATAGATGCCAACCAGGGCTTTGTTATAAGCCGCCGAGATATGCACCACGGCGGTATCGGGAGTAATCACGCAGTCACTTTTCTTAACCGCAGCGAAAGCATGATACAGCGAGGGAACGCGGTATAACTTCGCGGGGTGCAGCGACGCCTGTTCCAGCGCGCCTTTGTGATCGAGCACCACGATATTGGTGGCCGCATTGTGCCTGACAATCGCCCCGATTAGCTCATTCAGCTGCTGCTCAGAGAGGTCACGATCGGCATGACTGGCATAAATATTGATTAAAATATTGTGCTCATCAGCGGAAAACATGCCGGACTGGTGAATTTCGGCATCAATGCGCTCAGGGTAAAATATTTCATAATTCAGCCCATCAACCGTCTCAACCTGAAGATAGTCAAGAACCGCACGATAGATATTTTTAACGTGGTTATTAAGGTGATCGAACTGAATGTTGATATCGTAAGGTTTAAGCCAGCCAGGCTTGTTGAAACCCAGCGTCATTTTAGGATTGATATCGGCAATCATTTTGGGCATATACAGCGCGGTTTGCCAGATAGCCGTATCGATCAATAAATCGTAAGCATTGTCTCTCAGGAGGGTCACGACCTCACTCCCGATGGCGGTGTCATATTTATCGCGCTGATGACAATCGCTGAAACTGTCCGAGAGATAGATGTTGTGAATATACGGGTTATGTCGGAAAAGGCTCTCATTCTCCTTTACCGCCAGAATATCTACACGATACCCGGCTTCAAACAGCGCTCTGAGAAAACACGTAGAAACAATGGCATCGCCGATTTTACCTTCATTGCGAACCAGCAGAATGGATTTGATATCCTGTTTATTCTGTTTGTGGCATGAAGACTTTTTCCATTTCCTTGCTGCAAAATAAAGATCAAGAGAATATTTAATCTCTTTCTTTAAATAATTACGCCTGCGATTCAGCTGCCGCAGCTTTTTAATTAAAGCCATAATGGATATATTATTATTGATTGAGACGTTAATGATAGCGCATCAACTTCTTCATTCCTATCAAAAAGAATGTCACATTAAAAACTATTGCATGCATATTATTTAGCAGGCTAACCAGAAAAGCGCAGCGTAATAAAAGATTGCCTGACACCTCCCGGTACGCCGCATGCCGCGAACGATGAAATTCCCGGCATGTATCGCACATCAACCGTTAATCAGACGCTGCGGATGGCTGTACACCGTGGCGCGTCCCGGCTTAGAAAAACCGACCAGCGTCAGGTTGCAGCGCTCCGCCACTTCCACGGCCAGCGGGGTGGCCGCCGATACGGCAAACAGAATTTCTACGCCGCACATCGCCGATTTTTGCACCATTTCATAGCTGGCGCGGCTGGAAACCAGCACCGCTCCCTGCTGCCAGTGCTTCACCTGCACGCGCGCGATGACCCAGCAGCTTATCCAGCGCCACGTGGCGACCCACGTCTTCGCAGCCGCCCTGCAGTTCGCCCCATGGCAACATCCACGCGGCCGCGTGCGTACAGCCGGTCAACTGCCCGATGGGCTGAAAATCGCGTAGCTGCGCCAGCGCGTTATCCAGGCAGGCCAAATCGAAGGTCTGCGTAAACGGCAGCGGCGCTATCGGCTTGCCGATATGATCGAGCTGCTCCACCCCGCATACGCCGCAGCCGGTGCGGCCCGCCATGGCGCGCCGCCGCGCCTTCAGCCCCATAAAACGCCGGCTGGAGAGTTCGATCTGCACTTCGAACCCATTGCAGCCCGGCACCACATCCATGCCATAGATCTCCGCCGGGTTGCTCGATAATGCCTTCGGATAAGCGAAAAGCCGAGCGCAAAAGCCATGCGAGATTTTCCGGCGAGGCCATCATCACCACATGGGAGATGCCGTTGTAGACCAGCGCCACCGGAACTTCTTCCGCCAGCCAGTCGCTTTCCGCTTCAGTAATCGCGTGGCGCTGCCATACGGTGGTCTGGCTCAGTCCTGCGATCTCATTCACATTCTGGTTACTTTTTTGCTGTTTCGCTTTCACTTCTCTCGTCTCGCATAACAACCACATTAAAGTAGTGGTAATATCAGGTCGCTTTTGACGCCTAATCCCCCCAGGATGAGGGATTACCAGCAATTCTGAACCTTTGCGAAATCCAGCGCAAAAAAAATGATTACAGCAATGTCGAAACAAGGAGTGACCCATGCAGGTCAGCAGAAGGCAGTTCTTTAAGATCTGCGCTGGCGGTATGGCAGGAACCACGGCAGCGCACTGCTGGGCTTTGCGCCCGAAGTGGCGCTGGCGGAAACGCGGCAGTATAAACTGCTGCGCGCCCGCGAAACCCGTAATACCTGCACGTACTGCTCCGTCGGTTGTGGGCTGTTGATGTATAGCCTCGGCGATGGCGCCAAAAACGCCAAAGAGACCATTTTCCATATCGAAGGGGATCCGGATCATCCGGTCAACCGCGGCGCGCTGTGCCCGAAAGGCGCCGGCCTGCTGGACTTCATCCACAGCGAAAGCCGCCTGAAATACCCGGAATACCGCGCGCCAGGCTCCGACAAATGGCAGCGCATCAGCTGGGACGAGGCCTTTGACCCGCATCGCCAAGCTGATGAAAGAAGACCGCGACGCCAACTTTATCGAGAAGAACGCCGCCGGGCGTGACGGTCAACCGCTGGCTGACCACCGGCATGCTGTGCGCCTCGGCCTCCAGCAACGAAACCGGCTATTTAACGCAAAAATTTACGCGCTCACTCGGCATGCTGGCGGTCGACAACCAGGCGCGTGTCTGACACGGACCAACGGTAGCAAGTCTTGCTCCAACATTTGGTCGCGGTGCGATGACCAACCACTGGGTCGACATCAAGAACGCCAACCTCATTGTGGTGATGGGCGGTAACGCCGCTGAAGCGCATCCGGTCGGGTTCCGCTGGGCGATGGAAGCCAAAATCCACAACAATGCGAAGCTGATCGTGGTCGATCCGCGCTTTACGCGTACGGCATCGGTGGCGGATTTCTACGCGCCGATCCGCTCCGGTACCGACATCGCCTTCCTGTCGGGCGTGCTGCTGTACCTGATGACCAACGACAAAATCCACGCGCGAATACGTCGAGGCCTACACCAACGCCAGCCTGATCGTGCGGGAGGATTACCCCTTCGAAGACGGCCTGTTCAGCGGCTACGACGCCGAAAAACGCAAGTACGACAAAACCACCTGGAACTACGAGCTGGATGAGAACGGCTTTGCCAAGCGCGACGACACCCTGAGCCATCCGCGCTGCGTGTGGAACCTGCTGAAACAGCACGTTTGCCGCTACACGCCGGAGGTGGTCGAAAACATCTGCGGCACGCCGAAAGCGGACTTCCTGAAGGTGTGCGAGCTGATCGCCGAAACCAGCGCGAACGACAGAACCACCACGTTCCTGTACGCGCTGGGCTGGACGCAGCACTCCGTCGGCGCGCAGAACATCCGCACCATGGCGATGGTCCAGCTGCTGCTCGGCAACATGGGCATGGCCGGCGGCGGCGTGAACGCGCTGCGCGGTCACTCCAACATTCAGGGGCTGACCGACCTCGGCCTGCTGTCGCAAAGCCTGCCGGGCTACATGACGCTGCCGTCGGAGAAACAGACCGATCTGCAACAGCTACCTGGCGGCGAACACGCCGAAACCGCCGCTGCCGGGCCAGGTGAACTACTGGGGCAACTACCCGAAGTTCTTCGTCAGCATGATGAAAGCCTTCTTCGGCGACAAAGCGCAGGCGGAAAACAGCTGGGGCTTTGACTGGCTGCCGAAGTGGGACAAAGGCTACGACGTGCTGCAGTACTTCGAGATGATGGACCAGGGCAAGGTCAACGGCTATCTCTGCCAGGGCTTTAACCCGGTGGCCTCGTTCCCGAACAAGAACAAGGTTGTGGCGTCGCTGTCGAAGCTGAAGTTCCTGGTGACCATCGATCCGCTGAACACCGAGACCTCGACCTTCTGGCAGAACCACGGCGAGTCCAACGACGTCGATCCGGCGCAGATTCAGACCGAAGTGTTCCGCCTGCCGTCCACCTGCTTCGCCGAAGAGAACGGCTCGATCGTCAACTCCGGCCGCTGGCTGCAGTGGCACTGGAAAGGCCAGGACGCGCCGGGCGAAGCGCCATGAACGACGGCGAGATCCTGGCCGGGATCTATCAGCGCCTGCGCGAGATGTATGCGCGCCGAAGGCGGCGGTGCCGGAACCGGTGCTGAACATGACCTGGAACTACCTGACGCCGGACAACCCGGCGCCGGAAGAGGTGGCGATGGAGAACAACGGCAAGGCGCTGGCGGACGTCTACGATCCGCCAACGGCACCCTGCTGGCGAAGAAAGGCGAGCAGCTCAGCACCTTCGCGCAGCTGCGCGACGACGGCACCACCTCCAGCGGCTGCTGGATCTTCGCCGGCAGCTGGACGCCGGAGGGCAACCAGATGGCCCGCCGCGATAACGCCGACCCGTCCGGCCTCGGCAATACGCTGGGCTGGGCATGGGCGTGGCCGCTCAACCGCCGCATCCTCTACAACCGCGCCTCGGCTGACCCGCAGGGCAAACCGTGGGATCCGAAGCGCCAGCTGCTGAAGTGGGACGGCGCGAAGTGGGGCGGCGTGGATATCCCGGACTACAGCACCGCCGCGCCGGGCAGCAACGTCGGGCCGTTTATCATGCAGCCGGAAGGGATGGGCCGCCTGTTCGCCATCGACAAGATGGCGGAAGGGCCGTTCCCGGAGCACTACGAGCCGTTCGAGACGCCGCTGGGCACCAACCCGCTGCACCCGAACGTGGTCTCCAACCCGGCGGCGCGCGTGTTCAAGGACGATCTGGCGGCGATGGGCAAAACGGACAAGTTCCCGTACGTCGGCACCACCTACCGTCTGACCGAGCACTTCCACTACTGGACCAAGCACGCGCGGCTTAACGCCATCGCGCAGCCGGAACAGTTTGTGGAGATCGGCGAGAAGCTGGCGAAGAAGCTCGGCATCGCCCAGGGCGATACCGTGAAGGTCAGCTCCAACCGCGGCTACATCAAGGCCAAGGCGGTGGTGACCAAGCGTATTCGCACGCTGAACGTGGACGGCAAGACCGTGGATACCATCGGCATCCCGATCCACTGGGGCTATGAGGGCGTGGCGAAGAAAGGCTTCATCGCCAACACCCTGACGCCGTTCGTCGGCGACGCCAACACGCAAACGCCGGAGTTCAAGGCGTTCCTGGTCAACGTGGAAAAGGTGTAACGGAGACGACTTATGGCTTATCAATCGCAAGACATTATCCGTCGTTCCGCGACCAACGGTTTCACGCCCGCGCCGCAGGCGCGGGACCACCAGCAGGAAGTGGCCAAGCTGATCGACGTGACCACCTGCATCGGCTGCAAGGCCTGTCAGGTGGCCTGCTCGGAGTGGAACGACCTCCGCGACGAGGTGGGGCACAACGTCGGGGTGTACGACAACCCGGCGGACCTGACCGCCAAGTCCTGGACGGTGATGCGTTTCTCGGAAGTCGAGGAGAACGGCAAGCTGGAGTGGCTGATCCGCAAAGATGGCTGCATGCACTGCGCCGATCCGGGCTGCCTGAAGGCCTGCCCGTCGGCAGGCGCGATCATTCAGTACGCCAACGGCATCGTCGACTTCCAGTCGGAACAGTGCATCGGCTGCGGCTACTGCATCGCCGGCTGTCCGTTCGACGTACCGCGCCTGAACAAGGACGACAACCGCGTCTACAAATGCACCCTGTGCGTCGACCGCGTCACCGTCGGCCAGGAGCCGGCCTGCGTGAAGACCTGCCCGACCGGCGCCATCCACTTCGGCACCAAAGAGGATATGAAGAAGCTGGCGGCCGAGCGCGTCGGCGAGCTGAAAACCCGCGGCTACGACAACGCCGGGCTGTACGATCCGGCGGGCGTGGGCGGCACGCACGTGATGTACGTGCTGCACCACGCCGACAAGCCGCAGCTGTATCACGGCCTGCCGGACAACCCGAGCATCAGCCCGACGGTGAACTTCTGGAAAGGCGTCTGGAAACCGCTGGCGGCGGTCGGCTTTGCCGCCACCTTCGCAGCCAGCGTCTTCCACTACGTCGGCGTCGGTCCGAACCGCGCGGAAGAGGAAGACGACAACCTGCATGAAGAGAAAGACGAGGTGCGCAAATGAAAAAACGTGACACCATCGTGCGCTACACCGCGCCGGAACGCATCAACCACTGGGTCACCGCCTTCTGCTTCGTGCTGGCGGCGATAAGCGGGCTGGGGTTCTTCTTCCCGTCCTTCAACTGGCTGATGCACATCATCGGGACGCCACAGCTGGCGCGCATTCTGCACCCGTTTGTCGGCGTGATCATGTTTGCGGCGTTCATCATCATGTTTTTCCGCTACTGGCACCATAACCTAATCAACCGGGATGATATCTTCTGGGCGAAGAATATTCGTAAGATCGTCGTCAACGAGGAAGTGGGTGACACCGGGCGTTATAACTTCGGCCAGAAATGCGTGTTCTGGGCGGCGATTATCTGCCTGGTCCTGCTGCTGGTGAGCGGCGTGGTCATCTGGCGTCCGTACTTTGCGCCTGCTTTCTCCATCCCGCTGATCCGATTCGCGCTGATGGTGCATTCATTTGCCGCAGTGGCGTTAATTGTGGTTATTATGGTGCATATTTACGCCGCCCTGTGGGTGAAAGGCACCATTACCGCGATGGTGGAAGGCTGGGTACCGGCAGCGTGGGCGAAGAAACATCACCCGCGCTGGTACCGTGAGGTCCGCCAGAAACAGGAAAAGTCATCTGAATGAGTATTCGCATAATCCCGCAAGATGAGCTGGGGTCGAGCGAGAAACGCACGGCGGATTATATTCCGCCGTTATTATTCCCCAGACTGAAAAACCTCTACAACCGCCGCGCAGAGCGTCTGCGCGAGCTGGCAGAGAACAACCCGCTGGGCGATTACCTGCGCTTTGCCGCGCTGGTCGCCCACGCGCAGGAAGTGGTGCTGTACGACCACCCGCTGCAAATGGATCTGACCGCGCGCATCAAAGAAGCCAACGCGCAGGGCAAACCGCCGCTGGATATTCACGTCCTGCCGCGCGACAAGCACTGGCAGAAAGCTGCTGCATTCGCTGATCGCCGAGCTGAAGCCGGAGATGAGCGGCCCGGCGCTGGCGGTCATTGAGAATCTGGAAAAAGCCTCTGCGCGACCAAGAGCTGGAAGAGATGGCCAGCGCGCTGTTTGCCTCCGACTTCGCCCTGGTGAGCAGCGATAAAGCGCCGTTTATCTGGGCTGCGCTGTCGCTCTACTGGGCGCAAATGGCGAGCCTGATCCCCGGCAAAGCGCGCGCCGAATACGGCGAGCAGCGCCAGTTCTGCCCGGTGTGCGGCACCATGCCGGTTTCCAGCATGGTGCACATCGGCACCACTCAGGGGCTGCGCTACCTGCACTGCAACCTGTGCGAAACCGAGTGGCACGTGGTGCGCATCAAGTGCAGCAACTGCGAGCAGACCCGCGATCTGAACTACTGGTCGCTGGAAAATGAGCAGGCGGCGGTGAAAGCCGAAAGCTGCGGCGACTGCGGCACTTACCTGAAGATCCTGTATCAGGAAAAAGACCCGAAGGTCGAAGCGGTGGCCGACGATCTCGCCTCGCTGGTGCTGGACGCCCGCATGGAGCAGGAAGGCTTCGCCCGCAGCAGCATCAATCCGTTCCTGTTCCCGGCGGATTCCCGATGCAGTAAATTTACTCATTCTGCGATTTGTAGCGGCGCGATTTATCGCGCGGTTTTGCACCATCAAACCCTGCGCGATAAATCGCGCCGCTACAATGTGGAGCCTGGCATTGAGCGCAAGCGGAGGAGAACGGATGAAACTTATCGGCAGTTACACCAGCCCCTTTGTGCGCAAAATTTCCGTGATGCTGCTGGAGAAGGGGATCGCGTTCGAATTCGTCAACGATCCGCCGTATGAGCCCGGCAGCCGGGTGAAGGAGCTGAACCCGCTCGCCAAGGTGCCGGTGCTGATCGCCGATGACCAGCAGCTGAGGTGGTTTACGACTCCCCGATGGTGGCTCAGGTGACTTGAGCTGCTGGCGGTGGAACCGGCGTTCTTGCCGGCCGATCGCACCGCCGCGTTGCGCGTCCGCCAGGTGGCGGCGCTGGCGGACGGCGTGACCGAAGCGGCGGCGATGATCGTGCGCGAAGCAGACGCGCCCCGGAGAAACGGCAATCGGAAGAGGCTGCTGCTGCGCCAGCGCGACAAACTGACGCAGGGGTTGGATGCGCTGGAGGCGCTGGCGCGGGAAAAAACGTGGCTCAATGCCGAGCGGCTGACGCTGGCGGATATCGCCACCGGCTGCGCGCTGGGCTACCTCAATTTCCGCCGCATCCTGCCCAACTGGTGCGTTGAGCGCCCGGCGCTGGTCAAGCTGGCCGAACGCCTGTTCGCCCGCGAAAGCTTCGCCCGTACGGTTCCGCCCACCCCTTTTTTCCCCCCCCCCCCCCGGGGTTTTGCTATGCCGATACGTCTAAACTGAAAACCGAGCGACCATGAGCACTGAATCCCACCTTCTTTACAGCCAACTGCCCGCCATTGACCGCCTGCTGCGAGAACCCGCGATTGAACCGCTGGTGGCGCAGCATGGCCAGACGCTGATCGGCGAACTGCTGCGCCGGCTGCAGGCCGAGGCGCGCGCCGCTATCAAGCAACAGCAATGTTTACCCGCCTGGTGCGACGACTGGCCACAGGCGCTGCGCCGCGCGCAGCAGGCCCAGCAGCAAAGCGCGGCTGCGCCCGGTGTTCAACCTGACCGGCACCGTGCTGCACACCAACCTCGGGCGCGCGCAGCTCAGCGGAATCGCGGAATCGCGGCGGTCAGCGCCTGTTATGCGCCAGGCGGTGACGCTGGAGTACGATCTGGACGGTGCCGGGCGCGGCCATCGCGATCGCGCGGTGGCGGAGTCTGCTGTGCCAGCTGACCGGCGCGGAAGATGCCTGCATCGTCAATAACAACGCGGCGGCGGTGCTGCTGATGCTGGCGCCAGCCACCGCGAGCGGGCCACGAGGTGGTGGTGTCGCGCGGCGAGCTGGTGGAGATCGGCGGCGCGTTCCGCATTCCCGACGTGATGCGCCAGGCGGGCTGCCAACTGGTGGAGGTCGGCACCACCAACCGTACCCATCTGAAAGATTACCGCCAGGCCATCAACGAGCAGACCGGCCTGTTGATGAAGGTGCACACCAGCAATTACCACATTCAGGGCTTTACTGCGGCGGTCGACGAGGCCGAGCTGGCGCAGCTCGGCGCCGCGCACGGCCTGCCGGTGATCACCGATCTCGGCAGCGGCTCGCTGGTGGATATGACGCAGTACGGGCTGCCCGCCGAACCGATGCCGCAGCAGCTGATTGCGGCCGGCGTCGAGCCTGGTGAGGTTCTCCGGCGACAAACTGCTGGGCGGCCCGCAGGCCGGGATTATCGTCGGCAAAAACGCGCTGATTGCGCAGCTGCAGCAGCATCCGCTCAAGCGCGCCCTGCGCGTCGATAAAATGACGCTGGCGGCGCTGGAAGCGACGCTGCGGCTCTATCTGCAGCCGGAAAAACTGGCCGAGCAGCTGCCGACGCTGCGGCTGCTGACCCGCCCGCAGCTGGAGATGCAACAGGCGGCCGAGCGGCTGCTGCCGGCGCTGGCGCCACGGTTCACCGCCGATTTTGACGCTGGCAGATCGCTGCGTGTTCCTCGCAGATTGGCAGCGGTTCGCTGCCGGTGGATCGCCTGCCCAGCTATGCGCTGACCTTCACGCCGCGCGACGGGCGCGGCGCCACGCTGGAGGCGCTGGCGGAGCGCTGGCGCCGCCTGCCCACGCCGGTGATCGGCCGCCTCGGCGACGGCCGACTGTGGCTGGATCTGCGCTGCCTTGAAGAGGAAGGCGATTTCTGGAGCTGTTGTTGACCTCATGATTATTGCCACCGCCGGCCATGTCGATCACGGCAAAACCACGCTGCTGCAGGCCCTGATCCGGGGTTAACGCCGATCGCCTGCCGGAAGAGAAACGGCGCGGCATGACCATCGATCTGGGCTATGCCTACTGGCCGCAGCCGGATGGCCGGGTGCTGGGCTTTATCGATGTGCCCGGCCATGAAAAATTTCTCGCCAACATGCTGGCGGGCGTCGGCGGCATCGATCATGCCCTGCTGGTGGTGGCCTGCGACGACGGCGTGATGGCGCAAACCCGCGAGCATCTGGCGATCCTGCAGCCTGACCGGGCACCCGCCGCTGACCGTGGCGCTGACCAAAGCCGACCGCGTGGACGCCGCGCGCGTCAGCCGAGGTGCGCCGCCAGGTGCGCGACGAACTGGTGCGCCAGGGCTGGCCCGATGCGCCGCTGTTTGTTACCGCGGCGGCGATACGCGGCAGGGGCATCGAAGCGCTGCGCCAGCACCTCTTCAGTCTGAACGCACCGGCGGAGCACGCGCTGACGCGCCGTTTTCGCCTGGCGGTAGACCGTGCGTTCAGCGTCAAAGGGGCGGGGCTGGTGGTGACCGGCACCGCGCTGAGCGGTGAACGGGTGCAGGTGGGGGATTCGCTGTGGCTGACCGGCGCCGACGCGCCGGTGCGGGTGCGTGGCCTGCACGCCCAAAATCAGACCGTGGAGCAGGCGCAGGCCGGGCAACGCATCGCGCTGAACATCAGCGGCGATGTCGATAAAGATCGGATTGCGCGCGGCGACTGGCTGCTGGCGCAGCCGCGTCCCGCCGGCACGCAGACGGCTGAACGTCGCACTGCGCCTGCTGCAGCCGCTGAAAGCGGACGGCCAATCCATTGCAGCCGCTGCATCTGCACCATGCCGCCAGCCACATCACCGGGCGCATTTCGCTGCTGAACGACGGGCTGGCGGAACTGATCCTCGATCGCCCGCTGTGGCTGGCGGAAAACGATCGGCTGGTGCTGCGCGACATCGGCGCACGGCAAACGCTGGGTGCGGCCCGGGTGCTCAGGCTGAGCGCCCCCAAGCGCGGTAAGCGCCAGCCGGACTATCTGGCATGGCTGCAGCAACTGGCCGCGGCGCGCGATGACAGCGCCAGCCTGCAGGCGCATCTGGCGTATCAACCGGCCGCGTATGACGAGCTCGGCTGGGCGCGCCAGCTCACTGCGCCGGCGCTGGACGCGCTGCTGCTGCCGCTGAATCCGGTACGGCTGGGTACCAGCCTGATGAGCGACACCATGGCCAGCGCCTGGCAGCAGCGTTTACGGGAAGCGCTGAACGCCTTCCACCAGCAGCATCCGGAGCTGCCGGGCATCGGCCACGATCGCCTGCGCCGTGTGGCGCTGCCGCATGCGCCGGCACCGCTGGTGCCGGGATTAATCGACCAGATGCTGGCACAAGGCGAGCTGCGGCAGAAACAGGGCTGGCTGCACCTGCCCGACTTCGCGCCGCGCTTTAATCCACAGGAAGCCACGCTGTGGCAGCAGGTCGAGCCGCTGTTCAGCGACCAGCCACTGTGGGTGCGCGATATTGCCGATGCGCTGCAGCAGGATGAAGAGCAGATTCGTGGTTTGTTGCTCACCGCGGCGCGTCTCGGCCATATCACGGCGATCGTGCGCGATCGCTACTACCGCAGCGCGCAGATCCAGATCTTCGCCGATCTGATTCGTCAGCGCGCGGCCGCCGGAGGCAGCACCAGCGCCGCCGACTTCCGCAACCAGCTGGGTACCGGCCGCAAAGTCGCGGTGCAGATTCTGGAATTCTTTGACCGCAGCGGCTTTACCCGCCGTCGCGGTAACGATCACCTGCTGCGCGACGCGCGCCTGTTCACCCCTTCTGCCGCCTGAAACAAAAAAAGGGACGATTGCTCGTCCCTTCGGTTCACTTCTGCCCATCGCTTACTGCAGCAGCGAAATATCCGCCACCCGCAGGAACAGTTCACGCAGTTTCGCCAGCAGCGTCAGGCGGTTAATACGCACCTCTTTGTCTTCGACGTTTACCATCACTTTCTCGAAGAAGGCATCGACCGCGTCACGCAGCTGCGCCAGCTCCACCAGCGCTTCCTGGTAGCGACCTTCCGCGAAGAACGGCTCCAGCTTGTCGCGCAGCACCACAACCTGCATCGCCAGCGGGATCTCCGCCGCGTCTTTCAGCACCGAAGCATGCACGCTCTCGTTCAGCGTCTCGTCGGATTTCGCCAGAATGTTGGAGACACGCTTGTTGGCCGCCGCCAGCGCCGATGCCGCTTCCAGCGTACGGAAGTGGGAAACCGCCTTCATACGCGCATCGAAATCAGCCGGACGGGTCGGACGACGCGCCAGCACCGCCTGAATGGTGTCAACGCTGTAACCTTCGTCCTGATACCAGGCGCGGAAACGACCCAGCATAAAGTCGATCACGTCATCCACCACGTTCGCGTTGGTCAGCTTGTCGCCGTACAGACGCACCGCTTCTTCGGTCAGGGTCTGCAGATCCAGGGGCAGGTTCTTCTCAACGATGATACGCAGCACGCCCAGCGCGGCACGACGCAGCGCAAACGGGTCTTTGTCGCCTTTCGGATGCTGACCGATACCGAAGATACCCGCCAGGGTGTCCATCTTATCGGCAATCGCCACGGCACAGGCCACCGGGTTGGACGGCAGTTCGTCACCGGCGAAGCGCGGCTGATACTGCTCGTTCAGGGCAACGGCCACGTCTTCCGCTTCGCCATCGTGACGCGCGTAGTGCATGCCCATCACGCCCTGGGTGTCGGTAAATTCGAACACCATGTTGGTCATCAGGTCGCACTTGGACAGCAGGCCCGCGCGCGTGGCGTGGTTGACGTCCGCGCCAATCTGACGCGGCAATCCAGCCGGCCAGCGCCTGAATACGGTCGGTCTTGTCGCGCAGCGTACCCAGCTGCTGCTGGAACAGCACGGTTTGCAGGCGCGGCAGGTGATCTTCCAGACGCTTTTTGCGGTCGGTATTGAAGAAGAACTCGGCATCCGCCAGACGCGGACGCACCACCTTCTCGTTACCGGAGATAATCTGCTGCGGATCTTTCGATTCGATGTTGGCCACGAAGATGAAGTTTGGCAGCAGTTTGCCGTCGTTGGCGTAGACCGGGAAGTACTTCTGGTCGCCCTTCATGGTGTACACCAGCGCTTCAGCCGGAACCGCCAGGAATTTCTCTTCGAACTTCGCGGTCAGCACCACCGGCCATTCCACCAGCGAGGTCACTTCTTCCAGCAGGCTGTCGCTCAGATCGGCTTTACCGCCAATCTTGCGCGCCGCGTCTTCGGCATCCGCTTTGATTTTGGCTTTACGCGTGTTCGTAGTCGGCGATCACTTTGCCGCGCTCCAGCAGGATCTGCGGATACTGGTCGGCATTGTCGATGGTGAACTCCGGCTCGCCCATAAAGCGGTGGCCGCGGATCACGCGATCGGACGCCACGCCCAGAATGGTGGCCGGAATAACGGTGTCGCCCAGCAGCAGGGTCACGGTGTGAACCGGACGCACGAAGTGCACGTCGGACGCGCCCCAGCGCATCAGCTTCGGAATCGGCAGCTTCGCCAGCGAGGTGGCAACCATGTCCGGCAGCAGCGCTTCCGCGCTTTCGCCTTTCACGTGCGGCACGATACAGCAGCCACTCGCCTTTGTCCGTGGTCAGACGCTCGGCCTGATCGACGGTGATGCCGCAGCCACGCGCCCAGCCTTCAGCCGCTTTGCTCGGCTTGCCTTCGGCGTCAAACGCCTGGGCAATCGCCGGGCCACGTTTTTCGACTTCGCGATCCGGCTGCGACGCCGCCAGATTTGCCACTTTCAGCGCCAGACGGCGCGGCGCGGCAAACCACTCACGTCTACCGTGTGCCAGGCCGGCGTTATCCAGCTCGGCGGTCACGTTCGCAGCAAAAGATTCAGCCAGGCTGCGCAGGGCTTTTGGTGGCAGCTCTTCGGTGCCGATTTCCACCAGGAAAGTTTTCTCAGACATGGCCGCCTCTTATTTGTTTCGGTTGCACATCGGGAAGCCAAGGGCTTCACGGGACGCGTAGTAGGCTTCTGCAACGGCTTTGGTCAGGGTACGAATACGCAGGATGTAGCGCTGACGTTCGGTCACGGAGATGGCTTTGCGCGCATCCAGCAGGTTGAAGCTGTGGGCGGCCTTCAGAATGCGCTCGTAGGCAGGCAGCGGCAGCGGAGTCTCCAGCGCCAGCAGCTGCTGCGCTTCTTTCTCATACTGCTCGAAGCAGGTGAACAGGAAGTCGACGTCGGCGTATTCGAAGTTGTAGGTGGATTGCTCCACTTCGTTCTGGTGGAACACGTCGCCGTAGGTGGTTTTACCCAGCGGGCCGTCGCTCCAGACCAGGTCGTAAACGCTGTCCACGCCCTGAATGTACATGGCCAGACGTTCCAGACCGTAGGTGATCTCACCGGTGACCGGCTTGCACTCCAGACCGCCCACCTGCTGGAAGTAGGTGAACTGGGTCACTTCCATGCCGTTCAGCCACACTTCCCAACCCAGACCCCAGGCACCCAGCGTTGGGTTTTCCCAGTTATCTTCCACGAAACGGATGTCGTGGATGGTCGGATCCATACCCAGCTCTTTCAGCGACCCGAGGTACAGCTCCTGAATGTTGTCCGGGTGATCGGCTTAATCACCACCTGGAACTGGTAGTAGTGCTGCAGACGGTTCGGGTTTTCGCCGTAACGACCATCGGTCGGGCGGCGGGATGGCTGCACATAGGCGGTCGCCATCGGCTCTGGCCCCAGCGCGCGCAGGCTGGTCATCGGGTGTGAAGTGCCGGCGCCGACTTCCATGTCCAAAGGTTGAACGATGGTACAGCCCTGACGAGCCCAGTAATCCTGTAAGGTCAGGATCAGGCCCTGGAAGGTCTTGGTATCAAACTTTTGCATAGTTGATTTCGTGCTGGATACGTGTGGATTTAAATGGAAAGGGACCAGTATACCCTCTGACCGCCCCCCCCACCAAGCAGTTCGTGCAGCCGGAAACTAACAACTGGAACGGCAGTTTTCTGCGGCGTGCGAGTTGTGCGAGCGGCCCTCTTTACAGAGCCTGCTTCCATATCCAGGAGCGTGAACGGGGCCGCTCCTTTTTGCCCGCTGCGCTTTTTGCACTGGCGTACCCTTCTTGGCGCACGGCCATACCGCAGTAAAAAAAAAAAAAAAAAAGACCCCCCCCCCCCCCACCTCATTTTTATTCCCCCCCCCCCCGGGGGCTTTTTTTTTTTTTATCACCCTTTTTAAAAATAAATTCCCGCCTTCCCCCAAACCCCCGCCCCCCCCCCAACCCCCCGGAAAAAAACCCAAAATTTTCCAAACGAAGACATTTGGACAATGGGAGTCACACTCAATTTACAGGGAATACGAGGAACTGATGCAGTCAAAAATTAACTGGATTGATAACCTGCGAGGAATAGCCTGTCTGATGGTGGTCATGATCCACACGACGACCTGGTACGTCACGAATGCGCACAGCATCAGCCCCGTTAACTGGGATATCGCCAATATTCTCAACTCTGCGTCGCGCGTCAGCGTGCCGCTGTTCTTTATGATTTCCGGCTTTCTCTTTTTTGGCGAACGCAGCGCGCAGCCAAGCGGCACTTCATCCGCATCGCGCTGTGCCTGGGGTTCTACAGCGCCGTTGCCCTGCTCTATATCACGCTGTTTACCTCGATAAACGCCGGACTATCGCTGAAATACGTGCTGCAAAAACCGGTGTTCTACCACCTGTGGTTCTTCTTCGCCATTATCGTTATCTATCTGGTCTCCCCCCTCATTCAGGTGAAAAACGTCAGCGGAAAAATGCTTCTGGCCCTGATGGTGGTGATTGGCATTGATCGCCAACCCGAATACGGTCTCGCAGAAAATCGACGGATTTGAGTGGCTGCCGGTCAATCTCTATATCAACGGCGATACCTTTTACTACGTGCTTTACGGCATGCTGGGGCGCGCCATCGGGATGATGGACACGCAAAAACGCGGTCTGAACTGGCTCTGCGGGGCACTGTTTATCGCTGGCGTGGCGGTGATTTCACGCGGGACGCTGCATGAGCTGCAGTGGCGCGGCAATTTTGCCGATACCTGGTATCTTTACTGCGGCCCGATGGTCTTTATCTGTGCCGTATCGCTGCTCACGCTCGTTAAAAATACCCTGAATACGCGTCCCCTTCCCGTACTGAGCGTCATTTCACGACACTCTCTCGGGATTTACGGTTTTCACGCGCTGGTGATCCACGCGCTGCGCACGAGAGGCATTCGACGATAAGACGCACTGGCCGGTGCTGGATATCGTCTGGATTTTTGCCGCCACCCTGGCGATCAGCCTGCTGCTGTCGATGCTGCTGCAAATAATCGACACTCGCCGCTTCGTCAGCTAATCTTCCCAGCGCTGCCGGGCGCGATGCTACTGGCGCGGGGAGGAAAACCCGGCCGCCAGCGAAGCCTGCTCCACGCCGCGCCCCTGCAATAGCCACTGCTCCGCCACCGCCAGACGCAGCTGCTCCAGATAATCGCGAACGCTAATCCCTAAATGTGACTGAAAAAGCCGGGTGAGATGGCGCGGGCTGACGTGCGCCGCGCGGCGATATCAGGCAAGCTCCACGTCTTTTTGCGGCTCGGCGGTGAGCGCATCCTGCGCCCGATGAATCGCCGGATGAAGATGATTGCGGTAGCGCAGCCACGGGGAGAGCTGGGGATCGTCACCGGAACGGCGGAACCAGACCACCATCTCACGCGCCACCGCCAGCGCCTTTTCCGGGCGCCGCACAGGCGGTTAATCATATGCAGCGCCAGATCGATGCCCGACGTGATCCCCGCGCTGGTCCAGATGTTCTCATCCTGCACAAAGATGCGGTTTTCTTTAATCGTCGCCGTCGGCGCGGCAGCTTTAAAGCGCGGCAACACATCATGGTGGGTGGTGCACTGCACGCCGTTCAGCAGGCCCGACTTCGCCGCCAGCAGCGCGCCTGAACAGACGCACAACCGAGAGTAATGCGCCGCGTATGAATCTGCGCCGGTTGCAGGCGCATCAGCCAGTGCTGTATCTGTAACGCCTGTGGTGTCGAAAACTGAGTGCGGGAGTCGCTCACGCCGGGCAATACCAGCAGGCTCCCCTCAGGAAGCCTTTCCGGTAGCGGCTGGATGCCGCTCATCGTCAGGCCTATCGACGTCGGAACGCTCGGCTGCGGGCCAATGTAATGCAGACGAAACGCGTCGCCAGCCAGCACAAAGGTCTCTGCCGGGCCGGTCATATCTAATGACAGCACCCCCGGCAGACACAGAAACCAGACGTCGATGCGGCATGGTGGGTTCCTCAGGCGATGAAGGGGTAACGATGGGCGAAGATGCGCAGCCAAATCCGGCCACGTATCTTCATCGATTCTTTCCATCATACCCGACTCTGTTCACGCCTTGCGACCTCATCCGGCCATGCTTCAGCCAAATCAGGACATCAGCGGCAACAGCTGCTGGTAGAGATTGCGCAGGACAGCGCGCACGTCGCGAGCTGATCCGCCATGCCATGCTGCGCCGCGTCCGGCAGATGGCGCCTGTTCACGTGGGAACGCCGGTAGCAACGGCAGCAGTTGCGCAAGTTCCGGGTTCACCGCGACCTGCGCCAGACGCGCGGCGCCGAGCGCCGGGCCAACATCGCCACCAGGTGCGGAAATCCAGCTGCAACCCGCTGATATCCGACAGCATCTGTCGCCAGTAAGGGCTTCGCGCACCGCCGCCAATCAGGGTGACGCTCGTTGGGTTCAGTCAGGCCGCAGTCATGCACCACGTCCATCCCGTCGGCCAGCGCATACCCCACGCCTTCCAGAACCGCGCGCGCCAGTTCTGCCGGGCCCGTGCTGATGGGTTAAGCCAAAGAACACCCCTTTCGCTTCCGGGTTGTTGTGCGGCGTACGTTCGCCAGAAAGATACGGTAAAAACCAGACCGGCGTGGCCTGCAGCCGTCTGCCGCGTTCAGCTGCGGCCAGCAGGGCAGGCACGTCGTCCAGCCCGGTCAGCTTTGCGGCCCAGTCCAGGCAGGACGCCGCGCTCAGCATCACCGACATCAGATGCCAGCGCCCCGGCAGCGCATGACAGAAACTGTGCACCGCGCTTTCCGGATTGCTGCGATAGCCTTCGCTGACGGCAAAATAGACGCCAGACGTTCCCAGCGACAGCATCGCCTGCCCTCGCCTCAACCATGCCGACGCCCACGGCGCCCGCCGCGTTGTCACCGCCCCCGGCCACCACCGGTACGGCAGGCATATTCCAGCGTTCCGCAACGTCCGGCAGCAGTGTGCCTGTTACCTCGCTGCCTTCGAACAGCGCGGGCATGTGTTCCCGGGTCAGGTGGCAGGCATCCAGCATCGCCTCGCTCCAGTCGCGCTTCGCCACGTCGAGCCACATCGTGCCCGCGGCATCGGACATGTCGGTGGCAAAATCGCCCGTCATACGAAAGCGCAGATAATCTTTCGGCAGCAGGACTTTCGCCACCTGCCGGAAAATCTCCGGCTCGTGGCGCTGCACCCACAGCAGCTTGGGCGCGGTAAAACCGGGCATCATCAGGTTGCCGGTAATCTGGCGCGGGAAGTGGGCACCGCGCTGCTCCAGCTGCGCCGACACTCCGCGCCGCAGCGGCCATCGTTCCAGAGAATCGCGGGCCGCAGCACGCGATGCTCGCTGTCCAGCAGCGTTGCGCCGTGCATTTGCCCGGCAATCCCCAGCGCTTTCACGTCACGCAGAGAATGCTGTTCACCTAACGCCTTGATTGCACGATCCGTTGCCTGCCACCACTGCTCCGGGTCCTGTTCCGACCACAGCGGATGCGGACGTGAAACCTGCAGCGTTTCCGTCTGCGTTGCTAACACCTCGCCCTGTTCGCTTAACAGGATGGCTTTCACACCCGATGTGCCAAGATCGATCCCGATAATACACTTACCCTTTTTACAAAAAAAAACAGAGCCGCTAACGCTTATGCTCCCGACTGCCGCCACCTCTAGATAATCCCCCCCCTTATTATCGAACAAATAGGATGATTGACCAGATTTTCCAGCAGCTCCTGGTGCCCGCTCTGATGCTGCGGCGCCAGCTGATGCTGTTCAGCGTACTTCGCGATCTCCGCAAGTGATAACTGACCTTTCAAAATTTGCTGGCCCAGCTCACTGTTCCAGCCGCTGTAGCGCTTCGCCACGCGTTTATCCAGCTCGCCGTCTTCAATCATACGAGCCGCCACTTTCAGCGCCAGCGCCATGGTGTCCATCGCGCCAATGTGGCCGTAGAACAGATCGTATTTGTCGGTGCTCTGGCGACGCACTTTGGCGTCAAAGTTCAGGCCGCCGGTAGTGAAACCACCCGCTTTGATGATTTCGTACATCACCAGCGCATTCTCTTCCACGCTGTTCGGGAACTGGTCTGTGTCCCAGCCCAGTTGCGCGTCGCCGCGGTTAGCATCGACCGAGCCGAAGATGCCCAGCGCAATCGCAGACGCGATCTCGTGGTGGAAAGAGTGGCCCGCCAGCGTGGCGTGGTTGGCTTCAATGTTCACTTTGATCTCTTTTTCCAGACCGAACTGCTTCAGGAAGCCATACACCGTCGCCACGTCGTAGTCATACTGATGCTTGGTCGGTTCCTGCGGTTTCGGCTCGATCAGCAGCGTGCCGCGGAAGCCGATTTTGTGCTTGTGGTCGACAACCATCTGCATAAAGCGGCCAATCTGCTCGCGCTCCTGACGCAGATCGGTGTTGAGCAGGGTTTCATATCCTTCACGGCCGCCCCACAGGACATAGTTTTCGCCGCCCAGCTGATGCGTGGCATTCATTGCCGTCACCACCTGCGTGGCCGCCCAGCTAAACACTTCCGGATCCGGGTTGGTTGCCGCACCCGCGCCGTAGCGTGGGTTAGTGAAGCAGTTTGCCGTGCCCCACAGCAGTTTCACGCCGCTTTGCTGCTGCTTTGCAGCCAGTACATCCACCATCTGCGCAAAGTTGTTCAGATACTCTTTCAGCGATGCGCCTTCCGGCGACACGTCGACGTCATGGAAGCAGTAGTACGGCACGTTCAGCTTGTGGAAGAACTCAAACGCCACATCGGCTTTGCGCTTTGCCAGTTCCATGGCCTCGCCCGGCTGCTGCCACGGGCGGTCAAAGGAGCCCACGCCGAACATATCGGCGCCGTTCCAGCAGAAGGTATGCCAGTAACAGGCGGCAAAGCGCAGATGATCTTCCATGCGCTTACCCAGCACCAGCTCATCCGGGTTGTAGTGACGAAATGCTAAAGGATTGGTCGTTTTTGGGCCTTCGTAACGAACACGATCGAGTTGGTCGAAATAAGCTTGCATATTGAGCTCCATAATCAGGGTATGCGGCGAGTCGTTGATACAGGAGTAATAGTGAATAGACATTTTGGGTTGCTCAATTACGTTATTTCACACTGCTATTGAGAGAATGCACAACTGTGCGCTGGCTCGCAAAATAATGCGCAGACAAACTATTTTTCGGCGCGTATTCCAGAATCAAATGTAATTAAGACGTTACGTATTTTAAAATCCGATCGCGGTCATAAATTCAGAAATAAACCAAATATCATAATGAGAAGATAAAAATCTGTAATTGCCAGCCCGCCTTTCCGCGTTAAAAATTTGCTGCGTCTCAGCAGTGAATGTTTCTTTTATCTCAGCAACACATACCCCTACAAAAAGGCCTAATAATTATGAAGATAAAGAACCTGACTCTAACGCTCTGCACTACGCTCCTCCTTGCAAGCTTTGCAGGACATGCCAAAGAGGTCAAAATTGGCATGGCGATTGACGACCTGCGTCTGGAGCGCTGGCAAAAAGATCGCGATATCTTTGTAAAAAAAGCGGAATCCCTCGGCGCAAACGTGTTTGTTCAGTCGGCTAACGGCAACGAAGAAACGCAAATGTCGCAGATCGAGAATATGATTAACCGTGGCGTCGATGTGCTGGTCATTATCCCCTATAACGGCCAGGTATTAAGTAACGTGGTGAAAGAAGCCAAACAGGAAGGCATTAAAGTCCTGGCTTATGACCGCATGATTAATAATGCGGACATTGATTATTATATTTCGTTCGACAATGAAAAAGTCGGGGAATTACAGGCGCAAAGCCTGATCGACAAAGTGCCTCAGGGCAATTATTTCCTGATGGGCGGCTCTCCGGTGGATAACAACGCCAAACTGTTCCGCGAAGGGCAAATGAAAGTCCTTAAGCCGTACATCGACAACGGGAAAATTAAAGTGGTTGGCGATCAGTGGGCCGACGGCTGGCTGCCAGAAAACGCGCTGAAGATTATGGAAAACGCGCTGACGGCCAACAACAACAAAATTGATGCGGTTGTGGCCTCCAACGATGCCACCGCAGGCGGCGCGATCCAGGCCCTGAGCGCCCAGGGGCTGGCGGGTAAAGTCGCCATTTCAGGACAGGATGCCGATCTGGCTGGCGTAAAACGCATTATCGCAGGCACCCAAACCATGACGGTCTACAAACCGATTACCGAGCTTGCCAATACGGCGGCGGAAATCGCCGTGGAACTGGGCAATGGCAAGCAACCTAAAGCAGACGCAACGCTGAATAACGGGCTGAAAGACGTTCCGGCTCGCCTGCTCACCCCTATTGAAGTCAACAAAGAGAACATTGACGCCACCGTCATTAAAGACGGCTTCCACAAGAAGAGCGAACTGTAATCCGGCGCGGCCCCTCGCCAATGCGAACCGGAGCAGATCGATGCCTTATTTACTATTTCTTGAAATGAAAAGCATCACCAAGCGCTTCGGCACGGTGAAAGCCGTCGATAACGTCAGCCTCCGGTTGAACCCCGGCGAAGTGGTTTCGCTGTGCGGCGAGAACGGTTCGGGCAAGTCAACGCTGATGAAAGTGTTGTGCGGGATCTACCCGCACGGCAGCTACGAAGGCGAAATCGTCTTTGCCGGCGAAGTTATCCAGGCGACACACATCCGCGATACCGAACGTAAAGGCATCGCCATCATCCACCAGGAGCTGGCGTTGGCGAAGCATCTCACCGTGCTGGAGAACATTTTCCTTGGGGCCGAAATTTCCCGCCACGGCGTGCTGGATTACGACACCATGACGCTCCGCTGTGAAAAGCTGCTGGCGCAGGTGAGCCTCAGCATTTCACCGGATACCCGCGTGGGGGATTTGGGCCTCGGGCAACAGCAGCTGGTGGAAATAGCGAAAGCGCTCAATAAACAGGTCAGGCTGCTGATCCTTGATGAGCCAACGGCCTCGCTCACCGAACAGGAAACTGCGGTACTGCTCAATATCATTCGCGATCTGCAAAATCACGGCATCGCCTGCATCTACATTTCGCACAAGCTGAACGAGGTTAAAGCCATTTCGGACACCATCTGCGTGATCCGCGACGGGCAGCACATCGGCACGCGTGAAGCCGCGGGCATGAGTGAAGATGACATCATCACCATGATGGTAGGACGCGAGCTGACGGCGCTCTACCCGAATGAGCCTCACACCAAAGGTGATGAAGTGCTGCGCGTGGAAAACCTGACCGCGTGGCACCCCGTTAACCGCCACATCAGGCGCGTCAATAACGTCTCGTTTTCTCTGCACAGCGGCGAAATTCTCGGTATTGCCGGGTTAGTCGGCGCCGGGCGCACCGAAGCCGTACAGTGTCTGTTTGGCGTGTGGCCGGGGCGCTGGGAGGGCACGATTTATATCGACGGCCAGCCGGTGAAAATCGACAACTGCCAGCAGGCGATTGCCCACGGCATTGCCATGGTGCCGGAAGATCGTAAGAAAGACGGCATCGTACCGGTGATGGCTGTGGGTAAAAACATTACGCTTGCGGCACTCGATCGGTTCTCCGGCGCGCTGAGCAGCCTGGACGACGCCGCCGAGCAGCAGTGCATCCTCCAGTCGCTTGCCCGGCTGAAGGTCAAAACCTCCTCGCCAGAACTGGCGATTGGCCGCCTGAGCGGCGGCAACCAGCAGAAGGCGATTCTGGCGCGCTGCCTGCTTCTCAATCCACGCATATTAATCCTTGATGAGCCGACGCGCGGGATTGATATCGGTGCCAAATATGAAATCTACAAACTGATTAATCAGCTTGTACAGCAAGGGATTGCCGTCATTGTCATTTCGTCTGAGTTACCCGAAGTGCTCGGCCTGAGCGACCGCGTGCTGGTCATGCACGAGGGAAAACTGAAAGCCAACCTGATTAACCAGAACCTGACGCAGGAGCAGGTGATGGAAGCCGCTTTAAGGAGCGAACGTCATGTCGAAAAGCAACCCGTCTGATATCAAAGTCGCCGTTCCGACGCCCGGTGCGTTCGCAGGGCTAAAAGCGCTGAACCTACAGGTTTTCGTGATGATCGCGGCGATTATCGTCATCATGCTCTTCTTTACCTGGATGACTGATGGTTCGTACCTCAGCGCGCGTAACGTCTCTAACCTGCTCCGCCAGACCGCTATCACCGGCATTCTGGCCGTCGGCATGGTGTTCGTGATTATCTCCGCGGAAATCGATCTGTCGGTCGGTTCAATGATGGGGCTCCTCGGCGGCGTGGCGGCGATTTTTGACGTCTGGCTCGGCTGGCCGCTGCCGCTGACCGTGGCGGTCACGCTGGTGCTGGGGCTGGTTCTGGGGGCCTGGAACGGCTGGTGGGTAGCCTACCGTAAAGTGCCGTCGTTCATTGTCACCCTGGCGGGGATGCTGGCCTTCCGCGGGATCTTAATCGGCATCACCAACGGCACCACCGTCTCCCCGACCAGCGCGGCCATGTCGCAGATTGGCCAGAGCTACCTCCCGGATGGCGTGGGCTTTACCATCGGCGTGGCGGGGTGCTGGCGTTTGTCGCGTGGCAGTGGCGTGGACGCATGCGTCGTCAGGCGCTGGGGCTGGCGTCGCCAGCATCCACGTCGGTGGTGGGACGTCAGGCGCTCACGGCCGTCATTGTGCTGGGCGCCATCTGGCTTTTAAACGATTATCGCGGTGTTCCGACACCCGTGCTGCTGCTGGCGCTTTTACTGCTGGGCGGCATGTTTATGGCCACGCGCACCGCGTTTGGCCGCCGTATTTATGCCATCGGCGGCAACCTTGAAGCTGCCCGCCTCTCGGGCATCAACGTTGAGCGCACCAAGCTGGCGGTCTTCGCCATTAACGGCCTGATGGTCGCTATCGCCGGGTTGATCCTCAGCTCGCGTCTGGGCGCGGGTTCGCCCTCCGCCGGTAACATCGCCGAGCTGGATGCTATCGCCGCCTGCGTCATTGGCGGCACCAGCCTCGCAGGCGGTATCGGTAGCGTGGCGGGCGCGGTGATGGGGGCATTTATCATGGCGTCGTTGGATAACGGGATGAGTATGATGGACGTCCCGACGTTTTGGCAGTATATCGTCAAGGGGGCCATTCTTTTACTGGCAGTCTGGATGGACTCGGCCACCAAGCGACGGGCCTGATAACCGTATTGTGACTTAATTGGGAAGTGAGCCATGTTTGAAAAGCGTCACCGCATTACGTTGTTATTCAATGCCAACAAAGCCTACGACCGTCAGGTGGTAGAAGGCGTGGGTGAATATTTGCAGGCGTCGCAATCCGAGTGGGATATCTTTATTGAGGAAGATTTTCGCACCCGTCTGGAGAACATCAAAGACTGGCTGGGCGATGGCGTCATCGCCGACTATGACGATCCCGTCATCGAGCAACTGCTGACCGACGTCGACGTCCCGATTGTGGGCGTCGGCGGCTCCTACCATGCGCCCGAACACTATCCGCCGGTCCACTATATTGCCACCGATAACCATGCCCTGGTCGAGGCCGCCTTTCTCCATTTAAAAGAGAAAGGCGTCCATCGCTTCGCGTTTTATGGATTACCGGCCACCAGCGGCAAGCGCTGGGCCGTTGAGCGAGAACACGCGTTTTGCCAGCTGGTCGCGCAGGAGAGTATCGCGGCGTGGTCTATCAGGGGCTGGAAACCGCGCCGGAAAACTGGCAGCACGCGCAGAACCGCCTCGCTGACTGGCTGCAAACGCTGCCGCCGCAAACCGGCATTATTGCCGTGACGGACGCCCGCGCGCGGCACGTGCTGCAGGTCTGCGAACACTTACACATTCCGGTGCCCGAAAAGCTGTGCGTGATTGGCATCGATAACGAAGAGCTGACCCGCTATCTGTCCCGCGTGGCGCTCTCCTCGGTGGCCCAGGGCACGCGTCAGATGGGCTATCAGGCGGCAAAGCTGCTGCATCGCCTGCTGGATAAAGAATCTCTGCCGCTTCAGCGCCTGCTGGTGCCTCCTGTTCGCGTCGTAGAACGTCGCTCGACCGATTATCGCTCCTTAAGCGACCCGGCCGTCATTCAGGCCATGCACTATATTCGCAACCACGCCTGCAAAGGGATTAAGGTCGATCAGGTGCTGGATTCGGTGGGCATTTCGCGTTCGAATCTGGAGAAGCGCTTTAAAGAAGAGGTGGGCGAAACCATTCATGCCGTTATCCATGCTGAAAAGCTGGAGAAAGCACGCAGCCTGCTCATCTCCACGTCGCTGTCGATCAACGAAATCTCGCAGATGTGCGGTTACCCGTCGCTGCAATATTTTTATTCGGTGTTTCGCAAAGAGTATGACACCACGCCGAAGGAGTATCGGCAGCATCACGGCGAGAAGGTGCAATAACGCCCCGCTGCGATCAAGATTTTGCCGCCAATTGCCGCTATACTGCGCGGCATCTTCAAAGGAAGATCGTCGTCTCCGGTGAGGCGGCCGGACTTCAAATCCGGTTGGGGCCGCCAGCGGTCCCGGGCAGGTTCGACTCCTGTGATCTTCCGCCAATTTGCTTTTTCTGAATTCCACCGCTTCAGGTGATCATTTTTACAACCTATAATTAGCGCTAACTCTAATCTTTCGTTAACGCTAATGAACGCATCTGAGAGAACTACCTTAAATATTTACAGGGTGCCTTTCAGATACGTACTCATTCAAGCTTCCTTATTACTTTTAATATCCCATCCCGACTGCGACTCAGCACCTTTACCGCCAGAGGAAGACTGTTCCCAATACTGAATCTTAACTTTTGAAGCCTGAAACTGATAAGATAAGGCTAAAAGCTCTGAATGGTTTGCTCCATTGAAGAGAACGTTGGTAATAAGGACATCTTCCAATGTTATCCTGCAATATTCAGTTTGGCTGCCCCCTGCCTTACAGGCGGAAAGTTCCACCTTACTAATATGGTTGCCGTTCGAGACATACTTCATCACTGCTGGTGTGGCTTTGTCGATATGAGTCTGAACTGTTAGGTCCCGGTACTGCACTTTTCCTGCACCACCACCGCCACCCACACTCATGTTGCCTGGCTGACTGGCACCCCAGGTAAAAGAATCAACATTAATCCATCCCTTATGATTCGAGTCTTGAGATTCGCCTGTGATGCCTTCAATTTTGAGAAAAATATCAATGCTCATTTGTCTTCCTTTTCGACTCCAGTTATTTTAGGATCTGATTAGCCCTGTTAATTGAAAGCTATGTTTACACAAAGGTATCGTTATGGACAACTACTGGAATAAGAACAGATTTTCAGATTACTTCCTCACAATGGGTAATCTTCAGGCAAATCAACTAGTAAGCTTAGCTAACAATCTTTCTCTCATTCATCTGAAAGATGGAATGCTTAGGATGCGATTTCATGATGAAGTACGGGACTTCATTAATCTTCAACTTAATACCATCCGTTCTGCTACCAGCGATGAACAATGTCAGGAGTGCATTCAGAATCTTAAGAAAGAGTCTCATAACCTTTCAATTCAGGACAGAATGCTCAGAACCGGCCAGGCGACGATATCCTCATCAGTAAAGTTCTACCATGATAATGAAAAGGTCATCGGTTATGTTATTGACGGTATAAGCGTTGTCCTAAGTGGCTTACAAATTGTGGCAGGGGCGGGTGTATTAGTCGGGTCTGCAGCAACAGGCAATGTGCTAGGCGTAATCGCCGGTTCAACACTCATTATGAATGGTGTAGGTTCAGGTATTGAAGGAATTGGAAAGCTGAGAGGTGTACCTAACCCTTCAAATCCGGTCAGAGACGCATATGAGGATATAGCTGAGTTTTTTGGATTTGACCAAAGGCTGGGATTACTTGCATATCAGGTAGTTGATTTAACCACCTCTTATTATGGTATTTTCAAACTTACATTAAAGCCGGAAGCCTGGAGATTATACAAATATCTTCCTGCTGATTATTATCGCAAAGTTCAGACTATGAGCAAGCCCGCCCTTGCTATAAAAGGTGCAGGAGCGGCGATCAAAGGGACTGGAATAGGTTTGAATCTTTATCAAATGCAAAACAACCCTGCAAATAATTAACTATTATCGTTCTTCTTAATAAACCTATAGGCTTTCCAGGATAATCTCAATGGAGTAACGAAATAGATAATCAAAAAAGCGAAGCCAAGGACAATCACATAAGAGAGGAAATCTGATTTATCGGCATTAAGGGCACCATATAATCCTATGAGGATCAATATAGATACTCCGATAACACCTCCCCAAAAACGTTTGCTTAAATCAATAACCAGAGTTTTAAGGGTATCAGATTGGGACTCATCCTTTTTTACGATACTCCTGAGCTTGCCGATATCTTTAGTAGTGAAACCATTATCAAACAGCTTTTTCTCATATTCGTTCATATAAATCATCCCGATTAGACATCCTGTTCCGAATCAAATATATCACAATCCAATGATGAAAAGCCACATGAAATCCAGGTATGCCACGCCAGTTTGATTGAAATATGAATACAAAGTGGCATGGCTCCAATACCCATCTCAATTTATAAAATAAAAAATACATCAATCCACTCTTCGTCATATAAATCAATGAATTAATAAGTTTTGATATTAACAACCAAGCCTGAGGATTTAAAGTAGCTTCTGGCTTATACGCTCTCACTCAGACTCGTTAGATATGAATCATTAAAAAACTTGCACGAAACTCAAGTTTGATGTGCTGCCTGCAAATCCGGTATCAATTAAGCATAAATGAAACCGGAATCACCACCCTCAAATTCATAAAGTCATCAGACCAAAAGGGCAACACTGTCTTTGCTCGGAACGCTCATAATTTTTCAGGTTTTTAGTTATTGCTGCGATCTGCTGCCAGATTCAGTAAACCGGCTTGTGCTGAATGACTTGATCGGTAGTATGAATGTGAGAGCTGCCCGGTTCTTGTATCAGGTTCAACTCTCCGGTCAAAACCAGTAGCTATGAATCTCTTAAATTCATAATTTAAAAACATCACCCTACATCGGTGATCTTCCGCCACTCACCACTCAGGCCCAGCCATGCTCATCCATCCGACAATCTTCCGTTCTCTGGCGATCCGCGTAAGGAAGAGCTGCGCCAGCGGCTGATGCGACCGGATGCGCCCAAAGTCATTGCCGTGTCACTGTCGAAGGAGCTGGATCGCGAGCGACGCACGCATCGTCATGCCGCCGGTCAGCTGTTTTGTCTGCGCCAGGGATTGATGACGGTGAACACCTCGTCGGGCATTTTTGCTAACCCGCCGCGGCTGGTCGGCTGGATTCCGCCGTGGTTTGACCATGCCCTTGTCGGGCCGGGGCGCGTGCTGGGCTGGACGGTACTGATTGACGAAGCGCTGGCTGCGCCGTTGCCGGATCGGCCGGTGCTGCTCTCCTGCCCGACCGTGCTGGAGCCGCTGGCAGAACGGCTGGCGGTGCTGGAGCCTGAACTGTGGAGCAGCGCGCGCTATACCCGGCTGGGTCAGGTGTTTCTTGATGAACTGTACGAATCCACGCCGCAGGAACTCACCCTGCCGCTGCCGGATGAGCCGCGGCTGCGGCAGATTGCACGCCTGCTGATGGACGATCCGGCTGATACACGCACCGGGCCGGAGCTGGCGCAGTGGGCTGGTCTGAGCGCGCGCAGCCTGAGTCGCCACTGGTCCAGCGCGGTTGGCATGAGCCTGAGTAAATATCGTCAGGTGTCGCGCCTGCTGAAATCGCTGGAAGGGCTGGCGGCAGGCCACAGTGTGCAGCAGGTTGCCTGGCAGGTGGGCTTCGACAGCGTCAGCAGCTATATCAGCGCGTTTCGCGCCGCCTTTGGCTCAACGCCAGGCAAATACTTTACGACGCCAGCCGACTCTGCGAATGCAGCATCAGCAGGCTAGCCGGACCGTCAATCGGTGGCAGGCTGTGCCGGTATTTGCGGCGAAAAGCGCCCGGCGGCAGGTCAAACATGCGCCGAAAGGTGCGGCAGTAGGTTTGCTGTGAATCGAAGCCAAACTGCAGCGCAATCTGCATCAGCGACGTGTTACTGCTGAGCAGGGTGATGACGGAAGCCGTTAGCTTCCGTTCACGGATATAGGCTCCCAGCGCCACGCCAGTATAGCTGCGGAACAGCCGCTGCAAATGCCACTGCGAATAACCGGCCCGCCGCGCGACCGTCTCCAGCATGAGCTTTTGTTCAATATTCGCCTCTATCCACATCATCAGCTGATGCATAAAGGCTGCGTGAATATCCATCCTCTCCTCCTGATGCCGTGGTGCGACTCAATCTGCGACATTGTAAAAACAGGACGACTGGCTGTGTTTGCGCATAAAGCCAATAAATAGCGATAACTCGCCAATTTACATATCACTACTCTGGCGAGGAGAAGACGCTGTTGCGCCAGCGCACATCATGTAACATTGTAAGTTACATGACAGATAAGCCGCCGTTCTTTCCGCTGCGCCAATCGTCACAAAGGAGAAAATCTATGCATGCCTTTTTACTCTCTGACACGGGTGTGTGCCTGGCGATTGCGCTGGCCTCAGCCAGCATCGCGATGACCAAGACGCAGACCGAACTGTTTGCCGGTTTGCGCGCCTGGACCGCACGCAAACACGCCTTGCTCGGTCATCTGTTTCACTGTTTCTATTGCCTGAGCCATTGGGTGGTGTTTGCCGCGATGCTGATTTACCACCCGACGCTGCTGAACAGCGGTTGGCCGCTGGTCGACTGGATCATGACAGCCTTCATCACGCTGACGCTGACCACGTTTGTCAGCGGTATGATGTTTAAAGTGTTTCAGGCCGCCGTCACCACGCATGTGATGAAGCATGACGCGCAGATCAAATTGCAGAAGCAGGATTAACGGCCGCGCCGGCTAGTCGCTGCAGCGCGGAAAGGTGTGCGGATCCAGCCCGAGGCTGGCCATTTTTTGCAGGTAATCTTCGGCGATGTCCGCCACGGTAATCTGGCTAAAGCGCTGCAGCAGTAACGCTTCGGCTTCACCCAGCGCCTGGTCGAGCCGGGCGTCTACCGCATGTTCCACCAGGCAGGGCGAAGGATCGGACGCCGGGCCAATGCTGAACAGTGCCGGTGAGCCGATGGCCTGGTACACATCCAGCAGCGTGATATCGTGCAGGTCCGCGCGCAGCTCCCAGCCGCCGCCGTGCCCCTTTTCCGACACCAGATACCCCTTTTCACGCAGCCCCGACATCATGCGACGCACCACCACCGGATTGGTGCCGAGCATTTTTGCCATGGCATCGGAAGTAGCGCGTTTAACGTGACGATCAAGATGAATGAGCGCGTGCAGCGAGCGGGACAGGCGGTTATCGCGTGGCATGGACGTTTCCTCTGAAATTCCCGCTACTGTAGCAAACCACGCTGGCGGCAACAATTTATCCCGGCTGAGCGTGGATGGCGCCCTGACCAGACATTCGTGTTGATCATGCTGCCAATAGGAAAAGGCAAACCGCCACAGTAAAAGAAATTACGGTGAAAAGGCGATTGGGCATCGGTTAATTAATTAATGAACTGAGTGAAAGAAAGGGAATATTTATTTCCCACAAGGAAAGATAACTCCTCCAGGCGGAATAAAAACTTCCCTTTTATAATTAATTTAACCTTGTAAGACAGAGACTACAAATAATTATTTTATTGTTCTTGATCATACGCAATATATATAATTCAACGAGCGGCTAAAGTTTGACCTGTCATTCATTCATCAGGAAAAGGTAAACTATGGCTCAGGTCGTTGTGGTTGATGACCATCCGATCGCGCGGATGGCCGTTCGTTATTTGCTGGAACAAAATGGACATACAGTGCTGGCCGAAAGCGCCGATGGTCGGGAAGCGGTAACGCTGATTCAGCAGCAGCAGCCGGATATCGTCATCATTGATATCGACCTGCCGTCGCTGGACGGAATTGAAGTGGTTAAGTCGTTGCGCGAGCAGAGTTTTCCAGGAAAAATCATCGTTATCTCCGGGAAAAATGAAAACGTGTATGCCGTGCAGAGCCTGCGCAGCGGTGCCAATGGTTTTGTCAGTAAAAAAACTGATATGCCAGAGATCGTCAGTGCTATTCAGGTGACACAACGTGGTTACGGTTATTTCCCGCTGGGCGGTTTTATGCAGCAAATGGAGCAGGATAGCACGCTGGCGGAGAAAAAAATGATTGAATCATTGTCACCACAGGAGTTTCAGGTTTTCCATCACATTATTAAGGGCCTGAATAATATGCGCATCGCGGCGCGGATGGGCGTCAGTAATAAAACCGTCAGCACTTATAAAAGCCGGTTAATGGATAAATTGCACTGCAAAACCATGAGTGATTTATTTGCTTTCGTGCACCGCAATCAAATGGAAGCCTCATGATCCGTCTGCTGATGTTTATCGGACTGGTGCTGTGCTGCAGCCCCACGGTGGCGCAGCCGATGCCACAGCTCTATATTCCGCTGGAGCGGGAACCGCTGGCACCGCTGATACCGCAACTGTCGCAGAACGATTGGCAGGCATTGCGTCAGTTGCCCACGCTGCGCATTGCGCTGTGGGCGCCCGATATTCCGCCTTATCTCACCTTCCTTGATATGTCATCTGAGGAAAAAAACGTGGAAGGCGTATTTGCTGATTACGCCCGGCTGATAGGCCAGGCACTCGGCATGCGGATAGAGATGCAGCGCTACGCCGATCGTGACGCGGCGCTGGCCGCTATCGCTGCCGACCAGGCTGATATGCTGTTTAGCAAAGCCGGGAACACTGTGCCTTCCAACGCCCAGCTGTACGCCTCACACAATCTGCTGATCAACCGACCGGTGGTGGTGACCCAGCGCGATCGCGCCATGCAGCCGGTGCCTTATGCAGCGCCAGTCAGACTGGCGGTGGACCAGCACTATCTCAGCGACAGCGCAATCCGGGCGCAATTTCCTCAGGCGCACATCATGCGTTATGCCTCCAGTCGCGTCGCGCTGTCGGCGCTGGCGACCGGCGAGGCGGATTACGTGCTCGATAATCTGACCTCCGCCAGCTTTTTAATTGAACGCAACTACCTCAATCAGCTGGCGCTGGCCGACATTCTCGCCCCACGCGCGCAGGATGCCAGTCGGCTACTGGTGAGTCAGCGCAGGCCGGTATTGCTGCGTGCGATAAATCGCGTCATCGCGGCGATCCCCGCAGAGCAGCATCGCGCGATCTCACGCCAGTGGACACAGCGCCCGGACATCTGGCGTCTGCAGCAGCCGCTGGCGCTTACGGCTGCTGAACAGCGCTGGCTACAGCAGCACGGCAGCGTGCGCGTGGGTTTTAATCCGTTTTTTGCGCCACTGGCGCTGCTGGATGGACGTAATCAGTTTCAGGGCATCAGTGCCGAACTGCTGCACCAAATCCACCTGCGCACCGGTATCAATTTTGTCGCCGTGCCGGAGTATCACGAAGACACGCTTCTGATGCAGCTTCAACAGCATAAAATCGACATGGTGGCCGCACTCTCCTATAACGCGCAGTGGCCAGGCCGTTTTACCCAGCCGTGGCTGCACACGCCGTTTGTGCTGATTACCGCCGCTACCGCGGGTGCACCCGCCGCGCTGCACTCGGGCTTACGTATCAGCGTAATGAAAGGCAGCCCGGTCATTGGCTGGCTGCAGCAACACTATCCTGAAGTACAGCTACAGCTGGTGGACAATGCCAGTCTCGGCATGCAGCAAGTGGTGGAAGGCAAAGCCGATGGCATGGTGCATAACCAGCTGGGCGCCGCTTACCTGATCAAACGCTATTTTTCCGGACGGATGCGCATTGCCCAGCGCGTCGGCACCCAGCCCGCTCACATCAGTTTCGCCGTGCACGCTGGCGATCCCGAGCTGCTCAGCATCATGAATAAGGCCCTGAATGAAATATTACCCAGTGAGATCTCGCAGCTCACCAGCCGCTGGCAGGGTACGCCCGAGGTGACGGCCAGCAGCTGGCCACTGTATCGCACGCCATTTTATGCGCTGGCGGGCGTGGCAGCCGTCGTCTCCCTCGCCTGCCTGCTCTGGGTGTATCAGCGCGGCCGGGAAATCCGCCGCCGCCGCCGGGCGCAGCGGCAATTGCAGATCGCCCGCGATCGTGCCGATCGTGAAAATCAGGCCAAAAGCCGTTGGGTTGCTACCGTGAGCCATGAGATTCGCAATCCGGTCAACGCGATCATCGGCCTGCTGGCGCTGGAAGCGCGTAAGGCCGGTGCCAGCGAGGCGCTGCTGACTGCATGGCAATCGGCACAGGCATTAAGCGGCCTGGTGGGCGATATTCTGGATATGGCGAAGATTGAGCGCGGGCAGCTGACGCTGGCACCGCAGTGGCATAGCATCGCGACCCTGTGCCAGCCGGTACTGCAGCTCTATCAGGGGCTGGCGCATGAAAAAAACCTTACGCTTACCTATCACACTACGCTGCCTGATCTTGAAGTCTGGGTTGATGCGCCGCGCCTGCGTCAGGTGATCGCCAATTACATCAGCAACGCCATTAAATTCACGCCGCAGGGAAACGTGGCGGTGTATCTCAGCGGTGAGCAAAACGCCACTGGCGAACTGGTGCTGGAAATTGAAGTGCAGGATAGCGGCATTGGCATCAGCGAACAGGAGCAACAGCAGCTGTTTCAGCCATTTGCGCAGACCACAGCCGGTCGTCAGCAAACTGGCAGCGGACTGGGGCTGGTGATCAGCGCGCAGCTGCTGCAACAGATGCAGGGCAGCATGCGCCTGCACAGCGAGCCGGGTGAAGGCACCCTGGTTCACGTCACGCTGCCGCTACCGAGTCGCGCACCGCCGCCGGTAACCCTGTGCGCGACTGATGCACCGCCCGCCGCGCCGGCACTGCATATCCTGGTGGTTGACGATCATCCGGCGAATTGTTTGCTGCTGACCCGTCAGCTGGAAGCGCTGCAGCATCGTGTTACCGCGATCGGCCAGCCTGAGCTCGCAGCTGAGATCATCGCAACACAGCAGATTGATGCAGTAATCACCGATTGCCATATGCCGCTGATGGATGGTTTTACGCTGACCAGTGTGTTACGTCGCCGTGGTTATCGTCACAAAATCATCGGACTTACCGGCAGTGCACTGGCTGAGACGCGCGAACGCGGCCTCGCGGCTGGTATGGATGCGTGCCTGTTTAAGCCGCTGCATCCGGATCAGCTTAACGCTGCCCTGGCGCAGCCTGCTGCCCTGCCGGCATTGCTGTCTTTGCCGCAGCTGCGCGCCATGGTGCACCACGATGACGATATGGTGGCAAAACTGCTGCTCAGGGTATGCGAAGAGAATCAGCGCGATTTGCAACAGGCCCAGCAGGAACTGGCGCAGCAGCAGTGGCCGGCGCTGGCACGCACGCTGCACCGGCTGGCCGGGGCAGCGCAAATTATCTATGCGGCAGATATCAATCAGCTTTGCCAGCAGCTGGAGCAGGCCTGCGTCGATGCGCGCGATGGCGACCTGCTCAGTGTGGGTCTGGCTGGCCTGACTACGCGTATCGAGCAGCTACAGCAGGCCATTGATTGCTGGCTGCCGTTCAATCGTGTTGTAAAGCAATAAACATCCCGCTTACCGCTTCGCCAGGCTGCTTTGCCAGGCGTGGAACAGGGTAAGCCAGTTTTGCACCGGCAGATGTTGCTTCTGGCCGGTGCCAAAGCCGTGACCGCCCTGCTGGAACAGATGCAGCTCCACGTTGACCTTGTTCTGCCGCAGTGCGCTGAACATGCCCAGCGCGTTTTGCGGTGAGGCGGTGCCGTCATTCAGCGCCTGCACCAGAAAAGTCGGCGGCGTGTGCGCGCTGACGCGATCTTCCTGCGAAAGCTGCGCCATTTGCTGCGCACTGAGATCTTTACCGTACAGCGCCGCGCGCGTGCCTGGGTGGGTCACGCCCTGTTTCAGCGACAGCACCGGATAGATAAGCGCGCTGAAATCCGGACGCGCCGACACCTTATCCTGCGCGTCGACCGCCTGATAGTTAGCTTCATCGGGAGTGTTGCTCAGATTGGCGGCGAGAAAGGCGCCGGCGGAAAAGCCCATCACGCCAATGCGGTCAGGCGCCACCTGGTACTGCTGCGCATTGGCCCGAATCAGCCGCAGCGCTCGCTGGGTGTCGGCAAAAGCCTGCTGGCGATACTGCGCTGAACCGTCGTGTGGCAGACGATAAATTAACACAAATGAAGCGTAGCCCTGCTTGCTGAGCACGTTGGCCACATCCAGCCCTTCGAGATCTTTCATAATATAAGAAAAACCCCCACCGGGAATGATTAGCACCGCCGCATGATTATTTTTTCCTGTTGCCGGAACATAAATCATTTGTGGCGCATCGACGTGGGTAACAGCCCGGTTATTAATGGCCGGGTTTTTACTAAAATTAATAAATTTATTATTTGCTGACACTTCATTTGGCCAGATCGGAATTTCCTTATTGGCAAACGCGGCCGGAAGATACAGTAAAAAAAACAGACTAAATATCCGCAACCCTCTCATCGCACTGGCTCCAAATCCTGAATAAAAACAGTAACAAAAGTCAAACTGAACGGATAAAATCGCTCAGTGACGCTCCGGCTCCCCGCGAGATAATGAAAAAAACATACTCATCGAAAAATGTCTGTGGAAACGGTAGCAAATAAATATGGCAAAACCTATTCAATATAATATTGGACCAGGAAAAATTAGACTTTTCTCATGTTTACGTTAACAAGGCCGTATGTTATAAGTGAATTTTAAACTATAAGAATCTGTGACCATGGGAATTTACTGGATCATAAGTCTTAGCCTGACTTTCGTCGCTATTGTCGAAATCATGTTAAGTAAAAATGAAAACACAGCGCAAATCAGGACGTGGCTTTATTTTGTTGCCGTTGTAGTACTTTTTACTTTTGGCGGTATTCGTGGCCTGGGAACCGGCCTTGATGACTTCCAGTATCGCGACTTCTATGCCCAGTTTATCGATAAAATTATTATCGAAGGTTTCTGGCGTGCGGTCGTGGAATTCCGTTATGAACCAGCCATTTACGCCATTGCCGGTGCGACACGCATCTTTACCGCTAATCCGGACATTTTCATCTTTGTCTTCGCGGTCATCGCTGTTGGTGTCAACGCGCACTACTTCCGTAAGCTGACACCGCTGCCGCTGGTGGCCCTCGCCGTCTACTCTGCGCACCTGTTTATCAACAAAGACATGAACCAGATTCGCTTCGGTTTATGTTCGGCGTTTTTAATGGGCTTCGTCTGGCACATGTCGCGGCGCAGCAAGTCTGGCATGATCACCACCTTCATCCTGTCGTTTATCAGCCACGCCACCGCGATTGTCGCGCTGCTAATTCCGCTGGCGATGATTGTGCGTAAAAACAAATACATCCCAATTGCCATCGTGGTCGCCAGCCTGCCGCTGGCGTTTCTCGGCAGTTCAGCGCTGATCGCCGCGCTCTCCAGCCACCTCGGTGCGCTGGGCGACAGGGCCATGGGCTATGCCGATGCCGATTCTCGCCAGGAACAGGGTATTCTGACCCTGTCGAACCTGAAGAATATCGGCTTCGTCTTTATCTTCAGCTACATGTTGCTGAGCGATAAAATTAAAAATTTCGACCCGGAAAAGTTTAATACCTATTACATTCTGGTGATCACTTTTGCCATCGGCAGTGGCCTGAGGATGGCGCTACAGGATTACGCTTCTGGTGGTCGTCTGGCGAACTATTTGCTGCAGGTTGAGCCGGTGCTTATTTCGCTGTGTATCTGGGAAACCCGGAAGCTGAAGAAGGTGCTTGCCGTGGCTGTCACCATTCTGATGGTGCTGTACTATCTCTACTACAACACCGTATCGAGCAAGCAGTCGATTGTCGGCTATGAGGTGTCACGCACCTTCCAGCTGTTCCGTTAGGTCCAGAAATAACGCTAGCCAACTGGTTAGCGTTTTTTCATTAATAAGCCCTTTATCATCGTCATCCAGGGAAAATCCGAATATTTTACTGGTCCTGAACATTGCTTGCTTTTTATGAGGATTAAAATTCTAATAGATTGCATCTGCTCACGCAGAACACCTGTGATAAGAATATTCCGAAGCAACCATGCAAAGTCTTTCATGGCTTTTCCTGGCACGTCGTCACTCAATGAAAGAATGCTGACATGAACGAAAAAAACAATTTTGACATCGTACGACTTTCCCTCGCCTTTATCGTAATGCTGGTGCATTCCGCTGAGGTGACGAGAAACGCCGATATCCGTTTCCTGGCGCATTTTCTCAATAGTGATTTTGCCGTCAAAGGATTTTTCGCAATAAGTGGTTTTCTTATTGCAAAAAGTTACTTAAGAAGTAAATCGCTGACGTCCTATTTTATTAAGCGCGCACAACGTATATTGCCGGCTTATATTTTCACCATCATCATGTGTTTTGTGATTGGCATGTGTCTTACCACCCTGCCGCTGATGGATTTCCTGAAAAATAAAGAAACCCTTAAATATCTGGTCGCCAACTTCTCGTTTCTTAACTTTATTCAGCCGTCGCTGCCGGGCGTGTTTACCAACAACCCCAATCAGCCGCTGGATGGTTCACTGTGGACCATCAAAGCCGAGCTGACGCTCTACGTGCTACTGCCCTTTATCGTGCCGTTGCTGAAACGAAGCCCGCTGAAAGTGTGGAGCGTGATTTTTATTATCTCCTGCGCCTGGTACTTCTACTTCACCGCGCTGTACAGCGGGCCGAAAGCCGATACGCTGGCCAAGCAGTTTATTGCGCTGTCGTCCTACTTCTTCTTTGGCAGCCTGCTGGCGGTGCATCAGCCAACCTTTGACCGTCTGAAAGAGATCACCATTGTGTCACTGGTGGTGTTCCTGCTGTTCAAGAGCACGGATTACGCGTTTATCGTTGAGCCGGTGGCGTTTTCGGCGGTAGTGATTCTGTTCTGCACCAGCCTGTGTAAAGAGATTAAAATCAGCCAGTACGGCGATCTCTCTTACGGCATGTACCTCTATCACTGGCCGATTATTCAGGTGCTGCAGCATTTCGGTGTGTTCGATGCCAACGCGTTTGCTGGCCTGGGGCTGACAATTGTGATGACGCTGGCGCTGGCTTACACCTCGTGGAATTTGCTGGAGAGCCGTTTCCTGAAGCGCACCCATCACGCTCAGCCGTCGATTGTGCCGCCCACCGCTGCACGCGACTAAGCGTTAATTATGCAGGCGCACGTCGCGCCTGCACCAAAGCGCCACCGCTCAAATGGTGGCGCCCATCGACAGCTGATAATGCAAATCCACCTGTTCAATGGTGGGCTGCCGGTTAATCTTCTTCAGCACAATTTCCGTTGCCACTTTGCCCATCTCGAAGCGCGGTGTAATCACACTGGCCAGCCGCGGCGTTGTCGCCTGACCAATCTCCAGTCCGTGGAATCCGGCAATCGCCAGCGCCTGCGGCACCGCAATCCCTGCCGCCTGACACTCCTGCAGCACGCCGACCGCCAGATCATCGTTGGTACAGAGAATGGCATCCATCTGCGGATAGAGCTGGCGCGCCAGCGTCATCATGCCGGTGCCAATCGACACCGAAGAGACTTTGTTCGGCACGATGCGTCCGGCCGGCAATCCGGCCGCCGCCACGGCATCGCAATAGCCGGCATAGCGTTGTTGATCGCGGCGATCGGACATCGAGCCAAAATAAATCACCCGCTGTTTACCGCTGGCCAGCAGCATCGCGGTCATGTCGTAGCCGGCACGGTAATTATCAAAGCCGACGTTGATGCGCCCGCGCGTCTCGCTCAGTCCCATCACTTCGGCGACCGGAATAGTGGCCGCGTTGAGATACTTTTCCGCCCGCACGGTGTGCACCGACTCGGTCAGAATCAATCCCTGCACGTTAAAAGCCAGTACCGTGGCAATCTGCTCCTCTTCGCGCTGCGGATTGTAGTCGTAGTTGACCACCAGCGTCTGATAGCCGTGGGCGCTGGTGACCGATTCGATACCGGCCAGCAGATCGGCAAAGATTTGATTATTGAATGAGGGGATCAGTACGCCGATGCGCGGCGGCGGGTGCCGCGACGCCGCGGTGTTTTCCTGTTCGGCGACGTAGCCGATTTCGGCCATGACGCTGGCGATTTTCGCCGCCGTTTCCGCCCTGACCTTTTCCGGCGTGCGCAGATAGCGGCTCACCGTCATCTTGGTGACCCCTGCGAGAGTCGCAATATCGTCCAGAGTGATGCGCTGCGTTTTCATTGCGCGGTCCGCAAAGAGAGCCTGTCAATCAACGTATTATGCCCGCTGGCGAGTCAAAAAAGAAACGCTGCTCCGCCGGTCATACCGCTCGTTCATAGTGCTCAATCACCGCCAGCGCCAGACCGTTGGCCGGATCGATGCGCTGTGGTAGAAAGTGCAGCGCGGTATGGGCAAAGGTAAACGCCAGCGTGCCGGCCTGTGCCGCCTGCTGTACCGCCTGCACAAACGCCGGTTGCGCATTCCACGGGCCGTCAATGATGATGCTGGCCGGATTGACCAGCTGCATCACCTGGCTCAGCGCATGGCCGAGATAGCGGCCGGTCTGCGCCATCAGCTCATACACGATCTCCGGCTCGCTGTCGCCAGACTGCCAGCGTAAGCCGGGCTTACGCCGGGCCAGCTGCTGCTGGATCGCCGGCAGGCTGACCAGCGTCTCCAGACAACCCTGTCGCCCGCAGCTGCAGCGCGCGCCGTTGGGCTGCACGCTCAGATGGCCAATCTCACCGGCGGTCCAGCTGCTGCCGCTGAACACCTCGCCGCGCTCCACCAGCGCGCCGCCCACGCCGTCGGCGATGCGCAGATAGAAGTGGCTTTGCGCTTTATTGAGCTCCAGCTGCTGCACCGCCAGCAGCGCGGCCGCTTTGACGTTATTCATGATGCGCAGCGGCAGCTCAACGCCGCGCCGCAGCGGCGTCAGCACATCGACATCCTGCCAGCCGAGCGGCGCAGAAAAGTGCACCCGCCCGCGCTGAGAATCAATGATGCCGGGAAAACCGATGGCCACGCCCAGCAGCGCCGGATGCGCCGCGCGCAGCGTCTGACACACTTCCGTCAGCTCGTGCAGCAGCCCGTCGGCATCGGCCGTTTCGGTGCGCCAGGTTTGCTCGGCCACCACGCGCGAAAAGTAGTCGCACACGCGCCAGTGAATCGCCTGGCGCTCCACCATGATGCCCGCGCTTTTCAGCTGGCCCGCGCGCAGTTCGATCTCAATTTTGGGCCGGCCGGCCGCCGCCACGCTGACCGGGCCAAGCTCGTGAATCAGCCCCTGCGCCAGCAGGTCATCGATAATCAGGGAAACGGTGTTTTTGCTCAGGTCGAGCGCCAGCGCCAGATCCTGGCGGGAAGTGATGCGGGTGGTACGCAGCTGCGTCATCACCCGCTTGAGGTTGTTCAGTCGAAGTACCGCTGGTCCTTTCCCGGCTGCTTTCATCGCACCCTCACCTGACAAAGAGTAATAGGTGTAAGTTTAGCAGCCCGTACCGGCGGTTAATCGCCGGTAAAACCGGGTTTTTACCACTTCTGCCGCGTATCAGTACTCGTCGCCGCGCACGCGGCTGCGGTAACTTTCCCAGTCAAAACGCACCCACAGGCTATTACCGAGGCGCATGCGATCCATCACCCGTTCGCCAAGCAGCGTGTTCATGCCGGCCGGATCGAGGTTGGAGAGCATGCCGGTCGGCCGCTTTGACGACGAACGGCGATCGACAATCTGATTGATGATCACTTTCTCGTAGCGCGATTCGCTCTGCATGCCGATCTCATCGATCACCAGCAGATCGACATGGCTGAGATCCTGCAGCAGCCGCTCTTCGGTCAGGTCGCTGCCGCCGCTGAAGGTGCCTTTCATGCTCGACATCAGATCGGCCACCGTGACAATCAGCACGCTTTTACCGCGCAGAATCAGATCGTTACCAATCGCCGCCGCCAGATGGTTTTTGCCGGTGCCGGGACGACCAGAAAACACGAAGCTGGCGATGCTGTTCTCAAAGCCGGCGGCGTATTCACGCGCCAGACTGAGCGCCTTGCGCTGGCCGTCATTTTCGACGCGGTAGTTGTCGAACGAGCAGTTCATGTGCAACTCACGGATGCCGGAGCGGCCCATGATGCGCTGCATCTTCATGGCGCGGTTTTCGCGCACAATCGCTTCTGAGCGCAGCCGGCCCTGCTCCTGATTCCACGCCAGCAGCTCGGCGCCGTTTTTAAACTTTGGCTGCACATCTGCGGGCATGATTTTTTTCAGGCGACTGAAAAGATCGTTCGGCGTTTTCATTACTCACCTCGGAATCCATCGGGAATATCATAATCAGTATTGCTGATCTGGGTGATATCGCGCTTTGGCTGACCGCCGTTGGCGGCGCGGTTCATCTGCACGCTGCGCGCCAGTTTCTGCTGCCACTGTACATGGTGAAACAGCCGGCCCTCTGCCTGCCAGTAGGCGACGAAAGCCGCCAGCTCTGCGGCGGTCACCGGCTCGCTCAGCGCCACGCCCCAGATCGCCGCCTGGCGCTGGAAGTCGCTGTCCGGCTGCCAGCCCGGATACATGGCAAACTTGCCCACCGGCACGGCGATCGGCGCGGCGTCGCTGTGAAACAGGCTGTCGTCCAGCGTGACATCATTCGGCTGCTGCGCCGCCGCTTCCAGCGCCAGCAGGTGCGCGAGGCGCTGCGGCGTGATCGCGTAAAACGCCGGAACATTGTTGTGCAGCACCGCCAGCGTGCCGTTATCGGCCTGCTGCAGCGTGGTCAGGGGATCGTGGCAAAAGCCGTCCAGCCCCACCAGCGTTGAAGATAAGATTTTGACTGACATGAAGAAACCTGACGTTGACTCACCCGGTGCACCGGCGACCCGGTGCTAAGCGGTCAGTGTACCTGTTTTAGCACCGGGGATCGCCATAAAACCGCGCGGATTTAGCGCGAGGCGAAGTGCGGTTCAGCCGCCTCAATACTGACCACGCGACGGCTGGCGCGTGCTGCTGCCAGCGCCGGGCGGGTTTGCCACAGATAGCGCAGCGATGCCACCAGACACAGGCTGTAGCCAAACAGCTCGCTGCCCTCTTCCGCCATGTTCTTCACCACGCGGTTATAGCCATCCAGCATCAGTTGCTGCCACAGCTCATGCATGCCAAACAGCCGCGAGAACACCAGCACCGCCAGCAGCCCGGCGGCCATCATTTGCCAGCTGCGATGCTGCAGCAGTGCCGCCAGGCCCGGCAGGATTTGCCGCGGCTGACGCAACGCCATCGCCAGCGAGGCCGCGGTCGTTGCCAGCGCAAACCACAGCCATGCGCCGTGTTGCACCACGTCGAACAGAAAATCCATTTCACGAATCAGCATGCAGCTGAAGAAGCCACCGACCAGAATCAGCGCGCTGCGCTGCTGCGGTCGCTGCCAGGCGGCGAGGAAGAACAGTGCGGCAATGGCCGCCAGCATCAGCTCCTGTGTCGCTTCGGTGAAAGAGGTTTCGTGCAGTGCATCGTTCATCCAGTTGACGTCGATGTAGACCATCGCCATACAGAAGACCAGCACCAATCCACTGATGATAAAGGCCGCCAGTTCGCGGCTAATAAGAATAATGTTTTCGCGCATTGTGATACCAAATCAGAAAATAATTAGCGCGCTTATTATATTTCTGCTGGCTGGCACCACTTCTCATTTCATGCCGCTTCAGAAGCTGGCGCTGACGCCGAGGTTGTAAATGAACTGTTCGCCGCTGCTGACCGCGCCGGTCTGGGCGAAGGAGGCGAACGCCGCCATGTTCTGGCCGAGCGGCAGACGGGCACCGACGCTGACATCCATCCAGTTCGTTTCCCGGTTCATCTCTTCCGGCCGATCGCGTGGCACGGCCGTGCCGTCGAAGCTGAGCTGATGGCTGTAACTCACCTGTGCCCACGGCGATATCCAGCCAAAACTGGAATCCACGCGCCAGCCCAGTGAAGCGATGTGTTCGGCGTTATTACGATCGACCGGCGCGCAGGCGGCGCAGCTCAGGGTGGAATCATCGACGGCAAACTGCGCCACCGGACCGGTGCGCAGGCGGTCATTCATCGGCAGGTTCCAGCCTGCCGAGTAGCGGTTCACCAGCGGCGAGTTGCCGACGCTGGCCGTTTCGCTGTGCAGCGCCATGCCGCCGCCGGGCGGATTGAGCGCGGCATCAAGCAGATCGCTCTCGCGGTTTTCTGTCAACATCAGATGATTACTGGAAATTTTTTCGGCAAGTATCGCATTGTAATCCGGCGCGCGGCTCTCGCTGGCCTGATCCCACGCGTGCGCTGGCAGGGCCGCCACCAGTAGCCACCCACCGCTAAAGGCCAGCGCAAGGAGACGCTGGCCGGTCCGCTGACTGTTCTGCCACATGAAAGACTCCTGACGAGCCGGAAGGGATCGGGTTGGCCTTGAAATTGATGATCATCCTGAAGCGTTCACGCGGTTGCAGCGCGAACATCCATAACGTTATTATCGGCACCCATTGATTAACTATTAATCGATTCTTTCAAACGTCAAGCGACTGACCGCTTTTTCCTCATGCTTAGGGAGTGATGCAATGCAGCGATGTGGCTGGGTAACACAGGATGCGCTTTATCTGGCGTACCACGACACGGAATGGGGCGTGCCGCAGACCGATAAGCGCGCCTTATTTGAGATGCTGTGTCTGGAGGGGCAACAGGCTGGCCTGTCATGGATCACCGTGCTGAAAAAGCGCGAGAACTACCGCCAGGCGTTTCATGATTTTGATCCGCAGGCGGTGGCGCTGATGGATGAGGCCGATCTGCTGCGCCTGCTGCAGAACAGCGGTTTGATCCGCCATCGCGGCAAGCTGGAAGCCATCATCAATAATGCCAAAGCGCTGCTGGCGCTGGAGGCCACCGGCGAAGACTTTTCCCGCTTTATCTGGTCATTTGTCGATAACAAGCCGATTTTGCACCGTTACGCGGATTACAAACTGGCGCCCACCACCTCCGAACCGGCCATTGCGCTGTCTAAAGCGCTTAAGAAGCGTGGTTTTAAATTCGTCGGGCCTACAACCTGCCACTCTTTTTTACAGGCCTGCGGGCTGATCAACGATCATCAAACCAGCTGTTTCTGCCATCCCGATAATCTTTAAGGCAAAAGTTTACAAATTAAGACTGCGCCTCACGAATTTCCCCATCATTGAACGGCATAATAGTGCCGTTTTGGGGCGTTTTCCCCGTTTCCGTATGAGGGACTTTTTCATGAAAAAGCGTGTACTGGCGCTGGCCTTGTTAATGAGCGGCAGCGTGGCGCTGTCGGGTTGTACCACCAATCCTTATACCGGCGAATCACAGGCCGGGAAATCGGGCATCGGCGCGGGTCTGGGCGCGGTGCTGGGCGCTGGCGTGGGCGTGCTCTCTTCGTCGAAGAAAGATCGCGGTAAAGGTGCGCTGATTGGCGCAGCGGCCGGTGCGGCACTGGGCGGCGGCGTCGGCTATTACATGGACGTGCAGGAAGCCAAACTGCGCGACAAGATGAAAGGCACCGGCGTCAGCGTAACGCGCCAGGGCGATAACATCGTGCTGAACATGCCGAACAACGTGACCTTCGACAGCAGCAGCGCCACGCTGAAACCGGCGGGCGCGAATACCCTGACCGGCGTGGCGATGGTGCTGAAAGAGTATCCGAAAACCGCCGTCAACGTGGTCGGCTTTACCGACAGCACCGGCACACGCGCACTGAACATGCGCCTGTCGCAGCAGCGAGCAGAAAGCGTTGCCAGCGCGCTGATCGTGCAGGGCGTGGCGCAGAACCGCCTGCGCACCCAGGGCATGGGCCCGGATAACCCGGTCGCCAGCAACAGCACCGAAGCCGGTAAAGCCCAAAACCGTCGCGTCGAAATTACCCTGAGTCCGCTGGGCTAAGGCACAGGCCGGTCTGCCGCTGCAGGCCGGCTTTCGACGCGTTTTTACGCGCTTATTGACGCGCAAAGCAGCAGATAACGCGTAAACGTCGCCGGACGATAGAGCCAGCGATGACTTTATGCTAGCGTGATCAAAATTTGATCAGTGGAAAGCCATCATGTCACTCAAAGCTATCGCCTCCGCCCTTGGCCTCTCTGTGACCACCGTGAGCCGCGCGCTGAATGGGTTTGATGATGTCGCCGCTGCTACCCGCAAACGCATCGAAGAGGAAGCTGACCGGCGCGGTTATCGCCCGAATGCTGCCGCGCGCCGCCTTAAGACCGGCCGTGCCAATGCGGTCGGGCTGGTGTTTCCGGTTAGCAATGCCTCACTCAACGACAGCTACTACAGTGAAATGCTGTTGACGCTCGATCAGCGCCTTGCCCTGCACGAGATCGATCTGCTGTTGCTCCCCGACAAACCGCAGGATCAGCAGCGCAATTTGCTGCGTATGCTGCGCAGCGGCGTGCTGGACGCACTGATAGTCACCCATACCACGCCGCAGGATGTGCGATTGCAGCGCCTGCAGCAGAAGGGTTTTCGCTTTCTTACGCTGGGGCGCAGTCAGCTGCCGCAGCCTTACGCCTGGTTTGATTATGATAACCATGCCGGAACGCTACTGGCGGCGCAGCACTGCCAGCAGCAGGGCTATACGCGCATCGCTTATCTCGGCGGTAACGAGCCCAGCACCTACATTCTTGACCGCCGGCAGGGGTTTATCGACGCGCTGCCCGCCACGCCCTGCGCGCAGCAGGCTGGCTGGATGGCCGCGCTGCCGCCCTCGCGCCGCGCGGGCTATCAGCAAACCCGTGCCTGGCTGGCGCACGTTATCCAGCCTGACGCCATCATTACCGACTGCAGCCCGCTCGGCGAAGGCGCAGCGATTGCCCTGCAGCAGGCCGGGCGTCTGAGCGGCGCGCAGGCAATTCCCCTGTACGTGTACGATGGTCTGCCGCACGACTCCATTATCACGCAACCGGTCAACGCGATTATGCAATCATCACAGCAGCGGATTGGCGAACGCGTCGCCGAAATGGTGCTGCAGCTGCTGGAAGGCGCGCCGCCCGCGCAGTTACAGACGCTGTGGCAGCCAATGCTGCGCCTCACTTCTGACGCACAGTGATTGCGCGGGTGCCGCGCTGTGATAGTCTTCGCCTGATGCAATTAATCAGGTGTATGTGATGAAAACCAGGCCGCCACGAGCCACAATCAGTGACGTTGCCCGCACGGCAAAAACCGGTAAAACCAGCGTTTCCCGCTATCTGAATGGCGAAGTTCATCTGCTTTCGCCGGATCTGAAAGCCCGTATCGAACAGGCGATTGCCGACCTCAACTACCGCCCCAGCCAGATGGCGCGCGGACTCAAACGCGGCCGCACCCGGCTGATAGGCCTGATCATTGCCGATATCACCAACCCCTACTCGGTGGATGTGCTGAGCGGCATTGAAGCCGCCTGCCGCGCGCGCGGCTTCACGCTGCTGATGTGTAACACCAACAACGAAGTTGACCTCGAACAGCACTACCTGCAGCTGCTCAGCAGCTATCAGGTGGAAGGCATTGTGGTGAATGCGGTCGGGATGCACGAAGAGGTGCTCAACCGTCTGCAGCAGTCGATGCTGCCAATGGTGCTGATTGACCGCAAAATTCCCGACTTCGCCTGCGACGTGGTCGGGCTCAACAACCCGGAGGCCGCCCGCATCGCCACCCGGCATCTGCTGGATAACGGCTATGAAGCGCTGCTGTTTCTCAGTGAACCGCTCGGCAGCGTCAATACCCGCCGCGAACGTCTCGCCGCCTTCTTTGACACCATCAGCGGCGCGCCACAGGTGGTGGCAGAGAATGCCGAAGTGGTGTTGCATCAGCCGGCACAGCTGGAACAGGTGCTGCAGGCGTTTCATCAGCGCCATCCGGGCAAACGCTGCGCGGTGATGGCGGCCAACGGTGCGCTGACGCTACAGGTGGCGCGGGCGTTACAGCGCCTGACGCTGCGCTGGGGCGAGAGCATTGGCCTGCTGGGCTTCGACGAACTGGAGTGGGCGGCGCTGGCCGGCGTCGGTATCACCACGCTGAAGCAGCCCACCTGGCAGATCGGCTATGCCGCGCTGGAGCAGGTGATCGCACGTATCGAAGGCAGCGAACAGCCGATTCGTGAGCAGGTTTTCTCCGGCGAACTGATTGTGCGCGGCTCCAGCCAGCCGCTGCGCTAATCCCGCTTTTCACGGCTCACTTCGTGAGCAGGATCATAATTCCGCACTCTGCCACTTTCCTTTGGAACCGGTTCCATTAAGCTTTTTACAGCACATTAACGTGCTGTCCGGCGCATAACGGTGCGGCGGGCAGTACAGCGAGACAGGCTGGAGGAAAGATGTCGAAAGCGGAAATTATTGTGGTCACGGCCGCCTACGGCGCGCACAAGGTGGCAGAACTGGGCGGCCAGGCAGCGCTGCTGCCGCTGATTAAAGCGGCCGGTGCCGATGGCGTCGAGATCCGCCGCGAGCTGTTCAGCGACGACGAATTGTGCCAGCTGCATACGCTTAGCGACGCGCTGCGTCAGCACCAGCTCAGCGTCAGCTATTCAGTGCCGGAAGCGCTGTGGCAGGCGGATGGTGCGCTCAATCCGCGTCTGGCGCAGTTCCTGCAGGAAGCTGAGCTGCTGGGCGCTCAGCGCCTCAAGCTGGCATTGGGTCACTATGTCTCGCTGGCCGATCGCCAGCTGGTCGAGGTGCTGGCCGGCTCGCGCGTCACGCTGGTAATCGAAAACGATCAGACGCCGGACAGTAAGCTGACGCCAATGCTGCACTTCTTCCATCACGCCTGCGATGCCGCGCTGCCGCTGGATATGACCTTCGACATGGGCAACTGGCGCTGGACCGGCGAAGACGCCCTGCAGGCAGCGGCGCAGCTCAGTCGATACGTGAGCTACATTCATGTTAAGGCGGCGGTGCCGCACGGTGACAGCTTCCGCGCCATTGCGCTGGATGACGCCGACGACAGCTGGCGCACGCTGCTGCAGGCGCTGCCGGCCGATGCACCGCGCGGTATTGAGTTCCCATTAGCCGGCGCAGATTTACTGGCGGTGACCCGCCACTACGTCGATCTGCTGCGCGCGGTGTAAGGAGTTGAGCATGACACACACCTCTCAGCTGGATGTCGTCACCATTGGTGAGGCGATGGCGATGTTTATTGCCGGGCAAACCGGCGATCTCGCCGCAGCCGATCAGTTCACGAAGCGCATTGCCGGTGCCGAACTTAACGTGGCGATTGGTCTGGCGCGCCTCGGTTTGCAGGTGGGCTGGGTCAGCCGCGTCGGTGACGACAGCTTCGGCCGTTTTACCCTGCAGCAGCTGGCGAAAGAGCATGTCGACCATCGCTGCGTGACCATTGATAACCGTTATCGCACCGGTTTTCAGCTCAAAGCGCGCGTGGACGACGGCTCCGATCCGGAAGTGGAGTATTTCCGTAAAGGCTCCGCCGCCAGCCACCTGTCACCGGATGATTTCGACGAAAGCTATTTCGGCAGCGCGCGCCATCTGCATCTGAGCGGCGTGGCCGCCGCGCTTTCCGATAGCTCGCTGGCACTGGCTAAACACGCGGCAAAAGAGATGCGCGCCCGCGGCAAAACCATCTCCTTTGATCCTAATCTGCGTCCGGTGCTGTGGCGCAGTGAAGAAGAGATGCGTAAGCAGCTGAATTTGCTGGCAGAATATGCCGACTGGGTGCTGCCAGGTGAAAAAGAGGGGCTGATTCTGACCGGCTACCGTCAGCCTGAAGCGATCGCGGACTTCTACCTCGATAAAGGCGTGCGGGCGGTGGTGATCAAAACCGGCAGCGACGGCGCCTGGTATAAAACCGCCGCGGGCGAACAGGGCCAGATTGCGCCGATCCACGTGGAGAATGTGGTGGATACCGTCGGCGCGGGCGATGGCTTTGCAGTCGGGCTGATCAGCGCGCTGCTGGAAGGGAAATCGCTGCCGCAGGCGATTCTGCGCGGTAACAAAATTGGTTCGCTGGCGATTCAGGTTGCCGGCGACAGCGAAGGTCTGCCGACGCGCGCAGCGCTCGGCGATTATTAAACCAACGCACGGACCCGTAGCGGCGCAATTTATTGCGCACATGCAGGACGCAACGTCAACAACGCGCGATGAATCGCGCCGCTACGATGCCGTGCCAATACGCTAAAACTGTCTCTACACCCTAATTTCGAGACGCATCCACAGAATGCGCCCGCCTCAACCAGAGGAGTCACCCATGAAATCGCAGACAATCGCGCCAAAACGCTGGTGGTATATCATGCCCATCGTGTTTATCACCTACAGTCTGGCGTATCTGGACCGGGCGAACTTTAGCTTCGCCTCTGCCGCAGGGATAAATGAGGATCTCGGTATCACCAAAGGCATGTCATCGCTGCTCGGTGCCCTGTTCTTCCTTGGCTACTTCTTCTTTCAGATCCCCGGCGCGGTCTATGCCGAGCGCCGCAGCGTAAAAAAACTGATTTTCTGGTGTCTGATTCTGTGGGGCGGCTGCGCCTCGCTGACCGGTATCGTCAGCAATATTCCGATGCTGGCCGCCATCCGCTTTGTCCTCGGCGTGGTGGAAGCGGCGGTGATGCCGGCGATGCTGATCTACATCAGCAACTGGTTCACCAAATCGGAGCGTTCACGCGCCAATACCTTCCTGATCCTCGGCAACCCGGTGACGGTGCTGTGGATGTCGGTGGTGTCCGGCTACCTGATCCACGCCTTCGGCTGGCGCGAAATGTTCATCATCGAGGGCGTGCCGGCGGTGATCTGGGCGTTCTGCTGGTGGGTGCTGGTGAAAGACAAACCGGCCCAGGCCAAATGGCTGAGCGACGAAGAGAAAGCGGCGCTGCAGGCGCAGCTGCAGAAGGAGCAGGAAGGCCATCAAAGCGGTGCGCAACTACGGCGAAGCCTTCCGCTCCCGCAACGTGATCCTGCTGTGCGTGCAGTACTTCTGCCTGGAGCATCGGCGTGTACGGCTTCGTGCTGTGGCTGCCGTCGATTCTGCGCAGCGGCACGCAGATCGGCATGGTCGAAGCGGGCTGGCTGTCGGCGGTGCCGTATCTGGCGGCGACCATCGCCATGATCGTCGTCTCCTGGGCGTCGGACAAGATGCAAAACCGCAAGCTGTTTGTCTGGCCGCTGCTGCTGATCGGCGCGCTGGCGTTCCTCGGCTCTTACGCCGTCGGCACCAACCACTTCTGGCTCTCCTACGCGCTGCTGGTGATTGCCGGCGCCGCCATGTACGCCCCGTACGGCCCGTTCTTCGCCATCATTCCGGAGATGCTGCCGCGAAACGTCGCCGGCGGCGCCATGGCGCTGATCAACAGCATGGGCGCGCTGGGCTCGTTCTTCGGCTCATGGTTCGTCGGCTATCTGAATGGCGCCACCGGCAGTCCTGCGGCCTCCTACATCTTTATGGGGGCTGCGCTTCTGGCGTCGGTGTGGCTGACGCTGATTGTTAAACCGGCGGCCAACAAAACGCCGCCGCCGATTCACGGGGCGAAGCACGCCTGAAAGCGTAAGCGATGACTTTTCCGGGCGACTCAGGTCGCCCGTCACACGTTCTACAGGGAGCAAATAATGAAACCTGCTGTGATTCTGTATAAGAGCCTGCCCGATGATCTGCGTGAACGTCTGGAACAGCACTTCACCGTCACGGAAGTGAAAGATGTCTCGCCGGAGACGGTGAAACAGCATGCGGCGCAGTTCGCCGCAGCGCAGGGTCTGCTGGGCTCCGGCGGCAAAGTGAATGATGAGCTACTGGCCAGCATGCCGGCACTGCGTGCCTGTTCTACCGTTTCCGTCGGCTACGACAACTTCGACGTCGATGCGCTCAACCCGCGCAACGTTCTGCTGATGCACACCCCCACCGTGCTGACCGAAACCGTGGCCGATACCATGATGGCGCTGGTGCTGACCACCGCGCGTCGCGTCACCGAGCTGGATAAGTGGGTCAAAGCGGGCGAATGGAAAAAGAGCATCGACGCTGAGCACTGGTTCGGCGTCGACGTGCACCATAAAACGCTGGGCATTCTCGGCATGGGGCGCATCGGGCTGGCGCTGGCGCAGCGCGCGCACTTTGGCTTCGGCATGCCGATTCTGTACAACGCCCGCCGCCAGCATGAAGAGGCGGAAACCCGCTTCAACGCGCGCGCCTGCGATCTGGAAACCCTGCTGAAAGAGAGCGATTTTGTCTGCATCAGCCTGCCGCTGACCGAACAAACGCACCATATGATCGGCCGCGAACAGCTGGCGAAAATGAAGAAAAGCGGCATTCTGATCAACGCCGGACGCGGCCCGGTGGTGGATGAGCAGGCGCTGATCGAAGCCCTGCAAAACGGCGAGATCCACGCCGCCGGGCTGGACGTGTTTGAGGACGAGCCGCTGCCGGCCGATGCCGCAATGCTCACGCTGCCGAACGTGGTGGCGCTGCCGCACATCGGCTCCGCCACCCATGAAACGCGCTACGGCATGGCGCGCCATGCGGTCGATAACCTGATCGCCGCGCTGAGCGGCAAGGTGGAGAAAAACTGCGTCAACCCGCAGGTCCAGGCTTGATCCCACGGCTTTAGCCATTGCGCCTGCCGGTTGCGGGCGCTATGGTGGTCTTCCCCCTGATAACAATGTTTTTACCTCCTATGGCTTTTTCTCAGTTCGGCGACAAATTTACGCGCCATTCCGGCATCACTCGCCTGATGGAAGATCTGGGCGAAGGGCTGCGCACGCCTGGCGCGATCATGCTCGGCGGCGGTAATCCGGCGCAGATCCCGGCCATCAATGATTATTTCAGTCAGCTGCTGCTGCAGATGCATCAGGACGGCAAGCTGAACCGAAGCGCTGTGCAACTACGACGGCCCGCGCGGCAAAGCGCTGCTGCTGGAGGCGCTGGCTACGCTGCTGCGCGAGGAGCTCGGCTGGCCGGTGACGAACCACAGAATATTGCACTGACAAACGGCAGCCAGAGCGCGTTTTTCTACTTGTTTAACCTGTTCGCCGGCCGCCGCGCCGACGGCAGCACCAAAAACGCGTGCTGTTCCCGCTGGCACCGGAATATATCGGCTATGCCGATGCCGGGCTGGAGGAGGATCTGTTCGTCTCCGCCAAACCGAACATTGAGCTGCTGCCGGAAGGCCAGTTCAAATATCACGTCGATTTTGAACACCTGCATATTGGATGAAGAGACGGGCATGATCTGCGTATCGCGCCCGACCAACCCAACCGGCAACGTGATCACCGATGACGAACTGATGAAGCTGGATGCGCTGGCACAGCAGCACGGCATCCCGCTGGTGATCGATAACGCCTACGGCGTGCCGTTCCCCGGCATCATCTTCAGCGAAGCACGTCCGCTGTGGAACCCGAACACCATCCTGTGCATGAGCCTGTCTAAGCTGGGCCTGCCGGGCAGCCGCTGCGGCATTATCATTGCCAATGAGAAAATCATCACCGCCATTACCAACATGAACGGCATTATCAGCCTGTCGCCGGGCGGCATTGGCCCGGCGATGATGCCACCGAAATGATCGCGCGCGGCGATCTGCTGCGCCTGTCGAAGGAAGTGATTAAACCGTTCTATCAGGCCAAGGTTAGCGAAACTATCGCCATTATTCGCCGCTATATCAGCCGGAAGAACGCTGCCTGATCCACAAACCGGAAGGGGCTATCTTCCTGTGGCTGTGGTTCAAGGATCTGCCGATCACCACCGAAGTGCTGTATCAGCGCCTGAAAAAGCGCGGCGTGCTGATGGTGCCGGGCCACTACTTCTTCCCGGGGCTGGAGCAGGCCTGGCCGCACACCCATCAGTGCATGCGCATGAACTACGTACCGGACAGCGACAAGATTGAGCGTGCGGTACAGATTCTGGCGGAAGAGCTGGATAACGCCTGGAACGCTTAATCCGCGCTTAACGACAGCTGGCACCACTGCGCCAGCTGCTGAATCGCCTGTTCGACTTCGGCGTTCCAGCCAAAACCGGCGTTGAGCCGGAAGCAGTGATCGTAGCGGTGATCGGTGGCGAAGATGTGCCCGGGCGCGATGCCGATGCCCGCGTTGCGCGCCTTGAGAAACAGCGCGCGCACGTTCAGCGCCTGTTGCGGCATCTCCACCCACAGCACGTAACCGCCCTCTGGATCTGACACACGCGTGCCCGCCGGGAAGTAGCGCAGCACCGCCTGGCGCATATGGTGGATCTGATTTTTCAGCTCGCGCCGCAGCTTGCGCAGGTGCGCATCGTAACCGCCGCTGCGCAGCAGTTCGGCAATCGCCGCCTGCGACAGCACCGACGTGCCCATGCTGGTGGTGTACTTCAGCGAGGCGATTTTGCGCATGTACTTGGTGCTGTGCACCCAGCCAATACGGATGCCGGGCGCCACGGTTTTGGAAAAGCCGCTGCACAGGATGGCATTGGGGCTGAAGGCGCGCATCGGAAACGGCCGGCGCTCGCCGAAAGCCGTATCGCCAAAGATATCGTCCTCAATGATCACCACATCATTCTCATCGGCCTGGCGCGCAATATACGCCTTATGCTCGTTGGGAATGCTTTTGCCCAGCGGATTATTGATGTTGTTGATGGTGAGATAGGCCTGCACCGCTTTACGCCGGAACAGCCCGGTGAGTTTCGCGACATTAACGTAACCCTCCGGCCCGGCTTCCACTTCAATGACGCGCAGGTTGAGATTATGCAGCATCTGTAGCAGCACGAAGTAGCACGGCGACTCCACCGCCACGATATCGCCCGGCCGCGTGGTGGCGCGCAGCGCCAGCGAAATCGCCTCAATGCAGCCGTTAGTGACCAGGATGTCATCGGCGCTGATATTGCAGCCATAATCCACCGCGCGCCGGGCAATTTCCGCCTTGAGCGGCGCATAGCCGGTGCCTTTCACCGTATTACCGAGCAGCGCCGGTTTGCTGTAACCCATCTGCCGCATCAGCAGGCCAATTTTTTTCACCGGATAGAGCGAGATGTCGCCGTTGGCCAGATCGAGCCGCACGCGGCAGTCCGATCCCAGCATCGCCAGGTGCAGTTCGGTTTGCTCATCCAGCGGCGCCACTTCGCGCGGCTGCTCGCTGAATACCGCCGGCACTTTTTTCTCTGTGGGACGCGGTGCGACAAAAAAGCCGGACTTCGGCCGTGCCACCGCGTAGTGCTCATCCTCCAGCGTGCGTAATGTTTTCAGCGCAGTGGTCATGCTGACGCGATACTGCGTCGCCAGCGTGCGCACCGACGGCAAACGGCTGTCGGGCGGCAGCGATCCGCTGTGAATGGCCTGTTTTATCTGCTCAGCGATCTGACGGTAACGACTGCTCTGACTCTCCTGTTCCTGCGTTTCACCCGCCATCTGTTCCACCCCATATCGTGCTGATCTGTGCGTATTCATCAGATTACATTCAAAGTACTTTAGGCTGCATCTGTTAATTCAGCTTCACGCAGCACCTTCGTGGCCCGTTTTCCAGCCCGTTGTCGCCCGCACGGCAGCGGCGATTTTATTAGCCAAAGGATGAAGTGAAAAATGAATAATCTGTCCGCGATGATGAGTGAAATTGAAGAATACCTGACGCCCGCGATTCTCGATTCCGCCCAGCACTGTGCTCAGCGACTGCTCGCCGCCCTGCCCGATCCCGACCATCCCGAACGTAACCGCGTGCTGCTGGCCTATGGCGGCGGCAAAGACAGCAGCTATATGGTGGCCTACGTACGTTACATTCAGGGGTTAATCTGGCAACAGCGCAACAGCACGTTTCAGCTGCGCATCAGCACTAACCGCCATGCCGCCATGAATGACAGCGTGATGGAAAACATCGACCGCGTCTATCGCGCGCTGCGTATCCATGACGACGCGTTCACCGAGTGCCTGGTGACCGACGGACTACAGATTCGTCCCTTCGATCGCCACTTGCCGATGCCGCAGAGCGTGCGCCAGCAGAACCGCGACGATGTGCTGATGAATGGTCACCGCTTCCGTGCCGACGCGCGCTCCACCTTCTGCAACGCCTGCAACCTGAGCATGGTGAATTCGTTTGGCCTGGCGGCGCACTACGATGGCGGCGTCGATGTGATCATCACCGGCGATTCGCCGCAGGAGCAGACCGCTTACCTTGCGTGGGCGCGCCACCTGTCAAAACTGTTTGATGCGCCGATGGCCGATAAGTCGCGCGGCTTCAGCGGCTTTCTGCACACGCTGGACGGCGTGGCGGCGCGCTACTTCGCCGACATTTACGGCGCTGACCAGGTCACGCCGGCACATCGCATTACCTGGCAGCTGGCGCGCGACCCGCTGTTCTTCAACATCTATCAGGACACCGCTTATGAGGCTGGCGCGCACTGGGCGCTGCTGACCGAATTCATGCATTTCCGCTTCGACGAGCTGATGTTCAGCTTTTCCGAATCGGACTGCGGCAACCCGACGTTAATGGCACATATTCGCGGTCTGCGTGCGGAGACGCTGTTGCAGCGCAGCTACGCCGAAGGCATTCGCGAATATGTGCGCTTTGCGCTCGGCCTGATGGTGCAGAAGGACTTTCCGCCGCAGCTGATTGATGAGATGGCCGCGCGCTATCAGGATGATGCCGCGATTGCCCGCGCACGCCAGCGCGCCGCTCAGTTCGCACTCGATGCTTTCGGCCTCAGTGAAACCCAGCTGGTATGCATGATCTATTCACCGTTTATCGCCGCCGGCCAGCAGCTGAAAGCCTGGCTGCTGCAGCTGCCGGCCGCGCCGGAGGAAGCCGCGGTGCGCGCCTTGCTGAGCGGAGAGAGCGAGGATGTGGCGCTGGCGCAGCAGCTCACGCAGCTGTCTGGCCTCAGCGTGGCGCAGATGCGGCACTGCTGGCGCAGCGCGGCGGTGAGTTCGCTGCTGGACGGCGCACGCGGCGATGCGCTGTCGCGCGTGTTGCGTTTCGACCCGCACAAAGCGGTGATTCAGGTTAACAACGGTGCGTTACAGGACATCGTTACTGAAGTGATTTCCGGGCGTTAACCCGGTAAGGCGACGCGATGAGAAAGATTTTTCTGCAGATTGGTGCCACGCGCGACGGGCAAAATCCCTACTGCGCGGTGGCAAAACGCGAAGGCTATTTTACTGTACTGGCCGAAATGGGGGATTTTGTCGACTATCATTCGCTCAGCATCGCCCTGCCGTTCGATCTGATTGTGCGTCTCGATCGCCCGGAAAACCCGTGGGATGTCCTCAATGCCTGTCTGCACGCCGGTCTGCTGGAGCATCCACAGGTGGTGCTGGCCGGTTTTGAGGCTTACAACGCCAGCGCTGGCCGGGTGCGTGAACTGCTGGCCGGCCCGGATGCCGGTCCGGGGTTTATCCCGCCGGATAAATATGCACAGCGCATGGCGCTGCGCAAAGCCTGGCCGCGTTTTCCACAGCCGGAGTTTCGCTTCTTTGCCTCACCGCTCAGCATTGGCGATGCGCGGGATGCGCTGCTTTATCCCTGCGTGATTAAACCGGTCGACGGCGGCGGCGGGCTGGGCATCTGGCTGGTGGAAGAGGCCAGCCAGCTGGATGCGGTGATTGCCCGGCTGCTCGACACCATGAACTATGGCGGACGCGGCTTTACCGGCTTTATCGTCGAAAGCTGGCTGGCCGGTGACGAATATTCGCTGCAGGGCGTGGTGGAGAATGGACACGCGGTGGCGCTGACCTGCTGCCAGAAGGTGATTGAGCAGCATACCGAGGCCGACGGCTGTATCAGCTTTTACGAATCCGGCCATGTGGCGATGGCGGCGCAGCAGCTGCCCGCCGCCTTCACCAGCCTGATGAGTTTCTGCTGTGAAACCTTCGGCTACCGGCGCGGCGCTTTCCACATTGATTTCATTATGGTGAACGGCGAGCCGCACTTTCTCGAAATGGGCTTTCGCCTGTCCGGCATGGGCGTGGTGAATCTGGTGGAAGAGGTCACCGGCATCAACTGGGCCGAGGTGGCCTTTCAGGTTGAAGCCGGACGCGGCCTGCCTGAACTGCACTTCGCTTCACCGTCACAGGCTGTCGGCCGGCTGCGGTTGCGCCAGCGGCTGCAGTTTGACGCCGCCGAACGCTGGATTGCCGACCATCAGCGCGGCCAGCTGTTACCGCCGCTCAACTTACCGGCGCTGGAGGTCTCGCCGCGCTCATCGCTGTACGCCGATCTGACGCGCCACGCCGGGATTCTCGCTACGCTGCGTCTGCCTGCCGCCAGTCGCGACGAAATTCTGGCGGTGTTTCACGCCCTTCTTGCTGTTCCCGCTTTGACCTCACGGAGAGATTTACTATGTGCAGAATGATTCTGGCACACGGCCAGTTTGACGCCGCTGCGGTACTGGACGCCGCACGCGCCATGAGCTGCGGTGAAACCGCCGCGCACGATGGCCCGATTAAACAACATCCCAACGGCTGGGGCTGTCTGTGGCTGGAGCACGGTCAGATCCGTACGCTGCATGGCAGCGGCACCTTTGCCGAAGCACTACCAGGCATTGACGTCACGCGCATACAGCACAGCCGCTTTCTGGCGGTGCACGTGCGTCACGCCACGCTCAGCAAAAACCAGGGCATTGCGTTCTCCCATCCGCTGCGGCGCACCAGCGGCACCACCCAGTGGTACATGATGCACAACGGCTTTTTGCCGACCGTCTATGCGCAGCTTGGCATGGCGCAGTCGCGCTTTGATTCCGCTGAATATCTGGAATATATCGTCGACCGCGTCACGCCCACCGATTTCACCCGCGACTATCTGCGCGAAAAAATGGCCCGGGTGGCGCCGGGTGGCAGCGCGGCAAACGCCATTTTCGTCACCCGCGAGAAGGCCTGGGCGTGGCAATGGCATCCTGATGACACGCCTTACCCCGACTATTTCACCCTGCATCGTTGTCAGCAGAACAACAGCACCTTTATCTCCTCTGAACCTGTTTCAACACTGGGCACGGCGTCAGCATGGCACCGTATGAGCAACCATGAACTTCATGAAATTCCATTTGGAGAGTGAACCCATGGCCATTTTCAATCAGATTCGCGTCATTAACCCCAACATGTTCGTCGAAAGCACCTGGCTGGATGACATCGTCACCGCGCGCGTGCCGCTGCTGGTGCTGCGCAATTTCCTCACGCCAGAGGTGCGCAACGCGGTGGTGGCTGATCTCCAGCAGTGCCGCGAGCAGGTACGGGTTTCTCACTATCCAAATGGCGCGCTGACCACGCTCGGCCCGTATCTGGCGAAGCACACCGCCGCGCCGGAAAACTATTTCACCGAACTGCGCGACATCCAGCCGGCGCTGCCGGCCTCGCTGCACGCCCTGCGCGCGCAGATTTACCACTGGGTGCAGCATGCGCTGCGCCTTGAGAGTCTGCAAACCGCCACCGAACCGGCACTGGGTGATTACGCCGGCTCGATTGTGCGTTTCCACGCTGACGGCGTCGCTAATCCGCTGCATAACGACAACATCGTGCGCGATGCCGCTGGCAGCGGTCTGGCGGTGACGCACATTCTGCATCAGCTGAGCTGCGTCGTGTGCCTGCAGGAGTGCAACGCCGGCGGCGCGCTGCGCATCTTCAATAAGAAATGGCAGCCGGAAGACGAGCGCTTTAAAACGCCCGGCGAGCTGGGCTACCAGAGCGGCGTCATCGCCGGCAGCGAGACCTGTGAGTTCGCGCCGCGCAGTGGCGATATCTATCTGTTTAATCCCGCGTTTTATCATGAAATCGATCGCGTTGAGGGCGACACGCGCATCACCATGGGCTTTTTCTTTGGCCTGACCGACAAAAAAATGAAGCACGCCATTGCCTGGAGTTAATCCCGGCCTTAGACGAGGAAGACAGTATGACAACCTATGACAAAGTGATTGCGCTGCTGGATGCGCAGCAGGCCCGCTACCGCGTGGTGGAGCATGAGGCCATCGGCCAGACCGAGGTGATCAGCGCCATCCGCGGAAACGATCTCCAGCAGGCAGCCAAAGCGATGGTGCTGGAAGTCACCATGCCGGACGGCGCCGCGCCGCGCTATCTGCTGGCGATCGTACCCGGCGACTGCAAAATCAACTTCAAACACGCCGCGCGTGCCATTGGCGGTAAGAAGTCGACGTTTGCCACCCCTGAGCAGGCACAAGCGCTGACGCAGTGTGTGATGGGCGCGGTGCCGCCGTTTAGTTTTGATGACCGACTGGCGCTGCGCGTGGATGCGCGGCTGCGTGATGTCGGGACGCTGTGGTTTAACGCCGGTGCGCTGGACCGCTCGGTAGCTTTGGATGTGGATGATTATTTTCGACTGATCGGCGATGACTGCGGTGCAGAGATCGCCACACCGGTGACGGCAACCGCCTGATTGCCGCGCTGAGGAATGCGTATGTCCGTTAAAGATATGTTGTTAGCCCTGTGCGTCGTGGTGGCGTGGGGCGTAAATTTTGTGGTGATTAAGCTGGGTTTGCAGGGCATGCCGCCCTTTTTGCTGGCGGGACTGCGGTTTACGCTGGTGGCGTTTCCGGCGATCTTTTTCGTGCGTCGTCCGGCAATTCCGCTGCGCTGGCTGGTGGTGTATGGCATGACCATCAGCTTTGGTCAGTTCGCGTTTCTGTTCCTCGCCATCAAACTCGGCATGCCAGCCGGGCTGGCTTCGCTGGTGCTGCAGGCGCAGGCATTTTTCACCCTGCTGCTCGGCGCACTGCTGCTGGCCGAGAAGCTGCGCTGGAACCACATCGCCGGCATTCTGGTCGCCACGCTCGGCATGTTTATGCTGGCAACCGCCGGTATGGAGGGCCAGACAACCGCGGGCATCACGCTGACCACCATGATGCTGACGCTGGCGGCAGCGCTGTCGTGGGGGCTGGGCAATATCACTAACAAGATTATCCTGCGCAACCGCAAGGTGCCGGTGATGTCGCTGGTGGTGTGGAGCGCGCTGGTACCGATTGCGCCGTTCTTTGCCTGTTCGTGGTGGTTCGAGGGCGAATCCGCCATTGTCACCAGCCTGCTGGATATTTCGCTGCAGACGGTGCTGGCACTGCTCTATCTGGCGTTTTTCGCCACCATCATTGGCTACGCCATCTGGGGCAATCTGCTCAGCCGCTACGAAACCTGGCGCGTGGCGCCGCTGTCGCTGCTGGTGCCGGTGGTCGGTATTCTCAGCGCCGCGCTGATCCTCGGCGAAACTCTGTCGGCACAGGAGATTCTCGGCGCGTCGGTGATCATTCTCGGGCTGCTGGTGAATGTGTTTGGCGGTATGGTGAGCCAGCGCCTGCTGGTACGTACCTGATGATGCAGCCATAAAAAAAACGCCGCGTTGCAGCGGCGTTTTTCTTTACTTCGTTAGCCTTATTTCAGGATTTCAATCCGGCGTGGTTTCGCCTCTTCCGGGACGATGCGTTCCAGATCGATACTCAGCAGGCCCAGTTCGAGACGCGCATCGCGCACCACGATGTGATCGGCCAGCTGGAATTTGCGTTCGAAGTTACGTTCTGCGATGCCCTGGTACAGGTATTTACGTTCCTGCTGCTCTTCAGGGTGGGCGCCGCGCACCACCAGCATGTTGTCATGGGCGGTGATATCCAGTTCGCTCTGCGCAAAGCCGGCGACGGCAATGGTGATGCGATAGTGGTTTTCGTCTACCAGCTCGACGTTGTACGGAGGGTAGCCGCCGTTAGCCTGGTTTTGGTTGGACTCAAGCAGGTTAAACAGACGGTCGAAACCAATAGCAGAACGATAAAGCGGAGAGAGATCAAAGTTACGCATAATAAGACTCCTGATAATCAGCAAGTTTTGGCAACCTTCCACCATGGACAGGTTGTCCGGCCCGTCGGTGTCCCTGTCGGCGACCGCGTCGTGACCGTAGCTTAAAGATGGGTGCGCTCAGGTCGCTTTCAAGGGGCAATGCGCTTTTTTTTGCAGCAATTCTGACGATATGGCATACACTCAGGGGACGCTTCGCCTGACGGGAAGGACATAACCACAGAGTTATGCAGATGTCAGGTGACACACTCCAGCCAGGGCCATGCCATGACTGTAGGGATGATGATGATGAAAATGATGAAACGCTTTCCGCTCACCGGCCTGCTGGTCTGCTGCGCCTGTGCCACATCAGGCTGCTCCAGCGTGATGTCGCATACCGGTGCCAGCCAGGGTTACTACCCCGGCACGCGCGCCAGCGCAGAGATGCTGACCGATGACAATACCAGCTGGGCGATTAAACCGCTGGCGCTGATCGATCTGCCCTTTTCGGCGGTGATGGATACGCTGCTGCTGCCGTGGGATTACTTCCGCGCCGACGACGATAAAACCAAAGATTCGCCGCGCGAACGCGTGCTGCAGAGCGAGAAGATGGCTGGCACCCAGGCCAGCCTGGCCACTGCGGCGGCTATGCCGGCGGAATCGCACTGACGCAGAACAGCTGTCGCCAGCCGTCAACCTCGCGCATGTAGGCGATCTGCTTCCCGTCCGGCGACCACACCACCGCGTCGCCGCCCGGCGGTTGCGCGCTGCGCGCGGTAAGGCGCGTACACTGTCCGCTGGTTATCTCACAACGCATCACGCTGTTATCACAGATAAAGGCGATGGCCGCGCCGTCCGGCTGCCAGCTGAAAGCAGACTGAATGCTGCTGCGCAGTGAGGTAATCTGACGCGCCGCGCCACCGTTGGGTGAGACCGTCCACAGCTGCACAATGCCCTGCTCGTCAGCCTGCAAAAAGGCGATTGCGCTGCCATCCGGCGCAGCGCGCAACCAGTGGCGCGGCTGCAGCGCCAGCCCTTTACTGTGCGTGAAGGTCCGCCGCTGCTGCACGCCAGCCGGCGGTGCCGGCAGTTGCTCTGCCGTGCCCTGCAGCGGTGCATTGCCGGCTCTGGCATAGTCCGCCAGCGCCTCAGGCAGATCGACCACAAACACTTCCGGCACCTTCTCACCACTGGCATTGCGCGTATCGCCGATAAAGGCGATGGCCCAGCGCTGCCAGCTGCCGTCCGCTTTCTGGTAGCCGCGCGCGCCAATCCAGCCCTCTTCATAAGCGCGGTTAATCTGATCGCTGCCCGGCTGTGGATTGGGCCGGGTGCGGCTCACCAGCACGCTCCAGTAGTGGCTGCCGTCATATTCGCGCGGATGCTGTTTTGGCGGATACACCGGATGCAGCGGCACCGCCACGCCGACGTTGCGTAAATCGTCACGCACGATCGCGCTCGTGCAGCACGTGGTCGTTATAGGTAAAGCTGACGAGCCGTTCGGGCTGAAGACATGGACGTGGCTGCCGCCGCGCAGCGCGCCAGGGGTGTACGGCGCAGTGATATCCATCGCGTCCAGGTTGCTCACCTGACCGTGATGCGCAATCACCCCCTGACGATGATGAAAATCGTAGTGCCAGTCTGCATCCGGGTTGCTCCGGCCCATGAATACAGACATAGCGCGGCGGCAGATCCGGACTCACGGTCACCACGCCGACGTGCGCGCCATCAGCGGCGCCTGATACAGCACCTCGACCGCGCCGCTGTGCCGACGTTGACCCGCTCAATGGTTTCACTGGTGAACGATGCGCCGGACGGGCGCACGTCATAGACCAGCCACTGGCTGTCCGGCGTCCAGGTGTTGATGTTGGTCAGCTGGTGGTGGCGCGGAGTGAAGGTGATTTGTTTTTCTGACATGGGGCAACCTCAGATGTAACCGTTGCCGGACAAATTACGTGATGCCGTTCAGTTAAGCAAAAGCTGAGCAGCTAATGCGGGTGCGCAGGCATGCGCACCCGGAAGCTTAGCCCACGCGCTTCACATCCCCCACCAGCAGGATGTAGGAGAGCGCGCCGATCAGCGCCACGGCGGAGATGTACACCAGCGCCGGGCCAAAGCCGTAGTCCTGCGCCAGGTACCCCACGACCAGCGGTACGGTGATCCCGCCGAGGCCGCCGATAAAGTTGAACATGCCGCCGGTCAGGCCAATCAGCCGCATCGGCGCCAGTGACGAGACCAGCGACCAGGTGATGGAGGCGAAACCGTTGCCGAAGAACGCCACCGCCATCAGGGCCATAATCCACACCGGATCGTTGGTGTAGTTGGCGCCCATGATGCAGGTGGAGATCAGCAGGCCGCAGATGATCGGCGTTTTACGCGCAAAGCCCAGCGAGTAGCCTCTTCGCACCAGACGATCGGCCAGCCATCCCGGAGAGGAGCACGCCAAAAAAGGCGGCGAGAAACGGCACGGTAGTCATAAAGCCCGCCTTCAGCGCGGCAATATGCCCTTTCTCCTGGGTCAGGTAGTTCGGGAACCAGGTAAGGAAGAACCACAGCGTTGAGGTCACCGCAAACTGGCCCAGATAAACGCCCACCAGCTTGCGATGGAAGACCAGTTTCCAGTCGGCCGCGGTGAGTTTAACGCGTGCTTTTTTCTCGCCGGGCGCATCGCCGTCCACCATCGCGCCACCGCCGTCGCGGATGTAATCCAGCTCGGCCTGGTTGATGCCTTTGGTCTGGCGCGGCGCCTGGTAAACCTTCATCCACATCAGCGACCAGATAATGCCAATCCCGCCGGTGATGATAAACACCCAGTGCCAGCTCAGCAGCTCCTGGATCCAGATCAGCAGCGGCGTCAGAAACGCCAGGCCGACAAACTGCCCGGAGGTGTAAAAACCGACGGCCGAAGCGCGCTCCTGTTCCGGGAACCAGCTGGTCACCATGCGGTTGTTGGTCGGGAAAGCCGGCGCTTCAAAAACACCGGTGATGGCGCGCAGGCCAATCAGCGACATCAGCCCGCTGGCGAAGCCCTGGAATAAGGTCGCCACCGACCAGCCGAAAATGGCGATAAAATAGGTCAGACGTGAACCCACGCGGTCAAGAAACCAGCCGCCGGGGATCTGGCACAGGGTATACAGCCAGGCAAACGCAGAAAAGACGTACCCCATTTCCGCTTTGGTGATGCCAAATTCCTCCTGAATATGGGCCGATGCCACGGCTAAATTGGCGCGGTCGACATAACAAATGACCACGGTAATAAAAATCATCAGCAGCGTCAGGTAACGGCGACGCCCAGGTTTCGCCTGAACAGCAGAGAGATCCATGGTGTTTCTCCGTCAGATGTCAGCTGGCAGACGTGCCGAAACACGCCGCAGCCAACGCAGGGTAAGGTTATCGAAGATAAAAGCCGCAGCAGCGGCAAACTGGCAGCGCGGTGAAAACAGGTTGAGCGCTGCCCTGTGCCTTATATATTCCGCACATGGTTTAAATAGTCAGATGTTTAATCGCCTGATAATCGGCGCTGTTATAAAGCGGTAAACGCAGCGACCGGGCGCAATACTACGGACATTACCACTCGGCTACCGATCCATCCGGAAAGCGCCATAATGGGTTGCGCCAGTCTGGCGCATTTTTACTGCGCGCAATCACCAGCTCTTCATTAATTTCCACACCGAGGCCGGGTTTATTTAATGGATAGAAATGGCCGTCATCCATTTTAAAATCATCTTTATTGATCACGTAATCGAGCAGTTCAGCGCCCTGATTATAGTGAATGCCCATGCTCTGCTCCTGGAACACTGCGTTACGCGACACGAAGTCGACATGCAGACAGGCAGCCAGCGCAATCGGCCCCAGCGGACAGTGCGGTGCCAGCGCCACGTCATAGGACTCGGCCATCGCCGCGATTTTGTAGCATTCGGTGATACCGCCGGCGTGCGACAGATCCGGCTGCAGAATCGCCAGCCCACCGGCTTCCAGCACGCGCTTGAACTCGAAGCGGGAGAACATGCGTTCGCCTGCGGCAATCGGCAGATGCGTCTGCGCCGCCAGGCGCGGATAGTATTCTGCCTGCTCGGCCAGCACCGGTTCTTCAATAAACAGCGGACGATACGGCTCCAGCTCTTTGATCAGCACTTTGGCCATCGGCGCGCTGACGCGACCGTGGAAATCGAGGCCAAACTCAATGTCACTGCCAAAGGCTTCACGGATCTGCGCGACGGTGTTAACAGCGGTATCGACCTGACGAGAATTGTCGATGATGCCCATCTCTTCGCAGCCGTTGAGTTTGAAGGTGTCAAAGCCGATACCACGTAATTTCTTAATGCCATCAATCACTTCAGCCGGACGATCGCCGCCTACCCAGCTATAGGCTTTGATGCTGTCACGCACCAGACCGCCCAGCAGCTGATACACCGGCACGCCCAGCGCTTTGCCTTTAATATCCCACAGCGCCTGATCGATACCGGCAATGGCGCTCATTAAAATCGGGCCGCCGCGGTAAAAACCGCCGCGATACATCACCTGCCACAGATCATTAATCCGCGCCGGATCCTGCCCAATCAGATATTCCGACAGCTCATGCACCGCCGCTTCGACGCTGCGCGCGCGCCCTTCAATCACCGGCTCGCCCCAGCCGATGATGCCTTCGTCGGTTTCGATTTTCAGGAACATCCAGCGCGGCGGCAGGCGATAAGTGGTCAGTTTCGTAATTTTCATCGTACAGCGTCCTTATAGGCAGCAATAAATGCGCGGGCCTTCTCCACGGTGCGCGACAGCGGCTGGCCGGCGCGATAGAGATCGCTGCCCAGGCCAGCCCCGACGCAACCGGCGGCGATAAATTCATGCAGGTTTTCCGGCGTGACGCCGCCCACGGCAAAGACCGGCACCTCCGGCGGCAGCACCGCTTTCAGCGCTTTGATGTAGCCCGGACCAAACGCCGACGACGGGAAAATTTTCAGCGCCTGCGCCCCAGCCTGCAGCGCGGTAAAGGCTTCGCTGGCGGTGGCACAGCCTGCGGCAACCAGCATGCCGTGCGCCACGGCCTGACGAATCACCGCGGCATCGGTATTGGGCGTCACCACCAGCTTGCTGTTGAGCGCCGCCAGCTGATCGACCTGCGTCGCCTGCAGCACGGTGCCGGCACCGATCAGCGCTTTATCGCCGAAGGTTTGCACCATCGCGCCGATACTTTTCGCCCACTCTGGCGAGTTGAGCGGAATTTCAATCGCATCGAAACCGGCGTCGATTAACGCCGCGACGTGCGCTTCAGCTTCATCCGGCGTGATGCCACGAAGAATGGCGATCAGCGGAAGTTTAGTGGGCCAGGACATGCGCAATACTCCTTATTCCGTGCTGGAAAGCGCGATCGCCCTCCAGCGTGACTGAATCTGTTCCGATAAAGGCCAGCGCCTGCTGATAACGCTGTGCCAGCGCGCTGCCGGCGATAATGACAATCGGCTGGCGGCTATGCGTTAACTGCTGCGTCATCTGCGCCACTTCATGGCCGATTAACAGGCCAGAGAGAAAATCACTGATATGGCGCCGATCGCGCGCGCCGAGCACGTGGGCGGCACGCACTTCAAACAGGCGCGCCAGAATTGAGCGGTCGTGGCTGCCAATCTGCAAACCGTCCCGGAACGCGTCCGGAGAGGCTTCCTGCGCGGGTAAACCGGCGCCAATCAGCGACTGCTTCAGCAGTAAATGGTGCAGCTCGCCGGTCATCACGGTGCGGAAATCGATGACGCGATCCTGTTCCATCTGCACCCACTTGGCGTGCGTGCCCGGCATGACATACAGCGGCGCGGGCTGCAGCGTGACAGCGCCAAGCAGCTGGGTTTCTTCACCGCGCATTACGTTGTAGTTGTCGTCACGTTCGACGCTCAGTCCCGGCACAATCCACGCTTTTCCTTCCACGCAGGTCAGGCGATCGCTTAATGCATTGAGCGCCACCGGACAGGCGAGATAAGGCACTGCCAGCCAGCCGGCGTTGCTGCCCACCATGCCGGCCATGATCACCGGGACTTCGGCCACCGGCCAGCCGTCGGTAATGGTGGCAAACACCTGAGCAGGCGTGCGGTCGCCGAGGCGCGTCACGCCCGCTTCCGAACGGCGCTCATCGACGCATTCACCGGCGCGGTAATACCAGGCGCGCAGGTTGGTGGAGCCCCAGTCAATGGCGATATAACGCGTCACAAAATCTCCTTGAGTCGGGCGGTTGAGCTGGCAATCATCGCCTTCGCCGCCTGTTCCGCCGCATCGCCATCCTGGTGGCGAATGGCATCGAACAGCGCTTTATGTTCGGCTAACGTGCGCGGCATATTGCCGGAGTCCGCCATGTAGGTTTGCGCAAACACCGCTTTTTGCAGCTGGCTGATCGCCACATTGAGCTGCTGCAGCACCGGGTTATGCACCGAGGCCATCACCGCTTCGTGATAGCGGATATCTGCGTCGTTAAAGGCATCACGGTTGAGGTGGTTGGCCACCATCTCGTTGTAGGCCAGTTCAATCGCCGCCAGATCGGTCGACGTTGCCCGCTCGGCCGACCAGCGCGCAATCTGCGGCTCCACCAGCACGCGTACCTCGTTCATGGCCGCAATCAGGCGCGGATCGTGATCGTGCGCCAGCGCCCACTGCAGTACATCGCTGTCGAGATAGTTCCACTGGTTACGTGAGGTGACAAACGCGCCGCGATAGCGCTTCATCTCCATCAGGCGTTTAGCCATCAGGGAGCGATACACTTCGCGGATAATATTGCGCGAGGTTGAAAATCGCTCGCACAGCTCCGCTTCCGCCGGCAGCGCGGCGCCCGGCACATATTTTCCGGCAACAATCTCTTCACCCAGCGTCTGGATGATGCGCTCTGTTTTACTCAGTGGTTCCTGCGTCATCGTGTTCGATTCCATGAAAGGCGTGAGAAATCAGATTACTGCTTTCGTAGTGCAAAGCCCAATCCCTGACGCATTCTGTAGCGGCGATTGTAGTACCATATATATTGTTTGTACTACAATATGGATCACAAAACAGACAACCCATCGGCGCACTGACAGCAAAAATTCAGCAGAGAAGTGACGGGCAGCAGAACGCCGCCCGCATCAGAGGAGGGTTACAGCACTAGCTCTTCAATGGCGTGCGCGACACCATCTTCCATATTGGTCTTGGTCACGAACTGCGCAATCTGCTTCACGGAATCAATCGCATTGCCCATCGCCACGCCGGTGCCGGCGTATTCAATCATCGCCAGATCGTTTTCCTGATCGCCAATCGCCATCACTTCTGACGGCTGCAGGCCGAGTTTCTCCGCCAGCATTTTTACGCCGTAGCCTTTGTTGACCAGCGGATTAAGGATTTCGAGATAGTAAGGTGCACTTTTCAGAATGGTATAACTGTCGCGGGCGCGCGCTGGTAAGGCGGCGATGGCTTTATCCAGCAGCTCCGGTTTGTCGATCATCATCAGTTTCGGGAAGCGCGTCGCCGGGTCCATCTCTTCTACAGCGCGATAGCGCACCGGAATGCCGGTAAGGCTGGCTTCGTGGATGGTGTATTCGCTGATGTCTTTATTTGGCGTGTAGAGGAAGGATTTGTCGAACGCCTGAAAATGTACCCCAAGGTCGCGCGCCAGCTGCTCCAGGTAGAGATAGTCATCAAAGCCAAGCGTCTTCTCGGCCACCACCTCACCGCTGTCCGCGCTGTGCGCCAGTGCGCCGTTGTTGCTGATGCAATACTGCCCCGGCTGACGCAGATCCAGCTCCATCAGGTAGCGCTCCACACCAACAAACGGGCGTCCGGTGGCCAGCACGATCGACACACCTTTATCCCGCGCCCGGCCAATCGCCGCTTTGACGCCCGCCGTGATTTCGTGCTGCGGATTCAGCAGCGTGCCGTCCATATCGATCGCAATCAGTTTTATCGCCATAACGTCCTCGGTTAATTCAGGGTCTGGCTTTAATGCTAGCGCGATTCAGCTCACATTGACCAGTTAATCGGCAGATAACGCCTGTCATGCTTTGTGCAGCATTATCCAGTTTGAGCATTTGGTGTTTTACTTCTGCTGATTCGCTTGATCATATAAGTTATTGCTTATAAATTACTATAAGCAATCACTTATATGGAGATTGCGTTATGTGGGAAATCATTTTTACCGACACCTTCCGGGAATGGTTGCGGGCACAGGACAACAAACTGAAAAAACGCATCGCTGCGGCCCTGTTAAACCTGCAGCATTATGGCCCGTTGCTGCCACGGCCCTATGCCGATACGGTTAACGGATCACGCTTCCACAACATGAAAGAACTGAGAATACAGTACGCTGGTCAGCCAATTCGGGCGCTATACGCATTCGACACGCAACGCAAAGCGGTCATTTTGTGTGCTGGCAATAAATCCGGAGACAAACAATTTTATGCGCGGATGATATGCCTTGCAGATCAATTGTTCACGGCTTACCTCAATAACGCAGAGGAAAATCATTCATGAACGACTTACAAAAATTTATCGAGAGTGAGTTTACTGAAGCTGAGCAAGCTGACATTCAGCTGATGGCAGATGAGCTGATTCTCGAAACCGGCCTGCAACTGCTGCGGGAAGAGTTAGCGTTATCGCAGAGAACCGTTGCGGAAGCGATGGGTGTTAAGCAGCCGCGTATCACGCAAATTGAGCAGGGCGGCGCCGATCAGCGTCTGATCACCATTAAGCGCTACATTGAAGCGATGGGCGGCAAGCTAAGCCTGCTGATTGAAATGCCGGACGGCTCGGGTGGAAGAATTCTGCGCGTTTAATAAAACAAAAAACCCTTCCCGTTTGGGAAGGGTTTTGCGATATCAGATATCGATATTTGCCGCTTTCAGGGCGTTCTCTTCGATGAAGGCACGACGCGGTTCAACCGCATCGCCCATCAGGGTGGTGAACAGCTGGTCGGCAGCGATGGCGTCCTTGACGGTCACGCGCAGCATGCGGCGGCTTTCCGGATCCATGGTGGTTTCCCACAGCTGCTCCGGGTTCATCTCGCCCAGACCTTTATAGCGCTGGATCGCCAGGCCGCGGCGCGACTCTTTCACCAGCCAGTCCAGCGCCTGCTCGAAGCTGGCTACCGGCTGACGACGTTCGCCACGTTCGATGAACGCATCGTCTTCGATCAGGCCGCGCAGCTTCTCGCCGAGCGTGCAGATGCGACGGTATTCCGGACCGGTCACAAATTCGTGCTCCAGCGGGTAGTCGGTGTCGACGCCGTGGGTACGCACGCGAACGATCGGCTCGAACTGCTGATCGGCATTCTGCTGAACATCGCATTTCCACTGGCTGCCGTGCTGCTCTTTTTCGTTCAGATCGGTCACCAGGGCGTTCACCCAGCGGGTGACGGTCTGCTCGTCGCTCAGATCGGCCTCGGTCAGGGTTGGCTGATAAACCAGTTCCTTCAGCAGCGTTTTCGGATAACGACGTTCCATACGCGTGATCATTTTCTGCGTGGCGTTGAACTCGGACACCAGACGCTCCAGCGGCTCACCGGCCAGTGCAGGAGCGTGCGAGTTCGCGTGCAGGGTTGCGCCATCAAGTGCGATCGCGATTTGGTACTGATCCATCGCTTCGTCATCTTTGATGTATTGTTCCTGCTTGCCTTTCTTCACTTTGTACAGCGGCGGCTGGGCAATGTAGACGTGGCCACGTTCAACGATTTCAGGCATCTGACGATAGAAGAAGGTCAACAGCAGCGTACGGATGTGCGAGCCGTCGACGTCCGCATCGGTCATGATGATGATGCTGTGATAGCGCAGTTTGTCCGGGTTGTACTCATCGCGGCCAATACCGCAGCCCAGCGCAGTGATAAGCGTCGCCACTTCCTGCGAAGAGAGCATCTTGTCGAAGCGTGCTTTCTCAACGTTGAGGATCTTACCTTTCAGCGGCAGAATCGCCTGGTTCTTACGGTTACGGCCCTGCTTCGCAGAACCGCCCGCCGAGTCCCCTTCCACTAAGTAGAGCTCGGACAGCGCCGGGTCACGCTCCTGGCAATCAGCCAGTTTGCCCGGCAGACCGGCCAGATCCAGCGCGCCTTTACGGCGGGTCATTTCACGAGCTTTACGCGCAGCTTCACGGGCGCGCGCCGCATCAATAATCTTGCCGACCACGATTTTCGCGTCGGACGGGTTTTCCAGCAGGTACTCAGCCAGCAGTTCATTCATCTGCTGTTCAACCGCCGTTTTCACCTCAGAGGAGACCAGTTTATCTTTGGTCTGCGAGGAGAATTTCGGATCCGGCACTTTTACCGAAACCACAGCAATCAGGCCTTCACGGGCATCGTCGCCGGTGGCGCTGACTTTGGCTTTCTTGCTGTAGCCCTCTTTATCCATGTAGGCATTCAGCGTACGAGTCATCGCCGCGCGGAAGCCAGCAAGGTGAGTACCGCCGTCGCGCTGCGGAATGTTGTTGGTAAAGCAGTAGATGTTTTCCTGGAAGCCGTCATTCCACTGCAATGCCACTTCCACACCGATACCGTCTTTTTCCGTGGAGAAGTAGAAAATGTTCGGGTGGATCGGCGTTTTATTCTTGTTGAGATACTCAACAAACGCCTTGATGCCGCCTTCATAGTGGAAATGGTCTTCTTTGCCGTCGCGCTTGTCGCGCAGGCGAATAGAAACGCCGGAGTTGAGGAAGGACAACTCACGCAGGCGTTTCGCCAGAATTTCATATTCGAATTCGGTGACGTTGGTGAAGGTTTCATAGCTTGGCCAGAAACGCACCATCGTACCAGTCGATTCGGTTTCACCGGTGACCGCCAGCGGAGCCTGCGGCACGCCGTGCTCATAAATCTGACGATGGACTTTGTTGTCGCGCTGGATCACCAACTCCAGTTTCTGCGACAGGGCGTTAACCACGGAAACACCTACGCCATGCAGACCGCCGGAAACTTTATAGGAGTTATCGTCGAACTTACCGCCTGCGTGCAGGACGGTCATGATCACTTCCGCCGCAGAGACGCCCTCTTCCGGGTGAATACCGGTTGGGATGCCACGACCGTCATCGGTGACGGAGACGGAGTTGTCCGCATGGATGGTGACCACGATGTCTTTACAGTGACCCGCGAGCGCTTCGTCGATAGCGTTATCTACCACCTCGAATACCATGTGGTGCAGACCGGTGCCGTCATCCGTGTCGCCGATATACATACCCGGGCGCTTACGCACCGCATCCAGCCCTTTCAGGACTTTGATACTGGAGGAGTCATAAGAATTCGACATCAACGTTTCTCGCTCATTTCAACTTGGGTTAATCCGTTATTTTACCCTTTTCCACGGTAAACATCTTCGAATTTTCGTCCGACATGTCTATAACGTGTTCAGCGCTAATCGCGCTGACAAAAACCTGCGACTGCGTGGCTTTTAAGCGGCTGGCAAGCAGCCCGCGCCGCGCGTCGTCAAGTTCCGAGGCAAAATCATCTATCAGGTACAGGCAGCGTCGTCCGCTCTCGCGGGTGAGAAACTCCCCCTGCGCCAGACGCAGCGCACACATCAGGAGCTTGAGCTGCCCGCGCGACAGCGTATCTTCCACCGGCGCACCGTCAGCACGAATGCGGAAATCCGCCTTGTGCGGGCCGTGCGCGGTGTAGGTCAACATGCGGTCGCGCTCGAAGTTGCGCTCCAACACCTCGCCGTAGTCGGTCTCTTTCTCCCAGCCGCGCTGGAAGGAGAAGGTGAGGGAGAATTCAGGTAAAAACTGTTTGCAGGTGTCGGCCATGTCTTCGGCGATACCTGCGCTGTATTCGGCACGCCAGCGGCTGATCTGTTCCGCGAGCGGGATCAACTCCATGATCCCACGGACGCAGCTGCGCAGTAGCGCGCCCACCTGGCGCAGCGCGGCGTTGCGCTGCTTCAGCAGGCGCTTCAGGTTGCTCCAGGCGGTAAAGAAACCGGCTTCGTTGTGAAAGCATCCCCAGTCGAGGAACGCTCTTCGGTATTTGGGGCCGCCGTTGAGCAAAGTAAACCCCTCGGGCGTGATCAGCTGCATCGGCATCAGCAGCGCCAGCTCGGCCACCTTGTGGCCGTCGGTGCCGTCGATGCGCACCTTGCTGTCGCCCTGCTTGTCTTTGGTCAGGCCGATGGCGGTCTCCCGCTCCTCGCCTGCAAACGCCCGTGCAGAACAAAGGATTCCTGCTCGTGGCGAATGACGCGACCAATCTGCAAACTGCGAAACGCCCGGCCGTGGCCGAGCGTATAGATGGCTTCCAGCACGCTGGTTTTGCCGCTGCCGTTGGCGCCAACCAGGAAGTTAAAGCCAGGGGATAAAGCGAGATCCGCGCGCTCGATATTGCGAAAGTCGCGGATCAACAGACGGGTGAGCGCCATGAATCACTCACCAGACGGGTTGCCTAACTTACACCGGGCGTTCGGCGCAGAGTCTGGCGGCCAGCGCGCAGCCCGGAGCGTACGAAGACGGGGGGCGAGCCTGCCCGGGGCCAGAATGGCAAGTAAGCCAGGCCGATATTTTCTATTACAACCGCATTGGCATGACAACATAGGCCGCAGCCGGACTGTGATGCGGCATCTTCAATCTGCACGCTGGAAACGGAGTCGGTCAGCAGGATGCGCACGTTCTCGCATTTCAGCGCATTCAGCACATCCAGCACGTAGCTGACGTTGAAGCCGATTTCCATCTCCGCGCCGGCGTAGGTGACGTCCAGAATCTCTTCCGCCTCTTCCTGCTCCGGGTTGTTGGCGGTGATTTTGATCTGGTTTTCACTGACGTACAGGCGCACGCCGCGGAATTTCTCGTTAGAGAGGATGGCCGCGCGGGCAAACGCCTGCTTGAGCAGATCGCAGCCGGCTTCCAGCGTTTTGTCCGGGTTCTTCGGCAATACGCGGCGATAATCCGGGAAACGGCCGTCAACCAGCTTCGATGTGAAGATGAAGTCGCCCACGTGGGCGCGGATGTTGTTGCTGCCGATCTGCACGCGCAGCGGCGTGTCGCCACCGTCGAGCATACGCATCAGCTCAATCACCCCTTTACGCGGCACGATCACCGAATGGTTTGGCAGTGAGTCGCCAATCGGCATCGAACAGACCGCCAGACGGTGGCCGTCGGTGGCCACGGTACGCAGCTCTTCGCCTTCGGTTTCGAACAGCATGCCGTTTAGGTAGTAACGAACGTCCTGATGCGCCATGGAGAACTGCGTGGCTTCAATCAGGCGCTTCATCGTCGCCTGCGGCAGGGTGAATTCCACTTCGCTCTGCCAGTCGTCCAGGTTCGGGAAGTCCGCAGCAGGCAGCGTGGAGAGCGAGAAACGGCTGCGGCCGGAGCGCACCAGCATACGGTCGCCTTCCAGCTGCACGGCGATTTCAGCGCCTTCCGGCAGCCCGCGGCAGATATCAAAGAATTTACGCGCCGGAACCGTGGTCGCGCCCGCCTCGTGCGGCTGCGTCAGCGTAACGCGCGCCACCATCTCCATTTCCAGATCGGTACCGGTCAGCGACAGCGTGCCGTCCGCGACCTGAAGCAGCAGGTTTCCGAGAATAGGCAGCGTTGGGCGGCCGCCTAATGGGCCACTCACCTGTTGCAGCGGTTTTAATAAATGTTCACGTTCAACGGTAAATTTCATAGCGTCACGATGATAATGTTCTGATTAGATTGGAAAAATCTTCTTTGATGTCGTGGCTTTCTTCACGCAACTGCTCAATCTTGCGACAGGCGTGCAGCACGGTCGTATGGTCACGGCCACCAAACGCATCGCCGATTTCCGGCAGACTGTGGTTGGTTAACTCCTTTGCCAGCGCCATCGCCATCTGACGCGGACGCGCCACCGAGCGGGAACGACGTTTAGACAGTAAATCTGCCACTTTAATCTTGTAGTACTCAGCCACCGTCTTTTGAATATTGTCGATAGTGACCAGTTTTTCCTGCAATGCCAGCAAATCGCGCAGCGCTTCACGCACAAAATCGATGGTGATCGCACGACCGGTGAAGTTGGCATTGGCGATAACGCGGTTCAGTGCCCCCTCCAGCTCACGCACATTGGAGCGCAGACGCTTGGCAATGAAGAACGCCACTTCACCCGGCAGGCGAATGTCGTTTTCATCGGCTTTCTTCATCAGGATCGCGACGCGGGTTTCCAGCTCCGGTGGCTCGATCGCCACGGTCAGGCCCCAGCCGAAGCGGGATTTCAGACGATCTTCAACGCCGTTGATCTCTTTTGGATAACGATCCGAGGTCAAAATGATCTGCTGATTACCTTCCAGCAGGGCGTTGAAGGTGTGGAAAAATTCTTCCTGCGATCGTTCTTTGTTGGCAAAGAATTGAATGTCATCGATCAGCAGCGCGTCAACGGAACGGTAGTAGCGTTTAAACTCTTCGATCGCATTGTTTTGCAGGGCTTTTACCATGTCCTGAACGAAGCGTTCGGAGTGCATATACACCACTTTGGCATTGGGCTTGCGCGCCATAATGCCGTTGCCCACCGCATGCAGCAGGTGCGTTTTACCCAGACCCGTGCCGCCATACAGGAACAGCGGGTTGTAGGCTCCACCGGGGTTATCAGCAACCTGGCGAGCCGCCGCGCGCGCCAGCTGGTTCGACTTACCTTCAACGAAGTTATCGAACGTGTGTTTCACGTTAACGTTAGAGCGGTAGGTTGGCTCAGCCGGTGCAGGGACATTATCCCAGCCCTGACGAGCAGGTGCGACGCGAGGGGCCGGAGCAGGAGCAGCCTGAGCAGGCGCTGCTACGTTCACGGTTTCACGAACGGTTTGGGTGACCGGCTTTGTGCCCACTTCAAAGCGCAGCTGCGGGGCATCTGACCCACAGAAATCGTTCAGCAATCCATTGATGTTATTAAGGTACTTGTCCCTTACCCAATCGAGCACAAAACGGTTTGGCGCATACAAAGCCAGCGTGTTATCGCTCAGTTCCGCCTGCAACGGGCGGATCCACATACTGAATTCTGTGGCTGGTAACTCATCCTGCAATCGGGCAAGACACTGCTGCCAAAGCGAAAGTGACACGGCGGACTCCACTCGAACAATAAAAGAAAACTATTGAATATTCATGATTGTTGGCGCACATCGACATGACCCTGTGTAAAGGGGGACGTGCGAATTGCTATCTGCAATTTATCCTGACCAGGATCCTGGGATCCCGATCGGGACCGCGGATCATAGCCTAAACTGAGCCAGAGATCTTCTGTTTCTCACAGATTCTTCCCGATTTATCCACAGGAAGATCAGAAACCGGTTAAGTGTAAACGATCCTGGCGCGAGTGCCCCACGATTTAGCCCGCATATTGGAAAAATTAATGAGCACAGACAATTTATTGCTTAAATGATCTAACGAAGATCCGGGACGATCCTTGCGCTTTGTCGGTGAGCCCGTATAATCCTCGACCCGGCGCGTGATGCTCATCTTCCTGCGTCGTCCGTTGCTCATTTTCCACGCGAAAACGTGCGGAAATACGCGGGAAATAAGGAAAGAGAATTGACTCCGGAGTGTACAATTATTACAATCCGGCCTCTTTAATCACCCACGCTGAGGCGTTAGTCGTTCGAAACTCGTTCGGGTATACGCAAAAGTCAGTGAATTTATTCAAGTTTAGGTAGAAATCGCCATGAAACGCACTTTTCAACCGTCTGTACTGAAGCGCAACCGTTCTCACGGCTTCCGTGCTCGTATGGCTACTAAAAATGGTCGTCAGGTTCTGGCACGTCGTCGTGCTAAAGGCCGCGCTCGTCTGACCGTTTCCAAGTAATAAAGCTAACCCTCTGAGTGGTTAAGCTCGCATTTCCCAGGGAGTTACGTTTGTTAACTCCCGCTCATTTCACTTTCGTCTTCCAGCAGCCACAACGGGCTGGCACGCCGCAAATCACCATCCTCGGCCGCCTGAATTCGCTGGGGCATCCCCGCATCGGTCTCACCGTCGCCAAGAAAAATGTTAAACGCGCGCATGAACGCAATCGGATTAAACGTCTGACGCGTGAAAGCTTCCGTTTACGTCAGCACGAACTGCCTGCAATGGATTTCGTGGTGGTGGCGAAGAAAGGGGTTGCCGACCTCGATAACCGTGCTCTCTCGGAAGCGTTGGAAAAATTATGGCGCCGCCACTGTCGCCTGGCTCACGGGTCCTGATAGCCCTCATTCGGGTCTATCAACGCCTGATTAGTCCGCTACTCGGGCCGCACTGCCGTTTCACACCCACATGCTCGAGCTACGGAATTGAGGCATTGCGCAGGTTTGGCATGATAAAAGGCAGTTGGTTGACGATGAAACGCGTATTAAAATGCCACCCTTTACACCCGGGTGGCGACGATCCCGTCCCGCCAGGACCCTTTGATACCAGAGAACACTAACGATGGATTCGCAACGCAATCTTCTTATCATCGCTTTGTTGTTCGTGTCTTTCATGATCTGGCAGGCGTGGGAGCAGGATAAAAATCCTCAGCCACAGCAGCAGACCACGCAGACTACGACCACCGCAGCGGGTAGCGCCGCCGACCAGGGCGTACCGGCCAGTGGCCAGGGGAAACAGATTACGGTTAAGACCGATGTGCTTGAGCTGACCATCAACACCCGTGGTGGTGATGTTGAGCAGGCACTGCTGTTGACCTACCCGAAAGAGCTGAAGTCTAACGAACCGTTCCAGTTACTGGAAACCACGCCTGAGTTTATCTACCAGGCGCAGAGCGGCCTGACCGGTCGTGACGGCCCGGATAACCCGGCTAACGGCGCGCGTCCACTGTATAACGTCGAAAACGACACCTTTGTGCTGGCTGATGGTCAGAACGAACTCGCGATCCCGCTGACGTACACCGACGCCGCAGGCAACACCTTCACCAAAACCTTCACGCTGAAACGCGGTGAATATGCGGTGAACGTGGGCTACAGCGTACAGAACGCCAGTGCGAAACCGCTGGAGCTGTCGACCTTTGGCCAGCTGAAGCAGTCCATCAATCTGCCGTCTCACCGCGATACCGGCAGCAGCAACTTTGCGCTGCATACCTTCCGTGGCGCGGCGTACTCCACGCCTGATGCGAAGTACGAGAAATACAAATTCGACACCATTGCCGATAACGAAAACCTGAACGTCAGCGCCAAAGGCGGTTGGGTGGCGATGCTGCAGCAGTATTTCGCAACCGCGTGGGTGCCAAATAACGACGGTACCAACAACTTCTATACCGCGAACCTGGGTAACGGTCTTGCCGCCATCGGCTACAAATCTCAGCCGGTTCTGGTACAGCCGGGTCAAACCGGTAAGCTGGCCAGCACCCTGTGGGTCGGCCCGGAAATTCAGGACAAAATGGCCGCTGTTGCGCCGCACCTGGATCTGACCGTGGATTACGGTTGGTTGTGGTTCATCTCTCAGCCGCTGTTTAAGCTGCTGAAGTTCATCCACAGCTTCCTCGGTAACTGGGGCTTCTCCATCATCGTTATCACCTTCATCGTTCGTGGCATCATGTACCCGCTGACCAAAGCGCAGTACACCTCCATGGCGAAGATGCGCATGCTGCAGCCGAAGATTCAGGCGATGCGTGAGCGTCTGGGCGATGACAAACAGCGTCATGAGCCAGGAGATGATGGCCCTGTACAAAGCGGAGAAAGTGAACCCGCTGGGCGGCTGCCTCCCGCTGCTGATTCAGATGCCAATCTTCCTGGCGCTGTACTACATGCTGATGGGTTCCGTTGAGCTGCGCCACGCGCCGTTCGCACTGTGGATCCATGACCTGTCCGCACAGGACCCGTACTACATCCTGCCGATCCTGATGGGCGTGACGATGTTCTTCATCCAGAAGATGTCGCCGACCACCGTGACCGACCCGATGCAGCAGAAGATCATGACCTTTATGCCGGTCATCTTCACCGTGTTCTTCCTGTGGTTCCCGTCAGGTCTGGTGCTGTACTATATCGTCAGCAACCTGGTGACCATTATCCAGCAGCAGCTGATTTACCGTGGTCTGGAAAAACGTGGCCTGCATAGCCGCGAAAAGAAAAAGTCCTGATCCGATAAGTTAACGCTAAAATAAGGGCGGTCGATTGACCGCCTTTTTTATTTGTATTGAACGAGAGCAACCATGAGCCATAACGACACTATCGTCGCCCAGGCAACCCCACCGGGACGCGGTGGTGTAGGCATTCTGCGTATCTCCGGCCTGAAGGCACGCGAGGTGGCCGAAGCGGTACTGGGTAAGCTGCCAAAGCCGCGCTACGCTGATTACCTGCCGTTTAAAGATACCGACGGCACGCCGCTGGACCAGGGCATTGCGCTGTGGTTCCCCGGCCCGAACTCCTTTACCGGTGAAGACGTGCTGGAGCTACAGGGCCACGGCGGCCCGGTTATCCTCGACCTGCTGTTAAAACGGATCCTGACCCTGCCGGGCCTGCGCATTGCGAAGCCGGGCGAGTTCTCCGAACGTGCCTTCCTCAACGACAAGCTCGACCTGGCGCAGGCGGAGGCGATTGCTGACCTGATCGACGCCAGCTCCGAGCAGGCGGCCCGCTCCGCCCTGAACTCGCTGCAGGGGGCATTCTCCGCGCGTGTGAATCACCTTGTGGAAGCACTTACTCACCTGCGCATCTACGTGGAAGCGGCTATCGACTTCCCGGATGAGGAGATCGATTTTCTCTCTGACGGTAAAATTGAAGCCCAGCTCAACCAGGTGATGGCCGATCTCGACGCCGTTCGCGCCGAAGCGCGCCAGGGCAGCCTGCTGCGCGAAGGGATGAAGGTGGTGATTGCCGGACGCCCTAACGCCGGGAAATCAAGCCTGCTGAACGCCCTGGCGGGCCGTGAAGCGGCAATCGTGACCGACATTGCCGGTACCACTCGCGACGTGCTGCGCGAGCACATCCACATCGACGGCATGCCGCTGCACATCATCGATACCGCCGGTCTGCGCGATGCCAGCGACGAAGTGGAGCGTATCGGTATCGAACGCGCCTGGCAGGAGATCGAGCAGGCCGACCGCGTGCTGTTTATGGTGGACGGCACCACCACCGACGCCGTTGACCCGGCGGAGATCTGGCCGGACTTTATCGCCCGCCTGCCGGCCACACTGCCGATCACCGTGGTGCGCAACAAAGCGGACGTGACCGGCGAAACGCTGGGTATCAGCGATGTGAATGGTCACTCACTGATTCGCCTGTCGGCGCGCACCGGCGAAGGCGTGGACGACCTGCGTAACCATCTCAAGCAGAGCATGGGCTTTGACAGCAGCATGGAAGGCGGCTTCCTGGCGCGTCGCCGCCACCTGCAGGCGCTGGAAGAGGCGGCGAACCACCTTGCTCAGGGTAAAGCGCAGCTGATGGGCGCCTGGGCGGGCGAACTGCTGGCGGAAGAGCTGCGTCTGGCGCAGCAGAATCTGAGCGAGATCACCGGCGAGTTTACCTCCGACGATCTGCTGGGACGGATCTTCTCCAGCTTCTGTATTGGTAAATAGTCACCGTCACAGGTCGCCATGAATGGCGCCCCTACAGGGGATTCATGCGATGCTGCAGGGTGCGCATTTAGGCGCACCGGGATCGCTACCAACATACATCTTTGTTATTTGGCGCGCCCTCGCCTTTGTCGTATAACGGTTGAGGGTCGCCGCGTAAACGCAGCGGCCACATCCATTATTCATGCTAAAAATCAGGCGCAGGTTGTTGCCTGAACAGGAGAGAAACATGAGTACACCGCTCGACAGCGTGGCGCTGAACGCGCTGTTTACTGAAGCCCGCACCCATAGCTACTGGCAGGATAAACCGGTTTCGCAGGAGGTGCTGAAGCAGCTCTATGCGCTGACGGCGCTGGGGCCAACCTCAGCCAACTGCTCGCCGGGCCGCTTTGTGTTCGTGACGTCTCAGGAAGGTAAAGAGAAGCTGAAGCCGGCGCTCTCCTCAGGCAATGTGGATAAGACCATGGCGGCACCGGTGACGGTGATTGTGGCGTGGGATCCGGCCTTTTATGAAGCACTGCCAAAACTGTTCCCGCATGGCGATGCACGCAGCTGGTTTACCAGCAGCCCGGATTTGGCCAAAGAGACCGCGTTTCGCAACAGCAGCCTGCAGGCGGGCTATCTGATTCTGGCGGCCCGCTCGCTGGGACTGGATGCCGGCCCGATGTCCGGTTTTGATCCGGCTAAAGTTAACGCCGCGTTCTTCAGCGAAAATAACTGGCAGGTCAACTTACTGATCAACCTCGGCTATGGCGAAGCCAGCAAGCTGCATCCGCGCCTGCCGCGTCTGAGCTTTGACGAAGCCAGCAAATTTGCCTGATGCGTTAAGCCGCGCAGCCGCACGACGCGCTGCGCTATGACTTAGCCCAGCGAGTGAAAACCGCTGTTGAAGTAGACCATCGGCGCTGTCGCTTCGCCCGGCAGCGCAATACCCACGATACGCGCCAGCAGCACGCTGTGGGTGTTCCACTCCACCGTTTTTTCCAGCTGACAATCGAAGCTCACCAGCGCATCAGCCAGCACGGGCGCGCCCGTATTCAGGGTTTGCCATTCACCACTCTGGAAACGCTCAGCGCGGCGCGTCGGCGAGCTGAACTGCGCGCACAGGTCATCGTGCTGCTCGCGCAGAACGTTCACGGCAAAGTAGCCCGCCTGCAGAATGGCATCGTGGCTTGATGCGCTGCGGTTAACGCAGACCAGCAGGCTGGGCGGTTCCGCTGCCAGCGAGCTGACCGAGGTGGCGATCAGCCCGAACTTTTCTCCGCTGGATGAGGTGGTCACCAGCGAAACACCGGCAGTGAGACGGCGCATGCCGTGACGAAATTCATCCAGCGAGATCGATTCCTGGCGAGCAAGAGAGGTAACAGACATAACAACTCCGACGTGCATGGTTTGCGATGCGCACGATTGGCAGATAGGTGAATAATTTAAGCACTTCATTGTGCAGCTCTTTCCTGTCCAAATCCTACACCACATCCGCCGCTTCGGCACCCCATCCGACACCAATGTGCAAAAGCCTCATATTCAATTGCAGCTCATGGCAATGAGATTCGCCTCGTCCTTATCTGAATTTACTGGCTATACAGCGTAAGCCGGATGCAAACCCATGAGAAAATTCTTACAATAGCCCTGATGATTATCCGACCATTTTCACGGAGCGACAGATGGCTAGTCATTTTGTTCGTTGGGTGGTTAACCCGCCCCTCACCCCAGAGACCATGCGGGTTCCACAGGATGTGATGACCAGCGCCGGGCACCTGCCTGATAAGCGCCGCGGCCGCTTTCTTGCCGCACGCGCGCTGCTGGCCCAGCTGATGCTGCGCGTCTATGGTATTCGTGACCTGCCACCGTTGATCGCCAGCAGCAGCGGTCGTCCCTGCTTTGCCGATCCTAATTTGCCTGACTTCAGTATCTCCTATGCCGGTAATATGGTCGGCGTGCTGCTGGCGGAAGAAGGCGGGCGCGCTGGCCTGGATATGGAAATCGTTCGGGCGCATAGCCGTCAGGCACAGGATGCCCTGACGCAGGGGCTGTCATCGGGTGAAAAGGCGTGGATTAACGCCCAGCAGGATTTTATGGAAGCGGTGACGCAGATCTGGACGCTACGCCAGAGCATCCTCAAACTGACCGGCGAAGCAGATAGCGGTATTGATGCGCTGCGGCTGCATCCGGCGGCCGGCCGGCTGCGATCCAGCGTCTATCCCGACATTCAGGCGGTGTGTGATGCCGAGCCGACGCTGGTGTGGTCCTGCGCGCTGTCGCCCGGCACTGAGCGTTTACGGCTGTGGGAGATTGATGCGCAGCAGCAGTGGCAGTCGCTGCGCGATGTGGAGATGAGCAAACCCAACATCGGGCCGCGCACCCTGCGCCTCACCAGCCTGCCCGGCGAGCGTGTCGCCAGTCAGCCGGAAGTCAGGCATCCCGGATAACCAGGCCACACCCGCGGCCTGTTGCGTTTAGTGCGCGTCGATAAAAGCGATTTTCAGCACAAACAGCAGCGCCACCACCACCACGCACGGGCTGATTTCACGCCAGCGGCCGGTACCGAGCTTCATCACGCAGTAAGAGATAAAGCCGAGCGCGATACCTTCGGTGATCGAGAAGCTGAACGGCATCATCACCGCCGTGACAAACGCCGGCACCGCTTCGGTGAGATCGTCCCAGCGCACGCGCGCCAGCGAAGCCGTCATCAGTACGCCGACATAAATCAGCGCGCCGGCCGCCGCATAGGCGGGCACCATGGCAGCCAGCGGCGACAGGAACATCACCAGCAGGAACAGGATGCCGGTCACTACCGCCATCAGGCCGGTACGGCCACCAATCGCCACGCCGGATGAGCTTTCGATGTACGCCGTCACCGAAGAGGTGCCGATCAGCGAACCGGTGACGGAGCTGATGCTATCCACGTACAGCGCCTGTTTCATGCGCGGAAAAGTACCTTTCTCATCGGTCAGGCCCGCTTTATCAGTTACGCCAATCAGCGTACCGGATGAGTCAAACAGATTGACCAGCATGAAGGCGAAGATCACACCCGCCATGCTCACGTTGAACGCGCCTTTGATATCGACCTGGCCGACCACCGAGGTGATGGCCGGCGGCGCGGCGAACAGCCCGGTAAACTTCACGTCGCCCAGCAGCAGACCGATCGCGGTGGTCACGACGATAGAGACCAGCACCGCCGCGTGGATGTTGCGCGACGCCAGAATCGCAATGATAAAGAAGCCGAGCGCACCAAGCAGCACGTTGTGCGAGGCCAGGTTGCCGACGGTCACGATGGTGTCCGCGTTGGGCACAATAATGCCGGCGTTTTTCAGCCCCATCATGGCGATGAACAGACCGATACCGGCGGTGATGCCCACGCGCAGGCTGAGCGGAATATTGGCGATCATCCAGTAGCGTACGCGCAGCAGCGTCAGGATCAGCAGCCCCAGCGCGCCCCAGAAGATCGCGCCCATGCCAACCTGCCACGAGTAGCCCATCGCACTCACCACCACAAAGGCAAAGAAGGCGTTGAGGCCCATGGCCGGTGCCAGCGCTACCGGCAGATTGGCCACCAGCCCCATCAGGATGCTGCCGAACGCAGCAATCACGCAGGTGGTGACAAACACCGCCTGGGTGTCCATGCCTGCGGCACCAAGAATCTGCGGGTTAACGAAGACGATGTACACCATCGTCAGGAAAGTAGTGAAACCGGCAATCACTTCGGTGCGCGCGGTGGTTCCGTGTTCCTGCAGCCTGAAAATACGCTGCAAAAGGCCCTGCTCGTTCATTTCGCTGTTCCGATGAAAAATTTATCGCCGCGTATCCTATAGACTTTAGCGCCGCAAAACACTGATTTTTCGCAACCGGTTGCCTGGGGTCGCTTTCTGCGCTGAGTGCGCTAGAGTGACAGCTTATTGTTTACTAAAAGGATGAGGCGCGATGTCAGTTGAATGTATCTTTTTTGATTGCGACGGCACGCTGGTCGACAGCGAAGTGATATGCACGCAGTCCTACGTCAACACCTTTGCCCGTTACGGTATCGAACTCTCGCTGCAGCAGATGTTTGAACAGTACAAAGGGGTGAAGCTTTACGACATCATCCGCGATGTGACGGCACAGCATCAGGTGACACTGCCGCTGGCTGAGGTGGAGAGTGCCTACCGCGCGGAAGTGGCGCGCCTGTTTGATCTTGATCTGCAGCCGATTGCCGGCGCCCGCGCGCTGGTGGAGCGCGTGAAGGTGCCGATGTGCGTGGTGTCGAACGGTACGGTGAAGAAGATGGAGCATTCGCTGGGGCTGACCGGCATGCTGCCGTATCTGAGCGGACGCCTGTACAGCGGCTATGACATTAATCACTGGAAGCCGGATCCGGAGCTGATGTATCACGCGGCGGAACAGATGCAGGTGCCGATTGAAAAGTGCATTCTGGTGGATGATTCAGAGGCTGGCGCGCGGGCTGGCATCGCCGCTGACATACCGGTGTTTTACTACTGTGCCGATGCACACAATCCGGTGATTGATCACCCGCTGGTGACGCGTTTTGACGATATGGCGCAGCTGCCAGCGCTATGGCGGGCGCGTGGCTGGGATTTGGTCAGGTAAGTGCGCGCAGCCCCCTCATCCCAGCCTTCTCCCGCCAGCGGGAGAAGGGGCTGATCGAGCGAGGCTGAACAAAAGTGCCCACCCACATACCGCACCAGACAGTTCCCTCTCCCGTTTGCCGAAGAAGGGGCCGATCGAGCGGGTGTTAAGGTGAAGCACAGGTTTGTCAAACCGCACTGAACGGTTCCCTCTCCCGCCAGCGGGAGAGGGTTAGGGTGAGGGGAAAAAATCACCCAATCGCGCCCAGCGAATCCTCATTGCCCTGGTTTTTTGGCAGCAGGAACAGCGTGGCGACAATATCCAGCAGATAAATCAGCGCCAGCAGCGTAATCGCAGCGGTGAACGAAATATGCGTGGCCAGCATGCCGATCACCAGCGGGCCGAAACCGCCGACGCCGCGGCCGAGGTTGAACAGCACATTCTGCGCGGTGGCGCGCGCCTGCGGTGGGAAAGTGTCCGAGATCAGCGCGCCGTAGCCGCCAATCATGCCGTTAACAAACATCCCCATGATGGCACCGGTAAACAGCATCACCGTCGGGTCGCGTAGCTGGGCGTAAACCACCACCATCGCCACGGCACCAAACTGGTACAGCAGGAAAATCTTCCAGCGGGCGAAGCGGTCGGCCAGCACGCCGAACAGCCAGATGCCGAACGTCATGCCGACCACCGTCACCGCCGTCCACAGGCCGGATTTGGTCAGGCTGAAGCCGAAGCTGGAAGAGAGATAGCTTGGCATCCAGATCATCAGGCCGTAATAGCCAAAATTCTGCACTGAACAAAGAATCAGAATGCCGAGGCTGGCTTTGCTGGTGGCGCGATCGGCAAACAGCAGTTTAATGCGCGCGGAAAAGGAGAGCTGCGGGGCTTTTTCCACATGGCGGGTGAAAGCTTCCGGCTCGCCCATGCTGCGGCGAATCACAAACGACACCAGCGCCGGCAGCAGGCCAACCAGGAACATACCGCGCCAGCCAATCACGCTCAGCAGCGGCGGCGTGATAAAGGCCGCCAGCAATACGCCGAGCTGCCAGCCGATACCGACCCACGCCGAGGCGCGGTTACGCTTCTCCTTCGGCCAGGCTTCGGCAATCAGTGCCATGCCGATGCCAAACTCACCGCCCAGTCCCATGCCGGCCAGCGTACGATACGCCAGCAGATCCCAGTAGCCCTGCGCCACGGCACACAGTCCGGTGAACAGCGAGAACATCAGGATCGTCACGGTCAGAATGCGGATGCGGCCGTAGCGATCGCTCAGATGACCAAACACAATGCCGCCGACCACCGCGCCGATCAGCGTCCAGGTCACCAGCGAACCGGCCTGCGACGCATCCAGCGCCAGCGACACGCTGATCGCCGGCAGCATAAAGCCCAGAATCAGCAGATCAAATCCATCCATGGCATAGCCGCTGACGGCAGCCACCATCGCTTTCGCCGGCGTAACGGCGGTTTTGTTGTTATTTGCAGAGGACATAAAACAGCACCTGGCAGAAAAATGTGCGCCAAGTATAAAGAGAGCGGCAGGTTGAGAACAGGCAGAAATCAAGCGCACTGCCTGTCAGCCTCAGCGCTAACAGGCAGTCATCACGTCAATCAGGAGGGTTTATTGCTGCCGTCGTCGCCCGCCAGCAGTTTATCCAGCTCGTCGCCGCCCACGTGACGGAAGTCCTGACCTTTCACGAAGTAGAAGATAAATTCGCAGATGTTCTGGCAGCGGTCGCCGATACGCTCGATGGAACGCGCGCAGAACAGGGCGGTCAGCACGCTGGGAATCGTGCGTGAATCTTCCATCATGTAGGTCATCAGCTGGCGCACGATGCCTTCATACTCCTGATCGACCTTTTTGTCTTCGCGGTAGATACGCACCGCTTCGTCCAGATCCATGCGCGCAAAGGCATCCAGCACGTCGTGCAGCATCTGCACGGTGTGGCGCCCCAGCGACTCCAGGCTCACCAGCAGCGGCTGGTGCTGCTGAGAGAACTTCTCCAGCGCGGTACGGCAGATTTTGTCCGCCACGTCGCCGATGCGTTCCAGCTCGGCAATGGTTTTGATGATCGCCATCACCAGACGCAGGTCGCTCGCCGTCGGCTGGCGCTTGGCGATGATGCGCACGCAGGCTTCGTCGATCGCGACTTCCATCATGTTGACCTTTTTGTCGCCTTCGATCACGCGCTTCGCCAGCTCGCCGTCCTGGTTGTGCATCGCGGTGATGGCATCGGAAAGCTGCTGCTCCACCATGCCGCCCATGGTCATCACCTGAGTGCGAATGCGCTCCAGCTCTGCGTTGAACTGGCCGGAAATATGTTTGTTAAGATTGAGGTTGTCCATGGTTTCTCCACATGCACTAAGGCAAATCAACCGAAACGGCCGGTGATGTAGTCTTCCGTTTGCTTCTGCGCCGGCTTGGTGAAGAGCTTATCGGTGTCGCCGAACTCGATCAGCTCGCCCAGGTACATGAAGGCCGTGTGATCCGAGCAACGCGCCGCCTGCTGCATGTTGTGGGTCACGATCACCACGGTGTAGTCGCTGCTTCAGCTCGGCGATCAGCTCTTCGATGCGGCCGGTGGAGATCGGGTCCAGCGCCGAGCACGGCTCGTCCAGCAGCAGCACTTCCGGGCGGATCGCGATGCCGCGCGCGATGCACAGACGCTGCTGCTGGCCGCCCGAGAGGCCGTAGCCGCTCTGGTGCAGCTTGTCCTTCACTTCGTTCCACAGCGCGGCCTTGGTCAGCGCCCACTGCACGCGGTCGTCCATATCGGCACGCGAGAGCTTCTCGAACAGCCGCACGCCGAAGGCGATGTTGTCGTAGATCGACATCGGGAACGGCGTCGGCTTCTGGAACACCATGCCGACGCGCGCGCGCAGCAGGGCAATGTCCTGATGCGATGCCAGCAGGTTCTCGCCGTCCAGCAGGATCTCGCCTTCGGCGCGCTGCTCCGGATAGAGCGCGTACATCTTGTTGAAGGTGCGCAGCAGCGTGGACTTGCCGCAGCCCGACGGGCCGATGAACGCCGTCACCTTGTTTTTGGCGATATCCAGGTTGATGTTCTTCAGCGCGTGGAACTTGCCGTAGTAGAAGTTCAGGTCGCGCACCTGAATTTTACCGGCAGAAGGAGTTGCCATACTCATTGCTCATCTCTCATGTGCAGCGCCGCCGAAGCCGCGCCGGAAAATTAGTGTTTGCCTTTCGCGAAAATCACGCGCGCCAGGATGTTCAGCAGCAGCACGCACAGCGTGATCATCAGCACCCCGGCCCAGGCCAGCGCTCTGCCATTCCGCGAACGGGCTCATCGCGAACTTGAAGATGGTCACCGGCAGGTTGGCCATCGGCTGCATCATGTCGGTGCTCCAGAACTGGTTCGACAGCGCGGTGAACAGCAGCGGCGCGGTTTCGCCGGCGATGCGCGCCACCGCCAGCAGCACGCCGGTCATGATGCCGGAGACCGACGCCTTCAGCGTGATCGCCGAGATCATCTTCCACTTCGGCGTGCCCAGCGCGTAAGCCGCTTCGCGCAGGCTGTCCGGCACCAGCTTCAGCATGTTCTCGGTGGTGCGGATCACGATCGGCACCTGCAGCAGCGCCAGCGCAATCACGCCGGCCCAGCCGGAGAAGTGCTCCATCTGCGCCACCACGACGGTGTAGACGAACAGGCCGACCACGATCGACGGCGCCGACAGCAGGATGTCGTTGATGAAGCGAATCACTTCCGCCAGCCAGGATTTACGGCCGTATTCTGCCAGGTAGATGCCCGCCAGGATGCCCAGCGGCGTGCCGAAGAAGGTCGCCCAGAGGATCAGCAGGCCGCTGCCCGCCAGGGCGTTCGCCAGGCCACCGCCCGCGGTGTTCGGCGGCGGCGTCGATTCGGTGAACAGCGTCCAGCGACAGGCCGCCGATGCCGTGCGTGACGGTGGTGAAGAGGATCCAGACCAGCCAGAACAGGCCGAACGCCATCGTCGCCAGCGAGAGCGTCAGGGCAATTTTGTTTTTGGTGCTGCGCCACGCCTGCATTTTACGGCGTGAGGCTTCCAGCTCGGCGCCCGCCTGCATTTCAATTGCTGTCATGAACGGGCTCCTTCACTCTTCGCCAGACGCAGGATCATCAGTTTGGAAATCGCCAGCACGATGAAGGTGATCACGAACAGAATCAGGCCCAGCTCCATCAGCGCCGCCACGTGCAGGCCGGACTCGGCTTCGGCGAATTCGTTGGCCAGCGCCGAGGTGATGCTGTTGCCCGGCATGAACAGCGACGCGCTGTCGAGCTGGTTGGTGTTGCCGATCACGAAGGTGACCGCCATGGTTTCGCCCAGCGCGCGGCCCAGGCCCAGCATCACGCCGCCGATCACGCCGTTCTTGGTGAACGGCAGCACGATGCGCCAGATCACTTCCCAGGTGGTGCAGCCGATGCCGTAGGCCGACTCTTTCATCATCACCGGCGTTTGTTCGAACACATCACGCATGACCGCCGCAATGTACGGAATTATCATGATGGCGAGGATCACACCTGCCGCCAGAATGCCGATACCGAAAGCCGGGCCAGAGAACAGGGCACCCACAAACGGAATGGCGGAAAGCACGTTACCGACCGGTTCCTGGAAGTATGTGGCGAACAGCGGAGCAAAGATGAACAGGCCCCACATGCCGTAAACGATACTCGGAATGGCCGCCAGCAGTTCGATGGCAATACCCAGCGGGCGTCGCAGCCAGCCCGGCGCCAGCTCCGTCAGGAACAGGGCAATACCAAAGCTCACCGGAACCGCAATCAGCAGGGCGATGAACGAGGTCACCAGCGTGCCGTAAATCGGCACCAGGGCACCGTAGATGTCGTTCGGCGCGTCCCACTCTTTGGTCCACAGGAAGGAGAAACCGAATTTCTGGATGCTCGGCCATGAGGAGAAAATCAGAGACACGATAATGCCGCCCAGCAGCAATAGCACAATCAGCGCAGCCAGTTTAACCAGCGCGCTGAAAATCATGTCACCTTTTTTACCCGGAGGGTTAAATGCAGGCTTGGTTGCAGCCATAAATTACTCTTCTGTTAAACGCGTTTACGAAATCGCCGGGTGGCGCTTGCGCTTACCCGGCCTACAGTCGGAACCGTAGGGCGGGTAAGCGCAAGCGCCACCCGCCATTTTCGTCAGAATGCTAAATTAATACAATGCTTTACCGCTGCTGTCTTTTACGTTGGTTTTCCATGCAGCGCGAATCTGCTCAACCACGTTGTCTGGCAGGGTGGCGTAATCCAGAGCGTTAGCCTGTTTGCCGCCGTTTTTGTATGCCCAGTCGAAGAACTTCAGCACTTCAGCGCCCTGCTCAGGTTTCTTCTGCTCTTTGTGCACCAGGATGAAGGTGGTAGAGGTGATTGGCCATGCACCTTCGCCCTTCTGGTTAGTCAGATCCTGCGCGAAGGATTTGCTCCAGTCAGCGCCTTTCGCGGCGTTAGCAAAGTTCTCTTCGGTCGGGCTAACCGGCTTGCCGTCGGCAGAAACCAGTTTGGTGTAGGACAGGTTGTTCTGCTTGGCGTACGCGTACTCTACGTAGCCAATGGAGCCCGGCAGACGCTGTACGAACGCGGCGATGCCGTCGTTACCTTTACCGCCCAGACCGGTTGGCCAGTTAACGGTAGAGCCGGAACCGATTTTAGATTTCCACTCTTCGTTCACTTTTGACAGGTAGCTGGTGAAGACGAAAGAGGTGCCGGAACCATCCGCGCGGCGCACCACGGCGATGTTCGTGTCTGGCAGCTTCACGCCTGGGTTCAGTTTGGTGATCGCCGGATCGTTCCATTTTTTGATGTTGCCCAGGTAGATGTCACCCAGCGTTTTACCGTCCAGCGTCAGCTCGCCCGATTTAACGCCCGGCATGTTCACGGCCAGCACCACGCCACCGATCACGGTCGGGAACTGGAACAGGCCATTTTTCTGAGCCCAGATCTTCATCTTACAGCGGGGCGTCGGACGCGCCGAAATCAACGGTGTTGGCAATGATTTGTTTCACGCCACCGGAGGAGCCGATACCCTGATAGTTAACCTTGTTACCGGTTTCTTTCTGATACGTCTGCTGCCCACTTGGCATAAACCGGCGCCGGGAAGGTCCCGCCTGCGCCTGTCAGGTCGGTGGCTGCAAAAGCAGAAACCGCGCTTACTGCGAAGGTGGCGGCGAAAATTCGGGCGACGGTGGTACGCATCAGTGTCATGTTCCCTCCAGGGGATTAAAAATCAGGCTTGACGCCGTTTTAGTAAGAGTCAGTGATTGCTGCTGGAGGCAAAATAGGACAGTTTGATGACAGTGAAATGTACGAATTGTGACAGTAATATGACAATCACCGGCGCGGCGATTGTCATAACTATAAAGGAAGCGGATTACTGAATGGTGGCCTGCAGCAGGTAAACCTTGTCAAAGGTGCCGGCTTCGGGCGTACCGATGGTTTGCAGTTTTGAGGCGAATAGCAGCGAGCGGCCTGGTTTTGAAAACTCCAGATTTAATCCGTCAGGCTTTAGTCCATCCAGCGTTATTTGGCTGACAATATTCTGACCGAGATCCAGCTCGTTGGGTGCTGTAAAGGTCAGGATAGCATCCTGGCTGCAGGTAACGTTAATGTTGACGCGTGCTTCGTTACCGTTGACAGTGTTAACGTCTATCGAACCGTGACTTAAATAATAGGGTCCACCCAGATCACAGCTGCCGGGACCGGGACCGGGACCGGCAGTATTACATTCGTTCCCAAATTCAGGTCGTGAGCTACTAGCAATGTCACCAACGATAAAACAAAGTTTGACTATGGGATTATCAGAATAGGTGGGTATATTGATATATCCATTATTCCATGTGCTAATTGCCAAAGCAGCTAATTCATTTACCGTGCCTTCTTTTACACCCATAGAATACCCCCCCCGCTAAAAGAGGAGCACTATACCTATACAATACCCCTACCCCAACATAGAAATCTAATTGATCGGCTTCAATAAAAGAATTATCGCTACCTTTAATTCCAGTAGGAATAATGGTAAATGAACAATATCCAACTCCTGGAACAACATTATCATTATTATCTGGGAAATTATCGTAGGGACAGTGCTCTCTAGGAGTAGCCACGGAACTTATCGTAACACCTGCTTCTGTTCTTAATGGAAATAAAAAAAGCAGAAAAAATAAATAAGAAAAATTTATTTTCATTATGACCCTCTAAAATCTAATGATATAAGATGGCAAAGGTGCCGGACGCCTTGAATAGCCCCATGACGATATTTTTATTTTCGACAGCATCAGGTTCTGCGGCGATATAACTGAGGAAATCCAGCTGATTATTACCCGCCTGTACGGCAAAGCGGCCCGGCTGGTTAAACGGCAGCGCCTTGCCCTGCGGCGTTTCCAGCCCGATGGCGATGCCGCGCGCCTGGCTGCCGGCATCCGGCGTCAGCAGCCCGGGCAGCGCCGCGCTCTCATTGCCGCTGAAGGTGATCTCCAGTGTATTGCCGAGCGCGGGATCGCAGTTCTCGAGATGCAGGCTAAACGGCTTACCGCGCGTGCGCTGATTGAGATACAGGTATTTATCCGGCATTGCGCCGAGATCGATCTGTAGCTCTTCATCACCCGGCCGGAGGGTGCAGGCTTCCTGCACCAGCGCGCCGGTGAAATGCAGGTTATCTGCCGCCTGCGCCGCTGAATGCCCGACCAGCAGCCACAGCAGCGCCACGTTGATTAAAGGATTCATTACTGATACTCCGCCAGCAGGGTGGCGCTGGCTTCAAACGCCCCTTCCTGCAGGATGCCGTTAGGATCTTTCACCGGCACCGCCCACAGTGCTGGCGGGCGCAGCGGATCAAGGGGAATGCGCGTGTTGAGCGGCAGCGGCTTATCGTCAGCGGTCAGCCGCAGGCCCAGATCGGCCACGTTAGTTTGTAATGCCGCGTTGTCAAAGGCGGTGGCCACGCCGTTCACCGCCAGCTGCAGCTGCATGGGCGGTGCCTCAGGATCGAGCGGCGGACACTCCAGCTGGTACTCCACCTGTTTGCGGTAGTTGACGCCGTCGATTTTGTTGACGCCCAGCTTATCGCCAAAATTAATTTCCAGCGTATTGCCGCCGCTGATGGTGCACTGCGGCGGCGGCACCAACACACCGTAAAAGCTCACCTCCTCTGCGCGCGCAGAGCAGGCGAGCAGCGCCAGCAACATTAGAAGCGTCAGCGGTTGCATATCAGATGAATTCCACTTTTAGCGTGGCGGTGCCGTTGAACGCGCCGGCCGTCAGCGTGCTGCCGGTTTTTTTCACCGGCACCGCCTGCAGTACCGGCAGCGTCGGATAGGTAAAGCTGAGCCAGGTATTGAGGCTCAGCTGGGTGCCGGAGCCGCTGCCCTGCAGCAGTTTGATCCCCAGGTTAGTATTATTGGTGGTCAGCACTTTGGTATCCCATGACGGCGCGGTGCCGCTGAACTGCATGCGCATGGTATTTTTCGGGTTATTTTTACAGTCCAGGGTAAAAGTCACCGGCTTGATATAATTGACGCCGTCAACTTCGGTAGTGACCACCTGGCTACCAAAATCCACATCGATCGGTTTGGCTCCATTCACCTCACACGAAGGGGGTTCAACCAGCGTACCGTGAAACTTAGCCTGAATATCGAACGCGTGAACCGGTAATACAAACGCGTTAAACAAGATCGCCAGCAAAATAAATTTATTCATTAGTTATCCTTTAACTGTGGTTATTGTAATTCAATTACCAGCAACGCCGTTGCAGTAAAATCCCCACTGGTTAACGTCGCACTACTTCGCTTATAGGGCGCAGCCGTAATTTTCGGTACATCAGGATAGGTGAAACTGTACCAGCTATTATTCACCGCAAGGTTGTAATCATCCGGATCATAAAAAGCAATCCCGAGATTCGCTTTTGTAGTTGCCAGCAGGCTGGGATGAAAGCTGGAGATCGTCCCGGTAACCTGAATCCTCATACTATTACTGGGTATCTCATTACAATTCATAGTAAACGGGACCGGCTGCAGATAATTAAACCCATTTATTTCATCGACATTTATCCGGCCAAATTCAACGGTAATCGGCTGATTATTATTAATGACGCAGCCCGACCCGGCCTGAACGGTTCCACTGATTCTTATTTCGGTGGAAGCCGTCTCGGCGTGGCTGAATAAAGGCACAGCCGCGTTCAGTGCGGCCAGCATCAGGGTCAGGCCCGTTAATTTACGCTTCATAATATCGCCTGCTGCGCTCTGCGGTGATGAACGGCATCGTTTTCTCGTCCGCGTGATTACTGCTGGCGCTTTTCCGGCACCACACGGCAGTCGCTGGCGCAGCGGAAGGTCAGCGCCGGACGGCCACCGTAGTCGTTGATGTAGGTTAACACCGGCGCGTTGCCCAGCGCGCTGGCGCTGCCGCCCAACTTAATGCTGCCCTTCGGCGGCACCATCAGCGGCGCAAAGCCCGCCACCGTTTTGCCTTCCTTGTGCGTCGTGGCATCAACCAGGTAATGTAATACGGCGTCGGGTTGTGTGCCACGTAGCTATCGCCCTGACGGGTCAACGTCAGCTGCTCCTGCCACGGATTCTCCATCGCCTTACGGTCCGGCACGATCGCCGCCGGCCGGTAGAACAGCTTCACACGGGTTTGCAGCGCAATCTGCAGCACGTTGGGCTTTTCACTGCGCGGTGGGATTTCGCGCAGATTAAAGTAGTAAACGGTCTCACGATCCTGCGGCAGCTGTGCCGCCGCCGGCAGCGCCTGCACCTTCATCTGGCTTTTTTCTCCCGGCTCGATGCGCTGCACCGGCGGCAGCAGCACCAGCGGGCCATTCAGCTTATTGCCCTGCTCATCTTCAATCCAGCCCTGCGCCAGATAGGGTAATTTCTCGTTCTGGTTACGAATGGTCAGGCTGACCGCCTTTTCATTACCGTTATAGATCACCCGGGTACGATCCAGCGCCACCGCGGCCAGCGCCTGCTGTGCGGTCGCCAGCGTGAGCAGCGTCGCCAGAACTGTTTTTACTGAGGTATGCATGGTTAACTTTGCCCCTTTAAAGAATTAAATTTTTTCGTCTTCCCGCAGGCACGGTAAAAGTAATCCGCTGTACAGGTCATCAGGCAGCGTGGCAGGCAGCGTGACGGAACACTGCACCTGGCCATTCCAGCTCACGTCCATCCGTTCCGCCGGATGGACACCGCTCAAATAGATGTTGCCCTGATCGTAAATGATGCCGGTTTCCTGCTTTTTACTGTTCATCACGCTGGCACCGAACGGCGGCACCGAGCCGTCTGCCAGGCGAATGATCGCCATCGCTTTAGCACCGGCAATTACGTTAAAGCGACGGTAGCCTATGGCGCCTTCAGTCAGGGTGGTTTGCACCACCGAACGGGTGGCTTCGGCGTTGTCATCCAGTTTGCCAAAGTCAATGCGGGCGCTGCTGCGGTAATAGCTGTTGACATCGCTGATCACCGCTTTACCAAAGCGGTTGGTGTATACCGGTGCACCAAAGCCGCGCACCGGCACGTCAGGCACGCCGCTGGTATCCACTAACAGTCGGGTTCCGCCCAGCATCATGTTGCGGTGCAGCGCGCCGCCTTCAGGGGTCAGCACCGCGCCGCCCTGGGCAGACACACTCAGGCTGCTGTACTGCCCTTCCTGATAGTTGATGCTGGCGGTGGTATCAGCGATATCGCCGTGATGCGACACGTAACCGCCCATGCTGTTACCGCGCCGGCTGTGGCCTGCGCGCAGCTGATAACTGCTGTTTTCGTTGACGCGATCGTAATAACTGACGTCGTGACTGGTGTCATCGCGCTTCACATCAGCGCTGTAGCTGATATTGCTGCTGTTGCCGAACGGGAACGACAGCGAAATATAAGCGCCATCATCGGTGACTTTATTAAATTTGTTGCGATAGGCCGCCAGCGAAACGCTGACGTTTTTCAGGCGGCCAATGTCAAAGTAGCGCGACATCGACAGGCTGAAGTTATCGCTCGCCGGACGGTTCCAGTAGCTCTGATGGGTGTAACTGAGGTAAGCGGTAACACCCAAATCACGAAACGATTTGTTCAGCGTCACGGTGTACATCTCTTTGTTGCGCCCGTTACGACGCGCATCACGCTGCGCATTGAGGTAATCCCCCATGGTCATAAAGTCGCGCTGCGAGAAACGGTAGCCGGCAAACGTCACCTGGCTGTCATACTCTTCAAACCGCTTGGAGTAGCTCAGGCGGTAGGAGCGACCGCTCTGGGTACCAGTGTGCGGCAGCTTTGCCTGCGACTGGGTGGCGTCAAACGACAGCGCGCCGAGGAACAGCAGGTCACGCCCCAGCCCCACGGAAACCGCGCCGTAGCGCGCACTGGCGATACCGCCGCCGTACAGCGACCAGCCGTTATTGATCCCCCACGAATACTCACCGGCAGCAAAGGTTGGGCCGTTAATGTGATGGCGGAAATCCGACGGTCTGCCGGTGGCTAATTTGTAGCGCACGCGTCCCGGGCGGGTTAAGTACGGCACCGACGCCGTATTGACGGTAAATTTCTGTACCGTGCCGTCCTGCTCCTCAACGCGCACATCCAGCGTACCGTTGACCGCATCGTTAATGTCCTGGATACGGAACGGCCCGGTGGCGACGTGCGTTTCATAAATGACACGTCCCTGCTGGCTGATCACCACTTTGGCATTGGTTTTGGCAATCCCGGTTACCTCGGGCGCATAGCCACGCAGGTTCGGTGGCAGCATATTATCGTTGGAGTTCAGGCTGACGCCGGTAAAACGGAAACTGTCAAACACGTCTGAATAGAGGTAATTTTCGCCCAGCGACAGCTGCGCACGCAGGTGCGGCAGCGCGCGATAGGCATAAAAGCGGCTCCAGTCCCAGCGGGTGTCTGACATGCCGGTAGAGTTCTGGACGTGCGACGCCTGCCAGTCGGCGCGCACGCGCCACGGCCCAACGTTAGCACCACTGGTGCCGTTACCGCTCAGGTTGTAATATTTGCTGCCGCTGGCCTGCTGACGGCTGGCCTGGGCATACAGGTTGTAATCAAACAAAACGCCGGGCACGCCCTCATCCCAGCGCGCAGGCGGATCCCAGTCTGGCGAGCTGTACTCCAGATAAGCCTGTGGCAGGTTGATGCGCAGCGCTGAGTTACCCAGATCGCCGCGCGCTTCTGCGCCTTCCAGGCTGCTGAGGGTCAGGCACTGGCCGTTATGCCACCAGCTGAGTTTCTTTTGCGCATCCGGGCGCAGCCCCCACTGTTCCACCAGCGCAGGGGTAATACAGGCTTCACTGCCGGCGGGATCATTCTCGGGAGCTAAAAAGGTGATGTCCTGTTCTGGCAGTTCACTCTGGTTGAGATACACCACCATAGGGTAAGTCCCCGGCAGAATATAACCTTTCTGCGAAAACTGCTGAATATTAATATTCTCGCGTTCCTTAATATCCAGCATGTCAGTGTTAAATTGCAGTTCGGCGCTCAGAGCACAATCCGGCCAGAATAAGGCAACGCTGATTAACGCGCTGAGAATGTGCGCACCAGATAAGCGGAAGCGCGGGCTATTATTCGCAACCTGATGCATTAATGATAATCCATTTTCATGCGTACTGAGCTGTAATAATCACCCGCTTCAACCAGCGTTTGATGATTATGCTGAAAGTGTACGATATAGTTCAGCGCCATACCGGAATCATCCACGGTGTGGCTGCTTAAATAGTGCTGAAGCTGATGGGATTGCGCATCATCAATGCTGAAAGCAAGGCCGCGGCTTTTGCCGCTGACATTAAACAAACCGTCACGCTTTTCACCATCAAAAGAAATGTCAAAGTTGCGCTTATTATAATTAATTAATGTATCGCTCAGAATACAGTTGGTCAGGCGCAGCGAAAATGCCTGGGTCGCATTGCGCTGATCGCGCATCACATCGGTAATTGATGTCTGTTCAAAATCAACCGTCTGATCCTGATTACCTGCATCAATGGTACAGGCGGAAACAATGATCGCGCCGCGCATTTTTACCCGACCATTATCATTATCACTTTCAGTGGCAAATACCGGAAGAGACAACAACGCTGAACTGAGGGCAAAAGTGATAAACGCTTTCATAATTTCCGCCTGATTATATCGGGCGTGTGAATAACCACACGCCACACCCCAGCTAAGGGTGCTGAATTACTGGTAGGCCAGAGAGAAGTCAGCGATAGACTGGAATTCACCTGGATTGATGGTGGCAGAAGCACCGCCGCCCTGCAGGAAGGCTGCGAAGCTCAGGGTGTTGTTACCATCCTGTAAAGTCTGTGCATCCGTTGCCTGGCCCAGTGCGATTTTCTTACCAGAACCGTCGGTGATGGCGATGCTGGCGCCGGTAGCAGTACCGGTCATGCCCAGCAGGTCTTTGTCATACTGTGAGCTGGCACCGGTGAAAGTAGTGGTAACGGTTTTCAGCGTCGCGGTATCGCAGTTTTCCAGTTTGATCTGGAAAGGACGCGGGTTAGAGCTACCGGTTTTGTTCGCGGTTTCCAGCTGAGCTTTAGATACCTGACCCAGTTCTACAGTCTGATCAACGGTTTCAGGGGTGATTGAGCAAGGCGCATCAATAATAGAACCGGTGAAGGTTACGGTACCTGCACCATTACCTGCAGCCTGAGCGCCTGCTACTACACCAAATGCCATTACAGAAGCCAGCATGATTTTGTTCAGTTTCATTTTTATACATTCCCGTTTAAGTAAAGTGAGTCATCAAGTTTTATTTAAATCGCAACAGCAATGCCGTTTGCTTCGGCGCCCATTTTCGATAAACGAGAAAGTTAAGCAATACACATCCCAGATCAAAAACAACTATTCACAAACTCAGAGAGCAAAAACAATTATTGACAAAATTAACAACTTAACTGCCTGTTTTTATAGTGTTTTTACAATTTGTGATTCACAACCCCACAGGACTGGAATGATGCAGATCAGTTATGAGGGCATTAATCGCGCTTGGTTTTTTCGGAATTAAGCGGGGATATGTAAATAATAATCAAATTAATATTATCGCATTGTTAATTGCAACAAAAAACAAACACAACTCACCATAACATAAAACACGACAGGTCTGTTTTGCGGGTAATAACTTTAGTTACCTAAGGTGCAATTCTGGCAAAAAGACCAAACCGGTTCTGACTACGTTTTTTTATAGATGTGTACCCGGGCAAATGGATTTCCCGGCGCTTCAGCATTTATCACAGCTATTAACTTGTGTTAATTGCCGGGCAAAAACACTATGGAGCGGTAATTTCACCAAAAGGAATCCAGATGAAAAATTACCGCGTTGCTATCGTTGATTTCAGTGGTTATATGGCACCGGCCTTATATACCTTTACCAATAGCCACTTAAAGCACTGCAAAGTGAATATCTGGCATCATCCGGTTGAATTGATCGAGCTGATTGACTACTGCCGCAAATCGCGCAATCGACCGCATGCCGTCATCTTTTATTTTTCTGATGAAGCGAAAAACTTCGCGAAAGAGAAGAACTTCATTTTAAGCTTCTCAACGGCATGCCCGAGCATCCGGGGCGTCGTCTTTACCTCGATTGATAGTTTTGTTGCACGTAAAATGAGTGAACGCACCTTTTATTCTGTCATCTCCAAGCGCGAGCCGCTGACCACCGTCAATGAGATGTTGCAGAGCAGTATTCAGGGACAAACCGCACTCAGTCCGCGCCTGGAGCAGCAATTAAATGCCGATCCGCATCAGGATGCGCTGGCCCGCAAGATATCCAGCCTTTCCCGCCGGGAGCATACGGTGATTCGCGAACTGTTAACCGGTATTTCACTGAGCAAGATCGCCTATAAACATGCTATCAATGTCAAAACGGCAGCCAGCTATAAATACTCAGCTTTCAGAAAGCTGGGAATTGAGGGCAATTCAACGCTGGCCAAAATGAAATTAGAATGGTTTTGAGAGGAACTGCACACAGCTCTTCCCGCTGTGTGCAGTAAAAACGGGCTGGTTACTGATGCTGCAATATGATGATGTTCTGGCAAAGCGCCCTGACGCGATGAATATCGCTATCACAAAGAAAATAGCTAAATGCGTTAGCTTCTATCGCATCTTCAACGTAGACCTTCTTCATCTCTTTTTTGTTTTCCAGCAGGTGATTAAACGCTTCGTTGTGGTGTATTAACGACTTAGCCTGCGCGATTTTTGTACTGTCTCTGATGATCTTTTCGCTGACGTACAACTCTACATCATTGATTAAAAAGCCTTCCCGGATGAACACCTGCTCTTCGGCAACCCAGCGGTGAAAAGGCTGACTGTCCCACAATAGCCCTAGCGTTCCCAGCAATAAAACCGTGACCAGACACAGCTTTAATTTATTACGCTGAGCGGACTGGCGATACTGCTCGCAGTTACTGTCGGGTATTGCCACCGTCACTTTCTGCGCATCCCCGACGCTGACGCGCTGCAGGGTTTCCTCGTGGCGCTGTTTATCCAGTAGCTCCACGCTGACACCATAGCTGAACTGGTAGCCCACCCGCGGCACCGTTACAATCAGGTTTTTATCCTGATGGAGCTGAGTAAAGCTTTTACGTAACAGGGCAATAACCTGATTCAGGCTGTTGTCCGACACAAAAAATCCGCGCTGGTGCCATGCTCCTTCAAGAAGCGTGCTTTTTTTAACCGGCTCTCCCTGGCTAACAAGCAGTAACTCAAGACAGCTGACGGCAGATGTCGGCAGCGTGATGTCATTTTCTGGCTGAGATATCGATTTCAGTATACCCGCTGCACTATCAAAAATGACGTCATCATTAATAAGATAGATATTCACAACAGCTCCTTTTTAAGCACGAGGCTTTATAAGAGACCCTCGCCTCCGCGTGGATATAAAGCTGGGCCATCCTATACGCGATAAGTTGCGTGAAGGAAATAAAAACAGTTGTGAATATTCCTTATTTTTTATCAAGAAAAAATTAAACCTTTACAATCATAAGGTTATTGGAAGGGTGTTTTTATGAAAAATTATCTGTACTGCGAAGGGGAATTAAAACATGAGAACAATAAACCGGTGATAAGCGGCCTGAAAAAGGAGTTTTAGCACAGGCGGTTAAATAATTATGCAACCGTCAGGTAATAAATCGTAAAGTCACTTCCTTTTATTGCCAGCCATAGTGCATGAAACATATTGCAAAAAAATGAACGCGGAAGATTTTTTTCTAAAAAAAAGCCTGCCGCTCATGCTGGCAGGCTGTGGTTTGTATTGACTGACGATGCGGCGCTTATTCTACCGTGACCGATTTCGCCAGGTTACGCGGCTGGTCGACGTCGGTGCCTTTGATCAGCGCCACGTGGTAGGACAGCAGCTGCAGCGGCACGGTGTAGAAGATCGGTGCAATCACCTCTTCGACGTGCGGCATCTCGATGATGTGCATGTTTTCGCTGTCGGCGAAACCGGCATCTTTGTCGGCGAAGACGTACAGCAGACCGCCGCGGGCGCGCACTTCTTCGATGTTGGATTTCAGCTTTTCCAGCAGTTCGTTGTTCGGTGCCACCACGATCACCGGCATATCGGCGTCAATCAGCGCCAGCGGGCCGTGTTTCAGCTCGCCCGCCGCATAGGCTTCAGCGTGAATGTAGGAGATCTCTTTCAGCTTCAGCGCGCCTTCCAGCGCAATCGGATACTGATCGCCACGACCGAGGAACAGGGCGTGATGCTTGTCAGAGAAGCCTTCCGCCAGCACTTCAATGCGTTTGTCCTGAGACAGCATCTGCTCAATACGGCTCGGCAGCGCCTGCAGACCATGAACGATGTCGTGCTCAACGGAAGCATCTTCGCCTTTCAGACGCGCCAGCTTCGCCACCAGCATCAGCAGAACGGTCAGCTGAGTGGTAAACGCTTTGGTGGAGGCCACGCCGATTTCGGTGCCCGCTTTGGTCATCAGCGCCAGATCGGATTCACGCACCAGCGAAGAGCCCGGGACGTTACAGATGGCCAGCGAGCCCAGGTAACCCAGCTCTTTGGACAGGCGCAGCGCCGCCAGGGTATCGGCCGTTTCGCCGGACTGGGAAAGGGTGATCATCAGGCTGTTACGACGCACCGCCGATTTGCGATAGCGGAATTCAGAGGCGATTTCCACATCGCACGGCACGCCCGCCAGGGATTCAAACCAGTAGCGAGAGACCATACCGGAGTTGTAGGAGGTGCCGCAGGCCACGATCTGAATATGCTCAACCTTGCTGAGCAGTTCGTTCGCGTTTGCGCCCAGCTCGCTCAGATCCACTTCACCGTGGCTAATGCGCCCGGTCAGGGTGTTTTTGATGGCGTTTGGCTGCTCGTAAATCTCTTTCTGCATGTAGTGACGGTAAGCGCCTTTGTCGCCCGCGTCGTACTGCAGATTAGATTCGATCTCCTGGCGCTTCACCTGCTCGCCTTTGGTATCGAACACGGTCACGCTGCGGCGAGTCACTTCGGCGATATCCCCCTCTTCCAGGAAGATAAAGCGGCGGGTGACCGGCAGGAGCGCCAGCTGGTCAGAAGCGATAAAGTTTTCCCCCATGCCCAGACCGATAACCAGCGGGCTACCGGAACGCGCGGCCAGCAGCGTGGACGGATCGCGGGAATCCATGATCACCGTACCGTACGCACCGCGCAGCTGAGGGATAGCACGCAGCACCGCATCACGCAGCGTACCGCCCTGCTCCAGCTCCCAGTGCACCAGGTGAGCAATCACTTCGGTGTCGGTTTCGGAGACGAAGGTGTAGCCGCGCGCTTTCAGCTGCTTCGCGCAGCGGTTCGTGGTTTTCGATAATGCCGTTGTGCACAACCACGATGTGTTCAGACACATGCGGGTGCGCGTTGCCTTCAGACGGTTCGCCGTGCGTCGCCCAGCGGGTGTGCGCAATACCGGTTCCCCCGTGCAGCGGATGTTCTTCCGCGGCCTGGGCCAGCATCTGCACTTTACCGAGACGACGCAGACGGGTCATATGACCTTCTGCATCGACCACAGCCAGACCGGCAGAGTCGTAACCACGGTATTCCAGACGACGTAAACCTTCGAGAAGGATTTCAGCAATATCACGCTGCGCAACTGCGCCAACAATTCCACACATAGTTTATATTCCGAATTTAGGCATTATGCCTGCGTTGTCGCTGACCTGTATTTGCCCTTTCCGGGCGCCCCGAGCCTTGTAGAGAGTGGGGATATATTCCTTCCTATGGGTCCAGGTCTGCAGGTGCGGATATATATTTAGCTTCGCCTGAAAGCCGGCTACTACGCCTTATCGGGTCTTCTTAACTACCTAGGGCCGATAAGCGTAGCCGGCACCCGTACATGTTGTTATTTTTTCTTCACCGGGCGTTTCCAGCCCTGCTTGCTGACCTGCGGAACGCGGCTTAATACCAGCTCGTTCTCAGCCACATCGCGCGTTACGGTTGTTCCGGCGGCAATGGTCACCCCGTTACCCACGGTAACCGGTGCCACCAGCTGCGTATCGGAGCCAACGAACACGTCGTCACCGATGATGGTTTTAAACTTGTTGGCGCCGTCGTAGTTGCAGGTGATGGTGCCGGCACCAATATTCACGTTATCGCCAATTTCCGCGTCGCCCAGATAGGTCAGATGACCGGCCTTAGAGCCTTTACCCAGACGCGCTTTTTTCATCTCCACGAAGTTGCCCACGTGAGCGCCTTCCAGCAGCTCAGCGCCCGGGCGCAGGCGCGCAAACGGGCCGATGGTACAGGCGGCGTCCAGACGGGCATCTTCCACCACGCTGTACGGGCTGATTTCGCAGTCGTCGCCGATGACGCTGTTTTTGATCACGCAGCCGGCGCCAATTTTGACGCGGTTGCCCAGCGTGACGTTACCTTCGAGGATAACGTTAGTATCAATTTCAACGTCACGCCCGTGAGATAACGAACCACGCAGATCGAAACGCGCCGGATCGCGCAGCATCACGCCTGCCAGCAGCAGCTTTTCAGCCTGTTCGGACTGATAAACACGCTCCAGGCGGGAAAGCTGCAGACGGTTGTTCACGCCTTCCGTTTCGCTGATGCGCGCCGGATGGACCGCGCGCAATCTCGCGCCCTTCGTGATACGCCATCGCAATGATATCGGTGATGTAGTATTCACCCTGCGCGTTGTTGTTGTTGAGCTTCGACAGCCAGCGCTTCATATCCGCGCCATTGGCAATCAGGATACCGGTGTTGATCTCCTGAATCTGGCGCTGTTCGTCGCTGACTGCATCTTTATGCTCAACAATACCCGTGACGTTGCCGTTTTCACGGGTGATGCGACCATAACCGGTTGGATCGTCCAGCACGACGGTCAACAAACCGATGCCGCCCTGCGGTTTGGCTTCACGCAGGCGAGTCAGTGTTTCAACGGAGATCAGCGGGACATCGCCGTAGAGCATCAAAATGTCTTCGTCATCCGCAAAGAAGGGCGCTGCCTGCTGCATGGCATGGCCTGTACCCAACTGTTCAGCCTGAAGCACCCAGTTGAGCTTGTCGTCGCTCAGCGTCTTTTTAAGCAGATCGCCGCCGTGGCCGTAGACCAGGTGAACCTGATTAGCACCCAGTTCATTCGCTGCATCAATGACATGCTGCACCATTGGCTTTCCTGCAAGCGTGTGGAGCACCTTAGGCAGATCGGAATACATGCGGGTCCCTTTGCCAGCGGCAAGGATCACCACGCTCATCGCACTGTTTGACATACGCATCCTGACGGTAGTTTGAGTGTGAAGTAAAAACGTTTGATGCTTAAAATTCTACATCTTTTTCATCATGAATTAAGGC
>JBCNOY010000015.1:0-24338 GCA_039593615.1 Enterobacterales bacterium | reverse complement strand
CTTGCTCTGTGGCTATCAGCGTTTTAAACGGCGGTTCCTCACAACTGCGTGCAGAGCGAACCACTACTACCTTACGCGACAGCAAACATCACGTACAGACCCAGACCTACAGCGATCATTGGGATAGCATCCACCAGACCCATAACGATAAAGAACTGAGTACGCAGCAGAGGAATCAGATCAGGTTGACGCGCTGCGCCTTCCAGGAATTTGCCCCCGAGGATGCCGATACCGATCGCAGCACCGATAGCCGCCAGACCCATCATCACAGCGGCAGCCATGTACAGCAGATCCATATTCAGGTTTTCCATGACAGTCTCCAGTTTGTTTCAGTTAAAACGTAGTAGTGTTGGTATAAAAATCAGTGCTCTTCAGACGCCATCGACAGATAGACGATCGTCAGAACCATGAAGATAAAGGCTTGCAGCGTAATGATCAGGATGTGGAAAATGGCCCAAGGCACATTCAGAACCCACTGTGACCACCACGGCAGAAGACCCGCGATCAGAATGAAAATCAGCTCACCCGCATACATGTTGCCGAACAGTCGCAGACCCAGTGAAACAGGTTTGGACAGCAGGCTAACGCCTTCCAGGATCAGGTTGACCGGAATAAACACCGGGTGGTTGAACGGCTGCATGGTCAGCTCTTTAACGAAGCCGCCTACGCCTTTCATTTTGATGCTGTAGAACAGAATCAGGATAAACACGCCCAGCGCCATCGACAGGGTGATGTTCACGTCCGCAGACGGCACCACGCGCAGCGCAGGCAGGCCGAAGATGTGCTCGCCGATAAACGGCAGCAGATCGATTGGCAGCAGGTCCATCAGGTTCATCAGGAAGACCCAAACGAACACGGTCAGCGCCAGCGGCGCAATCACCTTGCTCTTGCCGTGGTACATGTCTTTGACGCTGCCATGGACGAAGCCGATGATCATTTCGATGAAGGTCTGGAATTTCCCTGGTACACCGCTGGTCGCTCTTTTAGCAACACCGCGGAACATGGCCAGGAACAGAAGACCCAGAACCACCGAGAAGAACATGGAGTCGATGTTGATCGTCCAGAAGGTGGCCGGGGGGTTATGTGGATCCACCAGCGAGAATGTACGCAGGTCCAGCTGAAGGTTATTCAGATGGTGACCTATGTAATCCTGCGGCGTCATATTTTCTGAAGCCATGATGCCTTTTACCCTTTGTTGTTGATTACAGCTGGAGCCAGAACTTGTACCACCAGCACCAAAACCCACGTTGCTATCAGCGGCATGAAGACCACTTTCAAAACCGCCAGCGCCATCACCAGTAAAGCAAAGGTCAGCAACACCTTGAACACTTCGCCGAGGGCGAAGGACCAGGCCACGCGGCCTTTGGCAGGTGTATGCGCCTGATGACGCCAGGCAAAAATCATAAACAACACGTTTGGCAGCACAACCGCCAAACCCCCGCACACGGCGGAGATGCCCCAGAAGGGGTCTTTGAGGCTAAACAGCAGTCCACTTGCTATCACAGCCAGAAACTGAATGAACAGAAGCTTACGAGCAACGTTTCTACTCAAAAGCGACACAGACATCACGTTTTTACTCCTGCTCCCTTCGAGGTATGCCGCGTGTCGTATAAAACGTCCTTTAAGGCTCAGAGTCAAGCATCAAAAAGCGGTCAAATTATACGGTGCGCACCCGTGATTTCAAACATTAAGTAGCGAAAAGGTGAATAAATGTTTAAATATTTTTCCCCACCGCTATTTTTTAACTTTCGCTGAAAGCGTCAACCTTCGACCAAAACTGCAAACAGCGCGAAAACGTTGACGATAAAGCGTGCACGAGATCACAAAACACACATTTGCGATAAGGTTGCTTTTTAACAAATGGCGCAATTAATCAAACCCGTAATTTACTTTTCTATCAAGTAAAACGTCGTAACTATTTTCAAAACAGCCCAGTACACAATAAAAACCTTTTATTGACATTCTTAATAAATAATTAAAACTGATATTACATCCGCCCATTTTTTGCAGAGTTATATTTTCCGCCGTGACTATTCGGCACAGTAAATACACCGGTTAAAGTGATGTAACTGATAATGAAATGTGAATTATTCGTTAAATGTAACAGAGGTTTTCGGATAATTTCCGCGGCGGATGTTAACCCGCTTCCCCTGCCCTGTTGAATAAAAGCGTTTATCGTGACGCGTTCGACCGCTGTTTTTTAACATGCTGCGCTAAGCCAAACAGCACGAATTCCACTTTGTTTTTTATTAATTTAAACCGTTTGCGGAATATTGTTTGGCTTAATTATCACCAGATGACGTTCGCCTTCGAGCTGAGGAATCTCTAATTTCTCAATAGACTCGACAGCAAAACCGTCCGGAAGCTGTTCAATCTCATCGCCTGGCAACTGCCGCCTTTCAGCGCATAAAAGCGGCCGTTCTCCCCCGGCAAATGGTGACACCAGCTCACCATATCGTTCAGCGACGCAAAGGCGCGGCTGATCACCCCGTCAAACGGCGGCTCTGCCGGGAACTCCTCTACCCTGCTCTGCACGGGCGTGATGTTCTTCAGTCCTAAGCTCATGCTGCACCTGACGTAAGAAACGCACGCGTTTGCCGAGGCTGTCCAGCAGCGTGAAATGGCTCTCAGGGCGAACAATCGACAGCGGAATGCCCGGCAAACCAGGGCCCGTCCCCACATCGATAAAACGCTCACCTTGCAGGTAGGGCGCAACCACGATGCTGTCGAGAATGTGGCGAACGAGCATCTCGTTGCGGATCGCGCACAGAGGTCAGGTTGTACGCTTTGTTCCATTTGTTCAGCATATCGACATAGGCCACCAGCTGATTTTTCTGGTGATCGGTGAGCGAAATACCTGCCTGATCCAGCAGACGAGAGAGTTTGTTGAGCACGGTGAATACCAAGAGTTGAGAACAAGGGGCGGGCAGCGCCATGCCCCGCCACTACGGGGTCGATCAGGCGCTTTTACGCAGCATGCCCTGCTTTTTCAGCCACACCAGCAGAATCGAAATCGCCGCTGGCGTGACGCCCGAGATGCGGGATGCCTGGCCGATCGAGACCGGTTTGTGATCGTTCAGCTTGGCGATCACTTCGTTGGACAGGCCCGTCACCTGGCGGTAGTCCAGCATTTCCGGCAGCAGGGTGTTTTCGTTGCGCTGCTGTTTTTCGATCTCATCCTGCTGACGCGCGATGTAACCTTCGTACTTCACCTGGATCTCAACCTGCTCCGCCGCTTCAGCATCTTCCAGGCCCGGCGCGAACGCGGTCAGTTTGACCAGGTTCTCGTAGGTCACTTCAGGACGGCGCAGCAGATCTTCACCGCTGGCCTCACGCGACAGCGGCGCGGTTAAGTGAGCGTTTACTTCAGCAGCGGTTTCCGCCTGCGGATTCACCCAGGTGGTTTTCAGACGCTGACGTTCCTGTTCAATGCGCTTCCAGCTTCTCGTTGAAGCGCGCCCAGCGTTCGTCGTCGACCAGACCCAGCTCGCGGCCCATTTCGGTCAGACGCAGGTCGGCGTTATCTTCACGCAGCATCAGACGATATTCCGCGCGAGAGGTAAACATGCGGTACGGTTCTTTGGTGCCCAGCGTGCAGAGATCGTCAACCAGCACGCCCAGATACGCCTGATCGCGACGCGGCGCCCAGCCCTCTTTCTCAGCAGAGAAGCGCGCGGCGTTCAGGCCGGCCAGCAGCCCCTGCGCAGCCGCTTCTTCGTAGCCGGTGGTGCCGTTAATCTGGCCGGCGAAGAACAGGCCGTGGATGAATTTGCTTTCCAGCGTCGGCTTCAGATCACGCGGATCGAAGAAATCGTACTCAATGGCGTAGCCAGGGCGAACGATTTTCGCGTTCTCCATACCCTGCATCGAGCGGACGATTTGCATCTGCACGTCGAACGGCAGGCTGGTGGAGATGCCGTTCGGGTAAATTTCGTTGGAGGTCAGCCCTTCCGGCTCCAGGAAGATCTGGTGCGGGTTGCGATCGGCAAAGCGCATCACTTTGTCTTCGATCGACGGGCAGTAGCGCGGGCCGATCCCTTCGATCACGCCGGCGTACATCGGGCTGCGATCGAGGTTATTGCGGATCACGTCATGGGTTTTCTCGTTGGTATGCGTGATATAGCACGGCACCTGCTGCGGATGCTGTGCCGCATTGCCCATGAACGAGAAGACCGGCATCGGGTTATCCCCGTGCTGTTGCGCCAGCACGCTGAAATCGATGGTGCGGGCATCAATACGCGGCGGCGTACCGGTTTTCAGGCGGCTAACGCGCAGCGGCAGTTCACGCAGACGACGAGACAGCGGAATAGACGGCGGATCGCCAGCACGGCCACCGCTGTAGTTATCCAGGCCGATATGGATTTTACCGTCCAGGAATGTGCCCACGGTCAGCACCACGGCTTTGGCGCGGAATTTCAGGCCCATCTGGGTCACGGCGCCCACGACGCGATCGTTCTCAACGATCAGATCTTCAACCGCCTGCTGGAAGATCATCAGGTTCGGCTGGTTCTCCAGCGCGGTACGTACCGCCTGACGGTAAAGTACGCGGTCTGCCTGTGCACGGGTGGCACGCACCGCCGGGCCTTTGCTGGCGTTTAGTATCCTAAACTGGATGCCGGCCTGATCGATCGCTTTCGCCATCAGGCCGCCGAAGTGCATCCACTTCTTTAACCAGGTGTCCTTTCCCAATGCCGCCAATCGCCGGGTTACAGGACATTTGTCCCAGCGTGTCGATATTGTGTGTCAAAAGCAGGGTCTGCTGACCCATTCGCGCTGCGGCCATCGCGGCCTCAGTGCCTGCATGACCCCCGCCAATGATGATGACGTCAAAAGGATCCGGATAAAACATGGTGGTCTGCCTCGCGTAACGCGGTATGAAAATGGATTGAAGCCCGGGCCGTGGATTCTACTCAACTTTAGTCTTTCGAGAGAGCATTGGGATCCTGGGGTATTAAAAAGAAGATCTTTTTATATAGAGATCTGTTCTATTGTGATCTCTTATTAGGATCGCGAACCTGTGTGGATAAGTCCGATCTCATAAAGAAGATGTGGCAACAGGGGATTAGAGAGGATCGTTTGCTGTGAATGATCGGTGATCCTGAACCGTATAAGCTGGGATCAGATCGCGACTTTATACACAGGCCAAAAAAGCATCAGCGGTTGTTCTTTGGATAACTACGGGTTAATACGCATGAAATAACGGATCTTATCCACAGAGCGACGCAGGAAAAGGCGAAAACAGGGAATAACGGGATCCACAATCCTGATCGCGCGATCTTTAATCGTTTTTGAGTAAATTTTTCCATTCCGCGAGCCAGATCTCGGCTGGATCCTCCGGAATGTCATGATCGAGGATGTTGATCTTGAGCGTTTCACCCAGCTGTTTTGCTCCGCAGCTGGCGTTCAACAGTCGTCTCCAGCTGCTTGATCGCCCCGCAAAAGGTGTCATATTCACGACTGCCGATCCCTACTGCGCCAAAACGGACGTTTGACAGATCGGGCTGCTGTTCCAGCAGTTCGTCATATAAAGGTTGCAGGTTATCCGGCAGATCGCCCGCGCCGTGCGTGGAGGTGATCAGCAGCCAGACCCCGTCAGTCGGGAGATCTTCCAGCAACGGGCCGTGCAGGGTTTCGGTAGAAAAGCCCGCCTCTTCCAGCTTTTCAGCCAGATGTTCCGCTACGTATTCCGCACCGCCAAGGGTGCTGCCGCTGATAAGGGTAATGTCCGCCATTGATCGCTCGCCCAGATAAAGAGACGGGCATTGTACGCTGTGAACGAGCTGGGATCTACCTGTGGAAAATGTGGGTAATCACGATAGCCAGGCGAAGGCGCACAAAAGCGATCCGCCCGGGATAAGGTTATGCACAGCGGGGAAGCCGATCACGGGCGGATGGTACGCATGATCGGGTTTTGCAGGGAGATCAGGGTTTCGGTGGACTGAATTTCATCGATTGTTTGGATCTTGTTGATAAGTACCTGCTGGAGCGCGTCGATGGATCGGCACATCACTTTAATAAAGATGCTGTAGTGGCCGGTGGTGTAATAGGCCTCGGTCACTTCATCCAGCGCTTCCAGTTTCGCCAGCGCGGAAGGGTAGTCTTTGGCGCTTTTAAAAATGATGCCGATAAAGCAGCAGACGTCGTAACCCAGCTGCTTCGGGATGACGTCAATGCGCGCACCGGGAGATGATCCCTGCCTGCTTCATCTTCTCTACGCGCACGTGAATGGTGCCGGGGCTGACGCCAAACTGTTTCGCCAGTTCGGCGTAGGCGGTGCGCGCATTGTCCATCAGCGCCTCCAGAATGCCGCGGTCGAGATTATCGAGTTGCAGGTGTTCCGCCATCATCCATCCTCATTAGGTTCTTCTTCTCTGAACAGGGAGAATGTGCAGCAAATTAGCGGGACAGGCAAGGCGCAGACAGCGGAGCTGCCGCTGTCTGCACGCTTATTTTAGCGCCTTAATCGAAGCCAAAGCGTCAGCTGGGCCTGTGTGTGCTGGAACTTACGCGCGGTTTCGCGAATCACAAACGGCACGTCCTGCGGCGGCGCAACCTCCTCAAAGGCATCGCGCAGCAGTCGTTGCAGCGCCTGCCAGGTGGTGAGCGCTTCACCGTTTTCACGGAAACCGCCCAGCCAGTTCTCCTTCGGCGTGAACTCTTCCAGCCAGGTGTAAGGTGAGGAGATAGCCAGCAAACCGCCGGAGCGGATCATCGGCGTGATGTCCTGCAGGAAGCGCTTCGGCTGGCGCAGGCGATCGATCAGGTTAGAGGCCAGTACCAGATCGTAGCCATCGGGCTGCGGTTTCAGGTTACAGGCATCGCCCTGCACAAACTGAATGCGCTGTGCCAGGGTCTCATCGAAACCAAACTCTTTTAGCCGCACCTGGCGATACTCCACCAGCTCTCCCTCTTCCGGCACCACGTAACGGAAATCCTCGCCCGAGGTCAGCTGCAGCGCCACGTCGATAAAGCGCGCCGAGTAATCCATGCCGGTGACCGCAGCAAAATGGCGCGCCAGTTCAAAGCTGGCACGGCCGGTGGCGCAGCCGATATCCAGCGCGTGGCCGCGCTGCGCGCAGTGCGGCAGCACGATGTCGACCAGCGCCGCCGCGTAGTTCGGCACACCGTAATAGCCGGGGCCGTACTGGAAGTCGAGGTACTGCGACACCATGCTGTCGGTTTCATACGGATTCAGCGCCATGCTCTCCTGATGCGAGGAAACCACGTAGCGGAAACCGGCATGCTGGAAGAAGTGGCGCCGGAAGGCGTAGCGTGAGGATTTCAGCGCTTCGTTGCCGGTGGAGATCCAGCTGCCGCCTTTGATCAGCGCATGTTTGCCGTCAAAGGTGGGCGTGGAGAAATCGTCATACAGCGGATGTACCCTGAAGCCTTCAAAGCCGTTGGTCGGCGTGGTGGTCCACTGCCAGACGTTGCCGACGATGTCGAAGAAGTCACCCTGGGCAAAGTGGTCTACCGGGCAGGAAGAGGCCCAGCGGGCGAGATTGATGTTGCCCGGCGCGTCGATCCAGTCCGGCTGATCGCCGGCAACCTGCTCGCGCAGCTGCATCCACTCGGCTTCGCACGGCAGCTGGATCGCTTTGCCGCTCTCTTCCGCCAGCCAGCGGCAGAACGCCGCCGCTTCCAGCTGATTCACTTCGGCGGGCCAGTCCCACGGCATCGCCACTTCTTCGGTCATCAGGCGCAGCCGGAGATCGTCAGGTTGCGTGATGTCGCCGACCCAGAAAGTCGGCATCTGCGGCTGGGCAAACTCGCGCCAGCCCCAGCCTTCGTCATCCCACCAGCGGCGTTCGTTATAGCCGTTGGCGGCAATAAAATGAAAGAACTCGGCGTTGCTCACCAGCATTTTGCTGGCTTTGAACGGTTTCAGCTCCGTTGAAAGGCTGCCGTATTCGTTATCCCAGCCGTAGGTATCATCGGTTTTACCCTGCGTGACGCGTCCGCCTGGCATCGCCACCAATGTATTGGCCGGTACCGAGGCACGATCGTGGCGCGCCTGTGGACACGCCGGCCAGTGCGGCTGCGGTTTTACCCACTCAAGCGGCAGCTGGCGGATCAGCACGCTGGAGGTTTCGAGGTGAATACGCTCATGCTCAATGCCCATCAGAATCACCCACGCCGGGCTGTCCCAGTCAATCGGCAGCTCCAGCGGCATGGTGCGGATGAATTCACTTACCACGGTTTTCACTTTGCCGCGGTAGTCGCGCACCTCGGCTACGTCCGGCCAGCTGTAATGGCTGTCGTCGAGATCGTCCCAGCTCATCTCATCCACGCCGATCGCCATCATCGCCTCGATGCGATCGTCAATACGCTGCTGCAGATAACCGCCCGCCATCAGCTTATTAATGTAGAAAGTGGCGGTATGGCCAAAGTAAAAGATCAGCGGATGGCGCAGGGTGATGGCTTTATTAAAGTACGCGCGCTCATCGGCGAGGCAGTCGAACAGGCTTTCATACAGCTCCCAGGTCTGGGTGAAATAGGCCAGCAGTTCGGCGCGTTTGGCGTCGCTGCTGCTGCCGGAAAGCCGGACGGTGCGGGTGGGCGCAGGCAATTGATCATGAAGATGAGCGGTTGTCACAGTGAACTCCGTAAGCTGATTAAACACAGCGGGTAATTCACTATAGCAAATTAGCATTTCTGCCTGATGAATTAGCGCTTCCAGCGGCGCAGCAGGCGGCTTTTCAGCCCGGTATCAAAGCGCCAGATATGATCGAAGATGCGCATGATGCCGGGTTTGCCGTGGGCGGACATCGCCACCGCGTGGAAACGGTGCTGGTGGTGACGCTGGCGCTGTTTAACCTTGTTGACGACGTCATCCGGCAGCCGCTGGGCGATAAAATCGGAAATGATCACCGCATCGGCGTCGTACCACTGGCCGCCCTCCATACGCGTGACCACCGCAGACAGGCAGGCGGCCAGATCGGTGCCGCCGCGAAAACGCTGGCTCAGAAAGCGGATTGCCTGCTCGATGCCCTTCTCGGCGGTCAGCTCGTAGCCTATCACTTCGCTGGAGCAAACAGCATGATGTAGCAGCGACGGCTGTCGGCCAGCGCCACGCGCATCAGCGCCAGACAAAACGCTTTGGCGCACTGTTCGTTGAACCCGCCCATCGATCCGGAGGTATCCACGCAGACGATGAACGGCCCGCGCGGCTGCTCATCATGCTGCTGATGGATGACCGGGCGCAGGGTCACTTTCTCGCGCCAGGCATCGCCCTGCAGCCGGTAGGTCAGCAGCCGTTTTTCCACCAGCCGGCGATAAAACTCGAACTCCAGCTCGGTCATCCCCAGCGTCGCCAGCTCCGGCGGCAGCAGACGCAGGATATCATCGCTCTGATGGATGCCGCTGACCTCTTCCGGCACGTTGTCCGGCTCGCGCACCAGCTGATGAAACGCTTCCAGCGGCGCATCCTGTGACGGTACCGATTTCGCTTCGCGGCTGCGTCCCAGCTGCTGCGCCAGCTTCATCAGTTCCGGCTGCTGCGCCAGAAAATCGCCGTACTTCACGATCAACTGATAGTCGCCGCGCTGCAGCGGGCCTTCGCTCATATCCCACAAGCGTCCGGCGGCGGCTTCGTCGTCTTCCGCCAGCACCGGCTCCAGCTGGCCGCTCAGCGCCATGCGCTCCTGCAGCTCGGCCATCAGCTGCTCGCGCTCCTCTTCCAGCAGCTGGTTGTTCAGCGTCGTGGCCTGCAGCGTCAGGCTCAGGCGCCAGCGCTGCAAGAACAGGGTGTGCTGCGCATTGCTCAGCTGGGCGCTGTCGGTATGCAGCAGCAGTTTGCTGGCTTCTTCGATAAACGGGGACGGCAGCGCTTTCAGCTGCGTCATGATGGCCGGCAGTTGCTCACTGAAGGCGTGGCTGCTGAGCAGCTGCATCTGCTGGAAGAGCTGAAATTCGCGTGCCAGCGCGTCCGGCACCGGCGTGGTTTTCATCTGGGCGGCAATCTCGGCGCGCCAGCGCGGCAGATCGCCCATCATCGCCTGTTTCAGGCGCGGAAATTTTTCAAAGAACAGCGCCAGCTGCGGCGAAGCCAGCAGTGCCACGATCAGCTCTTCGATCAGCTCGGTTTCGCCAATCGACAGCAGCGTGCTGAGCGTCTCCAGCGAGATCATTTACGCGCCTGTTTAAGCTGCGCGCCGACGTCCTGCAGGCTGGCTTCGATGCGTGCCAGCCAGTCGTCGCTGATAAACAGGCAGCGCTGGTGCTGGCTAAACAGCGTGCGCTGCGCGCGCAGCTGGGCCTCCAGCGCGTCGTACTCTTCAATGATTTCCTGCGGCACGTCGCTGCTGCTGGCGGCACCCGGCAGCGCCAGACGCGAGGCCTGCAGGCTGACGTCGCGCAGCGTCAGACAGTGGTGCGCATCCACCAGCAGGTCGAGCGTCTGGCCAAAGCCGATGCCGTTGAGCTTGCCGCGGATCTCGCCCGCCTTCAGCAGCCACTGATTGAGCGCATCGCGTGCCACCACCACGTGCATGACCTGCATGTCGTGCAGCTTCAGCGGCTGCTGGAGCAGCAGGGTCAGCGTTCGTCCGTGATGGAGGCCGGTAATTCATAGTGCGGTTTGCGGCTGAACATGCCGCCGTGCTTCTCCAGCGTCAGCGCCTGCGCCACGCTCTGCTGCTGTTGCAGCGCCAGCCGGCGCGCTTGGATCTGCTGCAGCGTGTGCAGCATCGCCTGCTGCTGCCACGCGTGCTGCGTCATCAGCGCATCGATTTCACGATCCAGCAGCTGCATCGACGCCATCCGCGTCGTGCCACAGGCAATCTTTCAGCAGGATCAGATCGATCGGGGCAACCGCATCGCGGCCGCTGAAAAAGGCGCTGGCCTGCAGCAGGCGGATGGCTTTTTTCCAGCGGCGATCGGAGACATACGGCGCCTCTGGCAGGTTCTCCAGCTGCTGGCGCAGCTGATAGATCAGCTCAAACACCGGATCGGGCAGGCTGACCTGGCTGATGCCTTTCTGCCACTGCTGATACTCTTCATCGCTGATGCACAGCGATTCCGCCACCGGGTTGGCGTTTTCATCCTGCTGGCTGATCAGCATGGAGCGGAAGTTCTGCTTATCCTGCACTTTGTCCAGCCACAGGCGGATCAGCATACGGTCATACAGCGCTTCCAGGCTGCTGTCGGCTTCGGGCAGTTCGTTGGAGGCGGCCACCAGCAGGCGCATCGGGATCTGCTCTTCGCTGGCGCCGTTGCGGAAGCGACGTTCGTTGATCGCCGTGAGCAGGGTGTTGAGAATCGCCGGGCCGGCTTTCCAGATCTCATCCAGAAAGACAATTTCTGCCTCCGGCAGATAGCCCTCCGTCAGACGCTGATAGCGCCCTTCATCTTTCAGCGCCTGAATGGAGAGCGGGCCAAACACCTCTTCCGGGGTGGAAAAGCGGGTCATCAGGTATTCAAAGGCACGGGCGTTCTGGAAAGCAAATTTCAGCCGGCGGGCAATCAGGCTTTTGGCGATGCCCGGTGGCCCGAGCAGAAACACGCTTTCGCCGCTCAGCGCCGCCAGCAGGCAGAGGCGAATGGCGTGGCTACGCTCAAAAAGGCCTTTCTCCAGCGCGCTGCTGAGGCGGGAAATTCTTTCTGCCAATAAATGTGAGTGAGCCATAATAGATCATTGCATCCTGCTGATCCTGGTGCCGTCATATTCTGGCGAGCGCAATACTCTACTGTTTATCATGCGTGAAAGCGTTGATAGCCGTCAGCTTTTTTGTTTCAGAAGGTTGAGGTGAGGCAAATCGCGGGTTTTCAGCGTATTTCGCGCCGATTTTCGGCGAAAAAACGCTGCGCAGACGGCGTAATGCCAGACGGTAAAAGTAGGTTTTTTCGGGAATATCGTGCATACTGTGCGCTTTTTGATGATCTGAGCGCCGGGCTGAGGCATTTGTTATTCAAACGAAAAGACTAGTCTATGAGCACTGATAATAAGCAATCATTACCCGCAGTAACGCTGGCGGCGATCGGGGTGGTCTACGGTGATATCGGCACCAGCCCGCTCTATACGCTTCGTGAGTGTCTCTCCGGCCAGTTTGGCTTTGGTGTTGAACGCGATGCCGTGTTTGGCTTCCTGTCGCTGATCTTCTGGCTGCTGATCCTGGTGGTTTCCCTTAAATACCTCAGTTATCGTGATGCGCGCCGACAACGCCGGCGAAGGCGGGATCCTGACGCTGATGTCGCTGGCGGGGCGCAACACCCGGCGCGCGCCACGGCGATGCTGGTGATCATGGGCCTGATTGGCGGCAGCTTCTTCTATGGGGAGGTGGTGATCACGCCGGCGATCTCGGTGCTGTCGGCGATCGAGGGGCTGGAGATCGCCGCGCCGCAGCGCTTGATAGCTACATCGTGCCGCTGGCGATTATGGTACTGACGCTGCTGTTTGTGATTCAGAAGCACGGCACCGGCATGGTTGGTAAGCTGTTCGCGCCGGTGATGCTGCTGTGGTTCATCATGCTGGCGGTGCTGGGCGCGCGCAGCATCATCGATAACCCGGAAGTGCTGCAGGCGCTGAACCCCTACTGGGCGCTGCACTTCTTCATGGAGTACAAAACGGTTTCGTTCGTGGCGCTGGGCGCGGTGGTGCTGTCGATCACCGGCGTCGAGGCGCTGTATGCCGACATGGGCCACTTCGGCAAGCTCCCGATCCGCCTGGCCTGGTTTATCGTGGTGCTGCCGTCGCTGGTGCTGAACTACTTCGGCCAGGGCGCGCTGCTGCTGAAAAACCCGGAGGCGATCAAAAACCCGTTCTTCCTGCTGGCACCGGACTGGGCGCTGATGCCGATGCTGATTCTGGCGACGCTGGCGACCGTCATCGCCTCGCAGGCGGTGATTTCCGGCGTCTTCTCGCTGACGCGCCAGGCCGTGCGTCTGGGCTATCTGCCGCCGATGCGCATCATTCACACCTCGGAAGATGGAATCCGGCCAGATCTACATCCCGGTGATCAACTGGCTGCTCTATTTCGCGGTGGTGATTGTGATCGTCGGCTTCGAGCACTCCAGTAACCTGGCGGCGGCGTACGGTATTGCGGTAACCGGTACCATGGTGCTGACCGCCATTCTGTGTTCAACGGTGGCGATTCAGAACTGGCACTGGAATCGCTTCCTGGTGGTGCTGATTCTCATCGCGATGCTGTGCATCGACGTGCCGCTGTTCTCCGCCAACCTGGACAAAGTGTTCTCCGGCGGCTGGCTGCCGCTGACGCTGGCGCTGGTGATGTTCATCGTCATGACCACCTGGAAGAGCGAGCGCTTCCGCCTGCTGCGCCGCATGCATGAGCACGGCAATTCGCTGGAGGCGATGATCGCCTCGCTGGAGAAATCGCCGCCGGTGCGCGTGCCGGGCACGGCGGTGTACATGTCGCGCGCGCTCAACGTCATCCCGTTTGCGCTGCTGCATAACCTGAAGCACAACAAGGTGCTGCACGAGCGCGTGGTGCTGCTGACGCTGCGCACCGAAGATGCGCCTTACGTGCACAACGTGCGTCGCGTGACCATCGAGCAGCTGTCGCCGACCTTCTGGCGCGTGGTGGCAAGCTACGGCTGGCGTGAAACGCCGAACGTGGAGGAGGTGTTCCACCGCTGCGGCCTGGAAGGGCTGAGCTGCCGGATGATGGAGACCTCGTTCTTTATGTCGCACGAGTCGCTGATCATCGGCAAGCGCCCGTGGTATCTGCGCCTGCGCGGCAAGCTGTACCTGATCCTGCAGCGCAACGCCCTGCGCGCGCCGGACCAGTTTGAGATCCCGCCTAACCGGGTGATCGAGCTGGGAACGCAGGTCGAAATCTGACGCATCGCGCGTCACCAGCTGAGGGTGACGCGCAGCCCCTGCGGCTGCACCGCGCTGAAGGTCAGCCGGATGCCGTGCAGCTGAGCCACATTTTTCACAATCGACAAGCCAGGCCCGCTGCCGGTTTGCGCCTGCCCCGGCGGTCGCCAGAAGCGTTCGCCCAGCCGCGCCAGCTGCTCTGCGCTGACGCCCGGTCCGTTATCCGCGATCTCCAGCCTGCGCGCGCTGAGCCGCAGCTGAATCTCACTGCCGGACGGCGTGTAGCGCAGCGCGTTATCCAGCAGATTGCGCAGCAGTAAACCCAGCAGCAGTGGATGACCGTTCATCACCGGTTCCGCGTCAGCCGTCAGCGTCAGCCTGGTTGTGCGCTGCCGCCTGTGCCTGGTGTTCGTCACCAGCTGGTGCAGCAGCGGCGCGAGGGGAACCGGCTGAAATTCGCTGCGCAGATCGTCCGCTTCGACGCGCGACAGCGTCAGTAGCTGATCGACCAGCCGCGTGGCACGCAGGATGCCGCTGTCGAGCTGCTGCAGCGCATGGTTGCGCATCGCCTCGTCATCGCCGGCCAGCTGAATCACCTCACTCTGCACGCGCAGCGCCGCCAGCGGACTGCGCAGCTCGTGCGCCGCATCGGAGGTAAACCGTCGCTCGCGCTGGACCAGCTGCGCCATGCGGGCGAACAGGCCATTCAGCGCCGCCACCAGCGGCTTCACCTCCAGCGGCAGGCGCTGCGGCGTCAGCGGGGTGGCATCATCCGGCACGCGCTGCTGCAGCGATGCAGTCAGGCGTTTCAGCGGACGCAGCTCAAACCACACCAGCGCCAGCAGCAACAGCAACATCAGCGGCATGGCCACCAGCCACGGCAGCAGGCTGCTCAGTGCCAGATCGCGCGTCATATCATCGCGATATTCCCACTCCTGTCCGACCACCACGCGCCACTGCTAATCGGCTGGGTCGCCACAGCAGCCGCCAGCGATCGTCATCGCCACGCAGGCGACCATCGTGGAAGCCGTCGCGATCCGCTGTAAACTGCAAATCGCGGCCGTTTTCGCCGTCGTTCAGCAGCGGTTTGCCGTCGGCGCTGAACACCGCAAAGGCCAGCGCGTCGTCATCCTGATCGCCGCGATGGTGGCGCAAAATCGCTTTGGTTTTTGGCAGCGAGGCGGCCTGCAGGCGCCTGGCATCCAGCGCCAGCAGGCGTTTGGCGAACAGCATCTGCTGGGTATCAAACAGCTCATTAACGGTGTCGCGCGTCTGCTGCCATGCGCTAAAGGTGGCGCTGGCACCACACAGAATAATTAACAGCAGAAAGCCGATGGCCAGTCGCAGAAACAGACTCATTCTGCCGCTCCCAGCGTGTAGCCAATGCCGTGTACGGTGCGGATGAACTGACGGCCGAGCTTTTTACGCAGATGGTGGATGTGCACTTCGACCGCGTTACTGGAGACGTCGTCGTCCCAGTTGTACAGCTTCTCCTCCAGCTGCGCACGCGTCAGTACGCGACCGGGATTGCGCAGGAACAGCTCCAGCAGCGCCAGCTCACGGCTTTTCAGGCTGAGCGGTTCGCCATCCAACATCACGCTGTGGCTGCCGGGAGCCATCACCAGCCTGCCGTGACGCAGCTCCGGCTGCAGTTGACCGTGACGGCGACGAATCAGCGCCTGCAGACGCGCGGCCACCTCCGTCAGCGCAAACGGCTTGCACAGATAGTCGTCGGCACCGAGTTGCAGGCCCTGCACGCGCTGGTCCAGCGCATCGCGTGCGGTGAGGATCAGCACCGGGACATCCGCGCCCTGCTCACGCCACTGGCGCAGGATGTCCAGCCCGTCACGTTGCGGCAGCGACAGATCCAGCACCACGGCATCCCATGGCGCCGCGTTGAGCGCCTGAAATCCGGCTTCGCCGCTGACAAACCAGTCGACGCTGAAACCCAGTTTGGTCAGGCCGACCTTCAGGCCATCGCCAATCAGCGTATCGTCTTCAATTAATAAAATGCGCATGCGTTTCTCCCGGTTACCTGGGGGTTTATACGAAGCAGATGCGCGCTTGTACAGCGTCATTCGCCCATTTTAGCTTATTTTTTCCCTCTTTTTTTCCCTTAAGATCCTGTTAAGAACCCTGTGGTGAAATAGCTCCCGTAATCCGCACAGACATGGAAATGAGGTGAAAAATGAAAAAGAGTGCAGCGCTGTTCGCCATTATCGCCCTGGCGGCAACCCCGGTGTTAGCCGCCCAGCAGGGTGGCTTTGTCGACCCTAACGCGCCAGCCGCTCAGGCTAAAGCCGGCGGTTTTAAGGCCGATAACAGCAGTGTGGTGACGGTAAAACAGGCCGAAGAGATGAAGGATGCCAGCTGGATCACCGTGCGCGGCCAGCTTGATAAGCAGATCGGCGATGAAGATTATCTGTTCCGCGACAGCAGCGGCAGCATGAAAGTGGAGATCGACCACAAACGCTGGAACGGCCAGACCATTACGCCGAAGGATCAGGTCGAGCTGACCGGCGAACTGGATAAGGATTTCAATTCGATTGAACTGGACGTTAAACAGGTGCGTAAACTGCCTTAACCTCCCCTGCGGAGCCACGTCGTGGGCTCCGCCATCCCGCCAAACTCAAATTTTCCCCGGCCCAGGCGAAACGTTTCGATGGCGATCACATTTCCGTGATGCCGTCATTGAGTTGCCATGTACATTTAATACACTGCCAGACAGCGAAACGTTTCGCTAGTGGAGCAAGAAAATGAAGAAAGGCACGTGTACTCAACTCAGAAATCTCATCGGTTATTTCCCGTCTTGGGCATACCGATACGCTGGTGGTTTGCGATGCAGGCTTACCGGTTCCGCGCAGCACAACCCGTATCGATATGGCGTTAACGCAGGGTGCGCCCTCGTTTATGCAGGTACTGGACGTGGTGACCGCGGAGATGCAGGTTGAGGCGGCCATTCTCGCGGCGGAAATCAAACAACATAATCCGCAACTCCACGAAACGTTGCTCAGCCATACTTGACAGCAACTTGCAACAACACCAGGGAAACACCATCGAAATTCGTTACACAACGCACGAGCAGTTCAAACAACAAACCGCAGACAGTCAGGCGGTGATTCGCAGCGGGGAGTGTTCCCCGTATGCGAATATCATTCTCTGTGCTGGCGTCACCTTCTGAGGCCATCATGGACGCATTACTGCAACTCAAAGGGATCGATAAATCGTTCCCCGGCGTAAAAGCGCTCTCCGGCGCGGCGCTGAACGTCTATCCCGGGCGCGTGATGGCGCTGGTGGGCGAAAACGGCGCCGGCAAATCCACCATGATGAAAGTGCTGACCGGTATCTATCAACGCGACGCCGGTTCGCTGCTCTGGCTGGGTAAAGAAACCACCTTCACCGGCCCGAAATCTTCTCAGGAAGCGGGTATCGGCATTATCCACCAGGAGCTGAACCTGATCCCGCAGCTCACCATTGCGGAAAACATCTTCCTCGGCCGCGAGTTCGTCAACCGCTTCGGCAAAATCGACTGGAAAACCATGTATGCCGAAGCCGACAAGCTGCTGGCGAAGCTGAATCTGCGCTTTAAGAGCGACCGGCTGGTGGGCGATCTCTCCATCGGCGATCAGCAGATGGTGGAAATCGCCAAGGTGCTGAGCTTCGAGTCGAAGGTCATCATTATGGATGAACCGACCGACGCCCTGACCGATACCGAAACCGAATCGCTGTTCCGCGTGATCCGCGAGCTGAAATCGCAGGGGCGCGGGATTGTCTATATCTCCCACCGCATGAAAGAGATCTTTGAAATCTGCGATGACGTCACCGTCTTCCGCGACGGGCAGTTTATTGCCGAGCGCGAAGTGGCGACGCTGACCGAAGATACGCTGATCGAAATGATGGTGGGACGCAAGCTGGAAGATCAGTACCCGCATCTGGATAAAGCGCCGGGCGAGATCCGCCTGAAGGTGGACAACCTCTGCGGTCCGGGCGTGAACGACGTCACCTTTACCCTGCGCCAGGGCGAGATCCTGGGCGTGGCCGGGCTGATGGGCGCGGGACGCACCGAACTGATGAAAGTGCTGTACGGCGCACTGCCGCGCACCAGCGGTTATGTCACCCTCGACGGCCATGAAGTGGTCACCCGCTCCCCGCAGGATGGGCTGGCGAACGGCATCGTCTATATCTCCGAAGACCGCAAACGCGACGGCCTGGTGCTGGGCATGTCGGTGAAAGAGAACATGTCGCTGACCGCGCTGCGCTATTTCAGCCGCGCCGGCGGCAGCCTGAAGCATAAAGACGAGCAGCAGGCGGTGAGCGATTTTATCCGCCTCTTCAACGTCAAAACGCCGTCGATGGAGCAGGCGATTGGCCTGCTGTCCGGCGGCAATCAGCAAAAAGTGGCGATTGCGCGCGGGCTGATGACGCGCCCGAAAGTGCTGATCCTCGACGAGCCGACCCGCGGCGTCGACGTGGGGGCGAAAAAAGAGATCTATCAGCTGATTAACCAGTTCAAGGCCGACGGGCTGAGCATCATTCTGGTCTCTTCCGAGATGCCGGAAGTGCTGGGCATGAGCGATCGCATTATGGTGATGCATGAAGGGCATCTCGGCGGTGAATTCACTCGCGAGCAGGCCACCCAGGAAGTGCTGATGGCTGCCGCTGTGGGCAAGCTTAATCGCGTGAATCAGGAGTAAGAAGATGACTACCCAGGCTGTTTCTGGTCGCCGCTATTTCACAAAGGCGTGGCTGATGGAGCAAAAATCGCTGATTGCCCTGCTGGTGCTGATCGCCGATTGGTCGCCACCATGAGCCCGAACTTCTTCACCGTGAATAACCTGTTCAACATTCTGCAGCAGACGTCGGTGAACGCCATTATGGCGGTGGGCATGACGCTGGTGATTCTGACCTCAGGGATCGATCTGTCCGTCGGTTCCCTGCTGGCGCTCACCGGCGCGGTCGCCGCTTCGATTGTCGGGATTGAAGTCAACGCGCTGGTGGCCGTGGCGGCGGCGCTGGCGCTGGGCGCGGCGATTGGCGCCGTCACCGGCGTGATTGTGGCAAAAGGCCACGTGCAGGCGTTTATCGCCACGCTGGTGATGATGCTGCTGCTGCGCGGCGTGACCATGGTTTACACCAACGGCAGCCCGGTCAATACCGGCTTCACCGATAACGCCGATCTGTTTGGCTGGTTCGGTATCGGCCGCCCGCTGGGCGTCCCGACGCCGGTCTGGATCATGGCTATCGTCTTCCTGCCGGCGTGGTACATGCTGCATCATACCCGCCTGGGCCGCTATATCTATGCGCTGGGCGGTAACGAAGCGGCAACGCGCCTGTCCGGCATCAGCGTCTAATAAAGTCAAAGTTATCGTCTACTCGCTGTGCGGCCTGCTGGCGTCACTGGCGGGCATCATCGAAGTGGCGCGCCTCTCTTCCGCGCAGCCGACGGCGGGCACCGGGTATGAGCTGGATGCCATTGCAGCAGTGGTTCTGGGCGGTACCAGTCTGGCGGGCGGTAAAGGTCGCATTGTTGGGACGTTGATCGGCGCACTGATTCTCGGCTTCCTGAATAATGGTTTGAATTTGTTGGGTGTTTCCTCCTATTACCAGATGATCGTTAAGGCAGTGGTGATTTTGCTGGCGGTACTGGTAGACAACAAAAAACAGTAACTGACGACACTACAGGACATCTTAGATATGAACATGAAAAAACTGGCTACCCTGGTTTCCGCTGTCGCGCTGAGCGCAACCGTAAGTGCTAACGCCATGGCGAAAGACACCATCGCGCTGGTGGTCTCTACCCTGAACAACCCGTTCTTCGTCTCCCTGAAGGACGGTGCGCAGAAAGAAGCGGATAAACTGGGCTACAACCTGGTGGTGCTGGATTCACAGAACAACCCGGCGAAAGAGCTGGCTAACGTTCAGGATCTAACCGTTCGCGGCACCAAAATGCTGCTGATCAACCCAACCGATTCCGATGCCGTAGGCAACGCCGTGAAGATGGCAAACCAGGCGAAAATCCCGGTGATTACCCTGGACCGTCAGGCAACGAAAGGTGACGTGGTGAGCCACATCGCGTCTGATAACGTGCTGGGCGGCAAAATCGCGGGCGACTACATCGCGAAGAAAGCGGGCGAAGGCGCGAAAGTTATCGAGCTGCAGGGGATTGCCGGGACGTCCGCTGCCCGCGAGCGTGGCGAAGGCTTCCAGCAGGCGGTTGCAGCGCATAAATTCAACGTGCTGGCCAGCCAGCCGGCCGACTTCGACCGTACTAAAGGTCTGAACGTGATGCAGAACCTGCTGACCGCGCACCCTGACGTGCAGGCGGTCTTCGCGCAGAACGATGAAATGGCGCTGGGCGCGCTGCGTGCCCTGCAGACCGCAGGTAAAACCGATGTGATGGTTGTCGGATTTGACGGCACGCCGGATGGTGAAAAAGCAGTAAACGATGGCAAACTGGCTGCGACCATCGCTCAGCTGCCTGAGCAGATTGGCGCCACTGGCGTTGAAACTGCCGACAAAGTGCTGAAGGGCGAAAAAGTTCAGGCGAAAAACCCGGTTGACCTGAAACTGGTCACTAAGCACCCCGTAAAACACCAAACAAGCGCACGGCGGCCTGAGGGACACCAATAAAGAAAAGTGTGGCATACGCCACCGGGTAACACCGGTGGCGCTCTCAGATGGACAACCCAACCATGAAAAACCGCAGGCAACCTCGTCGTCCTTGGCAGTATCAATGCCGATCACATTCTTAACCTTGACATTGTTCCCCGCCACCGGGCGAAACCGTCACGGGTAACCAGTATCAGGTGGCTTTTGGCGGTAAAGGGGCCAACCAGGCCGTCGCCGCCGGTCGCAGCGGAGCGAATATTGCGTTTATCGCCTGCACGGGCGATGACGATACCGGTGAACGCGTACGCAAGCAGCTGGCGAAGCGACAACATTGATATCGCACCGGTCAGCGTTGTTGCAGGGGAATCCACCGGCGTGGCGCTGATTTTCGTCAACGCCGAAGGTGAGAATGTCATCGGTATTCATGCTGGCGCTAACGCAGCGCTGACGACGGAGCGCGTAGAAGCGCAACGTGCAATCATCGCCGGAGCGGAAGCCCTGCTGATGCAGCTGGAGTCACCGGTTGAAAGCGTGCTGGCCGCCGCCCGCATCGCGCATGAAAATCATACCACTGTCGTACTTAACCCGGCCCCGGCCCGTGTATTATCTGACGAGCTGCTGGCGCTGGTGGACATCATCACGCCGAACGAAACCGAAGCCGAAAAGCTGACGGGCATTCGCGTTGAAAACGATGACGATGCCGCGCGCGCCGCGCAGGCGCTGCACGACAAAGGCATCGGGACGGTGATCATCACCCTGGGCAGCCGTGGCGTATGGGCAAGCGTAAATGGCGAAGGCCGTCGCGTGCCCGGCTTTAAGGTGAAGGCGATTGATACCATCGCCGCGGGAGATACCTTCAACGGTGCACTGGTGACCGCGCTGCTGGAAGGCAAGAGAATGGATGATGCGATCCGCTTCGCGCATGCGGCTGCCGCGATTGCGGTGACGCGCAAGGGCGCTCAGCCTTCCGTTCCGTGGCGTAAAGAGATCGATGAATTCTTAAGTCAGCAGGGGTAACGCTTGGCCACCATGAAAGATGTCGCCCGCCTGGCGGGCGTTTCTACCTCGACGGTTTCTCACGTTATTAACAACGATCGCTTCGTCAGCGAGGCGATTCGGGAAAAAGTCGAAGCGGCGGTAAAAGATCTCAACTATGCGCCGTCTGCGCTGGCGCGCAGCCTGAAGCTCAATCAGACGCGCACCATCGGCATGCTGATCACCGCCAGTACCAACCCCTTTTATTCCGAGCTGGTGCGCGGCGTGGAGCGCAGCTGCTTTGAGCGCGGCTACAGCCTGGTGCTGTGCAATACCGAAGGCGACGAGCAGCGCATGAACCGTAACCTGGAAACGCTGATGCAAAAACGCGTCGACGGGCTGCTGCTGCTGTGCACCGAAACGCACCAGCCCTCGAAAGAGATCATCCAGCGCTATCCCTCCATTCCGACGGTGATGATGGACTGGGCGCCGTTCGACGGCCGCAGCGATCTTATTCAGGATAACTCGCTGCTGGGCGGCGATATGGCGACCCAGTATCTGATCGATAAAGGCTACACCCGCATCGCCTGTATTACCGGGCCGCTGGATAAAACCCCGGCGCGTTTGCGTCTGGAAGGGTATCGTCAGCCGCGATGGCCGCCGCGGGCCTGGCGGTTCCGCCGGGCTATCGTAGTGCACCGGCGATTTTGAATTTCACGGCGGTTTTGAAGCCATGCAGCAGCTGCTGGCGCAGCCGCAGCGTCCGCAGGCGGTGTTTATCGGCAACGACGCGATGGCGGTTGGCGCCTATCAGGCGTTGTATCAGGCCGGGTTGCGCGTGCCGCACGATATGGCGGTGATGGGCTACGATGATATTGAGCTGGCGCGCTATATGACGCCGCCGCTCACCACCATCCATCAGCCAAAAGATGAGCTGGGCGAGCTGGCCATCGATGTGTTGATCCACCGAATGGCGCAGCCCACGCTGCAGCAGCAACGCCTGCAGCTTACTCCTGTTCTGATGGAACGCGGTTCGGTCCCCTTAACTTTCGCCCCTTTTCGCGTTTTCTCGCTCTCCTGGCCTGATCAGGTTACGGCCATCTTTCGGTTTTAACAGCATAAAGACCAGCGCCGAAACCACGGTGAGTGCGCCCATGGTGATAAAGGTATAGTGGAACTGCTCGACGGTGTTCGCGCTGTCAAAACCTTCATAAAACCGCAGCACCGCCGCGCTGACGGCCACCCCTAAACTGATCGACAGCTGCTGGGTGACCGCCAGCACGCTGTTGCCGCTGCTGGCGTTCTCGTCGGTCAAATCCGCCAGGGTGATGGTGTTCATGGAGGTGAACTGCGTGGACATCGCCATGCCCAGCACAAACAGCGGCAGGTATCAGCATCCAGACGGGAAGCGACAACGCGGCGGACTGCAGCGAGAACTGCGGCAATCATCAAACCGATAAAGACCGTCATGCCAACCAGCGTCTTGCGATAGCCAAACCAGCGCAGCACCTGCGTCACGGTCGATTTTGCCAGAATCGAGCCCATCGCCGTGGGCGCCATCATGCAGCCGGCAATCAGCGCCGGATAGCCGAAACCGACCTGCAGCATCAGCGGCATCAGGAACGGTACGCAGCCGGTTCCCAGACGCGAGGCAATGTTGCCGGCGATCCCGACGGAAAAGGTTCGGGTGTTGAACAGCCCAAGAGAGATTAACGGCGTCGGGTGACGGCGCGCGTGACGTATATAAAGAAGGAACAGCAGAATACCACGACCGCTGATAACAGCACCAGCAAACGCCATCCACGTCGCGACGATCTTCTCGCCAAACAGCTCCATCCCGCTGGAGAATAGCACCAGGCTCAGGCCAAACAGGAAAAAGCCCCCCATATCGAAGCTGCGCCTTGGCGTGGTGAAGTTCGGCATATATTTGCGCGCATACAGCAGGCCCGCAACGCCAATCGGAATATTAATCAGGAAGATCCAGTGCCAGCTTGCCCAGGTGACCAACACGCCACCGAGTACCGGGCCAAGAATCGGGCCGACCAGTCCCGGCATGGTGACGAAGTTGAGCACCGGAAGCAGTTCGCTGCGCGGATAGGCGCGCAGCAAGGCCAGGCGCGCCACCGGCATCATCATCGCGCCGCCAATGCCCTGTAATACGCGGAAGATAACCAGCTCCGTTAAGGATGAGGAGAGAGCGCACAGGCCAGCGAACCGAGCGTAAAGAGCGTTACGGCCAGCATGAAAACTCTGCGGGTGCCAAAGCGGTCGGCCAGCCAGCCGCTGACCGGAATCAACATTGCGACCGTCAGGGTGTAGCTGATGATGGCGGACTGCATCGCCAGCGGGGAGCGGTCAAGGCTTTGCGCAATAGCGGGAAGCGCGGTGTTGAGGATGGTGGCATCCAGTGCCTGCATAAAAAACGCCATGGCTGCAATCCACGGCAATCCGGCCATGCTGCGCGCTTTTTTTTTTTTTTGCGCCCCCCCCCCCCCCCCCCCCCCCCCCCCCCCCCCCCCCCCCCCCCCCCCCCCCCCCCCCCCCCCCCCCCCCCCCCCCCCCCCCCCCCCCCCCCCCCCCTCTTAAAAAAAAAAAAAAAAGGAAACACCCCCAAAAAAAAAAAAAAAACAAAAGAGGGGGCGCGGGGGCGCCCCCCCCCAAAAAAAAAAACCCCCCCCCCCCCCCCCCCCCCCCCCCCCCCCCCCCCCCCCCCCCCCCGTTCCCCCCCCCCCCCCCCCCCCCCCCACCCCCAAAACCCCCCCCCCCCCCCCGCCCCCCCCCCCGGCGCGGCAAGCAAGCCCGCGTCAAGAGGAGCGAATCATTGAAATCCTTCTTGAAGAAAATCGGTCAGCAAAGAGCGTAAGTTAAACAGGATAGCATCGGTCGCTGCGACGATGGCGCTGATTTGTGCCGCTGTGAGAGCTGATTTGCCTGATTATTAGACAGGAAATCGTCTGTTTTTACCGCGTTGGTT